>NZ_QUZU01000107.1 GCF_004682055.1 Pseudomonas kairouanensis | reverse complement strand
CAGTTGGTTAGAGCGCACCCCTGATAAGGGTGAGGTCGGCAGTTCGAATCTGCCCAGACCCACCAATTTTGTGTGGGAAACGCCTGTAGAAATACGGGGCCATAGCTCAGCTGGGAGAGCGCCTGCCTTGCACGCAGGAGGTCAACGGTTCGATCCCGTTTGGCTCCACCACTACTGCTTCTGAAAGTTTAAAGCTTAGAAATGAGCATTCCATCGTGATGATGGTGAATGTTGATTTCTAGTCTTTGATTAGATCGTTCTTTAAAAATTTGGGTATGTGATAGAAAGATAGACTGAACGTTACTTTCACTGGTAACGGATCAGGCTAAGGTAAAATTTGTGAGTTACTCAGTTTTGAGTATTATCGAATTTTCGGCGAATGTCGTCTTCACAGTATAACCAGATTGCTTGGGGTTATATGGTCAAGTGAAGAAGCGCATACGGTGGATGCCTTGGCAGTCAGAGGCGATGAAAGACGTGGTAGCCTGCGAAAAGCTTCGGGGAGTCGGCAAACAGACTTTGATCCGGAGATGTCTGAATGGGGGAACCCAGCCATCATAAGATGGTTATCTTGTACTGAATACAT
>NZ_QUZU01000106.1 GCF_004682055.1 Pseudomonas kairouanensis | reverse complement strand
TTATCTTCTTCAGCGCTGCCGTTGTCAGCGACCAGGACGCTTGCGTCATCAACAGGCGAGATGTTCACGTCCAGCGTGCTGCTCGACCCAGTATTGGTGGTGTAGCCGATTTGCGGTACGTCACCGTTGAAGTCTTTCACCGGAGTAAAGGTGTAGGCACCGTTGGCTGCGATGGTAATGGTACCGACGTTAGCGATGCTGGCTAATTCGCCAGCGTTGTAGCTGATGGTGCCGACTTTGAAGCTGGCGACGGTCAGTACGTTGTCGACATCCACATCGTTGGTCAGCACGTTGCCAGTGGCGACGTGATCTTCCTGGGCGCTGCCGCTGTCAGCGACCAGCACGCTTGCGTCATCAACTGGCGAGATGTTCACGTCCAGTGTGCTGCTGGAGCCGGTGTTGGTGGTGTAGCCAATTTGCGGTACGTCACCGTTGAAGTCTTTGACTGGGGTGAAGGCGTACGCGCCATCGGCACCGATGGTGATGCTACCAACACCCAGGATAACGGCGGTTTCGCCGGCCTTGTAGTCAGTGCCGTTAACGGTGAACTTCGCAACGGTCAGGGCGCTGTCGACGTCGCTGTCGTTGGTCAGCACGTTGCCGCTGGCAACGTGATCTTCTTCAGCGCTGCCGTTGTCAGCGACCAGAACA
>NZ_QUZU01000105.1 GCF_004682055.1 Pseudomonas kairouanensis | reverse complement strand
CCCCGTTCAACTTCCCTGCGATGGTGCCGCTGTGGATGTACCCGCTGGCGATTGTGTGCGGTAACTGTTTCATCCTGAAACCTTCGGAGCGTGATCCAAGCTCGACGCTGTTGATCGCGCAGTTGTTGCAGGAAGCGGGCTTGCCAAAAGGCGTGTTGAGTGTGGTGCATGGTGACAAGGGCGCGGTGGATGCGCTGATCGAAGCACCGGAAGTGAAAGCGCTGAGTTTTGTGGGCTCCACGCCGATTGCCGAGTACATCTATTGCGAAGCGACCAAGCGCGGCAAGCGCGTGCAGGCATTGGGTGGCGCGAAGAACCACGCGGTGCTGATGCCGGATGCGGACCTGGATAATGCAGTCAGCGCTCTGATGGGCGCGGCCTACGGTTCCTGCGGCGAGCGTTGCATGGCTATCTCGGTGGCTGTGTGTGTGGGGGATCAAGTGGCGGATGCGTTGATCGCCAAGCTGGTGCCGCAGGTCAAGGCACTGAAGATCGGTGCGGGCACGTCTTGTGGGCTGGATATGGGGCCTTTGGTCACCGGCCAGGCGCGGGACAAGGTCAGTGGCTATATCGAAGACGGTGTGGCGGCTGGGGCTGAGCTGGTGGTTGATGGCCGTGGCTTGAGCATTGCCGGACATGAAGAAGGGTTCTTCCTGGGCGGTAGCCTGTTTGATCGCGTGACGCCTGAAATGCGCATCTATAAGGAAGAGATCTTCGGGCCTGTGCTGTGCGTGGTTCGGGTCAATAGCCTGGAAGCGGCGATGCAATTGATCAACGATCATGAGTACGGCAACGGTACCTGCATCTTTACCCGTGACGGAGAGGCGGCGCGTCTGTTCTGTGACGAGATTGAAGTGGGTATGGTTGGGGTGAATGTTCCGTTGCCGGTACCTGTGGCGTATCACAGCTTTGGTGGCTGGAAGCGTTCGCTGTTTGGCGACTTGCATGCCTATGGGCCGGATGGGGTGCGTTTCTATACCCGTCGCAAGGCGATTACCCAGCGCTGGCCACAACGTGCCAGCCATGAGGCGTCGCAATTCGCGTTCCCTAGCTTGTAATCTGCCGCGAAAGCCGGCCGTTAGGGCCGGCTTTCGCGTTTCCGGGGTTTTTCTGACCTATATGACAGAAATATGAAAAAAGGCATTGACGGCAGATTCTGGAAGCCTATAATTCGCCCCACTTCCGGCGCAGTAGAAACGGAAAACTCCTTGGTAAACAATGAGTTATGCAGATTTCGGCAGC
>NZ_QUZU01000104.1 GCF_004682055.1 Pseudomonas kairouanensis | reverse complement strand
CCGCCAATCTCCTGTGGGAGCGGGCTTGCCCGCGAAGGCGGCGCATCAGCCGGCACAAATGCTAGCTGACCCAACGCCATCGCAGGCAAGCCAGCTCTCAAATCTGGTTTAGTGCCAGGCTCGAGAAATACTCACACCACCAACTTTAAATTTGGCTGGTATTCACTCTGGTTTTTCATAAGAGCGAATGCCACCCGGCACAGCTTTCGCGCAAGGATCACCAACGCTTCGGTTTTTGCCAGGCCTCTTGCCAGGTACGACTCATAAAACGGTTTCCATGTGGGAGACCGACAAGCGGCCATCGCCGCGTTGTGAGCCAGGCGCCGTATCTCTCCATCGCCTTTTTTACTCAAACGACGAGTGCCGTTCTTTGTTCCGGAGTCCTTTGCTCGCAAATCCATCCCCAAAAAGGCAATGAACGCATCGCTACTGACAAAGTGACCACGCATAAATGCGGTCGCCAAACCGGTAGCCGTAAGCTCACCAACCCCTTCAATCGCTTTGCAACGCTTGATGTTTTCGGTGATGCCAGCTTCTTTGCTGACTTTTTGCAGTAACTTCTGAATGGATTGCTCAGCCTGCTTGAAGGACTTCAACTGCTGGGCTAGCTCGTTTTTCAACAGCGGTTCGCTCGACCAGCTCAGCGTGATACTTACACGCAAGTTGATGAGTTCTGCACGTCTGCGCAGTAGGCTTTTCAACACTTTGTAGGCCTGCGGAGGCGGACTCCAGACACGCAACCGCCCCTGCTCACTCGCCAGATAACGGGCCAGCAGCCGCGCATCACAAGGATCGGTTTTCGCCCGTTGGCCAATGCTTTCGCGGTAGTGGCTCAGCCGGTAAGCATCCACCATGTAAACCTGATGCCCCATTTCATGGGCTAGCTCCGCTGTATCCAGGTGGTAGGTGCTAGTGGCTTCCAGGGCAATCGCGCTTTGTGCAGGCAACGTTTTGAGCCAACGGCCGAGAGTTTTTCGGTCGTTAACAACGATCTGAATGGTTTCAAGGTCTTCGCGGTAAACAACGATTTCGGCTTTGGCCACATCGACACCAACCACCGTTGGTGAGGTAAGGATTGTCATAACGAATCCTCGGAGCTAGGGTTTAAGGGCTTGTTGGGGTCTACCGGAGCGCTGGCTTGCTTCTATCGTCGGTTTTACCGATGCATTCCTTATCGGCGCTTTGGGTAGAAGGGGCGGGACGAGAAGTCTCCCACGGTCCGTACTGGCTAGAGTCGGAATCGGGCTTTTAGTCCCGCCCACCCCTTCAAG
>NZ_QUZU01000103.1 GCF_004682055.1 Pseudomonas kairouanensis | reverse complement strand
CCTGCGCCAATCGCCCCACGGCCCGATCATCAATGACGTGCTGGGCGAGAACGCCGGCAACACACCGATTGCCATGTGGTGGGCGTTTCTTGATACCCAGAACCCGATCCTCGAAGGCTTCTACCAGCTCAACCGCGCCGACACCCTGGCCAAGGCCCGTGCGGCAGCGGCCAAGGTGTCGGCGCCGGGCTTGAACATTGTGTGGGCCAATGCCAAGGGCGATATCGGCTGGTGGGCGGCGGCGCAGTTGCCGATCCGCCCGGCGGGGGTCAACGCCAGGTTTATCCTCGACGGCAGTACCGCCCAGGCCGACAAGCTGGGGTTCTACCCGTTCAGCGCCAACCCCCAGGAAGAGAACCCGGCGCGCGGTTATGTGGTGTCGGCCAACGCCCAGCCCGTATCGCCCACCGGCATGGAGATCCCCGGCTATTACAACCTGGCCGACCGTGGCCAGCAGTTGAACAGCCAATTGAGCGACAACAGCGTGAAGTGGGACGTGAACAACAGCCAGGCCTTGCAGCTCGGCACCACCACCGCCTTTGGCCCACGCCTGCTGGCGCCGCTGTTGCCGGTGTTGCGCGAGGTGGTCAAGGACCCGGCGCAGTTGAAACAGGTGGAGCAACTGGCTGCCTGGAAAGGTGATTACCCGCTGGACTCCACCAGCGCCACGCTGTTCAACCAGTTCCTGTTCAACCTGACCGATGCGGCCTTCCACCCTAAACTGGGTGACGCCATGTTCAAGACCCTGCTCAGCACCCGCGTGATCGACGCCGCCCTGCCGCGCCTGGCCGGCACACCGGACTCGCCCTGGTGGGACGGCAAACGCAGCGAAACCGTCAAGCTCGCCTGGGACAACAGCCTGGCACACCTCAAGGCCACCTTCGGCGATGACCCAAGCCAGTGGCAATGGGGGCAACGCCCACACCCTGACCCACGGCCACCCGCTGGGTATGCAAAAGCCGTTGGATAAGGTGTTCAACGTCGGCCCCTTCCCTGCGCCGGGCACCCATGAAGTGCCGAATAACCAGTCCGCCATGATCGGCCCGGCGCCGTGGCCGGTGACCTATGGCCCTTCGACGCGGCGCCTGATCGACTTCGCCGATGCAGCCCATGCACTGACCATCAACCCGGTGGGGCAAAGCGGGGTGCCGTTTGATCGGCACTATGGGGACCAGGCGCAGACGTATATCGAAGGTGGCTACGAACAAGCGCACTTCACCGATGAAGAAGTTACGGCCAATACCCGTGGCACCCTAAAACTGCTGCCAGCCCGATAGCTGCTTGGAATCCGGTCAAAA
>NZ_QUZU01000102.1 GCF_004682055.1 Pseudomonas kairouanensis | reverse complement strand
GGTTCTTCACGGAATCTCGGGAAACACAGAAACAAGAACGCCGATTTGATTGATGATGTTCGTGCGAGCAAACACATCTAACAAACCGGCGTTCTTATGCGCGATATTAATACTTTCCTTCCCTTTTGGGAGGGCTTTTCTGTCGTCACAATCGAACCTGACGGTGATGCCCTCCAAATCGACCTGATCCCCCGCGCGACCCAGTTCCCCACTTGCAGCGGCTGCCAAAAGCTCTGCTCTACCACTCATGAGTACTGCGAGCGAGTCGTGCGTGACCTGCCGATCCTTGGCCGTGCGGTGCGTCTCAACGTTCTGCTTAGGCGTGTTGGCTGCCGTGATTGCGGCAAGCGTATGGAAGCTGTCAGTTGGCTAGATCGTTACGCCCGGATGACGCGCCGATTGGCAGAGGCCGTTATTCACGCTTGCGAACGCCTTCCCACATTGCATGTCGCGCAGATGTTCGGACTGCACTGGGACACCGTCCGATTGCTGGAACGGCGCGCGTTACAAGCGACGTTGAGTGCTCTTCCCAAGGCCCAGCCACGACGCTTGGTAATGGACGAGTTTGCACTGTTCAAGGGTCATCGCTACGCCAGCGTGGTGCTGGATGCCGATACGCGGCGAGTGCTGTGGATAGGTGAAGGCCGCAGTCGAGCGGCGGTCAGGCCATTTTTCGAAGAACTGGGGCCTGAAGGATGCGCTCGAATTGAAGCGGTAGCGATGGACATGAACACGGCTTATGACCTGGAGGTTCGCCAACATTGCCCAAAAGCACGGGTTGTATATGACTTGTTTCATGTGGTCGCCAAATATGGCCGAGAGGTGATTGATCGTGTCCGTGTTGATGAGGCGAATCGCCTGCGCCATGACAAACCTGCTCGCAAGGTCATCAAGCAGGCACGGTGGTTGTTATTGCGCAACCCGGAGAACCTCAAAAAGCAAGAGCAGCAGGTTCACTTGCATGACTTACTGGCCGCCAACCAATCGTTAATGACGGTCTACTTGATGAAGGCTGAACTCAAAATGTTGTGGTCGCCGAGCGATGCCTGGGGCTGGCGATCAGCTTGGAAACAGTGGCTGCGACACGCTCACGAAAGCGAAATACCTGCTCTGATCCAGTTCGCCAAGCGTCTTAAGGGTTACTGGCGGGGCATCGTGAGCCGGGTTCGCTGGCCGATGCACACCGGCCAGTTGGAAGGGATAAACAATCGAATAAAGGTCATCAAACGGATGGCGTACGGCTACCGGGACAGCGAATTCTTTTTCATGAAGATCAAGAGTGTCTTTCCCGGTAATCCGTGAAGAACCTTTTTTTTG
>NZ_QUZU01000101.1 GCF_004682055.1 Pseudomonas kairouanensis | reverse complement strand
TGAAGTGCGCCCCAGAAGTTGGACACCCATCCAATTTCTGGGGTGTTTTCATGAGTAAATACACTGCGCAGTTCAAGCTATCCGCCATCACTGCTTTCCTTGAGCGAGGTCGTGGCTTTCGTCGTGTCGCCGCTCAATTTCAAATGGACCCCACGTTGCTTCGTCGTTGGGTCGAGGCTTACCGGTTGCACGGTGAAGCCAGTCTGAGCAGTGCTGGTCAACGTCACAGTGCCCTGTTCAAGTTCTCTGTTTTGCAGCGCATGTGGCGTGACTCCCTTTCCTTTCGCCGCGCAGCGGCGCTTTTTAATCTGGGTAACTCCACTCAGGTGGGCAGATGGCAACAGCAGTATTACAGTGGCGGCATTGAAGCCCTAGAGTCAGGGAAAAAAGAGCCGAGTACCGCTATGCCTAAGCCACCTGCTAAACCACGTAAATCCGCTGCTCCAATCACTGCTCCCGAGCCCGAACACAAGACCTTGCTTGATGAACTCAACTACCTGCGCATGGAGAACGCCTACCTAAAAAAGCTTGGGGAGTTAGGCGAGGCCGTGATGAGGCGGGAGAAAGAACAGAAGAAAAAGCCCGATTAGTTAGCGAGCTTAAGCATGCGTTCCCCTTGCGTGATTTACTCAAGCTAGTGAGCCTTGCGCGAAGCACGTACTACTACCAACTCAAGGCGATGGGCGTTGCAGACCGTTTTATCTCGATCAAAACCGCTATCCAGACCCTCCAGGACGAGCACATGGGCTGTCTTGGGTACCGCCGTATGACTTTAGCGCTTCGTAAAGAGCGACCGCAGATCAACGGAAAAACGGTACGACGACTGATGGGGGAGTTGGGGCTGAAATGCATGGTGCGGCCGAAGAAGTACCGGTCGTATAACGGACCGATGGGAGAAGTTTCACCCAATACACTGGCTCGTCAGTTCAAAGCCGAGCAGCCAAATCAAAAATGGGTAACGGATGTCACCGAGTTCAAAGTAGCTGGCAAAAAGATGTACCTGTCACCTGTTCTGGACTTGTACAACGGCGAGATCGTGGCCTATCAGACGGCTATGCGGCCCCAATATGCATTGGTGGGCGAGATGCTTGAGAAAGCCCTTCTACGCTTACCTGAGGGCGCCAAACCAATGCTGCACTCGGATCAAGGTTGGCATTACCGCCACTCGAAATATCGGGAGCGCCTGGAAAAGGCGGGGTTGGAACAAAGCATGTCACGCAGAGGAAATTGTTATGACAACGCCACAATGGAGAGCTTCTTCGGCACGCTGAAGTCAGAGTTTTACTACCGAAAAAGCTTCGACAGCGTGGAGCAGTGGCAAGCTGAACTGGATGAATACATCCATTACTACAACCATAAACGAATCAAAGGGAAGCTTGGCGGACTGAGCCCTGTAGCCTATAGGGTCCAGTCCGCTGTAGCCTAACCAACAGCTGTCCAACTTTTGGGGCGCACTTCA
>NZ_QUZU01000100.1 GCF_004682055.1 Pseudomonas kairouanensis | reverse complement strand
CAATGTCATCAACTTTGGAAATTATCCATAAATATCATATAATTAGCGCTCAAATCAGTGCATGGGAGAAGCCCTTTTGACTACCTATACCGCATCGCTTGACACCGCCAGCCAAGCCCTGGTTTGAAAATTGTACAAAAAATAACCAGTCCGCTCGATTGTCCCGCCTTCATCGCCGCCCACCGCCAGAATCCTCAAGACTTTACCCGCCGACGCCAGCTCACCTTCAAGAACCTCGTCCTGTTCCTGCTCAATCAGCCGCGCACGGCCCTGCAAACCGAACTCGATCAGTTCTATCGCGTACTCAATCAGGCGTCGACTGAGACGCAAATGGTCACTGCGCAGGCCTTCTGCAAAGCGCGCAAAAAGCTCAACCCCGAGGTATTTGAAAGTCTCAATCACCTCCTGCAGCAACAAATTGACTGCTTCGGGCTGCGTCAGAAGTGGCGTGGGCTGAGGGTGCTCGCGGTGGATGGCTCGACCGTGCATTTACCCCTGGAGTCGACCATGGCGACCTTCTTTGGCAGTCACTCTGGCTTTCCCATGGCTCGCTTGTCCACACTCTACGAAGTCGCTGACGGTCAAACCCTGCATAGCCTGATCGTGCCCCTGACCGTCGGCGAGCGCGACTGTGCCCATCTGCACCTTGAGCACCTGCCGGCTGACAGCCTGACGCTGTTTGACCGTGGTTACCCTGGGCACTGGTTATTCGCGCTGTTCGCGCAGCAACAGCGGCACTTTCTGATGCGCCTGCCCTGTGGCTATAACGCCCAGGTCAAAGCGTTTCTATACTCTGGCCAAGTTGAAGACACACAGCTTTTCGTGGCCAACCATCCTGAAGCACGTCTGTTCTGCTCCGAGGCTGGCGTTGATCCTGCCAGCCAGATCGAGCTGAGACTGATCCGGGTCGAGTTGGCCAACGGCGAAAGCGAGGTATTGCTGACCTCGTTGCTGGATCGAGAAGCCTTTCCCGCTGAGGTGTTTGCCGAGCTTTACCACCGCCGCTGGGGCATCGAAACCGACTTCCGTCGCCTCAAACAAACCCTGACGCTGGACAACTTCAGCGGCCGCAGCGTGACTGCTGTAAAGCAGGACTTTCATGCCGCTCAACTGTTGAAGAACCTGGCGCTGTTGATGCAGCACCTGCTACAGCCGGTCATCGAACAGCGCCACAAAGGTCGCAAGCTGCGATGGAAAGTCAACTTCACCCAAGGCGTGTCACGGCTCAAAAATACCCTGGTCGAGCTGCTGGTGCGGCACTGTGCTCAGGGGCTGAGCAATGTGCTGGCCTTGATGGCTAAAAGCCTCAGTGCCGTACGCTCAGGCCGTAGCTTTGCGCGCCAACGCAAACGCGCAGCCAGCCGAGGTTGTGAGGGCTACAAACCGACGCGCTGAAGAAACACCACCGCCCAACCTCCGTGCAAAAAAAAGCTGGCCACAAGCGGTCGGCATAGGCTCGTCCGGAGAACGAGAAATCTCGCCTAGACAGCCGGAACAGACGATGATCACATCACCGCCAGCCCAGTTAGACCGCCTGATTGAGCGGCAGAGGCCTGGTCATCGCCCGACGGCCATGGCGGCTGGCTGCTTCGGGGGGCTTGCCTTGGGCAGGGCTGCAGCTTAGGTTGATGACATT
>NZ_QUZU01000098.1 GCF_004682055.1 Pseudomonas kairouanensis | reverse complement strand
CTCGCGAAAGCGATGGATCAGCCAATGAATTTGTTGACTGACACACCGCATTCGCGAGCAAGCCCCCTCCCACAGGGGGTCGGCTGTGTGCCCATTTCTTGAGTCCACACTTGAGTTTTGGGATGTCAGGGGCGGGACATGTTATCGAGCAGGTACTGCATAAATTGCAGGGTATTGGTAAGCAAACTGGCCAAAAACTGCCCCATCTCCCCCATCACCACCATCAGCAAACTCAGGCCCACGGTCAGGGTCAGTGGGAAGCCCACCGAGAACACCGTCAACTGCGGCGACACGCGGTTGAGGATGCCCATGGCCAGGTTGATGATCAGCAGCGTGGCCACCATCGGCAGGGCCAACAACAGGCCGGTGAGGTAGATAGTGCTGCCGTAACGGGCGATGAGGTTCCAGGCGTTGGGGTCAAAGTGCAGGTTGCCGATGGGCAGGGTCTTGAAGCTGGTGGCCAAGAGTTCCAGCACCATCAGGTGGCCGTCCAGCGCCAGGAACATCAGGATGGTGATCATGCCCAGGTAGCGCGACAGCACCAGGCTGTTGGTAGCGGTGTCGGCGGAGAAGAAGGTGGCGAACGCCAACCCCATCTGCATGCCGCAGATGTCGCCGGCCATTTCCACCACCGCCAGGGTCACGCGCATCACCATGCCTAAGGACATGCCGATCAGCACCTGCTCCACAATCACCCCCAGCCCCGGCCAGGAGAACAGCGCCACGTCCGGCAACGGCGGCAGGTTGGGTGCCAGCAAGAACGCCAGCAGCATCGCCAGGCCAACCTTCACCTGGCTCGACACGTTTTTATGCCCCAGGATCGGGTCGCTCATCAGGTACGCCAGCACCCGGCAGAACGGCCAAAAAAACGTGGTGAGCCACAGTTGCAACTGCGCCGAGCTGACTTCGATCAACGCGCGTCAGCCGATCAGCGTGGGCAGGCTGGTGAACAAGGCGCGGGTGTAGTCCACCAGCATCTCCATGATCAGAGGACCTGCGATCACCAGCACCACGCACACCCCGATGATCTTGGGGATAAACGACAAGGTGGACTCGTTGATCTGCGTGGCGGCCTGGAACAGGCTCACCAACAAACCAATAAACAGCGTCACAAACAACACGGGCGCGGCCACGATCATGCTCATGCGCATGCCTTTGTAAGCCAGGTCCATGACCATTTCCGGAGTCATCAATGCGCCCTCATCAGGTGTAGAAACTCTGCGCCAGGGAGCCCAGCAGCAATTGCCAGCCGTCCACCAGCACAAACAGCATCAGCTTGAACGGCAGCGAGATGGTCGACGGCGGCACCATCATCATGCCCAGCGCCATCAACACGCTCGCCACCACCAGGTCGATGATCAGGAACGGGATAAAGATGGTGAACCCGGCCTGGAATGCGGTTTTCAATTCGCTGGTGACAAACGAGGGCAGCAGCACGCGCATGGGCACGTCTTCGGGGCCTTGCAAGTCGTCGATCTGCGCCAGCCGTGCGAACAGCGCAAGGTCGCCCTGGCGGGTCTGGGTCAGCATGAACTTGCGAAACGGCAGGCTGCCCTTGTCGAGAAACTGCTCCACCGTGATCTCGTCATGGGAGAACGGCTGCCAGGCAGTTTTGTAAGCCTGGTCCAGGGTGGGCGACATCACAAAAAACGTCAGGAACAGCGACAGCCCCAGCAACACCTGGTTCGGTGGCGCCGAGGTGGTGCCCAGCGCCGTGCGCAGCAGGCCCAGCACAATGATGATGCGGGTAAAGCCGGTCATCATCAGCAAGATCGCCGGCAGGAACGCCATGGCGCTGAGCAGCAGCAGGGTTTGCAGGCTCAGGGACCATTGCTGGCCGCCCGCCTGGCCGGTAAAGGCGCTGAGGCCTTCGATGCCGGTCACGAAGATCGCCCTTTGCGCTTGAAGTTATGCTTCAACGCCACAGCCAAGCGTTCGGCAAAGTTGTCGCCCGGCACGACGAGCGCTTCCGGCTCAGGCTCCGGCGCATCCATCTGCGCCAGTGCGGTAACTTGCTGCGCGGTTACGCCGAGCACCAGCCATTGATCGCGCACTTGCACGATCACCACTTTTTCACGCTGGCCCAGGCCCGTACTGCTGACCACCCGCATGAGCTTGCCGGGGACCAACGGCCGCGAGCCCGCGCGCCGGGCCAGCCAGCCAAACACCAGAACACAGCCCAGCACCACCGCCAGGGCCAGCGCGGTTTTACCGAGCAACGCCAGGTTCATCACGCTGTCATCGGGCACACCGAGGGGCGCACTCATCGGTTGAGTTTTTGCACACGCTCGGACGGCGTGATGATTTCAGTGATGCGAATCCCGTACTTGTCATCCACGACCACCACTTCGCCCTGGGCGATCAGGTAGCTGTTGATCAGGATGTCCATCGGCTCGCCCGCCAGGCCATCCAGCGCCAGCACCGAGCCCTGGGCCAGTTCCAGCAACTGCTTGATGGTGATCCGCGTGCGGCCCAACTCCACGCTAAGCTTGACCGGAATATCCATGATCATTTCCAGCTCACGCGCCGCAGCGGTGGGCTGGGGTGCCGACAACG
>NZ_QUZU01000097.1 GCF_004682055.1 Pseudomonas kairouanensis | reverse complement strand
GGAATTTAATCTTGACGATGACCTACTCTCACATGGGGAAACCCCACACTACCATCGGCGATGCATCGTTTCACTGCTGAGTTCGGGATGGGATCAGGTGGTTCCAATGCTCTATGGTCGTCAAGAAATTCGGGTACTGAGTCGTGGCCAGCTGGCCTCGCTTCAGCAAATTGGGTATGTGACAGCTGTCGGTGTTTTGTGAGTATCGAACTTTCGGTTCATTTCGTCTTCACACACCGCAATCTGGTGCTCTTTCGCTTTTCAGCTCAAAGCTTGCAAATTGCTTGGGTGTTATATGGTCAAGCCTCACGGGCAATTAGTATTGGTTAGCTCAACGCCTCACAGCGCTTACACACCCAACCTATCAACGTCGTAGTCTTCGACGGCCCTTCAGGGAACTCAAGGTTCCAGTGAGATCTCATCTTGAGGCTAGTTTCCCGCTTAGATGCTTTCAGCGGTTATCTATTCCGAACATAGCTACCCGGCAATGCCACTGGCGTGACAACCGGAACACCAGAGGTTCGTCCACTCCGGTCCTCTCGTACTAGGAGCAGCCCCTCTCAAATCTCAAACGTCCACGGCAGATAGGGACCGAACTGTCTCACGACGTTCTAAACCCAGCTCGCGTACCACTTTAAATGGCGAACAGCCATACCCTTGGGACCGGCTTCAGCCCCAGGATGTGATGAGCCGACATCGAGGTGCCAAACACCGCCGTCGATATGAACTCTTGGGCGGTATCAGCCTGTTATCCCCGGAGTACCTTTTATCCGTTGAGCGATGGCCCTTCCATACAGAACCACCGGATCACTAAGACCTACTTTCGTACCTGCTCGACGTGTCTGTCTCGCAGTCAAGCGCGCTTTTGCCTTTATACTCTACGACCGATTTCCGACCGGTCTGAGCGCACCTTCGTACTCCTCCGTTACTCTTTAGGAGGAGACCGCCCCAGTCAAACTACCCACCATACACTGTCCTCGATCCGGATAACGGACCTGAGTTAGAACCTCAAAGTTGCCAGGGTGGTATTTCAAGGATGGCTCCACGCAGACTGGCGTCCACGCTTCAAAGCCTCCCACCTATCCTACACAAGCAAATTCAAAGTCCAGTGCAAAGCTATAGTAAAGGTTCACGGGGTCTTTCCGTCTAGCCGCGGATACACTGCATCTTCACAGCGATTTCAATTTCACTGAGTCTCGGGTGGAGACAGCGCCGCCATCGTTACGCCATTCGTGCAGGTCGGAACTTACCCGACAAGGAATTTCGCTACCTTAGGACCGTTATAGTTACGGCCGCCGTTTACCGGGGCTTCGATCAAGAGCTTCGCGTTAGCTAACCCCATCAATTAACCTTCCGGCACCGGGCAGGCGTCACACCCTATACGTCCACTTTCGTGTTTGCAGAGTGCTGTGTTTTTAATAAACAGTCGCAGCGGCCTGGTATCTTCGACCGGCATGAGCTTACGGAGCAAGTCCTTCACCCTCACCGGCGCACCTTCTCCCGAAGTTACGGTGCCATTTTGCCTAGTTCCTTCACCCGAGTTCTCTCAAGCGCCTTGGTATTCTCTACCCAACCACCTGTGTCGGTTTGGGGTACGGTTCCTGGTTACCTGAAGCTTAGAAGCTTTTCTTGGAAGCATGGCATCAACCACTTCGTTACCTAAAAGGTAACTCGTCATCAGCTCTCGGCCTTAAGATCCCGGATTTACCTAAGATCTCAGCCTACCACCTTAAACTTGGACAACCAACGCCAAGCTGGCCTAGCCTTCTCCGTCCCTCCATCGCAATAACCAGAAGTACAGGAATATTAACCTGTTTTCCATCGACTACGCTTTTCAGCCTCGCCTTAGGGACCGACTAACCCTGCGTCGATTAACGTTGCGCAGGAAACCTTGGTCTTTCGGCGTGGGTGTTTTTCACACCCATTGTCGTTACTCATGTCAGCATTCGCACTTCTGATACCTCCAGCAAGCTTCTCAACTCACCTTCACAGGCTTACAGAACGCTCCTCTACCGCATCACTTACGTGATACCCGTAGCTTCGGTGTATGGTTTGAGCCCCGTTACATCTTCCGCGCAGGCCGACTCGACTAGTGAGCTATTACGCTTTCTTTAAAGGGTGGCTGCTTCTAAGCCAACCTCCTAGCTGTCTAAGCCTTCCCACATCGTTTCCCACTTAACCATAACTTTGGGACCTTAGCTGACGGTCTGGGTTGTTTCCCTTTTCACGACGGACGTTAGCACCCGCCGTGTGTCTCCCATGCTCGGCACTTGTAGGTATTCGGAGTTTGCATCGGTTTGGTAAGTCGGGATGACCCCCTAGCCGAAACAGTGCTCTACCCCCTACAGTGATACATGAGGCGCTACCTAAATAGCTTTCGAGGAGAACCAGCTATCTCCGAGCTTGATTAGCCTTTCACTCCGATCCACAGGTCATCCGCTAACTTTTCAACGGTAGTCGGTTCGGTCCTCCAGTTAGTGTTACCCAACCTTCAACCTGCCCATGGATAGATCGCCCGGTTTCGGGTCTATTCCCAGCGACTAGACGCCCTATTAAGACTCGCTTTCGCTACGCCTCCCCTATTCGGTTAAGCTCGCCACTGAAAATAAGTCGCTGACCCATTATACAAAAGGTACGCAGTCACCCAACAAAGTGGGCTCCCACTGCTTGTACGCATACGGTTTCAGGATCTATTTCACTCCCCTCTCCGGGGTTCTTTTCGCCTTTCCCTCACGGTACTAGTTCACTATCGGTCAGTCAGTAGTATTTAGCCTTGGAGGATGGTCCCCCCATATT
>NZ_QUZU01000096.1 GCF_004682055.1 Pseudomonas kairouanensis | reverse complement strand
AGGCGCAGGATAGTTGCCAGCAGTACCGCCGCCTTCGCAGCCTCGCTAAAGCTCGACAGCTCCCACAGTTGACCGAGTTCATCCCTTGAAATGCGATCAACTGTGGGAGCGGGCTTGCTCGCGAAGGCGGTGGTTCAGGCGCGGGATATCTGCCAGCAGTACCACCGCCTTCGCAGCCTCGCTAAAGCTCGACAGCTCCCACAGTTGACCGAGTTCATCCCTTGAAATGCGCTCCCACATTTGGACTGCGGCGGCTTATAGGTCTGCGGTTCGGTCTGCAAGCTCTTCGAGCAAGTCGGCCGAGGGCACGAAAAACAGCCCTCCGGTCACCGCCGTGCTGAAATCCAGCAATCGGTCGTAATTGCCCACTGGCCGCCCGACGAACATGTTTTCCAGCATCAATTCCAACGGCTGCGGCGAGCGTGCGTAACCGATGAAATAAGTGCCGAACTCCCCGGCGCCGGGTCGTCCGAACGGCATGTTGTCCCGCAGGATCTTCACTTCTTCACCGTGCTCGTCGGTGATGACCGTCAACGCACTGTGGGAGTTACTCGGCTTGGTCTCATCGTCCAACTCGATATCCGACAACTTGGTGCGCCCGATTACTTTTTCCTGCGCCTCTACCGTCAGGCCGTTCCAGGCAGTCATGTTGTGCAGGTACTTCTGCACCAGCACATAGCTGCCGCCACGGAACTCGCGGTCTTCCTCACCGACGATGGTGAAGCCTTCGGCCTTGCGCCCCACGGGGTTCTCGGTGCCGTCGACAAAGCCGATGATGCTGCGCATGTCGAAGTAGCGGAAACCCTGGACCTCATCCACCACCTTCACGCTGTCGCCCAATGCGGCCATCAACTGGGTGGCCAGTTCGAAGCACAGGTCCATCTGTTCGGCGCGGATGTGCAGCAGGATGTCCCCCGGCGTCGATACCGCCTTGCGCCCTTCTACACCAAACTCGCGAAATGGGTGCAGCGCCGCCGGGCGTGGCGCGCCGAACAGCCGGTCCCAGGCATCCGAGCCAAACCCGCAGACGCACGTCAGGTTGCCCGCCGGTACACGCTTGCCGACCGACCGCACCAGGCCAGCGATGTCGGCACACCAACTGCGCACCGCGCCTTCGCTGCCAGGGGCAATGGTTGCGACCATGAAAATCGCGCTGCTGGTGATCGGGTGGCAAACAGACTGCGGTTCCAAGGGCGGCTGAACAGAGGATGGGGTCATGGTGAAAGTCCAGGCTAAAGGGCGAGTTTTAACCCGCGCAGATTAGCAGATCATTTCTGACAACTGCGCCACACCTCACGGATCAACGCCTGCATTTTCAGCGCTTCACCCCAGCGGTCACTGATCTCGCGGCCATCGGCGCCCGTGATTGCATAGGGTGGCGGGCCCAGTTCGCAGGTGAACGACAGGCTCTGCGGTGTGTTCGGGCGGGCCAGCCAGTCTTCGATCCCGTAGCGCCACCAGTCGGTGAAGCGCTGCACCCAGGGCTGATGCTGGGGAAAATCCAGCGAGACCTGCACTTGCTCGCTGCTGGCCACGCGTCCGTGGAAACCCCAGCTGTGGCGCAAGATGGTGCGGATTTGCTCATCGTCCTCAGCGGCGCCCGGCTCGGGCAGTTCTCGCCCGACCACGTAGTGGGACAGGTCAGCCAGCAGTTTCAGGTCGGGCATTTGCGCCAGCAGGTCGAGGGTGAACAGCAGGTCGTTGGTCAGGCGATAGCGGTGGGTTTCCAGCAGCACGGGAAAGTCCACCTGCTCGGCCAGGCGCTGCCAGCCTTCCACCAAACGCGCCGCTTCGGCTTGCGTACGCGGGCGCACATCGGCTTGCAGGGTGAGGTGGTGACAGCCGTAGCGGCTGATCACGTCCAGCGCGGCCGCCAGGTCGTCCACCGATTGCGGGAACAACTGGCCTTCGATCTGCAAGCCCCGCGCGGTGGCCGCGGCGTGCAGCCGGGTGACGTCAGCGGGTTTCCAGTAGTGGTCGGTGATGCCGTCGAAACCGGCGGCCTTGATACGGTCGAGCTGGGCTTCGAGGGGGCCGGGCTCGGTTTGCATGGCCCACAGGGATTGGAACACCAGGAATTGGCGCATATCAGCCTCGCAGCAGGTGTTTGAGGGACAGTTCGGGATCGGCCAGGCTGGCCGCATTCAGCGGGACATGGGCGCGGATCAGGCGTTCGCAGAGTTTGATGTCCTTGGCCGCGCTATTGCCTGGGGCCCAACCACAGGCGCCTTGCAAATGCTGATCGGCGTCGAGGTAGAACAGCAACAGGCCGCCACCGGGCAGTGCCCGTGTGACCACTGAAGTCGTCATCACCCCTATGGTCAGCAAACCCCAGTGGTACTGGTCGGACCAGAAACCGGGGAGCGCGTCGAACGGCACTTCACGACCCAGCAGATTCAGTGCGGCATGTTTGCCCTGGGCTTCGGCGTTGCGCCAGGTTTCCTGGCGCTGATAGAGGCCGTCAAGGCGAAACTCGCACACGTCCCCTGCTGCATAAATATTTGGCGCACTGGTACGCAGGTACTCATCGACGCGAATCCCCTGCCCCACCTCCAACCCCGCAGCCGTGGCCAATTCGATATTGGGTTGCATGCCGATGCCGACCACCACCAGGTCGCAAGGCAAGCGCTGCCCATCCACCAACAACACGCTATCGGCCTCAATGGACTCCAGCGCCACGTTCAAACGCACGTCCACGCCCTGCTCGCGATGCAACGCCAGCAGCGCCTCGGAAATAACCGCTGGCAGCACCCGGCCCGCCAGGCGGGGCCCGGCTTCCAGCACCGTCACCTCGCAGCCAAGTCCACGGGCAGTGGCTGCCACCTCCAGGCCGATAAATCCGCCACCCACCACCACCAGCCGCGCGCCAGG
>NZ_QUZU01000095.1 GCF_004682055.1 Pseudomonas kairouanensis | reverse complement strand
TTTGATTTGTGGTGCATCAGTTCCTCTTGTTGTATTTCAAAACCCCTTCCTATAATCCCTGCGGCTTACCAAAGCCCCGCCCAAACGCGTGCTACCCGCACTTCAAGCGTCCAGGCACCGCTTTACCGTGTCTGACCGGTGTTCGCTCCCATCCCGAGCCGCCCCGCGCACAACCCTGATCCATGGGTGTTCGACCAATAATAATCCGCGTCCAAACGCGCAATGACCGTCAGGGATACTGCCATGAGCACCACCTATAACGAGGCCGCGCCTGCCGCCGCCCCGACCAACTCGACCGCACGGGTTGCCACCGCGAGCATCGTCGGCACCGCCATCGAGTTCTACGACTTTTATATCTACGCCACGGCCGCTGCGCTGGTGATCGGCCCGGTGTTCTTCCCGCAGACCTCCGGCACCGCGCAGATGCTGGCGTCGTTCTTGACCTTCGGTATCGCCTTTATCGCCCGCCCAATGGGCTCGGCGCTGTTCGGCCACTTTGGTGACCGCATCGGGCGTAAATCCACCCTGGTGGCTTCGCTGCTATTGATGGGCGTGTGTACCACGCTGATCGGCTTGCTGCCGGGCTATGACAGCATCGGGGCCTGGGCGCCGATCCTGCTGTGTGTGCTGCGCTTCGGCCAGGGCTTGGGACTTGGCGGGGAATGGGGCGGCGCAGCGTTGCTGGCCACTGAGAACGCACCGAAAGGCAAGCGCGGCTGGTTCGGCATGTTCCCCCAACTGGGCCCCTCGATTGGCTTTTTGGCGGCCAATGGCTTGTTTCTGATTTTGGCCATGAGCCTGAGTGACGAGCAGTTCCGTAGTTGGGGCTGGCGCATTCCATTCATCCTCAGCGCAGCCTTGGTGATGGTTGGCCTCTACGCACGCCTCAAGCTGCACGAAACGCCGGTATTCGCCAATTCCGTCGCCAAGGAGGCGCCGGTGAAAGTGCCGCTGGTGGAACTGTTCAGCCAACACTGGCTGCCGGTATTGCTGGGCGCCGCATCGATGGTGGTGTGCTATGCGCTGTTCTACATCACCACCGCGTTTTCCTTGAGCTATGGCGTTTCAACCCTGGGTTACAGCCGCGAAACCTTCCTGGGCTTGCTGTGCTTTGCGGTGCTGTTCATGGGTTTGGCCACACCGCTGGCGGCCTTGGCCAGTGATCGCTACGGGCGCAAGCCGGTGCTGATCGTCGGCGCAATCCTGGCAATCCTGTCGGGCTTTACCATGGAGCCGCTGCTGACCCACGGTTCAACCTGGGCGGTGGCGCTGTTCCTGGCGCTGGAGCTGTTTTTGATGGGCGTGACCTTCGCGCCAATGGGCGCAATGTTGCCGGAATTGTTCCCGACGCGCGTGCGTTATACCGGTGCTTCGGCGGCGTATAACCTGGGCGGGATTGTGGGGGCGTCGGCGGCACCGTTCTTCGCGACCAAGTTGGTGGCGATGGGTGGGCTGAGTTATGTCGGTGGGTATGTGTCGGCGGCAGCGTTGCTCAGCTTGATTGCTGTGCTGTGCCTGAAAGAGACGCGGGACAATGATTTGAATCGCGTCGCTTGATAGACCGCTTTCGCGAGCAAGCCCGCTCCCACATTTTGACCGCATTCCTACAGGATAAACGCGGTTAAATGTGGGAGCGGGCTTGCTCGCGAAGGGCGCGACTCGGTTACATCTCTACAACAACAGCCTTGGAAGCACGGGTGGCTTTAGCCCGAGCCGCTTCAATCGACTCATCCCGCGCCAACGCCACACCCATCCGACGCTGACCGTTCACTTCTGGTTTACCAAACAGGCGCAACGCCGTGTCCGGTTCACTCAAGGCCGCGCCCAGGTTGGCGAAGGCGGTCTGTGTGGACTGCCCTTCCACCAGAATCACCGCTGAGGCCGAAGGCCCGAACTGACGGATCAACGGGATAGGCAGGCCCAGGATGGCACGAGCATGCAGGGCAAACTGCGACAGGTCCTGGGAAATCAGGGTCACCAAACCGGTGTCATGGGGGCGCGGCGACACTTCGCTGAACCACACCTGATCACCCTTGATGAACAACTCCACGCCAAACAGACCACGGCCACCCAGGGCCTCGGTCACGGCTTTGGCCACGCGCTCGGATTCAGCCAACGCAATCGGGCTCATGGCCTGTGGCTGCCAGGATTCCTGGTAATCGCCCTTCTCCTGGCGATGACCCACCGGCGCACAGAACGTGGTGCCGCCCACGTGACGTACGGTCAGCAGGGTGATTTCGTAGTCAAAGTCGATAAAGCCTTCGATGATCACCCGGCCCTTGCCGGCACGGCCGCCTTCCTGGGCGTAATCCCAGGCTTTCTGCACGTCATCAGTGCTGCGCAGCAGGCTCTGGCCCTTGCCCGACGAACTCATCACCGGCTTGACCACGCACGGGAAGCCCAGATCCTGCACGGCCTTGCTGTAGTCTTCAAAGGTATCGGCGAAGTGGTACGGCGAAGTCGGCAGGTCCAGCTCTTCAGCGGCCAGGCGGCGGATACCTTCGCGGTTCATGGTCAGCGACGTGGCGCGCGCGGTCGGGATCACGGTGAAGCCTTCGGCTTCCAGTTCCACCAGGGTAGCGGTGGCGATCGCTTCAATTTCCGGCACGATGAAGTGCGGCCTCTCGGCTTCGATCACTGCACGCAGAGCGGCGCCGTCGAGCATGTTGATCACATGGCTACGGTGCGCAACCTGCATGGCAGGGGCGTTGGCGTAGCGATCCACGGCAATCACTTCAACGCCCAGGCGTTGCAGTTCGATTACCACTTCCTTGCCCAGCTCACCGCAGCCACACAGCAAAACGCGGGTCGCGGTTGGCGACAATGGAGTTCCGATTCGGGTCATCTCAGGTCCTCAGGGGAGCGGATCGTTTGGAGAAAGGCCGGCATTTTACATGAACTGTAAAAATTGGCCTCAGTTGGCGACGGCGCGCCGACGGATACGCCAGGCCATGATCAGCCACACCGCCGTGACACCGGCGAATTTCGACGCCAACGCGGTGCCGACCACGGCCGGGGTAAGCGCGCCGATCAGGCCAAAAAAGATAAAGGTATCCAGCGGAATGCTCAGTGCCGAACTTATCCACAGGCGGTCGTGGAGCGGGCGCTTGGTGATGCTGAACACCAGCCAGTCAATGCATTCGGACACCGCGAACGCGGTGGCGCTGGCCAGGGCGATGGACGGATCGGAGGTGATATACGACAGCACCAGCGCGGCCAGCATGGCGACGATTGCACCGTGGCCGAAGCGGGTTTGCACCATGTCGCGCAGGATGAAGACCAAGCCACCCCAGGCAGACCAGATGACGTCCAGGTGCGGAGCGGTGGAGAAGGCGAAGTTGATCAGCACGACACTGCTGATGTAGGCGATCAGGAAGAGCATGGGGAAGTGGACCTGTGAGTTATGCCGCACAGGGTACTTCACATTTAGAAATATGTCGTCTGGGAGGGCCTCTTCGCGAGCAAGCCCGCTCCCACAGTTGACCGCGTTTATCCTGTAGGAACATGGTCAAAATGTGGGAGCGGGCTTGCTCGCGAAAGCGATC
>NZ_QUZU01000094.1 GCF_004682055.1 Pseudomonas kairouanensis | reverse complement strand
ACCCTGTACAACCGCATCGATGTCGAGGCCATGCACGCCCTGCAGGTCGCCAAAGACGACGCGCGCGATGCCCTGGGCCTGTCGCCGGATGAATGGGTGGTCGGCAACGTCGGCCGCCTGCACCCGGACAAGGACCAGGCCACGCTGCTCAAAGGCTTTGCCCTGGCATTGTCGCAGTTGCCCGCTGACAGCCGCCTGGCGGTGCTTGGCACTGGCCGCCTGGAGCAGGACCTCAAGGAACTGGCCCGTGAGTTGGGGATTGCCGACAAGGTGCTATTCCTTGGCCAGGTGCCCGATGCACGCCGTTACTTCCGTGCCTTTGACGTATTCGCGTTGAGTTCCGACCACGAGCCCTTCGGCATGGTGCTGCTCGAAGCCATGGCTGCTGGCGTTCCCTTGCTGGCCACCGCCTGCGGCGGTGCAAAGGAAGTGGTCGAAGGCGTGGGCATCCTGTTCCCCTTCGGCGATGCCGAGCACCTGGCCCAGGGCTTGGGTTACCTGGCCGCGATGGATCAACATCAGCGCCGCCAGTGCGCCGAGCTGATGCTGGAACGCTTGCACGCGCGTTTCTCGGATCAGGCGGTACGCGCTACTTTCTGGCAATTGCCACACGTTATTGAACTGACCGCGAGGGCTTGATGCTCAATCGATTCCAAGGCTGGCGCGAGCGTGGCTGGTCCGTCGTTGATGCGCCTGCCTACGCCGAGGCCTGGCAGCGTTTTGGCGGCAGCGTCGCCACCCATCCCCAGGTGATCGAGCGTCTGGCCGGGTTGGCGCAGATCCCAGTACGTTACCTGGCCTGGGAGCAGGCCGGTGAACTCAAGGCGTGTATTGCCACCTGGGGGCGCGACTTGGCGTTGTCCAAGGACGTGCTCAAGCGCAGTGGCAAGAAAGGCCTGTTTGACCTGGGTAACGCCGAGGTGATCCTGCCGGCTGCCGCCGACGCACAAGCGCCACTACGCCAGCGTGCGCGTTATCTGTCGATGCTGAACGAAGGCCGTTTCAGTGGCCTCAAGCCACAGGCAGAACAACTGGCCATGGCGCGCACGCCGGAAGAACTGTCGAAGAAATTTCGCTACAACCAGCGCCGCGAACTGCGGTTGCTGGAAGAGGCGGGCGGGGTGGTGCGGCCGGTGGGTGAGTTTTCCAGCGCGGAACTGGCGCGTATCTACTGCGATCTGTTTCTGCGCCGCTGGGGCTTTGTGGCCACCGGGGCCGAGCGCCTGGCCGAGGTGATCGAACTGATGCGCGAGTGGCTGATCGGCTCGGTGATTTTTCTCAACGATGCGCCGATTGCCATCCAGTTGGTCTACCGGGTCGAATCCCCGGAATGGATCAGTGTGGAATACGTCAACGGCGGGGTCGACCCTGAAACCCGTGCCTTCAGCCCCGGCAGCGTCTTGAGCTTTCTCAATACCCAAAGTGCCTGGGAGCAGGCCCGCGAAGTGGGCAAGCCGCTGCGTTTTTCCTTCGGCCGTGCCGACCGTGAGTACAAGGACCGTTGGTGCAACCCTGTGCAGGTATTCAGTTCATGACCCGCAAGCAGCAATTGCTCAAGCGTCATCGGCGTAACAAGCGCACGGCGCTGATGATCGGTGTGGTGTTGCTGGTGCTGGTCGGCATCCTGGTGGCCTGGTGGTTGCCGCTGCTGTTGGCGGTGCTGGCCTGGGTTGCCCACGAGGCCTGGTTTGCCGACCACCTGTTTTATGCGCCCAACGAAGATTATCAATACCGATTCGCGGCAGATGCCGAGCTTGCCGGTGTGCGTCTGGAAGGCGGACGCTTGCGGGTTGACCCGCCTGTGGCACCGGATGCAACTGTGGTGCTGGCGATCAAGGTCAAGAGCACCTGGCTGGGACGGTTTTTTGATCCGAGCATTGAGCTGGCCGATGACCGGCAAACCTTCGAGCGTGGCGTCAATGGGCTGCGTTACCTGAACCTAAGCGGTGTCGATCTGAGTGACCTACACCTGCGCGGTCGCCATTGCCGCGTGCTGGGTACGCCAAGGCTCTGGGCCTGGACCCATCCGGACTATCGCGACCAGCGGGTGATGGTCATCGCCCCCCACGCCGACGACGCCGAACTGGCCGCGTTCGGGCTGTACAGCCAGGCTGAAAAGCCCTGGATCGTCACCCTTACCGCTGGCGAAATCGAAGCCGAGCATTACCAGCAGATGGGCCTGAGCGAGGTCGAAGCCGCACGCATCAAGGGCCGCCTGCGTGCCTGGGACAGCATCGCCGTACCGCTGTGGGCGGGCGTGCCGCAAGCGCATTGCGTGCAACTGGGTTACTTCTGCCTGCAGCTGCAGGCCATGCAGGCTGCACCGGATCTGCCCTTTGCCTCCCGTGAAGCCGAGCTGTCCGACGTTCGACCCTTCCGCCAGTTCAATCCATTCACGTTGCCGGCGGATGCCGATGGCCTGCCGACCTGGAACAACCTGTTGGCTGACCTTCGCGACGTGCTGCTGATGGCGCGTCCGGAAGTGATCGTATTGCCCCATTCGGTGCTCGACCCCCACCCCGATCATATTTGTGCGCAGCAGGCGGTCATGCAAGCCTTGCAAGGCTTGGAGTGGCAGCCGACCACCGTGCTCGGCTACGCCAACCACCTGCATGACAATGACCGCTGGCCGATGGGCGATGCAGGTACCGGTATTGCCCTGCCACCCTTGTTTGATGCAGCCGAACAATTGCACCCGTGCAGCCTGCCGCTGACATTGGCGCAACAGCGCGACAAGGCCATGGCGCTGGGCATGATGCATGACCTGCAACCGGCGCCGCCCTTCAAGCGGCGCGTGCGTCGCTGGTTGCAACGCGTACTGGCCGGGCGTGCACGTTCGCCTTATGGGGAGAACGAGTTCTTCCGCAAGGCGGTGCGGCGACATGAATTGTTCTGGCGTTTGTGACCTGTGAAAGGAAGAGCATGAAAGTTTTATTTCTGGTGCAGAAAGAACAGCGCGCCATCCTGGATCGGCTGTACGACGGCGTGGCCGCGCACTGTGACTGTGACATCCGCTGGTTGAGCAGTGCCGAACAGCGCAACCTGCGCGGTTATTTCCGGCGTGAAGTCGACGTGACCCGCTATGACCGCATCGTGTTCTTCCTGCGTTTCAAGCAGGAAATCCGTCAGGCGGGGTTTATCCGCACACTCCCCAACCTGGTCATCCTCGAACACGATGCCTACCAGAACTACATCCCTTGCAAGTACACCGGCAAGTTCAGCGCCCATTACCGCCGCTTGCCGTGGGCGCGGGTGATCAGTTCGGGCTTTATGGTCACCGAGCGCCTGCGCGAAGAAGGGTTTGACGCGGTGTTTGTGCCCAAGGGCTATGACCAGGCGTTGTTGCAACCACAGGAACGTGAGCGCGATATCGAGTTGGCCTTTGTCGGTAGCACCAATAGCGTTGCCTACAGCGGTCGCAAAGCGTTGCTTGATGAGCTGGCGCAGGTTGAGCCGCTGGTGGTGACCCGTACCAAATCGGGTGAGGAATACTGCGCCACCCTCAACCGCATCCGCTTTTTCGTCAGTGCCGATGTGGGCATGGGCGAGTACATGATCAAGAACTTCGAGGCCATGGCTTGCGGCTGTGTGTTGCTGGCGTATGACCAGGGCGCAGCGGAAAACGCCGCCCTGGGTTTTGAAGAGATGGTCAATGTGGTGTTCTACAAGGACATTCCACAGTTGCAGGAAAAACTGGCCGTGTTGCGCGCCGATCCTGGGTTGGCGGCGCAGATTGCGCGTAATGGGCAAGCGCTTGCCGTCAGCCAATTCAGTTTTGCCCGGATCGGTCAGCGCATCGTTGAAGCACTTGAGCCGCCGCTGCGTCCGCGCGCGCCGTTGAGCCTGCTGGAGCGGTGGCGCCTGAAGCTGGGCATTTGAAGTGGGCGCGATCGCCGCGAGCGGTTATTAAAATTTGGGGGCTGGAATGCAATTCTCCGATCAAAGCGACATAACGCTCGTAGTAACCAGTTGTGGTCGCCTCGACCTGCTGAAGGATACGCTGGAAAGCTTCGACCGGTTCAACACGGCGGACATCCGCGAGGTTTTCATCACCGAAGATGCGGGTGATGAAGCCGTGCGCGAGGCCATTCCAGCCCATTGGCAGGAACATTGCACTTTCTTCGTCAACCGCCCGAAGCTGGGCCAATTGGCATCCATCGACCTGGCCTACGCGGCGGTTAAAACACCCTACATATTCCATTGCGAAGATGACTGGGCGTTTTACCGCCCAGGGTTTGTCGAGGACTCCAGA
>NZ_QUZU01000093.1 GCF_004682055.1 Pseudomonas kairouanensis | reverse complement strand
CCTGTCCGGTGAAGCCACCAAGGCCGAATA
The DNA here is from genome assembly GCF_004682055.1 of Pseudomonas kairouanensis. GTDB lineage: Bacteria > Pseudomonadota > Gammaproteobacteria > Pseudomonadales > Pseudomonadaceae > Aquipseudomonas > Aquipseudomonas kairouanensis. The sequence goes on along the minus strand of NZ_QUZU01000093.1, from coordinate 4,295 downwards.
CCAAGAAGTGCTGCGCTCGGTGCATTTCGCCAGCACCAGCGAAGACCCAAGCCCGATTGACCGCAAGCTGACCATTACCGTCAACGATGGCCAGGCAGACTCGGCGCCGGTGAACTCCACCGTCTACGTGGTTCCAGAAAACGACAAGCCGGTAGTGAGCTTTGACAGCACCACCTTTAACGAAGAAAACGGCAGCGCCGTGGCCCTGGTTAAAAACCTGAGCATTACCGATGTCGACAACACCACCTTCAGCAAAGTAGTGGTTACCGTTGATCACCTGGACGCCGGCGATCTGCTGAGCAGCACCGACGTGCTCAATGCCCTGAAAGTGGCCGGTATCACCATCACCCAAACCGGCACCGCCGCTGATGGCAAGATCGTCTACACCCTGACCAGCGACTCGTCTAAAGGCAACAGCGCCGCCGACTTCACCAAGATCATCGACGCCATCACCTTCCAGGCACCGGGCAACAACCCTCACGACACAGGTCGCACCGTCACCATCGATGTCACCGACATCGGCGGCGGTAACCTGGCTCGCGACCCAGCGCTGACCGGCAGCCACAGCGGTACCGTCGGTATTGACCTGTACAACGATGCCCCGACGGCTACCAATGCTCAGATCTCTGGCGATGAAGACACTTCAATCGAACTGAAGTGGTCGAACTTTGGCGTTAATGATGCTGAATCCACCGACCCGAAAGTGGTGTTTACCAGCCTGCCTGTTGGCTCCATCGAATACAAAGTCGACGGTGTGTGGGTCAAGCTCACCGAAGCCGACCTGAAAACCGATACCTCGGCCGGCAAAACCTTCAGCCAGGCTGACTTCGACAACCACAACGTGCGTTACACCCCGGTTGAGAACGAGTCAGGTGACAACAGCTACACCGGCACCGGTGTCGGCAACAAGCAAGGCGATTACGCCGAGCTGAATTTCCAGGCCACCGACGGCAGCAAAAACAGCGCGACGCAAACCATCACCGTGGATATCCACCCGGTGACGGATGTGCCAGTCCTGACCATCGGCCAACGGCCAACCGGCTTGACCATTCAAACCTGGACCGGCGGCAACCTGCCGACGGACTTGGGCACCAACGGCCAAGGCGTGACCAGTTCCACCACACTGATCAACGTGATCAACGGCAAAACCGCTGACAGCGCCGCCACTACCGGCGTGACCAGTGATGTGAGCAACGGCAATGTGGCCGAAGGCACCGCGACCAAAGTGTCGGGCCTGGTCTACCTCGAAGCCGGCCAGAGCTACACCTTCACCGGTACGGCCGACGACAGCCTGGCAATCACCGTGGGCGGCAAGCTGGTCGCCAGCGAAACCTGGAGCGGCGGCAGCGGTATTAACGGTTCGGCCTACACACCGAGCGAATCGGGCTACTACACCCTCGACATCTATCACTACAACCAGAACGGCCCGGGCAACTACGACGTCAACGTGTCGATCAACAGCGGCCCGTCGGTAGCGCTGGGCAACAGCGGCGTGCCGACCTTTACCAGTGCGGCAGCGTTGGAAGCCGCCGGTGTGGTGCTTGGCGATAGCCATGTGAGCAATGGCGAAGGGTATTACACCGGCAACGTCTACAACCACGGCCTGGAAGACACCGCCATCAAGGTGGCGCCGATTACCGCCGAGTTTGTCGACACCGACGGTTCGGAATCCCACAAGGTTGAGATCAGCGGCTTGCCGGAAGGCACCGTAATCACTGACGGCACCACCGGCCATAGCATCATCTCGACGGGCGCGAGCGCGCTGTATGACGTGAGCGACTGGAACCTGAAAACCCTGAGCGTTACGCCGTTCAAGGACTCGACCGCCAGCTTCGACCTGACCGTGAAAGCCACGGCAAAAGAGCTGAGCACCGGTGTTGAAGAAGTCACCACCGGCAAAATCAGCATCGTGGTGACGGCGGTCAACGACGCGCCGGTACTGGGCAACGGCTCCACCCATGCCTTCGGCGACACCTACATCGAAGGCAAGCCAGGCGGCTACGTTGCGGCGAACCTGACCATCACTGACGTCGACAACGCGACCCTGCAAAGCGCCAAGGTCACGCTGGTCAACCACCTGACCGATGACGTGCTGATCGCCGATGTCACCAACAGCAACATCACCGTCAGCTATGACAAAACTACAGGCATCCTGAGCCTGTCCGGTGAAGCCACCAAGGCTGAATACCAGGCAGTCCTGCGCTCGGTGCATTTCGCCAGCGAAAGCGATGACCCAAGCCCGGTTAACCGCAACCTGACCATCACCGTCAACGATGGCCAAGCGGACTCGGCGCCGGTGAACTCCACGATTTACGTGGTTCCGGTCAACGACAAGCCTGTTGTTGAGTTCAACAGCACCACGTTTGTCGAGCAACACGCCCCGGTGGCCCTGGTCGACAACCTGACCATCAAAGACGGCGACAACAACACCTTCAGCAAGGTCGTGGTCACCGTTGACCACCTGGCCTCCGGCGACCTGCTCAGCAGCGCCGACGTGCTCAAGGCTTTGGCGGTTGCGGGCATCACCATCACCCAAACCGGCAGCGCCGCTGATGGCAAGATCGTCTACACCCTGACCAGCAATTCGCCAGCGGGCAACAGCGCGGCTGACTTTATCAAGGTGGTCGAAGCGATCACCTTCCAGGCGCCGGGCAACAACCCAAGCGGCGATGCGCGTACCGTGACCATCGACGTCACCGATATCGGTGGCGGTAACCTGGACCGTGAGCCGCCAGAAACCGGCAGCGCTAGCGGCACGGTCGCTATCGACCTGATCAACGATGCGCCGACTGCATCGGCAGCACCTGCCCGCGCCGATGAAGACCATGCCGCCACCATCGTCCTGAGTGGCGCTGATGCGGACGGCAACGTCGCCAAGTTCGTCATCACCACCTTGCCGGAGAACGGCAAGCTGTACAGCGATTCGACCCTGACCACTGAGCTCAAGGTTGGCGATTCCGTAGCGGCGGATGCGGCCGGCAAGGCTTCGGTCTACTTCTCACCCACCGCTGATTGGAGCGGCAATACGTCGGTCACCTTCACGGCGGTCGACAATGGCGGCAAAGCCAGCGGCGAGACAACCGCTGCGGTCACCATTGCGCCGGTCACCGACACCCCGCACCTGAGCCTGGGCGGCGGCGGTACCGTCACCTCGATCAACTTCGACAACGTCCAGCTCAACGGTTCGTGGAGCACTGTCGCGGTTGGCGATGTGAACAACGCGGCCGGCACCACCCCGTCCACCCCGTGGCTGACCGGTAACGCAGACGGCCAGGTCGAAATCGGCCAAAGCGGCGTTTACGGCGTGACCACGCCTGGCAACAGCCAGGTCATCGAGCTGGAAAAAGCCCCGTACGACGACGCCAGCCTTTACACCATCATCAAGGCCGAAAGCGGCACGGCTTACAGCATCTCGGTCGATTACTCGCCGCGTGCGGGTAATGAAGGTGACTCGGTCATCGATGTGTTCTGGGGCGGCGTCAAAGTCGGCACCCTGGACACCACTGTTGTTGGCATGCAGACCTACACCTTCGTGGTGCCGGTGACGGCCGACGGTGACGCCAAACTCGAATTCAAAGCCCCAGTCGGTTCTGCCTACAACGGCGCTGGCGGCGTGCTGGACAACATCAGCGTGACCCAGGTGCTGAACACTGGCCTGGAAGACCATGCGATCAAGTTGTCGACCATCGATGCTTTCGCCACTGATGCAGACGGTTCCGAGACGCTCAAGCTGGAAATCAGCGGTATTCCAGTCGGCGCGACCATCACGGATGGCACGACGGGCCACTCCTTCACGGCTACTGCTGGCAATCAAAGCGTCGACATCAGCCTCTGGGACAAGGCCACACTGGTCTACAACCCGGTGCCTAATGCCAATGGGCTGGTGAACCTCACCGTGACCGCCACTGCGCAGGATGGCTTGGCGGAGGCTAAGGCCGTGTCGGTTCCTTTGGTCATCAATGTAGTTCCGGTCGACGACGCGAGCGTACTGGTTGCCGACAATGGCAGCGCAGAGGAAGACCACGTTGCCACTGGCAATGTGCTGACGAATGACAGTGACATTGATAGCGTATTGAGCGTTGCGACCTTCACCGTGAACAACGCCACGTACAACGCTGGTCAAACCGCCGTTATCCTGGGTGTTGGTAGCATCACCATCGGTGCCGATGGCGCGTATGCCTTCACCCCAGTCAAAGACTTCAACGGTGACGTGCCGCAGATCGGCTACACCACCAACACCGGCTCCAGCAGCACCCTGGACGTGAACATCTCGCCTGTTGATGACGCAAGCGTCC
>NZ_QUZU01000092.1 GCF_004682055.1 Pseudomonas kairouanensis | reverse complement strand
GGGGTTATTCGGCGAAACTCATGCCGTGTTTTTCCTTGGTGGTCTTCACGGCCTCCAACACCGCCAACAGGCAATCATCACGATAGCGCTCCAGCGCCGAAATGCTGTGTGTGCCCAGTTGAACGCTGGTGCCGTCGACTACATCGTCAATCAGCTTGTCCGTCAGCTCCGGCGCTGGCAGATACGTCCAAGGCAACTGCAATGCCGGACCAAACTGCGCCATGAAATGCCGCATGCCCGCATCGCCACCTGCCAGGGTGTAGGTCAGGAAAGTGCCCATGAACGACCAGCGCAACCCTGCGCCAAAGCGGATTGCATCGTCGATTTCGCCGGTGGTCGCTACGCCGTCATTGACCAGGTGCAATGCCTCACGCCATAGGGCTTCGAGCAGGCGGTCGGCGATAAACCCCGGGACTTCCTTGCGCACATGCAAGGGGCGCATGCCGAGGGACTCGTACACCTTGATTGCGGCTTGAATAGCGTCGGGTGCGGTGTTCTTGCCGCCGACCACTTCCACCAATGGCAGCAAGTAGACAGGGTTGAACGGGTGACCGACCACGCAGCGTTCAGGATGGGTTGAGCTCTCGTAGAACTCACTGGGCAGCAGGCCCGAAGTGCTTGAGCCGATCAACGCATTGGGCTTGGCCGCGGCGCTGATCTTGCTGTGCAATTCCAGTTTCAGTTCAAGGCGTTCCGGGGCACTTTCCTGGATGAAGTCGGCGTCTTTTACGCACTCTTCAATGGTGGCGACAAAGCGCAGGCGGTCTTGGGAGGCGCCGGGTGCCAGGCCCTGCTTCTCAAGCGCGCCCCAGGCGTTGGCGACGCGTTTGCGCAGCGCGGCTTCGGCGCCGGGGGCGGGGTCCCAGGCGATCACATCCAGGCCGTGGGCGAGGGCGCGGGACACCCAGCCGCTGCCGATGACACCGCTGCCCAGGGCGGCGAAGGTTTTGATTTCGGTGATAAAACTCATTGGCGACAATCCTGAAGAGTTCGGTGATCAACTGTGGGAATCAAGATCTAAATGTGGGAGCGGGCTTGCTCGCGAAAGCGGTGTGTCAGTTGATGTATTCGGTGACTGATCCACCGCTTTCGCGAGCAAGCCCGCTCCCACAGGGTTTTGTGGTGTTTGGGGGTTACCCGCGTTTAGTCAGGCCCATTTTTATGCGCCCCTCAGCGGGGGTTAGTACGCGCGCGCCCAAGCGACTGAGAATCTCGCTGGCCCGCTCCACCAACTGCCCATTGGTGGCCAGCACGCCCTTGTCCAACCACAAGTTGTCTTCCAACCCCACCCGCACGTTGCCCCCCAGCAGCACGGCCTGCGCCGCCATCGGCATCTGCATGCGGCCAATCCCAAAGCCGGCCCACACCGCATCGGCGGGCAGGTTGTCGACCATGGCTTTCATGGTGGTGGTGTCGGCCGGCGCGCCCCAAGGGATGCCCAGGCACAGTTGGAACAACGGGTTATCCAGCAGGCCTTCCTTGATCATCTGCTTGGCGAACCACAGGTGGCCGGTGTCGAAAATCTCCAGTTCAGCCTTTACGCCCAGTTCCTGGATACGTTTGGCACCCGCCCGCAACTGGGCCGGGGTGGACACGTAAATGGTGTCGCCATCACCGAAGTTGAGCGTGCCGCAGTCCAGGGTGCAGATTTCCGGCAGCAGTTCCTCGACGTGGGCCAGGCGAGTCAGTGGGCCGACCAGGTCAGTGTTGGGGCCGAACTCCATCGGGTTTTCGCCGCTGCCGATCTCCAGGTCGCCGCCCATGCCGGCGGTGAGGTTGACGATGATGTCGATGTCGGCCTCACGGATGCGCTCCATCACCTCGCGGTACAGGGCGACGTCGCGGCTGAACTTGCCGGTTTCAGGATCACGTACGTGGCAGTGCACAACCGTGGCGCCGGCCTTGGCGGCTTCCACGGCGGCGGCGGCGATTTGTTTGGGGGTGACCGGCACATGCGGGCTGCGGCTGGTCGTGTCGCCAGCACCGGTGAGTGCGCAGGTGATGATGACGTCGTGGTTCATGGGGCAGTTCCTTACAGGCGTGGTGGTGCCGTTCGCAGCCGGTGTTGGCTGCGAAGCGGTGATGGAAAGTCAGTTACTTGCTGGTCAATTGCAGGTTGGTGGCAGCGGGCTTGCCGTCGAAGGTGGTCACGCCTTCGAGCCAGCGCTGCTGGTCTTGGGGGTGATCCTTGAGCCACTGCTTGGCGGACTCGATGGCGTCCTTGTGGTCCAGCAGCGGCTGCATCATCCGGCTCTCGTCGGCGGCGGTGAAGGTGAGGTTGGTCAGCAGCTTGTGCACGTTGGGGCACTGCTCGGCGTAGTTCGGTGCGGTGACGCTCCACACGGTGGCCATGCCTTCGTTCGGGCCCAGGGCGTCTTCGCTGCCGCTGAGGTAAGTCATGGCGACGTTGACGTTCATCGGGTGCGGCGCCCAGCCGAAGAACACCACGGCCTCCTTGCGGCGTACCGCGCGGTCAACGGCGGCGAGCATGCCGGCTTCGCTGGACTCCACCAACTGGAACTTACCCAGGCCAAACTGGTTCTTGGCGATCATCGCCTTGATCTGCGTATTGGCCCCCGAGCCCGGCTCGATGCCATAGATCTTGCCGCCCAGTTCTTTGTCGAACTTGGCGATATCGGCGAAGGTTTTCAGGCCTTTGTCCGCGAGATAGGTCGGTACGGCGAGGGTGGCGCGCGCATCTTCCAGGCTCGGTTTGTCGAGCACCTTGACCTGTTTGGCATCGACGAACGGCGTGATGGTCTGGGTCATCAGTGGGTTCCAGTAGCCCAGGAACAGGTCCAGGCGCTGGTCACGGATGCCGGCGAAGATGATCTGCTGGGAGGCGCTGGTCTGTTTGGTCTTGTAGCCGAGGCCGTCGAGCAGCACTTGGGTCATGGCGCTGGTGGCGATCACGTCGGTCCAGTTCACCACGCCCATGCGCACGTTCTGGCAGGACGCCGCGTCGGCGGCCATCACGTTGGTGCTCAAGATGGCGCTGGCGCTGAGTGCGAGCATCAGTCGTTTCATGGTGGTTCCCTCGGCAGGTCGTTATTGTGGGTTCCGGCGTCTTTGCGCACCGTGACGCCACGTTACGCAAGCTTAGGGGCGATAAAACGCACGGCGGCGACCGGCTCTTGCACTGGAGCGACCTGTGCCCTTGAAACCACCCGCGAACGGGAGTATCACAGTGCCACGCTGCCCGCCCCACGAGAGCGCCACCATGTCCCAGGATTTCTACTTTTTGCTGATGCCAGGCTTCTCGGCCATTGGCTTTATCTCCGCGCTGGAGCCATTGCGGGTGGCCAACCGCTTTCGTGGCGAGTTGTACCGCTGGCATGTGCTGAGCGCCGATGGTGGCGCGGTATTGGCGAGCAATGGCATGTCGGTGAATGCCGACGCGGCGCTGGAACCGCTGAAGAAGGGCGCGACGTTGCTGGTGGTCGCAGGTTTTGAACCGTTGCAGTTCGCCACGCCCGCGCTGGAACATTGGCTGCGGCGCCTCGACCACGACGGCGTCACCCTCGGCGCGATCGATACTGGCGCCTGCGTACTCGCCGAAGCGGGCCTGCTCGACGGTCACCGCCTGACCCTGCACTGGGAAGCCATCGACGCTTTCAAGGAATCTTATCCACAACTCACCGTGACTCAGGAGTTGTTCGAAATCGACCGCCGCCGCATCACCTGCGCCGGTGGCACTGCCTCCATCGACCTGATGCTCGACCTCATCGCCCAGGCCCACGGCCCGGAGCTTGCGATTCAGGTCTCCGAGCAATTCGTGCTCGGCCGCATCCGCCCACGCAAAGACCACCAGCGCATGCAGATCGCCACGCGCTACGGCATCAACAACAAGAAACTGGTGCACGTTATCGGCGAAATGGAACAACACACCGAACCGCCCCTGACCACCCTGGCCCTGGCCGAGTCGATCAAAGTCACGCGCCGCCAGTTGGAGCGCCTGTTTCGCCTGCACCTGAACGACACCCCGAGCAACTTCTACCTCGGCCTGCGCCTGGAAAAAGCCCGGCAGCTGTTGCGCCAGAGCGACATGAGCGTGCTGGAAGTGAGCATTGCGTGCGGGTTTGAGTCGCCGTCGTATTTCACCCGAAGCTACCGGGCGCGGTTTGCGAAATGTCCGAGGGAGGATCGGCGACGGGAGGTGGTTTGACGGCCAATTATAGTCAATTATACTCGCGACTATAATTTATAGTCCTTTCAATAATTGAGTATAAAACCATGTCCAAGCACAGCGGCTTCGTATTTCGCCGCCCCACCCTGGCAAGCAGCATCGCCGACGGTTTGGTGGGGGCTGGTATCCAGGATTTCACCTCCGGCCTGTTTCTCGCGGCGCCGCGTCGCACGGGCAAAAGTACTTTTCTGCGTGAAGACCTGATCCCGGAGTGTCAACTTCGGGGCTGGATGACCGTGTATGTCGATCTGTGGGCCGACAAAGAGAAAGATCCAGCCGAGTTGATTGCCAGTGCCATTGCCGCCGCCCTGGTTCCCTATGAAAAGGGCATTCGCAAGCTTGCCAAGAACATCGGGATCGAGAAGTTAAGCTTTTTACGAACACTGTCCTGGGACTTCACCAAGCCACAATTGCCGGTCGGTGCAACGCTGACCCAGGCGCTGGAACTGCTCCATAGCGCGGCAGAGAAACCTGTTGTGCTGGTGATTGACGAGGCGCAGCACGCGCTAACCAGCGAGTCAGGGATCAATGCGATGTTTGCGCTGAAGGCCGCCCGAGACCAGCTCAATCAAGGTCGTGACGAGGACGGCAGCGGGTTGCATTTGGTGTTCACCGGCTCGAATCGCGACAAGCTGGCCCATTTGGTATTAGGCAAAAGCCAGCCGTTCTTTGGCTCCAGCATCACCGCGTTTCCGCTGCTGGGCAGAGAGTTTACCCAAGCGTACACGGTGTATATCAACGCACTTTTGGCCGACACCAATCAGTTCAACGCTGCTGACATTGATGATGTCTTTGAGTTGGTGGGCCGTCGCCCGGAGATGCTACGAACGATCATCGGTGAAGTGGCGCTTGAGTTGGGTGGGGCGAGTCATCTGGGTCAGTTGCTGCACAGCCGCGCAGAAATGCTACGCGCCGGGGTGTGGACCGAATTCGAAAGTGCCTGGAACGCCCTGACCATCCCCCAGCGTGCGGTGCTGGAAGTGATGGTGGAACGTTCGCAAAGCGACGAACCCTTCGCCCCCTTTACGGACAGCACCCTCGCAGCGGTGAGCAAGAAACTGGAACAGATGGGCAGTGACGTGGTGCCGGGTACGCAGACTATCCAAGCCTGCATCGATGCCTTGCGCGACAAGGAGCTGGTATGGAAGTCGAGCCGGGGAGGTTATGCCCTGGAGGACAAATCCTTTGGCGAGTGGCTGCTGCACAAGCGCCAGACATCTATCTAAAAGACAACGCAGGCTAAAGGTGGGAGCGGGCTTGCTCGCGAAAGCGGTGTGTCAGTTTTAGATGTACTGACTGACACACCGCATTCG
>NZ_QUZU01000091.1 GCF_004682055.1 Pseudomonas kairouanensis | reverse complement strand
GGTCTTTTCTTGCAGGTTGCCGTTAAGGTCGTAGACGTAGGCGGTGCGCCGGCCATCGAATCCGGTTTCCTGTTGGATCAGGCCGTTGGCGTGATATTGCAACTGGTAGGTTTCGCCGACCTCGTTTTCGATTTCGGTCAGCAGTAACCGGACATTGTCGTAGCGGTATTTAACCTGGGTGCCATCGGCATTGATGCGACGGCTGATCAGGTGCAAACCATCGGCATATTCGTAGCGGGTCACGCGCCCGAGTTCATCGCGCTCGGCGGTGATTTTTCCGTAGGGGTTGTAGCTGTATTCCCGCGTCGAGCCGCCCGGTAGGACTACACGCACCAATCGCCCAACGGCGTCCCACTGATACTGGGTCAGCGCGCCATGTTCATCCTCCCGCGCAATCTGCCGCCCAATATCGTCATAGCGATAGCGCTTGATTTCGCCATTGGGCAGTTGTTCTTCAGTGAGCTGCCCGCGCGCATTCCACACTAGCCGCTTAGAGCTGTTATCCGGGTACCAAACCCCAATCAGTTGCCCATATTTGTTGTAGGTGTAATCGGTGATATGCCCTTCAGGATCAACCTTTCGGGTAACGTCGCCCTGATCATTGCGCTCATATTTCCAGACCGCTTCACCACGCCTTACAACCCGTACGAACCCGTTGTCATGCTCGTAGGCTGTCGGCTCATCGTCCCCTGGAAACACCGCCACTAAACGCCCAGCGTCGTCGTACTGATAAGCCGTCACGGCCCCCAGCGGGTCTTGCTCAACCGTCAGCCGGCCGTTGTCGTCGTAGGATTTGAAGTGCTGGGCGCCATCCGGATCAACCCGCTGCACCAGCCTTGCACGCTGGTCATGCACGTACACTTCCTGGCTACCATCGGCGTTAAACACGGTGACGCGGCCGTTGTCATCCCAGGCATAACGCGTGTCCATCTGCGCGAAACTGGCCCAATGCCTGATGCATCGCGCCGCCTTGCCAGACCGTTCCCACGCCCAGGAGAAACTCGCCCCACCGGCCAAGCCGCGTTCAAGAATGACGTGCTGGTCGTCGTACCGATAAGTCTCGGTTTCTCCTACGGCATTGGTTGCCGAAACCAGCCTGCCGAGTTCGTCATAGGCGTAGGAAACCACGCAATGTTCGGTCACCCAGACGTAGGGCTCGTGGTCCTTGGCGCGGTGAATCTGGTACTCCACCGCCACAATGCGGCCCGATTCATACCGCAAGAACAGCGAGCGCCCGACACCGTTATCCACTCGTTCAATGCGGCCCAAAAAGTCGCGGGAGATACGCAGCCGATTGCCATACGCATCGCTGATTGCCGTCAGCGAACCGTTAACAAAATGGTAGAAACGTGACGCCTGAGCCAGCACCAATTCATCTGGTACCGAGCCCAAGTAGATCGCCACTTCGGCCAGGCTGTTGGTAATCGCCGGCCGCGAAGAAGACGGCAAGGGCAGGGCAGTCGAGCGATTCTCATGATCGGTCCACACCACCGAATCACCCACAACACAAAGCCGATGCGCCAGCGAGTGACTCCAACCAAACCCCAAGCCGCAATCCATTTCTACCGCGCTGGTGCGGTACAAACGAGTCCACTCAAACGGCAGAATCCCGTCTAGCGAACCGTCAACCAACGTCAACAATTCTTCCCCAGTAACCATCGATACCGGGCAGCCGTTGGTGGCGGTTTTATCCGAGCTTGAAGCGGCATCCCCGTTCGGGTTCTTACCCGAAGCCGGCACATCATCCACCGGCTCTTTTTGCTTCAACACGGCGTTCTGCCGCGCCTTCCAGCGCATCTGCATCGTGCCTTGCTTCAACTCGCCAACCACTGCGCGAATCGCTACCGCCTTGTAGCGATCCACCGCCTGCATAAACTTCGTCAGGATTTCCAGCAGGCCCTGAACAAAGCCCAGCGCAGCCTGAAGGATCTGCTGGCCATACCTGACCAACCGCACCGTCAAATACCCCACACCCGCCGCCGGCAACGCGATGGTCAGCACCAGCGCAATCACTAGGTCGATCAACAACGACACCACAAACCCTGCGGCCACTTCGGCGAGCGCACTGGGCGGCAACGCGTCAAGCCACACCATCGCCGTGCGCAGCAGCAGAAACAGCGCCGCTTCATCACTGGCCAGCAACATGGCCTGTTCCATGACCTTGGGCGCATCGGTAGCAATTTTCGCCAACGAAGCCGCTTGCTCGCCCAACTCTTCGACGTACTTCAACGGGTCTGCAAGAATCGCCTGCACCCGCTTGATGCTGTCCCACACCTCGCGAATCGCGGCCCAACTGCCTGCCAACAAGCCACTGCCAATCGCACTGGCGGTGGACTGTTGCCAATGGGGTTTAAAGCCTTGCCACTGCTCGCGAAGCCAGTGCTCCAAGTCCGCCGTCAGCCCGGCGTAGGAGGCAAACAGCGCCTCCACCTGCTCGCCAGAAACGCCGCCCTGCACCCGCACCTGATAACGCCCGCCCGCCGAGCAGTGGTGCGAGCCCTTGCCATGTTCATCGAGCATGATCACGGTGGAACTGCCGTCATCCAGCCCGATCACCTCGACCGGAATCCCACCAATCGGCACGTCATACACCGACTCGAATTGGCTCTCGATTTTCAGCTCACCGCCAAGAGGGCAGCGGGCCACGGTGGAAAATTGCGGATCAGTCATGCTCACCGAAAGCTGCGAATCCCCCGCCCGCAACACCCGATCCATCCCCAGCAACGACGGCAAATCCGCCGCATGGCTCACCGAATCCAAGGCACGCGCATACCAGGCGTTCATCTGCTGGCGATACACCGCCAGGCTCTGATGAAAGCCATCAAGTTCATGTTCGATAAGGGCAATGTGGGAAGCGTCGGTCATCCTTGACGGCTCCTCACCAGAGCAGCGTCGCAAAGGACACGATCAACCGAAGCACTAAAAAGCCAATCCATCCGCAATCCCTCGCCCTGTGTAGTCAGGCGAGGGACTTTGCAGCGGTTTTCAGGAGCGGGGAGTAGAGGTTATCCGGCGGCTGTGTAGGAACTTTCGGCAGCTTTTGCCTTGGCCCGGCCCAGCCGCACACCCTGGGGCGAACGCCGCTTAGACTTACAGGTCCATATCTGCAATGCCTGGCCCGTCGCCATCCAAGGAAGTCCCATGTCCCTATGCCGCCTGATCCTGTGCCTTACCCCCCTGCTGGTGCTGGCCGGTTGCTCCACCACACGCAGCCCGCAACAGCCGGAGCGCAGCGAGGCCGAGGTGAAGGCGCAAATCGTGCGCCTGCTGCCCGCCAAATTGCAGGATCGCAACGGCTGGGCCCAGGACATTTACACCGCCTTCGACACCCAGAAGATCTACCCCAGCACTGAAAACATCTGCGCTGTACTGGCGGTGACCGAGCAGGAGTCCACCTACCAGGTGGACCCGCCCGTGCCGAACATGGGCAAGATCGCCCAGGATGAAATCCTGCGCCGCGCGGGCAAAGTTCATGTGCCGGCGTTTGTCGTACGCAGCGCCCTGCAATTGCGTTCGCCGACGGGCAAGACCTACGCCGACCGGCTGAGTGCCGCGCGCACGGAGAAAGACCTGAGCGGCATTTTTGATGATTTCATCAGCGTGGTGCCCTTGGGCAAAACACTCTTTGACGGCTTCAACCCGGTGCACACCGCCGGCCCCATGCAGGTCAGCATCGACTTTGCACAGAAACAGGCACGGGGTTATCCCTACACCGTGGACGGCTCTATCCGACGTGAAGTCTTCACCCGCCGTGGCGGCATGTACTTCGGCATTGCCCACTTGCTCGGCTACCCGGTGAACTACGACCAGCCGCTGTACCGCTTTGCCGACTTCAATGCCGGGTGGTACGCCAGCCGCAATGCCGCGTTCCAGGCGGCGGTCAGCCGTGCCTCAGGTAAGGAGTTGGCATTGGATGGGGATTTGATTCGCTACGGTTCGTTGTTGCCGGGCACCACCGAGTTGGCGGTGCGTTCACTGGGGGCGAAGCTGGATATGCGCAACCCCAGCATCCGCAGCCAGTTGGAGCAGGGCGATCAGCTGGACTTTGAACAGACCACCCTCTACAAGCGCGTATACGCCCTGGCCGACCAGGCCGCCGGCAAGCCGATGCCTCGGGCGATCCTGCCGGGCATCGTGCTCAAGAGTCCGAAGATCACCCGCAACCTCACCACAGCGTGGTTTGCAAAGCGGGTGGACGAGCGTTATCAGCGGTGTCTGAAGCGCTGATCAGTTGCGGCGTTTGACGAATCGGCGCCACAACCATACCCACAACCACACCACCGGAAACGCCAGGATCACAAACGGCAGCACATAGCTGGAGCGTTCCAAGGCATCGGCGGTGCCGTTCACCAGGTTGTCGCCGAGGTTGCTGAACATGCGGCTGAACCGTGACGGTTGGTGGGTACCGTCAGAGGAGCGGAAGTTCAGGGTCACGCGGTTGGTGTCGAGACGGCGTTGCTGGTTGGCGGCGATTTGCGCCAGTTCCTGCAACTCGTTTTCGATGGCGGCTTGCTCCTTGCTCAAGGCGATCAGGTCGCTGACGGTGATGTCCTTGCGCTTGGCCAATTCGTCCAGGCGCTGTTGCTGGGCTTGCAGGCGGTCCTGGCGGCGGCGCACGTCAGCGACAGCGTCGGCCAGGTCTTCGGCGGTGGTGATGCGCTGGCCGAGTTTGCCACCGTCGGCTGCCATCGCAACCAAGGGCTCTACACCTGTTGGCGCGATGCGCAGGATGATCTCGCCACCGTTGCCGTCTTCGGTAATGCCCAGGATATTGCAGGCGCCAAAGCGTGCCGTTTCGCAGGCTTCGCGGGTGGCCTGCATGCGTGGCACCAGCAGCGCGCCCGGTAGTGCCAGCGTGAGTTCATGTTCATACGCCAGTTGCGCGCCAGCACGGCTTTGCTCGCCGTTGATCACCCGTGCGCGGGAGGGGTCTTTGGGTGAACAACCGGCAAGGGCCAGGGCTGCCAGCAAACATACGAGATAAGGTTTTGATTTGCCGTCCGGATGGCGCATTGCGGTTCCTTGGGAGGTGCGGGGAAATTTGGACGGCGATTAAAGCGGGTCTGGCGGATTAACGCAAAGCATCAGCGGGGATTTGTGTGGGTGATGGTGATGGCTGGCGCAGACGCGCTGGAGTACACCTCAGGCCTGACCCCAAGGAAGAACTCGCCATGATCGCTGTCCCCGAAGGTTTTGTTTCACTGCCCCGCAGCAGCCCGTTGCTTGATCTGCTTGGTCCGGCGTATTGCCGAGGTGAGGGGCTGCAACTGGAGATCGGCCTGCGTGCCGATAACCGTCATGCCAATGGGCGTGGCACGGTACATGGTGGGGTGTTGGCGACCCTGGCGGATATCGGCATGGGCTATGCGATGGCGTTTTCCAGTGAGCCGCCGCTGCCGTTGATTACGGCGAGCATGACCTTGGACTATCTGGGCGCTGTGCAGGTGGGGGAGTGGATCGTGGTGCGGTTGGAACATCACAAGCGTGGACGGCAGATGGCGTTTGCCACGGTGAGTTTGCAGGTGGGGGAGAAGGTGGTGGCGCGGGCGAGTGCGGTGTTTGCGGTGCCGCAATCTGACAGGCAATAAGGATTAAATGTGGGAGCGGGCTTGCTCGCGAAAGCGGTGGGTCAGTCAATGAATTTGGGGCTGACACACCGCTTTCGCGAGC
>NZ_QUZU01000090.1 GCF_004682055.1 Pseudomonas kairouanensis | reverse complement strand
GCTCGCGAATGCGGTGGATCAGCAATACATGCATTGACTGACACACCGCATTCGCGAGCAAGCCCGCTCCCACAGTTGATCTTCACTGGCTTAAGTTATGTATTTCAAGAATGGAGTTGAGTGTATGGGCCAATGGCTCGATAGCATTACCGGTTGGCTGACCCTGAATCCAGAATGGCTGGCGGTGGCAGTATTTATCGTCGCCTGCGTGGAGTGCCTGGCCATCGCCGGGCTGATCGTGCCTGGCACGGTGTTGCTATTTGCCATTGCGGCGCTGGCCGGCAGCGGTGCGTTGTCCCTGAGCGAAACCCTGCTGCTGGGTTTTCTAGGCGGCTTGTTGGGTGACGGGGTTTCCTACTACCTGGGCCGACATTTCCACCAGAACATCCGGCGCTTGCCCGGCCTGCGCCATCACCCCGAGTGGATGAACGGCGCAGAGAGCTACTTCCACAAGTACGGCATCGCAAGCCTCCTTGTAGGACGTTTCATCGGTCCACTGCGCCCCATGCTGCCCATGGTGGCAGGCATGTGCGACATGCCCTTCCCGCGTTTCGCGGCGGTGAGCGTGCTGGCCGCTGCGGGCTGGTCGGTGGCTTATCTGTTGCCGGGCTGGGCGACCGGCGCAGCGTTCCGCTTGCCATTGCCGGAGGGTTTCTGGCCCGAGGCAGGGATTGTCGCGGCGAGCATCGCGATATTGCTGGGGCTGAGCCTGAACAGCAGCTTGCGCGGCCATCGCCGTGCCACGTTGTGGATTGGCTGCGCCAGCCTGACACTGTTGATCGCCCTGTTTATCGGCTACCCGCACCTCAACGATTTTGACCAGGGCCTGAGCGCACTGGTACAGGAACACCGCAGCGGCTGGCTGGACCGCACCATGGTGATGGTCACCCAACTGGGCGAATTCAAGAAGATGTTTGTCGCCAGCGCCATCTTTACCGGGCTACTGCTGGTGGCACGACAATGGCGTCATGCGCTGTTCGTCGGCGCCACGCTGGCAGGCGCGGCAGTGATCAACACGGGCACCAAGCTGTTTTTCGCCCGTGGCCGCCCAGACATTCTTGCAGACCCATTAACCAGCTTCAGCATGCCCAGCGGCCATGCTTCGGGGTCGTTTGCGTTTTTCCTGGCGTTGGCGGTGTTGGCCGGCTGTGGCCAGCCCACGCGGTTGCGCATGACCTGGCTCCTGCTGGGCTGCATTCCCGCAGCGTTTATCGCGCTGTCGAGGGTTTACCTCGGCGCCCACTGGCCTACGGATATCCTCGCCGGTACGCTGCTGGCGATGACGGTGTGTGCGTTCAGCCTGACCGTTTTCCAGCATCGCAGCCCATTGCCGCCCATGTCGCAAAAAGCCTGGTGGCTGGTACTGCCCGCCGTGGTCGCGGTGCTCGGTTTTATTGCCTTTACCGGCACGCCCCACGCCCTGCTGCGCTATGCCTACTGAGTGAACAGTTCACCCTGGAGCTCGTCGAGCAGCATCTGGATCGCATCCAGGCGTTGCTGCGGGTCGTCGAGTTGCAGCAGGTCGATCTTGTCAGCCTCGGTGAAAGGCAACAGGTACGCCAGCTGATTGCCCAAGGCTTGCTGGCCGTCAGCGTGGGCGCCCATGTCCAGCGAGGCGACCATCGGGTGTTCGGCCAGGGCCTGGAGCAACGCCAGCAGATCGGCGTCTTCCTCCTCCAGCGCCTGATCGGGCAATTCTTCCAGCCATTGCACGTCCGCTACCAGCAACTGGTCCTTTTGCACACCGGCATCCCGCACGCGGAAACGTCGCCCGCCTTCGACACGAATTCCCAGCAAGCCGTTGTCCTGCTGCTTGAAATCGCGGATCAGCGCTTCACAGCCGATCAATGCATAGCCGTCCGGGGCCACGCCCACTTCGCTGCCATCGAGGATGCACACCACGCCAAAGCTTTCGCCCTTTTTCAGGCAGCGGCTGATCATGTCCAGGTAGCGCGCCTCGAACAGTTGCAAATCGAGGGTGCAGCCAGGGAACAGCACGGTATTGAGCGGGAACAGTGCCAGACTCATAAAGCTTTCCTTAAACCCGGTTTAAACGATCACCGACACGGCCAGCGGCAGGAACACCGCCGTGGCCACGCCCATCAGACTCATGGCCAGCGCCGCAAAGGCGCCACACTCCTCGCCCTCTTGCAACGCCACCGAGGTGCCGACGGCGTGAGCGGTCATGCCCAGGGCCATGCCGCGCGCCTCGGGGCTGCGTACACCCAGGCGCGACAACAGTGCCGGGCCGACCATCGCGCCCACCACCCCAGTGATCAGCACAAACACCGCCGCCAATGCCGCCACGCCGCCGATCTGCTCGGCCACCAGCATGGCAATCGGCGAGGTGACCGATTTGGGCGCCATGGTCATCAGCATCATGTGTTCAGCGCCGAACCACTGGCCCAGCAGCACACACAGGCCGGTGGCCAAAACGCCACCTATCACCAGCGTAGTAAAAATCGGCCAGAACAATTGGCGAATGCGCCGCAGGTTCAGATAAAGCGGCACAGCCAGCGCCACGGTCGCAGGCCCCAGCAGAATGCCCATGATCTCGGTGCTCTTGCGGTATTCGGCGTAACTCAGGCCACAGGTGAGCAAGATGCCGATCACCAGTAGCATCGAGACCAGTACCGGCTGCAGGAAAATCCAGCGGGTCTTCTCGAAACCCGCGAGCACCAATTGATAAGCGCCCAGGGTGATGCCAATACCGAACAGTGGGTGATGAATCACCGCCGTCCACGCGCCATGCCAGTCGAAGGTCATTGATCCTTCTCCTTGCGCTTGACCATCTGTTGCATCAATACGCCAACAAAGGCCATGGCGATCACCAGCGATAACACCAGCGCACCGACGATGGCCCAGAAGTCTGCGAGGATGTCCTTGGCATACACCATCACCCCCACCGCTGGCGGCACCAGCAGCAATGGCAAGTAACGCAGCAGGCTGCTGGCCGCCAGGCTCAGGGGCTCACCGACTTCGCCGTTCCAGATCAAAAAGCCGAGCATCAGCAGTAGCCCGACAATGGGCCCCGGCAAGATCGGCAACAGCAGATGATTGATCGCCGTACCGATCAATTGGAACAGCACCAGCCATGTCAGCCCACGTAACAGCATCCGTTCTTTCCCCCTTTCAACGTGCCGGCATTATAAGCATGCCCGCGATATACACCGGCATTCGCCAAAAGCATGGTGGCTTGACCGAGCCCGGTGCCCATGATGATCTACAGTGGATTTCTGTAACCCACAAAAATACCAACACTGTAGGAGCGAGCTTGCTCGCGAAGACCGTCAAGACACCGCGATCATTCTGAATGCCCGCGCTATCGTTAACGAGCTTCGCGAGCAAGCCCGCTCCTACAAACCGATGAACCAAGGAGAGACGCAATGCCCTATGTACCTGTAGCGCAGCTCAACGATTATGTCGGCAAGGAACTGGGACGTTCCGATTGGCTTACCATCGACCAGGATCGCATCAACCTGTTTGCAGAAGCCACTGGCGACTATCAGTTCATCCACGTCGACCCGGTCAAGGCCGCGCAAACCCCGTTTGGCGGCACCATCGCCCACGGGTTCCTGTCGTTGTCGCTGATCCCCAAGCTGATCGAAGACATCCTGATCATGCCCGAAGGCTTGAAGATGGCGGTCAACTATGGCCTGGACAGCGTGCGTTTCATCCAGCCGGTCAAGGTCGACTCCCGGGTGCGCCTGCACGTCAGCCTGACCGACGCAACGGAGAAAAAACCTGGGCAATGGCTGCTCAAGGCCGTGTGCACCCTGGAAATCGACGGCCAGGAAAAACCTGCCTACATTGCCGAGTCGCTGTCACTCTGCTTCGTGTAAGCCCGACCCTGTGGCGAGGCACTGAAACTCGCCACAGGGTATGTAAATTTATGTATGAACCTCCCGGCTACGGCATACTCGGCGCTCAATTATCCGGATCCCGCTATGCGCCCACTCGCCCCCCTTGCCCTTGCCCTGTTGCTCACCGCTTGCGGAGACGGCGAATCGCTGTTGCCGCCCGATGCGCGCCTGCCCGACGGCGGCCGTTACCGGGGTGATGTAGTCAATGGCCTGCTGCAGGGCGAAGGCCGCGTGGACTACCCCAACGGCAGCTGGTACGCCGGCCAGTTCGATAAGGGCCAGTGGCACGGCCAGGGCGAATGGCATGGCAGCAATGGCGAAGTCTATAAAGGCCAGTTCCAGCAGGGCCTGTTTGACGGCCAGGGCAGCCTGACCACGGCGGGCAGCCACTTTGTGGGCGGCTTCAAGAACGGTCGGCGCAATGGCGAAGGCACCCTCAAAGAGGGGCAAATGACCTATCGCGGCGAATTCAAGGATGACCAGTATTCCGGCCTCGGCCGCCTGGAACTGGCGGACGGCAGCCAATACCAGGGCCAGTTCGCCCATGGCAAACCCAATGGCGAAGGCCAGCGCAACGACGACAGCGGCAACCAGTTCAGCGGCCGTTTTGTGGATGGGCAGTTGGAAGGCAACGGTACGTTCAACAGCGCCGACGGCGACATCTATGTCGGCCAGTTCAAACAGAACCAGCTCAACGGCAAAGGCCGCTACGAAAACGCTGACGGCGACGTGTGGATCGGCCAGTTCAAGGAAGGTGCCCTGAGCGGTAAAGGCGAATTGATCGGTGTGGACGGCAGCCACTACGTCGGCCAGTTCAGCGACTGGCGCTTCACCGGCGAAGGCCGCCTGAACCTGACCGATGGCAGCTTCTATATCGGAGGCTTCGACAGCGACAGCTACCAGGGCCGCGGCACCCTGGTGCTCACCGATGGCACTGTGCAGGCGGGTACCTGGGTCAATGGCATGCGCGTGCGTGACGCCGATGGCAAGCTGTTGCCCGACCCACTGGAAATGGGAGTGCTAGCCCAAGGCCACCTCCTGGATGCCGCCCTCGCTGCCGTGCCCGCCTCCACCGCCGCCGTGGAGCTGTACACCCTGGTGCTGGCCGGTGACGGCAAACAAAGCGTATTCCTGCGTGAAGCCGACTTTGTCAGCAACATGCTCGCCACTCGCTTCGGCGCGCGCGGGCAGATCCGCCTCGTCAACCACCGCGACCATATCGCCGACCGCCCCCTGGCCACCCGCGAAAGCCTGCGCCGCGCCGTGCAGACCCTGGCCGAACGCACCGGGCCTGAAGACCTGGTGTTTATCTACCTGACCAGCCACGGCACCCACGAACATGAACTGGTGCTGGACCAACCGCGCATGGAACTGGCCGACCTGCCCGCCGATGAACTGGCCGCCGTGCTTGCGCCGCTGAAGAACCGCGACAAGATCGTCGTGATTTCGGCCTGCTATTCCGGCGGTTTCATCCCGGCCCTCAAAGACGAGCGCACCCTGATCATGACCGCCTCCCGGGCCGACCGCGTGTCTTTCGGTTGCTCCGAGGAGGCCGACTTCACCTACTTCGGCGACGCCCTCTTCGCCCAAGCCTTCAACCAGACCGATGACTTGCAGCAGGCCTTCAAACTGGCGCAACTGCATGTGACCGAACGCGAACAGGCGGACAGCTTCGAGCCTTCCGAGCCGCAGATCTGGGCCCCCAAGGGCGTCATCGCCCACTGGCAACTTTTACGCAAACAGCAGGCACGAAAGGCGCTCGAAAGCGTCTCAATGAATAGCAAGGAAGCCAAAGGCAACTAAGCTGTAACGTGTAACAAGGGGGAAACACCATGTACCTGACACCTCAGCATATCTTGCTTGCCGGTGCCTCCGGCCTGACCGGCGAACACCTGCTCGACCGCCTGCTCAATGAACCCACCGTGGCCCGCGTATTGGCGCCCAGCCGCAAGCCGTTGGCCGAACACCCACACCTGGAAAACCCGGTGGGAGACCCTGCGGTGTTTTTGCCGCAACTGAGCGGCCGGGTCGACCTGGCCTTCTGCTGCCTGGGCACCACCATTAAACAAGCAGGCTCGGAGGCGGCGTTCCGCGCTGTTGACCTGGACATGGTGGTGGCCTTTGCCAAGCGCGCCCGGGAAATGGGCGCGCGCCACCTGGTGGTGATCAGCGCGATTGGCGCCGACCCTAAATCCTCGATTTTCTACAACCGGGTCAAAGGCGAAATGGAGCAGGCCCTCAAGGCCCAGGGCTGGCCGCAATTGACCATCGTACGGCCATCGCTGCTGCTGGGTGAGCGGCTGGAACCGCGATTGACCGAACAACTGGCGGGGCCATTATCGAAGCTGATCCCCGGCAAATACCGTGGCATTGAAGTGTGCGAACTGGCCCGGGCCATGTGGCGCCTGGCACTGGAAGAGCAGGATGGGGTGCGGGTGGTGGAGTCGGATGAGTTGCGTAAGCTCGGCAAGTAACCGGACTTAAAGACCCTACATAGATCCAAATGTGGGAGCGGGCTTGCTCGCGAATGCGGTG
>NZ_QUZU01000089.1 GCF_004682055.1 Pseudomonas kairouanensis | reverse complement strand
GGTTAGCGCGCTGCGCAGGGCCAGCGCTTCATCGTGGGTGCGCAGGTAAAGCACATTCGCCTGCTGCTGGGGCAAGCGCCGCGCCCGGCCGCCGGTGGCCAACAGTAAACCGGCGTAAGGCAGCCACTGGCCGTCGGCAAGTTGCAGGCGGTGTTGCTGGGGTTCCAATTGGGTCACAGGGTTAGCGGCGATGTGCTCGATGCCCAGCTCCGTCAACCGGTCGTTGTCGCAGAGGCTGTAGCCGGCCAAGTCCGCCGTGCCTTGCAACAGCCCCTTGGACAGTGGCGGGCGCTCATAGGGCAGGTGCGGCTCGTCGCCGATCAGAAGCAGGCGCCCGGTGTAGCCTTCTTCGCGCAAGGTCAGCGCCGCACGGCCACCGGCATGGCCGGCGCCCACGATAATCAAGGGTGCGTTCATGCTCAGGCCGTGACGGCGAGCAATACCCGCCCCGCTTCGACCCGTACCGGGTAGGTCTTGAGGTTGACGCACACCGGCGCGCCCATGGCCTTGCCGGTGCGGTAATCGAAGCGCCCGTTGTGCTTGGGGCACTCGATCACATGGTCCATCACCAGGCCGTCGGCGAGGTGGATTTTCTCGTGGGTACACAGGCCGGCAGTGGCGAAGAATTCATTCTCGGCCGAGCGGTACACGGCATACGTATGGGCCCCGTGGTCGAAGCGCAGCACGTCTTCTTCGTCTATTTCGCCCACGGCGCAGACGTCGATCCATTGATCGTTCATGGTGTTTTCTCTTGTTCTTGGGGGGTTCAGCCGGCAGCGGCTTCTGCATGCACCGGTGCGTTGGCCGCCGGTTCAGCCGCCGTGCGAATAGGCCGTTGGATGAAATAATTCGGATCGCTGCGCTGGCGCCAGATCGTGGGGAGGATTTCTTTGTAGGCCTCGAAGAGGTTGGCGTACGGCGGCGGGCAATCGCTGCGGATTTCTTCGTGCAACTGTTCCAGGGCGTGGTACGGCACCATCGGGTACATGTGGTGTTCGAGGTGGTAGTTCATGTCCATGTAGATAAAGCGCAGCACGCGGTTCATGTAGATGGTGCGGCAGTTGCTGCGATGGTCCAGCACGTCTTCGGCCAAGCCCACATGCTGGGTGAGACCAAACAGGTAGCCGAGCCAGGCGCCGTAGATGCTCGGCAGGCCCACCAGCATCAGGGGCAGCCAGCTGTGCAGGTACAGGGCGGTGCCGATGACCACGGCGTAAATGGCGACCCAGATACGGGCGGCACGGAACACCTTGGGCCATTCGGATTCGGGTATAAAGTCGGCTTCCTGGGCACTCATCTGGCCCATGGCATGACGCGCCACGCCGCTGAAGGTTTTCCAGGCCAGGGGCAGGTTGAACAGGCTCAGGAACATCATCAAGAAGCTCGGCGGGCGTGGCTCGACGATCTCCGGGTCACGGCCGACCACGATGGTGTCGGTGTGATGCCGGGCATGGCTCCAGCGCCACACATGGGGCTCGAAGATGCACATGAAGCTCGCGACCTGGTAGAGCACGTCGTTCATCCAGCGGGTCTTGAACGCCGTGCCGTGGCCGGTCTCGTGCCAGCGCGGGTTGGACGCAGTGCCGTAGAGCACGCCGTAGGCGATAAAGAACGGCACGCAGGCCCAGGTGCCCCAGAACCAGACGCCGCCAAAACCGGTGGCGAACAAGGCGGCCACCCACAGGGCGGTATCACGCAGCGCCGGGCCGTCGCGGCGTTGCATCAGTTCTTTCATGCGTTTACGGGAAATCGGCGATTGGTACCAACTGGCTGATACCAGGCCTTTTTCGGCAGCACGGGCGGCTTCGGGGCCGGTCAGGCTGTAGTCGCGCCGAGTGGAGTGAGCGGTGTGTTCAGGCATTGTTATTGTTCTCCGCAAGCGATGGGTTTCGAGTGCTTTGCTGGAGAAAATATAGAGAGCGGGCAAATCGGCCTCAAGGGCTTGAATCCATTCCCTATCAAGCTATCATCCAGGCCCAGCGGGGCTTGATAGTTTTCTATCAAGACGCAATAAGGGCCAGTCATGAACAACAATAAACGCCCAACCATCGCCACCGTTGCCGCCCAAGCGGGCCTCAGCGTGGCCACCGTCGACCGGGTGTTGAATGCCCGTGCGCCGGTCAACCCGGAGACAGCCGAGCAGGTGTTTCAGGCCGCCGAAGCCGTGGGTTATTTTGCCGCCCGGTTGATCGGCCAGCGCATTCGTGAACGTCGGCCGACTTACCGTTTCGGCATCCTGCTGCTCGCGACGGCCCAGGCGTTTTACGCGACCCTCGCACATTCAATCAGCGCGGCCGCCGAGCAACATGCAGGCGCCAACCTGACGTGCCAGTTCGAATACATCGTGGACCGCACCCCCAGCGCCATCGTCGCGCAGATCGAACAGTTGGCCGTGCAGTGCGATGCCCTAGCCGTGGTCAGCTTCGCCCACCCGTTGATCAACGCCACCTTGGCGCAGATCCGCGAAGCCGGCGTGCCGGTGGTGGCGTTGCTGTCGGATATTCACGAGCAAGCCCTTGAGCCCTACGTGGGCCAGGACAACCACGTGGTCGGTCGCACCATGGGCTGGCTGCTCGCCCGCACCTGCGGCGCCCGCAAAGGCAGCGTGGGGATTTTGCTCGGCGGCCATCGCTTTCTCGGCCACCAGGCCCGGGTCGAAGGTTTGCACAGCTACCTCGCCGAGCACGCGCCAGGGCTCAAGCCTCTTGAGCCGCTGATCAACCTGGACAACAGCGATATCACCGAAGAAGCCACCCTCGACCTGATCACCCGCCACACCGACCTGCGCGGCCTGTGCGTGGTGGGCGGCGGCGGCGACGGCATCATCAATGCCCTGGCGCAATTGCCCAAGCGGCCGGCGTTGTGTTGCATCTTGCAGGAGTCCACCGAGCTGTCGCGTGAGGCGTTGCGCCGGGGGTTGGTGGATGTGGTGATGGATTCACAGCCACGCCAGACGGCCGTGGCGGTGGTGGAGTTGTTAGTGAAGTTGCAGACCGCCGAGGCCTTCGACCCATTGCGGCATCGGGTGTATATACCGCCGCTGATTGTGACGTCGGAGAATATGGGCAACTGATCTGACAAACCACGTTGAAATCACCGATCAATCAGCTCTCGGAACCGGACTTCACCTCGCGCCCAAACGCCTGCGCTTGAGCTTTGAGCCAGTCAAACAACCGGGCGATGTCAGGCTCTGACTGTCGTCCGTTTCGGCAAATGATGTAGTACGCAACTGGCAACATCATCTCCGGCGCGCTCAACCTCACCAATGAACCGTCCTTCAACGCGTCGTGAACCAACGCGGTTCTGCCCAGCGCAATTGCGCCACCTTTCACTGCCAGACTGATCGCCAGGCTGGAGTCCGGAAAGCGCGGCCCATGATGGTGCGGCGGCCCCTCCAGCCCGTGGAATGCAAACCAGCTTTCCCAGCCGGGGCAGACTTGATCGTCCACCCGGTGGATCAACGGAAAACGCGCAATGTCCGCCAAACCGATCTCGCCATTAACCCGTAGAAATTCCGGCGAACACACCGGGAACACCGCATCACGCATCAGCAGCTCGGCATAGTGATCGGGGTAATCGCCATACCCCATCACAATTGCGACATCGAACTGATGAGCACCCAGATTGCTGCTGTTCATATCAACGCTGGTTAGCACTACATCAAGATTGAATGAGGCTGCGGCGTGAGAACCGTGCATCCTGGGAATCAACCAGGACGAGCAGAGAGAGGTCGTACATGACAGGTAAAGGGGCTGGGGTTTTATCGGGTTCAGCGAATACAGCACCGCTTCTAGCGCTTTGAAAAAATCCCCGGCCACCGGCAACAAGGCCTGCCCTGCCGCCGTGAGTTTGACACCGCGCGAATGCCGCTCAAACAACTGCACACCCCACCACTCCTCCAGACCGGCAATTTGATGGCTGATGGCGCTGGCGGTGAGGTTCAGCTCAGATGCAGCGCGAGCGAAACTCCCCGTTTGCGCCGCACTGACAAAGGCTTGCAGCATCGGTGTGGGTGGCGGACGTTGGGCCATCAGGTGCTCACTTTGATCAGGATGATCCCGCAAACAATGACGAACGCCGAAAGCATCCGCCGCCAGCCGAAGCGTTCATGGAAGAACAGCGCGGCAATAATGGCGCCGATAATAACACTGGTTTCCCGCAGGGCTGAGACCTTGGCCACCGCATCCAGCGACAGCGCAAACAGCACAAGACCGTAGGACACCAGATAAAAAACCCCGCCCATTACGCCCACTCGCCAATGGTTGCGAACCGCATGGGTGAACGTGGAGCGTTCCTTTAAATACGCCAGCAGCGGGATTGGGATGCTCTGGCATACCGTCAAATAGATGATGAATTGCAGCACCGTTTCACTGGCCCTGACACCTTTGGCATCCACCACCGTGTAGCACGCAACAAACGCCCCCGCGCACACCGCCATCAAAATGGGCTTGCACATCTGCGCGGTCATCCTGCGCACAAACGTCAAGCTGATAATGCCAACACCAATGAGCAACACGCCCGCCATCGCCTGGAATGACAGCTGCTCATGCAACAGAAAATAGGAGAACAGCACGACCAAAACCGGCGGCACGCCGCGCATCACCGGGTAGACCTGACCGAAGTCACCCGTTTCGTAGGCCTTGATCAGGAACAAGCGGTAAAGGGTGTTGAGCACCACGGAGATCAGTACATAACCCCACACCTGTGGGCTTGGCACATTCACTAGTGGCAGGGCTGCCAGGCAGATCAGCAGCGCTGTACCGTCGACCATGGCTAACGTCATGAAGCGGCTGCTACCGGCGCGGACAACGGCGTTCCAAGTGGCGTGCGCGAAGGCCGAAATCAAAACGAGGGTTATTGCGAGGTTGGAGTTGTCCATGGGGCTCGGTATTTACTAAAGAGTGGAAGTCGTGCGTTACGGCAGGAAATCATTGCTTGCGCAACCACATCCTTAACATGTAGCGATTCAAGTCACTCAAAAGCGCAGCGTCACTAATATCTGCGCGCGGAGAGTTCTTATCGATAAAATTCGTCCGGGTATGAAGAAATTTATTGTCGGCTGAAATAAGCAATTGCCCTGGCTCGAGCAATAGTCGGTGCTGAACCATTGACTGATCAATCACAGTGTCTAAAAAATCCAATGCCTGAATCTGCGCCATGGTCAGCGGAACTCCAGCTTTGAGATGCGCCGACTCAATATAAACGCGAAAGTACCTAATCAAAGGAATACCTTCATAAGAAAAACTCAGTATAGGCGCTTTAAATAGCTGCTCCTCATCTGACATCCCTCGGTTCTCAAAGTAAAAGTCGTATTTTAACTCCTCAAGAACCTCTGGGAACGCCATTAACTCGGCATATACAGCACTCGCATCAATAAGAATACTTTCTCCCCCCACAAGAGCCTTTTGCCCACAAGCAAGAATCAAATAGTCAATAGGTAACGGATCGTTCACACCATCATTGTGAGCGTATGCGCCTTGCCGGGTTTGATGATATCTCGCGCCTTCTTCAACGCGCTTACCACCTCGGTCGTATACCTCAATAATCTTGTGGCCGAGATGATTCTGTACCATAGGCGTACCTAACATAGAACCAAATGTCCATACGAGTGATTTGAACCCTACAAGGTCATCAGCCAAGAATCCATCAAGGATCAGAACATGGCTTTGATGTTCAATCACGTCCCGTATATTAAGTAACTCTTCGCTGAGCGCATGTAGATCACAAAGATAGGTTTGGGCAGAGCTTGCATCCAGCCAGTCAAGCTCACCATATTGTTCAAGCATAGACCTTGCATTCAAGAGCTCATCAAATGCAGCTTTTGAGAGTCTGACTTTAGTTAAGCCTTGGCGAAAATTGCTGACATCTATATTCATCGTATCCCTATGGTGCTGACGATTTGATCCAGCATTTAACTAACTTCACTACACACACAAAAAGCGAAACATTATCAGCGCTGCCATCAAAAATCGTCATGACAGACCATTCCTACAGACAAATTTCTATATGGGCGGTTACTGGCGTTTAGTCATAGCTTGTAAAGGGCCAGCAAGGCGTGTCCCTTTAAATTGCAGGACGTTTCCTAGACAATCTCCGCCGCCTTGTGCCTGCTGGAATCGGTGGCTAGTCTGCGGTCCGTCACTGCCTATTCAGTGATCGGGTTTAGTCGCCCGCCCCTATCACGCGCACGGCCTTCCATCAGTTTTATGGTGGCTGTGCGTAGGGCACCTTAGGGTGCGCCGGATTTGCGTGATGGCCGGTCGACTAACCTGCGTACAGCTACCACCTATTCGTTTAGTCGCGACGGGTGGTAATTCTCAACTCATCACGGAATTACATCATGAACAAAGTTCTACCCGACTCATCTGTCGACCCCGCGAAAGACCGCACCGCTTTCAACCGCGCCATCGACCACTATCTGCCCACCCAAGGTTTCCATTCCATCAACGAAGACCTGAGCTTCGAAGATGCCCTGCTCTACACCGCCAGCTTGCTCGACAGCGCTTCGGCAACTGCATTGGACTGTGGTGAGTTGTTGGAGAGCCCTGAGCGGGCGAAGATTTTGGCGGTGTGGCATTTGCTGGAAATTGCCAAGACCACTGTGGACCGTTCCATCGACTGCCTGAAACACAGTTGAACATGTGGGAGGGGCTCGCCTGCGAAGTCGGATGGTTAGCTGGAGCATGTATGCACTGACCCACCGCCTTCGCGAA
>NZ_QUZU01000088.1 GCF_004682055.1 Pseudomonas kairouanensis | reverse complement strand
TGCGGTGGATCAGTCGATATATTCAGTGAACTGACCCACCGCATTCGCGAGCAAGCCCGCTCCCACAGTTGATCTCAGGCGTTTCCGGAGATTGGGCACCATCACGATCGAAGGGGCTGGCTAATTTTTTATTTCGATCATAATATTCAGCAAAATATTACCAGCGTAATTTTTCGTAATACCCCCGGAGCCCGCCATGAACCCTTCTCCCCTGCGCCTTCTCACGCCCCTTGCCCTGTTGATTATCCTCAGCGGCTGCAACAGCCAGGCCGATACCGCCGCCCAAACAGCGCAGCCGCGCCCGGTATTGGCCGCCAAAGTCGAAGCCGCCGGCACCCAGCAAAGCGCCTACACCGGCGTGGTGGCGGCCCGCACGGAAAGCGACCTGGGCTTCCGGGTCAGCGGCAAGGTCATCGAGCGCAAAGTCGACCCAGGCCAGCACGTCTCCCGTGGCGACACCTTGCTGGTACTGGACATCGGCGACTTCGAACTGGCGTTGCGCTCGGCCAAGAACCGCGTCAACGCCGCCCAGGCCCAACTGCGCCAACGCCGTGACGATGAAAACCGCTACCAGCGCCTGGCCACTACCGGCGCGGTGTCACGGCAGATCTTCGACCAATCGGCGACCAACCTGCGGGTGGCCGAAGCCGAACTGGCCGCAGCGCAATCCGATGCCAGCCAGATCGAAAATCGCCGCACCTACTCGGTGCTCAAGGCCGACGGCGACGGCATCATCACCGATGTGCGGGTCGACCGCGGCCAGGTGGTGGCCGAGGGGCAGATCGTCGCGCGACTGGCCCATGACGGCGCCCGCGAAGCCATCGTCAACCTGCCGGAAAACCAGCGCGACCAAGCCTCGCAGAAAGCCCTGGCGTTCCCGTTCGGCGCCCCCGACCAAGCCGTGACCGCGACCCTGCGCGAACTCTCCGCCAGCGCCGACCCGACCACCCGCACCTACCGCGCCCGCTACGTGCTGCACGGCGCCGTGGACCGCTTCGCCCTCGGTTCCACCATCACCGTGCGCCTGCAAGGCAACGGCCAGCCCCAGCAAACCCGAGTGCCCATCGGTGCCTTGCAGGATGCGGGACAAGGCACGGGCGTTTGGCTGATCGGCGCGGACGACACCGTCAGCTTCGCCCCAGTGAAGGTCGCCAGCCTCGGCCAGGAACACGCCCTGCTCGACAGTGGCGTGAGCCCTGGCCAGATCATCGTCGCCCTTGGCGCACACCTGCTGCACAGCGGTGACGCCGTACGCCTGCTACCCGCCCAGGTGCTGGCCCTCAATCGCAAACAGGACAACTGAGCATGCGCGGTATCAACCTCTCGGAACTGGCGGTCAAGCACCGTGCCGTCACGCTATTTTTGATCCTTGCGATCCTCGCCGCCGGGATCTTCTCGTTCGGCAAACTGGGGCGCGCCGAAGACCCATCCTTCACGGTCAAGGTCATGACCATCACCGCCGCCTGGCCTGGCGCCACCGCCCAGGAAATGCAGGAACAAGTGGCCGACCGCCTGGAAAAACGCCTGCAGGAACTGGATTACTACGACCGCGTCGAGACCATCGCCCAGCCGGGTTTCGTGTCGATGCGCATGACGTTCAAGGAGTCCACGCGCCCTGGTGAAATCCAGGACCTGTTCTACCAGACCCGCAAGAAGCTCAGCGACGAAGCCGCAAAACTGCCCAAGGGCGTGATCGGGCCGTTCTTCAACGATGAATACTCCGATGTGTACTTCGCGCTGTACGCGCTGGAGGCCGAACACCTGCCCCATCGCCAGCAGGTGCAGATGGCCGAAGCGCTGCGCCAGGGGTTTCTCAACCTGCCGGGGGTGAAAAAGGTCAATATCCTCGGCGAGCAGGCGCAGCGGGTGTTTGTGGAGTTCTCCTATGAACGCCTGGCGACCCTGGGCATCAAGCCAGACCAGATTTTTTCCGCCTTGGCCGCGCAAAACGCCGTGGCACCCTCGGGCTTTGTGGAGACCGCCGGGGCCCGGGCCTACATCCGTATCGACGGCGCCTTTGACAGCCTGGCGTTGATTGAAAACGTACCGTTGGAAGTCAACGGCCGCGTACTGCGCATCGCCGATGTGGCCACCGTGAGCTGGGGTTATGAAGACCCGCCGAGCTACCGCATCCGCCACCAGGGCGACCCGGCGCTGATGCTCGGCGTGATCATGGAGAAGCACTGGAACGGCCTGGAGCTGGACAAGAGCCTCAAGGCCCAGGAAGCAAAAATCCAGGCGGACCTGCCCCTGGGGGTGAACTTCGCCAAGGTCTCCGACCAGGCGAAGAACATCAGCCTGGCGGTGAACGAGTTCATGCTCAAATTCTTCGTTGCCCTGGCGGTGGTGATGGTGATCAGCCTGTTGGCCCTGGGCTTTCGTGTGGGCCTGGTGGTGGCGGCGGCGGTGCCGCTGACCCTGTCGGTGGTGTTTGTGATCATGCTGCTCACCGGGCGGGAGTTCGACCGCATTACCCTGGGCGCGCTGATCATTTCTCTCGGCCTGCTGGTGGACGACGCCATCATCGCCATTGAGATGATGGTGGTGAAGCTTGAGGAAGGCTTTGACCGCATCCACGCCGCGACATTTGCCTGGAGCTCCACCGCCGCACCGATGCTGACCGGCACGCTGGTGACCATCATCGGCTTTCTGCCGGTGGGGTTTGCGCGCTCGGGTGCGGGGGAATATGCCGGCAATATCTTCTGGATCGTCGGTTTTGCGCTGATCTCGTCCTGGCTGGTGGCCGTGGTGTTCACGCCGTACCTGGGTGTGAAGCTGCTGCCACAGATCAAACCCGTGCCCGGTGGCCATGACGCGATCTATGCCGGGCGTTACTACCAAAAACTGCGTGGGGTGGTGGAGGCCTGCGTACGGCGCCGTTGGCTGGTAACCGGCTTGGTGGTGACGGCGTTCGTGCTGTGCGGGTTGGGCATGGGCGTGGTGAAGAAGCAGTTCTTCCCCAACTCTGACCGCTCCGAACTGATCCTTGAGGTGTATATGCCGCCCGGCAGCGCCTTCAAAAGCACCGAAGCGGTGGCCGCGCAGTTGGAGCAAGCGCTGCTGCAAGAGCCGCAGACCACAATGGTCGACACCTATGTGGGCGGCGGCGCACCCCGCTTCTTCTTGTCGCTGAACCCGGAATTGCCTGACCCGGCATTTGCCAAGTTGATCGTGCAGACCCCGGACTCCCATGCCCGCGATGCATTGAAACTGCGCATGCGCGAGCGCATTGCCGCCGGTGAATTCCCCGCTGCCCGCGTGCGTGTGACCCAACTCTTGTTCGGCCCTCCGGTGCCCTTCCCGGTGGTGTTCCGCGTGTCCGGGCCGAATGTGGATGTCCTGCGTGGGCTGTCCGAAGACGTGCGCCAAGTCGTCGCCGCCAACCGGCTGACCAAGGATGCCTTCCTCGATTGGGGCGAGCGCACCAGCGGCTATCGCCTGGTGCTGGACCAGGACCGCCTGCGCCTGCTGGGCTTTACCCCCAACGAGGTCAAGTCCCAGCTCAATGCCCTGCTCAGTGGCAACCCGATCACCGAAGTGCGCGAAGGCAACCGCACCGTCTCAGTGGTGGCCCGCGCCCAGGGCAGCCAGCGTGAAGACCTGGGCAACCTCAACAACATGACCCTCACCAACAGCGCCGGGACCTCGGTGCCACTGGCCCAGG
The DNA here is from genome assembly GCF_004682055.1 of Pseudomonas kairouanensis. GTDB lineage: Bacteria > Pseudomonadota > Gammaproteobacteria > Pseudomonadales > Pseudomonadaceae > Aquipseudomonas > Aquipseudomonas kairouanensis. The sequence goes on along the minus strand of NZ_QUZU01000088.1, from coordinate 3,775 downwards.
TCGGGCACTTCCAGGCGGTGATGGAGGAACCGGTTCTCAAACGCCGCAACCGCGCGACCACGGTGGAAGTGCGCGCCGACATCATCGACGGCGTGCAACCGCCCGACGTGGAAATGGCCGTGTACAAGGACCTGCAACCCTTGATCGCCAAACTGCCGGCCGGCTACCAGATCGACATTGGCGGGCCGGTGGAGGAAAGCGCCAAGGCCAACGTGGCCCTGGCGGCATTGTTCCCGATCATGATCCTGCTGACCCTCACGGTGATCATGTTCCAGGTGCGTTCGTTCGGGGTGATGTTCATGGTCTTCGCCACCGCGCCGTTGGGCTTGATTGGCGCGGTGCCGACCTTGTTGCTGTTCAACCAGCCGTTCGGTTTCAACGCGATTTTGGGGCTGATCGGGATTGGGGGGATTTTGATGCGCAACACGCTGATCTTTACCGACCAGATCCGCCAGAACCAAGAGCACGGCATGGCGATTCGCGAGGCGATTGTCGAAGCCACCGTACGCCGTGCACGGCCAGTGATCTTGACGGCGCTGGCGGCAGCCTTGGCATTTATCCCGCTGACGCTATCGGTGTTCTGGTCATCCCTGGCCTATGTGCTGATTGGCGGGGTGTTGGTGGGCACGGTGTTGACGCTGTTGTTCCTGCCGGCGTTGTGCAGTCTGGTGCTGGGGCGCACGGCACAGAAACCTGTCGAAATTTCCCACATTACGGCCGGATAAGCTCTACTCCCCACCCCTGAGATCCGCTGCAAAGTCCCTCGCCTGAATACACAGGGCGAGGGATTGCAGATGAATTTAGTTGTCGCACGGGTTCAAGCGTGAACCCGGCCATTGGCAGGCTGGCCCTGACCCCAATGGATGTGAAAACGGTCGATGTCGAGGCTGTTTTCCGGGATTTTCGCGGTTGCCTGAATACCTTTGACGAGTGGGCTGCGAGCTTTTGGAGCTTCTCGGCGCTGGATGTCGAGCAGGTGTTCAAAGTCGGCGACGAGGTGGAACTGGTCGCGCCGGTCACCGGCTCGCTCTTTCCCAGCAACACCACTGCGATGTGCGGCGCAAACGGCACATTGACACTGGTGCATCTGTTCCAGAGCACCCGATTTGTGCCAATCGGCAATACGCCGGTGATGCTGCAACGTATCGACCCCGACGGCGGCCCATTGGGCGAGCCGATCCACCACACCATCGGCCCGAGCGGCATTCTGGAAATCACCGAGTGTGAGCGCAACCAGCGCTATCGGGTCAGCTTTTATCCCAACGTTTCCAATGATCACCTCAAGGCGCTGTATGCGTCTTACCAGACGGTGATTGATGAGCTGGAAGTGCGCCTGCGCGAGGCGTGGACGGACACCTTCCAAGCCCAGTGGAAAACCTATACCGACGCCAAGCCACTCGACCAGCGCCGCCTGTTGGAGAAGGCATTTCTACGCGGCATGGGCACGGCGCTTTACAGCCTTTGGGACAATTTCACACAGCTGTATGACCTGTTGGCAGACATCCAGCCCAACAGTGAAAAGCTGCTGGCGTACCTATCGGAAGCCGAACTTGATGAGTTCCTGAAGCTGGGTGACGACGCCATTGCCCGGGGGTTGTTGGTGCTCAGTGATGAGCCGCTGATGTTCATCTACCTGTCGGCGATAGCCAGTTGGATACGGCTGTTGCCGCCCCAGGACATGAGCGAGGTGATGGGGGAAATCACTGGCGAGGTGTTGATCAACCTGCTGCTGTTGAGGGTTGCAGGCGCCATGGGTGTGGTGGTGCGCCTGGGTGCGCAGGTGTTGAGCCAAATCAAGTCCGGGCGGGTGCGGCAGTTGCTGGAGCTGCTGGCACGGCAGCTTGTAGGGCCGACTTTGGCCGCGCATACCGATGCGGTAAAGCCGGTGTTGTTGGGGGGGCCGGCGACGTCGATCAAGGCCATTCCGGCAGTGCCGATGAGGGCTGGGGATGAGTTGGTTTCGAATCCGGTGGCGATGGCTCGGGATAAGGCCGTGCAGAGGACGGCGTTGGTTCGGCAGGAGCACCTGGATGACGTGCCTGTTTCGGGGAAAAACCCGCACGGGGATGCCGCTTCAAGTGCAGATAAAACCGCCACCAACGGCTGCCCGGTGTCGATGGTCACCGGCGAGGAATTGCTGACCCTGGCGGACGGAGCGCTGGACGGGATTTTGCCGTTTGAGTGGAGCCGGCTGTATCGCACCAGTGCCGTGGAAGTGGATTGCGGCTTGGGGTTTGGTTGGAGTCACTCGCTGGCGCATCGGCTTTCGGTTGTGGGTGATTCGGTGGTGTGGACCGATCATGAGAATCGCTCGACTGCCCTACCCTTGCCGACCACTACTCGGCCAGCGATCACCAATAGCTTGGCCGAAGTGGCGATTTATCTGGGGGATTTGCCGGATGAGTTGGTGCTGGCGCAGGCGTCGCGTTTCTACCATTTCGTTAACGGTACGCTGACTGCGATCAGCGATGCGTATGGCAATCGGCTGCGTATCTCCCGTGACTTTGGGGGGCGTATTGAACGGGTAGATAACGGCGCGGGCCGCTCGCTGTTTTTGCGGTATGAATCGGGCCGCATTGTGGCGGTGGAGTACCAGATTCAGCGGGCTAAGGACTACGAGCCCTACGTCTGGGTGACCGAGCAAAGCGTCGTTTCCTACGCCTATGACGAACTCGGCAGGCTGGTTTCGGCGACCAACGCGGTAGGCGAAACCGAGACTTATCGCTACGACGACCAGCACGTCATTCTTGAACGGGGTTTGGCCGGTGGGGCGAGTTTTTTCTGGGAGTGGGAAAGGTCCGGCAAGGCGGCACGATGCATTCGGCATTGGGCCAGCTTTTCGCAGATGGACACACGCTATGCCTGGGATGACGACGGCCGCGTCACGGTGTTTAACGCCGATGGTAGCCAGGAAGTTTATGTACATGACCAGCGGGCGCGGCTGGTGCAGCGGGTTGATCCGGATGGCGCCCAGCACTTCAAATCCTACGACGACAACGGCCGGCTAACGGTAGAGCAAGACCCGCTGGGGGCGGTGACGGCTTATCAGTACGACGACGCTGGGCGTTTGGTGGCGGTGTTTCCGGGGGACGACGAGCCGACATCCTACGAGCATGACAACGGGTTCGTACGGGTTGTGCGGCGTGGTGAAGCGGTTTGGAAGTATGAAAGAAATGATCAGGGCGATGTCACGCGCAAGATCGACCCTGAAGGGCATATCACCGATTACACCTACAACAAATACGGGCAGCTGATTGGGGTTTGGTTGCCGGATCACAGTTGCCAGCGACTGATCTGGAATGAGCGTGGCCAGCTTGTTGAAGAACAACTGCCCAATGGTGGGATCAAGCGGTATCGCTATGACGATGTTGGGCGGCAGATTGCCCGTGAGGACGAACACGGCGCGCTGACCGAGTATCAGTGGGACAGCGTTGGACGGTTGGTTCGGGTAGTTCTGCCAGGTGGTGCGACGCGGGAATACAGCTACAACCCCTACGGAAAAATCACCGCCGAGCGCGATGAACTCGGTCGCGTGACTCGTTACGAATACGCGGATGGTTTGCACCTGATCAGCCGTCGCATCAATGCCGACGGCACCCAGGTCAACTACCGCTACGACAACGTTCGCTTATTGCTGACTGAAATCGAAAACGAGGTTGGCGAAACCTACCGGCTGCAATATCACCCCAACGGCCTGATCCAACAGGAAACCGGGTTTGACGGCCAACGTACTGCCTACGTCTACGACCTTAACGGCAACCTGCAAGAAAAGACT
>NZ_QUZU01000087.1 GCF_004682055.1 Pseudomonas kairouanensis | reverse complement strand
TAATCCCGGCTACCACGCCCAATGGCTGGAAATCCGACCAGGCATCAATGTTCGGTCCTACGTTACGGCTGTATTCGCCCTTCAGAATCTCCGGCGCCGAGCATGCGTACTCGACGTTCTCGATGCCACGCTTGAGTTCACCGGCAGCGTCTTCCAGCGTCTTGCCGTGCTCTTCACTGATCAGTTGCGAAATCCGCGCTTCGTTCTGCTCCAGCAATTGCTTGAAACGAAACATCACCTGGGCACGCTTGGCTGGCGGCGTATTGCGCCATGCCGGGAAGGCCGCCTTGGCCGAATCGATCGCCTGTTGAATGGTTTCGCGACTGGCCAACGGCACCTGGTGGATCACTTGGCCGGTAGACGGGTTGTACACGTCAGCGCTACGACCGCTGTCATTGACCAACTCACCGTTGATCAAATGCTGGATAAGGCTCATGCAGGGCTCCTGAAAAGTTGTTCTATATAGAAGGAGAAATCAGTCGATCTTGTTCAGCACTTCGCCGACCGCATCGAACAGGCGATCCAGGTCCTGCGGCTTGCTGTTGAAGGTTGGCCCGAACTGCAGGGTGTCGCCGCCGAAGCGTACGTAGAAACCCGCCTTCCACAAAGCCATGCCGGCCTCGAAGGGGCGCACGATGGCATCGCCGTCGCGCGGAGCAATCTGGATCGCGCCCGCCAGGCCATAGTTACGAATGTCGATCACGTTCTTGCTGCCCTTCAAGCCATGCAGCGCATTCTCAAAGTGCGGCGCGACTTCGGCTACGCTCTGCACCAGGTTTTCCTTCTGCAGCAGATCCAATGCCGCCAGGCCAGCCGCACACGCAACCGGGTGAGCCGAGTAGGTATAACCGTGAGGGAATTCCACCGCGTACTCAGGCGTGGCCTGGTTCATGAAGGTCTGGTAGATCTCGCTGCTGGCAATTACCGCACCCATCGGGATCGCACCGTTGGTGACTTGCTTGGCGATGCACATCAGGTCCGGGGTCACACCGAAGCTATCAGCACCGAACATCGAGCCCGTACGACCAAAACCGGTGATCACTTCGTCGAACACCAGCAGGATATTGTGTTGGTCGCAAATCTCGCGCAGGCGCTTGAGGTAACCCTGCGGCGGTACCAGTACGCCAGCAGAGCCGGCCATCGGCTCGACAAACACGGCGGCGATGTTCGACGCGTCGTGCAGTTCAATCAGCTTGAGCAGTTCATCAGCCAAGGCAATACCGCCCTGCTCCGGCATACCACGGGAGAAGGCATTGCTCGCCAGCAAGGTGTGGGGCAAATGGTCGACATCCATCATCGCCTGACCAAACAGCTTACGGTTGCCGTTTACACCACCCAGGCTAGTACCGGCGATGTTCACACCGTGATAACCACGAGCACGACCGATCATCTTGGTCTTGGTGGCCTGGCCTTTCAGGCGCCAGTAGGCACGCACCATCTTCACCGCGGTATCGGCGCACTCGGAGCCGGAGTCGGTGAAAAACACATGGTTGAGGTTGCCTGGGGTCAGATCGGTAATCTTTTCCGCCAGTTGAAAGGACAACGGATGACCGTATTGGAAGCCCGGCGAGTAGTCCAGGGTGCCCAACTGCTTGGCCACCGCTTCCTGGATTTCTTTACGGGTGTGCCCGGCGCCGCAGGTCCACAGGCCTGACAAGGAGTCATACACCTTGCGCCCCTTGTCATCCGTCAACCAGCTGCCTTCTGCCGCCACGATCAGGCGCGGGTCACGCTGGAAGTTGCGGTTGGCGGTATAAGGCATCCAATGCGCGTCCAACTTCAGTTGGCTGGCCAGGGACGATGGGGCGTTTTCGGGCATGTTCATCAGCAAAACCTCGCAGGGCAAAAGGCAGCGTCGGGATTGAAAAGCGTTGTTGCAGCTAAATTGCCACGGCGATAAAGTCGGTGAAATTCAACTCTTCTAACCTTCAGTCAGGCCGTCACTAAACTATGAGCAGCCGCCGCCCCGATCCCCTGGCCCAAGTCAGCGACTTCGATATTCGCCTATTGCGCATCTTTCGCAGCGTGGTGGAATGCGGCGGCTTCTCGGCGGCAGAAACCGTGCTCGGCATCGGTCGTTCGGCCATCAGCCAACAAATGAGTGATCTTGAGCAACGCCTGGGCTTGAGGCTCTGCCAGCGCGGCCGCGCTGGTTTCTCCCTGACCGAAGAGGGCCGCGAGGTCTATCAATCGGCCTTGCAGCTATTAAGTGCATTGGAGAGTTTTCGCACCGAAGTGAACGGGCTGCACCAGCACCTGCGCGGCGAGTTGATCATCGGCCTTACCGACAACCTCGTGACACTGCCCCACATGCGCATCACCCACGCCTTGGCGCAATTGAAGGAGCGTGGCCCGGACGTGCAAATCCAGATCCGCATGATCGCCCCCAACGAAGTTGAACAAGGCGTGCTCGACGGCCGCCTGCATGTGGGCGTGGTGCCCCAGGCCAGTGCCCTGTCCGGCCTGGAGTACCAACCGCTGTACAGCGAACGCTCATTGCTCTACTGCGCGGTGGGCCACCCGCTGTTCTATGCCGACAACAAGCAACTGGGCGACGAGCGTATCGACAGCCAGGACGCCATCGCCCCCACCTTCCGCCTGCCCGCCGAGATCCAGGCCCACTACCAGGCACTCAACTGCACCGCCAGCGCTTCAGACCGGGAAGGCATGGCATTCCTGATTCTCACCGGCCGTTACATCGGCTACCTGCCCGATCATTACGCCAGCCTGTGGGTACAACAAGGCCGACTACGTGCGCTGAAACCGGCCACACGTTTTTACGATTTAAGCCTCGCATCGGTCACACGCAAGGGTCGCCGCCCCCATTTGGTGCTGGAAAGCTTCCTGGAAAGTCTCGCCGCCACCCGCTAATTCGGCCTCGACGCAAAAGCTGAGCAGTTGGACAGCTTTTTGCAAGAACCCAAGGACATAGACCTTGAGTTTGCCCGCCATGCCACCAGAATCCTCAAGCAACAACGACCTGATCTACGGCCTCAACGACCGGCCAAAGCCCGCCCCCGCGTTATTGGCGGCACTGCAACATGTATTGGCCGCGTTTGTCGGCATCATTACCCCGCCACTGATCATCGGCTCCACCCTGGGGCTGGGCGCGCATTTGCCCTATCTGATCAGCATGGCGTTGATGGTCTCCGGCGTGGGCACTTTCATCCAGGCGCGTAGGCCTTTTGGTATCGGCGCCGGGATGATCTGCCTGCAGGGCACCAGCTTTGCGTTTCTCGGCGCGGTACTGTCGGCGGGCTTCCTGGTGAAGCAGCGCGGCGGCAACCCGGAAGACATCATGGCGATGATCTTCGGCGTGTGCTTTTTCGGTGCCGTGGTGCAGATCGTGCTCAGCCGCTTTATTGGCCAACTGCGTCGAGTCATCACACCGTTAGTGACAGGGATTGTGATCACCCTGATCGGCATCAGCTTGATCAAGGTCGGCATCACTGACCTGGGCGGCGGGTTCAACGCCCCCGACTTCGGCGCCCCCACCAACCTGGCGCTGGGTGTGTTCGTGGTGCTGACCATCATTCTGCTCAATCGCTCCAACACGCCGTGGGTACGGCTCTCGGCGATTATCATCGGCCTGGCCCTGGGCAGCGTGGCCGCCTGGTTCAGCGGCAAGCTCGTACCCCACGCCTTGCCCGACCTGCCCCTGGTCAGTGTGCCGATCCCCTTTCGCTTTGGTTTCAACTTCGACTGGAGCGCCTTCCTACCCATCGCGCTGATTTACCTGATCAGCAGCATCGAAACTGTCGGCGACCTCACCGCCAACTGCATGATCGCCCGCCAGCCCATCAGCGGCCCCTCCTATATAAGCAGGCTCAAGGGCGGCGTACTCGGCGATGGCGTCAGTTGCATGATCGCCGCCACGTTCAGCGCGTTTCCCAACACCACCTTTGCCCAGAACAACGGTGTGATCCAACTCACCGGCGTGGCCAGCCGTTACGTCGGCTTATACATTGGCGTGGTGCTATTTTGTCTCGGCTTGTTTCCGTTGATTGGTGCAGTGCTGCAACAAATTCCCAAACCGGTATTAGGCGGTGCAACCCTGGTGATGTTCGGCAGCGTCGCCGCCGCCGGCGTGCGCATCCTCGCCCAGGCGCCGCTGGACCGACGCAGCATGCTGATCATCGCCACCTCGTTTGGCGTGGGCCTGGGCATCGCCGCCCAACCGAACCTGCTGCACTTGATGCCAACCCTGGTGCAAAACCTGTTCGACTCGGCCATCACCAGCGGCGGTCTGACGGCCATCGTCTTGTGCCTGTTGTTACCGGAGGCCAAGGCCGGCAGCGTTGCCGCAAACCACACACCGGAAAGCGACACACTCGAACCGCTTTGACGGTTTTATTGCATCGGGACTTGTCTGAGGCTTGAGGGTGGGGTATCTGTGCACACGTCGTCTCTATCGATCAGCACGGAAACCTCCATGAGCCTCGAAGTTCCTGCCCACAGCAACCCCGCCGGGAAACCCGCCAGCCGCATTCGGCAAAAGAACGAACAAGCGATTCTCCAGGCTGCTGAAGACGAATTCGCGCGACATGGCTACAAAGGCACCAGCATGAACACCATCGCTGCCAGTGCCGGGCTGCCCAAAGCCAACTTGCACTACTACTTCACCAACAAGCTGGGCCTGTATATCGCGGTGCTCAGCAATATCCTCGAACTGTGGGACAGCACCTTCAACACGCTGACCGCCGAGGACGACCCCACCATCGCCCTGACCCGCTACATCCGCACGAAGATGGAGTTTTCGCGACGCCACCCCCAGGCCTCGCGAATCTTCGCCATGGAAATCATCAGCGGCGGCGAATGCCTTACCGAATATTTCAGCCAGGACTATCGCGCCTGGTTCAGCGGACGGGCCGCCGTGTTCCAAGCCTGGATCGATGCCGGCAAGATGGACCCAGTCGACCCTGTACACCTGATCTTCCTGCTATGGGGCAGCACCCAACACTACGCCGACTTCGCCACGCAGATCTGCCGCGTCACCGGTCGCACAAAGCTGACCAAGCAGGACATGGAAGACGCCGGCACCAACCTGATCCAAATCATTCTCAAAGGCTGCGGCGTAAAGCCGGCCCTCTAAACGAAGCGCCTTATGTCTTTCACGCTTACCGGCCTTTGCGAATTTCGTGAAGAAATACGCAAGAGCCGCTTCATCACCCTCGCGGCCCCCATCACCAGCCCGCAGGACGCCCAGGCGTTCTTCGAGCAGCACAGCGACTTGAACGCCACGCACAACTGCTGGGCCTGGAAACTGGCCGACCACTATCGCAGCAATGACGATGGCGAACCCGGTGGTACTGCCGGGCGGCCGATCCTGGCCGCCATCGAGGCACAAGGTTTTGACCAGGTCGCGGTGTTGGTGATTCGTTGGTATGGCGGTATCCAGCTGGGTACCGGGGGCCTGGCCCGCGCCTATGGCGGCGGTGCCAATAAATGCCTGCAAAACGCCGAACGCATCGAATTGATCAGCCGTGTACCGCTAAGTTGCGCCTGCGGCTTCGCCGAATTGAACCTGGTGAAACTGCGTGTTGCCGAACTGGGTGGGCTGGTCGTAGAAGAATCCTTCACCGCCAACGGCGTCGAGCTACAACTCGCCGTGGGCGAAGCGCATATCGACACCCTGCAAATTCAACTCGCCGACCTCAGCCGTGGGCGTATCCTGCTGCAACGTTGAATTCCCTGAACCGCGACTCCAAAGGAAGCTTTTCATGTCTACGCCAAAAACCGCACTGATCATCGGCGCCTCCCGCGGGCTGGGCCTTGGCCTGGTCAAGCAACTGCTCCAGGACGGCTGGGACGTGACCGCCACCGTGCGTGATCCGAGCAAGGCCGATGCCCTGAAGGCCGTCGGCCCGGTACAGATCGAAAAACTCGACATGGACGACCAGCAAGCCGTGATCGCCCTGAGCCAGCGCCTAAAGGACCGCACCTTTGACCTGCTGTTCGTCAACGCCGGCGTCAAAGGCCCGGCCAACCAGGAACCTGGCCACGCCACCCTGGCGGAAGTTGGGCAACTGTTCTTCACCAATGCGGTGGCGCCGATCAACCTGGCCCAGCGTTTTGTCGGGCAGATCCGCAAGGACACCGGTGTGCTGGCCTTCATGAGTTCGGTACTGGGCAGCGTGACCATCCCCGACGGTTCGGACCTGGCGCTGTACAAGGCCAGCAAGGCAGCGCTCAACTCCATGACCAACAGTTTTATCACCCAACTGGGCGACCACAAGCTCACCGTGTTGTCGCTGCATCCGGGCTGGGTGAAGACCGACATGGGCGGCGAAAACGCCCACATTGATGTCGACACCAGCGTGCGTGGCCTGGTGCAACAGGTTAATGCCTACACCGGCAAGGGCGGCCATCACTTCGTGGACTACAAGGGCGACACCATCGCCTGGTAATCCACCCTCCCACATTGATTGCGCCAACTTTCCTACAGATAGACGATATCTAGAACTACGCGTACTCTAGGCCCCTCGCCCTCACCGGCGACCCTGGATCAGCAGACAGGGCAACACTGAGCTGGCAAACCTGAACCCATCATTCAGAGGAGCCGGCCAATGCCTGCGACCCGTATCTGGTTAAAAAACCCCCTCGCGATTTTCACTGCCAATGGCCTCGACGCCCGTGGCGGCCTGGTGCTGCAAGACGGTGTGATCACCCAAGTGCTGGCCCTGGGGCAAGAACCCGCTGTGCCGTGCGCGCAAGTGTTCGACGCCCGCGAGCATGTCATCCTCCCCGGCCTGATCAACACCCATCACCACTTCTACCAAACCCTGACCCGCGCCTGGGCACCGGTGGTCAACCAGCCGCTGTTTCCCTGGCTGAAAACCCTGTACCCGGTCTGGGCGCGGCTGACCCCGGAAAAGCTCGCCCTGGCCACCAAAGTGGCACTGGCCGAACTGCTGCTCTCAGGCTGCACCACCGCCGCCGATCACCACTACCTGTTCCCCGACGGCCTGGAAAACGCCATCGATGTACAAGTGCAAAGCGTGCGCGAACTGGGCATGCGCGCCATGCTCACCCGGGGCTCCATGAGCCTGGGCGAAGCCGATGGTGGCCTGCCGCCACAACAAACGGTGCAAGAGGGCCAAGTGATCCTGGATGACAGCCAACGCCTGATCCACGAATACCACCAGCGCGGCGATGGCGCGCAAATCCAGATTGCCCTGGCGCCGTGCTCGCCGTTCTCCGTTACGCCAGAAATCATGCGTGCCAGCGCAGAACTGGCCGACACACTCGACGTGCGCCTGCATACGCACCTGGCGGAAACGCTGGACGAGGAAGACTTCTGCCTGCAACGTTTTGGCCTGCGCACCGTGGACTACCTGGACAGCGTCGGCTGGCTCGGCCCGCGCACCTGGCTGGCCCATGGCATCCACTTCAACCCCGATGAAATCGCGCGCCTGGGCGCCGCCGGCACTGGCATCTGCCATTGCCCAAGTTCGAACATGCGCCTGGCCTCCGGGATCTGCCCGACCCTGGACCTGCTCGCCGCCGGCGCGCCTATCGGCCTGGGCGTGGACGGGTCGGCCTCCAACGATGCGTCGAACATGATCCTGGAAGCGCGCCAGGCCCTGTATATCCAGCGCCTGCGTTACGGCGCGGAAAAAATCACCCCGCAAGGTGTGTTGGGCTGGGCGACCAAGGGTTCGGCGCAGTTGCTGGGGCGCACGGATATTGGTGAGTTGGCGGTAGGCAAACAGGCTGACTTGGCCCTGTTCAAGCTCGATGAGCTGCGGTTCTCCGGCAGCCATGATCCGATTTCGGCGCTGTTGTTGTGCGGTGCAGATCGGGCGGACCGGGTGATGGTGGGGGGTAAATGGCGAGTGATTGATGGCCAGGTCGAAGGTTTGGACTTGAAAGGTTTGATCGCCGATCACACCCAGGCGGCTAGAGCATTGATCGCAGGAACTTGAGCCTGACACTGCTCTAAATGTGGGAGCGGGCTTGCTCGCGAATGCGGTGTGTCAGTCAACTCATGTGCTGACTGACACAC
>NZ_QUZU01000086.1 GCF_004682055.1 Pseudomonas kairouanensis | reverse complement strand
TTTTTGATTCCATCGTGTCAGTGAAATTATGCCGCCCGTTCTTCGCCGGGGTTGCGCTCGAAGTAGCGCTTATATTCTCGGCTGAACTGCGACGTACTCTGATACCCCACACTGTGCGCCGCCTGCGCCACACCTACGCCCTCAACCAGCAGCAATTGCTGCGCCTTCAACAACCGCAACCGCTTCAGATACTGCACCGGCGACAACAAGGTGCAGCGTTTGAAATGCTCATGAAAGGTCGACGCACTCATGTGCGCATACCCGGCCAGGGTTTCGATATTCAGCGGTTCGGCGTAATGGGCATGCAGGTGATTCAACGATGTGGCAATCCGCGAAAACTGCCCCTGCTGTTCCACCAACGCACGCAATACATCCGCCTGCGGCCCGCGCAGTGCGCAGAACAATAATTCGCGCACCCGCGCCGGGCCCATGATCCGGCTCTCCAGTGGATCGTGCAGGCACTGCAACAGCCGCTCCACGCAGCCGCGCATGGCGTCATCGAGCACCACCGAACTCATCGACTCCAGCGTCTGCGCCGTGGGCGGCGGCCCGGCTTGAATGCCCATGGCCATCACCAACTCCCCCAGCACCACGCGATCGATGCCCACCGTCACCCCGTACAACGGCGCATTCGGCGCCATGGCAAAGGTCTCGCATTCGAACGGCACCGGCATCGCCTGGATCAGGTAGTGCCCGGCCCCATACTCCAGCGTGCGCGGGCCCAGGTAGGCCAGCTTGCTGCCTTGGGCTACGAACATCAGGCTCGGTTCGTAGATCTGCGGCCCGCGTGCCACGTCGCAACTGGCGCGCAATACCTTCACCCCAGGCAGATGGGTGGGCGAGAAACCGTCACAGGGCGTAAGCCCTTCAATCAAGGACACCAGCGTGGCGTTGGCGTCCAAATGGCGGGTCAACAACATGGCAAAAAACTTCGCGAAAAAGGGATGAGAACATCATCGCAGGTCTGAGGGCACATAAATCCAAACACGGGGCACCTCCGGACGAATAGGCATGAGACTCGGAGCAATCGCCATGGCCGCATCAGGGCTCGGCGCGGAGAATGCGCCGCCTCTCTTGTTATTGTTTTTGCGAGGTTCCGCCATGTACACCGCCATCGGTTACGCCGCCCAGTCGGCCACCACTCCCCTCGCCCCCATGTCCTTCCAGCGTCGTAGCCCGCGTGTCGATGACGTGGCCATCGAGATTCTGTACTGCGGCGTGTGCCACTCCGATATCCACCAGGCGCGCAACGAATGGGGCATCGCCGTGTACCCGCTGATGCCGGGCCACGAGATTGTCGGCAAGGTCACCGCCGTCGGCGCCAACGTCACCGCGCATAAAGTCGGTGACCTGGTGGGTGTGGGTTGCATGGTGGACTCGTGCCGCCACTGCGACGCATGCAAATCGGACCTTGAGCAATACTGCCTCGAAGGCCCGACCATGACCTACGCCACCCCGGACCGCATTGACGGCACCAACACCATGGGCGGCTACTCCGACAGCATCGTGGTCAGCGAGCACTTCGTGGTGAAGATCCCGGCCACGCTCGACCTGGCCAGCGCCGCGCCGATCCTGTGTGCCGGCGTGACCATGTACTCGCCGATCAAGCACTACGGCATCAAGGCCGGCGACAAGGTTGGCGTGTTGGGCATGGGCGGCCTGGGCCATATGGGCATCAAGCTGGCCAAGGCGATTGGCGCTGAAGTGACCCTGTTCACCCGCTCCGCGAGCAAGGCCGAGGAAGGCCGTCGCCAAGGTGCCGACCATGTGATCGTGTCCACCGACGCCGAGCAGATGAAAGCCGCCGCCGGGCATTTCGACTTCCTGCTGGACACCATTCCGGTGCAGCACGACCTTAACCCCTACCTCGACGTGCTGCGCTTTGACGGCGTGCACATCCTGGTGGGCCTGATCGAGCCGGTAGACCCGCCGGTGAACGCCGCCAAGCTGATCATGGGCCGCAAGGTGCTGGCCGGTTCGCTGATCGGTGGCATTGCCGAAACCCAGGAAGTCCTGGATTTCTGCGCCGAGCACGGCATCAGCTGCGACATCGAAATGCTCGATATCCGTAACATCAACGAAGCCTACAGCCGCATGATCGCCGGCGACGTGAAGTACCGTTTTGTCATCGACATGGCGACTCTCAAGGTCTGATCAGACCTTAGCGCCCAACTCCGCTGACAGCCGCGCTGCGACCTGTTTGATCACAGGGATCAGCTCGGCCATTTTTTCCAGCGGCATGTAGGGCACGGTACTGGCGATGCTGATGCCGGCGACGATTCGCCGGCTGGCATCGCGCACCGGTGCCGCCACGCAGCGGATCGACGGTTCGTTGTCTTCCAGGTCGAACGCAAAGCCCCCCACCACATATTCGTGCATGCGCTGCTCGAACTGCGCCCAGGACTGCTCCGGGTGCTGCGGCCACTGCTGGCTTTTGCCTGCGACCGGCTGGCTCACTTCGTACAAGCGCTGCCACTCCTGCACCGAGTCATCCAACAGCAACGCCTTGCCGATGCCAGTACGCGCCAGCGGCATACGATGGCCGACCCGCGAGCGCATCTCTGGGCCGTTGCGGCCGGGGTTCTTGTGCAGGTAGAGCACATCGTCGTATTCGCGAATGGCCAGGTGGATGGTATCGCCGGTCAGCGCCGAGAGTTCATCCAGATAAGGCACCGCCAGCGTGACCAGCGGCAATTCTTCCCGCGCCTGGAAACCCAGCTCGATCAACTTGGGCCCCAGCAGGTAACCAACCTGCGGCACCACGCGCAGGTAACGCTCGTCCACCAGGCAACTGGCCAGGCGGTGGGTGGTGCTGCGGGTGGTGCCGATGCGCTTGGCGATCTCTTTCAGATCCCGCGCGCCGGCCGCCACCGCTTGCACCACGCCCAGGCCACGGAGCAGGGTCTGGGTGCCGGTGGGGGCGGATTCTTTGGCGGGGGATTGGGCGTTTTCCTGCATGTCGGGCCTATGTGGTGGTACGAAAACTGGCGGCATTATGGCAAATGCTGAACCTGAGCACAGTGGAGATCAAAATGTGGGAGCGGGCTTGCTCGCGAATGCGGTGTGTCAGTCAGCACATCTATTTCTGATACACCGTATTCGCGCGCAAGCCCCCTCCCACATTTGGTCCTCACATGGCATGGCTTAGCGTTGTTTCATGCGGTCGATGATCACCGCCAACAACAGAATCGAACCCCGAATCACATACTGGTAAAAGGTATCGATGTTCTTCAGGTTCATCGCATTCTCAATAATCGCCAAAATCAACACCCCGGCAATCACATGCCGAATCATGCCGATCCCACCGCTCAACGACACCCCGCCCAACACACACGCAGAGATCACCGTCAGTTCAAACCCCTGCCCGATCATCGGCTGGCCCGAGGTCATGCGCGATGCGAGGATCACCCCGGCCAACGCGCCCACCAAACCGTGCACGGCAAAGATGATGATCTTGGTGCGATCAACGTTCACCCCCGCCAGCAACGCCGCTTCCTGGTTGCCGCCAATGGCCATGGTGTTGCGCCCGTAGGTGGTGTAGTTGAGCAACCAGCCAAAAAACACAAAGCACAGCACGGTGATGATGATCGGCACCGGCACGCCCAGCAGTTGGCCGTTGCCAAATACAAAGAAGCCTTCGTCCATCACCCCTACCGCCTTGCCGTTGGAGAAGATGTAGGCCAGGCCGCGCACGATCTGCATGGTCGCCAACGTCGCGATCAACGCGTTGATACGCAGCTTGGCGATGACGATCCCATTGATCAGCCCCACCACCAAGCCCATGGCCAACGCCGCCGACACGCCGAGCGCCACGCTGTCGGTGTCGCGGATCACGATGCCCGCCACCACGCCGGCGCAGGCGATCACCGAACCCACCGACAGGTCGAAGTGCCCGGACGCCAGGCAGAACAACATGGTGCACGCCGCGATGCCCACGGTGGAAATCGCCAGGCCCAGGCCGCGCATGTTCAGCGGCGAGAGGAAGTTGTCGATAAACAACGCGCTCAGTACAAAGATGCCCAACGCGGCGAGCAGCATCACCCAGTCATCGAGGAACTTGCGCTGGTTGAAACCCGGCCAGAAGCCCTTTGCAGTTTTTACCTGTGACATGCGTACACCTCGAATTCTTCAAGCCCGCGAACGCGGGAGAGCCAGTTGCAACAGCCGCGCTTCATCCGCCTGGTCGCGGGCCAGTTCGCCGGTCAGGGCGCCTTCGCTCATGACCAGGATGCGGTCAGAGATGCCCATCACTTCCATCAGGTCGCTGGACACCACAATCACCGCGATGCCCTGGGCCGCCAGGTTGTGGATGATCTGGTAGATCTCCGACTTGGCGCCGATATCGATGCCCCGCGTCGGTTCATCCAGCAGCAGCACCTTCATCGGCATCGACAGCCAGCGGCCCAAAATCGCCTTCTGCTGGTTGCCGCCGGACAGGTACATGATTTTCTGCTCGGCGTTGGGGGTCTTGACCTTCATCGCCTTGATCTGGTGATCGGCATTGGTCTTTTCCCAGCCATCACGCAGCAGCCAGCCGAAGGCTGAATGGGCGCCGCGGGCACTGATATTGATGTTTTCGGCCACGCTGGACAGCGGGATGATGCCTTCTTTCTTGCGGTCTTCCGGGCACAGCAGCACACCGGCGGCGATGGCGTCGCGGGGTGAGCGCAGCTGCAGTTGTTCACCACACAGCTCCAGGCTGCCAGCGGTGCTGCGGGTCAGGCCACTCAACAGCCGAAACAACTCCGTGCGCCCTGCCCCCACCAGCCCGAACAGGCCGAGAATCTCGCCTTTATGCACCTGGAAACTGACCGGCTCGCGCAACCCAGCGCCGATCAGGCCATCCACCTTCAACGCCACGTCGCCCTGCTCGCGCGGGCGGTAATCGTAGATGTCCTGAATATCCCGGCCGACCATGCAGGTCACCAACTGGTCATGGGTGAGCGCGCTCATGTCGTCAAACGTGCGCACGTAGCGCCCGTCCTTGAACACCGTGACCGCATTGCAGATGCGGAACACTTCCTCCATGCGGTGAGACACGTAAAGCACCACTTTGCCCTCGTCCCGCAGGCGCGTGATGATCGCCATAAGGCGATCAATCTCACGGGCGGAAAGGCTGCTGGTGGGCTCGTCAAAGGCGATCACATGGGCGCCACGGGACAGCGCTTTGGCGATCTCCACCAATTGGCGCTGGCCCAGGGACAGGCGCCCGAGTTTTTCAGCCGGATCGATTTCATCCGCCAGGCCCTTGAGGCAAGCGAGGGCCTGCTTGCGTAACTGGCGCCGGTTCACCACGCCGAAACGCGTGGGCAAATGGCCGAGGAACAGGTTCTCGGCCACGGTCATTTCCGGCACCAGGTGCAGTTCCTGGTGGATCACCGCCACACCGCTGGCAATGCTGTCGGCGGCGTTTTTAAACGCCATGGTTTGCTCGCCAATCTGCAGCGAGCCACTGCTGGGAATGTAGGCGCCGCCAAGGATCTTGAGCAGCGTGGACTTGCCCGCGCCGTTTTCGCCCATCAGCGCGTGTACCTGATGCGGCCGCGCTTCAAAGCTGATCTGCGCCAGGGCCTTGACCCCGGGAAACTCCTTGCCGATGCCATTGAAGCGCAGGGCCGCGCCGGTCATTTCCACAGCCCGATCTTGGTCAGCTCTTCCTGGAAGTTGGCGCGGGTGATCAGCGTCACTTCGTCCATGGCGGTGTACTTGGCCGGTTCCTTGCCGGTGGTGACCCACTCATACATGGCCAACGCTGTGTTGTAGCCTTCGATATGCGGGCTTGGCAGCATCGAGCCAAAGAAGCCGCTGTCGGCCTTCTTCAATTCGCCGATGGCGTCGGTGCCATTGATGCCGATGCCGATCACGTTGGCGGCCTTGAAGCCAGCGCTTTCGGTGGCACGCACGCCGCCCAGCACGGTGTTGTCGTTCATGCCGCCAATGATCAGGTTTTTCGCACCGCTGGGCAGTTTGACCAGGGCCGAATTGGTGGCGTCCATGCTGCCCGGTACGTCGAGGGTCTTGAGGGCGGCGGTGAGGATGTGATCCTTGGGAATGCCGGCCTCTTCCAGGGATTTGATCGAGCCGTCGGTGCGCTTCTTGCCGGTGTCGAGTTCGTTGTAGGTATTGATCACGGCGTAGGTGTCTTTCCAATCCCAACCGCGTTTTTTCGCTTCGGCGGCCATGGCGGCGCCCTGCTTCTGGCCCACTTCGAAGGCGGCCATGCCCAGGTAAGGCACCTCCTCCATAAAGTTGCCCTTGGCATCGACGAAACGGTCATCCACAGCCATCACCTTCAAGCCGTTGACCTTGGCCTTGGCGACAATGGCCGGGCCCAGGGACACGTCCGGCGGGCAGATCACAAAACCCTTGGCGCCGTTGGCGGCCAGGCTGTCGATGGCCGAGAGGGTCTTCTCGCCATCCGGCACGGCAATTTTGATCACCGTGAAACCGTGCTCCTTACCGGCCTTTTCGGCGAAGGCCCATTCAGTCTGGAACCAAGGTTCTTCGGCCTGTTTGACCAAAAAGCCGATCTTCACTTCTTCGGCCGATACAACGCCGCTTAAAGCCAGGGCGAGCGCCAGGGTGCCGAGTGTCTTCTTGAACATGAACCACCTCTTTTTTGTTATTGGAAAAGATTCAGTCGTGGTACATCACAGACCGCCCGCCATCGATCATCAGGCAGGTGGCATTGATAAAGGGCGCTTCGTCAGTGGCCAGGAACAGCGCACTCATCGCCACCTCTATCGGTTGGCCGATGCGCTTGGGCGGGTGCAGGTCGAAGGCCCGCTGGCGCTCGGCGTGGGGGTCGGGGAAGCCGTTCCAGTAATCGACGTTGAGCTGGGTTTCGATATAGCCCGGTGCAATCGCATTGACGCGAATGCCCTTGGGCGCGTATTCGATGCCCAGGGCGCGGGTCAGGCCGAGCAAACCGTGCTTGGCCACCGGGTAGGGGAAGCAGCCAGGGATGATGTGGCTGGAATGGGTGGAGGCAATATTGATGATGTTGCCGATGCCCTGCGCGATCATGTGCGGCAACACTGCGCGACAACCAAACCAGGCGCCGTCCAGGTCGATGGCGAAGCAGCGGCGCCAGTCTTCATCGGTCATTTGCAGCGGGTCGCGGAACACGTTGACCCCGGCGCAATTGACCAGCACATCCACCCGGCCATAGCGCTCGATGGCCAGGTTGACCAGGGACTGCCATTGCTTTTTGGAGGTGATATCGACGGCTTGCGCGCAGATTTGCGCACCGCGTTCGCGCCAGTGGGTGGCCACGTTCTCGACTTTTTCAGCCTGGATATCGGCGATGACCAAGCGCGCCTGCTGGGCCTGGAAACACGCGACGATGGCTTCACCTATGCCTTGGGCGGCGCCGGTGATGATCACCACTTTGCCTTTGAGCCGTTCGCCATAAGTGGGTTCGGGCACCGCGGGGAGTGACAACGGTTGTGCCTGCATCGCTTCACCTGTTTTATTTTTGGTAGTGAGTGCTGATGCCGCCGACTATAAACCCATCTTTTGAAATATCTCAATATATAAATTCATATCCCACATAGTGAGAGATACGCAAAAAAATGTGGGAGGGGGCTTGCTCCCGATAACGGTTGCTCAGTCAGTACAGATGTCGACTGATACACCGCTATCGGGAGCAAGCCCCCTCCCACATTTGAACGTCAGCGCTTTCTAAAAGGTATTTTCAACCCAAGGCAAAATCCCGCAACGCATCCCCTTCCATGCGGTAGCGCACCCACTCTTCCTGGGGCTGGGCGCCGATGGATTTGTAGAAGGCAATTGCCGGTTCGTTCCAGTCCAGCACGCTCCACTCAAAACGCCCGCAGCCGTTGTCGAAGGCGATCTTGGCCAGGTGGCGCAGCAACTTCTTGCCCGCGCCGCCGCCGCGCTGTTCCGGATTGATGTACAGGTCTTCGAGGTACAGGCAATTGCTGCCCAGCCAGGTGGAGTAGCTGAAAAAGAACACCGCGAAACCAATCGGCAAGCCATCGCGCAGGCAGATCAGGCCGTGGGCGGTGGCGCCTTCGCTGAACAGGCTGCGTTCGATGTCCACCACGCTGGCGATCACTTCGTGCCGGGCTTTTTCGTACTCGGCCAGTTCAGTGATAAAAGTCAGGATTTGCGCAGCATCGCTGGGCACGGCGGGGCGAATCTCGATGGTCATGGGCGAGCCTTGGCAATTTCAAAGCCCACATACTAAGGCGCTTTGATGACCGGAGGAAATCGGCCATACAGGCACGGCAAGTCTTGACCGTTCGTCGCCATCAAGGCACGAACGCCCAGCGCACGCGGACCAATAGAGGGTAAGGACATTTCCCCTATGGAGACACTCTCATGAAGCATTCCCAGTTTGCTGCCCTCGCCCTCACCGGCCTGCTGTCTGCGGTTTCCCTGAGTAGTTTTGCCGCCGATTCGTCCACCGGCCTGACCAACCCTTCTACCGGTGAATCCCAGAAGTCCATGGGCACCGGCCTGGAAACCAACGGCGGCGCGGTCGACAACACCAACAGTGCCGACCCGCACACCCAAGGTCACGACACCGGTCGCCAGAGCCCGCCCGCGGTGGGTAACGGCAAGATGGGGCCTTCGGTGAATGAGCCGAAGATCAATAAAGGCGATGACTCGAACATCCCGGGGACGCCTAAACAGCCTGCACCTTGATACGTTGCAGCCATCACACAACACTACTAAATGTGGGAGCGGGCTTGCTCGCGAAAGCGGTGTGTCAGCCAATACATATGCAAGCTGACCCACCGCT
>NZ_QUZU01000085.1 GCF_004682055.1 Pseudomonas kairouanensis | reverse complement strand
AATACGGTGTGTCAGACCCGAATGAGTTGACTGACACACTGCATTCGCGAGCAAGCCCGCTCCCACATTTTGATTGGGTTTACAGATTGAGATTTACGGCGCTTCAGCCCTTGATTTCCTGATACCGCTTCTCCAGCTCCTGGCGGATCTGTCGGCGCTGCTGGGCCTGCACAAAGCGGCGCTTGTCTTCGCTGTTGTGGGGCTGCAACGGCGGCACGGCGGCCGGTTTGCGCTGGTCGTCCACGGCCACCATGGTGAAGAAGCAACTGTTGGTATGGCGTACCGAGCGCTCGCGGATGTTCTCGGTCACCACCTTGATGCCCACCTCCATCGAAGTGTTGCCGGTGTAGTTGACCGAGGCGAGGAAGGTCACCAACTCGCCCACATGGATCGGCTCGCGAAAAATCACTTGGTCCACAGACAGCGTTACCACGTAGCGACCGGCATAACGGCTCGCACAAGCGTAAGCCACTTCGTCGAGGTACTTGAGCAGGGTGCCGCCGTGGACATTGCCAGAGAAGTTGGCCATATCGGGGGTCATCAGCACCGTCATCGACAGCTGGGCGTTTCCGGGTTCCATAGCACACTCACGGGTTGTAGGCATTGGTTGGGGGGCACCTCTGCGGGTGCTGGACTCTTTGCTGCGCCTTCCTTTACGGGACGCTGGCAGGCGGCTTGCCGTCACGCCTGCACCGATCTGTTTCCATATATTGCACCGGCTTTCTGCCGGAAGTCGCGGTGTTAACCTGCAAAAGCCCATCTCAGGGCATTTCTTACGATTTAGGCAGACTTTTCCTTCCGCATTTTGCGACCGTTTAAAGGTGCGCGCGGAAGTGGGAAAAGCGCCAGTACCCTCAAGGAGCCCCTCGCCATGCACGCCATCAGCTTTATCCAGGACCTGGCCGTGATCATGTTGGTGGCAGGGGTTGTCACCATCCTGTTCCACCGCCTCAAGCAGCCAGTGGTGCTGGGCTATATCGTCGCCGGTTTTATCATCGGTCCTCACACCCCGCCATTCGGCCTGATCCACGACGAAGACACCATCAAGACCCTGGCTGAGCTTGGGGTGATCTTCCTGATGTTCTGCCTGGGCCTGGAGTTCAGCCTGCGCAAGCTGTTCAAGGTGGGGGCCACGGCGTTTATCGCGGCGTTCCTGGAGATCATCCTGATGATCTGGATCGGCTACGAAATCGGCCAATGGTTCGACTGGAACACCATGGACTCACTGTTCCTGGGCGCAATCCTGGCCATTTCCTCTACCACTATCATCGTCAAGGCCCTCAACGACCTGAAGATGAAGAACCAGCGTTTTGCCCAACTGATTTTTGGCGTGCTGATCGTCGAAGACATCCTCGGCATCGGCATCATCGCGTTGCTTTCGAGCATTGCCGTCAGCGGCACGGTCAGCTCCGGCGAGGTGTTTTCCACCGTCGGCAAGCTGTCGCTGTTCATGATCGTGGCGTTGGTGATCGGCATTTTGCTGGTGCCGCGCCTGTTGGCCTACGTGGCCAAGTTCGAAAGTAACGAGATGCTGCTGATCACCGTGCTGGGCCTGTGTTTCGGTTTTTGCCTGCTGGTGGTCAAGCTGGAATACAGCATGGTGCTGGGCGCCTTCCTGATCGGTGCGATCATGGCCGAATCCCGGCAGTTGATTAAGATCGAGCGCCTGATCGAGCCGGTTCGCGACATGTTCAGTGCAATCTTCTTTGTGGCCATCGGCCTGATGATCGACCCGCAGATCCTGCTGCAATACGCCTGGCCGATTGCAGTGATTACCGTGGCAGTGGTGCTGGGCAAGATGCTGTCCTGCGGCCTAGGGGCGTTTATCGCCGGCAATGACGGCCGCACCTCACTGCGCGTGGGCATGGGGCTGTCACAGATTGGTGAGTTTTCCTTCATCATCGCGGCGCTGGGGATGACGCTCCAGGTCACCAGCGACTTTCTCTACCCGGTGGCGGTGGCTGTTTCGGCGATTACTACGTTGCTGACCCCTTACCTGATTCGCGGTGCTGACCCGTTGTCGTTGAAGATCGCGGCAGTGATGCCCAAGCGCATGAGCCGTGTGTTCGGGATGTACGGCGAATGGCTGCGCAGCATTCAGCCTCAGGGCGAGGGCGCGATGCTGGCGTCGATGATCCGCAAGATCATCCTGCAAGTGGGGGTGAACCTAGCGTTGGTGGTGGCGATCTTCTTTACCGGCAGCTTTTTTGCGAAGCGTATTGGCGGCTACCTGGAGGGTTGGATCAGCGATCCAAGCTGGCAGAAGGCGTTGATCTGGGGCGGGGCGTTGCTGCTGTCGCTACCGTTTTTGATTGCGGCGTATCGCAAGCTCAAGGCGTTGTCGATGCTGCTGGCCGAAATGAGCGTGAAACCGGAAATGGCCGGGCGCCATACCCAGCGTGTGCGACGGGTGATCGCGGAGCTGATTCCGATCCTGTCGCTGCTGGTGATCTTCCTGCTATTGGCAGCCTTGTCGGCCAGTATTCTGCCGACCAACAAGTTGCTGGTGCTGATCGCCGTGGTCACGGCGGCGGTGGCGGCCGTGCTGTGGCGGTGGTTCATCCGCGTGCATACGCGGATGCAGGTCGCCTTGTTGGAGACGCTGGATAACCACAAGGATACGTTGTAGGAGCGAGCTTGCTCGCGAAGGTCGTTAACGATAACGCGGGAAACCTGACACCCAGTGGTGCTCTCGGGTTTCTCGCGAGCGCGCTCGCTCCTACAGGCGTCTCAGCTTTCGAGCCACACGTCCCGCGCCCAGTGCCATACAGACTCCCAGGACTCTTCGGTGACGATCTCTTCTTCGCCGGACCACAGCACCACGGTGCCGTCTTCTTCGACGCAGTAGTAATCGTCGCCATCCTGGCAGATAGGGATCAGCTCGCGAGGCACGCCGATGTCCCAGGCAGTCGCTGCCACCTCCGGCAGGTAGGTATGGGAGCCAGGATCAGTGATGGTCACCGGTTCCAGGCTGCCGTACACCACATCACTGACGGTCAGCAGGAATTCCTTGAAGACAAACGGGATGTTGATGAACAGTTGTTCTTCAACTTCCACCAGCTGGTCTTCGTCAGGCAGCTCCAGAGGAACCGGGACCGGTTCGTTGGCTTCACGCAATTGTTCGATGATTTCTTCCACGGCCGGGATCCTCTTGCTAGATGGCGCGGTTTATAGGGGCGTTTTATACAGTAGCTCGCTATAAGTGCAACCGTGAAATAGAAAACCCCGGAACATGTCCGGGGTTTTCGCTATTGCTTGTTCACGCGTGCGGGCTTCAGCCGTTCTGGCGGATACCAGCTACCAGCCAAGGCTGGTTTTCGCCTTGTGGACGTTCCATGTTCCAGCTTTCGCTGAACACTTCGCCCTGGTCGAAGCGCGAGGTCTTCGACACACCGCTGAAGGTCAGGGTGGCGATGGTCTTGTCGGCGCGATCATCCACGCCTTCCAGTTGTACGCGCAGGTCGTCGATGTAGGTCGACTGGAAACCGTCGCCCAGGTCGGCACGTTCGCGCTTGAGGAACTCCAGCAGTTGTGGGGTCACGAACTCGGCGATCTTGTCCATTTCGTTGGCGTCCCAGTGTTGCTGCAGGGACTGGAAGTGGCTGCGGGCCGCTTCGATAAAGCGCTCTTCGTTGAACCAGGCCGGTGCGTTGATCACCGGGCGGGCTGCAGCAGGGGCTGCCGAACCACCGAAGATCGAACCCACGGCAGGTTTTTGCTCGAACACTTCACGCTGCATCGGCGCGCCGGCTGGAGCCAGGTGCTCCTGCTGCTTGCGGCGACGGGCGGCGATAAAGCGGAAGATCACAAACGCGATGACCGCCAGGATCAGCATGTCGAAGATCTGCATGCCCTGGAAGCCGCCCCCCATGAACATGGACGCGAGCAGGCCACCGGCGGCGATGCCGGCCAGAGGGCCCAACCAGCGCGAAGCACCGCCGGCCTTGGCAGCAGCGCCGGCAGCACCGGCTGCGCCTGCGGTAGCCGCAGCCCCGCCAGCACCGGCGGATGGAGCCATTTGGCTGGTCTGGTGAGTCGGGGCTGCGCCCGAACTTTTGCCGCCACCGAAGCGCTTGGCGTTGGCGTCGAGGCTCATCGTCAAGCCGATGCACAACGCCATGGCGATGCTAAGAAATCGTTTCATAAAGGGAATTCCCATTTGTGGATTGCACGCGCGCCATGTTGCACAGGTGTAGTGACAGTGGCTAGCGACATAATGTTTCGGGCTTTTGCGTAAGACCGATTCAGAATGGTCTGTAGGACTTATTACTGATATTGGCCCGCCCTCGTTAAAAACAAGGGCGGGCCAATAAGCTTCATGTTAAGCCGCCCTCTGAAGGAGCGAGCTTGCTCGCGAAAAATGCCCAGGCAACGCGTTCATGCAGAATGTCCGCGTCATCGTTAGCGATCTTCGCGAGCAAGCTCGCTCCTACAGTGGAAATGTTTCAGACGGCTTCGAGCTTGGCGTAGCCCATCATCAGCCACTTGCTGCCTTCGGCAAAATTCACCTGCACGCGGGCCTGTGCGCCAGCGCCTTCGAAATTGAGGATCACGCCTTCGCCAAACACCGAGTGCCTGACCTGCTGGCCAAGGCTGAACTGGGTTTGCGGAATCTCGGAACCCGCAAACAGGCTGCTGGAGCTCTGCTGCTGACCCCCGCCGAACGGTCGGCTGACGCTGTTGGACAAGCGCACTTCCTGGATCAGACCCTTCGGCACTTCACGTACGAAACGCGACACCTTGTTGTAGGTCTCACTGCCGTACAGGCGTCGGGTCTCGGCGTAGGTCATCACCAGGTTTTGCATGGCGCGGGTGATGCCCACGTAGGCCAGGCGGCGTTCTTCCTCAAGGCGGCCGGGCTCTTCCAGGCTCATCTTGTGGGGGAACAGGCCTTCTTCCATGCCTACCAGGAACACATACGGAAACTCCAGACCCTTGGCGCTGTGCAAGGTCATCAGCTGGATGCTGTCTTCGTGCTCGTCGGCCTGAGCATCCCCGGCCTCCAGTGACGCGTGGCCAAGGAAAGCCGCGAGCGGAGTGAGGTCTTCTTCGTTTTCAGTGTTTTCAAACGCGCGGGCGGCGCTCACCAGTTCCTCAAGGTTTTCTACCCGGGCCTGGCCTTTCTCGCCTTTTTCCGCTTCGTGGTAGGCGATCAGGCCGGACTGCTCGATCACGGTTTGCGTCATCAAGTGCAGCGGCATTTCCGAACACTTGGCGGCAAGATTCTCGATCAGCTCGACAAACACACCCAACGCACCGGCTGCGCGCCCGGTCAGGCCTTTATTGGCGATGAGCAGGCGCATGGCCTCCCACATCGACACATCGGTGTGGCGTGCGTGATCGCGAATGGCTTCGACGGTTTTTTCGCCGATGCCACGGGCCGGGATATTGATCACCCGCTCCAGCGCCGCATCGTTGCCACGGCCTTCGAGCAAGCGCAGGTAGGCCATGGCGTTCTTGATTTCGGCGCGCTCGAAGAAGCGCTGGCCACCATAGATGCGGTACGGGATGCGTTCGCGCAGCAAGGCTTCTTCCAGCACCCGCGATTGGGCGTTGGAGCGGTACAGGATCGCGATATCGCTGCGCGCCAGGCCGGTTTTCAGGGCGCTTTCGATGGTTTCCACCACGTAGCGCGCTTCATCGTGCTCGTTGAACGCGGCGTAGAGGTTGATGGCTTCGCCTTCACCGCCGTCGGTCCACAGCTCTTTGCCCAGGCGCCCGGTGTTGTTGGCGATCAAGGCGTTGGCGGCCTTGAGGATGCCTGCGGTGGAGCGGTAGTTCTGCTCCAGGCGGATGGTGACCGCGTCCGGGAAGTCTTCGGAATACTGGTAGATGTTCTCGATTTTCGCGCCACGCCAGCCGTAGATCGACTGGTCGTCGTCGCCCACCACCATGAGGCTGTCGCCGCCCTTGGCCAGCAGGCGCAACCAGGCGTACTGCACGGCGTTGGTGTCCTGGAATTCGTCCACCAGGATGTGCCGGAAACGCTTCTGGTAATGGGCCAGCAAGCCTGGGTTGTCACGCCACAGGTCGAGGGCGCGCAGCAGCAGTTCGGAGAAGTCGATCACCCCGGCGCGTGCGCAGGCGGCCTCGTAGGCTTCATAAATGCTGCGCATGGTGGCCAGGAACAGATCACCGCTGGCCTGGATATGCTGCGGGCGCAGGCCTTCGTCTTTCTGGCCGTTGATAAACCATTGGGCCTGACGGGCCGGCCAGCGTTGTTCGTCCAGGCCCAGTTCGCGGATCACGCGCTTGACCAGGCGTTGCTGGTCGTCGCTGTCCAGGATCTGAAAGGTCTGTGCCAGGCCAGCTTCCTGCCAGTGCGCGCGCAACAGGCGATGCGCCAGGCCGTGGAAGGTGCCCACCCACATGCCGGCCGGGCTGATACCCATCAACTGCTCGATGCGGTGGCGCATCTCGGCAGCGGCCTTGTTGGTGAAGGTCACCGACAGGATGGAATGGGGGGACGCGTTTTCGACCTGGATCAACCAGGCGATACGGTGCACCAGCACTCGGGTTTTACCGGAGCCAGCACCGGCCAGGACCAACTGACGGCCAACGGGGGCCGCTACGGCCTGGCGTTGGGCATCGTTGAGGGAGTTCAGCAAAAGAGAGAGATCATCGCGCATCGGCGCATTCTATGGCCCTCGGGGGAGTGGGGCAAACACCAATACCGGTTGGTCGACGGAAAACAGTCGGGGTGATGACCGGTCGGTCAATGGCCGCAGACCCCGCAGCGCCTCGCTCAAGCCCTCTGGCCCCGCCGTTTGCGGTTCAGGGGCAGACGGTTTTTATGACGTGGAGCAGTTTGGCCCAAGCGCTTGCTTGTGTATGCTCCGTCGACGTTTCGGGCTCACCATTATAAGAACACTGCCTATGACCCTCAGCACTGACCTGTTCGGCCCCTCGGCGGCCCCCGCGCAGGTTATCCGCAAGCACTACGCCACTGAGATGGCGGTGGAGCGCACACGCCTGCTGTATCAGGGCTCGTTGTTGCCTACCTTGTTAATGCTGGTCAACGGCCTGGTTTGCGCCTGGCTGTTGTGGAACCCCAAGCAATACCTGTTGGACAGCATCTGGCTGGTGTGGCTGCTCGCGTTGGTGGCCATGCGCGTGATCCAGGTTGCGGCGTTTGATTCGGCCATGCCCAGCCGCCAGGCCCAGCCGGTGTGGCGACGCATGTTCATGCTTGGCTCGGCGGTCAGCGGCCTGACCCTGGCCATCGCGGCCATCGCCTTGGTGCCGGCGGACAGCTTTGTGCAGCAAGCCTGGGTGTTCGGCCTGATTGGCGCGGCCACGCTGTCGGCCAGCGTGGCCTATGCCGTGAGCCTGCCGGCGTTCCTGTCATTTGCCTTGCCGTGCCTGGTGCCGGCCATCGTCTATCTGTTCTGGAACGGTGCCCCGCAGCAGCAAGGCTGGGGTGTACTCGGCCTGATTCTGCTGGCGTCCTTGAGTGTGGTGGCGTGGCAGGTCAACCGCCTGATCCAGCGCGGGTTGTTGCGACGCTTCCAGAACCAGGCGCTGATCGAGCACCTGCAGAAGGCCCAGCAGCGCAGCGAGCAGCTGAACCTGGAGTTGGTGCGCGAAGTCGAGCAGCGCCGTCAGGTCGAGCAGGCGTTGCGCGACGTACAAGTCGGTCTGCAGGACCGGGTGGCCCAACGCAGCCAGGAGCTGGATGCCGCCAGCCTGGCCCTGAACAAAAGCGAAGCGCGCCTGGCCATGGCCCTGCAGGCCAGCGAGCTGGGCCTGTGGGACTGGAACCTGCAAACCGACGAAGTCCACCACACCCAGCTCAAGGAACTGTTCGGCCTGGAGCCCGAGTACGTCACGGCGATGCTCAGCCATCTCAAGCCTCGTCTGCACCCCGAAGACTTGCCGTTGCTCAAGCGCGCGCTGGTGGAGCACCTCAAGGGGCGTAGCGAGGATTACCTGGTGGAGTACCGCGTGCGCCATGGCGACGGCCACTGGGTATGGATCGAAGACCGTGGCCGCGCCGTGGAGCGAGCGCCCAGTGGCCGCGTAACGCGAATGCTTGGCACCCGTCGCGATATCAGCGCCGGCAAGGCCCTGGAAGAGCAACAGCGCTTGGCGTCGACGGTATTCGAAGCGGCCAGCGAAGGTATTGTGATCCTCAACCCGGACTACGTACTGGTGGCTGTAAACCAGGCGTTCAGTCGCGTCACCGGCTTTGATATCGACGATATGCTCGGTCGCAATGTGGTGGAGTTGCCTTGCAGCCGTGACGCCCGCCGGCATTTTCCGGTTATTCGCCAGGCCTTGCTCAACCACGGCACCTGGCAGGGCGAGTTGGTGGAAACCCGCAAGAACGGCGAGCTCTACCCGCAGTGGCTGCAATTGAATGTGGTGCGCGATATTCGTGGGAGCGTCAGTCATATCGTGGGGTTTTTCGCCGATCTGTCGGCGCGGCGCGAATCTGAAGAGCGCATGCGCTACCTCACGCACTACGACGAACTTACCGGCCTGGCCAATCGTTCGCTGTTTCGCGAGCGACTGCGCGAAGCCCATGCGCGGGTGCGCCAGGGTGGACGCAGCCTGGCGTTGCTGCATATCAACCTGGACCGTTTCAAGCTGCTCAATGACAGCCTGGGCCATGAAGTCGCCGACCAGTTGCTGCAGAAAATGGCCCGGCGCTTGATCAATGCGCTGCCCGAAGCGGACACCATTGCACGCCTGTCCGGCGATGAGTTCGCCGTGCTGTTCGACGCCTACGGCAACCTGTCGAGCCTGGCGCGGGTGGCCACGAGGTTGCTGGCCAAGCTGCGGGTGCCGGTGACGGTGGAAGGGCACGAGCTGGTGGTAAGCGCCTCGATGGGCGTCAGCCTGTTGCCGGACAACGCGCGGGAAATTTCCGCGTTGGTCAGTCAATCGAACATGGCCATGCAGCACGCCAAACACCTGGGCGGCAATAACTTCCAGTTCTACA
>NZ_QUZU01000084.1 GCF_004682055.1 Pseudomonas kairouanensis | reverse complement strand
CTCGCGAAGACGTCGGCACAAGCGCCTCAGATCTTTCCGACAAGCCTTTCAGGTTGTCCCTCGGAACTCGCCTCACTAGTCTTCCCGGGTCGCTATCCATATGGCGACCGGGACTGCAAGCCTGAAATTCTCACCAGGAGCCTATTCCGAATGGAGTTTTACGATGATCAGCAACAACTTACGATCTGATTCCAACATTTCTGACGCTAAGTCCCAGCCGGTAGATGATCAGCCCACAGACCAACTCTTCACCGTCCGCCCCAGTCTCGACAGCGAAACCCTCCTCGCCAATGCCGCCCAGGACATTGCCTCAGTACAGGCGCTGATGGGCCATTTGGCCTTTGAAATCGATGGCGCTCAGCGAGATATCGCGCTGGGAGCTCACCGGATGCTTGAAGGCATCCAATTGATGGTGGATCGGGTGTTGGATTTGAATGAGGTGCCTGAATTCAAATCATCCGCCACCAGTTAAAACCAATCGGGAGCAAGCCCCCTCCCACATTTGACTGCATTCCAAAGTTGAAACTCGATCAAAAGTGGGAGGGGGCTTGCTCCCGATGAGGTCTAGGCAGGCGATGAAGATCTAGGCCCCAGCCCCAATCTGCCGCCCACTGACCAACCGCTCCAACACCTCACCCAACCCCGAAGCCTTGTCACCAATCAGCAAGTGCCAAACCCCGCTGTCGAGTTGGATGACACCCTGACAGCCAAGCGCCACAAGCTGATCTTCGGATAACACCGAGTCATCCCCCAACTCCACTCGCAACCGGGTGATCGCCACCGCTTCCAACTGCCGCACATTGGCCCGGCCACCCAGCGCATTCAGCCATTTCTCGGCTTCCTGCACATTCACCGCAACCGGCTTATCCACAGGCGTAACTGCGACCGGCGCGCTGTCAACAAACGAAGGCATCGCCAGCCGAATCTCATCAGCAATGCTATCGGCCATCGGCCCGACCACCACCTGCAAACTGCCGCCATTGCCCGGCCGCACCACGGCCATGGCGCCGAGTGCTTTCAAGTCTGCATCCACGGCTTTATTGCGATCCACCATGTCCAGGCGCAGGCGCGTCGTGCAAGCCCCCACGCTCAACAGGTTTGAAGCCCCACCCAACGCCCGGATATACGCACTGGCGCGCTGGTTATCGGTCATCACCTCGGCCTGCACCACTTGAATATCTTCACGCCCAGGCGTCTTCAGGTTGAAGCGACGGATGCAGAAGCTGAACACGCTGTAATAGATCGCCGCGTACGCCAGCCCAACCGGGAACACCAGCCACCCATTGGTAGATTTGCCCCAGCCGAGCACCATGTCGATAAACCCACCGGAGAAGGTAAACCCGAGGTGGATATCCAGCAGGTTGGTCACGGCCATCGACAGGCCGGTGAGCAAGGCATGCAGCAGATAGAGGAACGGCGCGAGAAACATAAACGCGAATTCAATCGGCTCTGTCACCCCGGTCAAAAATGAGGTGAGCGCCATGGACAGGAAAATCCCGCCCATCACCTTGCGCCGTTCCGGCAGTGCATTGCGGTACATCGCCAAGCACGCCGCAGGCAGGCCGAACAGCATCACCGGAAACATGCCGGTCATGAACTGGCCGCCTTTGGGGTCGCCTGCGAAGTAGCGGGTGAGGTCGCCGGTCACCACCGCGCCCGTCGCCGGATCGGTAAAGCTGCCAAACACAAACCACGCCATATTGTTGAGGATATGGTGCAGGCCGGTGACGATCAGCAGGCGGTTGAACACGCCGAAGACGAAGGCCCCCAGGCTGCCGCTCTCCATCAGCAACACGCCAAAACTGTTGATGCCATGCTGGATCGGCGGCCAGATCAAACCAAAGATCACCCCCAGCCCCACCGCCGAGAACCCGGTGACAATCGGCACAAACCGCCGCCCGCCAAAGAACGCCAGGTACTCCGGCAACTTGATGTCCTTGAAGCGGTTATACAGCGCGCCCGCCATCAAGCCACTGGCGATCCCGGCGAGCATGCCCATGTTGATGGTGCTGTCCATGACCTTGAGGGTGGAGATCATCACCAGGTACCCAATCGCCCCGGCCAGGCCCGCCGTGCCATTGTTGTCGCGGGCAAAACCCACGGCGATGCCGATGGCGAAGATCAGCGCCAGGTTGGCGAAGATCGCCTGCCCGGCGTCGTGCATCACGGCGATGTTCAACAGGTCAGTATCGCCCAGGCGCAGCAACAGGCCGGCGATGGGCAAGATCGCAATCGGCAACATCAGCGCACGGCCCAGGCGTTGCAGGCCTTCGATAAAGTGTTGGTACATGGCGAGTCTCCTTTTTTCTTGTTGTTGTCAGCTCAACGGCCAGTGGTGTTGACAGGCTTGGCGCACGGCCTTGGCGCTGCTCAGGTCGAGCAGGCCAAGGCCTTGTTGCCGGCATTGCGCAGCATCCAGGTGGCGGATGCGGTCCTTGATTTCACCGATCTGCGGCGGGCTCACCGACAGTTCGCTGACCCCCAGGCCAACGAGTACCGGGGTGGCCAACGGGTCGGAAGCGAGGGCGCCACACACGCCTACCCAACGACCCTGCTTGGCCGCGCCGGCGCAGGTCTGGGCGATCAGGCGCAGCAGTGCCGGGTGCAGCGCATCGACCCGAGCGGCGAGGCCGGCGTGGTCGCGGTCCATGGCCAGGGTGTACTGGGACAGGTCATTGGTGCCGATCGACAAAAAGTCTGCATGCTTGGCCAATTGCTCGGCCATCAGCGCGGCAGCGGGCACTTCGATCATCACGCCCAGTTCCGGGCGCTGGGTCAGCTCAAGTTCTACGCACAGCTCATCCAGGCGCTGGCGGATCTGCAGCAGTTCGTCGACCTCGCTCACCATTGGCAAGAGGATCCGGCAACGCTCCATTGGGCACACTTGCAGCAGCGCCCGCAGTTGCTGGTCGAGCAATTCAGGCCGCAGCTGAGCCATACGAATGCCGCGCAGGCCCAGCACCGGGTTGGCTTCGACGGGCAGCGGCAGGTAATCGAGTTGCTTGTCACCGCCCACATCAATGGTGCGGATGATCACCGACCTGTCGCCCATGGCGTCCAGCACGGCTTGATAGGCCTGGCGTTGCTCCTGTTCATCCGGCGCGGTGCGACGGTCGACGAAGAGGAATTCGGTGCGTAGCAGGCCAACGCCGTCGGCGCCATTCTCGAACGCAACCAGGGCTTCGGCACTGGAGGCAACGTTGGCGGCCACCTCGATCGTCACGCCGTCACGGGTGCTGGCCGGCAGTTGAGCCAGGGTCTGTTGCTGTTGGCGCCGCAGTTTCTGGGCGTCACGAATCTGGTGCACCTGTGCGTGACGCGCCTCGCTGGGGGCCAGTTCCAGGCGGCCATTGGCGGCATCCAGCACCACCCGTTGGCCTTGGGGCACGTCGAGTAATTCTGCGCCCAGCGCTACAACGCAAGGCAGCCCTTTGCCACGGGCCAGGATTGCCACATGGGACGTGGCGCCACCTTCGGCCATGCAGATGCCCGCGGCCTGTTGGGCGTCCAGTTGCAGCAGGTCAGAAGGCGTCAGTTCGTGGGCGCTGACAATGGCGCCCGCCGGCAATTCGAAGTGCCAGGCTTCGCCCAGCAGTGCCCGCAATACGCGTTGTTGCAGGTCGCGCAGGTCATTGGAACGCTCGGCAAACAAGGGTTTGCCCAGGGCCAGCAGCACCGCGCATTGGACCTGGATTGCATCGCGCCAGGCATGGGTGGCGGCGCTGCCCTGTTCGATGGCGCGGGTGGCGGCGTCCAGGAGGGCCGGGTCTTCCAGCAGGGCGAGGTGGGCGGCGAAGATGTCTGCTTCGTCGGTGTTCTTGCGCTGGCGGGCATGGGCCAGGGTGCTGCGGATTTCGCTGCGCACCTGTTCCAGGGCGGTATCCAGCTGTTGCAGTTGCTCGTCGGCAAGGTGATTGCCGGTATCGGCCGGTAGCTCGATGCCGCTTAAACGGAACAGGGGGCCGCACACCAGGCCGGGCGCCGCACACACGCCTTGCAGCACGCCCACTTCGGTATTGGCGGGGTGTGGGGTAGCAACGGCAGGGGCGTGGTGTTCTTCTTTAATGGCGACGGACAAGACGGCGACCAACGCCTGCAAGGCAGCCTCGGCGTCCTTGCCACGACAGCTCACGCGTACCTCGTCACCTTCACCGATGCCCAGCCCCATCAAACCGATCAGGCTGTCGCACGACGCGCTTTTGTCGCCATAGTGCAAGTGCGTCTGGCTGCTGAAGTCCTGGGCAGTCTTGCGAATCAGTGCCGCCGGGCGCGCATGCAGCCCGCCGCGATGGGTGATGCGCACACTGGCGCTGTACTCGGCGACCGAGTTATCCACAGAGGCCTGGGCCGACGCCGCCGAACGTGCCACGACCTGTAGCAACGGCTCGCCCACCTTGACGGTTTTTCCGGCAACGGGTCGTAGCTCAAAGCGCTCGCCATTCGTGAGAATAATCAGGCTGACCAGGCTGCGGCACTGCCGTGCAATCCGGTCCAGATCAAACTGCACCAGGGCCTGCCCCTTGCTCACTCGGGCGCCGTCTTTTACCAGCAAGGCAAAGCCTTCGCCATTGAGCTCCACCGTGTCGATGCCCACATGCATCAACACTTCGGCGCCGTTCTCGGCGCGGATCGTCAGGGCGTGCCCGGTACGGGCGACATGGATAATCACTCCATCGCAAGGCGCATGCAGGCAATCGTTCAGCGGGTCGATGGCAATGCCGTCGCCCAGGGTGCCGCTGGCGAATACTTCATCGGGAACGCTGCCCAGGGCCAGCACCGGCCCGCTTAACGGGGCGCTGAGGATCAATTCATTATTGTTGTAGGACATGGGCACGGTACTCATCAGGAAAACGTCACTCAGTGAGTGCGGGTCACTTTACTCAGGTGGCGCGGCTGGTCCGGGTTCATGCCTCGGGCCACCGCCAAACCTGCCGCCATCACGTAGAAGCTCTGGATCGCCAGGATCGGGTCCAGGCTTGGGTGTTCGGCGCGGCACAAGGTGAGGTCGCGTTCGGCGATATCATCCGGCGCGGCCAGCAAGACGCGGGCGCCGCGCTGGCGCATGTCGGCGGCCAGGCTCAGCAGGCCGGCCTGCTCGGCGCCGCGAGGGGCGAAGATCAGCAGCGGGTAGTTGTCGCCGATCAGGGCCATGGGGCCGTGGCGCACTTCGGCGCTGCTGAAGGCTTCAGCCTGGATCGCCGAGGTTTCCTTGAGCTTGAGCGCCGCTTCCTGGGCAATGGCAAACCCGGCGCCACGGCCGATTACCATCAATTGCTGGCAGTCGCGCAGGGCTTCAATCGCCGGGCGCCAGTCCTGCCTGGCGGCGGCGCGCAAGTCATCGGGCAAGGCCTGGCAGGCTTGCAGCAGTTCGGCCTCCTGGTTCCAGTGGCCGATCAGCAGCGCGCTGGCGCTGAGGGTGGCGATAAAACTCTTGGTCGCGGCCACGCTCAGTTCCGGCCCGGCGCACAGTGGCACATGGAATTCGCAGGCGGCCTCCAGTGGCGAGTCTTCGGCATTGACCAACGAGATGCTCAAGGCGCCGCGTTTGCGCAGCAGGCGCAGGCTGTTGACCAGGTCCGGGCTTTGGCCCGATTGGGAGAAACCAAACGCCACTTGGCCGCTGACCTTCATCGGTGCCTGCAACAAGGTCACCACCGACATCGGCAGCGACGCCACCGGGATACCCACATGCTGCATCGCCAAGTAGGCAAAATAGCTGGCGGCATGGTCCGAGCTGCCCCGCGCGATGGTCATCGCCACTTGCGGCGGCTGGCGGCGCAAGCGACCGGCGATTTCGTCCAGCAACGGGTCCAGGCGTTGCAGTTGGGCGGCGACGGCGTCGCAGGAGGCCAGGGCCTCTTCAAGCATTTTTGAAGTCAATGGTGTCTCCTTCGACCATTACGTCGGTGAGTGTGAGGGAGCGGTCCAGGCGCACGCAGTCGGCAAAGCTGCCAGGTTGCAGGCGACCGCGTTCTTCCAGGCCCAGGTAGTCCGCCGGAAATTGCGACAGGCGTTGTGAGGCTTCGCTGATGGGCAGGCCGATTTTCACCAGGTTGCGCAGCGCCTGGTCCATGGTCAGGGTGCTGCCGGCCAGGGTGCCGTCGGCCAGGCGCACGCCCCCCAGGCATTTGGTCACGGTGTGGCTGCCCAGCTTGTATTCGCCATCGGGCATGCCGGCGGCGGCGGTGGAATCGGTGACGCAGTACAGGCATGGGATGGAGCGCAGGGCCACGCGGATGGCGCCGGGGTGAACGTGGAGCAAATCCGGGATCAGCTCGGCGTACTGGGCATGGGCCAACGCCGCGCCGACGATGCCCGGCTCGCGGTGATGCAGCGGGCTCATGGCGTTGTACAAATGGGTGAAGCTGGTGGCCCCGGCGGCGAGGGCGGCGACGCCTTCTTCATAGCTGCCCAGGGTGTGGCCGATCTGCATGCGCACGCCGCGTTCGCTCAATGCCCGGATCAGTGCATCGTGGCCGGCGATTTCCGGGGCAATGGTGATGACGCGGATCGGCGCCAGGCGTAGGTAGGCTTCCACTTCGGCCATCAACGCGGTGTGAGCGAAGTTGGGTTGGGCGCCGAGTTTTCCGGGATTGATGTAGGGCCCTTCCAGGTGTACGCCGAGCACACGGGCGCAGCCTGTAGGACGTTGCTCGCAAAAAGTGCCCAGTTGGCCGAGCACGCTGGAGATCTCGTCCACCGGTGCCGTCATGGTGGTGGCGAGCAGCGAGGTGGTGCCAAAGCGCACATGGGTGCGGGTAATGGTTTCGAAGGCGCCGGCGCCTTCCATGATGTCCTTGCCGCCACCGCCGTGTACGTGCAGGTCGATAAAGCCCGGTAGCAGGTAGGGCAAATCGTTTTGCGCCGGGTCGCAGGGCGTGCCTTCGACGGCAATCACCTTGCCGTGTGCGTGCAGCAGGCGGCCGCGAATCCAGCCGCGGGGCGTGAGGATATTGTCTTCGGACATGGCAGTTCTCTAATAATCGTAGCGGCGCAGTTCTGCGACAAAGTCGTAGTAGTCGTTGCGGCAGTAGGTGTCGGTGATTTCAATCGGCGTGTTGTCGGCGGTGTAGCCCACGCGGGTCATCAACAGCATGGCGGTGCCGGGGGGGATGCCGACCAGCTTGGCGAACTCGTCCGAGGCATTGATTGCCTGGATATGTTGCAGGGCGCGCACGATGGGCTTGCCGATGCCTTCAAGGTATTCGTACAGCGAATTGCCGATGGCCTGGGGTTGGGGCAGCAAGGAGGCAGGCAGGGTGGTCATTTCGATGGCCATCACCGTGTCATCGGCCTTACGCAAGCGCTTCAGGCGCGCCACTTTGTCGGTGGGCGACAGGCCCAGGCGGATCAGTTCTTCATGGGTGGGCGGGGCGATGTCGCGTTCCAGCCACTGGGAACTGGGCACAAAGCCCTTGAGCCGCAGCATTTCGCTAAACCCCGACAGGCGTGAAAGCGGCTGCTCCAGGCGCGGCGTGATAAAGGTGCCGGAACCTTGGCTGCGACGGATCAGGCCCTGGGCCAGCAACACTTCCAGCGCTTTGCGGGCGGTGACGCGCGAGAGGCTCAACTGCTCGCTGAGGACACGCTCCGAGGGCAGCGCCTGTTCGGATTTCCACTGGCCGGCGTGGATCGCCGCTTCCAGGTTGCGCGCCAGTTGCAGGTACAGGGGCGTGGATTGTTTGTCGTCGGGGCGCAGGGCCAGGATGGGGTTCATCTGTGGGGTGTCCGATGCGGTTATTGGAGTGTTGTCGCCCGGTAGTGGCCGGAAATTAATACCACTTAAATACCATGTCAATGCAGCCAAAACGGTGCAGTCGGCTGTTTGCTAGCCCTGCAATGGGGCTTGGTATCAAGTGGTATTAGAGAGGTCTATATCGCGCGCAGAACGGCGCAGCCCGCAGGGTGAACTGGTATTCACCGGCGGGCAGGGGCGGGGAGCGGAATTTTTTTTGAATTAATTTACCAACGGTAGGGCATTACGGCCGAATCTCGATCAGCGTGCCGTCTTTGACCAGGTTCCAGACTTCGCGCATATCCACATTGCGCATGCCGATGCAGCCATCGGTCCAATCCAGGGTGTGGAACCACTGCTCAGGGTAATCCTCGGTGTCGGGGGTACCGTGGATCATGATCATGCTGCCGGGTTTCACCCCTTCACGGCGGGCGCGTGCGGCGTCGCTGATATTGGGGTAGGAAATGTGCATGGCCAGGTTGAAGCGGTCGCTGGTCTTGCGCCAGTCGATCCAGTAAAGGCCTTCGGGGGTGCGGCGGTCACCTTCGATCAGCTTGTGGCCCTTGGGGTTCTTGCCCAGGGAAATGCGGTAGGTCTTGAGCGGCTTGCCGTCGTTGATCAACTGCAATTGGTGGGCGGACTTGAGCACCAGGATTTTCTCGACGGTTTTACCGCCGAGGGTTTCCACTGTGGAGGCTGATGACAACGTAGCGAACGACAGGCAGATAAGGGCGAGCAACAGACGCATTAAAACGGTTTCCTGCCTGGAGTGTTATTTGGGCGATGGCATCATCGGCGGCACCGCTTCGCTGCGTACCGGGAATACCTGGTGGCGACGGTCAGCGAAAAAGCATTCTAAGGTACGCCCCACGGTGCGGAAAGCCAGCTCGGACCAAGGGATGTCGGCTTCGTCGAATAGCTGTACTTCAAGGCTTTCGGGGCCGGCGGCGAAGTCCAGGTCGGACAGTTCGGCGCGGTAGAAGATATGCACCTGGTTGATGTGCGGCACGTCGATCAGGGTGTAGATGTTCAGGTCGTGCACACGGGCGCAGGCTTCTTCGAGGGTTTCGCGGGCGGCGGCCTGTTCGACGGTCTCACCGTTCTCCATGAAACCTGCGGGCAGGGTCCAGTAACCCAGGCGCGGTTCAATGGCGCGGCGGCACAGCAGCACTTTGTCGCCCCATACTGGCAAGGTGCCGGCGACGATGTTGGGGTTCTGGTAGTGGATGGTCGAGCAGTGGTCACACACAAAACGCAGGCGGCCGTCGCCTTCGGGGATGCGTTGGGTAACCGGTTTGCCGCACTGGCTGCAGAAATTCATGCTGGGGTTCCTGGAAAGTGCGTCTATCTTGGCTTGGCGGGCAGGGCCCTGCAAGTTGTCGTTTAGCGACACAGGCCGGGTTTTGGGGTTGGGCGCCCGCACGCTTTGGTGCATGATGCAAGGTAGCCAACAGACCGAGATGACTCATGCTGGACGAGCTACTTCGCCGGGTAAGCAATCACACTCCCCACACCCTGGAAACGGACGGGCGTTTTCCCGAGGCTGCGGTGCTGGTGCCCATTACCCGCAGTGACGAACCTGAGCTGATCCTGACCCTGCGCGCCAGCGGCCTGTCGACCCATGGGGGTGAAGTGGCCTTTCCCGGCGGGCGCCGTGACCCCGAAGACCCGGACCTGGTCTTTACCGCGCTGCGTGAGGCCGAAGAAGAAATTGGCCTGCCTCCTGGCCTGGTGGAGGTTATCGGCCCACTGAGCCCGCTGATCTCCCTGCATGGCATCCGGGTTACGCCCTACGTGGGTGTGGTCCCCGACTACGTGGAATACCTGGCCAACGATGCCGAGATTGCCGCTGTTTTCAGCGTGCCCTTGGACTTTTTCCGACAGGACCCGCGCGAACACACCCACAGGATCGATTACCAGGGCCGCAGTTGGTATGTGCCCAGTTACCGGTTTGGTGAATACAAGATCTGGGGGCTGACAGCGATCATGATCGTCGAGTTGATCAACCTGCTCTATGACGATGCCAAGATCAGCCTGCACCAGCCACCCAAAAGCTTCATCAACATTTAAGCCATCGTTTGAATGGCGAGCCGTGAGGAAACACCATGAAATACCGCCTGGGCGACGCCCGCGTCGAGACTCACCCGAACAGCTGGGTGGCCCCCAATGCCACCCTGGTGGGCAAGGTCAAGCTGGAGGAGGGCGCCAACGTCTGGTTCAACGCGGTATTGCGTGGCGACAACGAACTGATCCTGATCGGCAAGAACAGCAACGTGCAGGATGGCAGCGTGATGCACACCGACATGGGCTACCCGCTGACCCTGGGCACCGGCGTGACCATCGGCCATAACGCCATGCTGCATGGCTGCACCGTCGACGACTACAGCCTGATCGGCATCAACGCAGTGATCCTCAACGGCGCCAAGATCGGCAAGCACTGCATCATCGGCGCCAACTCGCTGATCGGCGAGGGCAAGGAAATTCCCGATGGTTCGCTGGTGATGGGCTCGCCCGGCAAAGTGGTGCGGGAGTTGACCGAGGCACAGAAGAAAATGCTTGAAGCCAGCGCTGCGCACTATGTGCATAACTCGCAGCGCTATGGGCGTGACCTGGCCGAGCAGGAAGAATGAACCCGATTGAACGCCCTGTTGCCTCGCCGTGCGTGAGTATTTGCGCGCTGGATGATGACGATGTCTGCACGGGTTGCCAGCGTACGGTGGATGAGATTACACGTTGGAGCCGTATGGACAATACCGAACGCCGGGTGGTGTTGGGGTTGTGTCATGAGCGGGCGGTGGCGGGTGGGTTGGTGTTTATGGTTTCGGGGAAATCTGGCGCCTGATAGA
>NZ_QUZU01000083.1 GCF_004682055.1 Pseudomonas kairouanensis | reverse complement strand
GTTTCAGTCAGTACATGTGTGACTGATACACCGCTTTCGCGAGCAAGCCCGCTCCCACATTTTGATTGTGTTATGCCTGTTCCAGTAACGCCAACCTTTCTTCCAGAGCTGCAATCCGTGCTTCAAGCTCTTCAATACGGTCCACGGAAACGCCGGTCCCACGCTCCACCGGGCTACCGCGAGCGCTGATAATCGCCTCGATATCCGCCGGGTCCCCCAGTGCATGGGTATACCGATCCTCCCGTTGCCCCGCCTGACGCGGCACCAACAGCGCCAGCCCCCGCGCAATCAGGCGCTCAAGTTGGTGCACCACCTGTTCGGCATCTTCAAAATCATGCATGCGCCCGCTGCGGGTGAGCAGTTCGTTGACCGTCTGCGGCCCGCGCAGGAACAGCAGGCCAATCAGGATCACCTGGGCCGGCACCAGTTCCAGCGCCTTGTCCACGCGGTGTTCCCAGCGATCGGCGCGGCTGCCCATTACCAGGCGGGTGAACCCCTGGCCTTCGAGCGCCCGCAGGCTCTGGCCGACCTGGCCTTGGCTGAGGTTGGTCACAGGCTCGCGGCTGGTCTTCTGGTTGCAGGCCAGCACCAGGGCGTTGAGGGTCAGGGGGTAGGTTTCCGGGTTGGTCGCCTGTTTTTCGATCAGGCAGCCCAGGATGCGGATTTCCGTGCTGTTCAGGCGCGGCTCAGGGGTCTCGTTCTCGTGCTCGGCGGTCATCGCGCTTTCCCTATGCAGTGAAGCGCCTAGCGTAAGCCTGAAAAAATAAAAGACAAGCGACAGGCAGGTCTATAATCGCCGCCCGTGCCATTAACCCTGAGACTGCCATGACTATTTCCCTGTACGCCGCCTCCATCCCAGTCTTCAAGCAGATGCTCACCGCCCTCAGCGGTGTGTTGACCAAAGCCGAAGCCCACGCCACCGCCAAGAACATCGAGCCCAACGCCCTGCTGCAAGCGCGTCTGTTCCCGGACATGTTCCAACTGGTGCGCCAGGTTCAGATCGCCGTCGATTTCGCCAAGGGCGTTTCTGCACGCCTGGCCGAGATCGAAGTGCCTAAATACGAAGATGGCGAAGTGACCTTCGCCGACCTGCAAGCCCTGATCACCAAAGTGCTGGCCTTCCTCGACACCCTCACGCCTGAGCAAGTCGATGGCAAGGAAGGCATTGAGATCGTCACCCGCCCAGGCACCCCGAAAGAGAAGCGCTTCAGCGGCCAGTCCTACCTGCTGACCTACGGCCTGCCGCAGTTCTTCTTCCACGTCACCACTGCGTACGCCCTGCTGCGTCACAACGGTGTGGAAGTGGGCAAGCGCGACTACATGGGCGCGTTCTAAGCCGCCATAAAAAAACCGGGGCGGTTCAATCAAGAACCGCCCCGGTTTTTTTGTGCGCGACGTTTAAGCCGGCTGTTCTTCCTTGCCCAGGCACGCGGCCGCGGTGAACAGCACATCGGTGGACGAATTCAACGCGGTTTCCGCCGAGTCCTGCAGCACCCCGATGATAAAACCGACGGCCACCACCTGCATGGCGACCTCGCTGGGGATGCCAAACAGGCTGCACGCCAGCGGAATCAACAGCAGCGACCCACCCGCCACGCCCGATGCACCGCAGGCACAAATGGCCGCGACCACACTGAGCAGCACGGCAGTCGGCAGGTCGACGGCGATGCCCAGGGTGTGCACGGCCGCCAGGGTCAGCACGGTGATGGTGATCGCAGCGCCCGCCATGTTGATGGTGGCACCCAGTGGGATGGACACCGAATAGGTGTCTTCATGCAGCCCCAGGCGCTTGCTCAATGCCAGGTTCACCGGGATGTTCGCCGCCGAACTGCGGGTGAAGAATGCGGTAATGCCGCTCTCGCGCAGGCACATCAGCACCAGCGGGTAGGGGTTGCGGCGCAGTTTCCAGAACACGATGGCCGGGTTGATCACCAAAGCCACGAACAGCATGCAGCCGATCAACACCACCAGCAGGTGGGCGTAGCCAAGCAGGGCGCCAAAGCCGGAAGTGGCCAGGGTGGAGGCCACCAGGCCGAAGATGCCCAGGGGGGCGAAACGGATCACCACGCGCACGATCAGCGTCACGCCGTTGGACAGGTCATCGAGCACGGTACGGGTGGTCTCGCCTGCATGGCGAATAGCAATGCCCATGCCGATGGCCCAGGCCAGGATGCCGATGAAGTTAGCGTTCATCAGGGCGCTGACCGGGTTGTCCACCACGCTGAGCAGCAGGCTTTGCAACACCTCACCAATGCCACCAGGTGCGCTGACGGCGGCGTCATGGGTGGCCAGCACCAGGGACGAGGGAAACCACATGCTGGCAATCACCGCCACCACAGCGGCGGCGAAGGTGCCCAGCAGGTACAGGAACAGGATCGGTTTGATGTGGGTTTCCTGGCCGTGCTTGTGGTTGGCGATCGACGCCATGACCAGCACAAACACCAGGATCGGCGCCACGGCCTTGAGCGCGGCGACAAACACCTTGCCAATAAACCCGGTGGCCTTGGCCGCCTCGGGCAAGAGCAAGGCCAATAGAATGCCGGCAATCAGGCCGATGACGATTTGGGTCACCAGGCTGACGCGTGTAAGTCGTTGGAATAGGGAAGGGGCAGCAGTCATAAACACTTGTCTCTAGTTTTTTTAGTAGGGCGCAGCATTGCAAGCGGACGGGGCTGTAGGAAGCAGTCGCGAAGTCTAGCATGCTGTAGGAAATGTCCTTGGTCGTGCGGCATTCCGTCACCCGGCCCCGTCAGCTTTCGCCCGAGCAGGACACACTCTGTTAAGATTCTCGCCTCTCATTTTTTCTCTCTGTCAGCGAGCCCCTCGGGCAGTCGTTGATGTCGTTGTTTCTGGAGTTTTCATGCTATTTCCCATCCTGCTGCTGTCAGCCGCCGGTTTTACTGTGCTGACCACGGAATTCATCATCGTCGGCCTGCTGCCGGCCATCGCCAGGGATCTGAGCGTCAGCGTGTCCCAGGCGGGGTTGCTGGTGACGTTGTTCGCGTTCACGGTGGCTGCGTGCGGGCCATTTCTTACCGCCTTCTGTGCGCGGTTCCAGCGCAAGCGCCTGTTTATCAGCATTCTGGTCATGTTTGCCGTGGCCAATACCGTGGCGGCACTGGCGCCGAATATCTGGGTGATGGCCTTCGCACGGTTGATCCCCGCGCTAGGGTTACCGGTGTTCTGGGCCCTGGCCAGCGAGACGGCGGTGGACATCGTCGGCCCGGAATTTGCCGGGCGGGCTATCGAGAAGATCGGCTTCGGTATTGTGTGCGCCACGGTGTTCGGCATTCCGGTGGGCACGTTGATCAGCGATATGTTCGGCTGGCGCGCCGCGTTTGCCATCCTTGCGGTGGTGGCGCTGGCCAAGGCGTTGTTGCTGTTTATTTACCTGCCGGTGACCAAGCCCAAACGTGATGAAGTGACCTTGCGCTCGCAGTTCAAGATCCTGCGCAACCCGCTGATGCAGGGGCACATCCTGTTGTCGGTGCTGGTATTCAGTGGGATGTTCACGGCTTACACCTACCTGGCCGACATCCTTGAACGCCTGGCAGGCTTCGACGGCACCCTGGTGGGCTGGTGCCTGATGGGCTTTGGCGCGGTCGGGTTGATTGGCAATTCCCTGGGCGGTCGGGCGGTGGACCGCCACCCGTTGATCGCGTCCATGGTGTTTTGCGGCTTTATGATTGCGGGCATGGTGGCATTGGTGCCAGCCATTCATTCCACCCTCGGCCTGGCAGCGGCGATGGCGGTGTGGGGCGTGACCCAGGCGGCGATGTTCCTGGTCAGCCATGTGCGTTTGATCAAGGCCGCGCCCCATGCACCGGCGTTTGCGGCGTCGCTGAACATCGCCGGCGCCAACCTGGGGATCGGTCTGGGCGCGATGGTGGGGGGGCATGTGATCGACACGCTGGGCCTGGGTAGCCTGGGCTTTGCGGCGTCGGGGTTGATCCTGGTGTCGATCCCGCTGGCACTGTGGCTGATGACCGTTGAACAACCGGACGTCATGGCAGGGCGGTAAACAACTCGCGTCGCGCGCCTTCGGTAATCGCCACGATGCCGGGGTGCTTGACCTTGCGCTCCACCGAGATCGCGTAGAACGACTCGGTCACCGCATCGGTCTGGCCAATCAGCGCCACGCCGTACTGGCGCACCACTTCGTCGGCGATCACGCTGGGGGCGATGAAAATCCCGCTGCCGGACTGGCCGAAGGCCTGCATCAGGGCGCTGTCGTCAAACTCACCGATGATTCGCGGCTGGATCTGCTGCTCGGCGAACCAGCGCTGCAAGCGGCTGCGCACCACCGTCTCCGCCCCAGGAATCAACAGCGGCGCACCCTGCAAGCACTGTGGGAAAGCGCCGCCGTATTCGTCAGCCAAGGCCTGGGTAGCGAAAAAGCTGATGCCACATTCCCCCAGCTTCTGGCTGTAGCCCTTGATGTCCAGGTGCGTGGGCATGGGGCTGTCGGAGATCACCAGGTCCAGGCGCTGGATCGCCAGGTCGGCCAACAGGCGTTCGAGCTTGTCTTCGCGGCAGGTGATGCGGATCGGCTCGCTCAGCTCCATGGTCGGCGCGATCAGCCGGTAGACGATGGACTTGGGCACCACATCCGCCACGCCCACGCGAAACACGATCTGCTGTTCGTTGGGCTGCGCTCGCAACATCGCCTCCAATTCATTGCCGGTCTGGAACATCTGCTCGGCATAGGGCAGGGCCTGGCGCCCGGCTTCGGTCAGTTCCAACTGGCGGCCGACCCGCTGAAACA
The DNA here is from genome assembly GCF_004682055.1 of Pseudomonas kairouanensis. Taxonomy (GTDB): domain Bacteria; phylum Pseudomonadota; class Gammaproteobacteria; order Pseudomonadales; family Pseudomonadaceae; genus Aquipseudomonas; species Aquipseudomonas kairouanensis. Next base: position 6,301 of record NZ_QUZU01000083.1, on the reverse strand, counting down.
ACGCGATACCGAAGGTTTGCTCCAATAGGCTGATCTGCCCGCTGATGGTCTGGGGGGTGAGGTTCAACTGCTCGCAGGCGCGCACGATGCTGCCGGTCTTGGCCACGACCCAAAAGTAATGCAATTGGCGGTAATTGAGCATGGCAACCATCACTTCGTAAAAATCGAAGTATACGCGAGAAAAATACGAATTTTCCTGAAGTGTTCGCCTGCATAGAATGCCTCGCTATCGCGGGGCCACTATTTGGACCCAATGGTTCTAACGAGGAATACATCATGAAACTCAATTCCCTGGGCGCGGCATCGGTGCTTGCGCTTTCATTGATGGTGATCAGCGGTTGCGATCAGGTTGAAAAGAGCGCGCAGCAGGTATTGGGCAAAGCCACCGAGTCGGCCAAGCAAGCGATTGATGACACCCACAAGGCCGCCGAGCAGGCGTTGAGTGAGGCGACCCAAGGGTTGATCAAGCCTGAGCAGCAGGAAAAAGAAGCCGAAGACGCGTCCGACACCAAAGAAACCTAATTCCCCAGCACTTTCACCTCAGGACTGACCTATGGATTACCTTTTACAACTGGCCGCCAGCCCCACCGCCTGGGTGGCACTGGCCACCTTGATCGTCATGGAAATCGTGCTGGGCATCGATAACCTGATCTTTATCTCGATCCTCACCAACAAATTGCCCGAGCAGCACCGTGCCAAGGCACGACGCATCGGTATCAGCATGGCGTTGGTCTTGCGCCTGGGCCTGTTGAGTACCATCGCGTTTATCGTGCAATTGACCACCCCGGTGTTCGAGGTGTTGGGCCAGGCGTTTTCGTGGAAGGACATGATCCTGATCGCCGGTGGCTTGTTCCTGGTGTGGAAGGCGACCACCGAGATCCACCACAGCATGGACCCGGAGCCTGAGGAGAAGGCCAGCGTCAGCAACACGGTCGCCATCGGTTTTGCGGCGGCGATCGGTCAGATCCTGCTGCTGGACCTGGTGTTCTCTATCGACAGCATCATTACCGCCGTGGGTATGACCGAGCATTTGCCGATCATGATCATTGCCGTAGTGACCTCGGTGATCGTGATGCTGGTGGCGGCCGAGCCGCTGGCCAAATTCATCAACGACAACCCGACCGTGGTGATGCTTGCCCTGGGCTTCTTGATCATGATCGGCATGACGCTGATCGCCGAAGGCTTCGGTGCCCATGTGCCTAAAGGCTACGTGTACGCCGCAATGGCGTTCTCGGCCGCGATCGAGTGCCTGAACATCGCTCGACGCAATCGCCATAAACGGCTGTTGGCTGCCCGTCAGGCGTAATCAGCGGGCTGCTGCCCCAACAAAAACGCCGCATTCTGTCTGACAGAATGCGGCGTTTTTGTTGGTCTGTACCTGCTACTTCTGAATTGCCTGGCCGAGGCCTAGCGATCAGGAGTCGGCGCTGACTTGTGTTGGGTCCGGGCAACTCTCGTCACCGTTGTTCAGGCCTTGCTTGTAATTGCGGCTCAGCAGCGAGGCCTTGCCGTTATGCCAGGTCAGCGTCAGCACATACAGCGTGTCGTAGTCGCTGCCAGACCAGTCATCGGTGATGGTGTGCTTTTCGCCCGAGGCTTCGCTGGCCACCTTGTTGATCAATTCCGGCAGGTAGCCGTGGGACCAGGCAGTGTAGATGGTGGCGTTGTGGTACTTGTCCTCGACCAGTTCATCGGCCAGGTCGCTGGTGTCATTCGCCGAAAAGTTGATGTTCACCGGCAGTCCCAGTTTGATGGCGCTGGGACTGATGGTCATCAGCGGGCGAATGTAGCTGTAGGAATTGTCCAGCTCACCTTCCTCAACATTACGGGTTGGGTTGGCGGCAAATACAAAATCGGCCTTGCCGAATTTTTCCGGCAGCAGGGTGGCCAGGTTCATCGCCCGGTTGAGGCCCTGGCAATTGAGCTGGCCGAGGCCGCCGGCAGGTTTTTCTCCGTGACGCAGGAACACCAGGGTTTGCACGCCGTCTGCCTGTTCGGCTTTGCTGGTACGCGATTCCAGGGTCAGACCGATGGCGCCGCCTACCAGCAACAGCGGCAACATGATGTATGAATATCGTTTCAGGCGTTTCGCAAGGCACAGAGGCTTGATGGTCATAAGTGTCGAGTCTTAAGTGCATCGGATTAAGGCTGACATGCCCGGCCCCAGTGACGCATCCTGCGTCCTGCGGTGTTCCTTGTCGTTATAGCAAGGTGCCTCCATTCACCGATCAAGCGCACTTAAGAGTGCGCAAGGGCGTATTGGTTCGCCCACGCGGGATAATAGCCCGTTGATGTTGCGTATTCGTGACCCATGCAGGACATCGGTCAGATGACTATGATGGAGGCTTTCTGCCAGGGGACTTCCCGATGAACCCACTCGCCGCCTTCCCGATCAACAGCAAATGGCCTGCCCAGCACCCGGAGCGCCTGCAACTGTACTCGTTGCCCACGCCCAACGGGGTGAAAGTGTCGATCATGCTCGAAGAGCTTGGCCTGCCTTATGAAGCGCACAAGGTCAGCTTCGAGACCCAGGACCAATTCTCCCCTGAGTTCCTGTCCCTGAACCCCAACAATAAGATCCCCGCGATCATCGACCCCGATGGGCCGGGCGGTGTGCCGCTGGCGCTGTTCGAGTCCGGTGCGATCCTGATCTACCTGGCGGAAAAAACCAGCCAGTTGCTGTCCGAAGACCCGGCCACCCGCTACGAAACCATCCAGTGGCTGATGTTCCAGATGGGCGGCATCGGTCCGATGTTTGGCCAGTTGGGCTTCTTCAACAAATTTGCCGGCAAGGCCTATGAAGACAAACGCCCGCGCGACCGTTATGCCGCCGAGTCCCGACGCTTGCTGGACGTCCTGGAAAAACGCCTGCTGGGCCGCACCTGGATCATGGGTGACGACTACAGCATCGCCGATATCGCCACCTTCCCGTGGGTCCGCAACCTGATCGGCTTCTACGAGTCGGGCGATCTGGTGGGCATTGCCGACTTCCCCAATGTACTGCGTGCGCTGGATGGCTTCGTTGCCCGCCCGGCCGTGATCCGTGGCCTGAATATTCCGAGCTGAGCCAATGCCGACTTTCGATTTCAAACAACTGGATGTGTTCAGCCGTGTGCCGCTCAAGGGCAACCCGCTGGCCGTAGTCTTCGGCGCCGATAGTCTGACGGACCGGCAAATGGCTGACTTCGCCAATTGGACCAATCTGAGCGAAACCACGTTTTTACTGACCCCCCGCGATCCCAGGGCTGACTACCGGGTGCGCATTTTCACCACCTTGAAGGAGCTGCCATTCGCTGGACATCCGACGCTGGGCAGTTGTCATGCCTGGTTGCACGCTGGCGGCATCCCCCAGGGCGAAGAGATCATCCAGGAATGCGAGATCGGCCTGGTACGCATCCGTCGCCAAGGCGATGAGCTGGCCTTTATTGCGCCTCCCTTGCTGCGTTCCGGCCCGGTAGAGACGCCTTTGCTGGAGCGTGTACGCCTGGCGTTGGGCTTGAGCGCCGAGGCCATTGTGCGCAGCCAGTGGGTGGACAACGGCGCGGGCTGGTTGGCGCTGATGTTGACCCACCGCGATCAGGTATTGGCCTTGCAGCCGGACTATTCCCAGCTGCTCGGCCTGGCTGTCGGCGTGATTGCCCCCTGTGACCCCAGCCGCGACGATGTGGATGCACACTTTGAGGTGCGTGCCTTTGTCGCAGGCGACGGCGCCCAGGAAGACCCGGCCACCGGCAGCTTGAACGCCGGTGTCGCGCAATGGCTGCTTGGCGAGGGCCTGGCGCCGGAGCGCTATGTGGTCAGCCAGGGCACGGCCCTGGGGCGTGCGGGGCGAATTCGTATTGAGCGCCAGGGTGACGAAATCTGGGTCGGCGGCGCCGTCGCGGTGTGCATCGAGGGGCGTCTACAGCTCTAGATCAGTACATTATTACGGCCCGAGCAATACACTGTTGGCCCCCCGGCGTTTGTGCTGCAGGGGCAGGGGGCATAAGCTTTCGCCCCAAAGTTTTAGCCATTATTTCAGGACAGCCATGACCAGCCAGTTCCCCCAAGCCCGCCCACGCCGCCTGCGCCGCTCCCCGGAGCTGCGTGGCTTGTTCCAGGAAACCGAGTTCACCCTTAACGATTTGGTGTTGCCGATCTTCGTCGAAGAAGAAATCGATGACTTTGTGCCGATCACCAGCATGCCGGGCGTGCAGCGTATCCCCGAGAAGAAGTTGGCCGCCGAGATCGAGCGCTATGCCCGCGCCGGCATCAAGTCGGTAATGACCTTTGGCGTGTCCCACCACCTGGACGCCAGCGGCAGCGACACCTGGAAAGAACGCGGCCTGGTCTCGCGCATGTCCTCGATCATCAAGGACGCTGTGCCGGAAATGATCGTGATGTCCGACACTTGCTTCTGCGAATACACCGACCACGGCCACTGCGGCGTGATGCACGGTGCCCATGTGGATAATGACGCAACCTTGGTCAACCTCGGCAAACAAGCCGTGGCCGCCGCCCGCGCCGGTGCCGACGTGATCGCCCCGTCCGCCGCCATGGACGGCCAGGTCCAGGCCATCCGCCGCGCCCTGGATGACGCAGGCTTCACCCATATCCCGATCATGGCCTACTCCACCAAATTCGCCTCGGCCCTCTACGGCCCGTTCCGCGAAGCCGGCGGCAGCGCCCTCAAGGGCGACCGCAAAAGCTACCAGATGAACCCGATGAACCGCCGCGAAGCCGTGCGCGAATCGCTGCTGGACGAACAGGAAGGCGCGGACGCGCTGATGGTCAAGCCCGCCGGGGCCTACCTCGACATCATCCGCGACATTCGCGAAGCCTCGCGTTTGCCGGTGGCGGCGTACCAGGTGAGCGGTGAATACGCGATGATCAAGTTCGGCGCGCAGGCGGGCGCGATTGATGAGGATCGCGTGGTGCGCGAGACGTTGGGGTCGATCAAGCGGGCGGGGGCGGATTTGATCTTCACCTATTTCGCAATGGACTTGGCGCTGGCTGGGATCTAAGGCCCGCTGCAATTGCAAATGTGGGAGGGGGCTTGCCCCCGATGGGCTGCGCAGCAGCCCCCCAACCCTTCGGCCAAAGCTTAAGCCCAGTTCACGCAGTCATGGTCATCTACGTAGACCAAGAATGAAAAGCGCCTATCTGTTACCCAAAACGGATATCCGGTTGTTTCAGATAAAACACACTTGAGTTGCTCCGAACTTTCAAGACTCCAAGCCCTATACGCAGTGTCAAAGACGACTAGAATCAAATCATCATTAAGGATGCGGCCTGATATTTCCTGCCAAAAATTCGGATTGTGTTCGCTATGTTTAACTCTTAATTCGGCAGGATCAAGGAAGCGGCTTCCAGTGCCGAAAAAAACCTGGCGAAGGGATGTGATGAGAGCCCCCAGTTCATCATTATTGAACTTTCTATTTTCAATGCCTGAGTGTTCTAAGGCTTCATCAATTTCTGCTTCTAAGTAGCTCATTGAGAAACACCAATTCGGGATCGGCTGACGGGTAGCAGTTCCAGCAATACGTGGCCTCTTTTAGCCCCTCCTGTTCCACGCTTACCTGCTGTCTGGTAACCAATGTGAGGAGAGCTTGGACCATCAGTACTGGGAACCAGTAGTGGGTTGTCTATGTTTACTTCTGCGCCTTTGTTTGCTCCAGCTAGAACGCGCCACTCCGTTGGAAAGGATTTTCCATACTGGTCCTTTCCCCATTTATTTACTTCAAACTCATCTCTGGGCACCCCTGTTTTACTGAACGCTTCTTTTAACCCTACGTGCATTTGTTCGTAGGCGCTGCCCTTTTCACTACGTCTATCAATGTCTACATCTGGATTGAATTTCCACGTACCACCTACTACGGGTTTCGGGCAGTCATATGGAGTGCATGCCAGTCCCAGGGGATCGATCCAACCAATAGGGTTAGGCACGTATTGGTACGCGTTGATCCCACCCGCCAGCTTCACCGGATCAGGCGTGAGGTAACGACCAATCTCCGGATTGTAGTAGCGATGGCGGTTGTAGTGGAGCCCGCTTTCTTGGTCGAAGTATTGGCCTTGAAACCGTATTGGGTTGTCGACTTTTCCGATGTCGAGGCGGCTGATTTCGCCATAGGCCCGGTAGTGCGCGGACCAGACGATTTCTCCCACGGGCGTGGTGAGTTCCTGGGGTGTGCCGAGGTGGTCGAGTTGATAGTGGTAGGGCTTAGTTTCTTTGGGGCCGAAGCCTTCCAGCATGACCAGCGGGCGGAAACTGTCGGGTTCGTAGATATAGCTGCGGTGTTTGTCTTTGCGGTGCTCGGCGATC
>NZ_QUZU01000082.1 GCF_004682055.1 Pseudomonas kairouanensis | reverse complement strand
GCATCCTGCTTTTGTCGAGCAGCCTGGTCGTCCTGCTCGATCTGTTCGACCTGGTGCTTTTGTTGCGCACTCGCCAAAGCGTCATGAATCATCTTTTTGCGGTCAACTTCAAGCAGCACAGCGCGTTCGTGTGTTGATTCTGTGGCCTTAGCAGCATCCTGGTGCAGCTGCGTGCGCGTATAAGCGCGCCCAGGACGATAAATATCAATGCCTGTCCGTGTGCCCAGGACTGCTTTAAATATTGACCCGACACTATCAGCTAGCAGTTTGTCATGCCCTGGTGGTAGCTGATGATTTGCCCATCTTTGCTTAGCTGCTGCAATTGCTTGTTGCTCCAGACGCTGCGCCTGGGCTTTAAATTGTTGCTGGAAAAACCTAACAACTGGATCATCAGTTTGCGCAATTGCAACGTCTGAAGCTTCAACGCCTGAGCCAATAGTTGCTTGCTGATAGCTTTCTATCGCGCCGCTATTACTGCTAATAAAATCATCAATACCAGACTTAAGATCTGGAATATCCTCAGCTGCTTTGTCGACAGCATCAATTGAGTCTGTGTATTCTCTAAACTCTCCGTCAAGTTCTGAACCTTCCCTTTCAACTCCTTTATCGCTGCTTTCGTCTCGATCAACATATTTTTCTGTTTCTCGGAAACGACTTTCAACCCGCTGAGTTCTTTCTTCAATGACTCTTTCGAATTCGACTCCAATTCGTTCAGCTGTAGGCTTTTCTTTCTCGTAAAGATCCCTTGTGCTGAACGCAGATTCTCCAAATTGACTTTTGTCATATATACCGCCCCTAAATCGCATGGCTTTTTGATCATCAGCAAACTTTACTGATATATAATCATCAGCACTTCTTGTTATGGTTCCGCCTGCTTGCTTGAAATACTCTTCAATATCCTCACGACAGTTGATGTGGCCGCTTATAACCAAATCAGCGACAAACTTATGCACAGCCTTCTTTGTGCTTGACTCCTTGTCAAACTTACTGATTTTAATATCTCTTGCTACAGATAAATCACGAGGGTTTTGAAGCCCAAACTTAATACATGCGCTATCTATATAATAGTCGTTTTGCTCGCGAAATTTTTTATCTGCGCCCTTTCCACGTTTGCCGTCGTAATTTGGCTCAAAAGGATTCCAATACTTGCCAGTTTCCAAGTGAACGCGTGGAATCGCGTAGTGAATCTCTAACCTCCCTGTATGCGTATGTTCGACGGCTAACATATTACGGCAATCATCCGCAATCCCAGCGAATGCAAAATCCTTGAAGTCTTGCAATATTTCATCCTTAAGGCCCGGCGTAGAATTGATAAGCGCTGTTTCTTCAGGGCTAAAGCTTAATACTCCAGACGTATACCGATTTTTAAAATTAAGCCCGTTACAGGCTTGAACAAATGACTTAGGATCTCCCTCTAAAACAACCGGCGCAGGATCTCTTTCTTCCCACTTCTTATCTTCCTCGTTGAAGTATTTATCCTGGGTTAGATAATCTGTGGCCTTCTTAGGGCTAGCGGTGTATTTAGATAGACCATTAATCATTTCGCGGCTTCCCCCTTTTCGGTTGCAAGCTATTTGCCTTTTTCGTTATAAGCCGCAGGTCTTCGCGAAGTTCATTAAGCCTGATCAATATAAGGTCTGATCTTGCATCTTGCCGGTACTTATTTGCGTGTCTGGCAAGCATGTTTATATTGGAATTCAACCGACCAGACCACGCATTCAGTTCACGCAGCTCTGGCCGCAGGTCGTCTATTGCAGTGACCACTTCACCACTTTCGATCAATGCCGCTACAAAGCGGCTAAGGCTCATTCCTGCGGCCTTTGCGTTGCGCCTGGCCTTAGCATTCGTCGCGCTCGATATGAGTGTGTGTAGCTGCACCCAGGCGCGTTCTTTCACTTTCGACATATGTCCACCTTCTGAGTGTGGTTGGTTTTTTCTGCTTTTGACCTTAGGGGTCTGGGGGAACCCCAGCAGGATTCAAGGACAGAGTCCTTGACAAGGCACGAAGTTGTCGTAGACAACTTCGTGAGGAGCCTTGTTTGCTCTTATTCCACGCCTTCAGCACACACACTTTCAAGTTTTATTTTCCGGCGCACACATATATAGTGACCATACATAACAAAAAGGAAAGTCAATTATGAGAGCGCCTAAAGTCACTGTTTCCTTGATTTTGCTGGTACTTTCTCAAGTTTCCTTTGCTGACATGCTTGTTAGTGATGAAGCCTCTTTCAAACAAAAATATTTCGATAATTTCAACAGGACAGTGGAAGCAGGTAAGAATTTTGTACTGAATGCAGCTCAATTGGAGGCAATCGGCAATACAGCTGAAATGAGCGTCGACGCTATCAATAACGGATTTGCGAACGCCACAGCGCGCCTCGACAAAGGCAAAGAGGAACGGCAGAACCTGGAGCAATTAGAACGCTCACAGCCAGCCCAGGACGCTTGCAGCACTCTAGCTGTATCTGCTGGGCTAAATGATGCTGCATGCTCTGAGGTTGTCCAGGCAGAAGAGTTGTCTAGGGATAGAGCACGCAGGTACTCAACTGCAACGGGTGGCGGGATATTTGCGAGCAAGGCTACGGACGTGCAAGACGTCAACGCTGAAAACAACAGGATTGCAATTGAAGTCATGGCCAAATGCGATGCCCTGGGCGGAAAGTGCATAGACCCTAAACTCTGGTTTACCGATTCGCCGTTGACCGTTGATGAGTACAAGGCTTTGCAGCTGCAAAACGACCTTGCTGCAAACATACACATACGCACGCCATACGTTGCACAGCTCAAGCCTGGGAGTCCTGAGCACGACAGAGCTATATTAGAAGACATAAGGCGTGAGAATGCGCGAGAACAAGCAAGGGACTCGCTAAACACCCTGCAAGTTATTTCGCACGGCACTTTAATTGATGGCAAGCGCGAACCTGGCCGAGTAGAACAGTACGCAAAATATAGCGGGTCACGACTAGGTAGTGAGCAATGGTTATGTCAAGTAACTAATTCATGCGCTGATTTCTACATGCCCCCGGCAGAAGCTCAGAGAAGATCAGCAGAAATTCAGGCAGTAGCCACTTCCCTAGCAATGGATCAATACAAATCAGATTTACGTAAAGAAGCTCTATTGCAAAGTGCATTGCTCCAGGCCGTAAATAAAGAAGAATCAAAATAATAAGAGAGGCTACACAATGAGCGATTTTAAAAGATTGTCACAACAAGACAAAGTTACGCTTATACAAGCACACGAAAACATCAAGGAAGATGAATTAACTGACAAGTTTAATGAAGGCGTTGAAAAGCTTGAGGGTTTCCCAAGTAGCAGGGAGTTTATTTTGGTTTCAAAACCCGAAGTTACAGACAGGGTCTGGAACTCACTTGTTAAATCAAGAATCGGTAAAGTGATTGATTTTGAAAACGGAGATTCCGAGCCAGAATATAGAAAAGGAATAGTTGTCGAAAAAAACCTTCTTGAGGCATTCATGCAATTCATTGCAGAAATTCTTCAAAAGATATTTGGAGGTTTGTCAGGTGGAAAAGGGAATGAAGCAGACGACGATAGAGCCCCCGGAAAGCCCCGCAGGAAGCGTGACACAGAAGATGCGTATGAACGCCGCTAACCCCTCCCCTTCTCGCCCAGGAGCAACACCGCTATGAAATTTAACCTTGCCATAACCTCGGCTGTGATTGCCGCCGCGTCGACGATGTCTCACGCAAATGCGAGCGTTAACGTGGTGTCGTCTAAAGCGTCGATTGATGCCAAAAACGCAGCCAAGGCGCTGCTTGATAAGCACGATCTGTCGTACCTGGTTCACTCAAATATTGAGGGCCTGGCCGTAGCAATGAAGCTCGATGACAAGCCGCTGAAAATCGACATGCGCACGCTTGTAGCTGCGATTGAAGGGGCCGACTCGACGACTCTAAACATCTACGATCCAAGCAAAGTTATGGGCTGCTACAGCAACTGCTATACGAACTGCCACGGATCCAGGAGCTGGAGATAGTCAGGATGGGCCGCATGGATGTGGCCACGCGCAGCGGATGCGCATGAGCGCCTTGGAGCCATAGCCGCCGCCCACCTTCGGCGGAACGGCAAAGAGGCGAACTCCCCAGCCCGGCCCTGCCGGGCTTTTTATCTACCACAACATACTGACATAAAACAATCAGTATATACCGACAGAAAATCATAGGCATATCTGTGTTTTTTCTATCGGTATATACCGATAGATAACAGGGTCGTTATATTCTCTTGACATTTATGAATTATGAATTATGATTAATGAATTCATAACTCATTGAGGTTGGCTTGATGATTGTCATTGTAGGCTGTAACAAAGGCGGGGCTAGCAAGACCACTACCGCGACGAACATAGCTGTAGCGCTTGCTAAGAGCGGTAAAGAGGTCTGCTTAGTCGATGCAGACCCACAGCGAACATCGGCAAAATGGCACGCTGAGCGTGAAGTTGGAGACAAAAAACCGTCTATCACCCTCATAGAAAAGCGCGACAACATAGCATCGACGCTGCGCAGCCTTGATGAAAAATTTGAGTATGTCATTGTCGATGTTGCCGGTAGAAACAGCCGGGAGCTGATCACCGGTGCGACCGTTGCACACAAAATCTTGGCTCCGCATCAGTGCTCCCAGTTTGACCTCGATACGCTTGAAGAACTGCAAGAACAGGTGATCAAGATCCGCGACCTTAATCCCGGCCTAGTCGTGCAGATCTACCACGCGATGGCGTCAACAAATGCGAGCGTCAAAGCTAAAGAGAGGTCGGAATTCCTCGGGTATTTGGGGGAGTTCCCGGAGTTCCAGGTTCTCGATGCTGTCGGCTTCAACAGAAAGGCATACAAGGACGCTGCCGCCGAGGGGCTATCTGTGATCGAGGTCGGCAATCAAGCCGCTGCTGATGAGGTCTACGCACTGGTAGGGGAGGTGTTCAATGGTGAAGCTTAAGAGTCAATCAGCGGCAGGACGCGCACAAGCGACTCCCGATCAAATCGAAAAGCTTGCAAGTGAATTAGCCGAAAAAGATTACGGCAGGCCAAAAGAAAAAACTCAAGAGCTAGATAAAAAATCACAAGCAATTGGCATAAGCTTACCGCCAAGCATGATTGAAAATCTTCAAGATGCAGCCATGAAGAACAAACGTGGAGGGGCAGGACAGAAGACAGTGAGCGGCATTATTCGCGAGCTTCTGGAAAAAGCAGGATATTAATTCATAATTATGAAATCATGATTATTAATTCATAACAGGGGCTTCATGCCCCTTTTTGCTGCGTGTTATTCCGGTTTTGGCTTGGCGTATCCCGCCTTGCGCAGGGCACTCCGGGTAGCGTCCAGTTCGGCCCACATATCGTTAGCCTGCTCGACTGTTAAAGCCCCTTTATCGGACGTGCTCAAAGCTTCCCTAAAGCGTTTAAGCCTTGTCGCGCAATATTCCAAGGCAAATACCTTGTCTCTCTCATCTGCTTTATCAGAGCACTCTTTGAAGAACGCCTTTAGCTGCTCTGCCTCTTTCTCTGTCAGTAAATCAGCAAGATCCTGGGAAATGCTCAGGCTACCCGTGGGGAAGCTACCGATCATTTTTTCGACGCCGCGCTTTTTGGTTTCGTCGTAGATTGTGCGTACAAGCTGCGTCATTTTTGAGCGTTCACGAATTTGCATTTTGGCAGTCTCCTCGTCGTCTGCATAAAATCATAATACAATAACATACCGACAAAATCAACAAGGTATACATTTATTTTATATATCGGCATGCGGAACAAAAATCTATCGGTATGCCGACATACATTCTGTGAGCATGCCTGTATTTTGATAATCGGTATATGGAGGCAGCTGGCAGGAGGTGGGCAAAGCCCGCCGGATGACAGGTGCCTGCCGCCGGCAGGCGACTTTGCTTTGCTGTGCTTTGCATGGGGCTCGTGCGCAGCGCAGCGAGCATTTGCCGCGCAGCGGCGGCTACGAGGAGAGGAAGTGGCTAAAGGCCATGCGGAGTTCGCATAAGGGAGTTATTGTTAAATTGAATCCTACATTTTGCCGTATTATGCAAAACGAATTGCTATAGAGTATGCCTACAGTATACTGTAAAATGTCATTGCAGAACCTTATGGTCTGTAATAGTGTGTGCGCATCAACCACACACACAGGACGGAGTGACCGATGCAGCAAGCAGCCCAACAACAGGAAGTAAATGAGATTGTAATCAGCAAGCCGCATGCACTTATGGACGATCTTGAGCGCATCGAGTACCTGGCAGACAGCCTCGATGCGTACATTGCATGTCCGTATCCACGCTTGAAGCTGCTCGCATGGGTCGCCGCTGAACTCGTCCAGGGTAAACACACTGACAGTGCAAGCCTGGACAACGCCTATGAAGACTGGATTTCAAACGATGCCGACTCAGACGCTTGATCAAAAAACCATTGCCTTGCTCGTGAGCACAGGTGGACTGCGCGAGGTACGAGCCGTTCGCGAGGGCCCTGCGTGGGCTTTGCAATGCCGAATCGGGCAAGACTGGCTAGCAGTGCGCAGTGCACGCCAGGAGTTGCGCCTGTGGAGCTCCCTGGACACGTTAGAGCGCTTCTGCGTCGCTGCTGGTGTCAGGCAACTGACCATCGAGCTTTGACGCCCTGGAGAACCTCACTGCACGTCATCCGGGGTCACAGAAAGCCCCGGAAAATCACGCGCATTCATCAAATTTGATTGACATAGTTGTTATGCAAGGCGATTATTGTAGACAGGGCTCTTACAGAGCAGGGGTATTGAGCATCACGGCGAAATTGGCTCAATACTGTGGATGTGCAAGGCTCGCCGGCCTTGTGGTAGCGGCAACCGGCAACAGTGGTTGGCTTTCGACCCCTTTCAGGAATTCGTTTCTGGACGTGCTAAGCGAGCGCTGCGACTACCAGCCCTAGAAATTGCACAAAAAGGCGCCCTTAGGGCGCCTTTTTTGCTTTCAGCGTGCCTACGGTCATGGCCGTGCGGTTCGTGTACGTCCTGAACACGGTCACGACTGAATAATAATTCGTATCCTCCGCGTCCCGTTGTGGGGACAAGATCACACACCCCCTCCTACCTCGAACGAGTGTCAGTCGATAACCGTCTGGAGTCTCGTAAAACTCGCACATGATTTGCGCACCAGGTGTAATGACCGCTGCGACAAATGCGGGGATGTCATGAATCGTCTTGCAGCCCCACCTGGGCAGCTCATGACCGTGACCTGTCCAGATATGATTAACCCCAAATCCCTTGTTCACCCCAATGTGCTTACCGACCTTGAGATAGATCTCACCACCGGGAAGGGTCAGGTTTCGACTTGTGTACTCGTTGATGTATCCATAGCTCAGAAGCCCCGTCTGTGGATGCGGAACCATGGTTTCTTTGTCCAAGCTTGCATAGCAAAGCGGGACAGGAACGGGGGGTGACAGTGATGACAAGACGACTCGTCCCTAAACGTGAAACAGCGCAGATCCCATGCGGGTAGGCCACTATTGTGACACGTCTAAAAAGGAACGTGACGAACAGCCTGGCACAACCGATCTGACAGGATGATGCATGCACCAGGTCAAAACTGTGGCACTCGCACTCCTAATGCATACAGCCTGTTTTTCTCTTTCTGTTTGAGCACTAACAGCTATGTGGAGAACCCTTGATGCTAAGGGCTGGAGTAGCACACCTAAGGCAAAAGCGCCCCTTACGGGGCTGCTATCTGATATAGGCTTTTTGTGGGTAGTGGCAAGCCCGGAAACAAAGGGGTTGGGAATGAATGGGCTGTGCAACCCAGGAAAAGGCAAAAGCGCCCCTTACGGGGCTGCTATCTGATATAGGCTTTTTGTGGGTTTCGTCAAATATCCGTGGAGGCCCGTTTTAGCCAGTTGCCTATGGTTTGCTGAGAGATACCTGTCTCGCGTGCAATAGCCCCTTGAGACATGCCTGAGGCCTTCATCTCGACGACCTTGGGTAACCACTCGTCTCGACGCTTGGCGCCCTTCTTCTGGCCTCTGACGGCCTGTATGGCCGGTGCATGGGTACGCTCAATCAGTGCTTGTCGTTCGCGTGGACTAAAGCGCTTCCACACCCATTTGCCGACGCTCTTGGCGATCTGATTGACCTCCTTGTACGGCAGTGGCTCTGCAAACAGGTTTAGAGAGTGTGCGTGGTCTTTCACAGCAGCTAACCAAGCAGACTCGCCATTCGGACGCCAGTAGCCTGTCACAGCTTTGTAGGCCCAAAAACGCAGACCGTCGAAGACATTGCAGTTACGAGCAAGCCCAGAAAATTCGCGTACCACATCGCAGTTTGCTGCCTTCGTGGTCAGGTCTAAATGGCTAGCAAGATCTGCAAGCGAGTACGGCACGGCGTGGCTAATGATCGTCTGCCAGTGCTTATGGATTGGGTTCTTGATAATCAGCCCGGAGTAACCCACATCAGCATCGAGCTCGTGTCTAATTGCACGTTCGATAGCTTCTAGATAGCGCAATGGCGCAAGCCTGGCCGCGCTAGTCGTGCAGACAGCGCTCTCTAACACGTACAGGTAATGTGCGTGTCCGTTTTCAGGGTTTTTGATGACAAAGCTAGGGCGTGGTGCGTTGCTGTCGATCCACGCTGCACCGGCATCGGGGCGATCTACGTCAAAAGCCAGATAGCTTTGCATGCCTGGTCTGTTCGGCTGTATGTACCGCATCGCTAGAGCTGTCTCTAGCGGACGAATCATCAGTCCCGACTCAAGATCGTTTGAGCAGTAGGGCTTACGTGGAAGTCGATCCTCAGCGAAAAGATCGAATGCTAGTTGTTGCATGGCCACCACCTGCCCAGCCCGAAGGCTGGACGGTGGCGGAGCCGTCTTGATAACGTGCAGGAATTCTGCATATACTGATCTCGGTTACGGGGGTCTTGTCTGCGCGCTCCGCCACAGAATGAGCAGGCAAGACCCTGAGCCATTTTTGAATTTTTAGGCCTCGCATATGCGGGGCTTTTTTGTATCTGTTCCTTCGATTCCGAATCTGATTGCCAAGGGGCTCGTCGTGGCCCGTATTTTTGGCTTAGCAATCCAAGTGTTATAGCAAAAATCTAAAGCGCTACGCTAGACACTCCTGTGTTGATCTCATGGTCTGCCTTTCGATTTCCCTGCAATTCCAAGGTTTTTGGAACGAAAAAATTTAACGTCCTCTGGGACTAGGGCCGCTGTCGTCGCCGTCGAGGTCGTGGCCGTTTCGCTTCCAGCTCGGAACATAACCC
>NZ_QUZU01000081.1 GCF_004682055.1 Pseudomonas kairouanensis | reverse complement strand
GGTTGGGGTTTGGTCGGCTTGGTTATGATTGCTCACGGCTGGTTCTCCATCGCAGGGCTGTAGACCCGCGGCGCACTTTTCTGCGGCAGGTGGATGAGATTGAGGTTGTGTCGGCGGGCCCATTGCAGGGCCAGGCCGGTGGGCGACGACAGGCTGACCAGGGTCTGGATGCCTGCGCGCAGGACTTTCTGGATCAACTCCAGGCTGCAACGGCTGGTGACAATCGCCAGGCCGCCTTCGGTCGGAATATTTTGGCGGATCAGCGCGCCGATCAATTTATCCAGGGCGTTATGCCGGCCGATGTCTTCGCGGCCCAGCAGCAATTGGCCCTGGTTGTTCATAAACACCGCCGCATGCACTGCGCCGCTGTACTGGCCTAGAGGCTGAAACGCGCTGATGCGCTGACGCAGGCCGTCCAGCCATTCGGCAGGCGGCAACGGCGCGCCGGGCAGTACTTGCAGGTCTGGCAGGGCTTGTTCCACCGCTTCCACGCCGCAGAGCCCGCAGCCACTGGTGCCGGCCAATTGGCGGCGCTGCTGCTTGAGGTTCCAGAAGGCGCGACTGGAGATCTGCAAGTGAGCGTATTGAGCCGAGCCTGAGCCGCTGAGTTTCAGATCGTAGATGTCGCTAACGTCGGCGATAATGCCGCTACCGAGGCTGAAACCTACGATGAAGTCTTCCAGGTCCGTCGGTGTCACCAGCATGACCGCCTGGCTGATGTCGTTATAGGCGATCGCCAACGCCACTTCTTCCGCCAACGCAGTGCTGGCGACTTCGGTGTGTTCGAGATTGCAAAACTGGTAGCTCTGGCTGGCGGCGGGCGCGGGCGTTTCAAGAGCTGGCGCCGCGCAGACTGGGCGCTTGGCGTTCATGGGGCTGTACCACCGGCGGATTGATCAGTGTTTAGACTAGGCGCGACAAAGGGTCGCGTCTAATCGCCAGTACTGATCTATCGATAGATGGCGTCGATCAAGCGTCCTGCAGCGATTTTTGATACAGCGCAAAGCAGGCTTCCGCCAAGGCTGAGCGGGGGGCGCTGCGGCGCATGATCAGCCCCAGGCGCGCCAGGGTGTGGGCTTCTTCTATCGGTTGCAGGCGCAGGTGTTCGGTGAGGGCGTCCAAGCCGCCTTCCAATGGCATGACGGCACAACACAGGCCACCGTGCACGGCTTGTAACAATTGGTGCACCGCATCGGTTTGCAGCAGGGGCTGGGGGTTAAGCCCACGGCTGTGGAAGTTGTGGTCGATAGATTGGCGAAAGTGCATGCCGCTGGTCAGCATTCCCAGCGGTAGCTCAATCAGTGCCTCCCAGCTCAAGGGCTTGTCGCCAAAGCTGAAAAACCGTTGGTCGTACAGCAGGCCCATACGGGTTTCGCCCAGTGCCAGCGAGTCGAAACGCTCGCTGTCCAGGCGTTCCAGATAGGACACGCCCAGGTCCAGGCGATTGCTCGCCAATTGTTCAAGGATCTGTTCAGAACTGAGGGCCGATAGCTCGAAGCGCAGGCTGGGGTGCTCTTTGTGCAGTTGTTGCATGAGGGCCAGGGGATCAAAACTCGACAGTGGCACCACCCCCAGGCGCAACGTGCCCACCAGGTTGCCGCGACAGGCCGCGGCTTCCGCCTGCAAACCGTCGTACGCGGCCAATACCGTGCGAGCCCAGGCCAGCACGCGTTCGCCCGGCGCGGTAAAGCCTTCAAAGCGTTGGCCGCGATTGACCAGGGGAAGGTCCAACTCTTCTTCGAGGCTGCGCAGGCGCATCGACAGTGTTGGCTGGGTAATGTGGCAACGCGCGGCGGCCTGGCCAAAGTGACGGGTTTCGTCGAGGGCGATGAGGAATTTCAGCTGTTTGATGTCCATCTTCGCTCCAGGGCTTATTCCAATGGCGGGGGGATTCTAGCGCGTTTGGGTCTTGGGTCGGGCTGGAACCCAAATCTGTAGGACTGGTCTAGTCTTGGGCATCTGGAACTCAAATACCAAGGAGAGCGCACTATGAGTCTTTTAAGCTTTATCAAAGAAGCCGGCGAAAAGATTGTCGACCTGCTGACGCCGGGTAATGCCAACGCGAGTGAGCAGTTGAAAGAGCATGTGGCCAAGGTGGGGCTGGGTAATCCGAATGTGCAGACCACGGTCGAGGGTGACAAGGTGACCGTCACCGGTGAAGTGGCTACCCAGGAAGAGAAGGAAAAGATTTTGCTGGCGCTGGGCAATATTGCCGGCGTGGCCAGTGTGGATGATCAGATCACCGTATCGGGCCCGGCAGTAGCAGCTGCCCGTTTCGTGGTTGTGAAAAAAGGCGACACGCTGAGCGCGATTTCTCTGGCGGTGTATGGCAACGCCAACCAGTACAACAAGATCTTTGAAGCCAACAAGCCACTGTTGTCGCACCCGGACAAGATTTACCCAGGTCAGACGCTGCGTATTCCCGAGTAAATCGCCGTTCAAAATGTGGGAGGGGCGGTGCGACGATTCGACTTGCTCCCGATAGCGAGGTGTCAGCCAATTCATCTGTGACTGATACACCGCCATCGGGAGCAAGCCCCCTCCCACATTGGGTCAGAGTCCAGCAAGGAGTTCTCGGTAGTCTTCAACGGCCTCGAACTCTGCGGTGTCCTTTGGCCCCTTCTTGCTATCCGGCTCTTTGACGGCCAGTAAGTGCCCCACGCCATACGCTTGGGCACTGCGCAAAATCGGCAACGTGTCATCAATAAACAGGCTACGCGCGGGGTCGAAGCCTATATCGGCCTGCAGCGCATCCCAAAATTGCGGGTTTTCCTTGGCAAAACCGTAATCGTGGGAACTGATCAATCGTTCGAAATACGGCGCCAGTTCAATGCGTTCCAGCTTCAATGACAGCGAATCACGATGAGCATTGGTGATCAGGATCACGCGCTTGCCCGCTTGTTTGATCGCCGCCAGGAACGTGTCCGCGTCCGGGCGCAGGGCGATCAAGTGGGCGGTCTCCAGCTTGAGTTCGCGCACCGGCAGCTTCAACTCCGCACTCCAGAAATCCAGGCAATACCATTGCAACTGCCCGGCGTTACGCTCGAACAGCGGCTGCAATTCCATCTCGGCCATGGCCCGGCTCACCCCATGCAGTTCGGCATAGCGCTGGGGCAGGTGCTCCATCCAGAAATGGTTGTCGTAATGCAGGTCGAGCAACGTGCCGTCCATGTCCAGCAGGACGGTATCGATGGCGTGCCAGGGCAAAGAGGGCATGGGCAGTTCTCATGTAAGTAAAAATATCCGACACAGACAATCGGAAAAGCCACGGTATAGTAACCCGATCACGCCAAGGAGCCGCTTATGCGCCAGAAACCCACCGTCCTCGCCCGCGAAATAGTCGCCAGTAGCCGTTTGTTCCGCGTGGAGGAAGTGCAATTGCGCTTTTCCAATGGCGTTGAACGGACCTACGAACGCCTGGTGGGCCGCGGTGCCGGTTACGGCGCGGTGATGATCGTGGCGATGATCGATGACGATCACGCGTTGCTGGTAGAAGAGTACTGCGGCGGTACCGACGAATATGAACTGTCGTTGCCCAAAGGCCTGATCGAGCCGGGCGAGGATGTGCTGGCGGCGGCCAACCGTGAACTCAAGGAAGAGGCAGGGTATGGCGCACGCCAGTTGGAGCACCTCACCGAGCTTTCGTTGTCCCCTGGCTATATGAGCCAGAAAATCCAGGTGGTCATGGCCACCGATCTTTATGAAGAACGCCTGGAAGGCGATGAACCCGAGCCTATGCGAGTGGACAAGGTCAACCTGCGTGAACTTTCGATGCTGGCGCAAAACGAGCAATTCAGCGAAGGCCGTGCCCTGGCTGCGTTGTACCTGGTACGCGACCTGTTGACCCAGCGTGGAGTGTTCAACGCATGAGCGAATTGTTTTTAGGTCACCCGTTTATTGCCCCTGTGATCGAACTGGCTCGTCAAGCCGGTGAAGTGATCCTGCCGTACTGGCGCGCCGATGTGGCGGTGACCTCCAAGGCCGACGATTCACCGGTGACGGCAGCCGACCTGGCGGCCCACCACTTGATCCTTGCGGGCCTGACTGCCCTGGACCCGAGCATCCCGGTGCTGTCCGAGGAAGACGCGGATATCGACCAGAGCGTACGTGCCGGTTGGCAGCGCTGGTGGTTGGTGGACCCGTTGGACGGCACCAAGGAATTTATCGCCGGCAGTGAGGAATTCACCGTCAACATCGCCCTGATCGAACAGGGTCGCGTGGTGTTTGGCGTGGTATCGATGCCCACCAGCGGGCGTTGCTACTTTGGTGGCGCGGGCCTGGGCGCATGGCGCTCGGATGTGAACGAAGCGCCCAAGCAGATCCAGGTGCGCCAAGCACCGGCGGCGGGTGAGTCGTTTACCGTGGTGGCCAGCCGTCGGCACTCAAGTCCTGAGCAAGAGCGTTTGCTGGACGGCCTGAGTGAAGGCCTGGGGGCGTTGAAACTCGCCAATATCGGCAGTTCGTTGAAGTTCTGCCTGTTGGCCGAAGGCAGCGCCGATTGCTACCCGCGCCTGGCGCCGACCTCGCAGTGGGACACCGCAGCGGCCCAGGGTGTGCTGGAGGGCGCAGGAGGCGAGGTGCTGGAGTTGAGTGGTGAGCCGTTCAGCTATCCGGCGCGGCCATCGTTGTTGAATCCGTTCTTTCTGGCATTGCCGGCCAAGGCGGCGTGGCGCGAGCGGTTGTTGGCACTGGCAAGATCTTAAATCCGCAGCAGATCAAAATGTGGGAGCGGGCTTGCTCGCGAAAGCGGTGTATCAGAAACATATTCAGTGACTGACACTGCGCTTTCGCGAGCAAGCCCGCTCCCACATTGGTTTTGTGTGAAGGCTTTTAGCGGTGCAGTACGTATTGGCCGGTGAAGGCCACTGCTCGCTCCTCAGCGCCCTCATTCACAATCCACGTCTCCAGCGTCAGCCGCGCACGGCCGTAACGCTTGTAAGTCGATAAAAACCGCTTCCACACCTTATCTTCCGGCGCCACGCAGATAGCGATTGCATCTCGCGTCACAGGCAGCGGATAACTGATCTGCCCCTCCTGAATCACGATATGCCCGCCTTCAACCCCTTCCTCACGCAACTGCAAATGCAGCCAACCCCACCCCGCCAGCACTGCGCCGCAGTAGAGACTGCCACCGAACATGGTGCTCTTGTGGTTGATATTGGCCTGCAGCGGCAGGTGCAACTCCAGCCGCCCCTGTTCCCAGTCACGCACCTTTAGGCCCATTTCGCGGGTGAGGGGGATGTCGTGGTGCAGCACGGATTCGAGGTAGTGGCTGTCGCGGTTCATGGCGGGTTCATCACAGTGGTTCATTCGTCGTCGGCGCTTTGGTTGGCGAAGTTCAGGCCATGCTTGCGCAGTTTGTCGTGCAGGGTCTTGCGCGGTACCCCCAGTGCTTCGGCCAGGCTGCGCATGGAGCCGTGGGGGCGGGTCAGTTCGGCGGCGATCAGGCTTTTTTCGAACTGCTCCACCTGCTCGCTCAGGCCTCCGGGCGTGGAGGTCAGCACGCTCGCAGCAGGATTGTCCGGCGTCGCATCCAATGCCAATTCCAGGCCCAGGGCGAAGCGTTCAGCGGCATTTTGCAGTTCACGGACATTACCCGGCCAACTGTGACGCAACAGCAGCGCACGCTGGCCCGGTTGCAGCTCATGCAACGGCAAGCCGTGGCGGCTGCTGGCTTCGTCGGCAAAGTGCTGGAACAGCATCAGCGCATCTTCCCCGCGCTCGCGCAACGGTGGAATACGCAATGGCGCGACGTTGAGACGGTAATACAGGTCGGCGCGGAAACGGCCCTGGTCGGCGGACTGGCGCAAGTCTTCCTTGGTGGCGGCGATGATACGGATATCGAGCGGAATCAGCTGGTTGCCACCCAGGCGCTCCACCACCCGCTCTTGCAACAAGCGCAGCAATTTGACCTGCACGTCCAGGCTCATGCTTTCGATTTCATCCAAAAACAGCGTGCCACCGTTGGCGAATTCGAACTTGCCGATCCGGCGCTTTTGCGCGCCGGTAAACGCGCCAGGTTCATGGCCGAACAGTTCGCTTTCCACCACCGACTCGGCCAGCGCACCGGCGTTGATCGCCACGAATGGCCCGCTGCGACGGCTCGACAGGTCATGCAGGGCGCGGGCCACCACCTCTTTGCCGGCGCCGGTTTCGCCGAGGATCAGCACGTCTGCCTTAGTCGCAGCCAGGGCGCCGATCTGCTCGCGCAGGCGCAGCATTTGCGGTGAATGCCCCACTAAACGCGTGCTCAGTTGCTGACGATCGCTCAGGGCCAGGCGCAGGCTGCGGTTGTCCAGCACCAGGCGGCGCAGAGCCAGGGCGCGGCGCACGCTGTCGAGCAAAGCATCGCTGGCAAAGGGTTTTTCCAGGAAGTCATAGGCCCCGGCGCGCATGGCTTGCACCGCCAGCGGCACGTCGCCGTGGCCGGTGATCAGCAGCACCGGCAGGTCGGGGTCCTGGCCGTGCAGCTCGGCGAGCAGCTCAAGGCCATCCATGCCGGGCATGCGGATGTCGCTGACGACCACGCCCGGCCAGTCCCGCGACAGGCGCGCCGTGAGGCCGCTGGCTTCGCCCAGGGTCAGGACTTTCAGCCCGGCCAGGTCCAGGGTCTGGCACAGGGCCTGACGCAGGTGTGGATCGTCATCGATCAACACCACCTGAATCTGGTTATCGATACTCATACACTGCGGTCCTCGGACGGTTGCAGACTGACGCCCGGCGAGCCGGCACGCAATTTCAAGGTTAACAGCGCGCCGCCTTCCTTGTGGTTGGCAAACAGCAGTTCGCCGCCAAAGGCACGCATCAGGGTGTCACAAATGGCCAACCCCAACCCCAGGCCCTGGGTGCGGGTCTTGGTGGTGTAGAAGGGCTCGCTGGCACGGCCCAGGGCTTCCATGCAAAAGCCTGGGCCGTTGTCGCGAATGTACAGGTTGACGCCCAGTTCGGTGGTTTCGGCACTCAGCCAGAGTTTGCGCGGCGGACCTTTTTCGGTGAGGGCGTCTAGGGCGTTGGCCAGCAGGTTACCCAATACCTGGCGCAGGCGGGTTTCACCGGCCTGCACCCACAGCGTCGCCTCGGGCATATCGCGGATCAACTCCACCTCCATCGAGCGCCGCCGCTTGGCCAGCAACGCCAGCGCATCGTCCAGCGCCGGTTGCAGGGCCACGCTCTCCGGCGCGTGACGGTCGCGACGGGCGAAGGCGCGTAGGTGGGCGATGATCGAGGCCATGCGCCCGGTCAGTTCGCTGATCAGCTTGAGGTTGCCTCGGGCGTCGCTGGTGCGCTCGTGGTCCAGCAGGATTTCGGCGTTTTCCGCGTAGCTGCGGATCGCCGCCAAGGGCTGATTGAGCTCATGGCTGATACTCGCCGACATGGTGCCCAGCGCCGACAGTTTGCCCGCTTGTACCAAGTCATCCTGGGCACGCACCAACTCTTGCTGGGCGTGTTCGCGCTCCAGCACTTCCTGTTTGAGGCGTCGGTTGAGGCCTTCCAGGTCGCTGGTACGCTCCACCACGCGGGCTTCCAGCTCGCGGCGGGCCTTGGCTTCGAAGGCGATGCGGTCCAAGTAGTGCCGGCGGCGCTGCATCATCAGGCCCAGCAGCAACATCAGCACCAGCAATGCGGCACCGCCGACGGCGACCACGGTGCGCACCGGGCGGGTGATCAGCGAGCGTGGCGCGAGGATCTCCACGTTCCAGCCGGTCTCGGCGATGGCCGTGGACTGGCGCAGCCAGGCGCTGTTGCTCAGGCTCAGCGGCTGCGGGTCGCGGGTCGGATAGGGCTGGATCGCAATGATGGCCTGGCGCTCTTCGGCGGTCAGCGGGCGGGTGGCGCGGAATCGCCATTGCGGGCGCGACGTGAGGATCACCACGCCGTTGTGGTCGGTGACCAGCAGTTGTTCGGGGGTGTTGCCCCACAGGCTTTCGGTGTGGTCCAGGTCGACCTTGACCACCAGCACACCAATGATGGTGTCGCCATCACGCACGGCGGCGGCGAAGAAGTAGCCACGCTTGGCCGAGGTGGTGCCCAGGCCGAAAAACCGCCCCAGGCGCCCATCCATAGCTTCGCTGAAATACGGCCGGAACGAGAAATTGCGCCCGACAAAGCTGTCCTGTTTATCCCAATTGGACGCGGCCAGCGTCTTGCCGGTGGTGTCCATCAGGTACATCACTTCTACCCCGGCCTGGGCAGCGACGTCCTTGAGCAGCAGGTTGGCGTTGACCAGGTTGGTGCTCACGCCGGGGGCATCCAGCGCGGTGCGCAGGGCAGGCAGGTCGCCCAGGATCTGCGGCAGCACTTCATAGCGGTGCAGGGTGCCCAGCAGGTTGGCAACGTAGAGGTCGAGGGTCTGGCGGTTTTGCCCGGCCAGTTCGCTGCGGTAATAGCGCTCGGCCAAGTGTTCCAGCGGCCACAGCAGCGGCGCCAGGCACAGTGCCAATAGGGCGAGGCTGCGCCAGCGGGGTCTTCGCGGGAGGGTTGGAGTCATGGGAGTCGGGCGCCTGTGGGTACAGGCGCATTATGCCTAGTGCTGCTGTGCAAGACACTCGCGCAATGCGTCTTGCCACTGCGGCTGGGTGACGTGCCATTGCTGTTGCAGGCGGCTGCAATCGAGGCGCGAGTTCAGCGGGCGCTGGGCGGGCGTGGGATAGGCACTGGACGGGATGGCCTCCAGCTCGGCGCAGGCCTTGCCTTGGGCGCGCAGGTGTTCGCCAATGGCCTGGGCAAAGCCGAACCAGGAGGTCTCGCCCAGGGCTGTCAGGTGATAGGTCCCCCATTGCCCAGGCTTGCCGGCCTGCCAACGCTCGATCAGCGCGCGGGTGCTGGCGGCGATGGTCCCGGCCCAGGTCGGTGCTCCGATCTGGTCGGCGACGATGCGCAGCTGCGGTTTCTCCTGCAACAGGCGTTGCATGGTCAGCAGGAAGTTCTTGCCGTGGTTGGAGTAGACCCAACTGGTACGCAGGATCAGGTAGTCGCCGCCCACCGCTGCAATCGCCTGCTCGCCCGCCAGCTTGCTCTGGCCGTAGATGCCCAGTGGGTTGGGTGTATCGTTTTCGGTGTAGGGCACGGGCTTGCTGCCGTCGAACACGTAGTCGGTTGAATAGTGGATCAGCGGGACGCCCAGGGCCTTGGCCTCTTCGGCGAGGATGCCGGGGGCGATGGCGTTGATGGCGAATGCTGCATCCGGCTCGCTTTCGGCCAGGTCCACGGCGGTGTGGGCGGCGGCGTTGATGATCAGGTCGGGGCGCTGGGCACGGATTTGTTGGCGGATCTGGTCAGCGTTTGCCAGGTCGAGTTGCTCGCGGCCCAGGATGATCAGCTCGCCCAAGTCACGAAGGTGCAGCTGCAGGGCCTGGGAGACTTGGCCGTGCTGGCCGGTGATCAGGATCTTCATGGGAACAGGTCGGCTTCCATCAACAGTTTGCCCGCCTGATCCTTGGCGGACAGTTGCGGCGCCTCGGTCAGTTGCCAGTCGATGGCCAGCGTCGGGTCATTCCACAGGAGGGTGCGCTCAGCGCTCGGCTGGTAGTAATCGGTGGTCTTGTACAGGAACTCGGCATGGTCGCTGAGCACCACGAAGCCATGGGCAAAGCCCTCTGGCACCCATAATTGACGATGGTTCTGCGCCGACAGGCGCACGCCCACCCAGCGACCGAAGTTCGGCGAGCTGCGGCGGATATCCACGGCCACATCCAGCACTTCGCCTGCGATAACCCGCACCAATTTGCCCTGGGTGTGTTCCAGCTGGTAATGCAGGCCGCGCAGCACGCCTTGTTGCGAGCGTGAGTGGTTGTCCTGCACGAACTGGCGCTTGAGCCCGGTGGCCTCTTCAAATACGCGGGCGTTGAAGCTCTCATAGAAAAACCCGCGCTCGTCACCGAACACCTTGGGTTCGAGGATCAGCACGCCGGGCAGTGCGGTTTCGATGACGTTCACTGCTTGTCTCCGGCCAGGGAGTAGAGGTACTGGCCGTAGCCGGTCTTGCCGAAATACTTGGCGCGTTCGAGCAAGTGCGCGCGGTCGATCCAGCCATTGCCGTAGGCGATCTCTTCCAGGCACGCCACTTTCAGCCCTTGGCGGCGCTCGATGGTCTGCACGTACTGCGAGGCGTCCAGCAGGCTGTCGTGGGTGCCGGTGTCTAGCCAGGCGAAGCCACGGCCGAAGCGCTCCACATGCAGGTCACCCCGGTGCAGGTAGGCGTTGTTCACATCGGTGATTTCCAGCTCGCCACGGGCGGAAGGTTTTACTGCTTTGGCGATCTTGATCACATCGTTGTCGTAAAAATACAGGCCGGTGACCGCATAGCTGGACTTGGGCACCGCCGGTTTTTCTTCGATGGACAGGGCGCGGCCTTCGCTGTCGAAGTCGATCACGCCGAAGCGTTCCGGGTCTCTGACCCAATAGCCGAACACCGTGGCGCCTTTGCCGCGTTCCACCGCTGCATGCAACTGCGCGCTGAAGCTTTGGCCATGGAAAATGTTATCGCCCAGAATCAGGCAAACCGGGTCGCTGCCGATGAATGTTTCGCCAATCAAGAAGGCCTGCGCCAGCCCGTCCGGCTTGGGTTGTTCGGCGTAGCTGAAGGTGACGCCAAACTGGCTGCCATCCCCCAGCAGGTTGCGGTATTGGGGCAGGTCCGCCGGGGTGGAGATCACCAAAATCTCCTTGATGCCGGCCAACATCAGCACCGAGATCGGGTAGTAGATCATCGGCTTGTCATACACCGGCAGCAGTTGCTTGGACACACCCAGCGTGATGGGGTGCAGACGTGTGCCGGAGCCGCCGGCCAATACGATGCCTTTCATCATGCGATCAGATCCCTCATGTCGGTGTTGCCCAATCGTTGGCCCTGATAACTGCCGTCCTGCACCCTGCGGCACCAGTCCAGGTTATCGAGGTACCACTGCACGGTTTTGCGTAAGCCTGTTTCAAAGGTTTCAGCGGGCACCCAGCCCAGTTCCCGTTCGATCTTGCTGGCGTCGATGGCATAGCGTAGATCATGGCCGGGGCGGTCTTTGACGAAGGTAATCAGGTCGCTGTACTTCGCCACGCCTGCTGGATGCTGCGGTGCCAGTTCTTCCAGCAGCGCGCAGATGTTGCGCACCACATCAATGTTCTTTTGCTCGTTGTGGCCGCCGATGTTGTAGGTCTCACCCACCACGCCCTCGGTCACCACCTTGAACAGTGCACGGGCGTGATCTTCGACAAACAGCCAGTCGCGCACCTGCAAACCATCACCATAGACAGGCAATGGCTTGCCCGCGAGGGCGTTGAGGATCACCAGCGGGATGAGTTTTTCGGGAAAGTGGAACGGCCCGTAATTGTTCGAGCAATTGGTGAGCAACACCGGCAGGCCGTAGGTGCGCTGCCATGCGCGCACAAGGTGGTCGGACGCGGCCTTGCTCGCGGAGTAGGGCGAACTGGGGGCGTAGGGCGTGGTTTCGGTGAACAGATCGTCGACGCCGTGCAGGTCGCCGTACACCTCGTCGGTGGAAATATGGTGGAAGCGGAACGCGCGTTTTTCAGGCTCGGCGAGGTTTTGCCAGTAGCCACGGGCGGCTTCCAGCAGGCTGTAGGTACCGACGATATTGGTCTGGATAAAGTCCGACGGGCCGTCGATGGAGCGGTCCACATGGGACTCGGCCGCCAGGTGCATGATCGCCTGGGGCTCGAAACGGGCCAGCACCGCGCTGACGGTGGGCTGGTCGATGATGTCGGCCTGGACGAACTCGTAGCGGCTGTTGGAGGCGATGCTACTCAGTGATTCCAGGTTGCCAGCGTAAGTGAGTTTGTCGAGGTTGAGCACTTCATGCTCGGTGTGCTGGATCAGGTGACGTACCAGAGCAGAACCGATAAAACCGGCGCCACCGGTAATGAGAATGCGCATGTCGGGGCCCTTTTCCTTTTGACGGACATTAAGCGAATGGAGCATAGCCTGTGTTGCGCCGGGATGTGCCAGGGGGTTGCACAAGCCCCCGGAACAATGGCGAACTAAGCGCCTGATAAAAATACCGAGGTCGCCCCATGCTGCTCGCCACGCTGATCCACCGCGCCAGTCTAC
>NZ_QUZU01000080.1 GCF_004682055.1 Pseudomonas kairouanensis | reverse complement strand
GCGGGTGTTGGTAGCATCACAATCGGTGCTGATGGCGCGTACGCTTTCACGCCAGTTAAAGACTTCAATGGTGACGTGCCGCAAATCGGCTACATCACCAACACTGGGTCGAGCAGCACGCTGGACGTGAGCATCTCGCCTGTTGATGACGCAAGTGTTCTGGTCGCTGACAACGGCAGCGCTGAGGAAGATCACGTTGCCACTGGCAACGTGTTGACCAACGATGTGGACGTCGACAACGTACTGACCGTCGCCAGCTTCCAGGTCGGCGCGAACAGCTACGCTGCGGGTGCAACCGCCATAATCGCCAACGTGGGTACCATCACTATCGCGGCGAATGGCGCCTACACCTTCACACCAGTGCAGGATTTCAACGGTGCGGTCCCGCAAATCGGCTACACCACCAACACCGGTTCCAGCAGCACACTGAACGTGAACATCTCGGCAGTGGACGACCCAAGCATCCTGCGTGCCGACACTGGCAGCGCCCAGGAAGACCACGCGGCCACGGGCAACGTGCTGAGCAACGACACTGACGTTGATAGCGCGCTGAGCGTTGCCAGCTTCCAGGTCGGCGCGAACAGCTACGCTGCGGGTGCAACCGCCATCATCGCCAACGTGGGTACCATCACCATCGCGGCGAATGGCGCGTACACCTTCACGCCTGTGCAGGACTTCAACGGCGCGGTACCGCAAATCGGCTACACCACCAACACCGGCTCCAGCAGCACGCTGAACGTGAACATCTCGGCAGTGGACGACCCAAGTATCCTGCAAGCCGACACCGGCAGCGCCCAGGAAGACCACGCGGCCACCGGCAACGTGTTGACCAACGATGTAGACGTCGACAACGTGCTGACCGTCGCCAGCTTCCAGGTCGGCGCGAACAGCTACGCTGCGGGTGCAACCGCCATCATCGCCAACGTGGGTACCATCACCATCGCGGCGAATGGCGCCTACACCTTCACGCCGGTGCAGGACTTCAACGGTGCGGTGCCGCAAATCAGCTACACCACCAACACCGGCTCCAGCAGCACGCTGAACGTGAACATCTCGGCAGTGGACGACCCAAGCATCCTGCGTGCCGACAGCGGCAGTGCCTTGGAAGACCACGCGGCCACGGGCAACGTGCTGAGCAACGACACTGACGTTGATAGCGCGCTGAGCGTTGCCAGCTTCCAGGTCGGTGCGACCAGCTACGCTGCGGGTGCAACTGTAACCATCGCCAACGTGGGCACCATCACCATCGCGGCCAACGGTGCTTATACCTTCACGCCGGTCAAAGACTTCAACGGTGACGTACCGCAAATCGGCTACACCACCAACACCGGCTCCAGCAGTACGCTGAACGTGAACATCGTGGCGGTCAACGACGCACCGACAGCCACCAACGGTTCCATCGACGGTAACGAAGACACCCCGATCGTGCTGCAATGGTCGACCTTCGGCGTCAATGACGTGGACTCCACGCCGAAAGTGGTGTTCACCAGCCTGCCTGTTGCCGGTTCGATCGAGTACAAGGTCAACGGCGTGTGGGTCACACTCACCAGCGCAGATCTGGCCACCGCCACTTCGGCTGGCAAGGGGTTCAGCCAGGCTGACTTTGACAGCCAAAACGTGCGCTTCAAGCCAACAGCCAACGAATCGGGCGACAACAGCTTCACGAGCACGGGCGTGGGTAACAAGCAAAGCGACTACGCCGAGCTGAAGTTCCAGGCGACCGACGGCAACTCCAACAGCGCCACCAAAACCATCACCGTGGATATCCACCCGGTGGCGGATGCAGCGGTGTTGACCGTGAGCCAAGCCGGCGCCGCAGCGCAGGGCCTGACGATCCAAACCTGGACCGGCGGCAACCTGCCTACCGCGTTGGGCACCAACGGTAATGGCGTGGTCAAATCCAGTGATCTGATCAGCGTCATCGACGCCAAAACCGCCGCCAGCGCTGCCTCCACGGGCGTTGTTCACACCGTGAGCAACGACAATGTGGTGGCAACCACCGCGACCAAGGTCTCGGGCCTGATCTACCTGGAAGCCGGCAAGACCTACACCTTCACCGGTACGGCCGACGACAGCCTGGCAATCACCGTGGGCGGCAAGCTGGTGGCGACCGAAACCTGGAGCAGCGGCAGCGCGATCAGCGGGACGGCCTACACGCCAAGCGAGTCGGGTTACTACACCCTCGACATTTACCACTACAACCAGGCCGGCGCGGGTAACTACAACGTCAATGTGTCGATCAACAACGCCCCTTCGGTGTCGTTGGGCAGCAGCGGCATCCAGACCTACACCAGCATCGAGGCGCTGAAAGCCGCCGGTGCGGTGCTGGGCGAGAGCCATGTGGTCAATGGCGAAGGCTATTACACCGGCTACGTCTACAACAGCGGCCTGGAAGACACGGTTATCAAGGTCAGCCCGATTACCGCCACGTTCTACGACAATGACGGTTCGGAGACGCACAAGGTCGAAATCAGTGGCATGCCGGCAGGCACCGTGATTACGGATGGCGTCACCGGCCATAGCTACACATCGACCGGTACGACTGCGCTTTACGATGTCACCAACTGGAACCTGGGCACCCTGACCGTTAAACCATTCAAGGACTCCACCACCAGCTTCGACCTGACCGTGAAGGCGACGACCACCGAGGTGAGCACCGGAGAAACGGTAACGTCGACCGGCAAGGTGAGCATCGTGATCACCCCGGTCAACGACGCGCCGACCCTGGACCTCAGCACCGCCGATGGCGCTGTCGCCACCGGCTACAACGGCTCGTACACCGAACGCGCCGCCACGGGTGTTGCGATCACCGGCAGCGTGGCCATCGCCGATGCCGACAGCACCCAGATGCAAAGTGCGACCATCACCCTGAAAAACGCCAGCACAGGTGACCAGCTCACCTCCAGCCTGGTGACGGTGGGCGGTACGTACAAAGGCATCACTGTGACCAGCGCGGGGACTGACACCAGCGGCAAGATCACCCTGACGCTTTCGGGCACTGCGGATTCGGCGACGTACAAGGCGCTGCTTGAGTCGTTCCAGTATTCCAGCACCAGCAAGTACCCGGCCACCGGCGACCGTCTCATCGATATCTCGGTGAAAGACAATGCCGGCGCCGACAGCTTGAGTTCGTCGGTGGCCACCAGCACCATCACCGTTAAAGCCCAGACCTACACCCCTGTGGTGGAAGGTGGCGCGGCTGTCGATACCATCGACTTGGGCTCCAGCACGGCCAACAACATCGTGATCGGGGACAAAGGCGGTATCACCACGCCAGGTACCAACTACAACATCGCGTTTATCGTCGACACCTCGGGCAGCATTGGGGACAGCGCGATGAACTCGATCAAGACCCAGCTCTCAACGATCTTCGATACCTTGATCGCCAATGCCAACGCGAAGGGTTCGGGCGTGGTGAAAGTGCTGCTGATCGACTTCGATACCAAGGTTGAATCGCAGGTGTCGGTGAACCTGGCCGACCAGGCGGCTGCCAAAGATGCGTTGCAGGCAGTGCTGAACAACATGGCCTCCAACTCGAACGAGCTGACCAACTACCAGGATGCCTTCAACGCAGCCACCGCATGGTTCAAGGGCTCTGAAGCCACCAGCAACACCAGTGCAAAAAACCTGACGTACTTCATCACTGACGGTGCGCCAAACGTGTACAACGTGGTGTACGACAACCCCGGCCTGGGTGCGACCGGCGGCCGCAATAGCACAAACATCACCTTTGATGGCAAGGTCAACGGCAATACCTACACCCTGGGCCAGACCACCGAGCTCACCGCCACGATCTACGGCAAGACGCAGGTCATTGTCGACAAGGATGGCAAGGTCTACTCGTACAGCTCGAATGGCACCCAGACCTTTGAAGGTTATGTCGTGTCCGACGGCAAGGGTGGTTTCAACGTCTCGGGTTATGCCAGCAACTCCTACTGGTACGACTACGCGCTGGAGAACGCGAAGACCGCCTACACTGCGCTGACCAATGCGGTCACGGGCAAGGTCGAGGTGCAAGCGATCGGGCTGGGCAGCAATATCGATACCGACATGCTTCAGAAGTATTTCGATACCGACAAGACGGTCGCCGCGATCGACACCGCCAAGCTGGCGGATGCCATTACCGGTCACACCGCCGACGCTGGCGCGGACAAGCTCTACGGTGGTTCGGGCAACGACATCATCTTCGGTGACCTGATCAGCTACAAAGGTCAGGAGGGCAGCGCTGCACTCAAGGCGTTCGCCGCCGAGAAGCTGTCCATCACCGTCGACCAGGTCGATGACCGCACCCTGCACCAGTACGTCTCCGAGCACGTACAGGACGTGGGTGCCTTGGCCAACGCGTCGAACATCTACGGCACCAGCGATGGCGCCGATACGTTGATCGGCAACGCCGGCAACGACATCTTGTTCGGCCAAGGTGGTAATGACACGCTCAATGGCGGCGCGGGCAACGACATCCTGGTGGGCGGCAAGGGTAACGACATCCTTACCGGCGGCTCGGGTGCCGATACCTTCGTGTGGCTCAAAGGCGATACCAACACCAACGGTGGCTTTGATCAGATCACGGACTTCAAGCACAGCGAAGGCGACAAGCTGGACCTGTCTGATTTGCTGCAAGGCAATACCGACAGCAACTTGGACAAGTACCTGAAGCTGACCACCGACTCCTCGGGCAACTCGACACTGAGCGTGAGCAGCAGCGGTTCGTTCACCACCAATGGCGGTACGGCCGATGTCACCATCAAGGTCGATGGCGCCAACTGGGGCAATGGCAGCACCGCGATCAACAGCCTGATCGCCGGTGGCGACCTCACCGTCAAGCACCACGACTGATCCACTGGGGCGTCAATCTTTCGGGATTGACGCCCCTTTGGCATCCGGGTTGGGAAAAAATGTGTAATCTCTGTGGGCGTCGTGCGCGGCGCCTGCAGGGATTTTTTATTGGGAGAACGCTGATGTTCTACGTGCAACGCGATCACAACAACGCTTTGGTGCGCGTCGAGGCGCAGGCCTTTGCGGAAGCTACCGAGACGCTACCGGCCGACCACCATGAGATCCAGGCATGGTTCGGCGGGGACGAGATCGAAACCAGCCTCAAGCAGCTCAAGAGCAGTGACCTTGAGATGATCCGCGTACTGGACGACTTGATCCAGGTGCTGACGGCCAAGGGTGTGATTCGCATCACCGACTTGCCGCCAGCGGCACAGGCCAAGTTTCTGGAGCGTACTCAGGCGCGGGCGGCACTGGGTGGCTTGAGCGAGCTGATCAATGACGATGAAACCGGTTTGATCTGAACCGGGTACACCTCCTTCACGGTCTGTGCGTCAAGGAGGCGCGTTTTACTGCCAGGGCGCCGGTTCACCCACCAGTTGGCCTTGCACCCCTTCTACGCCCATTTCGCGGATCACCCGCAACTCCCCCTCGGTTTCCACACGCTCGGCAATCAGCGGCAGGTCAATGCTGTGGGCGGCCCGCTGGATCGCTTCGATAAAGATACGTTTGTGGCTTTCCTGGTCGATGGCGCGGATGTAGCTGCCGTCGATTTTCAGATAAGCCAGGCCCAGGTGTGCCAGGTTGCCGATCATGCTGAAGCGCCCGCCGAAACGTTGCAGGCCCAGGCTGAACCCCAGGCTGCGCATGCGCCGGATCATCAGTTCAAGCTGGGTTTGCTCGGGCACTTGTTCTTCGCCGATTTCCAGGATCAGGCGCGACCCCAGGGCGGGGTGCTGGGCCAGGCGTTCGAAGATATGCTCCAAGGCTTGCGGGTCGTTCAAGGTGGCGGCGGAGAGGTTCAGTGCCACTGACTGGTTGTGCTGGGCCAACTGCTTGATCACCAGGTCCAGCATCAGTTGGTCCAGGCGCGCGGTCCAGCCGAAGCGTTCCAGCCATGGCAGGAAGTGGCCGGCGGCGATGGTCTGGTCCTGGTTGTCGAGCAGGCGCGACAGCACTTTGTAGTGCAGCACCTGCTGGGTGTCGTTGCTGCTGACCACCGGTTGGAAGAACAAGCGGAAGCGACCTTGGGTCAGGGCGGTATCGAGCAGGTTGTGCCAACTGTGTGGGTCATCGCTGACATTGGCCTGG
Organism: Pseudomonas kairouanensis; assembly: GCF_004682055.1. Classification (GTDB taxonomy): domain Bacteria; phylum Pseudomonadota; class Gammaproteobacteria; order Pseudomonadales; family Pseudomonadaceae; genus Aquipseudomonas; species Aquipseudomonas kairouanensis. The sequence continues at coordinate 7,117 of NZ_QUZU01000080.1, read as the reverse complement.
GTGTGTTGCTCCAGGCAGACCCAGCTCTGGCCGCTGCCGGCTTCTGCCTGGGCCAGGGCCTGGTCGGCCAGCTTCAGCAAGTCTGCCGAGGCGTCGCCGGGGTTGTAGGGGGCCAGGCCGATGTAGGCCACGGTAGGCATATCGGTGGCGCCGGTTTCGTAAAGGCTTTGCAGGGTGGCTTCCAGTTCCTGGGCCAGTTGCAGCGCTTCGTCACGCACCAGGCCCGGTGCGAGCACCGCGAACTCGCCGCCACGGCTGCGGGTGATCAGGTTGTGGGTTTCCGGGTATTTGGCGCAGGTGCGCACCAGTTGCTGGCTGACGGCTTGCAGCAATTGGTCGGTGCGCTGCCCGCCGAGGCGCTGGTTGAGGCCGGCCAGGTCGTTGACGCGCAAGATCAGCAGGTAACCGGAGCTGTCCTCCTCCAGGTTGCTGACCCGGGAGCTGAGCTGCATCTCGAAATAGCGACGGTTGGCCAGCCCGGTCAGGCTGTCCTGGTAAGACTCTACGCGCAGCTTCTCGCTGCGTTCGGTCTGCTCGTGGAACAACGCCTTGAGCTTCTCTACCATCTGGTTCATGGCCTGCACGACGCGGCGCAGTTCCGGGGTGCGCGGCAGGTCGGGCAGGCTCAGGAACTCGCGGCGGGCGATGGCGTGGGACTGCTCGACCATATAGTCCAACGGTTTGAGCTGACGGCGCAGCAACAGGGCACCCAGCACCGCACTCGCTGCACCGCACAGCAGCAGCCAGCCCAGGCTGCCCAAAGCGCTCTGCCACAGCTTGGCGATGGCAAACATCGGATGGCTCACCACCTCCACCCGTGCCGCCTGCTGCCAGCCACGGCTGACGATGGCGTCTCCGCCCGCTGGCGCGAGGCCGATCATCTTCACAAACCAGGCCGGTACGCCACTGGCGTCAGGTTCGGCGGCACGTTCCACCAGCACCTGGTCATTGCTCAGGTCGATCACGCGGATGCTGGCGTAGTAGCCGCTGTCGAAGATCGAGCTGACCATCAGCTCGGTCATCGCCGGGTCATCAATGTTCGGGGTCAACGACAGCGCCAGCGCGGTGGCGGCGTCCTGGGCGTGGGAGCGCAACTGGTTGACGTACTGGGTGCGCGAGCTTTCCAGGCTGACCACAAAGCTACCGCTGAAGGCGACCACCAGGAACACACAGATAGCGATCAGCAATTGTTTGAACAGTGACATCGTTGCTCCTGTTAATTATCCGAACTGGCCGGAAACCCTTCGGCGGTCATTTTTTTCAACACATCCTGCCACCGTGACAGGCGCTTGGTATCACCGACTTTCTTGTTGCCCGCCGCGCCAGTCAGCCACAGGCCTTCACCGTTGAAGGCGTACACCGGCAGCAGGTCGGTACGCTGGCTGGCGGGCAAAATCGGGTCCATCAGGCTGTCGAGCACCAGGGGCATGGCTTCGGGGCTGGAATAGTAGGTCAGCACCATGTGCGCGCGGTTCTGGCGCAGGGCCTTTACATAGGTGATGCGCAGCTTGTCCGCCGGGATGCCGAGATGGCGCAGGCTGAAGTATTTGGCGATGGCGTAGTCTTCACAGTCGCCGGCGCCTTTCCACAGGGATTGAATAGGCGTTGCCCAGTAATCGACCTCATGCCACAGGTCGATATCTTCTTGGTATTTCATCTGTCGGTTGAAGAACAGATTGACCACTTTGAGTTGCTCAAGCTCGCCGATCTGGCGCTGCGTCGACAACAGTTGCTGCCAGGCATCGATGCGTTGGCGTCCGGCACCCAGCGGTCCATAGAGCGATTCGGCGCGGCGGCTGATCTGGCTGAAATCCCAATCGGCAAGCAAATCGCCCAACAGCCCGCCACCTAGCACCAACGCGATGGCAAAACCGTAGAGAATCCGAGGGAGTTTAAAGCGTATCGCCACTGCGATTACCCAAGCTTGCAGCATTGAAGGTGCGGCAATGGTGCGGTGATAGAGGGTAAAAAACAATGGCACGGTGAAAGCACTTTGACGCTTTTTGTGGTAAGGGTGCGTCAGTAAATTGGCTAAATTCCGCTCGTCCGAAATACTGATCAAAATATCACCAAAATAATGACACTCGCCCGTGGCTGACACAGAATGGCTCCACGAAAGCGCTTACAAAAAGACTTCGGTGAATCTAGTTTTCTTACCGACCTCCCACGTCTTTAACGCGCCGTGAAGGAGCTTCGGCCATGAGCCGTACTGACGATCTGTTCGCCCTCTTTGGCAAGGGCGTTTCCCGCGACCCCAAAGGGCGAAATGCGCGGTTGCACTTCTTCGGCACCATCCCGTTCGATGATGGCACTCGCGTCAATATGAAGGACGGCTCGCGCTTTAGCGCCAATGCGCCTTACCCCAATGAGCAATCCCAGCCTTATGACGCGAACGCCCCCCGCCCGACGGTGGTGGCTGTGGTGTCAATCAATGGAGGCGTGGGCCGCAGCACGCTGGTGACAGCCTTGAGCAGCGGTTTGCAGCGTCTCGGCGAGCCCGTGGTGGCGTTGGACCTGGACCCGCAGAATGCGCTGCGCCAACACTTCGGTGTAGATCAGCAGCTGCTTGGCATAGGCCGGGGCAGCCTGATCAATGTGAAATGGGAGACCCTGCTGCAACCCGGTTTCGCCGGGTGCCAGGTGATGCCCTTTGGCGATATTGATATTCAGCAACAAGAAAACCTGCAGCGCTGGATGAGCCGGGAACCCCATTGGCTGGCACAGCACCTACGGGCGCTTGGTTTAAGCGAACGCCACACCGTGATTATCGACACGCCCGCCGGCAATAACGTTTATCTGCACCAGGCATTGAACCTGGCCGACCATGTGCTGGTGGTGGTTCAGTCGGACGCCGCCTGCCTTGGCACGTTGGATCAGATGGAGGCATTGCTCGCCCCTTATTTGGCGCGTGAGCGTGCACCGCGTTGTCATTTCGTGATCAATCAGTTGGATGAGCATTCGGCCTTCAGCCTCGACATGGTGGATGCCTTCAAGCAGCGCTTAAGTGAGAACCTGCTTGAGATCGTCCATCGCGACCCATCGATCAGCGAAGCGCTGGCCTTTAGCACTGACCCGCTGGATAACCTCGCCGCAAGCTCGGCCAACGACGACATTAATGAGTTGTGTCGGTTGTTACGCGCAGCCCGAAGCGTGCGCGTCGCAGCGGCGTTATAGGCTAAACGCCAGATGCTTATGCACAATCGGTTGGTTGCAGTGGTTACCCAACAGCCATTTTGTGGAGCGGTTCTCATCCTGTCGCAACTGCCTGTTTTACCGGCTTTTTATCGTTCTGTACAAAAAATGATCAATGCCGCTTTCCGCTTGTAGCGCTGATAGCGACAGGTGCTGAAAAGATTTCATCAACAGAGTTATCCACAGGCTGGCCTGCGACAATCTTGCCCCTTAATCGCGCTGGGCAAGCACCATCAAGTTGCGCGGCGTCAACGCCGTTTCGCAAAAGCTGCCCACCTCGACCTTGTAGCCGTTCTCGCGCAGAAACAATGCCCGATCCAGCACCAGCCACAGCTCCAACGGGCGCCGAAACAGACCACGCAGCAATTCCAGGTTCCTGACCTGCGCCAGGCGATGCCAGCCGTACGCCTCCAGTGCTACCCAATCCTGCTCGCCTGTGGATAACCCCTTCAGATTCGCCAGTTCCTGGCAGTAGGCCGCGAAAGGCTTGTCCAGCCAACTGGCGGACAGGGAGGGTGTGGGCAGGTATTCGTCGCAACCCCGCAGCTGGCGTTGTAGCTGGTCAAAACCCAGGCGCCGTGCCATGGAGATGTCCCGTTGCAGGCGCACTCGATTGCCGGCGGTGACGGTTTCGCTCAGTGGCAGGCCAAGGTCATCCACCGTTAATTGTAGGGTCGACGCGCGGCCGGCTTGGGACAGCGGTTGGTAGGCGTCGGCGCTGATGCGGTTGTAGCAGCAGGGTGCCAACGCCAACTGTTTGCAGCCGACGGCGGCGGCCAGTTGCAGCAGGCGTACATGCAGGTCGCCGCAGGCGTGCAGGGCGACGGGTGTGTGTTCGGGCCCCAGGGAGACGTCGGCCATCACGTCTTGCAGACGATGGGTTACGGGTAAACCGTGGTGATCACTCAGGGCTTGGCCGGTGGCGATCAGCGCCGGGTCGTATTCCAGGCAGGTGAGTTGTTGGCCGGTTTGCAGTAGTCGGCGGCCCAGGTGGCCTTTGCCAGCGCACCAGTCCAACCAGTGTCTTGGCGTATGGGCAAACTGCAACGCGGCGCCGAAGGCTTCGATCTGTTGCCACTTGCGGCCAGGTACATCGACGTTCAAGCGCGAGGGCGCACAAGGCAAGGGTTGGGTCGGTAATTTATCCACAGCACTGAGCTGGCGCGCTTGCGCAGCAAGCTGTGGAAAGGGCGCGGGGGCGGGCAGGTCGTGGGGGTGGTTGTGGCTATTGTCGGCGTCGGCCAGCGAGCGTTGGCGCAGCCATTGGGCGAGGTCGGGGTGTTGGGTTTCCCAGGCGAGTTGGCGATGGGTAAAGGGCCGTGGTTTCCACAGCCCTTGGTGCTCGATCAGGAAGGCATCCAGCGCCTGGAAGCGTGCCTCAACGTCCCTGGCAAGCATCGACGCGCAGCCAGCGTTCCAACAGTTTGAAGCCGCGCACCAGCAGGTAGGAGATCAACAGGTAGAACACGCCGGCGGTGAAGAACATCTCCACCGTCAGGTAGTTGCGCGCGATGATCGTCCTGGCCATGCCAGTCAGTTCAAGCAGAGTCACGGTGCTCGCCAGTGAGCTGGCCTTGAGCATCAGGATGACTTCGTTGCTATAGGCCGGCAGCCCGATGCGCGCGGCCCTTGGGAGGATGATGTAGAACAGCGTCTTGGGCCTGGACATGCCCAGCGCTCGGGCCGCTTCGATTTCCCCAGGTGGAATGGCCTGGATGGCGCCACGCAGAATCTCGGCGATATAGGCGGCGGTGTGCAGCGTCATGGTGGCGGTGGCACACCAGAACGGATCGCGCAGGTACGTCCACATGAAACTTGAGCGGATGCTTTCGAATTGAGCCAGGCCGTAATAGACCAGGAACAACTGCACCAGCAGCGGCGTGCCGCGAAAGAAAAAGATGTAGGCATAGGGCAGGGCGCGCACATACAGGCGCTTGGACGAGCGCGCGATACCCAGCGGGATGGCCAGTATCAGCCCGAGAATCACGGCGATGCTTACCAGCTCCAGGGTCAGGATGGCGCCCTGAATAAACTTTGGCAGCCACTTGATGATGACTTCCCATTCCATTACGTCGTCCTCACGAAGCCGCGGGCGGCGCGTTTTTCCAGGTAATGCATGACCACCATCGACAGTGAGGTCAGGCTCAAATAAATGAGCGCAGCGACCATAAAGAAGGTGAAAGGCTGTTTGGTCACGGTTACGGCGATCTGCGCATGGCGCATGATTTCTTCTAGGCCGATGACCGTGACCAGTGCGGTGTCTTTCATCAGGATCAGGAACAGGTTGCCCAACCCCGGCAGGGCGATGCGCCACATCTGCGGCATGATCAGGCGAGTAAAGATGCGAAACTTCGACAGGCCTAGCGCCACGCCCGCTTCACGATGGCCTTTGGGGATGGAGATGATTGCACCACGCAGCACTTCCGTGGCGTAGGCGCCGAAGCACAATCCCAGCGCGATCACGCCAGCGGCAAAGGCGCTGAGGGACAGGTCGGGGATGCCGAACAGTTCACCCAGTGCGCGTATTGCGTTGATGGTGCCGAAGTAAATCAGCAACACCCACAGCAGCTCCGGCACACCGCGAACAATGGTCGAGTAAGCGCCGCCAAGCCATTGCAACGGCTTGTACGGGGAAGTCTTGGCCAGGGCGCCGGCCAGGCCGAGCACCAGCCCCAGGCATAAAGCCGTGAGCGCCAGTTTGACGGTCATCAGCGCGCCAGCGGCGAGCGCGGGGCCGAATCCGTAGAGATCGAAATTCATGGTGTTTTCATATCGCGGCAGGCATTGCTAAAAGCCGACGCGCTCAAGTGAGCGCGCCGGGCATACCGTTCAGATCATTCGATGCTGAAAGGGAAGTACTTGTCGTTGATCTTCTTGTAGGTGCCGTCTGCCTTGATTTCAGCCAGGGCTTTGTTCAGGCGCTCGCGCAGTGGGTCGCCCTTGCGTACGGCGATACCGATCTTGTCGCTTTCTACAACCGGGTCGCCTTTGAACTCGTAGGCCGAACCGTCTTTGCTCTTGAGCCATTCGTACTGCACGTATTTGTCGGCCAGGATGCCGTCCAGACGCCCGGACGTCAGGTCGAGGTAGGCGTTTTCCTGGGTGTCGTAGAGCTTGGCTTCGGTATCCGACAGCTTGTCTTCCAGGTAGGTAGCGGCCAGCGTTGCGCGTTGTGCACCGATGACTTTGCCCTTCAAGTAGCCTGCGTCGGTCTTGAAGTCGGCGGTAGCTTTAGGGGCGATGAACTGCAGCTTGTTGGAGTAGTACGGGTCGGTGAAATCGACGGCCTGCTTGCGTTCGTCGGTGATCGACAGCGAGGACACCAGGAAGTCGAACTTCTTGGCGTTCAAGGCCGGAATGATGCCGTCCCAGTCGGACACATACACTTCGCACTTCTCGACTTTCATCTTGGCGCACAGGGCGTCGCCGATGTCTTTGTCAAAGCCGACCACGTTGCCGCTGGCGTCTTTATTGTTGAAGGGCGGGTAGGCCGCTTCGATCCCCATTTTCAGGGTTTCTGCCATGGCCGTGGCGCTGAACGCCATCGAGACGGCCGCGGCCAGAAGGAATTTTTTATAGTTCTGCATGCATGTTGCTCCGTTAGCGGTTGCTGGACATGAATTGTTTGCAGCGCGCCGAAAGCGGGTTTTCAAACACCTGCTGTGGCGATCCTTGCTCTTCGACCAGGCCCTGGTGGAGGAACACCACCTCGCTGGACACCTGGCGGGCAAAGCCCATTTCGTGGGTGACCAGCAGCATGGTGCGGCCTTCTTCGGCCAATGCGCGGATCACACTAAGTACTTCCTGAACCATTTCCGGGTCAAGGGCGGAAGTGGGCTCGTCGAACAGAATGACTTTAGGCTGCATCGCCAGGGTGCGCGCAATGGCGGCGCGTTGCTGTTGGCCGCCGGACAATTGCGCAGGG
>NZ_QUZU01000079.1 GCF_004682055.1 Pseudomonas kairouanensis | reverse complement strand
GGGCTTGCTCGCGAATGCGGTGTGTCAGGCAGCACTTCTGTAACTGACAGACCGCATTCGCGAGCAAGCCCGCTCCCACATTTGATCTTCATTGTTTTGGATAGATGTCCCAGGCAAAAAAAATGCCCCGCACTTGGCGGGGCATTTTTATGGGCGCAGCTTACAGACCGTCGAGCATGGCCTTGTTACGCACAGCACCTTTGTCGGCACTGGTGGCCAGCAACGCGTAGGCCTTCAACGCGGTGGTGACTTTGCGCGGACGCTTCTCCACCGGCTTCCAACCTTTCTTGTCCTGCTCAACCCGGCGTGCCGCCAGTTCTTCATCGCTGATCAACAGGTTGATCGAACGGTTCGGAATGTCGATCAGCACCTTGTCGCCATCCTGCACCAGGCCGATGGCGCCACCGGCAGCGGCTTCTGGCGAAGCGTGGCCGATGGACAAGCCCGACGTACCGCCGGAGAAACGACCGTCGGTCAGCAGTGCACAGGCTTTGCCCAGACCCTTGGATTTCAGGTACGACGTCGGGTACAGCATCTCCTGCATACCCGGGCCGCCTTTGGGGCCTTCGTAGCGGATGATCACGATGTCGCCTTCTTTCACTTCGTCAGCGAGGATGCCGCGCACCGAGCTGTCCTGGCTTTCGTAGATCTTGGCGCGGCCTTCGAAGACGTGGATGGACTCATCCACACCGGCGGTTTTTACCACGCAGCCGTCGACGGCGATGTTGCCGTACAGCACGGCCAGGCCGCCTTCTTGGGAGTAGGCGTGCTCGACGCTACGGATGCAGCCGTTTTCACGGTCATCGTCCAACGTTTCCCAGCGGGTCGACTGGCTGAATGCAGTCTGAGTCGGGATGCCAGCGGGGCCTGCCTTGAAGAAGGTGTGCACGGCTTCGTCGTCGGTCTGGGTGATGTCCCATTTGGCGATGCCTTCGGCCAGCGTCTTGCTGTGCACGGTGGGCAGGTCGGTGTGCAGCAAGCCGCCACGGGCCAGGGAACCCAGGATCGAGAAGATCCCGCCGGCACGGTGCACGTCTTCCATGTGGTACTTCTGGATGTTCGGCGCGACTTTGCACAACTGCGGTACGTGACGGGACAGACGGTCGATATCGCGCAGGTCGAAGTCCATCTCGGCTTCCTGGGCGGCGGCCAGCAAGTGCAGGATGGTGTTGGTGGAACCGCCCATGGCGATGTCCAGGGTCATGGCGTTTTCGAACGCCTTGAAGTTGGCGATGTTGCGCGGCAACACCGACTCATCGTTCTCGGTGTAGTAACGCTTGCACAGCTCGACGATGGTACGGCCAGCCTTGAGGAACAGCTGCTCGCGGTCACTGTGGGTGGCAAGGGTGGAACCGTTGCCCGGCAAAGCCAGGCCCAGGGCTTCCACCAGGCAGTTCATCGAGTTGGCGGTGAACATGCCGGAGCACGAACCACAGGTAGGGCAGGCGCTGCGCTCGTATTCCGCGACCTTCTCGTCAGAAGCGCTGGAATCGGCGGCGATGACCATGGCGTCCACCAGGTCCAGGCCGTGGGAGGCCAGTTTGGTCTTGCCGGCTTCCATCGGGCCGCCGGAGACGAAGATCACCGGGATGTTCAGGCGCAGGGAGGCCATCAGCATGCCGGGGGTGATCTTGTCGCAGTTGGAGATGCACACGATGGCGTCGGCGCAGTGGGCGTTGACCATGTATTCCACGGAGTCGGCGATGATCTCGCGACTCGGCAGGGAATACAGCATGCCGTCATGGCCCATGGCGATGCCGTCGTCCACGGCGATGGTGTTGAATTCCTTGGCTACGCCGCCAGCGCGTTCGATCTCGCGGGCAACCAGCTGGCCCAGGTCCTTGAGGTGGACGTGGCCCGGTACGAATTGGGTAAACGAGTTGGCAATCGCGATGATCGGCTTCTTGAAGTCGTCATCCTTCATCCCCGTGGCGCGCCACAGTGCGCGGGCGCCGGCCATGTTGCGGCCGTGGGTGGATGTTTTCGAGCGGTAATCAGGCATTGGAGCACTCCGGGCGGCTAAACGGTATCAAAAGGGAGTGAGCTTCTATTGACGTCTGGAACACCCGAAAAATGGCACTGGTGTCCGGAAGTTGCCGCAAACGTTACGGGATCGCCGTGCGCATTGGCCTTGAGCTCATAAACCCGCCGGGGGATGACTGGCGATGAATAGGGCCGATTCTACACCGTCTTCCTGTAGGAGCGAGCTTGCTCGCGAAAATCGCCAACGATGACGCAGCGCTGTCAGTTAGCTCAAGTCGTCGATACGTTTTTCGCGAGCAAGCTCGCTCCTACAACCAGCTTGCGTCCCACAGCGGATATTGGCCGATATGTTCCACCAAGCCCGCTCGCAAGGGGTTTGCCACGATATAACGGGCCATAGCTTTCATGTCATCTTCTCGGCGCAGTGCTTGGTCAAAGTAGCCTTTTTGCCAAACAGTCCCGAAAGAGCGCCTCGCCTGGTTGATGGCGCGAGCACTTCGTGACTTGGTGATTCGCATCAGCCTTGGCAGATCGCCGTTATGCAATTGCACCAGCCAGTGGAAATGGTCTGGCATGACCACCCAGGCCAAAGAAGTCGCTTCGCCTTCTTCCTGGGCATTTTTGAATTGGCAGACAACCAGTCGCCCGATACGCCAATCCTTGAAGATCGGCTGGCGTTGGTGGGTGACAGCGGTGAGCAGGTAAATCCTGTCTGTCTCGGAGTAGCGCCCGGTGCGGAGCCGATGTGCGTTTTGCTGGGTGGACATTCCTTCGTCCTCTTCTGTGATTGGAAGAGAAACGTTAGAAGACCTACTGTTCACTGGCGCCTAGACAGTACTTCTGAATATGTCCCAACTCACTGTAGGAGCGAGCTTGCTCGCGAAAATCGCCAACGATAACGCAGTGCTCTCAGGTAGCCCGCGTTGCCTATGAGTTCTTCGCGAGCAAGCTCGCTCCTACAAGGTAAAGCGTCAACGTTGGAGGCGGGCGTTGGTTAGCCAGCCCCAGAGGCTTAGGACCACGAAGCTTAAGGCGATAGTCATCAAGATATAGTCGCCCGCGTGGGCCAGCGCCGCGCTGCTAATGGCGGCAGTGAGGAACATGATGCTGTTGCCCGCCGACGCCGCCGTGCCGGCGCTGCTGGAAAACAGCAGCATCGCTGCAGAAATCGCGGCAGGTCGCACCAGGGTGACGGCCAGCGCGCTGATCAGCATCGGAATCAGCAGGGTCACGGTGGTGATGGCTTCCATACTGACAATCAACGTCAGCAGCCCACCGGCGATTGCTAGCAGGCCAAGGCCGATATTGATCTGCCGCGACAGCGTGATGTGTTTCTGCAGATACGATGCCGCGACGCCGCCGAGCAGGTAGGCCACGCCATACACCATCAGCACCAGCGCGTATTGGTATTCGGAGAGCTTCAAGGCATCCATGAAGATCAGCGGTGTGACGCTGATGAGGGCGAAGTAGCAGGTGAAGACCAGCGCGGCGATCCACCAGTAGCGCAGGAAATGCTTATTGCGCATGACGGCCTTGAGGGTGGCGATGATCGACACCGGCTCGCGGTGTGGGCTGGCGGACTTCGACGGCAAGATGCACAACGCGTGGATCAGCATGCCCAGCGCCATTAGGGCAAAGCCATAGAAGCTGCCTTGCCAGTCGAAGGTGGTTTGCAGCCAGGAGCCGATCAGTGGCGAAAGCGCCACGAACGAGCCGCTTAAGGTCATGTAATACAGGCGGATGCGGGCGCGATCTTGCTCATCGAATAAGTCTTCCACCAGTGCGTGGCCCAATACAAAGAACCCACAACCCATCGCCTGTGCACTGCGAAACAGCAGGAAGCTCAGGTAGTTCGGCGCCAGTGCGCAACCAATAGCCCCGAGGATCGACAGGGTGATGCAGCCGATCAACACTTCCTTGCGCCCCCATTTATCCGACAGTGGGCCGGCCACCAGTTGCGAAATCGCAAAGACCAACGTGAACAGGCTGATGGACAGCGCGACGTCGGCGGTGGGCGTATCGAAGTGGGCAGACAGGGCAGGGAAGGAGGGCAGCAGGATATTGATCGGGAAGAAGCTGATCAGGGAGATGCAGGTGATCAGGATGAAGCGTGAAAGGGTGGACCCAGACATTGTTTTTGTTTTCCGGAGCAAGACCAGCAACCGATACTAGTCTGCGAGAAGTGGAATTCAATCAAAAGCAGCGTAGGTAGCTTCCCCTATTGATGTGCGCCACTACCGTAGGAGCGAGCTTGCTCGCGAAAATCGTCAACGATAACGCAGTGCTATCAGGTAGCCCGCGTTGCCTGTGAGTGCTTCGCGAGCAAGCTCGCTCCTACAAGTGTGCTGGTGCTAATCAGCTATTAGGCAGCAGACGGCACGTAATGCTCTTGATATACCGCGTCTCTGCAATCGCCGGGTGCACCGGATGATCCGGGCCCTGGCCGCCGCGTTCCAGCATCTGGATATTGCGGTCCAGGTGACGGGCGCTGGTCAGCAGGATGTTTTGCAGGTCGTCTTCCGGCAGGTGCATGGAGCACGAAGCGCTGACCAGGATGCCGTCTTTGCTGAGCAGGCGCATGGCTTGCTCGTTGAGGCGGCGGTAGGCGCCTTCGCCGTTTTTCATGTCTTTTTTGCGTTTGATGAAGGCTGGTGGGTCGGCGACGATCACGTCGAAGCGTTCTTCGCTGGCTTTCAGTTCTTTCAAGGCTTCGAACACGTCGCCTTCGATGCAGGTCATTTTCTCGGCGAAGCCGTTCAGCGCAGCGTTGCGCTCCACGCCGTCGAGGGCGAAGGCGGAGGCGTCGACGCAGAACACTTCACTGGCGCCGAAGGCCGCAGCTTGCACGCCCCAGCCGCCGATGTAGCTGTAGAGGTCCAGAACGCGTTTGCCTTTGGCATACGGGGCCAGACGCGCGCGGTTCATGCGGTGGTCGTAGAACCAGCCGGTTTTCTGGCCCTGGATTACCGGGGCTTCGAATTTCACGCCGTTCTCTTCCAGCGCCACCCACTCCGGCACCAGGCCGAACACGGTCTCGACGTAGCGGTTGAGGCCTTCGGCATCGCGGGCGGCGGAATCGTTCTTGAACAGAATGCCGCTTGGCTTGAGCACTTGGGTCAGTGCGGCGATCACGTCTTCTTTATGGGCTTCCATGGTCGCCGAGGCGATCTGCACCACCAGGATGTCGCCGAAACGGTCGACTACCAGGCCCGGCAGCAGGTCGGAATCGCCGTAGACCAGGCGGTAGAACGGCTTGTCGAACAGGCGATCACGCAGGGACAGGGCGACGTTCAGGCGGTGCACCAGCAGCGACTTGTCCAGCGGCAACTTGATGTCGCGCGACAGCAGGCGTGCGCAGATCAGGTTGTTCGGGCTCATGGCCACGATGCCCAGGGTCTTGCCGCCGGCCGCTTCCAGGATGGCCTGGTCACCTGCCTGGAAGCCGTGAAGTGGGGTGGCAGCCACGTCGATTTCGTTGCTGTAGACCCACAGGTGGCCGTTGCGCAAACGACGATCGGCGTTGGCTTTGAGACGCAGGCTTGGCAGGGACATGACGTCGCTCCGGAAAAAAGAGCGGGAGTATACCGTGTTGTGTAGGAATTGGCGGCGCCGCCGGACATGTGGGAGCGGCGGTGCGACGATTCGACTTGCTCGCGAAAGCGGTGGGTCAGCCAATCCATATGCAAGCTGACCCATCGCCTTCGCGAGCAAGCCCGCTCCCACACAAGCCCGCTCCCACATTTGATCCCATTCCAATCGGGTTTTTGAGGTGTCGGTCAGGTTCTCATAGGGGTTAGAATCGCCCCCTAGTCCAGAGTAAGTACTTATGTCCCAAGAGCTATCCGCCGAACAGATCCAACAGGCCCTGCAAGGCATCAGTGTGCCGCCCCAACCGCAGATCATGGTGGATCTGCAGATGGAGCAATACATGCCCGACCCGGACCTGGAAGTGATTGCGCGGCTGATTGCCCAGGACCCGGGCCTGTCCGGCGCGCTGCTCAAGGTCGTCAACTCGTCGTACTTCGGGCTGAGCAACAAGATCGCCTCGATCCAGCGCGCGGTGAACCTGTTGGGCAGCCGTTCGATCATCAACTTGATCAACGCCTTGTCGATCAAGGGCGAGATGAGCGACGACACTATCGTGACCCTCAACCGCTTCTGGGACACCGCCCAGGATGTGGCCATGACCTGCCTCACACTGGCCAAGCGCACCGGCGCCCAGGCGGTGGACGAAGCCTATGCCCTGGGCCTGTTCCACGATTGCGGCGTGCCACTGATGCTCAAGCGCTTCCCCAACTACATGGCCGTGCTGGAAGAGGCCTATGCCAATGCCGGCGCGGACTGCCGCGTGGTCGACACCGAGAACAATGCGTTCAACACCAACCATGCGGTGGTGGGCTACTACACCGCCAAGTCCTGGCGCCTGCCGCAGCATGTGACCGACGCCATCGCCAACCACCACAACGCCCTGGTCGTATTCAGCGATGAGTCGTCGCGCAACCCGCAGCTTAAAAACCTGCTGGCGATCCTGAAAATGGCCGAGCACATCTGCTCGTCCTACCGCGTGCTGGGCAATCAGTCGGTGGACCATGAGTGGAACGCCATTGGCCCGCTGGTGCTGGACTACGTGGGCCTGTCGGATTACGACTTTGAAAGCATGAAGCTGTCGATCCGCGAACTGGGCACCCACTGACCCTTCCTTCAAGAGGTACGCATGCCTGAGTTACCCGAAGTCGAAACCACCCGTCGTGGCATTGCGCCCCATCTGGAAGGCCAGCGGGTCAGCCGCGTGGTGGTGCGTGAACGGCGCCTGCGCTGGCCGATCCCGGAGGACCTCGATGTGCGCCTGTCCGGGCAGCGCATCGTGTTGGTGGAGCGGCGGGCCAAGTACCTGCTGATCAATGCCGAAGTGGGCACCTTGATCAGCCACTTGGGCATGTCGGGCAACCTGCGGCTGGTGGAAGCCGGGCTGCCGGCGCTCAAGCATGAGCATGTGGACATCGAACTCGAATCCGGCCTGGCCCTGCGCTACACCGACCCACGCCGCTTTGGCGCAATGCTCTGGAGCCAGGACCCGCACAACCACGAACTGCTGCTGCGCCTGGGGCCGGAGCCGCTGACGGACCTGTTCGATGGCGAGCGTTTGTTCCAGCTATCGCGCGGCAAGTCGATGGCGGTAAAGCCCTTCATCATGGACAACGCGGTGGTGGTGGGCGTGGGCAATATCTACGCGACCGAAGCGTTGTTTGCGGCGGGTATCGACCCGCGTCGGGCGGCGGGTGGGATTTCACGGGCGCGTTATTTGAAGCTGGCGATTGAGATCAAGCGCGTGCTGGCCGCTGCCATCGAGCGGGGCGGCACTACGTTGCGCGACTTTATTGGCGGGGACGGGCAGCCGGGGTACTTCCAGCAGGAGCTGTTCGTGTACGGCCGAGGCGGCGAGGGCTGCAAGGTGTGCGGGACTGAGCTGCGCAATGTGGTGCTGGGGCAGCGGGCGAGTGTGTTTTGCCCGAGGTGTCAGAGCTGATTGCTGGGTGAAGGCTGATGCCGCCTTCGCGAGCAAGCCCGCTCCCACATTCGACCGCATTCTCATGTTGGAACTCGGTCAACTGTGGGAGCGGGCTTGCTCGCGAAGAGGCCCTTAAGCCTTGCCCGTAATCTTGCGGTACTTGTCCATCAACTGCTCTTCCGTCTCCGGATGAGCTTCATCCAACGGAATGCAATCCACCGGGCACACCTGCTGGCACTGGGGTTCGTCATAGTGGCCGACACACTGGGTGCACAGGTTCGGGTCGATCACGTAGATCTCCTCACCTTGGGAGATGGCAGCGTTCGGGCACTCGGGTTCGCAGACGTCGCAGTTGATGCAATCGTCGGTGATGATCAGGGACATGGAAACTCCTGCCAGGGCTGTCAGCCAGGGCATCTGAAAACTAATGCGCGCAATTGTGCCGCATTGGCGCCCGCAGTGCGAGCAAGCGCCGAGTGAGCGGTCTTACTTCTTGAAGCGCAGCGTCAGCGCATCGGCTACGGCTGGGTGCACGAACTTGGTGATATCCCCGCCCAAAGCGGCAATTTCACGCACCAACGTCGAAGAAATGAACGAATAGCGCTCCGACGGGGTGAGGAACAGGCTCTCTACGTCTGGCGCCAGTTGGCGGTTCATGTTGGCCAGCTGGAATTCATATTCAAAGTCCGACACCGCACGCAGCCCGCGCAGGAACACATTGGCGTTCTGCTCCTTGGCGAAGTGCGCCAGCAACGTGGAAAAGCCCACCACTTCCACGTTGGGCAGGTGCTTGGTGACCTCACGCGCCAGCTCCACGCGCTGTTCCAGGGGAAACAGCGGGTTTTTCTTGGGGCTGGCCGCGACCGCGATGATCACATGGTCGAACAAGCGCGAGGCGCGTTCGACCAAGTCGCCATGGCCTTTGGTAATCGGGTCGAAGGTACCTGGGTACAACACTCGGTTCATCGCGTCGTCCTGGCGGAGTCCGTTGGGGAACCGGATGGTATCGCAGCCATCCCGGTCGGCCAAGTCAACTTATGTAGAAGAAGCCACGATAGAGCGTGTTTTTTCACGCCGTTTTCAGACGTTCGGCCAATGCTGTCGCCAGTTGGGCCGTCAATCCATACACGGATAATTGTGGGTTGGCCCCAATACTGGTGGGGAACAGCGAGCCATCGTGGATCGACAGGTTGCGCAACTGGTGATGGCGACCCAGGCTGTCGGCCACTGCGTTCTTGGGGTCTTCCCCCATGGCACAACCGCCCATCACATGGGCGCTGCCCAGGCAGGTGCGATGCAGTTCCAGGTTCAAACCCTCAATCATCGTTCGGGCTTCGCCCAGGGTTTTCACGTAGCGCGCGTCGTGGTGCAGCGGCTTGACCGACTTGGCACCCGCCGCGAACTGGATCTCGGCCATGCTGTGGAACGCACGGCGCAGGCCGTCCCAGGCGTAGTCCGACACTTGGTAGTCGAGCACCGGTGTGCCGTCACCGCGCAGGTCTACCGTGCCGCCGGGGCTGTCGGGGTGAAAGCCGTCTCGCAGCAGGGCCAGCATGGCGTGGGTATTGGGCAGTTGGCTCATGTCCAGGGCGTTCTGCTCGCCGTAGCCGCCCAGCAGGGTGCTGGCCAGCGCTGGGTGTAGGGGTGGTGCTTCGAGTTTGTACGACATTTTGCCGGTGGTGCCGTCCTGCCATTGGAAATGATCGGAATAGATCGACTGCGGTGCACCGTAGAACGGGTTGATCACCTCATCGAACAGGCCCGCCGAAAAATTCACCAGGTGCAGGAAGGTGCGCTTGCCCACGCGTGAATGGGGGTCGGGTGCGTCCGAGCGCATCAGCAGCGCCGGGCTGTTGATGCCGCCACCGGAGAGTACGTAGTGCTTGGCCTTGACCGTGATCTTGCGGCCGGTGGGGGCTACGCACAGGGCGTCCATGGCCACGCACTCCAGGCTGCTGATGGTGTCACCGCTGTATTTGAGGCGTTCGGCGCGGGCCAGGTAGAGCAGTTCGCCGCCCTTTTCCAGGGTCGATGGGATGGTGGTCACCAACATCGACTGCTTGGCGTTGACCGGGCAACCCATGCCGCAATACCCCAGGTTGAAACAGCCACGCACGTTGCGTGGGATCACATGCCAGCTGTAGCCGAGCTTTTCGCAGCCTTTGCGGATCACGTCATTGTTGGGGTTGGGCGGCATGGCCCAGGGCGCGATGCCCAGGCGTTGTTCCATTTTTTCAAACCACGGCGCCATCTCGGCACTGCTGTGGCCTTTTACCGAATATTCACTGGCCCAGTGGGAAAGGGTCGCGTCAGGCGTGCGAAAACTCGACGTCCAGTTGATCAAGGTGGTGCCGCCCACGGCCCGGCCTTGAAGGATGGTGATCGCGCCGTCCTTGCTCATGCGCCCGATGCCTTCCTGGTAGAGGCTGGTGTAGGCCTCGTCTTCGAGCAGTTTGAAATCGCTGCTGGTCTTGAGCGGGCCTTCTTCGATCAGCAGCACTTTATAACCGGCAGCGCTGAGAATTTCGGCCGTGGTGCCGCCGCCGGCGCCGCTGCCGATGATGGCCACATCGGCTTCCAGCGTCAGGTCGCTGTCGAGAGCGGCGCCGTTGTGGGTTTTCCAGCCGCGGGCCAGGCCTTCACGGAATAGATCGGGTACGGGCATAGGTGTGCACTCTTATTTTTATACGTAGTTGAGATCAGAAAAACACTGCAAATCCCATGTGGGAGGGGGCTTGCTCCCGACAGCGGTGCATCAGTGAAGTCTGTATTGGCTGACCCATCGCCATCGGGGGCAAGCCCCCTCCCACATTTGATCGGGTTTTCAGTTTCAAATCTTCGGTGGGCCGGGATAGCCACAGTGGGCCCACGACGCCGGCTGGAAGTACCACGCCATGATCACCAATTTGAGCAACGAGCCCTGGCCCATGCGCAAAAGGTTCAGGTAGCTGTTTTCCCAGCGGTGCAGGAAGTTGCGGATCTGCTCGGCGCTGGCGTTTTCCCAACTGCCCCAGATGCCGGTCAACGGGCCACGGGTGATGCCCATGCCCAGCACGTCGAACAGTTGCTGGGTGAGCTTGAACATTTCTGGCGATAGGCGCTGCAGGCTGAAATCGAGTTTTTTGAGGGTGTCTTCGATCCGGCTGGTCACTTCCTGGGCGCTGGCAACACCTTCGAGCAGCACGGGGATCACCGCTCGCAAAAACGGTAGATCACTGCTGCGCAGCATCACAAAGCCGCTGGCTGGCGTGCTGCTGGAGCAGCCGCTGAGGCTGGCGCCAAGCCCGGCGGTGGCCAGGAACGCGCTGGCACACAGGCCGATTTTCAAGACACCGCGCCGTGACAGCGCGGGTGTATCAGTCAGGCTGGGGTTCATTGTTTTTATTGTCCCGAGGGTGGTGATATCAACGAATAAACAGCTTCTGGATCAGCTTCTGGATCGACTTGCCATAGGGCGGGTAGATCAACTTGGCCGCGTTCAGGCGCTGCTTAACCAACACCCCCTTGGCTTTGCTGAAGGTAAGGAAGCCTTCATGCCCGTGGTAATGGCCCATGCCCGAGGGCCCGATTCCACCAAATGGCATATCGTCCTGGGCCACATGCAGCAGGGTGTCGTTCAGGCACACGCCGCCGGAGTGCGTTTCGTGGAGCACGCGGTTCTGTTCGCCCTTGTTGTAGCCGAAGTAGTACAGGGCCAGCGGGCGAGGGCGCTGGTTGATGTAGGCAAACGCCTGGTCGAGACCGCGATACGGCACGATGGGCAGCACCGGGCCGAAGATCTCGTCCTGCATCACGGTCATGTCATCGCTGACATTCAGCAGAAGGCTATGGGCCATGCGCCGGGCCTGGCCCTGGTCGTACAGCGGGATCAGGGTTGCACCCTTGTCGGTGGCGTCCTTGACGTAGGCATTGAGCCGGGCCAGTTGCCGTTCATTGATGATGGCGGTGTAGTCCGGGTTGTCGTTGAGGGTCGGATAGAAACCACGAACCGCCTGGGTGTAGGCCTTGACGAAAGCGTCCACGCGATCTTCGGGCACCAGCACGTAGTCCGGCGCCACACAGGTTTGCCCGGCGTTCAGTGCTTTGCCGAAGGCGATGCGTTCGGCGGCGTCCTTGAGCGGAACATCGGCGGACACAATGGCCGGCGACTTGCCGCCCAACTCCAGGGTGACTGGCGTGAGGTGTTCGGCCGCCGCACGCATTACATGCTTGCCAATGCTGGTGGCGCCGGTAAACAGCAGGTGGTCGAAGCGCAACTTGGAAAACGCCATGCCCACTTCGGCTTCACCCAGCACCACGCACACCAGGTCCTCGGGAAAGATTTTGGCCAAAAGTTTTTTAAGCAATTCTCCCGTGGCGGGGGTGGATTCGCTGAGCTTGAGCATTACTCGGTTGCCGGCAGCCAAGGCACCGACCAGCGGGCCTATGGCCAAATACAGCGGGTAGTTCCAGGGCACGATCACCCCGACTACACCCAGCGGCTGGTAAATGACTTTGGCCGACGCCGGTTGAAAGGCAATGCCTACCGCGCGGCGGGAAGGTTTCATCCAGCCCTTGAGGTGTTTGCTGGCGTAGTGAATGCCATGCAGGCTGGGCATCAGTTCGGCGAACAGGGTTTCGTCGGCACTGCGGTTGCTGAAATCCTGGCTGATGGCGCTGATCAGTGCCTGGCGCTCGTCACTGAGCAGGTCGCGCAAGGCCTTGAGCCACTGCTGGCGTTGAGCCGCCGGCGGCATCGGATTGGCCGCGTAGGCACGTTGTTGGGCGTCGAACAGGCCCTGGAGTTGATCCAGCGCCTGGGAATCTTGCAGGTAGGCAACGTTGGCAGACATGGCGCAGTTCCCGATTGTTATAGGTCTACGCCGATTTTTAGAGTTATTGCTCTAAGTTGTCAAATAACATTGCAGCAACGTGCAGATTTATCCGGGCTAGGATAGGCCGTAAGATGCCCCATCCCGTGTACAGAAGCTGATTACCCTATGGCACCACGAGTAAAGACCAGCGAGCGCATTGTGCAAACCAGCCTGGAGCTTTTTAACCAGCAGGGCGAGCGCAGTGTGAGCACCAACCATATCGCCGCCCACATGGAAATTTCGCCGGGCAACCTGTACTACCACTTCCCCAACAAGCAGGCGATCATCGCCGTACTGTTTCGCGAATACGAAGCCTTGGTGGACAGTTTCCTGCGCCCGCCCGAGGGGCGCGCCGCCACCGTCCAAGACAAACGGTTCTACTTGCAGGCCCTGCTGGCCGGGATGTGGCGCTACCGTTTCCTGCACCGTGACCTTGAACACCTGCTGGAAAGCGACCCGGAACTGGCCACTGGCTACCGGCGATTTTCCCAGCGCTGCCTGATCCAGGGCAACGCCATTTACCGGGGATTCGTCGATGCCGGCATCCTCAACATGGACCCCATCCAAACCGAAGCCCTGACCCTCAACGCGTGGATCATCCTCACCTCCTGGGTTCGTTTTTTGTGCACCACCAATGAAAACTCCGAACACTTGAGCGCCGAAGCCATCAAGCGCGGGGTGTATCAAGTGCTGGTGCTGGAGGCTGGGTTTGTGACGCCCCAGGCCAAGGAGGCGGTGGATGCCTTGTTCAAAGAGTTTTACGTGCCGTTGAATCAGGCACTGGAAGAAGTGAAGTAGGACCTTTCCCGAATCTGTCTGCAGGAGTCCGTCATGCCGCTTGCCCAACTGATCAGCCCCCAGCAACTGGCCGAACGCCAGAAGTCGCCTGGGCTGGTGACCCTGGATTGCCGTTTTGCCCTGGAAGACCCGGACTACGGGCGTTGCAGCTACGCCGAAGGGCATATCGAAGGTGCGCAATATGCCGACCTTGAGCGCCACCTCAGTGGGCCGGTGACCAAAGGTGTCACGGGTCGCCACCCGTTGCCGGCGCCAGACACCCTGGCCCGACAGCTGCGCGCCTGGGGCATCAATGCCGACACCGATGTGGTGCTGTATGACGACGGCCCCGGCGCATTTGCCGCCCGGGCATGGTGGTTGCTGGCCTGGTTGGGCAAGCGCGATGGCGTGTTTATCCTTGATGGCGGCCTCAAGGCCTGGCACAGCGCTGGTTTCCCGTTGAGCCTGGATGCGCCGGTGATCGAGCCTGGCACCTTTGCTGGTGCGCCGGACAATCACTTGCTGCTGGACGCCGAACACCTGCAAAAACGCCTGGGCCAGCCGGGCCTAACCCTGATCGATGCCCGCGCCCAGGCACGTTTTCGCGGTGATGTGGAGCCGATCGATCCGGTTGCCGGGCATATTCCGGGGGCGCAGTGTGCGGCGTTTAACGAGAACCTTGGCAGTGATGGGCGCTTCTTGCCGGCGGAGCAACTCAAGCAGCGCTTCGCCGCCCAACTGCAAGGCCGTTCGCCGGATGAACTGGTGGCGTACTGCGGCTCGGGGGTGACGGCGTGTCATAACCTGTTTGCCCTGAGCTTGGCGGGGTATCCATTGGGCAAGTTGTATGCGGGCTCGTGGAGTGAGTGGATCACCAATCCACAGCGGGCGATTGCGACGGGCGACTGAGTGGCCGGGTGTGCGAACCCAATCAAAA
>NZ_QUZU01000078.1 GCF_004682055.1 Pseudomonas kairouanensis | reverse complement strand
TCAATCGAGTACACCAGTTGGAATGCAAGCAAAAATGTGGGAGCGGGCTTGCTCGCGAATACAGAGTGTCAGTCACCGAATACATCGGCTGAAACACCGCATTCGCGAGCAAGCCCGCTCCCACATTTTGATGTGTGTTGCCTTCAAAATAGCGGTCAGGCTACGACGGGCAGCGCCCCCATCTTGCCATTGCAATACACCAACGGCCCGGCATTCTGCGCCGGCACGATCAGGTTTTTCACCGAGCCCACCATGATCGCGTGGTCACCACCTTCATATTCACGCCACAACTCACACTCGATCACCGCTGTGGCATTGGCCAGGATCGGGTTGCCCAGTTCACTCAACGTCCACTCGATACCCTGGGCCTTGTCCTTACCCTTGCGCGCAAATGCATAGGCCTCGTTTTGCTGCCCACCGGACAACACATGAATGGCAAAGCGCTTGTTCTTGATCAACACCGGGTACGAGTCGGAGCTGTAGTTGGGGCAGAACAGCACCAGCGCCGGGTCCATGGACAATGAGCTGAACGCACTGGCCGTCAGCCCGACGATCTGCCCGTCGTCATCCAGGGTGGTGATTACGGTGACTCCGGACGGAAACGAACCCATCACTTGTTTGTAGATAGCGGCATCGATCATGGGATGGTCCTCGGGCGGTGTAGCGGGTTTTTATGAGTTTGTAGGTCTGATGGTATACCGTAATACAATCGATGCAAGGTCTTTTTCAAGCCCCCGACAGGCGTCAACCTTTGGTCTTATAACCAATAAATACGGGGCTTACAGCGAGAAAGGGCAGTGAGCCATGTGGCACACTTGCAGATCAGATGCATGTAAAGACTACGGATCAGTCTTGTGAAAATGTTGGAATACCATAATATGGTGTTCATCTGAGGGGCGGCCGTAGAGCTCCCCCGGTTTGGCGTCAAACAACTATAAGATCAGACCAACGCGAGTTCATTTCCATGCCCCAGATGTCCCGGCAAGACCCCCTGATCGAGCATCACACGGTCGATTACGTTCCCCTCGCAGAGCGCCATGGAAAGGCCCGCGACCTGTTCACCTTATGGTTCAGCACCAACATTGCGCCGCTGCCCATCGTCACCGGCGCCATGGTGGCCCAGGTGTTCCATCTCAACCTGGTGTGGGGGCTGGTGGCGATTGCCCTCGGGCACATGCTCGGCGGTATCGTGATTGCCCTCGCATCAGCCCAGGGCCCGCGCATGGGCATCCCGCAGATGGTGCAAAGCCGGGGTCAGTTCGGGCGCTATGGCGCGCTGCTGATCGTGTTCTTCGCGGCGCTGATCTACATCGGTTTTTTCATTTCCAATATCGTGCTGGCGGGCAAGTCCATCGTCGGTATCGTGCCTGAGGTTCCGGTCCCGGCGAGCATCCTGATCGGCGCCCTCAGCGCCACCGCCATTGGGGTGATCGGCTACCGCTTTATCCATACCTTGAACCGTATCGGCACCTGGGTGATGGGCAGCGCATTGCTCGCCGGCTTTATCTACATCTTCGCCCATGACCTGCCGGCCGACTTCCTCAGCCGAGGCGGCTTCAACCTCGCCGGCTGGCTGGCCACGGTGTCACTTGGGGTGATCTGGCAGATCAGTTTTTCGCCTTACACCAGTGACTACTCGCGCTACCTGCCGGCGGATATCGGCATCACCCGGCCATTTATCGCCACGTACTTGGGCGCCACCCTTGGCACCATCTCGTCGTTCGCCTTTGGCCTGGTGGCGGCCCTTGCCACACCCGAAGGCACCGAAGCGATGGTTGCGGTCAAGCAAGCCACTGGCTGGCTGGGGCCGATCCTGATGGTGCTGTTCCTGCTCAATATCATCAGCCACAACGCCCTGAACCTGTACGGCGCGGTGCTGTCGATCGTCACCTCGATCCAGACTTTTGCCAGCCACTGGACCCCAAGCATCAAGGTGCGGGTAGTGTTGTCGGGTGTGATCCTGGCCGGTTGCTGCCTGGTGGCGCTGGGGGCGTCGGCCGATTTCATCTCGCAATTTATCGGCCTGATTCTTGCGCTGCTGTTGGTGCTGGTGCCGTGGGCGTCCATCAACCTGATCGACTTCTACATCATCAAGCGTGGCCACTACGACATCGCCTCGATCTTCCAGGCCGATGGCGGCATCTACGGGCGTTTCAACCTGCATGCCATCGTCGCGTACTTCATTGGCATCCTGGTGCAACTGCCGTTTGCCAATACCTCGTTGTATGTGGGCCCGTGGGCCAACCTGGTGGAAGGCGCCGATCTGTCCTGGCTGGTGGGGTTGGTGGTGACGGTGCCGTTGTACTACTGCCTGGCGACGCGCCAGAAAACCCAGAAAATCCGAGCGGTGAAGCTGGGCTACACCGACTGATCATCACCTTTACCCTTGTGCCCGGCCTTTGCCGGGCATTTTTTTGTAGCCGGTTTTACTTCGCCGCGTGGGCAACGTCCCTATTTTTGTTCGGCCCTCCCGGCGTGCGTCCGCATGCTTATATTTCGACGCCATCTCCATTGCATCTCGGATGTAAGGCATGGAGCAGAGCTATATCAATCAGGAAACCATTGACTACAGCAGCTTGAAATCCCGCTTGATGGGGGGTGGCTTGAGTCGTCAGCGATCTGATCATTACGACGTGCTTAACCACCACCTGCGCCATGGGCTGGTGACGCCTGGGCAACTGGTGATTGTTCCGGATGCCTACAGCGTGGAATGTTCCTGGGAAGAAGCCTGGTTGATGCGCCGCGCCGAGCAGGTGCGCCGCGAACTGGAACAGAATTCAACTGCCGGGGTGGCGCTACTTAACGACTACGACCTGCTGCAAAGCCTGCTGACTTACGGCTCGCTGGGCGTTGGTAGTGCGACGTCAGCCTGGGCGCGGCATCTGGACGAAATCACGCAAACGCTGGAAGAGGTCGAGCGGTTGCATCAGCGGGTGAAAACGGGCGCGTTGGATCGCGAGGCGTTTATTCGCCAGCGCCAGTTGCTGTTTGACTCGCTTGACACACAACTGCGCGGCGCGGCCCGCTTCGGCACGGGGCTGCGGGGCAACCAGTCGTTGAAGAAGGTGCTGGGGATTTCCACCAGGAGCTATCTGCATAAAGGCGAGATTGCCGGGTATGCCGAGCGGATCGGGGCGATTGCGAATGTCTCGA
The DNA here is from genome assembly GCF_004682055.1 of Pseudomonas kairouanensis. Taxonomy (GTDB): domain Bacteria; phylum Pseudomonadota; class Gammaproteobacteria; order Pseudomonadales; family Pseudomonadaceae; genus Aquipseudomonas; species Aquipseudomonas kairouanensis. The sequence goes on along the minus strand of NZ_QUZU01000078.1, from coordinate 13,148 downwards.
AGTGGTTGGGCAAGGGGACTTACGTGGGGCTGGCGATGGACGTGGGGGCGGCGGGGTTGGAGATCAAGGAGGCGTGTGTGGCGGGGCGAGAGACGCAGTGTCGGAGTGCGAAGTATGTGGAGACGGGGCGGTTGGTGGGGAGTGTGGCGGGGGCGGCTGCGGGTGGACAACTGGGCGCAAAAGTAACCCGTGGTTTGTGTAAGATTTTTTTAGGTGTCGCGACCAGAAGCGGCAGTGCTCTTGGTTGCAGCATTATTGGCGGAGCTGCGGGCGGGTATGTAGGAGGTTCATTTTTGGGAGATGGAGGTGCTTTCTTTGGGGGGCGGCTGATAGTGGACGATGGTGTTTACTTATATCAACCAGAGGGCGCTTAACGATGTCGTTCTACCTCGCTTATTGGATCGTGTTGTTCGTCGGGGTGTTTGTTTTTTTGGGAGTGTCGCGATTTGTTGAATATAAGAAGCTCGATGAACTGGAAAGTTATTTCAGCGAAAACGAAACGGTTCGTCGGCATAAGCGTTTTTGGGGAAGGAACCAGCGTATCGACAGGTACCATCGCATGGGACTGATGATCGATTTCCTGTCCCACCCAAAACACTTCGTGAAGGCCGGCGTTGTGACTGCGGCCGAGCTGGAGTCAGTTCCTTTGGCGCTTAAGCGTTGGGCGCTATGGCCCTATCGACTTGGCTACTGTCTGATTGCCCTAGCCGTTATTGAGTATTTCTGGATCAGGTAACTCAATCACTCCTTATCCCCATAATTCATAATCGACAACAACCGAATCGGCACCTGCACCAACTGCTCCGGCCCATGGGGCACTTCACCTTCAAACGTCAGGCTGTCCCCAGCTTCCATTCGATACAGCTGGTTGCCATGCCGATAAATCAGCTCCCCCTCCAGCAAATACAGAAACTCCGTACCCGGATGAGAGAACGTGGGGAACTCCTCGCTCGCATCATCCATGCTCACCCTATACGCCTCGAAACTCTTCTTCGGCCCGCGCGTGTGGTTTAGCAGGTGATAGGTGTGGCCCTTCTCGGTGCCCCGGCGTACCACCTCCATGCCTTGGTCAGCCTTGACCAGCAGCGCACTGCCATCCTGCTGATCGTATTCACCGAACAGCTTGGAGAGCGGCAACCCCAGCACATCACACAGGCGGCTCAAGGTATCGAGGCTGGTGGAGACCTGGGCGTTTTCGATCTTGCTCAGCATGCCCTGGCTGATGTCGGCGATCTTGGCCACATCGGACAGCTTGAGGTCTTGGGCCTGGCGCTGGCGCTTGATCTGCAAGCCCAGGTATTGCTCAAGCTTGAGGCGTGGGGCGGTGTCAGTGGGCATGGGCATCGGATCCTGCACGGTTTCTGCTCGGTAATATTAGTTTCGCACTGGGAAAGTGCAAGCCATGGCTCTTGGCGGCCATCCCTGAGGGAGGGTATTCCCAAGGGGAAAAGAATATTCCCATATATCACCCACAATTGCGCTCCCCGGCGGCACTCATCGGCGAATCTGGCAAGGCTATTGCATTCCTGAAAGGAAACTAACTTTCTTTTTAAGAATAAAAAGACGGTTGAGCCCATCCAGCCTTTTTGCCAGGAGTGACCAGCAATGTTGCCAGCTGAGACCCAGCGCATCATCGACAAGTACGGGATCAGATACGTGCTTGCACAGTTTGTAGACATACACGGCGCGGCCAAGACCAAGTCGGTGCCCATCTGCGGGCTCAAGACGGTGGCCGAAGAGGGCGCGGGGTTTGCAGGCTTTGCCATCAGCGGCATGGGGATGGAGCCCCACGGGCCGGACTTCATGGCGCGGGGCGACTTGTCCACCCTGACCCCAGTGCCGTGGCAGCCGGGCTACGGGCGCGTGGTGTGCGTGGGCCATGTGGACGGCAAGCCCCATCCCTACGACAGCCGTTATGTGCTGCAACAGCAAGTGCAGCGCCTGCAAGACAAGGGCTGGACCCTCAACACCGGCCTGGAACCGGAATTCAACCTGATGCGCCGCGACGAACAGGGGCGCCTGCAACTGGTGGATGCCAGCGATAACCTCGACAAACCCTGCTACGACTACAAGGGCCTGTCCCGCTCGCGGGTGTTCCTGGAGCGCCTGACCGAAGCCCTGCAAGCGGTGGACTTCGAGGTCTACCAAATCGACCACGAAGACGCCAACGGCCAGTTCGAGATCAACTACACCTACAGCGACGCGCTTACCTCGGCCGACCGTTTTACCTTCTTTCGCATGGCCGCCGGCGAGATCGCCAATGACCTGGGCATGATCTGCTCATTCATGCCCAAGCCAGACCCGAAACGCGCCGGCAACGGCATGCACTTTCACCTGTCCATCAGCAGTGCCGAAAACAAAAACCTGTTCCATGACGCCAGCGACCCCAGCGGCATGGGCCTGTCCAAGCTGGCCTATCACTTCGCCGCCGGTTTGCTCGCCCATGGCCCGGCGTTGTGTGCGTTCGCGGCGCCCACGGTCAACTCCTACAAACGGCTTGTCGTTGGCAATTCGCTGTCCGGCGCCACCTGGGCCCCAGCCTTTATCGCTTTCGGCGCCAACAACCGCTCAGCCATGGTGCGCGTGCCCTACGGCCGCCTGGAATTCCGCCTGCCGGACGCCGGCTGCAACCCCTACCTGGTCAGTGCCGCGATCATCGCCGCCGGGCTCGACGGCATCGACCGCCAGTTGGAAATCGACCAGGTCTGCAACGAAAACCTCTACAGCCTGAGCCTTGAGCAGATCGCCGCGCGCGGTATCAAGACGTTGCCCCAATCCCTCAAGGAAGCCTGCGATGCGCTGGAAGCCGACCCGCTGTTCGCTGAGGTGCTGGGCCCGCAGATCGTGGGGGAGTTCATCAAGCTCAAGCGTATGGAATGGGTGGAATACAGCCGCCATGTGAGCGACTGGGAAATCCAGCGCTACACCGAATTTTTCTGACACCGTGTGACGGAGACTTGTTATGTGTGGAATCGTAGGCCTGTACCTGAAAAACCCGCAGCTGGAAGCCCAGCTCGGCCAACTGTTTGAACCCATGCTGCAAGCGATGACCGACCGTGGCCCGGACAGCGCGGGTTTTGCCATTTACGGTGATGAAGTGGCCGATGGCTGGGTCAAGTTGACCCTGCAAGCCACCACCGATGCGTTCGACTGGCAGGCCCTGATGGGCGAGTTGGAAGGGCGCCTGGGCTGTTCGCTGGACTGGTTTCAGAACGCCAGCGCCGCCGTGTTGAAGATTCGCGCCAACGAAGCGCCCGTGCGCCAGGCACTGGCGGAACTGGCCCCGAGCGTACGTATCATGAGCGCCGGGCAAAGCATCGAAATCCTCAAGGGCATGGGCCTGCCGCAAGAGATCTCCCAGCGCTTCGGCCTGGCGGGCATGAAAGGCAGCCACATCATCGGCCATACGCGCATGGCCACCGAAAGCGCGGTGACCATGGAAGGCAGCCACCCGTTTTCTACCGGCGCCGACCTGTGCCTGGTGCACAACGGCTCGCTGTCCAATCACTTCCGCCTGCGCCAGGAACTCAAGCGCGAAGGCATCCATTTTGAAACCGACAACGACACCGAAGTCGCTGCCGGCTACCTGACCTGGCGCCTGCAACAGGGCGATTCGCTCAAAGAAGCCCTGGACCACGCCCTGGAAGACCTCGACGGTTTCTTCACCTTCGCCATCGGCACCCGTAACGGCTTTGCGGTGATCCGTGACCCCATCGCCTGCAAACCGGCGATCCTCGCCGAAACCGACGACTACGTGGCCATGGCCTCCGAATACCAGGCGCTGTCGAGCCTGCCGGGCATCGAGAACGCCCGCATCTGGGAGCCGGCACCGGCCACGTTGTACATCTGGGAACGCCAGTCAGCTTAAGGAGCGCACACATGAAAACCATCGATCTTTCCACCGCCACCGTGCGTGACCTCAACCAGGCATTGCACGGCCAGGCCATCGACAGCGAATGGCGCGTCACCCATTCCAACGGCAAGCACAACCTGGCCGTGGGCGTGAACCAACCGGTGTCCATCGATATCGAGGGCCACGCGGGTTACTACTGCGCGGGCATGAACCAACAGGCGTCGATCACCGTGCACGGCAACGTGGGCGTGGGCTGCGCCGAGAACATGATGTCTGGCTCGGTGCGCGTCAAAGGCAGCGCCTCCCAGGCAGCCGGGGCCACGGCCCATGGCGGTTTGCTGGTGATTGAAGGCGACGCGGGCGCGCGTTGCGGTATCTCCATGAAGGGCATCGACATTGTGGTAGGTGGCAGCATCGGCCATATGAGCTGCTTCATGGGCCAGGCCGGGCGCTTGGTGGTGTGCGGTGATGCCGGCGATGCGCTGGGGGATTCGCTGTACGAAACCCACATCTACGTCAAAGGCACGGTGGAGTCACTGGGTTCGGACTGCATCGAAAAAGAGATGCGCAGCGAGCACCTGCAAGAGCTGCAAGCGCTGCTGGACCTGGCCGGTTTTGCCCATCAGGCGGCGGACTTCAAGCGCTATGGCTCAGCCCGCCAGCTCTACAACTTCAAAGTCGATAACGCCTCCGCGTACTGATCCAGGAGCTTCAACATGAGCGAACAAACCCCTCCGGTATTGCGCGAGTCGGCCACCTTCGACCGCCTGACCATCCAGGAAATCCAGCGTGCCGCCGAAACCGGTATCTACGACATTCGCGGCGGCGGCACCAAGCGCAAGTTGCCGCATTTCGATGACCTGCTGTTGCTGGGCGCCAGCGTGTCGCGCTACCCGCTGGAAGGCTATCGCGAAAAGTGCGGCACCGATGTGATCCTCGGCAACCGCTTCGCCAAGAAGCCGATTCACCTGAAGATCCCGGTGACCATCGCCGGCATGAGCTTCGGCGCGCTGTCGGCCAATGCCAAGGAAGCGCTGGGGCGTGGCGCAACCATCGCAGGCACCAGCACCACCACCGGTGACGGCGGCATGACCCCGGAAGAGCGCGGCCAGTCCCAGCATCTTGTGTATCAATACCTACCGTCACGCTACGGCATGAACCCCGATGACCTGCGCAAGGCCGACGCCATCGAGATCGTGCTTGGCCAGGGCGCCAAGCCCGGCGGTGGCGGCATGCTGCTGGGCATGAAGGTCACCGAGCGCGTGGCCGGCATGCGCACCTTGCCCATCGGCGTGGACCAGCGCAGCGCTTGCCGCCACCCGGACTGGACCGGCCCGGATGACCTGGCGATCAAAATTGCCGAACTGCGCGAAATCACCGATTGGGAAAAGCCCATCTACGTGAAAATCGGCGCCAGCCGCCCGTATTACGACGTGAAGCTGGCGGTGAAAGCCGGTGCCGATGTGATCGTGCTCGACGGCATGCAAGGCGGCACGGCGGCGACCCAGGAAGTGTTTATCGAACACGTGGGCATCCCGATCCTGTCGGCCATCCCGCAGGCGGTGCAGGCGCTGCAGGAGATGGGCATGCACCGCAAGGTGCAGTTGATCGTGTCGGGCGGCATTCGCAACGGCGCCGATGTGGCCAAGGCCATGGCGATGGGGGCGGATGCCGTCGCTATCGGCACCGCCGCGCTGATTGCCTTGGGCGACAACCACCCGCGGCTGGATGAGGAATTGAAAAAGATCGGCTCGGCCGCAGGTTTCTACGACGACTGGCAAAACGGCCGCGACCCGGCCGGCATCACTACCCAGGACCCAGAGCTGTCCAAGCGCCTGGACCCGGTGGAAGGCGGGCGCCGTCTGGCCAACTACCTGCGGGTGATGGTGCTGGAGGCCCAGACCATGGCCCGCGCGTGCGGCAAGTCGCACTTGCATAACCTTGATCCGGAGGATTTGGTGGCACTGACTGTCGAGTCCGCCGCCATGGCGCGAGTGCCCTTGGCGGGCACCAGCTGGATCCCCGGCTCCGGTTACTAACGTACCCCCCCTGTAGGAGCGAGCTTGCTCGCGAAAATCGTCAACGATAACGCGCTCATGCTGAATATACGCGTCGTCTGCGGGTTTTTCGCGAGCAAGCTCGCTCCTACATTTTTCTAATGCAGGAGCTTTGAACATGATCAATCGTCTTCTTGCTGTAGTGGCGGCCAGTGCATTCGTGCCATTGGCCCAGGCCGCCGATACCCCCACCCTGAACACCGGCAGTACCGCCTGGATGGTCATGGCCGCCGTGCTGGTGCTGTTCATGTGCCTGCCGGGCCTTGCGCTGTTCTACGGCGGTTTGGTCCGCGCAAAAAACATGTTGTCGTTGTTCACCCAGTGCTTTGGGATTGCCGGTCTGGTGGGCGTGCTCTGGGTCATCTATGGCTACAGCATGGTGGTCGACAGCACCGGCATGGTGGAAGGGCAGGTGACCTTCAACAGCTTTGTCGGTGGCCTGAGCCGTGCATTCCTGGCGGGCATGACCCCCGACAGCCTGGTGGGGGAGATTCCGGAAGGCGTATTCGTGACCTTCCAGATGACCTTCGCCATCATCACCCCGGCCCTGATCGCCGGGGCCTTTGCCGAACGCATGAAGTTCTCGGCGGCGCTGTGGTTCATGGCGATCTGGTTCACCCTGGTGTACGCGCCGGTGGCCCATATGGTCTGGGGCGGTTCCGGTGCCCTGATGCACAACTGGGGCGTGCTGGATTTTGCCGGTGGCACAGCCGTGCATATCAACGCCGGCGTGGCAGCGCTGGCGGCGTGCCTGATCCTGGGCAAGCGCAAGGGCTACCAGAACACGCCGATGCCGGCACATAACCTGAGCCTGACCATGGTCGGCGCGGCGATGCTTTGGGTGGGTTGGTTTGGCTTCAATATCGGCTCCGGTGGCGGCCTTAGCGGCACCTCGGGGATCGTGATGCTTAACACCCAACTCGGCGCCTGCGCGGGTATTTTGGGCTGGATGTTCACCGAGTGGTTCAAGGTCGGCAAGCCAAGTGCATTGGGCTTGGCCAGCGGTGCCTTGGCAGGTTTGGTGGGAATTACCCCGGCATGCGCCTATGTGGGCGTTGGCGGTGCCTTGGCCATCGGTTTGCTGTGCGGCGTGTTCTGCTACCTGAGCGTGACGGTGTTGAAGCGTCGTCTGGGCTATGACGACAGCCTCGACGTGTTTGGCCTGCACGGCATCGGCGGCATGATCGGCGCAGTGCTGACGGGCGTATTTTGCGTGCCGTCCATGGGTGGGCTGGTGGAAGGCGTGACCATGGGTGGCCAGGTATTGGCGCAGATCAAGGGCGTGCTGTTGACCACGGTGTATTGCTTTGTGGTGAGTTGGATCATCCTCAAGGTGATCAACGCGTTGATTGGTTTGCGTGCCCATGAGTCAGTCGAAGAAATGGGCTTGGATATGGCCGAGCATAACGAGCGGGCCTATAACCACTGAGCATCTCCCTGAATGAATGCAGGCTTTTAAATGTGGGAGGGGCGGTGCGACGATTCGACTTGCTCCCGATAGCGGTGGATCAGTCAGCTTATTTATAGCTGACCCACTGCAATCGGGAGCAAGCCCCCTCCCACATTTGTTCTCTGCATGGCTTGAGGTCAGTGGGCCCCAGCCGCCTTGTTCAAATCGCTTTCAGCCCACTCGGTATACACACACGCATCCGCCGTCGCCCAGCGCACCCGCACCGGGTCACCGGCCTTGAGTGGCATGCCAGCCGCGGATAGAGCCTTGACCGTCATCGACGTACCGCCCAGGGTCTTCACGGTGCAGGTCTGGCTCTCGCCCAGGAACAACACCTCGCTGACAATCGCCGACACTTCATTCCAACCCGCTGCCAACGGTTGCTCAGTGGCTTGTTCGACGCTCAGTGCCAGTGCTTTTTCCGGTCGCACCATCAACAGCACATCCTGCTCGGCCCGCAACCCGGTGGTCAGCCGGATCGACAACGGCTGGCCTTCAAACGACGCCGCTGCATTGCCCTGCGCCTTGAGCTTGAGAAAGTTTGAGTTACCCAGAAACGACGCCACAAACGCATTCGGCGGGTTCTGGTACAGGTCATAACCACTGCCCAGGCCCACAATCTTGCCGTGGCTGAAAATCGCGATGCGCTGGGACAGGCGCATGGCTTCTTCCTGGTCGTGGGTCACGTAGACGATGGTGATGCCCAGGCGCCGATGCAGTTGGCGCAGTTCGTCTTGCAGGTCTTCGCGCAGTTTCTTGTCGAGGGCGCCGAGGGGTTCGTCCATCAGCAAAATGCGCGGTTCGTACACCAGCGCCCGGGCGATGGCCACCCGTTGCTGCTGGCCGCCGGAGAGTTGGGAAGGGCGGCGATGGGCAAACTGTTCCAGCTGCACCAGCTTGAGCATGGCGTCGACACGCTTTTCGCGTTCGGCGCTGGCCAGTTTGCGAATGGCCAGGGGGAAGGCGATGTTGTCGCGTACCGACAGGTGCGGGAACAGCGAATAGCGTTGGAACACCATGCCGATATCGCGCTTGTGGGGCGGCACGTTGACCAGGGACTGGCCGCTCACCAGGATCTCGCCACTGCTGGGCGTTTCAAAGCCGGCGAGCATCGACAGGGTGGTGCTTTTGCCCGAGCCGCTGGAGCCCAGGAAGGTGAGGAATTCACCGTCCTGAATGTCCAGCGAGATATTGTCCACGGCGGCAAATTCGCCGTAATGCTTGTTCAGGTTGCGCAGGCTGACCAAGGGTTGGCCAGGATTCTGTGCGGGGTCTTTGATCACGGCACTCATGAATGGATCCTCGGCTTAGGGGCGGATTTCGGAGCGTCGACGAGCGACGGCGGCAATCACCATGACCAATACCGACAGGCCGATCAGCAACGTCGAGGCGACGGCGATCACAGGCGTGAGGTCTTGGCGCAGGGTGGTCCACATTTTCACGGGAAGGGTTTGCAGGGTGGGGCTGGCCATCATCACGCTGAGCACCACTTCGTCCCACGAGACCAGAAAGGCGAACAGTGCACCGGCCACCATCCCGGGGCGAATCGCCGGGAACGTCACCTTGAACACCGCCTGCACGCGCGACGCACCGCAGATCACCGCCGCATCCTCAATCGACTGATCGAACAGCTTCAGCGAGTTGATGATGGAGATGATGGTGAACGGCAGCGCCACGATCACATGGCTCACCACAAAGGCGAACATCGTGCCGGTATAGCCCAGCTTCAGAAACAGCGCGTACACCGCCACGGCAATGATCACCAGCGGCACGATCATCGGCAGGGTGAACAGGCCATAAAGCAACTCGCGGCCGGGGAAGCGCCCGCGCACCAGGGCGAAAGCGGTCGGCAAGCCCAGGGCCACGGCAAACACGGTGGTCAGCACCGCCACCTTGAGGCTGGCCACGGCGGCGTTCATCCAGTCGGGGTTGGAGAAGAACTGGCCGTACCATTTCAGCGTCCAGCCCGGTGGCGGGAACACCAGCCACTGGGACGAACCGAACGACAGCAGCACGATAAACACGATGGGCAACAGCAAAAACAGCCCAATCAAACCGGTGGTGGTGTAGAGGCCCAAGCGCATCCTGCGGCTCATGGCGTTGGGGGTCAGGAGCATGACGGCTTACCTCGCGTTGCTGGCGCCAACCGGGGATTCCGGCTGAAGCTTCAGGTAGAAGTAGAACAGCACCAGCGTGATGAAGATCAGCAACGCGGCACCGGCACTGGCCAGGCCCCAATTGAGGAACGATTGCACCTGCTGGATGATGAACTCGGGCAGCATCATGTTCTGCGCCCCGCCCAGTAGCGCCGGGGTGACGTAGTACCCAAGGGACATCACAAACACCATCAACCCACCGGAAAACAACCCCGGCCGACACAGTGGCAAGAACACCCGGAAGAAGTTGGTCCAGGGGCTCGCGCCGCAGATCGAGCCGGCCTGCAGGATCATCGGGTCGATGGCCTGCATGGTCGCCTGCAGCGGCAGCACGATGAACGGGATCATGATGTAGCTCATGCCGATCACCACGCCGGTGAGGTTGTGCACCATCTCCAGCGGCTGGTCGATGATGCCCAGGGCCATCAGCGCCTTGTTGATCACCCCCGAGGCTTGCAGCAGCACCAGCCAGGAATAGGTACGGGCCAGCAGGCTGGTCCACATCGACAACAGCACGATACTCAGCATCCAGCGGCCCCAGCCGCGCGGCACCAGGGTAATCGCCCAGGCCAGCGGAAAGCCCAGCAACAGGCTGAACAGGGTCACCAAACCCGCGACGGAAAAGGTATTGAGCAACACCCGCGCATACGCCGAGTTGGCAAACAGCTGCTCGTAGTTGCCCAGCCCCGGCACCGGTTCCAGCACGCCGCGCAGCAGCAGGCCGATCAGCGGCGCCAAAAAGAACAGGCCCAGAAACAGCAGGGCAGGGATCAGGTTGCTCGACCCTTTCCAGCGTTGCATCAGCGCTTTGCCGGGTACCGCGCCGGAGGCGCCCAGGGCGCTCCCGGTCGGGGTGGTTGCCGTCATTTTCATTTGACTAGCCATTCGTTCCACCGTGTCGCAATGGCCGGACCGTTCTTGGCCCAGTAGGCGAAATCAAGGGTGATCTGGTCCTTGGCATAGGCCGTTGGCAGGTTCGGCGCGAGGACGGAATCCAGGCGCTGCACGCTGTCGATATTCACCGGTGCATAAGCGGTCAGGTTGGAGAAATCGGCCTGGCCCTTGGCGCTGCTGGCGTTGGCCAGGAACTTCATCGCGGCGGCTTTGTTCTTGCTGCCTTTGGGCACCACGAGGATGTCGGCCATCACCAAGTTCTGCTTCCAGCTCACGCCCACCGGTGCGCCGTCTTCTTGCAGCGCGTGGATACGCCCGTTCCAGAACTGGCCCATGCTGACCTCGCCGGAGGCGAGCAGCTGTTGCGACTGTGCACCGCCGCCCCACCAGACGATGTCTTTCTTGATGGTGTCGAGCTTCTTGAAGGCGCGGTCCAGGTCCAGGGGGTAGAGCTTGTCGGCGGCAACGCCATCGGCCAGCAGGGCCAGTTCGAGCACGCCAGGGCTTGGCCATTTGTAGAGGGCGCGTTTGCCGGGGTAGGTCTTGGTGTCGAACAGCGCGCTCCAGTCTTGCGGCTTGCCGGCGCCGAGTTTGCCTTCGTTGTAGCCGAGCACGAAGGAGAAGAAGAACGAGCCCACACCATGGTCGGAGACGAACCGCGGGTCGATCTTGTCGCGCTGGATCACCGAGAAATCGAGGGGTTCGAGCAGGCCTTCGGCGGCGGCGCGCAGGGCGAAGTCCGCTTCTACGTCCACCACGTCCCACTGCACATTGCCACTCTCGACCATGGCCTTGAGTTTGCCGTAGTCGGTGGGGCCGTCTTGCACCACTGTGATGCCGCTGGCTTTGCTGAACGGGTCAGCCCAGGCCTGCTTTTGCGCATCCTGGGTGCTACCGCCCCAACTGACGAAATTGACGCTTTCCGCTGCCACCGCCGCGTGGCTGGCCGTTGCCAATAAACCCGCGAAAAGTACTGCGGCTGCACGTTTGTTCAACACCATGTTCACGCCCTCATTTGTTTTGTTATTGAGCGGGCTTGGTAGTGCCCGCCTATCGGGAGCAGTAGGTAAAACGGGGCCTTTCATCAGGGCCCAAAGGCGACCGTGCCAAGGGCTGTTATTGGTGCTTTCCCTGGCGGGCGCACTTGGCAGAAGCGTTCGGTCTATGGAATATCATATTATGGTATTCCAAGCTTTGTGCAAGCACTTTGCCTTACCGGCGATCCGTCATTCGGTGAAGGGGATGCTCTCGACCACTTCCAGGTCGTAGCCGGTCAGCCCCGCGTATTTGAGGGGCGGGCCGAGGTGACGCAGCTTACCGACGCCCAGGTCCTGCAATATCTGCGCCCCGGTGCCCACTTCGGAATAGATACGTGACTGCGAACGGCTGAATTGGCGCGGTGCCTGGGTCAGTTGGGGCACGCGCTCCAACAGCGCCTGGGAGGATTCGTGGTTGGCCAGCACCACCACCACGCCAGTGCCTTCTGCTGCCACACGCTGCAGCGCCGCCCACAACGTCCAGTTCGACGGGCCGCTGTATTCGGCGCCCACCAGGTCGCGCAGTGGGTCGATCACATGCACGCGTACCAGTGCCGGTTCATCGCGGCGCAACTGGCCCATCACCATGGCCATGTGCACGCCGCCGTCGATGCGGTCTTCAAAGGTGATCAGGCGAAAGGTGCCGTGCACCGTGGGCAAGTCGCGCTCGCCGATACGCACCACGGTGCGTTCGGTGCTGAGACGGTAGTGGATGAGGTCGGCGATGGTGCCGATCTTGATCCCGTGCTTGCGCGCGAACACTTCCAGATCGGAGCGGCGCGCCATGGTGCCGTCGTCGTTCATCACTTCAACGATCACCGAGGCGGGTGTGTACCCGGCCAGGCGCGCCAGGTCGCAACCGGCTTCGGTGTGACCGGCGCGGGTGAGTACGCCGCCGTCCTTGGCACGCAAGGGGAAGATATGGCCGGGCTGCACGATATCGGCGGGGCCAGCGCTGGGTTCGACGGCTGCCGCGACCGTGCGGGCACGGTCAGCAGCGGAGATACCGGTGGTCACGCCGGTAGCAGCCTCAATGGACACGGTGAACGCGGTGCTGAACACACTGCCATTGCTGGGCACCATCTGCTCCAGGCCCAGGCGCTGGCAATGTTCATCGGTGAGGGTCAGGCAGATCAGGCCGCGGGCTTCGCGGGCCATAAAACTGATAGCCTCGGCGGTGCAGCAGGCAGCGGGCAGCAACAGGTCGCCTTCGTTTTCACGGTCTTCGTCGTCCACCAGCAGCACCATCTTGCCCTGGCGGTAGTCTTCGATGATTTCTGCGATGCTGTTGAAGCTCATAGTAGGGTGCTCGACTTTTTGGTTGTATGTATTATGGTATACCACAAAATTTAAAGAAGAGGATGTCCCGATGAAGGCTTACTGGATTGCCCATGTGGATGTGGCGGATGCCGAGCAATACACCCAGTACACCAGCCGTGCGCCGGCGGCGTTTGCCAAATATGGCGCACGGTTTCTGGCCAGGGGCGGGCGCAGCATTGGACTGGAAGGCGGGCCGGCGCGGCCGCGTAATGTGGTGATCGAGTTTGATAGCTATGAGCAGGCGGTGGCCTGTTATGAGTCGCCGGAGTATCAGGAGGCGAAGGCCCATCGCGAGGGCGTGGCCCAGGCGCAGATCATCATTGTGGAAGGGTTGGCGCCGTAGATTTATTGGATGTAAATCGATTCAAATGTGGGAGCGGG
>NZ_QUZU01000077.1 GCF_004682055.1 Pseudomonas kairouanensis | reverse complement strand
CGCGAATGCGGTGTGTCAGATACACATGAATTGACTGACACACCGCATTCGCGAGCAAGCCCGCTCCCACATTTGTCCTACGCAAGCCCTCAAAAAAGTGCTCCTTGCTATTTGCGTTGATGATAAGCATTATCATTAACTGCAAATCGGTCTGGTATCACTGTGAGCCAATCTCGCTTCAACCAAGTCTTTCTCACCCAACGGGTGATTCTGCTTCGCACTTTGCAGCGCATGGTGAATAACCACAGCACCGCTGAGGACCTGTTGCAGGAAACCTACCTGCGCGTCACCCGGGCCCTGAGTGAGCGCCCCATCGATCACCTCGAACCCTTCGTCTACCAAACCGCACGCAACCTGGCGTTGGACCACCTGCGCTCCCGTCGGATCCAGGCCCGCACACTGCAGGAAGATGTGCCGTTGGATGTTCTGCAAAGCGTCGCCGCCCCCATCAGCACCCCCGAAGACGCGACCCAGGCCGAGCAGATGCTGGAGGCATTGAGCGTCAGCCTGGGCCAGTTGAGCGCCCGCCAGCAGCAGATTTTCATCCTCAGCCGCCTGCATGGGTGCAGCTACCAGGAGATCGCCGATCAGTTGGATGTGTCCTTGAGCACCGTGCAAAAGGAACTCAAATTAATCATGGCCATCTGCGTAGGTGTGGCCCAAAGGTTGGATCAGCCTTAAGCTTCATCAACCCGAGCTGTAGGAAAGTTGATTAAAACGTGGCGAAGACCCGAGGCACACCGTGACGGACCCGAAAAAACTGCCCCCCCATGAGCTGGCTCATGAGGTGTTGCAAGACCTGGCTATGGACCAAGCCCTCGACTGGCTGATTGCCTTGCAGTGCCCGCAGCCCGGGCAGCAGGCCGAGTTCGATGCCTGGCTGGCCAGCGACCCGGCCCACGTCCACGCCTTCGCCCAGGCCCAGGCTGCCTGGGGTGGCGCGCCGGTACACAGTGCCGCCGTCGCACTGGCAGCGCCGCGCAAGCCCAGCGTGTGGCGGCGGATCAAACCCCACTGGAAACCCTTGGCCACTGCTGCCGTGTTGCTGATCGGCCTGTTCAGCTTCAGCAACCTGCCCGTGCGCCTGCAAGCCGACCACCTCACCGTGGTGGGCGAGCGCCAGCGCCTGCAACTGGACGATGGCTCCAAAGTGCTGCTCAACACCAACTCGGCGTTTTCCAGCAGCATCAAGGACCATCAGCGCATCGCCCGCCTGTATCAGGGTGAAGCGTTTTTCGAAATCATGCCCAGCCACGGCCTGCCCCTGGAAATCGACGCCGGCCCGGTGCGCGCCAGCGTGCGCGATACCGACTTCGCCGTGCGCTACCTCAACGGCGAAGCCCAAGTGCAGGTGCAGCGCGGCAATGTGGACCTAAGCAACACCGTCGACGACGCCCGTGTGCGCCTGAGTGCCGGGGAAAGTATCCGCATCGGCCCCAAAGGCTTCGGCCCACCGGCCAGGCTGGATACCAATAAGGACCTGGCCTGGGTGCAGGGCCGCCTGATCTTCGAAAACTGCCCGATGAGCGAAGTACTTGCCGAACTGCGCCGCTATTACCCAGGGTGGATCGTCAATACCAACGATCAGCTCGCCAGCGTTGCCGTTACTGGCAACTACCGTCTCGACCAGCCCCTCGATGTCGTACGCTCCCTCGCCCACATCACCTCGGCCAAACTCACCGAATACCCCGCGCTGGTGATCCTGAACTAAATGAGAATTATTTTTACTCGATAGCAACCGGCGGTACGTCTCGTCTTAGCCAATGCAACTGATTCCTATTTGTTTCAGTTCGCAACTATAAGATTCGTACCCCGGAGCGCTCTCGATGTCCTCTCGTTTCAACCGCCGGTCTTCTTCGCCTGTCCTGTCCCTGCTGACCGCCGCCCTCCTGCTGGCCGGCGCACCGGCGATGACCGTCAGCGCCGCCGAGCCTGCGTCGCGCAGCCTTGGCAACTACAACTTCAGCATTGAACAGCAGCCCCTGGTCTCGGCCCTCAACGCCTTCACCAGCGTGACCGGCTGGCAGGTCGGCTTGCCCGCAGAACTGGGCCAGGGTGTATCGTCCCCAGGCGTGCGTGGCCCGCTGTCGCCGGAAAAAGCCCTGGATCAGCTACTGGTCGGGACCAACCTGAGCTACCGCAAACTGGGCAACAACAACATCGTCCTGGAAAAACGCGCCGCCGGCAGCACCCTCAACCTGCAACAGGTGACCATCAGCGCCACCCGTCACGAGCAGGACGTCACCAGCGTCCCAAGCACCGTCAGCGTGCACGACCGCCAGGAACTGGACCGCCTCAATGTCGGCAACAGCCGCGACCTGGTGCGCTACGAGCCGGGCGTTTCCGTGGGTGGCGCTGGCACGCGCTCCGGCAATGCGGGCTTCAACATCCGCGGCATCGACGGCGACCGCATCCTCACCCAGGTCGATGGCGTTGAAGTGCCGGACCACTTCTCCAATGGCCCCTATGCGCAAACCCGTCGCAACTACGTCGATCCAGAAATCGTCAAACGCGTCGAGATCCTGCGCGGCCCGGCCTCGGCCCTGTACGGCAGCAGCGCCATCGGCGGCGCCGTGAGCTACTTCACCCTCGACCCCGACGACATCATCAAGCCCGGCCAGGACGTGGGCGCCCGCCTGAAAACCGGCTACAGCTCCGCCGACGAAAGCTGGCTCACCTCCGGCACCCTCGCCGGCCGCGTGCAGGACTTCGACGGTTTGCTGCACCTGAGCCAGCGTAACGGCCACGAGACCGAAACCTACAACGGCAACAACCTCACCGGCCTGAATCGCACCGGCGCCAACCCGGAGGACGCACGCACCACCAACGTGCTGGCCAAGCTGGGCTGGAACTATGGCGATGACAACCGCCTGGGCTTCACCTACGAGAAGTACAAGGACGACCGCGACACCAATCAGAAAAGCGCCGTGGGCGGCCCGTACAACACCGGCTTCAACAGCAACCTGTACCGCGCTCGCTCGGGCAACGACACCATCACCCGCGAACGCTTTGGCCTGGAAAACAGCATCGCGGTCGACACGTTGTTTGCCGACCGCATCAAGACCAGCCTCAACTACCAGATCGGCAAGACCGACCAGACTACGGCCGAGCACTACGTATCGGGCGCACGCAACTTGTTACGCGAGCGCCAGACCCTCTACCAGGAAAAACAATGGGTGCTCGACGCCCAATTGGACAAGGCGTTTGCCATCGGTGACACCGATCACCTGGTGACCTATGGCGCCACGATCAAACAAGCCAAGGTCACCGGTTCACGTACCGGCAGCGCAACGTGCCTGACCGTCAGCGCCAATTGCCCGACTGTCGGCGGTCCAAGCACCCTGGCCTCGGACAAAGTCGTTCCGTCCAGCGACTTCCCTGACCCGACCATCAACACCTACGCGCTGTTCGCCCAGGACCAGATCAGTTGGGGCGACTGGACCTTCCTGCCCAGCGTTCGCTACGACTACACCCAACTCAAGCCCAAGCTGACCGAGGACTTCCTCAACGCCACCGACCCGAACCGGATCTACCCACATGACAACAGCCCCAAGACCTGGCATCGCGTCTCGCCCAAATTCGGCCTGACCTATGCACTGACCGACAATTACACCTGGTTCGGCCAATACGCCGAAGGTTTCCGCACCCCGTCGGCCAAATCGCTGTATGGCCGCTTTGAAAACCTACAGGAAGGCTACGTGGTAGAGCCCAATTCAAACCTCAAGCCCGAAAGCAGCAAGAGCTTTGAAACCGGGCTGCGCGGTAACTTTGAGTCGGGCAACTTCGACATCGCGGTGTTCTATAACAAGTACGACAACTTCATTAACGAAGATGCCGTGCAGCTATCGCCCACCAGCGCCGTGTACAAGGCCACCAATATCAAACGCGCCACTATCCAGGGCGTAGAAGCCAAAGGCCGCCTGAACCTCGATGCCTTCGGCGCACCGCAGGGCCTGTACACCCAGGGCTCGGTGGCCTATGCCTATGGCCGCAATGATGACAACGGTGAACCGCTCAACAGCGTCAACCCGCTCAAGGGCGTGTTTGGCCTGGGTTACGAACAGGAAAGCTACGGCGCGCTGGTCAGCTGGACGTTGGTCAAGAAGCAAAACCGTGTCGACAGCGCGACCTTCTTCTCCCCCGACGGTGACACCACCAAGGCCCCGTTCAAGACCCCAGGCTTTGGCATTGTTGACCTGACCGGGTTCTACAAGGTCACCAACGACGTGACCATCAACGGCGGCGTCTACAACCTCACCGACAAGAAGTACTGGAACTGGGACGATGTGCGCAGCTTCGACAGCATCGGTGAAGCTGGCGTGACCGCCCCTGCCAACATCGACCGCCTGACCCAGCCGGGCCGCAACTTTGCGATCAACGTGATCTGGGACATCTGATAGCGCCCGCCTCACCCCGTCGATTTTTTATCGACGAGGTGAGGATTTTTTACTGTGCCGCGTCTTCTTGTTCGTCTAGTTGATAACAGCTCTCTTTAGAGCAAAAAGGCGCTCCTCTTCTCAAGGACTTTTTTCATGACTGCTTCTCCCACCGCAGAACGCCCAAGCCTGCGCTCCCAGCGCCTGAACCAGATCACCAACGAGCCCCACACCAAGCTCGATGCGTTGGTAAAAGCCCACGCCCCGTTTGAAACCCAGGCCAACTTTGCCCGTTTCGTGGTGGCCCAATACCTGTTCCAGTCGGAACTGGTGGCGCTGTACACCGATGCCGAACTGATCAAGATCGTCCCGGACCTGGCCGCACGTTGCCGCGCTGAAGCAGCCAAGCTCGACCTGGCCGACCTGGATACCGAAGTGCCTGCGCCCGTGGCGGGCAGCGTGAACAACCCAAGCAAGGCCGAAGCCTTGGGTTGGTTGTTTGTGTCCGAAGGCTCCAAGCTGGGCGCCGCGTTCCTGATCAAGCGCGCCGTGGGTCTGGGGCTGAGTGAAACCTTCGGCGCCCGTCACCTGGGTGAGCCGGCCGGTGGTCGTGCTGAAGGTTGGAAGAGCTTTACCCGCACCCTCGATGGCCTGGAGTTCAGCGCCGAAGAGGAAGTTGCGGTGGAAAAAGGTGCGGTCGATGCGTTTGTGCGCTTCACCGTTTTGCTGGAACAGGCGTACGCTAGCGCCCCTGAACTGGCCTGACTGCCAAAATTGAAATGCAATTTAAATGTGGGAGCGGGCTTGCTCGCGAAGGCGGTGGGTCAGTTAACGCATGTGCTGGCTGACACACCGCCTTCGCGAACAAGCCCGCTCCCACACTTGGATCTCATTTCAAGCTGATTTTCTGTGATACCCCTACCTATGACCGGCAAACCCCAATCCACCTCCAAAATCGCCCGGATCCTCTTCGGCCTGCTGGCCTACGTCAGCCTGGGCATCGGGCTGGTGGCGATTGTCATACCGGGTTTGCCTACCACCGAATTCATTCTGCTGGCCGCCTGGGCCGCCACCAAAAGCTCGCCGCGCCTCAGCGCCTGGCTTGAAAACCACCGGCTGTTCGGGCCCATCCTAGCCAACTGGCGCAACGGCAAGATCATCGCCCGCCGGGCCAAGGTCAGCGCCACCGTCAGCATGCTGCTGTGCGCCACCCTGATGCTGGTGATGCTCGACCACGGCTGGCCGATCTACCTGGCGATTGCCGGGATGGGCCTGGGCAACCTGTGGATCTGGTCACGCCCGGAACGGCTCTCAACCCCCATATAACGCGTCATGTAGGGCATTTCCTACCACTCATCGCCTCCGCCTCATGAATTGACCCACAGCGCCGATGTTCCAGACATAGCGCTGAATGGACTCTGCCGTGCTGTGCACACCCACAAGTCCATTCGCGAGTGAACCTATGTTCGACACCCTCTCCATACGTCTGAAAATCGTGCTGTTGTCCGGCCTATGCCTGTTGGGGGTGATTGCGCTGATCATCAGCGTGAACCTGTATGAAACCGATCAGAACGACCGACTGATCAGCGATTCCAGCTCGCGCATGCTCACCAATAGCGTGCAGAACCTGCTGCAATCCAAAGCCGCCGAACAAGCGGTGCAATTGCAGAAAACCTTCGGCGAAAACCTGCTGGCGGTCACCACCCTTGCCGACCAGGTCAAAGACCTGCGCACCCTCGCTGCCCAGCGCTCGCTGGATGCCGGTGCCCTGCGTGAAGCCCTCAACCAGAGCGTGAAGACTGTCTTTGAGCGCAACAGCAAGGCCCTGGGTATCTGGCTGGCATTCGAACCCAACGGGCTGGATGGCAAGGACAGTGAATTCGTCGACGACAAGGCCCGCGTGTCCAATGAAAAAGGGCGTTTCGCCAGCTATTGGAGCCGGGCGGGCGGCGCTGGCCTGAACACCATCATGGTCGAAGACGACCTGACCAAGACCAGTCTCAACCTCAGCGGTACGCCCTACAACATCTGGTACACCTGCCCACGGGATACCCGCAGCACCTGCCTGCTCGACCCGTATGAAGACACGGTGGCTGGCAAGTCGATGCTGATGACCACCATCTCCCTGCCCTTGATCGTAGACGGCAAGGTCATCGGCGTGATCGGCATCGATATCGCCCTCGACACCCTGCAAGCCACCACCGATGCCGCGCAAAAAGAGCTGTTCGACAGTGCCGCCCACCTGGAAATCATCTCCAGCACCGGCCTGATTGCGGCCTACAGCGGCGAACCCGGCCGCGTCGGCAAGAACCTGACCGACACCCTCGGCGCCGAAGGCAAGGAAATCGTACAGCTGCTGGCCAACGACACCCGCATGATCCGCGAACAGGACGACACCATTCGCGCCGTGTACCCGGTCAAGCCGATCAGCGATGCCAAAACCTGGGGCGTGCTGATCAAGCTGCCCAAGCATGTGATGCTGGCCGATACGGTCAAACTGCAAGGCCTGCTGGACAAAGCCCAGGATGCCGGCACCCTCAAGGCCCTGCTGGTAGGCGCCGCTGCAGCCCTGGTGGGCCTGCTGCTGATCTGGCTGACGGCCACCGGCGTGACCCGCCCGATCAACAGCGTGGCCGCCATGCTCAAGGACATCGCCAGCGGTGACGGCGACCTCACCCAACGGCTGAACTACAGCAAAAAAGACGAACTGGGCGAACTGGTGAACTGGTTCAACCGCTTCCTCGACAAGCTGCAACCGACCATCGCCCAGATCAAGCAAAGCATCACCGAGGCCCGGGGCACGGCGGATCAGTCTTCGGAAATTGCCCGCCAGACCAGCGAAGGCATGCAGGTGCAGTTCCGCGAAATCGACCAGGTGGCCACCGCCTCCAATGAAATGAGCGCCACTGCCCACGACGTGGCCAACAGCGCCTCCAATGCCGCCAGCGCAGCGCGTGGCGCCGACCAGTCGGCGCGTGAAGGCATGTCGATCATCGAGCAGAGCACCCGCGATATCACCACCCTCGCCGAAGAAGTCAGCAAGGCCGTGGGCGAAGTCGAGGCCCTGGCGGTCAACAGCGAGCAGATTGGTTCGGTACTGGAAGTGATCCGCAGCATTGCCGAGCAAACCAACCTGCTGGCCCTCAATGCCGCCATCGAAGCGGCCCGTGCCGGCGAAAGCGGGCGGGGTTTTGCGGTGGTGGCCGACGAAGTGCGCAACCTGGCCAAGCGCACCCAGGATTCGGTGGAGGAGATCCGCCATGTGATCGAACGCATCCAGAGCGGCACCCGTGGCGTGGTGGCGACCATGCATTCAAGCCAAAGCCAGGCCCAGAGCAATGCCGGGCAGATCCACCAAGCGGTGCAGGCCCTGGGCAAGATCAGCGATGCGGTGACGGTGATCAGCGACATGAACCTGCAAATCGCCAGCGCTGCCGAACAGCAAAGTGCGGTGGCCGAAGAGGTTAACCGCAATGTTTCGGCGATTCGCACTGTCACGGAAACGCTTACAGGGCAAGCGACTGAGTCGGCGGCGATCAGTAGCCAGTTGAATGCACTGGCCAGCCAGCAGATGAAATTGATGGATCAGTTTCGGGTGTAGCCCAATCTCAAAAACGCCGCAGGTCAAATGTGGGAGGGGGCTTGCTCCCGATAGGGTTTGTCAGCCAATACATAGCTGACTGACACACCGCCATCGGGAGCAAGCCCCCTCCCACATTTTTAGATCACATTGGGCTTAAAGACCGGGCCAGGCTTGGACGAACGCCGCCAAATCTTCCTTCGCCGCCGTACGCGGCGGGTTCTGCGGCGTGCCCAGGTACAGGAAGCCAATCACCTCCTCACCCTGCGCAAGCCCCAACCCCTTGGCGACATGCGCCGAGTACGACAACTCACCGGTGCGCCACACCGCGCCAATGCCCTGGGCATACGCCGCCAGCAAAATGCCGTGGGCCGCGCAGCCTGCCGCCAGCAATTGTTCGGACTTAGGCACCTTGAAGTGCTCCTGCAAACGAGCAATCACCACCACCACCAACGGCGCGCGCAGCGGGCCGTTCTGGGCTTTGTCGATCACCGCCTGCGGGGCATCGGCGTCTTGCAGGCGTGCCGCTTCGGCCAACAGCGTGCCCATCTGTTCGCGGGCGGCGCCTTCCACCGTGAGGAAGCGCCAAGGACGCAACTGGCCATGATCCGGCGCACGCATGGCGGCGGCGAACAGCACGTCGCGCTGCTCCTGGGTCGGTGCCGGTTCCAGCAGGCGCGGCACGGAAACACGGTTGAGCAAAGCGTCGAGAGCCTGCATTGGCCACCTCCAGAAAAAAATGTGCGGTCATTCTAGCGGGAATGTCGCACCACCCACCAAACGATAATTGCTCTTATTCATTCGGCCCTGCCCTGTTAGACTTTGCGACCTAATTTTTTGCCTTCGTGCGGGAAACTCGATGTTCCGTTCGCTTTTTCGCCTGTGCGCAGCGTTGCTGGCCCTGAGCCTGACCGCCTGCGATGACGCGCCACGATTCACCAAGGCCGAGCCGGGTGAATCACGGGCGGGCGGCGCTGCGACGGTGAACAAGCGCGACCAGAACGCGTTTTCCCTGCCGTCGGCCAACTTGTCGCCTACCCGTCGCCTGGATTTCAGCGTCGGCAACAGTTTCTTTCGCAGCCCGTGGGTGATCGCACCGTCCACCACCACGGCCCGTGATGGCCTGGGACCGCTGTTCAACACCAATGCCTGCCAGAACTGCCACATCAAGGACGGCCGCGGCCACCCGCCCTTGCCCGATGCAGCCAATGCCGTATCGATGCTGGTGCGGCTGTCGATTCCGGACTCGCCCGCGTTTGCCAAGGCCATCGAACAAATCGGCGTAGTGCCCGAACCGGTCTACGGCGGCCAATTGCAGGACATGGCCGTGCCAGGCGTGCTGCCGGAGGGCAAGGTGCGGGTCGACTACACACCGGTGAAGGTGACGTTCAAGGACGGCACCGTGGTGGAGTTGCGCAAGCCAGTCCTGCAAATCACCCAGTTGGGCTATGGCCCTATGCACCCCGATACACGTTTTTCGGCGCGCGTCGCCCCGCCGATGATCGGCCTGGGCCTGCTCGAAGCTATCAGTGATGCCGATATCCTGCGCAACACCGACCCCAAGACAGCCGACAAAGAGGCTCTCGTCGGCCGCGCCAACCAGGTATGGGACGACGCCCAACACGCAACCGTGCTCGGGCGTTTTGGCTGGAAAGCCGGGCAACCCAACCTCAATCAACAAAATGTTCACGCGTTTTCTGGTGATATGGGCCTCACCACCTCCCTGAGACCCTTCGATGACTGCACCGATGCCCAAGTGGCCTGCAAACAGGCGCCCAATGGCAATGGCCAGGATGGCGAGCAAGAAGTCAGCGACAACATCCTGCGCCTGGTGCTGTTCTACACCCGCAACCTTGCCGTACCGGCGCGCCGTGGCGTCAACACGCCAGACGTGCTGGCGGGTAAAAACCTGTTCTATCAAGCCGGTTGCCAGGGCTGCCATAAACCCTCGTTTACTACCGCCGCCAATGCCGCTGAACCCGAACTGGCCAACCAGGTGATCCGCCCCTATAGCGACCTGCTGTTGCACGACATGGGCGAAGGCCTTGCCGACAACCGCAGCGAATTCAAGGCCAGTGGCCGCGACTGGCGCACCGCGCCTTTGTGGGGCATTGGCCTGACACAAACCGTAAGCGGCCACACCCAGTTCTTGCATGACGGCCGCGCCCGCAACCTGCTGGAAGCCGTGCTCTGGCACGGCGGTGAAGCACAAGCGGCGCAGCAGCATGTGTTGTCCTTTAATGCCGAGCAACGTGCTGCGTTGCTGGCGTTCCTGAATTCTTTATAAGCTTCGCCCCAATTACAGAAGGGAGCTCGACATGTTCCGTCCCAAGTTGTTGTTCACCAGCCTGGCCGCCCTCGCCCTGGGTGCCTGCTCGCCCCAAGACCCGCAAGCCGTGACCTCGGCGGCCATCGCCAAGCAAGTGATCCTGCCGACCTACAGCCGTTGGGTCGAAGCTGACCGTCAACTGGCCGTCAGCGCCCTGGCCTACTGCCAGGGCAAGGAAAGCCTGGAGACCGCCCGCGCCGATTTCCTCCATGCGCAAAAAGCCTGGGCCGAGTTGCAACCGTTGCTGATCGGCCCGCTGGCCGAGGGCAACCGTTCGTGGCAAGTGCAGTTCTGGCCGGACAAAAAGAACCTGGTGGGTCGCCAGGTTGAACAGCTGGTGACCGCCCAGCCGCAGATCGACAGCGCCGCGTTGGCCAAGTCCAGCGTGGTGGTGCAGGGCCTTTCCGCCTACGAATACATCCTCTACGACGCCAAGACCGACGTCGCCGACGAAGCCCAGAAAGCCCGTTACTGCCCGCTGCTGGTGGCCATTGGCGAGCGCCAGAAAGCCCTGGCCGAAGAGATCCTGGCCAGCTGGAACAGCACCGACGGCATGCTCGCGCAGATGACCAAGTTTCCAAACCAGCGCTACGCCGATTCCCACGAAGCCATTGCCGATCTGCTGCGCGTCCAGGTGACCGCACTGGATACCCTCAAGAAGAAACTCGGCACACCGATGGGCCGCCAGACCAAGGGCATCCCGCAACCGTTCCAGGCCGATGCCTGGCGCAGCCAGTCGTCCCTGCAAAGCCTGGAAGCCAGCCTTGCTGCGGCCCAGACCGTGTGGGTCGGCGTCGACAACAAGGGCCTGCGCGGCCTGCTGCCGTCCGACCAGAAGCCGTTGGCCGACAAGATCGACGCCGCCTACGCCGCCTCCCTGAAACTGTTCGCCAGCAACCAGCGCAGCCTCAATGAACTGTTGGGCGACGATGCCGGGCGCGAGCAGCTCAACGCTATCTACGACAGCCTCAACGTCGTCCACCGCCTGCACGAAGGCGAGCTGGCCAAGGCGCTGGGCATCCAATTGGGCTTTAACGCCAACGACGGTGACTGATGATGCTCAGGCGACAGGCTTTGGCGGTTGGCAGCATGCTGCTCAGCGCGTTGACGTTGGGCGGCTGGACGCTGTTCAAAGGTAAAGACAAGGGCCCACTGCTGCTCTCGGCCCGCGATGATGGCGACGGCAAGCACTACGCCGTGGGCTACCGACTGGATGGCAAGCAGGTGTTTGCCACCCAGGTCGGCCAGCGCTGCCATGACATCATCAACCACCCGAGCCTGCCGATTGCGCTGTTCGTCGCCCGTCGGCCGGGCACCGAGAGTTACCTGATCGACCTGCGTGATGGCGCGCTGCTGCAAACCATCACCTCCCATGCCAACCGCCACTTCTATGGCCATGCGGTCATTCACAAGAGCGGCGACTGGCTGTACGCCACCGAAAACGACACGTCCGACCCCGGCCGAGGCCTGCTTGGCGTGTACAAGTTCGAAGGCGAACGCCTGGTGCATACCGGCGAAATTTCCACCCACGGCATCGGCCCGCACCAGGTGTCGTGGATGCCCGACGGCGAAACCCTGGTGGTGGCCAACGGTGGTATTCGTACCGAAGCCGAAAGCCGCGTGGAGATGAACCTCAACGCCATGGAGCCCAGCCTGGTGCTGATGCAGCGTGACGGCACGCTGATCAGCAAGGAAACCCTGGCCCAGCCGATGAACAGCGTGCGGCATATGGGCATCGCCAACGATGGCACCATCCTCACCGGGCAGCAGTTCATGGGGCCGTCCCAGGAGCGTTCCGAGTTGCTGGCGATCAAGCGTCCGGGCCAACCGTTCGTAGCATTCCCCGTGGCGGACGAGCAACTGCAGGCGATGGGGCACTACACCGCCAGCGTCGCGGTGCACAGCGAACTGCGCCTGGTGGCGTTGACCGCACCGCGTGGCAACCGCTTCTTTATCTGGGACATGGACAGCTTTGAACTGCGTCTGGATGGGCCCTTGCCCGACTGTGCCGGGGTGGGCGCCGTGACGGACGGGTTTGTGGTGACCTCAGGCCAAGGGCGTTGCCGATTCTACGATTGCCGCCAGAAACAGTTGGTAGCAAAACCCTTGGAATTGCCGGCAGGGCTCTGGGATAACCATCTGCATCTGATCTGAAGCCCCCTCTGAGCAGGGCCAGTCCTGGCCCTGCTCCCGGTGAAAAACACCGCCTGGAATCCCCACTACACTTCAACAAAAAATCGCCTGCCAAAGTTTTCCAAGGAACCGGAACATGCTGCGCCGTCGCCTGCTGATCATGCTGGGTCTCGTCCTGTTAATCGTCCTGCTGCTGGGGGGCTATAAAGCCTTTTCCATCTACCAGCAGATCCAAGTCTTTTCCAAGCCAAAACCGGCAGTCAGCGTGGCAGTGGCGACGGCGGTCGAACAACCCTGGCAACAGCGCTTGCCGTCGGTCGGCACGTTAAAAGCCCTGCAAGGCGTCAACCTCAGCCTGGAAGTGGCAGGTACGGTCAAGGACGTGCAGTTCGAGTCAGGCCAGAAGGTCAAGGTCGGGCAACCCTTGGTGCAACTGGACAGCGCCGTGGAGAGTGCCCTGTTGGAAACCGCCCAGGCTGACCTGGGCCTGGCGCAACTCGACTACGGCCGTGGCAGCCAACTGGTGGGCAGCCAGGCGATTTCCAAGGGTGAGTTCGACCGCCTCTCCGCCCAATTGCAAAAGAACAAGGCCACGGTCAACCAGCTCAAGGCATCCCTGGCCAAGAAGCACATCGTCGCACCGTTTGGCGGCACCATCGGTATTCGCCAGGTGGACGTGGGCGACTACCTGGCCAGCGGGACGGTGATCGCGACCTTGCAGGACATCAGCAGCCTGTACGTCGACTTCTTCATCCCCGAGCATTTCGTACCTAAGGTCGCCCTTGATCAACCGGTGCTGGTGGAGGTCTCGGCCTACCCCGGCCAGCAGTTCCCCGGCCGCATCAGCGCGATCAACCCGAAGGTCGAGAACAGCACGCGCAACGTGCTGGTGCGCGCCACCCTGGCCAACCCCGATGGCAAGTTGTTACCCGGCATGTTCACCAGCCTTGAGGTACTGCTGCCCAACCCGACCGCGCAAATCGTTGTGCCGGAAGGTGCGATTACCTACACCCTTTATGGCAACTCGGTGTACGCCGTGGCGCAGAAAAAGTCCGAGAACGGCGAGGTAGAAAAGGATGCCAACGGTCAGCCCCAACTGATTGCCGAGCGCCGCTTTGTGGAAACCGGTGAACGTCGCGGTGGCCTGGTGCTGGTGAGCAAGGGCTTGAGCGCCGGTGAGCAGGTGGTCAGCGCCGGCCAGCTCAAGCTGGACAACGGCACGCCCATCGCCATCAGCCCGGACAAAAACCTGCCGGCAGGGCATTGAGCCATGAAGTTCACCGACGTTTTTATCCGCCGCCCGGTGCTGGCCATGGTGGTCAGCCTGCTGATCGTACTGCTGGGGTTTCAGGCCTACAGCAAGCTGCCGCTGCGCCAATACCCCAGCATGGAAAACGCCCTGATCACGGTGACCACCGCCTACCCCGGCGCAAATGCCGAGACGATCCAGGGCTATATCACCCAGCCCTTGCAGCAAAGCCTGGCGAGCGCCGAGGGCATCGACTACATGACCTCGGTCAGTCGCCAGAACTTCTCGGTGATCTCGATCTACGCGCGCATCGGCGCCAACAGCGACCGCCTGTTTACCGAGTTACTGGCCAAGGCCAACGAGGTGAAGAACAAGCTGCCCCAGGACGCCGAAGACCCGGTGCTGAGCAAAGAAGCCGCCGACGCGTCGGCGCTGATGTACATCAGCTTCTCCAGCCAGCAACTGAACAACCCACAAATCACCGACTACCTGTCGCGAGTGATCCAGCCCAAGCTTGCCACCCTGCCGGGCATGGCCGAGGCGGAGATCCTCGGCAACCAGGTGTTCGCCATGCGCATCTGGCTCGACCCGGTAAAACTGGCAGGCTTTGGCCTGAGTGCCAGCGATATCACCGACGCCGTGCGCCGCTACAACTTTCTCTCCGCCGCTGGCGAAGTGAAGGGCGAGTTTGTGGTCACCAGCATCAACGCCAACACCGACCTCAAGTCGGCCGATGCCTTTGGTGCCATTGCGGTGAAAACCGACGGCGACAGCCGCGTGCTGCTGCGGGACGTGGCGCGAGTGGAAATGGGCGCAGAAAACTACAACGCCATCAGCTCATTCGGCGGCACCCCCTCTGTGTATATCGGCATCAAGGCCACTCCCAGTGCCAACCCGCTGGATGTGATCAAGGAAGTGCGCAAGATCATGCCGCAGCTGGAATCCCAGTTGCCGCCCAACCTCAAGGCCGAAATTGCCTACGACGCCACACTGTTCATCCAGGCGTCCATCAACGAGGTGGTCAAGACCCTGTTTGAAGCCGTATTGATTGTGATCGTGGTGGTGTTCCTGTTCCTCGGCGCGCTGCGCTCGGTGGTGATCCCGGTAATCACCATTCCGTTGTCGATGATCGGCGTACTGTTTTTCATGCAGTTGATGGGCTACTCGATCAACCTGCTGACCCTGCTGGCGATGGTGTTGGCCATTGGCCTGGTGGTGGACGATGCGATTGTGGTGGTGGAGAACATCCACCGGCATATCGAGGAGGGCAAGCAGCCGCTGGAAGCGGCCCTCGAAGGCGCGCGGGAAATCGCCCTGCCGGTGGTGTCGATGACCATCACCCTGGCGGCGGTGTATGCGCCCATCGGCTTTCTGGAAGGCCTCACAGGGGCGCTGTTCAAGGAGTTCGCGCTGACCCTGGCGGGAGCGGTGATCATCTCGGGTATCGTCGCCCTGACCCTGTCGCCGATGATGTGCGCCCTGCTGCTGCGCCATGACGAAAACCCCACCGGCCTGGCCCACCGCCTCGACCGAATCTTCGACAGCCTCAAGCGCCGTTACCAAAGCCTGTTGCACGGCACCCTGAACACTCGGCCGGTCGTCATCGTATTTGCGTTGATCGTGCTGTGCCTGATCCCGGTGTTCCTCAAGTTCACCCAATCCCAACTGGCCCCCGATGAAGACCAGGGCATCATCTTCATGATGGCCAGCGCGCCCCAGCCCACCAACCTGGAATACCTCAACACCTACACCGATGAGTTCATCAAGATCTTCAAGGAATTCCCGGAGTACTACTCCTCGTTCCAGATCAACGGCTTCAACGGCGTGCAATCGGGTATTGGCGGCTTTCTGCTCAAGCCGTGGAATGAGCGCAGCCGTACACAGATGCAAATCCTGCCCGAGGTGCAGAGCCGCCTGGAGCAGATTCCCGGCCTGCAGGTATTTGGCTTCAACCTGCCGTCCTTGCCGGGCACGGGTGAAGGGCTGCCATTCGGTTTTGTGATCAACACCGCCAATGACTATGAGTCGTTGCTGGACGTGGCCGATCGCGTGAAAAAGCGCGCGATGGAGTCGGGCAAGTTCGCCTTCGTCGATATCGACCTGGCCTTCGACAAACCCGAAGTGGTGGTAGATATCGACCGGGCCAAGGCGGCGCAGATGGGCGTGTCGATGCAGGATCTGGGCGGCACCCTGGCGACCTTGCTGGCGGAGGCGGAAATCAACCGCTTCACCCTCGATGGGCGCAGTTACAAGGTCATCGCCCAGGTTGAGCGCGCCTACCGCGACAACCCCGATTGGCTGAACAATTACTACGTGAAAAACACCCAGGGCGAACTGCTGCCACTGTCGACCCTGATCACCGTGACCGACCGCGCCCGCCCTCGGCAGTTGAACCAGTTCCAGCAACTGAATTCGGCGCTGATCTCGGGCTTCCCCATTGTCAGCATGGGCGAAGCCATCGATACCGTGCGCCAGATTGCCGTTGAAGAAACTCCGCCCGGCTATGCCTTCGACTACAGCGGCGCGTCCCGGCAATTTATCCAGGAAGGCGCCGCGTTGTGGGTCACCTTCGGCCTGGCCCTGGCGATCATCTTTCTGGTGCTGGCGGCGCAGTTCGAGAGCTTTCGTGACCCATTGGTGATTCTGGTGACGGTGCCGCTGTCGATCTGCGGTGCGCTGATTCCGTTGTTCCTCGGCTGGTCGAGCATGAACATCTATACCCAGGTCGGCCTGGTGACCCTGATCGGCTTGATCAGCAAGCACGGGATCCTGATCGTCGAGTTCGCCAACCAACTGCGCAAGGACAAGGGCCTGACACCACGCCAGGCAGTAGAA
The DNA here is from genome assembly GCF_004682055.1 of Pseudomonas kairouanensis. GTDB lineage: Bacteria > Pseudomonadota > Gammaproteobacteria > Pseudomonadales > Pseudomonadaceae > Aquipseudomonas > Aquipseudomonas kairouanensis. Next base: position 295 of record NZ_QUZU01000077.1, on the reverse strand, counting down.
GAAGCCGCCGCGATTCGCCTGCGCCCGGTGCTGATGACCACCGCAGCCATGGTGTTTGGCATGGTGCCGTTGATCCTGGCCACGGGCGCGGGGGCAGTGAGCCGGTTTGATATCGGCATGGTGATTGCGACGGGGATGTCCATCGGCACGCTGTTTACGCTGTTTGTGCTGCCTTGCGTCTACACCTTGCTGGCCAAGCCAGACAGGTATTGATCAACCGGTGGGAGGGGGTTGCCCGCCACCGGTTGCTGTCTTCTCAAGTGACAGGTATCGGGGCAAGCCGCTGACTACAACG
>NZ_QUZU01000076.1 GCF_004682055.1 Pseudomonas kairouanensis | reverse complement strand
CCTGAACTTCGGTATCGACGTGATCAACCAGATCAAAATCGAAAACCCGCACCTGTGGGATGCCGAGATGAAGGAAGAAGCGACCCAGATGATCCTGCAAGGGACTCAGCTGGAGATCGAATACGCACGCGATACCATGCCGCGCGGCGTGCTGGGCATGAACGCGGCGATGATGGAGGACTACCTCAAGTTCATCGCCAACCGTCGTCTGTCGCAGATTGGCTTGAAGGAAGAGTACCCAGGCACGACCAACCCGTTCCCGTGGATGAGCGAGATCATGGACTTGAAGAAAGAGAAGAACTTCTTTGAGACCCGTGTGATCGAGTACCAGACCGGTGGTGCGCTGAGCTGGGATTGATTCCTGCGCCGAGCAACATCAAGAAGCCCTGACCTGTTCGGGGCTTTTTTATGGGCGAAGGTTTGCCATGTCTTGAAGTACATCACGTCAAGCACCTCGCCCAGAAGGGTTCGGATCGCACCAGCAATGCTGTAGCCTTGTGCCCCAATTGCCATCAGCGTTGTCACCGATCATCTGATCGGGACACTTTCAGCCAAGGGCTTTATGCAAAAGTCCAAAGATTGGCACGGGAGTAAGCTCCTGCTGTCACAACCTGACACACGCTCAAAAAATATTAGAAAGGACCGAGGCACACCCGTGAATCCAGACATGCTCGAAGCCGGCCCCGCAGACGCCAAAGTACTCTCCGTCTTTGACTTCGACGGCACCCTGACCCACCACGACAGTTTCGTCCCCTTCCTCAAGTTCGCCTTCGGTCCCGGCGAGTTCTATGGCCGGATGGTGAAACTGGCGATTCCGGGGCTACGGTTTTTGTTGCGCCAGATCAGCCGGGATGAGTTGAAGGCGCAGTTGATCCGCACCTTTATGACTGGGGTGGAGAAGACTTGGGTGCAACAGAAGGCTGAGGAGTACTGCCAGAAGAATTGGGCGCGGTTGATGCGCCCGGCTGGGGTACTGTCGGTAGAACAGGAGTTGGGCTCCGGAGCGGAGGTGACGCTGTGTTCGGCATCGCCTGCATTGGTGTTGCAACCGTTTGCAGATCGGCTGGGGATCAAGTTGATCGGCACCGAGCTTGAGGTGGTCGACGGGGTGTTGACCGGTAAGCTCACCGGGAATAACTGCCGGTGTGAGAACAAGGTGCTCAGGCTGGAGGCGGTGTATGGGGACCTGGGGGAGTATCGGCTGCGGGCCTGGGGCGATACCCGTGGGGATCGGGAGTTGTTGGCGGCGGCGCAGGATGCGCATTTTCGGCATTTTCATGCGAAGAAGAAAAAACGGGCTCGGTTGCAGCGGTGATGCGGGTGGGTGGGGTTGACTAGGAAACCGAGTCGATCCCTTCGCAGCCTCGCTAAAGTTCGACAGCGACTACATTCTGATCTCCGTGATAGCCGATATCTGGGTAATATCCACTCACTCCACTCACGGACCAGAGCCCCATGAAATTCGACACGGCCTATTGCCTGAGTCTCGATGAAAAACTGTCGATCTACGACGTAAGAGACCTGAATTTCGACGAAACCGCTGTGTTCGATTCCGACAAAGACAGCTTTCTCTGCCCTAACGATGAATGCCGTGCCGCGTTCGATTCCAGCAATGCGCTAAGCACCTTCAACGCCAAGAACGTCCATTACCAGCGCACGCCGCACTTCAAGAACAAGACCAGCACCCGGCATATCGACGGCTGCCGTTACGCCAGTACGCACAAAGCGGCGAGCGGTGAAAGTGAAGACGAACGCGAGGAACATTTCCCATCGGAATTTGTGCTCACCCGCCGTCAGTACGAGCGCAAAACACCCGTTATTGGCAGTGCAGCAAACACCCCACAAGAGCCAACGCAAGCGACTTCAAGCAGCGCTCCCCGCGCCCATGTCGCCAGCGACTCCACCCCAGATAAAACCAGCGTGTTCGCCCACCCGGTGGAATGCTACGTGTCCAACATCGACGATAAGGACAAGCTCAAGTCCATGCCGTTGAAGATCGGCGATCACACCGCCACCTACTGGACTTTTTTCAAAAAGATCGAATACCTGCAAGACAACAAGGGCCTGATCTACTGGGGCAAGATCAAGGCGATCAAGGACTACACCAACAGCTTTCGCATCGACTTCGAAAAGAAGGTGTGGCTCGACAAGAAGCCCTATTCGGTCAACGTCTACCTGAGCAAAAAACTCGTCGACAACTACCGCAAGCGCATGGCATTCCTGGAGCAGATCAAGGCGGCGCTAGAAAGCGAACGTCCATTGTATTGCTTCTTCTACGGAGTAACGCCGCAGCTCAAACAAGTGCCGAGCAAGAAAAACCCCGAACAGACATTCGGGGTATTCAGCGCCAATATCGAGAACCTGGATCACCTGATTATTCGAGAGGCGCTGCCGGGTGCCGGCAATGTTTAAGGTGTAGGCAGTGATCTAACGTGTTTAAGATACTTTTCTCGCGCCTCTTTGACCGTGGAGGCGTCCACGCCGCCTAGGGTCACCAAAAAGTGAACCAGCATTTCCTTATCGGGGAACCCATACCCCTCGATCCCTGGAATGCTACGAGGTGTGCCATTAATGCCCGCGTCATAGCGCTGGGCACTCCAAGGTCGCGTCACGAAGTCAAAATCCTCGGCGTTCCATTTGAAATTTCTCAGGATTTCATTGAGTTGCGTCTGGCTGCTGCGGTGTGTGCGTTGGACCAGGCGATAGGATTCAAGCGAGTCATCCAATAGCCGCTTGCACCCTTCTGGGTCGAGCTTATCGAGCATCTCGCACCTCATTGCCAAATTCGCCACGCCTTCTTCCCAACGACTCGCAAACGCGTGGATAAATGCGGCGCTGTCGGCTTTTTTCATGTCAAAAAACAGCATGCAATAGCGCGTTTTCAAATGAATCACCAACAGCACATGCTTACGCTGCACTGTCGCCGCGTGCACCAGCCACTGGTCCGAATCGCTTTGCAATGCCGGGTCTTGTGTTTCGACGACCGCAGGCTTCTCAACGGAGGTGATTTTCTTGCCTTTGTGGGTGCGACTGAAAAAGTCGCACGCGGCTTGAGAGCAGTTGAAGGTCAGCAATTTGCGCTCCTGCGCCAATGAATAGGCTCAATAGATTGCGAGAGGGTGAGCATAAACCAAAAGGCAGTTGATGAGCGGTCAAAACAACTGTACAAAAACACAGTATAGTTTGCCCTACCCCGTCAAACCCTGGAGAAACCCCATGTCCTCCCTGGCAAAGAGCTCTTTTGTAGAACAGCAGATCGTCCTGCATCAATTCACCGCCAAACACAGCGTACAAGCCCGTGCGATGCTGGGCTGGAGCCGGGAAGACCTGGCCCGCCAGGCCGGCATAGCGGTGGAGGCGGTACAACGTTTCGAAACCCACGCCGAAGTGTCGGATGAAACCCGCCTGACCCTGGCGTTTCGCCTGGAGGCGGAAGGACTGGTGTTTTTTCCAGGGTTTGCACCCGGCTGGGGAATGAGTGTTCGCCGGTTTGACACAGCCTCCACAGAGCCCGCTGAGCAAAGCATCATCGCGCGCTTGCTTGGCTCGACAGCACCTCAACCCAATGGCGCTTAGTGCGCAGCGCAATCACCGTGGTCTTGAAATAGACGGCTTCAGGCGTTCGACCAAGGCCGTGGCCTCCCTCCATGGCCTTGGGTGTAAACCGCGCCGTACTTTATGACCCAAACATAGGAAACAGCCACGGCAGCAGAGCGTTGAGTACGGTCAGTCGTTTTTTCTGTCACTTAGACCGCTTCGTTTGCGCTCACAGCCTCTGGCGAGCGTGGAGTGCCAGGCAGGAAGGCAGGTTCCCTGATTGCGTGTGATGCCTGCTCATAACCGTAGGCAATCGACAGCAACGTGGCCTCGCTGTTACCCGTACCGTAGAGGTGAAGCGCGGTAGGCATGCCTTCATCATCCATGCCGGACGGTATGGATATGCCCGGGTAGCCCGCTGCGGCGCTAAAGAAGTAGCTGTTGGACAGAAAGTTCGACAGCATCGCATCAAGCTTATTTGCCTTGAGTGGCCCGTCGATGGTTGCCTGGAAGATCGGCACAATCTCTTCCCACAGTTTTTCGCGCTGCTCCTTGGACACGTCCAAGCCATTGATCATTTCCAGCAGTGCCTGGTCAGGATCTCCAGGTTGTTGATTGCGCTTGTTGAACTCAATCAGTTCCGACAGAGACTTGACTGGCAAACCATCCCGGCCGGCAAGGTAGCCTTCAAGCTGCTGTTTGACGTCGGCTAACAAGGCATCGTTGTAATGTTTATAGGTTTGCTCTGGGACATCGTCATCCAGTCGGTCTATGGGAACCAGAATGGCACCGTTGTCTTTCAAGACTTTGAGCGCCTGCTCAAAGTGTTTTCTGTCGGCAACGATTGCCGGGTTTCCGGCCTCGTCTGCAGACAACTTAGGCAAAGGCGTATAGCCGATTCGCTTGCCCTTCAACGCATCGGCACGCAAACCATCGTCGTACGCGTGGGTTTCGGTCATGGCGTTGAGTGCCTCGGCCGCATCACAGATATTTCGCGTAAAGGTGCCGACCGTATCCAGTCGAGAACTGGTCATGACGCCTTCGTTACTGATGAGACCCGCCGTGGTTTTCAAACCGAAAACACCGTTGAACGCTGCCGGGGCAATAATCGAGCCGTTGGTTTCAACCCCCAGGGCCAGCGGCACATGCCCTTGGGCCACCGCCACGGCAGAACCTGAACTCGACCCTGCTACCTGCCCCCCCAACCGATGCGGATTGAGCGTTTGACCACCGCGCGAACTCCACCCATCGACTGGAGATTCAGAACGGAAGTTGGACAACTCACTCATGTTGGTTTTACCCACAATCACCGCACCGGCCTTCAACAAGTTGTCGACGACCTTGGCATTTTTGGCCGCTGGAGCCCCAACCAATGCCTTCGAACCTGCGCTTGTCTGCATGCGGTCATTGGTTTCGAACACATCCTTCAGCGCTACCGGAACCCCATGCAAATAACCTCGCGAATGTCCCTTGGCACGCTCCAGATCGCGAGCCTTGGCTTCTTTTCGGGCATCGGGGTTGGTTTCCACAAAAGCGTTACCGCCTTGTAGCCCTTTATCAATATTGGCGATTTGCTTCAACGAGTCCTTTACAAGGGACTCTGAAGTCACCCCACCTTGCCTGGCCATTTCGCCAGTCATCTGGCTGGCACTCTTGAAGCCTTGCACTGGGTTGGAAAGTGTCTGAAGCAGGTCCGTTGCCCACCCCATGGACGAAATTGGTCCAATCATGAAATGCCCCTCTACTTGACTGAATGTAAGAGTTATCAACCGATAACCCGCCGCCAGTCTAAAAAGGCATCCTCGCATCGCCGTTGAGGCGAATCCTGCCGCCCAGTCCGATCACTCTCTCTATGACGTGGGCATCTAGCCCGCCTGTTGTAGTAGCTGGCGGTAAATATGCACCAGCGCCATCAAACGATCACCTGCCCAACGGGCACCATAAAACCAAAGCAGCGATCCATCCGTCAGTGACTCACACACGCCTGGAGAGCCACTTGTGCAAGCAGCATGAAACGCAGTGCTGTTGCTTTCGGACACAACGGCGTCCAGGCAATGCTCGCTGACGCACGCCTCGATTTCATTTCGAGCCTGCAAGGTGAAGTGACTGGCGTCGTCGCCCCGGCAAGCGTCCACCGGGACCAGCAAAGCCCCTGCCGAGCGCAGAAGGTTCAAGGCCTGGAGAAACGCCGCACTGTGGCAAAGCACCTCAGGGGCTTCAACACCGACAGAACGATGGGCAAACCCTATGCGCCAACCCGCCAACAGGTGAAGGGCGGCCAGGGTGCTGTTGTTTGATACAAGGGGGACTTCCACCATCACGGGCCCCGAAGGGTCGCTACCACTCAAGGCATTGAGTGACAGCGCCGGGTCCCGCACGGTTTTCATCAGCGGTCCAGGCACATCTTGCCTGGGAAGGGAGATACCCGACGGCGAATGCTCAGAGGCGGGGGGCGCACTGTCGAACGCAACCCCACGCTTGCCAGGAGGCTCACCCATGGCGCCAGCAGGCGCCGCAGGCAACATACAGTCTGAGGACAACGATGAGGGATGCCCTGTGGGGCAAGGCACACTTGGGCGCCAATACTTACTGCACTTTTCGTCCATCCTGCGTGACTCCCGAGACATAGAATTCGCAGGATCATCGCACCGTCAACAGGCACTGTCGCAAGGTGGAAACACCTTGAAAATTCCTTTTTCAAGCACAGCGACTTCTCAGCTCACCGCACGGTCTTCAACACCTTGAGTCTCCACCTCCAACCACCACGCGGACCCACGCTCAGGTTGGTTCAAGCTGAACGCCTGCCCCATCGGCGGCGTGGTAATCGACACGTTCTGCTCCCACGCCAGGGCCATGATGCGATCAAAGGGTTCGTGCCAGGCATGGAACGCCAGGTCGAAAGTGCCGTTGTGAATCGGCAGCAGCCACCGGCCCTTGAGGTCTATATGTGCCTGCAAGGTTTGCTCCGGCTGCATGTGCACATGGGGCCAGTCGACGTTGTAAGCCCCGGTTTCCATCAATGTCAGGTCAAACGGGCCGTACTGTTCACCGATGCGTTTGAAGCCATCGAAGTAACCGGTGTCGCCGCTGAAAAAAATCCGCCGTGGGCCATCGATCATCACCCAGGAACACCACAGGGTCTGGTTGGCATCAAACAGACCCCGCCCGGAAAAATGTTGTGCGGGCGTGGCGACAAAGCGAATGCCGTCCACCTCGGTGCCTTGCCACCAATCCAACTGCCGCACTTTGCTGGCATCCACGCCCCACTTCACCAGAATGTCGCCCACACCCAGCGGCGCCAGGAAGTATTGGGTTTTTTCGGCCAATTGGACGACAGCCTTGTGGTCAAGATGATCGTAGTGATTGTGGGAAAGAATCACCGCTTCCAATGGCGGCAGTTCTTCAAGGCTGATGGGCGGCTGATGGAAACGCTTGGGGCCGGCCCAACTGAACGGGGAGGCGCGCTCGGCGAACACCGGGTCTGTGACCCAGAACTTGCCACGCATTTTCAGCAGTACGGTGGAATGCCCCAGGCGGAACACACTGTGATCGGGTGCCGCGAGCAATTGCGCGCGGGTCAACGGCTGTACCGGGATCTGCCCCACTGGCCGCGTAGTGCGCGGTTTGTTGAACAGCATGTTCCAGAAGATGCGCAAGGTTTTGCCAAAACCACCGTGCTGCACAGGGGCATCATTACTGAAGTGCCCTTGCTCCTGCTCGGCAGGCTTGAGGGCGGCAGGCGCGGGGTCGAGACGGGATGAAATCGTGGCCATTACCAGGTAACTCCTACAGACCGCTCATAAATTACACTGCACAGTGTAGTTTCTAGATTGCAACAAAAGCCGTAACAAGTAAACTACCCAGTGTAATTCTCTCAAGAGCCGATCCCCATGACTGCCCCTCTACGCCTCACCGACCGCAAGCGCGAAGCCATCGTGGCTGGCGCCATCGCCGAGTTTCGCGATAACGGGTTCGAGGTCACCAGTATGGACAAGATCGCCGCCACCGCCGGGGTTTCCAAGCGCACGGTGTACAACCACTTCCCCAGCAAGGAAGAACTCTTCGCCGAGATTCTCCATCAACTCTGGGCCAGCAGTGCGGCGCAGTTGGATGTGAGCTATAGCGGAGAGCACCCATTGCGCGAACAACTGCGCGGCTTGCTGCAAGCCAAGATGAAGATGATGTCGGACGCCAACTTCCTCGACCTGGCCCGAGTGGCTATTGCCGCCACCATTCATTCACCCGAACGCGCCCAAGACATGGTTACCCGCCTGAGTCTGCGCGAAGAAGGCTTTACCCAGTGGGTACGCGCCGCCCAGGAAGACGGCCGTCTCAGTTGCAGCGACCCGGCATTTGCCGCGCACCAGATCCAGGGCATGCTCAAAGCCTTCGCCTTCTGGCCCCAGATCACCCTCGGCCAACCCATCCTGGATCCGGCCCAACAAGCCAGCGTGATCGAGTCAGCCATCGACCTGTTCCTGGCCGGCTATGAGGTCACGCCCGCTCCGGTGCAGTAAAAACGGTTGCAGGGACGACATTCCGGGTCGCTTTTGACGCATTCGCCCTCTGTTTTGCAGAAATGGCCTGGAAGGACACTGATTATTCCCACGGGAATAACTGACAATATTCACGGGTATTATCCGATCAACGGTTACCTCGCGAACGTGTGTCGTCGTATCTGCAAAAGAGTTGACCCAGGAATCTATGGAAAACAGACAAGGCAAAGGGCTTTCGTTTGCCAGGCGCATCTACCGGCCAAGGATCATCGGCACAGCCATGTGCTGCATCAGTGTGATCGCCGCCCTGTATCCGTTGGCAAAGCCTGGATGGATCTGGTCATTACTGCTGGTCAACGGTTTTGTCTGGCCGCACCTGGCGTATTTGCTGGCGAGCCGCTCCAAATTCCCCTACGACGCCGAACAGCGCAACCTGCTGTGGGATGCACTGTTCAGTGGGTTCTGGGCCGCAACCTTGCAGTTCACCCCGCTGACGACCGTGACCCTGCTGTCGATGGTCGCCATGAATAACGTCGCCGCCGGCGGCAAGCGCCTGCTTATCCGTGGTGCACTGGCGCAAGTGGCTGGCGTGGGCGTGGCGGGCTTGCTGTTCGGTATCCACTTCAACCCGTCCGTCAGCCTGGTGCAGGTGTATGCCTGCCTGCCGATGTTAACCCTCTACCCTATGGCCATTGGCATGGTCTGCTACAAATTGGCGATCAAACTGTCGGAACACAAACGCGCCCTCAGCGCCCTGAGCCGCATCGACAGCCTGACCGGCCTGCTCAACCACGGCTCGTGGAAAGACCTGCTGCAACTCAAGTTCCACAAATGCCAGCAGCAACAAGGCCACGCCACCATCGCGCTGATCGACATCGACCACTTCAAACAGATCAATGACTCCCACGGCCACATCGTCGGCGACGCCGTGCTGCGACAACTGAGTGTGGAATTGCGGCGAGCCCTGCGGGAAAACGACCTGGCCGGACGTTACGGCGGCGACGAGTTCTGCGTGATTCTTCCGCAAATGCCCCTGGCGCAGGCCGCGTTGGCCATGGAGCGCGTGCGTGAAACCTTCAGCAACTACCGCAACCCGCAGATCCCTCAATTGCGCGTCAGCCTGAGCATCGGCCTTGCGCAGTTCCAGCAGTCCTACACCGATGCCGCCATGTGGCTGAATGCGGCAGACCGGGCGCTGTATGTGGCCAAGGACACCGGGCGCAACCGGGTCAACATCAGTGACGACGTGATCGCCCAGACGGCCTGAAGAACGAGCGCGGCGACAGCTGACCGGTTCTTCATGTGCTCGGCGAGGGGCTCGGTCTATAGTGCGTGACTGTGTTCAAGCCAAAGATCCGAGCCCGCCATGACCCCAGATAAACCTGAAACCGCCCCCGTCGACCACCTGCGTTTCCACCGCGGCCACGCCCACCTTGCGCCGACTTTCGGCAACGACACGTTCGCCCTCAAGGCCGAGGCCTTCGCCCGGTTCTTCGGTACCCCCACCTTTCTTGGCGCGCAAACCGCCATCGTGGTGCTGTGGGTGGTGCTGAACATGACCGGTATCACGCACTTCGACGTGTACCCGTTCATCCTGCTCAACCTGGCGTTCAGCCTGCAATCGGCCTATGCCGCGCCGTTGATCCTGCTGGCCCAAACCCGCCAGGCCGCGCGCGATAAAGCCCAGTCCGACGCCGACGCGCAGCACCGTGAAGCCTTGGCAATAGCCAACACCGAGCGCCAGGCCCAGGCCGCGCAAACCACCAAGCAGTTGCTGGAATTGCTGGAGCAGAACACCCGGCTGACGGAAATGACCAAGCAGTTGACCGAACATATCGAAAGCCTGACCTGCGAGATGCATGAGCATTTTGTGCGCAAAACCTGAGGCCCCACATTTGACCCGCGTCGTGCTTACGATCTCATCTGCACATGCCGCCCCAACTCATCAAACAGCGTCACTACCGAACGCAACGCCCGACAATCCGGACGTGTTAGCAACCACAACGCCGTATCGTGCCCGGCCAGCGCCGGGCCCAGTGGTTGCAAACCGCCGTCCAGGAGAAAATCCGGCAACGCCGCCACACCCATGCCCGCCCGCACCAATTCGCTGACCGACAACATGCTGTTGCAGCGATAACTGGGGCGCACGCCCGGTAGATGTTCACGGCGCCAGGCGACAGTGGGGTGATCGGGCATGAAATCGTCCGGGGCGATCCACGCAAGTTCGGCTAACTCGCGCCCCTGATGCTGCCGGGCGTATGTGGGGCTTGCGCACACTTGGTAGGCCACAGTGCCCAGGCAACGCCCTACCAGGTGCTCCGGCGGCGTGCGGGTCAGGCGCAAGGCGATATCCGCGTCACGGCGGCTGAGGTTGGCAAAATCATTCGAGGTGCTCAACTCCAGGACCAGCGCCGGATACGTGGGCATGAACTGCGCCAAGGCGGGCAGCAGCAAGCCTTGCAACACCGAGTCGGTACAGGTCAGGCGGACCGTGCCGCTGATCACCTCACCGCCCTGCTCCACGCCAATGCGCGCAGCTTCCAGGGCCTGTTCTGCACGTTCGGCCTGCTGCGCCAGGTCCTTGGCCAGACCGGTGGGCAGGTAGCCGGCGCGGCTTTTATCGAACAACGTCTGGCCCAGCGCGGCCTCCAAACGCCGCACGGCCCGAAACACCGTGGACACATCCACCCGCAACAACGCGGCCGCCCGTGCCAGCGTGCCACCGCGCACCAGGGCAAGGATCAACGAGAGGTCGGGGTAATCCATTTGATAGTGCGTCACTGCATTGAACCTATGGGTAAATGCCAATATTGATTGCGCAGACGCCAATCTATAGTGCGACCCAGGACACCACAAGCCATGGGCTACACACGATGAAAACCACCCCACTGCACCTCGCCCTGATCGGCGATTACAACCCTGAAGTCATTGCCCACCAGGCCATCCCCCTGGCGCTGCAACAGGCCGCCGATATGCTGAACCTGACCGTTCATGTGCAATGGCTCGACACGGACGCCCTGCCTGAATCGCTCCACGGCTTCGACGGTTTCTGGTGCGTGCCCGCCAGCCCCTACCGCGACAGCGACGGCGCCCTGCGGGCGATTCGCTTTGCCCGCGAACACAAGCGGCCATTCCTTGGCACCTGCGGGGGTTTCCAACACGCCGTACTGGAATATGCCCGCAACGTGCTGGGCTGGGCCGATGCCGAACATGGCGAATTGGCACCCAACGCCAAGCGTGCCGTGATCACACCGTTGAACTGTGCCCTGGTGGAGGCAACCGAAAATGTACGTTTGGTGCCTTACACCCGCGCCGCCGAAGCGTACGGCGGCTTGGATCTCAATGAAGGCTACCGCTGCCGCTACGGCATAAACCCTGAGTGCCTGAATGCACTGCTGCAAGGCGATTTGATTGCCAGCGGTCACGATTGCACAGGCGACGTACGCGCCGTGGAGTTGCTGAACCATCCGTTCTTCGTCGCCACGCTGTTCCAACCCGAACGCGCTGCGCTCAAGGGCATCACCCCACCACTGGCGATAGCCCTGCTCAAGGCCTGCCAGACGGTGTCGGCATGATCGCCCGCACACCGGCCCCGCCCTATTACGCGGTGATATTCACCTCGCTGCGTACCGAGGGGGATCATGGCTACGGCGAGGCCGCCGGCCGCATGCTGGCGCTGGCCCATGCGCAGCCGGGGTTTCTCGGCGTGGAATCGGCGCGGGAGGATGGCGTGGGGATTACCGTGTCGTACTGGGAAAGCGAAGCGGCGATTCTGGCGTGGAAGCAGCATGCCGAGCACCGGGCGGTACGCCAGCAAGGGCGCGGCACCTGGTACTCAGCGTTTCAAACACGGGTGTGCAAAGTCGAACGAACCTACTTCTTCCAAAGTTGACATGCATACCCCTGTGGGAGCGGGCTTGCTCGCGAAAGCGGTGGGTCAGTCACCAGACTCATACCTGACACACCGCTTTCGCGAGCAAGCCCGCTCCACAGGTTGGTCTTCACATGACCGGAAAAAAGTGTCGGTCAGCTGACCAGGCTACGCAACGCACTGATCTGTGGAATCTCCACCCGCCGCATATACACCCGCAGCGGCTCAGTGATGTTAATGCGGTCATCGATGTTCTGGTCCATCAGCAACTGGATGCGCTCGCGGGACAGGGTCATGGTGTCGTCAGCGGCCGGCAGCCAGACAAACTCAGCAGTGGGGATGATGCCGTCATCGGCCACGTCCATGCCAAAAGAGTCTTCGCTGAAACGTACGATGTAGTGGCCGGTCTTGCGGTTCAGGCCGACAAAACCATGGAGTTGGTCGGCGGCCTGGCAGATAAGTTCGGACGTGATGCGCATGGTAAACCTCACTGAAAAGTCCCACAGGGACTGGAAAGATGGTTTACACGCGTGGCAGAAAGTACTGTCCTCTGGCGGGACAGCTTCCGGCAAGAGTACTGCAATGCCGGGCAAAAATACCGAGAAAATCGGTGCGTGCGCACGTTAATGTCGGTTTGGTGATAGCGCCTTTCGCAATCAATTGTTAAAAAGGAGGCCTTCTCAAAGTCACCTCCACGAAAGGACTTCGCATATGCCTGCCACGTTTACCAACGGCCCGGTGCCCACCACGCTAAAGAGCGCCCTGCTGCTCGCCCTGGCACTGGGCCTTGGCCAGGCACAGGCTGCAGGCCCCATCAGCCCGGCTGAATTGGCAACCAACGAAGGCATTCCGTATCCGGCAGTCATCGCCCACCGTGGCGCTTCCTACGACGCCCCCGAGTCCACCGCCGCCGCTTACAAGGTTGCTCGCGACCTGGGCGCCGACTATCTGGAAATGGACCTGCAACGCAGTAAGGACGGCGTGCTGTTCGCCCTGCACGACAACAACCTGCAACGCACCACCGACGTAGCCACCAAGTTCCCCGAGCGCAAAGACGCCCCAGCCAACGAATTTACCTGGAAAGAACTGCAAACCCTCGACGCCGGCAGTTGGTTCAACGCAGCCTACCCCGACCGCGCTCGCCCTGGTTTCGTCGGCCTGAAAATCCAGAGCCTGGACGACATCATCAAGATCGCCGAAGGCAACCCGCAGCACAAACCCGGCCTGTACATCGAGACCAAGGAACCCAAGCAATTCCCCGGCATCGAAGCCGACCTCAAGAACAAGCTGCTGGACAAAGGCTGGCTGAGCTCCGCTGGCTCAAAACTGGGCAAGAGCAACACCGGTGTCGGCCAGGGCCGTGGCCGCGTGGTGCTGCAGACCTTCGAAAAATCCAGCCTGGTCGAGCTGCAAAAAGAGATGCCCAACACGCCGAAAATCCTGCTGCTGTGGGTGGGTGAAGGCAGCATCGAACCGAAGAACAAGCAGACATTTACCGAGTCTGGCGAAACCACCAAGGCCGCGTACTACGCCAAGCAAGAACCCAAAGACGCCGCCGAGTTTGAAAAATGGGTCGACGACGCCAAGAGCCTCGGCGCCATCGGTACCGGTCCGTCGGCCGAGCTGACTAACCACGGCGACCAGAGCTACACCGACCTGGTCAAGCCGGAAATGAACAAGCTGACCCACGACAAGGGCTTGCTGGTTCACGTCTACACCGTGGACGAGCCGGTGGACTTCCAGAAAGTGATGAGCGCTGGCGTCGATGGCATCTTCACCAACCGCGCCGCCGAACTGTTGAAGTTCTACAAGCGCTGGCCGTCGTCCAGCGTGCAAGACCTGCTGAACGACTATAAATACTGATCATCGGCGAGCAGGGCCGCACCGCGTGCTAACTCAAAGCGGTGCGGTGGAGTGGCGGGCGGATTGAACAAACGGTGCAACTGCTTGAAATAATTAAGGGTGAATTAAGTTGTGCTGGCTAACCTGAGGCCACTTAAACAGCTCACCAGACAAGGACACACACCATGAAAACCCTGACCGCTTTGTTCGCTGCCACCGCCCTGACCCTCACCGCCGGCCTGGCCCAGGCGGATGTTCGTCCTGATCAGATCCAGAGCCTGCTCAAGTCCGGTGCCGTGAAGCCCTTTGAACAGCTCAATGCCGACGCCTTGGCCAAACATGCCGGCGCGACCATCACCGACACCGAGTTGGAAGACAAAGCCGGTCGCCTGGTGTACGAAGTCGAAATGCGCGATACCAGCAACGTGAAATGGGATGTGAAGCTCGACGCCAAGACCGGCGAAGTGCTGGAAAACAAGCAGGACACCTGAGTTTCTTAAAAACACTAGAGGTCAAAATGTGGGAGGGGCGGTGCGACGATTCGACTTGCTCCCGATGGCAGAGTTTCAGTCAACAGATACAGTGACTGACGCACCGCCATCGGGAGCAAGCCCCCTCCCACATTGGCTATGCCACATTTTAAATAGGATCAGGCACCAAGCCGCGCCGTCACCTCATTCAACTCCCCCGACAACCCCCGCAAATTCTGGCTAGCCGCTTCGGTGCGCTGCACGTTGTCCATATTGGCCGTGGCCACCGTGGTGATCTGCGTAATGTTGCGCGAAATATCCTCGGCCACCGACGTCTGCTCCTCCGCCGCCGTGGCGATCTGACGGTTCATGTCGCGGATCGCCTCCACCGCTTGGGTGATGTGCGCCAGCATGGCGCCGGCCTGGGCGACCTTCTCCACACTTTCATCACTGCTGGACTGGCCGCTGACAATCGCCTGGGCCGCATCCACCGCGCCGGTTTGCACCGCGTGGATAATCTGATTGATCTCAATGATCGACGCCGCCGTGCGTTGCGCCAGCGAGCGCACTTCATCGGCCACCACCGCAAAACCGCGCCCTGCTTCACCGGCGCGCGCCGCTTCAATTGCCGCGTTGAGCGCCAGCAGGTTGGTTTGCTCGGCGATGCCGCGAATCACTTCAAGCACCTTGCCGATGCGCACGCTGTCGGTTTCCAGCTGACGGATGATGGTGCCGGTGTTGAGGATTTCGTTGCGCATCTGGCCGATGGTGGCGATGGTGACTTTCATCACTTCACCGCCCTCGCGGGCCGAATGATCCGCCTCATCGGCCGCCCGTGAAGCGCTGGCCGCGTGGCGGGCGACTTCCTGGGCGGTGGCCGACATTTCGGTCATGGCCGTGGCCACCTGGTCGGTGCGGTTGAATTGCTCGTGGGTGCCGGCGCTCATCTGCCCGGCAATCGAATTCAACTCGCCGCTGGCACTGACCAGGTCGGTGGCGCTGCGCTGCAAGCGGCTGAAGGTTTCGGCGAGGAAGTCGCGCAAGGTGTTGGCCGCAGCGGCCAAGTGCCCCAGCTCATCCTGACGCCGGCTGGCCACACGTTCGGCGAAGCGGCCATGGCTCAGTTGGGTCACGTAGTCGATCAGGCCACGGATCGGCAGGATCAGGTTGCGGTTGATCAACCAGAGGCTGAACAGCCCGATCAGCGCACCGGACAGCAGCATGATCCCCAGGCCCACCAGTACGGTGCGCTCGGCATAGGCGCTGATGGCCTTGGATTGCTGGCTGCCTTGCTCGCGAAGGTCGCTGACCAGGGCGCTCATCTGCTCGCTGGCGGCACGGTCTACGCCTTTGACGGCCACGTCGCCGGCCGTCGCATCAGCACCCGCCGCGACGTAAGCATCACGGCCCTTCTGGTAAGCCACGCCGAGTTGCTGGTGTTCCTGGCGCAGGGTTTCGATGCGTCGGCTCAGGCTCGGGTCGCGGCTGGTCTGGGTGACCAGGCGGGTGAGGATGCCTTGCACATCGCGCTGGCGGTCCTGGAACTGGCCCCAATATTTCTCCATGTCCTGGGGCTGCTTGCCACGCAACAGCACGTTCTTCCATTCCTGCACCTGCACCTTGAATTGCAGGTTGGCCTCGTCGATCAGTTGGGAGGTGAGCAAAGGGCCGTCAATCAAACTGCGATAACTCTGTACCCCGTTGGACAAGAAGTTGAAACACGCCAAGGCGATCAACAGCATCGCCAACAGGCTGCCACCGAGCAGCGACAGGATTTGTGCTCTCAGGGAGGTACGCAAAACATTCATCGGGGAAACGCCTCGATACAGGGAATTAGTGCATGCACGCCATAACGTCCCTGTTATCAAACGACTCTTGTCGCTTGAATCGGCCGTTTTAGAGCCTTCTTGAACGGATCCTGACAAATGGTCAAATAAATGTCATTTCAATAAAGCAAAGCCAAAACTGTCACAAAAATGTCATTTCACCCTGCAATGATTCGCCACGCGACCTGTGAAATGTCCTACAGGCCCTTTCTTGAGAGCCTCCATGAACCACAGCATTGATCACAGCCACCAGGACCCTGATCTGTTTGGCTTGCTCTACGGTTTTCGTTTTCGCCCCGGTGAAAAAGGCGAGCAGATTGATTCGGCCACTGCCCTCAAGGCCTTGCAGCAACCGGACGACCCGGAAGAATTCTTGTGGCTGCACCTGAACCTGGCCCATGCCGCGTGCGAGCGCTGGATGCAGTCACACCTGGACTTGCCCGAAGAGTTTTTCGAGGCGCTGCACGAGGGCTCGCGCTCCACCCGTATCGAGCATGTCGACTCGGCCTTGCTGGCGGTGGTCAACGACGTGGTGTT
Source organism: Pseudomonas kairouanensis (assembly GCF_004682055.1). Classification (GTDB taxonomy): domain Bacteria; phylum Pseudomonadota; class Gammaproteobacteria; order Pseudomonadales; family Pseudomonadaceae; genus Aquipseudomonas; species Aquipseudomonas kairouanensis. The sequence continues at coordinate 793 of NZ_QUZU01000076.1, read as the reverse complement.
CAACTTCAGCAGCATGGTCTCTTCGGACATTTCCACGTTGTGGGTGTGTGCCCGCAGCCGCTTGCTGATCAGTGCGCGCCTGCAACCGCTGCACTCGGTGGACAAGTTGCGCTCCTCGGTGAAGGCCGGCGAACACTTTCGCTCGCCGCTGGAACTGTTGGTGCACCTGCTGCGCGACCAGGGTGAAGTACTGACCCAGATCGTGCGCAAGACCAGCATCAGCGTCGACCATATCGAAGACCAGTTGCTGTCCTCGCGCCTGTCCACCAACCGTGCCGAACTGGGCGCTGCCCGTCGCGTGCTGGTGCGCTTGCAACGCCTGCTGGCGCTGGAGCCGGGCTCGCTGCTGCGCCTGCTCAACCGCCCGCCGCAATGGCTGCAAAAGGAGGATGTGAAGGAATTGCGCAAATCCACCGAGGAGTTTGCGCTGATCATCAACGACCTCACGGCCCTGGGTGAACGCATCAAGCTGTTGCAGGAAGAGATCGCCGCCAACCTCAACGAGCAAAGTAACCGCACGCTGTTTACCCTCACGGTGGTGACGGTGTTGGCGTTGCCGATCAACATCATTGCCGGTTTTTTTGGCATGAACGTGGGGGGCGTGCCGCTTTCTACGGACCCTGAAGGGTTTTGGATTCTGGTGGCGCTCGTCGCGACATTCACGCTGATCGCCGGACGTTGGGCGTTTCGCAAATTCGCGCCCTGAAATGCAATCACCCTGTGGGAGCGGGCTTGCTCGCGAATGCGCCGTGTCAGGCACCAGATATCGCGACTGACACTCTGCATTCGCGAG
>NZ_QUZU01000075.1 GCF_004682055.1 Pseudomonas kairouanensis | reverse complement strand
CTCGCGAATGGGGTCTTTCAGCCATAGATAAGTTGACTGGTCCACCGCTTTCGCGAGCAAGCCCGCTCCCACATTTTGATCGGGTTTCCAAGTCTGAAACCCAGGTTAGATCGAGAGCCCCTTGAAGTGCTCCTGCAAAAACTCCACACATGCCCGCAGCTTTCCGGAATACGCCAATCGTGTCGGGTACACCGCCCACACATTGGCGCTCTGGGTGTAGTCATGCAGCACCTGCACCAACCTGCCTTGCTCCAGCAATGGCTTCACATCCCACATCGAACGCAGCAATACGCCGCGCCCATCCAACGCCCACTGCAACACGATCTCGCCGTTGTTTGATGACAGCGGCCCGCGTACGCGCACGCTTTCTGCGCTGCCTTCGCGCTCCAGATCCCAGATGCCAAACCCATTGTCGCGCTCCTTGATCACCAGGCAGTCGTGTTGCGCAAGGTCGCTCAACTGCTGCGGCGTGCCGCGCCGTTCCAGGTAAGCGGGGGCGGCACACAACACTCGGCGATTGCTCACCAGTTGTCGGCCAATGTGTTGGCCGGGAATGTCATCGCCCACGCGGATCTCCAGGTCGAAGCCTTCGTTGACGATATCCACCACGCGGTCGAACAGGTCCAGGCGGATCTCCAGGTCCGGGTATTGTTCGGCCAACAGCGACAGGGCAGGGGCCACATGGTTGCGCCCGAAGCCGAAGCTGCTGCACAGGTGCAGGTGGCCACGGGGGCTGTCGTGGGCGTCGGACAGTTCTTCGGACAGTTGTGCGAAGTCTTGGAGGATACGCACGGCCCAACGCTGCACCCGTTCACCGTCTTCGGTGAGGGCGATGCGTCGGCTGGTACGGTGCAGCAGGCGGGTGGCCAGAGTGGTTTCGAGGATCTGGATGCGCTTGCTGACATACGCCGGCGACAGCCCCAGCTCATCGGCGGCCGCCGCGAAGCCGGCCTTGCGGATCACGGTCAGGAACACCCGCAGGTCTTCGGGCAGGGGCACGGTATCTTTCTTATGGGTCATTGTAAAAAAGGCTGGCGGCATGAGCCGCCAGAATAGCACTCAGCGCAGGAAGGCCAGGACTTCACCCAGCAACACGCCCGGAACTTCTTCAGCGATGTAATGGCCGGCGGGCAGGGCCTTGCCTCGCACGTCAGTGGCAACCTTCTGCCATTCCTTGAGCGGCTCGAAACAGCGGCCGACGGTGCCCTCGGCGCCCCACAGCACCAGCAGCGGCAAGTCGAGGTGGCGACCGGCGTCGATATCTGCCTGATCGTGTTCCAGGTCAATACCGGCGGCCGCCCGGTAGTCTTCGCAGATGCCGGTGGCGGCGCCTGGCAGCTTCAGGCAGCGCAGGTATTCGGCGAACGCCTCATCGGTGAACGGCTTGAGCCCGGCGCTGCGGCTGCCCATCACGCTGCGCAGATACAACTCGGGGTTGCCCTCGATCAAGGCTTCCGGCAGCGGCGCCGGGCGGATCAGGAAGAACCAGTGCCAGTAGGCGCGGGCAAAGGCTTCGTCGGTTTGCGCGTACATCGACAAGGTGGGGGCGATATCCAGCAGCACCATGCGTTGCACGGCCGCGCGGTGGTCCAGCGCCAGGCGGTGAGCCACGCGGGCGCCACGGTCATGGGCCAGCACCGAGAACGTGTCAAAACCCAGGGCTTGCATCAACTCCACGCCGTCCCGGGCCATTTCCCGTTTGGAATAGCTGGTGTGATGCTCATTGGCCGGCGGCTTGCTGCTGTCGCCATAACCGCGCAGGTCGGCGGCAACCACCGTGAAGTGCTCGGCCAGTTGTTCGGCGATCTTGTGCCAGATCACGTGGGTTTGTGGGTGCCCGTGCAGCAGGAGCAGGCCGGGCCCCGTGCCGCCTTTGCGATAGCTGATGCTCACGCCATTGACGTGGCATTGGTCTTTTTGGAAGCCGGCGAACATGAAGTGACTCCTTGTAATGATTGCCTGCATCCTGAAATCACCCGGCCAGCGGGGCAAGGGGGAAAGCGTGGAGGGGGTGTTCATGAAGTGTGTAGAGGGAGCGCTGGCTCGACATGGCCTTCAATGCAATGAAGGTCGCATGTGGGAGGCCTTAGAACTCAGCCCTGCTTGAACATCTCCTCGGCCCGCTGGCGAATCTGATCCTCCGTCAAATCTTCCTTGTGGGTCGCCAGGAACCACACATGTCCGAACGGATCCTTCAGCGTGCCCGAGCGGTCGCCATAGAATTGGTCCTGGGGCTCGGAGATCACAATGCCACCGGCGGCGATGGCCTGTTTGTACTGCGCATCCACATCGTCCACATAAAGGTGGATGCCAACACTGGTGTGGCCATCACGCGGGCTGCCGAACGGGCTTTGCGTGCAGGGCGAGCCGAGCATGATCGGCGAGCCGCCGATGCGCAGTTCGGCATGGCCCACGTTGCCGTCGGGCATGTCCAGGCGCATGACCTGCGTGGCATTGAAGGCTTTTGTGTAGAAGTCGATGGCCTCGGCGGCTTTTTCGATGCCCAGGTAAGGCGTGATGCTGTGGAAGCCCTCGGGGATGGGTTTGACGCTCATAACGTTCTCCTTAAATGGTGGTGAGGGAGATGGCTTTTTCACTATAGGCCACGCACGCCGGGACTTGCAGGCAGCCGACGAGGTGTTTGCCAGGCAACAGTGAACCGCCAGTTTGCTGCGCCGTAAGCGGGATTTATCGCGTTTTTACCGGCAAATCGCTGGTTTCAGGGCGCGGCACAGAAGCTGCAATACACAAGGCAAACCATTCGCCCGAGAGCGTTGTATGTCTGTATCGCCTGTATCTGCCGATTACCCGATCCACACCCCCCATGCCGACCTGATCCGCGACGAAGCCCAGGCAATCGCGGTGGCGCATCGCGTCGCAGCGGTATTGTTGGAGCAGGACGCCGAACGCGACCGCACCCGCCAGGTGCGGGCCGAGGTGGTGGACCTGTATTCCAACAGCGGCCTGTGGGGCATCAGCGTGCCGCGTGAATTTGGCGGGGCGCAGGTGTCCTACGCGGTGCTGGCCCAGGTGATTGCGATTATCTCGGCGGCGGACCCGTCGCTCGGGCAGATCCCACAAAATCACTACTGCCTGCTGGAAGATATCCGCTTGCAGGGCACCGCTGAGCAGCAGGCGCATTTCTTTGGTCTGGCGTTGCAGGGCCATCGTTTTGCCAATGCATTGTCGGAAACCGGCGGCAAGAACGTGCAGGACATCCAGGCCACTATTCGCCGCGAAGGTGATGGCTACGTGATCAACGGCCGCAAAGGCTACTGCACCGGCTCGCTGTACGCCCACTGGCTGGCGGTGTTGGCGCTGGATGAACAGCAAAACGCGCAGTTGGCGTTCGTACCACGCGGTACTGAGGGCCTGGTGGTGGTCGACGATTGGGACAGCATGGGCCAGCGCACCACCTCCAGCGGCACGGTACTGGCGCAGGACTTGCGGGTGGCGGCATTCAACTTGTTTCCTACGCATAAATCCTACGATTCGCCAACATTGGCCGGCCCTTTCGCACAATTAACTACCGCAGCCATCGACGCCGGCATCGCCCGCGCCGCCCTGCGTGACACCGTGCAGTTTGTGCAGCAATTTGCGCGCCCATGGATCGATGCCGGGGTGGAAAAAGCCAGCCAGGACCCGCTGACCATCATCCAGGTCGGCGCTTTGGATATCCGCCTGGAAGCCGCCGAAGCGTTGCTGCAGCGTGCCGGTTTTGCCCTAGACGCCGCACGCCCGGCGCCGGATGAGGACACGGTCGCCCATGCCTCCCTGGCGGTCGCTCGCGCTAAGGTGCTCACCACCGAAATCGCCATCGAAGCCAGCAACAAACTGTTCGAACTGGGCGGCACCCGTTCCACGTTGAAGCAGCACAACTTCGATCGCCATTGGCGCAACGCGCGGGTCCACACCCTGCACGACCCGGTGCGCTGGAAGTACCACGTAGTGGGCAACTGGTTGCTCAATGGCGCCAAGCCGCCGCGCCACGACTGGTCGTGATCCATGGCTGAATGGTTCAAGAACATCTACTGGGCCGACATCGGCCAAGCCTGCCTGGAAACCCTGAGCATGCTGGCTGCCGCCCTGGGTTTCACGGTGTTGCTGGGGCTGCCGGTGGGGGTGCTGTTGTTCCTTACCGGTAGGCGTCAGTTGCACGAGGCGCTGGTGATGTATCGCGTGCTGTCGGTGGTGGTCAACGTGCTGCGTTCGCTGCCGTTCATCATCCTGCTGATTGTGCTGATCCCTCTCACCACCTTGCTGGTGGGCACGTCCCTCGGCGTGCCGGGCACCATCCCGCCGCTGGTGGTGGGGTGTACGCCGTTTTTTGCGCGGCTGGTGGAAACCGCGCTGCGTGAAGTGGACCGCGGTGTGGTGGAGGCCACCCAGTCCATGGGCGCCAGTACCTGGCAAGTGATTCGCCACACGTTGCTGCCGGAGGCCCGTGGCGGGCTGCTGGCGGCGGTGACCGTGACCGCCATTGTGCTGGTGGACTACACCGCCATGGCCGGGGTGATTGGCGGCGGGGGCCTGGGTGACCTGGCGATCCGCTACGGCTACCAGCGGTTCCAGACCGATGTGATGGTGGTCACCGTGTTGCTGCTGTTGGTGCTGGTACAGGCCCTGCAAATGACCGGTGACCGTTTGGTGGCGCGTTACAGCCGCCGTTGATTCCTATAACAATTGCCTTCGGAGCATGTATGAAAAAGTCTCTGGCCATCTTGGCCGCTGTCCTGTCGTTGAATGCCGTTGCCAATGAAAAATTGGTGGTGGGTGCCACACCGGTGCCTCACGCGGAGATCCTGGAGTTCGTCAAACCGGTACTGGCCAAGGAAGGTGTAGACCTGCAAATCAAAGTCTTCACCGACTTCATCCAGCCCAACCAGCAATTGGCGTTGAAGAACATCGACGCCAACTATTACCAGTACCGACCCTTCCTGGATGACTACAACAAGACCCGCCACACCGACCTGGTGCCGGTGGTGGGCGTGCATATCGAGCCATTCGGCGCCTACTCCACGCGCATCAAGAACATTGCCGAGTTGAAGGACGGCGCCACCGTGTCGATCCCCAACGACCCGGTCAATACCGGCCGTGCCTTGGTGCTGTTGGATGAAGCCGGCCTGATCAAGCTCAAGGACCCGAGCAACACCCTCAGCAGCCCTCGGGATATTGCGGACAACCCCAAGCACCTGAAAATCCGTGAACTGGAAGGCGCCTTGCTGGCCCGTTCGGTAAGCCAGGTGGATTTGGCGTTTGTGTTTGCCAACTACGCGCTGGAAGCGGGGATTGACACCAACAGTGCGTTGATTGTGGAGAAGGGCAAGTCGCTGTACGTCGAGTACCTGGTGGCGCGGCCGGATAACATCAACGACCCGCGCATTCAGAAACTGGCCAAGGCGTTGAACTCGGATGAAGTGCGCCAGTTCATCCTCACGCGTTACAAGGGCCAGATTGCGCCTGGTTTCTAAGAGCAGCAAAGTTCAAATGTGGGGCTTGCTCCCACATTTTGATTGGGTTTTCAGTTCAAGCCTGCGTCGTGGGCTCCAGCAACTGCGCCCCCGGCCCACGCTCGCCCAACTGATCATCCTGATTACGCAACGGGCACGCCTCCAGCGACAAACACCCACAGCCAATGCAGCCATTGAGCTTGTCCCGCAGTAGCAATAGTTTGTTGATGCGTTCGTCCAGGTCCTCCCGCCACAACGCCGACAAACGCGCCCAATCCTTGGCCGTTGGCGTACGCCCATCCGGCAGCGTCTGCAGCGCTTCACCGATGGTTGCCAATGGAATACCCAAGCGCTGGGCAATCTTGATCACCACCACTCGCCGCAATACATCCCTTGGATAACGCCGCTGATTGCCCGCATTGCGATTGCTCTTGATCAGCCCCTTGGTCTCGTAGAAATGCAGGGCCGTGACCGCTACGCCGCTACGGGCTGCCAGTTGGCCGACGGTCAGTTCTTTGTTCAACATGGAAAACTCCGAAACAGCGCTTGACCTTGACTTAACTAGAGGTTTTACCCTGCGCTTCATCCAATCGCAAGATTCTGCCTACACAGAAAGGGGAGTGTTCATGCAGGTATCAGAGAAGAATCGCGGCTTCACTCAACTGATCGAGTTCCACATCGAGCCTCAGCAGCAAGCCGCCCTGGTGGCGGCGCTGTCCACCCAAAGCGAACGCCTTGCCGTGGGCCATGGCGGTTTCTTGAGTGCCAGTGTGCAGGTCAGCGATGACGGACGGCGGGTGCTCAATTACCTGCAATGGCAGTCCCGCGAGGATGGTGAGGCGGCGTTCCAGGGCTTTGAGCAGGGCAAGGAAGATTTCTGGACGCTGATTCGCGCCCACCAGGCCACGGCGGTGACCTTTGGTTCGTTCCAGGTGCTGCGCAGTTTCGAGCGCAGCCATGACAACGCGTTGCACTGTCGCCTAAATGGATAGGTGCAGCATGCGCTCGCCTTGCAGGTTTTCCCCTGGGCGGCGTTTGTTCACCGCCAACTCGCCGATCTTGATCAGGCGGGTGCGCGTGACGTTGCGGCTCAAGCCCAGCAGGTTGGCGGTGTGCACTTGGTTGTAGTGGCTGAAACGGTAGGCGGCACGCAGCAACGCATCCTCGACTTTTTCGTGCAGGGCCCCAGCCTGTTCCTCAAACAGCTTTTGGAAGGCACGTTCCAACAGGGCTTCGGCGCTGTTGTCGGTGCCGTGCTGGCTGTCATCCTGACGCTCGATGCGCATGTTCGACAGGCGCAGGTCATCGCGTTCGATCACGCCATTGCGGCAGATCAGCAGGGTGTGGTGGATCACGTTTTCCAACTCGCGGATATTGCCCGGCCAGCTGTAGCTCTTGAGCTTGTGCTCGGCCTCGCGGCTGATGGTGATCGGGCCGTAGCCCAGGCGCTGGCTGTAGGCTTCGATAAAGTGGCGGGTCAGCGGCAGGATATCGCCGGGGCGTTCGCGCAGCGGGCTGAGTTCCAAGCTGACCACGTCGAGACGGTAGTACAGGTCTTCGCGGAAATGCCCGGCGTTAATGGCCTTTTCTAATTGCACGTTGGTCGCGGCCAATACGCGCACATCAATCGGAATGCTCTTACGCGAACCCAGGCGCACCACTTCGCGTTCCTGTAGTACGCGCAGCAGCTTGACCTGGATCGCCATCGGCAAGTCGCCGATTTCATCGAGGAACAAGGTGCCGCCGTCGGCCTCTTCGAACCAACCTGCTTTGGCGCTGAGGGCGCCGGTAAACGCGCCTTTCTCATGGCCGAACAATTCGGCTTCCACCAGGGATTCGGAGAACGCCCCGCAGTTCACCGCCACAAATGGGCGGTTACGCCGGGCGCTGAGGTTGTGGATATGGCGTGCCACCAGCTCTTTACCGGTCCCGGTCTCGCCGATGATCAACACACTGGCTTCGCTGGGCGCCACTTGCTGGATATGGTCGAGCAACGCCTGGGATTTAGGGTCTTCGAAGACTTGGGCCGTGGCGCGGATCGAGGTCGCAAGGGCGGGCGAGGGCGGTAGGGTTAACAGCTGCATAGGCACCTCTTTTTAGGAATAGAACGTCGGAATCGGCAGGGACTGGTTCAACGCCCAGTCCCCCAGTTCGTGGAGTTTGTAGTCCACCGGGTCGTGCAGGGTTTGCGTGCGCAGGTTGCGCCAGTGGCGGTCCAGGCGCAGCGACGCGTGGGTGGAGCGCGCGCCGGTGACTTCAAACAAGCGGCTGCACAGGTCCAGGCCCTGGCGGGTGGCGGCGACTTTGGCGGTGGCGATGGCAATGGCCAGTTGGCCGCGCTCGTGTTCACTGAGGTTGGCGCCTTTGGCCCACGCCTGATCGAGCAGGTCGGCGGCGCGCTCCACCAGCAGACGCACGCCTTGCAGCGCCACCCAGAACTCGCCGTAGTGATGCAGCACGTAGGGGTCGTTGTGCACCTCGACGGCGCTGGATTTATGCCAGGCGCGGGTCTCGGTCAGGGTGTAGTTGCGGGCTTCCTCAAAGGCGCCTTCCGCTATCCCGAGAAACATATGGGTGAAGGTCAACTGCGCGATCAGCGGGCGCAGGCAGGCAAATGGGGTGCTGAGTGGGCCTGGGTCGAGCAGCAATTCCGATTCCTCGACACGCACCCGCTCGAAGCTGGCGCTGCCGCTGTCGGTCTGACGCTGGCCGATATTGTTCCAGTCGTTGTGCAGGGTGATGCCGCTGCGGCCGCTGGGGATTGCGGCGATCAACAGTTTGCCGCCGGCGGTTTCATCCACCGCCGAGGCGATGAGCATTTCCGAGTCGCTGGCGCCGGAACAGAAGCTTTTTTTACCGGAGAACTCGCGCCAGCCACCGAAGTCCTTGACCACGGTTCGGGTGTCCAGCGGGTTGAGGGCGTTGCCCCAGAACCAGTTCTTGCGAGCGGTCTGTTCGAACCAGGGTTGCCATTGGTCCGGGCGCGAAAACAGGCGCACGGTGGCAAGCATCAGGTGGTGGAAACCAAAGACGTGGGCGATGGAGCTGTCGACCTTGGCGAACTCGCGCACGATGCCAAGGGTGTCGCTCCAGCGAGCGCCGAGGCCGCCGTATTGAGTGGGGATACTCAGGGCCAGCAGGCCGCTCTGGCGCAGGGCGTCACGTTCGGCCTTGGGCGTACCGCCGCGCTCGTCGCGCTCGACGGCGGTGAGGGCGAATTCGGCGGCCAGCAGTTTGGCGGTCTGCATCGGGGACGGCAGGACGCTGTGGGGTTTGGCTGTCACGCGGTGTTCCTCAATAAGAAGGTCAAAAGCCGAGCGCTGTCTGATTGGCGATAAGGATCAACTGTGGGCGTTGGCTTGCCTGCGATGGCATCGCCTCGATATCACCGAGACACCGAGCCGCCTGCATCGCGGGCAAGCCCGGCTCCGACCTAAAGCCGTTATCAGCGCGATCAGGATTTATTCGGCAGCACATCGTTGGCAATCATTTCGCCAAACGGACCGGTGAGGTTGGTGATACCGCGCCCAGCCAGGCTGGCATAGGGTTCCGGCAGCAACGGGAACACCAGTTCGGCAAACCGATACGCCTCTTCCAGGTGCGGGTAGCCGGAGAAGATGAAGCTCTCGATCCCCAGGTCGGCATATTCCTTTATGCGCTCGGCCACCTGTTGCGGGTTGCCCACCAACGCCGTACCGGCTCCGCCGCGGACCAGGCCGACGCCGGCCCACAGGTTGGGGGCGATTTCCAGGTTGTCTCGGCGCCCGTCGTGCAGCGCGGCCATGCGGCGCTGGCCTTCGGAGTCAAAGCGCGAGAAGGATTTTTGCGCAGCAGCGATGGTCTCGTCGCTGATGTGCTCGATCAGTTTGTCGGCGGCTTTCCACGCGTCTTCTTCGGTTTCGCGCACGATCACATGCAGGCGAATGCCGAACTTCACGGTGCGGCCATGGCGGGCGGCGCGTTCACGTACATCCGCGAGTTTTTCCGCAACGGCGGCAGGTGGTTCGCCCCACGTGAGGTACACGTCCACTTGTTCGGCAGCCAGATCATGAGCCGCGTCGGAAGAACCGCCAAAGTACAGCGGTGGATAGGGCTTCTGCACCGGTGGGTAAAGGGCCTTGGCGTTCTGTACCCGCAGGTGTTTGCCTTCGAAGTCCACCGATTCGCCCTGCAACACACGGCGCCAGATTTTGAGGAATTCGTCGGAGACTTCGTAGCGTTCGCTGTGGTCGAGGAAGCTGCCGTCGCCGCGGTTTTCGTCGGGGTCGCCGCCGGTCACCACATTGATGAGCAGGCGGCCGTTGGACAGGCGATCCAGCGTGGCCGCCATGCGCGCCGACACGGTGGGCGAGATGATGCCTGGGCGAATTGCCACCAGGTAACGCAGGCGTTCGGTCAGCGGCACCAACGCCGAGGCGATGACCCAGGAGTCTTCGCACGAACGCCCGGTAGGAATCAACACGCCGTGGTAACCCAGGCTGTCAGCCGCCTGGGCGACTTGCTTCAGATAATTGAGGGTGACCGGTCGTGCACCTTGGGTGGTGCCCAGGTAATGACCGTCACCATGGGTGGGCAGAAACCAGAAAACATCCATGACAAATCCTTAAGCGATTTTCAGCAGAGAGGGGGAGTGCGCAGCAAAAAGAGGTGCTGCGCGTTCTGCCGCAAGGCGAATACGGCCCTTCAAGGGCTCGCTGGTTATTTGGTAGTCGGTGAAATCGGCCTCGGTGGCGTACACGCCAATCGGCAAGGTCAGTGCCTGGAAGAAGCTGAACAGCGGGCGCAGTTGATGATCCAGCACCAGTGCATGGCGCTCGCTGCCACCGGTAGCAGCCAGCAGCACCGGGGTGTTGATCAGCGCATTGAGGCCCACCAGGTCAAACAGATGCTTGAGCAGGCCGGGGTAGGAGCCGCGATAGACCGGCGCGGCAACGATGAGTAAGTCGGCCTGTTCAATGGCCAGCAGTTGGGTTTCGACGTCGGCGGGCAGTTCATCGCGCGACAGGGCACCGCCCAGCGGACGGGCGATGTCGCCCAATTCGATGACAGTGCTTTGGATCGGCAACAAGGTGGCCAGCTCGGCCAGCACCGCCTGGGTCAGTACCAGGGTACGGGACGGGCGCCAGGTTCCGCCGGAGAGGGCAACGACATTCAGGGGACGGGTCATGAACAGTTCCTTTTTCAACAGTGGTTCGTAGCAGGTGAGTACAACCTGTTGAGCAAGAGCTGTACCAAAGGGTACAGGCCAGGATCGGCGCGGGTTGCGGGCTCACTGCTGAAAAGCGCTGCTGTTGTCTGCCTGTTTATTTGTTGAATGACTGTTGCCAGCGCAACAGTTGCGTGGCGAACAGTGCGGTTTGCGTGGGGCCAGTTATAGAGGGTTATGGTTATTCCGTAAACGAACGTATTTCCATATTTATAGATCGAATAGAAATATAAAAGGCCTGCTATCGAAGGTGCTCTGGCGGTTGATAGCAACTATCACGGGAGGTGATTTTTCACTGCGACGGGGCGGGAGTAGCCTGTGTTCATTGACTCAAACCTACTTCGCAGAGCCGCCGCCATGAACCGATTCCTCGCTGTTGCCGTATTGCTTGTCACCTCAGTGCTTGCCGGGTGTGCTAGCCACCCTTCGCCAGAACTGCGCCCTTACACGGCGCAAGAAACCAAACAGTTGGCGCTGGAAGCATTGGGGCGTCGGGGGTTGTCGTTTGATGACTATCAACAGCAACGTGCCGCGTTGATGGGGCAGCCGCAAAAGTCCTACGGCTTTGATAGCCAGGGTGAAATGAACGCCGAACGTAGCCTGGTTTTGCATGGTCGTCCCAGTTGAGCCTGCGCCAAGCAACAAAAAACCCGAGGCTTTCCTTAAGGAACCTCGGGTTTTTTGTTTTCCATGGCGCGACTTCAGCCTGTTAAGCTCAATTCCAGGAGCGTTCCTACGCACATTTACATCATGTAGTTCTTTTTTAATGGCATTCGATCGGTTAAACCTGACGACCTCTGTCCCGGTCGATGCCCCTGAGACGCTGTTCTCGGGAACCTGCTCTGCGAGTCTTTAACGTCATGAATAAACGTCCTTTGTATTTCGACTACGCCGCCACCACCCCGGTGGATGAGCGGGTTATCCAGGTGATGGTCGAGTGTCTGGGCTTCAACGCCAATTTCGGCAACCCTGCGTCCAGTTCCCATGCGTTTGGCCAGGCGGCCCGGCAAACGGTTGAACACGCGCGTCGCCAGGTGGCCGAGCTGGTCGGTGCCCAGCCTGAGCAGATCGTCTGGACCTCCGGCGCCACCGAATCCAACAACCTTGCGATCAAAGGCGTGGCCCAGGCGCGAGGCGTGGCGGGTGGGCATATCATCACCAGCCAGATCGAACACAAGGCCACCCTGGATACCGCACGACAACTGCAGGAAGCCGGCGTGGCGGTGACCTACCTGGTGCCGGACGCCGATGGCCTGATCACGGCCGAGGCGGTGGGCCAAGCGTTGCGCGAAGACACCTTCCTGGTGTCGTTGATGCTGGTGAATAACGAACTCGGAACGCTCAACGATATTCCCGGCATCGGTGCGCGGGTGCGTGAACACGGCGCCTTGTTGCATGTGGATGCGGCGCAGGGCGCGGGCAAGGTGGCGATTGACCTGGCCCAGTGGCCGGTGGACCTGATGTCGTTTTCCGCGCACAAGCTGTACGGCCCCAAAGGCATCGGCGCACTGTATGTGGGGCCGCGGGCCCAGCAGAAGGTACTGGCGCAGATTCATGGCGGAGGTCACGAGGGGGGCTTGCGTTCCGGTACCCTGGCCACCCATCAGATTGCCGGCATGGGCACTGCGTTTGCGTTGGCCGCCGCGTCTTTTGCCGAAGAAAAAGCCCTGATCGTGGCCTTGCGCCAACGCTTGCTGGATCAGCTGGCGCCGGTTGCGGGCGTTCGCCTCAATGGCAGCGCCACCCAACGTATCCCACACACCTTGAGCCTGACGTTTGGCGAAGGCGAATTCAACGCCGCCGCGCTCAGTGCCGGTATTGCGTTTTCGGCGACCTCTGCGTGCAATTCGGCGAGCAATGCGCCGTCCCACGTTCTTTTGGCTTTGGGGCACGATGCACACAGCGCCGGGCGCACCATCCGCCTGAGCCTGGGCCGGTTTACCACTGAGCAGGACATCGATGAAGCCGTGCGGTTGATCAAGGCCGCGCTGGCCACTGCGCCGGCGTTCTGGGCGGTCTGATATTTTTTCGCAACACATAATAATTATTCGTGGTTAGCAGGAGACACAATGAGTACGCAGCCCTTGACCCATGGAACGGTTCCCCAGCGCCTCGCGCGCACCCGCGAACTGATGAGCCGCGAGGGCATCCATGCCCTGCTGGTGCCGTCGGCCGACCCGCACTTGTCCGAGTACCTGCCGGGTTACTGGCAGGGGCGTCAATGGTTGTCGGGGTTTCATGGGTCGGTGGGGACGCTGGTGGTCACCGCAGATTTCGCCGGAGTATGGGCCGATAGCCGTTACTGGGAGCAGGCGACCAAGGAACTCAAGGGCAGCGGCATCGAGTTGGTGAAACTGTCGCCGGGCCAACCGGGCCCGCTGGAGTGGCTGGCCGAGCAAACCCCGGAAGGCGGTGTAGTGGCAGTGGACGGTGCGGTGATGGCTGTCGCCTCGGCACGCACGTTGGGCGGCAAGTTGGCGGAGCGTGGTGCGCGCTTGCGTACTGACCTCGACGTGTTGGATCAGGTTTGGGAAGACCGTCCAGCCTTGCCGAACCAACCGATCTATCAACACTTGCCGCCGCAGGCCACCGTCAGCCGTGGCGAAAAACTTGCGGCACTGCGCGCCAGCCTTAAAGAGAAGGGCGCCGACTGGCATTTCATCGCGACCCTGGATGACATCGCCTGGTTGTTCAACTTGCGAGGCGGTGACGTTTCGTTCAATCCGGTGTTTGTCTCCTTTGCCTTGATCAACCAAGAACAGGCCACCTTGTTTGTGGCGCTGAGCAAAGTTGATGCTGAACTGCGTGCGGTGCTGGAACAGGATGGCGTAACCCTGCGCGACTACAGCGAAGTGGCGGATGCACTGCGTGCGGTGCCTGCGGGTGCCAGCGTGCAGGTTGACCCGGCGCGCGTTACTGCGGGGTTGCTGGAAAACCTTGATGCTGGCGTCAAGCTGGTCGAAGGGTTGAACCCGACCACGTTGGCCAAGTCTCGCAAGAGCCTGGCGGATGCGGAACATATCCGCCAGGCCATGGAGCAGGACGGCGCAGCCCTGTGCGAATTCTTCACCTGGCTGGACAGCGCCCTGGGCCGTGAGCGCATTACTGAACTGACCATCGATGAGCACCTGACGGCTGCGCGCACTCGCCGGCCTGGTTATGTATCGCTGAGTTTCAACACCATCGCTGCTTACAACGCCAACGGTGCGATGCCGCATTACCACGCGACGCCAGAAGAGCACGCGCTGATCGAGGGTGACGGCCTGCTGTTGATCGACTCGGGTGGCCAGTACCTGGGTGGCACCACGGATATCACGCGGATGGTGCCCATCGGCACGCCCAGTGATGAGCAGAAACGTGACTGCACCCGTGTGCTCAAGGGGGTGATTGCCTTGTCCCGTGCGCATTTCCCCAAGGGGATCTTGTCGCCGTTGCTGGACGCCATCGCCCGCGCGCCGATCTGGGCCGAGGGTGTGGACTACGGCCACGGTACGGGTCACGGCGTAGGCTATTTCCTGAATGTGCATGAAGGCCCGCAAGTGATCGCTTATCAGGCTGCAGCAGCGCCGCAAACGGCGATGCAACCGGGCATGATCACTTCCATTGAGCCGGGCACCTACCGCCCAGGGCGTTGGGGTGTGCGTATCGAGAACCTGGTGTTGAACCGTGAAGCGGGCAAGACCGAGTTTGGTGAGTTCCTCAAGTTCGAAACCTTGACCTTGTGCCCGATCGATACCCGCTGCCTGGAGCCGTCGTTGCTGACGGCGCAGGAGCGCGAGTGGTTCAACGCTTACCACGCGCAGGTGCGTGAGCGCTTGAGTCCGTTGCTCAGTGGCGCTGCGCTTGAGTGGTTGCAGGTGCGTACCGCCGCTATTTGATCGGAGGCCATCCATGCAGCGCCTTCGCAGGCGCTGTGTCGATCAAGATCTAGCGCAGAGCTTCGTGCACAAAATCCAGACGATCCTGGCCAAAAAACAGCTGGTTGCCTACAAACATGCTGGGCGCACCGAACACGCCGCGTTGAACGGCTTGTTCGGTCTTGTCCTTGAGAGCGGCTTTTACGGCTTCGTCGTTGGCCAGGGCGAGCAGTTCTTCCGGGTTGAAACCGTGTTCGGTGAGCACTGCTGCCACCACGGCTGGGTCGCCCATGTGCCGACCTTCTACCCAGAGGGCGCTGAACAGGCAATCTACAACGCTTTGGAAGTGTTCGGGCTGGCGCATTTGAATGCCAGTGACCGCGCGCATCAGCAGCAAGGTGTTGATGGGGAAATGCGGGTTGAACCTGAGTGCAACGTTGTAGCGCTTTGCGTATCTCGCCAGATCTTCAAACATGTAGCGTCCCTTGGCAGGCACGGTGATTGGGGACGCATTGCCGGTGGCCTTGAATACGCCGCCCAACAGCATCGGCTGATACACCAGCTGTGTGCCGGTGGCTGCGCATAGGGCGGGTAGCTGGGTGTGGGCCAGGTAGGTGGCGGGGCTGCCAATGTCGAAGAAGAACTCCAGGGTTTTACTCATGGTCAATGCTCGCTACTTATTGTTATGGGGGCGTGCTTACCAGGGTTCATTCCATGGGCGCAGGTCTAGCTCGAACGTCCAGGCGTCCCGTGGCTGGCTGTGCAGGTACCAATAGTTTTCGGCGATATGGTCGGGGTCGAGAATGCCGTCCTGATCCTTGAGGGCGTATTTTTGAGGGAAATTGTCGCGAATGAAGTCGGTGTCGATGGCACCATCGACGACGATATGGGCGACGTGGATATTCTTCGGCCCCAGCTCCCGCGCCATGCTCTGTGCGAGCGCGCGGAGCCCGTGTTTGGCGCCGGCGAACGCGGCAAAACCCGCCGCGCCGCGTAAACCCGCGGTAGCACCGGTGAACAGGAGGGTGCCTCGGTTGCGGGTGACCATACGCTTGGCCACTTCGCGGGCATTGAGGAAGCCGGAGAAGCAGGCCATCTCCCATATCTTGAAATACTTGCGTGCGGTTTCTTCGAGGATGCTGCAGGGCACATTGGCGCCGATATTGAAAACAAAGGCTTCAATGGGCCCCAGTTCGGTTTCGATTTGCTCGACCAGTGCGATCACATCGTCTTCTTTGCGGGCATCGCAGGCAAAACCATGGGCTTCGCCACCGGCTGACGTGATGCTATCGACCAACGGCTGCAGCTTGTCGGCACTGCGACGAGTCACGCATGCTACGTAGCCCTCACGGGCGAAACGCCTGGCAATGGCGCCGCCGGTTGCATCGCCGGCGCCGACGACCAACACGATCTTCTTGGTATGCGTCATGGGAACTCCATTGGCTCGGATATCGAGCAGGAGTCTAGACGCGTCTCGGGAATAGGCGTGGTGTCTCAAGCGCCAAATATGAGCAGTCTGCGGGTGACTGCTCGGTCGATTATTTGCAGATGACGATCATGCTGCGACTGGTGTAGCCGGCAGGGTTGAGTCCGAAGGGGTAGTCCCCTGGCTCCTCGGAGTTGTCACCGGACTTGGCGATGACCCGATAGCCCTTGGCGCCGCATGAATTGGTTGCACTGGTGTAGCACTGGTCCCAGGAAGAGGACAGGCCGGAACAGTTGATATGCAGACCTTTCTTGCCCCGTTTTACTTCTGTCCTGGTGGTCGCTGCACAGCCAGCAATGGCCACGACCATCAGCAGTATCAAAATTCGTTTCATTCCTATCCTTAATAGCCGCTTCGCAACAATGCTTTGAAGCTGGCTCTACTCGCTCTCGAGTGTGGCGTTCGCGCTGTCCTTGTCGAAATTCTCCATGAATGACATTCGTTTGCGGCTTAAACATGGCCTAAATGAGCGGCAAATACCAGAGGTACATTCAAAGATGGATCAATCGGCTGGAACCAGCGGCTTTGACTCGTTATGCATGGTCAGTGTTGCCCCCGCAGAGGCCAGGATGATGCAGGTGATGGCCAGCCATTGGGCCAGGGACAGGTGCTCTTGCAGGAAGAGCAGGCCGGAGAGGGCGCCGAATGCGGGCTCAATGCTCATTAGGGTGCTGAAGGTGCGGGCGGGAAGACGCGTTAGTGCGACCATCTCCAGGGTGTATGGCAATGCGGTGGACAAGACGGCGACCCCGAGCGCGACCGGTATCAATGCGGGCGTCAGCAGGGCGGCGCCCGCATGGATGATGCCGATGGGCGCAACAAACAGCGCGGCGATCATTACGCCCAGAGCGGCGGTTTGGACGCCATTGTCATTGCCGGCCTTCTGGCCAAACAGGATGTACAGCGCCCAGCAAATGCCGGCCCCGAGGGCGTAGGCCGCGCCAATCAGGTCGATTCCTTTGCTGGCCTCTCCCATGGGAATCAGCAGCAACAGGCCGATGATCGCGAGCGCAATCCACAGGAAGTCGACCGCACGACGCGACGCGTAGATGGCCACCGCTAGCGGCCCGGTGAATTCAAGCGCTACCGCAATGCCCAGGGGGACGCTGCGCAATGACATATAGAAGAGAAAGTTCATGCCACCCAATGCCATGCCGTACACGATGACGGTGCGCAGGGACTTGGCTGTCAGCTTCGCCCGCCACGGGCGCAGCAGAAGCAGCATGATCACGCTGGCGAAAATCAGGCGCAGCGCGGTTGTACCTTGCGCACCAATGACAGGAAACATGCTTTTTGCCAGCGAAGCGCCGGACTGGACGGACGCCATGGCTATAAGCAGCAGGCCGATGGGGAAGAGTGCCGTGGCCAGGCTCCGAGAGGGGGTGTTCATTTGAGGGCGTCTGTCCAAGGTCGTAGTGGGGGGTGTATTTGGCGCTATGATGCTTAACTGTTGCCGGATGAGCAATATATTGCTCAATTAAGGTGTTTGTCCCTCTTTATATAGTCGCCTCAAGTCTGTCTGGCAGTGATTGATAGAAAATCTAAATTAAAGGTTGACGGCAGATTCTGGAGGCCTATAATTCGCCCCACTTCCGGCGCAGTCGAAACGGAAAACTCCTTGGTAAACAATGAGTTATGCAGTTTTCGGCAGTAGGTTGCTTCAGTTTATCGAAGTGATCAAGG
>NZ_QUZU01000074.1 GCF_004682055.1 Pseudomonas kairouanensis | reverse complement strand
CCAGACCACATTGCAACGCCTCTCGGCGATCAGCCAGGAGCAAACCGACCTGCCGCTTCCTGCCCTGCTCGGTCGCGTTATCGGCATAAAAAAAGCCCCGATCAAGCCGTGACAAGATCGGGGCAGAGTGCCTTGTGAGAGCCGTACATCCTGAGGGTGACCAAACCTTCAAGTTGCTTGCTTGGGCGTCAGTGTGCCTATTAGTTCTGTCGGCAAATGGCCCGAAAACGACATGTTCATAGCCATCTGAGGCATTCGCGCAATCGGCCCTTGCCGACCGCTTGGGCGGCTACCAGAATCCAAGTCAAACCCCGCTCCCTTCACCAGGATAAACGTCATGATGCATGCGGATTTGATTGACCAGGATGACCTGCTGAGCCAACTGCGCTCGCTGGGTTTCGAGGTGTCCAGCGGCGCAACCGCCGAGCAGGCTTGCGAGTGCGCCGTGCGTGGTTTGAGCGCCGCGCGAGCCAAGGCGCTCAAGGGCATGGTGGAGCAGATGTACACCGGTAGCGCGACGATTTTGCCGGCGGTAAGGCAGGCGATCGATAAGCAGTTGTTGCCGGCTCTTGTGCAGTTCAAGCAGAACTCTGGCGCCTGATGAATCGCCTTCGCGAGCAAGCCCGCTCCCACAGTTGACCGAGTTCCCACATGAGAATGCGGTCGAATGTGGGAGCGGGCTTGCTGGCGAAGGCAGGCGACTCGGTCTAGAGCCTCACACTGGCAAACGTCGACTCATTGCGCGCCTGGCTCAACGCCGACATCGGCCCCGACAACGGTGACAACACCAGCGCCTGCGGAATCGGCATCATCGCCACCTGCTGGGTGGTGTTGGAGCCCACACGCTCATCCCGTGGCGGAATGCCGAAGTATTCGCGGTAGCACTTGGAGAAGTGCGGCGTGGACACAAACCCACACACCGACGCCACTTCGATGATCGACATCGGCGTTTGCTTGAGCAACTGCCGTGCACGGATCAGGCGCAGCTTGAGGTAGTAGCGCGACGGCGAGCAGTGCAGGTATTTCTGGAACAGCCGCTCCAGTTGGCGACGGGACACGGCGACGTACACCGCCAGTTCATCCAGGTCGATGGGTTCTTCCAGGTTGGCTTCCATCAGCGCGACGATTTCCTGCAGCTTCGGCTGGTTGGTGCCCAGCATGTGCTTGAGCGGCACGCGCTGGTGATCCTGCTCGTTGCGAATACGTTCGTACACGAACATCTCGGAGATCGCGGCCGACAGTTCACGCCCGTGATCGCGGCTGATCAGGTGCAGCATCATGTCCAACGGCGCGGTGCCGCCGGAGCTGGTGAAGCGGTTGCGGTCGAGGGTGAACAGGCGGGTGCTCATGGCCACGCGGGGGAAGGCTTCCTGCATCGAGGCCAGGCACTCCCAGTGCACGCTGCAATCGAAACCATCGAGCAAACCGGCGCAGGCCAGGGCCCAGCTGCCGGTGCACACCGCGCCCAGGCGGCGGGACTGACGCGCCTGGCTTTGCAGCCACGACACATGCTCACGGGTGACGGTGCGCTGGATACCCACGCCGCCGCACACGATTACCGTGTCCAGGGCCGGGGCTTTGTGCATGGAAGCATCGGGGGTGATTTGCAGACCGTCGCTGGCCCATACCTGGTTGCCGTCGACACTCAGGGTGGTCCAGCGATACAACTCGCGGCCGGACAGCTGGTTGGCCATGCGCAGGGGCTCGACTGCGGACGCCAGGGAAATCAGCGTGAAATTGTCCAGCAGCAAAAAGCCGATGGATTGAGGCGCACGGTTCTGGGGTTGGGCCCCTGAGTTGAACGACGTCATCGCGGTATCTCCTCACACAAAGCGGGTGATGGCCTCAGGCGAGGCTCTTGTTATTGCGCTCTTCAACCAGCGAGGTGAGAGGCTTTGGTTTGATAGAGCAAATGCCATGCCTAAAATTGAATGGCCGTCCAATAACTCCTAAAAACGACGTTTTGACGCGTCTATATAAGCCCGCGTGGCAAGTGAGGTTATGGCAGGAAATGGGCGTAGGAATAGTCCCAAGCAAGGGACGTGAGCAGTTCGGTAGCACTTGTGGGAAGGCGCTTTGAGGCTGTAGGAGAAGTCTGTCACCCCAAGCACGGGTGACGGGCGGTCGAGCGGGAAATCGTTCGCAAGCTACTTATCTATTTGCGACGCGCTAAAAGGTGGCGCTTTTGGTTTTGGTGTTCACTTTATGAGCAGTGTTGTCTGGACCACCGCATTCGCGAGCAAGCCCGCTCCCACACTTGACCACGTACTTCCTGAAAAGACACGGTCGAATGTGGGAGCGGGCTTGCTCGCGAATACAGGCGACTCGGTCTCAGCACTCTACCGCGCTAACCGCCAACCCACCCCGCGATGTCTCTTTGTACTTGTCATGCATATCCGCGCCGGTATCACGCATGGTTCGGATCACCCGGTCCAGCGAAATGAAGTGCTGGCCATCGCCCCGCAAGGCCATCTGCGCCGCGTTGATCGCCTTCACCGCCGCAATCGCATTGCGCTCGATGCACGGCACTTGCACCAGCCCGCCCACCGGGTCGCAGGTGAGGCCCAGGTTATGTTCCAGGCCAATCTCGGCGGCGTTGCACAGTTGCTCCGGCGTGGCGCCGAGGATCTCTGCCAAGCCGGCAGCGGCCATGGCGCAAGCCGAACCCACTTCCCCCTGGCAACCCACTTCAGCACCCGAGATAGAAGCGTTCTTTTTACACAGGATGCCCACTGCCGCCGCACCGAGCATGTAATCGACCACGTTGGCTTCGGTGACTTCTTCGCTGAACTTCATGAAGTAGTGCAGCACCGCCGGGATGATCCCCGCTGCGCCGTTGGTGGGTGCGGTGACCATGCGCCCACCGGCGGCGTTTTCTTCGTTGACCGCCAGGGCGAACAGGTTGACCCATTCCATGGCGCTCAAGGTCGAGCCGATCACGTTGGGCTTGCCCAGTTCCTGCAAGCTGCGGTGCAACTTGGCGGCGCGACGGCGTACGTTCAGGCCGCCGGGCAGGATGCCTTCGTGCTTGAGGCCTTGCTCCACGCAATCTTGCATGGCGCGCCAGAGCTTCATCAGGCCGCTGCGGATTTCGTCTTCGCTGCGCCACACCTTTTCATTGGCCATCATCAATTCGGCGACGCGCAGGTTGTGGGTCTTGCACAGCTGCAACAACTCCACCGCACTGGAAAAATCGTACGGCAACACGGTGCGGTCCATATCCGCCACGCCGCTTTGCGCCTGGGCTTCGTCCACCACAAAACCGCCACCTACCGAGTAATAAGTGTCACGGAATAACTCGCCGTTATCTCCATGCACAATCAGGGTCATGGCGTTGGGGTGAAACGGCAGGTTTTCATCGAGCAACTGCATGTCCCGCGCCCAGATGAAGGGCACCGGTAAACGCCCGTCCAGCAGCAGGGTGTCGGTCTCGCGAAGGGTGCTGATGCGAATGCCGATTTGCGACGGATCAATTGCATCCGGCCACTCGCCCATCAAGCCCATGATGGTCGCGGTGTCGCTGCCGTGGCCGATGCCGGTGGCCGAGAGCGAGCCGTAGAGCTGAACTTCGACGCGCCGCACTTGTTCCAACAGTTCACGTTCACGTAACCCTTGAACGAACAACGCCGCGGCGCGCATGGGGCCGACGGTGTGAGAACTCGAAGGCCCGATGCCGATCTTGAACAGGTCGAAAACGCTGATAGCCATTGCGGTAGAACTCCTCGATAAGCACGGCCAGGCTTGAACGAGGTGCTACGCTCAGATCGCCCAGATGGCGGCATCATCAAGCTTTTGGCAGCCCTCACGGCGTCTCACACCGACGTAACCATGCTCACTAACGCCGCTGCCGTACGAACGTGGGTTTTGGCCGTTTTTAACGGTGCAGATGGGCAAAAACCTTGGTTTTGCCACTGGAAAAATCTGTAAGCGACGTCACCGACACTGGATACGACCATCCCTGTACTGGATACGACGCCCCCTGTAGGCGACAGATTTTCACTGGTACATGATCAGTCTCGACTCGTTTGCAAGGCGCCGTGCCAGAGCTGTGATCCCACGCTCTAACCGCAACACTTATAAAGCGCGGCGAACGCCGCCAGAAAAAACACAGGAGTCTAGCCCCATGAAAGGTTCACCCTCGTTGTTATTGGCCGCCATGCTGAGTCTGCCAGTCCTGGCGCACGCTGCAGAACCGGCACAATGTCAGACCGTCAACTTCTCCGATGTCGGCTGGACCGACATCACCGTCACCACCGCGACCACCAGCGAAGTCCTCAAGGGCCTGGGCTACAAGCCACGCACCACGATGATTTCGGTACCGGTGACCTACAAGTCCCTGGCCGACGGCAAGAACATGGACATCTTCCTCGGCAACTGGATGCCGACCATGGAAAACGACATCAAGCAGTACCGTGATGCCGGCACCGTGGAAACCGTGCGCGCCAACCTTGAGAACGCCAAGTACACCCTGGCGGTGCCGGAAGCGCTGTACGACAAGGGCCTTAAAGACTTCGCCGACATCGCCAAATTCAAGGACGAGCTGGGCGGCAAGATCTACGGCATCGAGCCGGGTAACGACGGCAACCGCACCATCCAGACGCTGATCGACAAAGACGCTTTTGGCCTTAAGACCGCCGGTTTCAAGGTGGTCGAATCCAGCGAAGCGGGCATGCTCTCCCAGGTCGAACGCGCGTCCAAGCGTGGCCAGGCCATCGTGTTCCTCGGCTGGGAACCGCACCCGATGAACACCCGCTTCAAGATGAAGTACCTGACCGGGGGTGACGATTCGTTCGGCCCCAACTACGGCCAGGCCACCATCTACACCAACGTGCGCAAGGGCTACACCCAGGAATGCAGCAACGTGGGTCAACTGCTGAAAAACCTGTCGTTCACCCTGAACATGGAAAGCACCCTGATGGGCAAAGTGCTGGACGACAAACAAAAGCCTGACGCTGCCGCCAAGGCCTGGCTCAAGGCCAACCCGCAAGTGCTCGACACCTGGCTCGCCGGTGTCACCACCGTTGATGGCAAACCAGGACTCGACGCCGTTAAAGCCTACCTCGCCAAGTAATCCGTTGTCCCCGGGGCGGTGCGCTGCCCCGGGATGTTTTCCCTCTTCGCATGTGGACATTCACTACCATGCTGACTGAACAGAAAATCCCACTAGGCCAGTACATCGCTGCCTTCGTCGAATGGTTGACCCAACACGGCGCCAACTATTTCGACGCAATCGCATCGTCCCTGGAAACGATGATCCACGGCGTGACGTTCGCGCTGACCTGGTTCAATCCGCTGGCATTGATCGGTCTGATTGCGCTGCTGGCTCACTTCATTCAACGCAAATGGGGCCTGACGGTGTTTGTCATCGCCTCCTTCCTGCTGATCCTGAACCTGGGGTACTGGCAGGAAACCATGGAGACCCTGGCGCAAGTGCTGTTCGCCACCCTGGTCTGCGTGGTCATCGGTGTGCCGCTGGGCATTGTTGCCGCGCACAAACCGTTGTTCTACACCATGATGCGGCCGGTGCTCGATCTGATGCAGACCGTACCGACCTTCGTCTACCTCATCCCTACCCTGACCCTCTTCGGGCTGGGTGTGGTGCCTGGTTTGATCTCGACGGTGGTGTTCGCGATTGCCGCGCCGATCCGCCTGACCTACCTGGGTATCCGAGACGTTCCCCAAGAGCTGCTCGACGCTGGCAAAGCCTTCGGCTGCTCGCGCCGTCAGTTGCTCTCACGCATTGAACTGCCCCACGCCATGCCGAGCATCGCTGCCGGCATTACCCAATGCATCATGCTGTCGTTGTCGATGGTGGTGATCGCGGCCCTGGTGGGCGCCGACGGCCTCGGTAAACCGGTGGTCAACGCACTCAACACCGCTGACATTGCCCTGGGCTTTGAAGCCGGCCTGGCAATCGTACTGCTGGCCATCATGCTCGACCGCATCTGCAAACAACCCGACGCCAAAGTAGGGGGTGATGCATGAGCATTATCCGATTCGACAATGTCGATGTGATCTTCTCCAAAGACCCACGCGAAGCGCTCAAGCTGCTGGACCAGGGCATGAGCCGCAACGAAATCCTGAAAAAGACCGGGCAGATCGTTGGCGTTGAAAAAGCCAGCCTGGATATCGAGAAAGGCGAGATCTGCGTGCTGATGGGCCTGTCGGGCTCGGGCAAGTCGAGCCTGCTGCGCTGCATCAACGGCCTCAACACCGTGAGCCGTGGCCAGCTGTTTGTGGAGCATGAAGGGCGTCAGATCGACATCGCTTCGTGCACACCCGCAGAGCTTAAAATGATGCGCACCAAGCGCATCGCCATGGTGTTCCAGAAGTTCGCCCTGATGCCGTGGCTGACGGTGCGCGAAAACATCAGCTTCGGCCTGGAAATGCAGGGCCGCCCGGAGAAAGACCGACGTAAGCTGGTGGACGAAAAACTGGAACTGGTGGGCCTGACGCAGTGGCGCAACAAGAAGCCGGACGAACTCTCCGGCGGCATGCAGCAGCGTGTGGGCCTGGCCCGTGCACTGGCAATGGACGCCGACATTCTATTGATGGACGAACCCTTCTCGGCCCTCGACCCGTTGATCCGCCAAGGCTTGCAGGACGAATTGCTGGAGCTGCAACGCAAGCTGAGCAAGACCATCGTGTTCGTGAGCCACGACTTGGACGAGGCGCTCAAACTGGGCAGCCGCATCGCGATCATGAAAGACGGCAAGATCATCCAGTACAGCGTGCCGGAAGAGATCGTGCTGAACCCGGCGGATGACTATGTGCGTACCTTCGTCGCCCACACCAACCCGCTGAACGTGCTGTGCGGCCGCAGCCTGATGCGCACCCTGGACAACTGCAAACGCGTCAACGGCTCAGTCTGTCTCGATCCGGGTGGCGACTCATGGCTGGACCTGGCCGAAGGCAACACCATCCAGGGCGCTCGCCAGAATGGCGCGGTGATGAGTTTGCAGAACTGGGCACCGGGGCAAGCGGTGGAAGGTTTGGGTCGGTTGCCGACGCTGGTGGATTCCAATATCGGCATGCGCGATGCGCTGCAGATTCGTTATCACACCGGGAATAAGCTGGTGTTGCATGACAACAACAAAGTGGTGGGGATCTTGGGGGATAGCGAGCTGTACCATGCCCTCCTGGGCAAGAACCTGGGCTAAAAATGTGGGAGGGGGCTTGCTCCCGATAGCGGTGCATCAGTAACAGAAGTGCTGACTGACACACTGCAATCGGGAGCAAGCCCCCTCCCACATTTAGATCTGTTTACACATTTAGACCCAGCAGTGTCAGTGAGGACACTGCCAGGCTTCAACTATCAGCTATACACCCGGCCAAGGAGCTGCCGATGGCTTTCAAACTGATCGAGCACATCCCGGGTGATCTGGTCCTGGGTAAAGCCCATCAGGTCGTATTCCTGAGGCCCGTTGTGCAGGTACACCTCGGCCCGGTAGTAACGGGTGCGTTCTTCTTCAGGCAAGTCCGTCGGGGCCGACGAGTAAGCGTCCAGGCTCACTTCATAGACAAACGGGTTGCCCTCTTCCATTTCGATGCGCACACCGATGCAGCGCTTGGATTTTCCCAACAGCGTCTGCACTTCCAAGCCCTGGTCACGCAGCGCAACGGCCGCTTCTTCCAACGCCGGCGTTACGTGCTTGTCCATGAAACGCTGCACCGTGCCCTGGCTCGGCTGCAGGTCCAGCGCGGTCAGGCGCTCGCTGAAACCCCGACGGCCACGTTCGGCCAATTGCGCCTGCTCCTGTTCGATGGCCACGTCCTGGCGCATCGCCTTGTGCAAACCGAACATAAAGAAGATCAGCACCACCGAGAACGGCAGGCCCGCCAGCACCACCATGGTCTGCATGGCTTCGAAGTTACCCGCAAACAGCAGGCCGATGGTCACCAGCGTGATCACCGCCGACCAGAAGATCCGCAGCCAGTGCGGCGCATCTTCGTCCACAGTGCCGCCTTTGCAAGAAAGGTTGGCCATCATCACCGCGCCGGAATCCGCCGGGGTCAGGAACAGCACGAAGCCCACAAAGATCGACACACCGATGACGACTTTCGACGCGGGGTAATGCTCAAGCAGTTGATAGATGGCCATGGAGGGTTGCTCCAGCGCCGTCTTGCCCAACTCCACCGCACCATGGTTAAGCACCAGGTCCAGCGCCGAGTTACCGAAGATCGACAGCCACGCCAGGGTAAAGCCCAGCGGGATCAGCAGCACGCCGGCCACCAGTTCACGCACTGTGCGACCACGGGAAATGCGCGCGATGAACATGCCCACAAATGGCGCCCAGGAAATCCACCAGGCCCAGTAGAACAGGGTCCACAGGCCCATCCAGCGTTCGGTCTTGGCGCCATCGCCTTCATACACGTAAAGGTCGAAGGTTTTCAGCACGATGCCGTTGAGGTAGTCACCGGTGTTTTGCACCAGGCCGTTGAGCAAGTGCAAGGTGGGGCCGAACAACAGCACAAAGATCAGCAAGCCGCTGAACAGCACGATGTTGAGGTTGGACAGGCGGCGAATGCCGTTCTCCACCCCCGACACAGCGGCGATGGTCGCCACGGTGCTCATCACGATGATCACGATCAGCAGGTTGGTGTTGCTGTGTTCCATGCCGAACAGGTTTTCCAATCCGGACGACACCTGCATCGAGCCGATCCCCAGGTTGGTCACCAGGCCCAGCAGGGTCACGAACATGCCGAAACCGTCCACCGCGTGGCCGGCCGCGCCCTTCACCCAACGCTCGCCCACCAGCGGGTACAGCGCCGAACGCAAGGCCAACGGCTGGTTATGACGGTAGGCGAAGTACGCCACGGCCAACCCCACCAACGCATAGATCGCCCAGCCGTGCAGGCCCCAATGCAGGAAGGTCAACTGCAGCGCCTGACGGGCCGCACCGTTGCTGGCGGCGGCGCCTTCGGGTGGGTTGAAGTAGTGATCCAACGGCTCCGAGGCGCCGAAGTACAGCAGCGAAATGCCGATGCCCGAGGAGAACAACATGCCGGCCCAGGCGCCGTAGCTGAAGTCCGGGGTGTCGTCCTTGCTGCCCAGTTTCAATTTGCCGTAGGAGGAAAACGCCAGGCCCACCACGAACACCAGGTAGGCGGCGATGACCACCATGTAGTACCAGCCAAAGCTTTTCGACAGCCAGGCTTGCGCGACACCGAGCATGCGCCCGGCCTCCTGCGGGGCGATGATCAGGATGGCAGTCAACAACAGAATCAACGCGGTGGAGGTGTAGAACACCCAACCGTTGACCCGCACCTTTTCCGGCGGGGTTTTTATAAGAGAGGCAGAACTCATGGCGCAGATGCTCCGGGCAGTGCGAAAGAGAAACACAAGGCAGCGGTTATCCCGGGACATCGCTTTATGGGCAGGCGACGGACGGGTGTTATAAAGACATCCCGAAAATCCTTGCACCCCTACCGAACCAGTAAACAGGGCGTTTCAAGGGTTTTTGCAGGTGTCATTTGTCGCGGCTCCCAGGTAGGAAACATCTGTAGGCAGCGACCATTTGTCGCAGATCTTATTCTTTGTTGATTGAACGTTCAATCAAAACAAAATAGACTGGCCATCAAGCCGACGGACGTTCATCGCCCATCGGCAGGCCTAAGGAGAGGTGCTACATGCCCAAGGTCGGTATGCAACCCATACGCCGCCAGCAATTGATCGAAGCCACGTTGACGGCCATCGATCAGGTCGGGATGGGAGATGCCAGCATTGCGCTGATCGCCCGTTTGGCCGGCGTTTCGAACGGCATCATCAGTCACTACTTCAAGGACAAGAACGGCCTTATTGCAGCGACGATGCGCTACTTGATGAACGCGCTGATCGAGAACGTCCACGAACGCAGGCTTGCGCTGACGGACGACAGCCCACGGGCCCACCTTCAGGTGATCATCGAGGGCAACTTCGACGCCAGCCAGGTCAACGGACCGGCAATGAAAACCTGGTTGGCCTTCTGGGCCACCAGCATGCACCACCCGTCATTGCACAGGTTGCAGCGGATCAACGATCAACGTCTGTATTCCAACCTGTGCTGCCAGTTCCGCCGAACGCTGCCGCTGCCGCACGCACGCAAAGCAGCCCGAGGCCTGGCGGCCCTGATCGACGGTTTGTGGTTGCGCGGCGCCCTGTCGGGAGACGCTTTCGACACAGCGCAGGCGCAACGGATCGCTTACGAATACATGGATTTCCAATTGGCCAAGCAGGTGAGTTAGAGCACACATAAACCGCTCAACCCCTGAACGCTGCCGCACCGGCCACCGGTGTGGTGGTCACGCCAACCACTTATGCACTTGCGAGGACTTTATGGCCCGTTTCGAACTGCAAAAACTCTACATTGACGGCGGCTACAGCGATGCTGGCAGCGATGCCACCTTCGAAGCCATCAACCCGGCTAACGGTGAAGTTCTCGCCCAAGTGCAACGCGCCACCTTTGATGACGTTGAACGCGCCGTCGTCAGCGCCGAGAAAGGCCAGAAGATCTGGGCCGCCATGACCGCCATGGAGCGTTCGCGCATCCTGCGTCGTGCCGTCGACATCCTGCGCGAGCGCAACGACGAGCTGGCCGCCCTGGAAACCCTGGACACCGGTAAAGCCTTCTCCGAAACCAAGTACGTCGACATCGTCACCGGCGCCGACGTGCTGGAATACTACGCAGGCCTGGTGCCGGCGATTGAAGGCGAGCAGATCCCACTGCGTGACACCGCTTTCGTCTACACCCGCCGCGAGCCGCTGGGCGTAGTCGCTGGCATTGGCGCGTGGAACTACCCGATCCAGATCGCACTGTGGAAATCCGCGCCAGCCCTGGCCGCCGGTAACGCGATGATCTTCAAGCCAAGCGAAGTCACCTCGCTGACCACCCTGAAACTGGCCGAGATCTACACCGAAGCCGGCGTTCCAGCAGGCGTGTTCAACGTATTGACCGGCAGCGGCCGTGAAGTCGGCACCTGGCTGACCGAGCACCCGCGCATCGAAAAAATCTCCTTCACCGGCGGCACCGACACCGGCAAGAAGGTCATGGCCAGCGCGTCGAGCTCTTCGCTCAAAGACGTGACCATGGAACTGGGCGGCAAGTCCCCGCTGATCATCTTCGACGACGCCGACCTCGACCGCGCCGCCGACACCGCGATGATGGCCAACTTCTACAGCTCCGGCCAGGTCTGCACCAACGGCACCCGCGTGTTCGTGCCCAAGCACCTGCAAGCGGCGTTTGAAGCCAAGATCGTTGAACGCGTTGCACGCATTCGCGTCGGCAACCCAGAAGACGAAAACACCAACTTCGGCCCGCTGGTCAGCTTCGCCCACATGGAAAGCGTGCTGGGCTACATCGCCAAAGGCAAAGAGCAAGGCGCACGCCTGCTGTGCGGCGGCGACCGCCTGACCGATGGCGACTTCGCCAAAGGCGCCTTCGTGGCCCCGACCGTGTTCACCGACTGCACCGACGACATGGTCATCGTGCGTGAAGAAATCTTCGGCCCAGTGATGAGCATCCTCACCTACGAGACCGAAGAAGAAGTGATCCGCCGCGCCAACGACACCGACTTCGGCCTGGCCGCTGGCCTGGTGACCAAGGACCTGAACCGCGCCCACCGCGTGATTCATCAGCTGGAAGCGGGTATCTGCTGGATCAACGCCTGGGGCGAGTCCGACGCGAAGATGCCAGTGGGCGGTTACAAGCAATCCGGTGTAGGCCGTGAGAACGGCATCAGCTCGCTGAACAACTTCACCCGCATCAAATCGGTACAGGTTGAGCTGGGCGATTACGCCTCGGTGTTCTGACACCCGAGCCTTGTATTGCCTGTGAGGCCGCCATCGGGGGCACGCCCCCTCCCACACTGACTGTGTTCACAAGTTCAGATGTGCAAATACAGTCAAATGTGGGAGGGGGCTTGCCCCCGATGAGGCCCTACCTGACCACACTTCAAAAAGGGGTACATCCAATGTCCCAAGAATACGATTACATCATTGTGGGTGCCGGTTCCGCCGGTAACACCCTGGCGACCCGTCTGACTGAAGACGAAGGCGTCACCGTCCTGCTGCTGGAAGCCGGTGGTCCTGACTACCGCTTCGACTTCCGCACCCAGATGCCAGCCGCCCTGGCCTTCCCACTGCAAGGCCGCCGCTACAACTGGGCCTACGAAACCGACCCAGAGCCACACATGGACGGCCGCCGCATGGAATGTGGTCGCGGCAAGGGCCTGGGTGGCTCTTCGCTGATCAACGGCATGTGCTACATCCGTGGCAACGCCATGGACTACGACAACTGGGCGAAACTGCCAGGCCTGGAAAACTGGACCTACCTGGATTGCCTGCCGTACTTCCGCAAAGCGGAAACCCGCGACATCGGCCCCAACGACTGGCACGGCGGCGATGGCCCGGTCAGCGTGACCACGCCTAAAGCTGGCAACAACCCGCTGTTCCACGCCATGGTTGAAGCCGGCGTGCAAGCCGGTTACCCGCGCACCGTGGACTTGAACGGCTACCAGCAAGAAGGCTTCGGCCCGATGGACCGCACCGTGACGCCTAAAGGCCGTCGCGCCAGCACCGCTCGCGGTTACCTGGACACCGCTAAAAAGCGTTCGACGTTGACCATCGTCACCCACGCCCTCACCGACAAAGTGTTGTTTGAAGGCAAGCGTGCCGTTGGCGTGCGTTACCTGATCGGCGCCGCCGAAGAACGCGTTGAAGCCCGCGCCCGCAAAGAAGTGCTGGTGTGCAGCGGCGCAATCGCTTCGCCGCAACTGCTGCAACGCTCCGGTGTTGGCCCGGCCAAACTGCTGGAAAGCCTGGATATCCCAGTGGTCCACGACCTACCCGGCGTCGGCGAAAACCTGCAGGACCACCTTGAGTTGTATCTGCAATACGCCTGCACCCAACCGGTGTCGCTGTACCCGTCGCTGCTCTGGTACAACCAACCGGCCATTGGTGCCGAGTGGCTGTTCAACGGCACCGGCATCGGCGCCAGCAACCAGTTCGAAGCGGGCGGTTTTATCCGTACCCGTGAAGAATTCGAATGGCCGAACATCCAGTACCACTTCCTGCCGGTGGCGATTAACTACAACGGCAGCAACGGTGTGAAAGAGCACGGTTTCCAGGCGCACATGGGCTCCATGCGCTCGCCTAGCCGTGGTCGCATCCAATTGAAGTCGAAGAACCCGCGGGACTACCCGAGCATCCTCTTCAACTACATGGCCACCGAACAGGACTGGCAGGAATTTCGCGACGGCATCCGCCTGACCCGGGAAATCATGCAGCAGCCGGCCCTGGACCAGTACCGTGGCCGCGAAATCAGCCCCGGTATTGAAGTGCAAACCGATGAGCAGTTGGACCAGTTCATCCGCGAGCACGCCGAGACCGCGTTCCACCCGTCCTGCTCGTGCAAGATGGGCACCGACGAGATGGCCGTAGTGGATGGCGAAGGCCGTGTGCATGGCATGCAGGGTCTGCGTGTGGTGGATGCGTCGATCATGCCGATCATCACCACCGGCAACCTGAACGCGCCGACGATCATGATCGCCGAGAAAATCGCCGACAAGATCCGTGGCCGCCAGCCACTGCCGCGCAGCACCGCTGACTACTACGTGGCAGGCGATGCGCCGGTGCGTGGCAAGCCGATGCGTGAAGTGGGCCCGACTGCGCAGTAACCTCGCGCATTACCCTGTAGGAGCGAGCTTGCTCGCGAAGAATCCGAGAACGCCGTGTTAAACCAGACACGCTGCGTTATCGTTAACGATCTTCGCGAGCAAGCTCGCTCCTACATTGATGAGGGCCTGGCGCAATGTTTGACCAACATTCCACACTCAAAAAACACTTCAGCGCCCTGCGCACCCGCGCCGAATTCTTCTCCTTGCGCTACGTGCGCGAATCCGGCCAGTACCTGGCCGTGCGCAAGAACGTCGCCGAACCACCCCACCTGAACCACGACGAAGGCGCCATGCTCACCGTGCGTCTCAACGGTGTGGAAGCCTATGCCGCGACCAACGACATTTCCCTGGCTGGCCTGCAAGCCGCCCTTGAGCGCGCCGAGCAACAGGCTCGCCTCATCAAACCCCACGCCCTGCTCGACCTGCGCGACCAGCCCGTTTCCAGCGATGTGGCCGACTACCTGTCACCCGAACTCGAACAGCCCTTCCCGTCACTGAGCGACTGCTACCAATTGCTCGGCAGCGAATCGGCCGCCGTGCCCAAGGACGAGCGCCTGGTGAACTGGGAAGTCAGCCTGGGCCTGACCCACGTCGAGCAGATCTACCTCAACAGTGCCGGTGCCGAGCTGCGCCAGGCCCAACGCTTTGTGTTCCCCGGCGTCAACGTCACCGCCTACGATGGCAACGACAGCCAAAGCCGAACCCTGGGCGGCAGCAACTTCGGCCAGCAAGGCGGCTTTGATGTGATCAGCCGTTTCGGCCTGGTGGGCGCCGCACCGCGTGTCGCCGACGAAGCCCTGCAATTGCTGCTGGCGCCCAACACGCCCAACGGCCCGCGCGACCTGTTGTTGATGCCCGACCAGATGATCCTGCAGATCCACGAGTCCATCGGCCACCCGCTGGAACTGGACCGCATCCTGGGGGATGAGCGCAATTACGCCGGCACCAGCTTTGTGAAGGCCAGCGACTTCGGCCACCTGCAATACGGTTCCCCACTGCTCAACGTGACCTTCGACCCGGAGATTCCCGAGCAGTTGGCCAGCTACGGCCATGACGACGATGGCACCCAGGCCAGCAAGCAGTTCCTGATCCGCGAAGGCTTGCTGCTCAAGCCCTTGGGCGGTGCGCTGTCGCAGTTCCGCTCCGGCATGGGCGGCGTGGCCAACAGCCGTGCCAGCAGTTGGAACCGAGCGCCCATCGACCGCATGGCCAACCTGAATATCGAAGCCGGTGACCAGAGCCTGGCGCAACTGGTGGGCGGTATCGAAAGCGGCATCCTGATGTCTACCAACCGTTCGTGGTCCATCGACGATGCGCGCAACAAGTTCCAGTTCGGCTGCGAATGGGGCCAACTGATCGAAAACGGCGAGCTCAAAGGCGTAGTGAAAAACCCCAACTACCGGGCGATTTCCGCGCAGTTCTGGCGCAACCTCAGCGCGGTGGGCGATGCCAGCACCTTCAAGGTATTGGGCACGCCCAACTGCGGCAAAGGCGAACCCAACCAGGTGATTCGCGTGGGCCATGCCTCGCCTGCCTGTGTGTTCAGTCACGTTGATGTATTCGGGGGAGACGCCTGATGAACAACTTCAAGGCATTGGTGCAATGGCTACAGCAAGCCATCACCGGCAGTGAACAATTTCACCTGGGTTACGCCGATGAATCGTCCGAATTCGTACGTTTCAACCACGCCAAGGTGCGCCAGGCCGGCCAGGTGCAACAGGCCAGCCTCACGCTCAAACTGATCAACGACGGTCGCCATGCCGACCTGGGTATCACCTTGGCCGGCGAGCCGGAACTGGATCGCCAGCGCCTCGCCGATGGCCTGCAACAATTGCGCGAAACCTTGCCGCTGCTGCCGCAAGACCCGTACCTGCTGCTCAACCACAACGCCTGGCAAAGCAGCAATGAACAGGCACAGCCGCTGCCGGAATTGACCCAGGTGCTTGAAGACATCAGCCAGGCCGCCGACGGCGTGGACCTGGTGGGCTTCTACGCCGCGGGCCCCATCAGCCGGGGGTTCGCCAGTTCATCCGGGGCGTTCGGCTGGCACCAGGCCAATAGCTTCAACTTCGATTTCAGCCTGTTCCACGCCAATGGCGAAGCGGTGAAGGCCAGCTATGCGGGGCATACCTGGGACAGCGCCGAATTCGCCGCACGGTTCCAGCAGGCGCGTGAGCAATTGGAATACCTCGGCCGCCCGCTGCACCCGTTGGCGCCGGGGCAATACCGCGCCTACCTTGCCCCTGCGGCAATGGAAGAAATCATCAGCATCATCACCTGGGGTGGCTTTTCTGCCCAGGCCATCGCCAGCAAAGGCAGTTCGCTGCAAAAACTGTATGCAGGCGAGCAGTCCCTGAGCCCGTTGGTGACGGTGAGCGAGCAGATCAGCGGCTCCCTGAGTGAGGGGTTTTCCGGCGAAGGTTACCCACGCGGCGACGTTACCCTGATCAATGCGGGCAAGGCGGCGGGCGAGTTGATCAATTCGCGTAGCGCCGCCGAGTACGGCTTGAGCACCAACGGCGCCAGCAGCGACGAATCGCCCAGCGCCCTGCAAATGGCGGCGGGCAGCCTGGCCCAGGCCGAGATCCTCAAGCAGTTGGGCACCGGCTTGTACATCAGCAACCTGTGGTACCTGAACTACTCCGACCTGCCGGCGGCACGCCTGACCGGCATGACGCGCTTTGCGACGTTTTGGGTGGAAGACGGCGAGATCAAGGCGCCGGTGAGTACCATGCGCTTTGATGACAGTGTGTATAGCTTGCTGGGCGCGCAGCTCGAAGCGCTGACGGCGGAGCGGGAGTTGTTGTTGTCGGCCAGTACGTATGGGCAGCGCAATACTTCGTCCAACCTGCTGCCTGGCGCCTTGGTAAACCGCCTGACACTGACCCTCTAAACACTACAAATCTAATGTGGGAGGGGGCTTGCCCCCGATGGCAGGGTGTCAGTCAGTGCATCTGTTTCTGACACACCGCTATCGGGGGCAAGCCCCCTCCCACATTGTTCTGTGCTGGTTTCTGATACCTCGCTTCGCACCTTCCTACCGCCAATTCCCATCTCTTGCTCGTCCCCCCGCGCCCTGTTGTCGCCCTGAAAAAACCTCGCTATAACGGTTAGTGGCACACCGCCACCCACAGGAAGTGAGCGTCGACATGAACCAGGGAAGTTTCGTCCTACACAAGCTGTTCAAACACTACAACGTCCACGTCGAGCAACTCGGCAACGACCCGCAAAAAGACACGGTGCTGATGGTCAACGGCGCGCTGTCCACCACCCGCTCGTTCGCCCGCACCAGCAAGTGCCTGGCCGGGCATTTCAATGTGCTGTTGTTCGACCTGCCCTTCTCGGGCTATTCCCGCGAGCACAATACCGACCTGGATCTTGTGACCAAGGACGATGAAGTGCAGATCCTGCGGGCGCTGGTGGAGCGTTTTGAGGTCAACCATTTGGTGTCGGCGTCCTGGGGCGGTATCTCCACGCTGCTGACCCTGGCCCACAACCCGCCGTCGATCAAAAGCTCAGTGGTGATGGCCCTGGCGCCCCACCTCAACCCGGCCATGCTCGATTATGTAGAACGCGTGAGCGTGTTGATCGAGGCCGATGACAAGTCTGCCGTCGGCCATTTGCTCAATGACACGGTGGGCAAATTCCTGTCACCAGCGCTCAAGCGCAACAACCACCGGCACCTGTCGAACATGGCCAGCACCGAGTACCGCCAGGCGCGTTTTCATATCCACCAGGTGTTGGCCCTGGACGACGGCAACTACCTGCCCGCCCTCACGCAGATTGAAACACCGGTGCACTTTCTCAACGGCGCGCTGGACGAATACACACCCGCCGCCGAAGCCCGCCTGTTCAAACAGTACGTGGGGCGCAGCAGCTTTGCGGTCGCCGAGCACACAGGCCATTTGCTCGACCTGGAATCCCCCGCAGCCGCCGCAGCGGTGCACCGCCAATTGCTGGATTTCCTGGTGGGAAAAGCCACGGCCGATGGCGCATAATCGCCAACACATAGCCTGCTAACAAAAAGGGTTTTCTATGCCGAATCGCGTCCCGCTCGATGCCAAGACCGCCCGCTGGCTCCCCTGGGTGGTGGCGATTGCCTTCTTCATGCAGTCGCTGGACGGGACGATTCTGAACACGGCGCTGCCGGCCATGGCCCGGGACCTGGCGGAAAACCCGCTGCGCATGCAAGG
>NZ_QUZU01000073.1 GCF_004682055.1 Pseudomonas kairouanensis | reverse complement strand
CGGTGGGTCAGGTACAGATGAGCTGACTGATCCACCGCCATCGGGAGCAAGCCCCCTCCCACATTTAGACCTTCACCAGTTTTTAGAGCAGTGTGCGGCTGAGGGCCTTTTTCCATTCGGCATAACGGCTGATCATCGCCGGGTCATCCTGCGGTTCAAACCGCTCACGCTGACGTTCCAGCGCGCCCAATGCAGCATCACTGGCCCACACCCCCAACGCCCGCCCGGCCAGGTGCGCCGCACCCAGCGCCGACACCTCCGGCGACAGGCTGCGCACCACCGGACGTTGCAGCAGGTTGGCCAAAAACTGCATCAACCAGCGATTGCGCGTGGCGCCGCCATCTACCCACAACTCCTTTAACGGGCTGCCGATGTCTTGCTGCATCGCCTCGAACACATCGCGAATCTGGTAGCCGATGGACTCCAGCGCAGCGCGCAAGATATGCGCACCCGAGGTGGCTTCGGTGAGCCCGCAGATCAAGCCCCGCGCATCGGCTTTCCAATGCGGCGCGCCCAGGCCGGACAACGCCGGTACAAAGTACACGCCACCGTTGTCCGGCAACTGCGCAGCCTGTTCGGTCAAGGCATCCAGGGACTCCCCCGCCCCCAAACGCGAAGCCCACTGCACGGCCGCGCCGGTGTGGACGATGTTGCCTTCCATACCAAAGGTCGGTTGCTCGCCGTCATGCCAGGCCAAGGTGGTGGACAGGCCATGGGTGGAGGCAATCGGCCCGGCCATGGGAGTCATCAGTGACGAGCCGGTGCCGAGCGTGGCCTTGACCAGCCCCGGCGCAAAACCGCCCTGACCATAAAGTGCGGCGTGGGAGTCGCCGATCATCGACATCACCGGGATGCCGGCGGGCAACCCACCGACCGCGGCGGTCTCAGCAAAGAAACCGGCGCTCGGCTGGATCGGTGCCAATGCGGCCAGTGGAATGCCGAACAGATCCAGCAGTTCAGCGTCCCACGCGCAGGTGTGCAGGTTGAACAACTGCGTGCGCGCCGCGTTGGAAGAGTCGGTGGCAAACACCTGGCCGCCGCTCAGCTTCCACAACAGCCAGCTATCAACGGTGCCCAGGCAGATTTCACCGGCTGCCGCACGGGCATGGCCGTTTTCGAGGTTATCGAGAATCCAGCGGAATTTACCGGCAGAAAACATCGGGTCCAGGGCCAGCCCGGTCTTTTCCAGGATGACGGCCTCATGCCCCTGCTCATGCAACTGGCTGCACAACGCCGTGGAGCGTCGGCACTGCCAACTGATGCACGGCGACAACGGCTCGCCGCTGCGCCGGTCCCAGGCCACCACCGATTCGCGCTGGTTGCTGATGGCAAGCGCGGTGATAGGCCGGTCCACCTGGGCCAGGCAGTCTTCAATCGCCGCCAGGGTGTTCTGCCAGATCAGCAGCGGGTCCTGTTCGGAAAACCCAGGCTGCGGGTGGCTGATGCTCAACGGCCGCGAACCCCGGGCGATCACCTGCCCGAGCTCGTTGACCAGCACCGCCTTGGCGTTGCTGGTGCCTTCGTCTATCGCCAGGATCAGCGGAGTGTTGTTAGTCATTGAATTCACCGCAACCGAGTGGCAGCCGCCACGATCCCAGCCGCGTCGATGTTATGCAAGGCGCGGGTCGGTTCGCGGGCACCAGCGGCGGCGTATTCGCCATCGCCAATCCCCAGGCGCACCAGCGGGATGCCCAACCCGGCTTCGGCCAGCACTTCGGCCACCAGGCTGCCCACGCCGCCGTTGATGTTGTGCTCCTCAACGGTGATCACGGCACGCGTACCGCCGAGCGCGTCACGCAACACGTCGCGCTGCAGTGGGCGGATCGACGACAGGTTGATCACCTGGGCCTCAATGCCCTGCTCTGCCAGCAACGCCGCCGCGTCCACCGCCTCATGCACCACCGAACCGAGGGCCACGATGCTGACGTGTGCACCCTGGCGCAGGATATCCACCTGGCCTGGGCTGAATTGATAGTCGGCGCCATGCACATCGGGCAAGGCTTTACCGTCGAGACGGATATACACCGGGCCTTCGTGGCGCAACGCGTAATGGACGATCTGCCGACATTCGAGCGCATCGGCCGGGGCGAAGATCTGCACATTGCCAAAACCGCGCATCACCGAAATATCGTCGAGGCTGTGGTGGGTGCTGGCCAAGGGGCCGTAGCTGGCACCGGCATTGAGGCCGAACATTTTCACGTTGGCCTGGTTGTAGCAGACGTCCACCTTGATCTGCTCGTTGGCCCGCGAAATCAAAAACGGCGCCGCGTTGCAGGTGACCGAAATCTTGCCGCCCAGGGCCAGGCCAGCAGCAACGCTGACCAGGGACTGCTCGGCAATCCCCACGTTGATCAGGCGCTCGGGAAAGCGCTGGGCAAACGGGCCGATCTTGGCCGTGGAGGTGGAGTCGCTGACCACGGGCACCACGTCGAGCCCGGCGTCAACGGCGGCGATAAAGCCTTCCACCATGACACTCGCCAAATGTTCACTCGTCATGATTCAACTCCTCCAGTGCTGCGTTGATTTCATCACCCTTGGGCACGCGGTGGTGCCACTCGGGACGGGCCTCGATAAACGACACGCCCTTGCCTTTGATGGTGTGGGCGATCAGCACCTGGGGTGCGCCCTTGCGGGTCTGCATGGTTTCCAGGCTTTCGATCAACTGGCCCACATCGTTGCCGTCGCACTCACTGACGGTGAAGCCAAAGGCGGCCCATTTCACGTCCAGCGGGTCCAGCGGCATGATCTCGGCAGTCAGCCCGGCCAGTTGCAGCTTGTTCTTGTCGACGATCACAAACAGGTTATCCAGGCCGTACTTGGCGGCGGCCATCGCCGCTTCCCAGTTGGAGCCTTCGGCCAGTTCACCGTCACCGGTCAGCACATAGATGCGTTTGTTGCTGCCCGACATCTTCGCCGCCAACGCCAACCCCACCGCCACCGGCAAACCGTGGCCGAGGGCGCCGGTGTTGAGTTCGATACCGGGGGTTTTCTGGCGCACCGGGTGGCCGGGCAAGTGGGAATTGAAGTGCTGATAGGTCGGCAGCCAATCCACAGGAATGTAGCCCGCCTGCGCCAGGCAGCAGTACAAACCGCCGACACCGTGGCCCTTGCTCTGGATGTAGATGTCGCGCTCCGGGTCTTGGGTGCGTTCCGGGCCGGCATTGAGGATGCGGAAGTACAGGGTGGCGAGGATGTCGGTTTCCGACAGGTCGGCCCCGGTGTGGCCGCCGGCCGGTGAGTCGGCATTCAGGCGGATAACGTGGCGCCGGATCAGGCGGGCCTGTTCTTTGATCTGGTGGGCGTCGTACTGGAAGGCATTCATGCAGCGGCTCCTTTGAGGCTGACCACGCGGGGTGAAAGTGTCCAAGGCTGTTTTGAATATTTATTCAGCCGTGACAGTATATTTCTATTTAGACGCCGAACGTTCAGCAGGTCAAGTGAGCGAACGGCAGAAAAATCAAAAATATCCCTCGGACAGACGGCCAAAATCCCACGCGCGCTTATCTATCCCGTGGCTTTGCGTGCTATGAAAGCAGCGGTCTAGAGGCCCACATAAAAAATTAAGCACTTGACATTGCCACGGTGGCACTGGAATCTGAATTAACAGTCAGGCACGCATAAATATTCAAGCGCCCTGAAAGCACTCCAAAAAAAATAAATCAGGAGAACACTGTGGACGCCAAAGCTATTGTCCAGCACCCGGCCGAACTCAAGCCGCCCCACCGCCCACGGCTGGTGAAACTGCTCCCCAGCAATATCGGCGGCCCACTGATCGGCCTCGTGCTGCTGGTGCTGGTTTTCTCCTTCAGTTCCGAATTCTTCTTTTCCTTGCGCAATGGCCTGAACATTCTTGATCAGGTCACGGTGCTGGGCATCCTCGCCATTGGCATGACAGCGGTGATCGTCATCGGCGGTATCGACCTCTCTGTGGGCTCGGTGCTGGCGTTCTCGATGATGATGCTCGGCTGGCTCTACCAGGATCAGGCGGTGCCGCTGGGCTTTGCGATCCCAATCTCGATTGCCACCGGCATGCTCGCCGGGCTGGTGTCCGGCGCGTTGATCACCTACGCCAAGTTGCCGCCGTTTATTGCCACGCTAACCATGATGTCGGTGGCCCGTGGCCTGGCGAATATCCTCACCGAAGGCCGGCAGATCGTCGGCTACCCGGACTGGTTCACCAGCCTGGCCACGGTGCGCCACTTCGGTTTCCTCTCGGCCACCGTCGGCTTGTTTTTGGTGATGCTGCTGGTGGCCTGGGTGTTCCTGCGCTTTCGTGCCGGTGGCCGCAACCTGTATGCCATGGGCGGCAGCCCGGAAGTGGCGCGCCTGTCGGGTATCAAGGTGCGGGCGATCACCCTGTGGGTCTACGCCATCAGCGGCGCCCTCGCCGGTATCGCCGCCGTAACCCTGGCCGCGCGCCTCGACTCGTCCCAACCCAGCGCCGGCCTGAGCCTGGAACTGGACGCCATCGCCGCCGTGGTGATCGGTGGCGCCAGCCTTAACGGTGGCGTCGGCAGCATCGGCGGCACCCTGGTGGGCGTGCTGATCATTGGCGTGTTGCGCAATGGCCTGAACCTGCTGGGCGTCTCGCCCTTTATCCAACAAGTGGTGATCGGCGTGGTCATCGCCCTCGCGGTGACCATCGACACCCTGCGTCGCCGTTCCAGTACTGCCCGTTAAACCTGTTCGACCGTTGACACCCTCCAACAATAAAACCAGGAGTCACCCGACATGTTCAGCCCCAAGAAACTGCTGTTGGCCACCGCACTCGCCGCCGCCGCCCTTACCACTGCCGGTACCACCTGGGCCAAGGACCTGACCATCGGCCTGGCCGTGGCCAACCTGCAGGCCGACTTCTTCAACCAGATCAAGCAATCGGTGGAAGCCGAGGGCAAGGCCAAGGGGATCAAGGTGATCACCGTGGACGCCCAGGGCAACTCGTCCACCCAGGTCAGCCAGATTGAAGACCTGATCACCCGCCAGATCGACGTGCTGATCTACATCCCTGCGGGCGCTACCGCTGCCGGTGTGCCGGTAAAAGCTGCCAAAGCCGCCGGTATCCCGGTGATCGCCGTAGACCGCAACGCCCCCGACGCACCGGGCGATACCTTTATTGCCAGCGACAGCGTGGCGGGCGCCAAGACCCTGGCCGAATACGTGGGCAAGGTCACCGAAGGCAAGGGCCGCATCGCGATCCTGCAAGGCCAACTCGGCACCACGCCGGAAAACGACCGTGCCAAAGGCTTCGAAGAAGGCCTCAAAGCCTTCCCGGACCTCAAAGTGGTGGCTCAGCAACCTGCCGAATGGGCCCAGGACAAAGGCTTTGCCGTAGCCCAGGACCTGCTCCAGCGTGACCCGAACATCACCGTATTCTTCGGCCGTGCCGATGCCATGGCCCTCGGCGCCGCCCAGGCGGTGAAGGTGGGCAACCTCGATCACAAGGTCGTCGTCGTAGGTTTTGACGGTGACGTCGCCGGGCTCAAGGCTGTGGAAAGTGGCGTGCTGAACGCGACCATGACCCAGCAGACCCAGAAGATGGGCCGCCTGGCCGTGGCGTCGGCCATTGACCTCAAAGCCGGTAAAGCCGTGCCCAAGGAACAACTGCTGCCCACCGTGCTGACCACCAAAGAAAACGTCGCGCCGTTCCTGCAACAGCACCCGTAAGCCTTGGAGGTCGTCATGCACGCAGCAGCTTCGGATAACACCGTGGATGCGGTGTTGTGCCTGCGCAATATCAGCAAGGCCTACGGGCCGGTGCAGGTGTTGTCCCAGGTGAACGTGGATATCCGCCCCGGCGAAGTATTGGCCTTGCTGGGCGAGAACGGCGCGGGTAAATCCACCCTGTCGTCGATCATCGCAGGCCTGGTACAACCCGAAGCCGGGGGCAGCATGACCTGGCAGGGCCAGCCCTACGCGCCGAGTTCGCCGGGGGCGGCACTGGGCGCGGGTATCGGCCTGATCCACCAGGAAATCCGCCTGCTGCCGCAATTGTCGATCGCCGAGAACATCTTCGTCGGTCGCCTACCCATGCGTTATGGGAAGGTGGACCGCGAGTACATGGAGGCCCAGGCGCAGATCCAACTGGAACGCCTGGGGCTCAAAGTGCCCGCCTCACGCAAGGTCGAAGGCCTGAGCGTGGCGGCCCAGCAACTGGTGGAAATCGCCAAGGCCCTGACCCTCAAGGCCAGCCTGCTGATTCTCGACGAACCCACCGCCGCATTGGGTGGCGAAGAGACCGAGTTGCTGTTCAAGCAGGTGGAACGGCTCAAGGCCGAGGGCGTGTCGTTTATCTATATCAGCCATCGCCTGGAAGAAATCGCCCGCATCGCCGACCGCGTGTTGGTGCTGCGCGACGGCCAACAGGTGGCCCTGCACGCTACGGCCCAGGTGCCGGTGCGCGAGCTGGTGGAGCAAATGGTCGGGCGCAGCCTTGAGCGAATCTTCCCGGCGTTGCAGCCACCCCAGGAGCGCGTGATGTTGCAGGTCAAGGACTTGCGCTGCCGCGAACTGGCCCTGCACGGCATCGACTTCAGCGTGCGCGCCGGTGAAGTGTTCGGCATTGCCGGGGTGGTCGGCGCCGGGCGCACCGAGCTGGTACGCACCATCGCCGGTGCCGCCCAGGACATCCAGGGGCACATGCTGCTGGACGGCGAAGTGCGCCAGCTGCGCTCGCCCTTCGAGGCGATCCAGGCCGGTGTGGTGTTGGTGCCCGAAGACCGCAAGCAGCAAGGCGTGGTGGTGGAGCACCGCATCGAAGACAACCTGATTTACGGCAACACCGACCTGCTGGAAAAACGCGGCTGGGTGCTGCCTGCCGCCCTGCACGAATTCGCCCGCACGGCGGTGGCGCGGTTGGGTGTGAAAGGGGCGCCGCAATCGCGGATCTCCAGCCTGTCCGGCGGTAACCAACAAAAAGTGATCATTGCCAAATGGCTGGCGCGCAACCCCAAGGTGTTCATCCTCGACGAGCCGACACGGGGCATCGACGTGGGCGCACGGGCGGCGATCTACGAAGTGATCGCGGACCTGGCGGCCAAGGGTATGGCGGTGATTGTGGTGAGTTCGGACCTGGATGAAGTGCTCGGGTTGTCGCACCGCGTGATGGTCATGAGCCGGGGGCGGCAGATGGGGATTCTGGAGCGCGGTGAAGCGACGCCGGTGTCGGTGATGGAGATGGCTACTGCCTGACTGCCCTGCCCTCACAAACAATGAAGATCCAATGTGGGAGGGGGCTTGCTCCCGATAGCGGTGGGTCAGTTGAAAACTGTATGACTGATACACCGCTATCGGGAGCAAGCCCCCTCCCACAGGGGTTCAGTGTGATTTCAAATTACGGAGTTATTCATGCAACTTTTTAGTCTTCAGGGCCAAGTCGCCTTTGTCACCGGTGCCGGCAGCGGCATCGGCCAAGCCATCGCCGTGGGCCTGGCCGAAGCCGGTGCCGATGTGGCGTGCTTTGATTTACCCAACAGCCCAGGCATCAGCAGCACCGTCGAACGCATCCAGGCCCTCGGCCGTCGCGCCCTCGCCCTCAGCGGCACCGTCACCGAACGCGCCGCCCTGGATGCCGCCGTAGCACGCACCGAACAAGAACTCGGCGAACTCAGCGTGGCGGTCAACTGCGCCGGCATCGCCAATGCCCAGGCCGCCGAAGACCTGGAACTGCAACGCTGGCAGACCACCCTGGACATCAACCTCACCGGGATTTTCCTCAGCTGCCAGGCCCAGGCCGCCGTGATGCTGCCTCGTGGCAAAGGCGCCATCGTCAATATCGCCTCCATGTCCGGCAGCATCGTCAACCGTGGCCTGCTGCAAGCGCACTACAACACCTCCAAGGCCGGGGTGATCCACCTGAGCAAAAGCCTGGCGATGGAATGGGCCGACAAGGGCCTGCGGGTCAACTGCATCAGCCCCGGCTACACCGCAACGCCA
Organism: Pseudomonas kairouanensis; assembly: GCF_004682055.1. Classification (GTDB taxonomy): domain Bacteria; phylum Pseudomonadota; class Gammaproteobacteria; order Pseudomonadales; family Pseudomonadaceae; genus Aquipseudomonas; species Aquipseudomonas kairouanensis. The sequence goes on along the minus strand of NZ_QUZU01000073.1, from coordinate 10,997 downwards.
ATGAACTCGCGCCCGGAAGTCGCCGACCAGGTGAAGATCTTTGAACAGACCACGCCCATGGGCCGCATGGCCAGCGTGGAAGAAATGGTCGGACCGGCGATTTTCCTGGTGAGCCAGGCGTCGTCGTTCTGCACCGGTGTCGACCTGTTGGTCGATGGCGGTTTCGTTTGCTGGTAAGCCTTGGAGCCCACTCTCATGTCGCAACGTTTCAGCGGTAAAACCATCGTCATCACCGGCGCCTGCCGTGGCATCGGCGCCGGCATTGCCGAGCGCTTCGCCCAAGAAGGCGCCAACCTGGTCCTGGCCTCCAATGATGTGGAGCGCGTGACCTTCACCGCCGAGCAACTCGCCAAGGAATACAGCGTCGACACCCTCGCCCTGGGCATCGACGTCACGAACGAAGACGACATCGCCAAGCTCTACCGCGAAGGCCATGCACGCTTTGGCAGCATCGACGTATCGGTGCAGAACGCGGGCATCATCACCATCGACCATTACGACAAAATGCCCCGCGCCGACTTCGACAAGGTGCTGCAAGTCAACACCACCGGCGTCTGGCTGGGTTGCCGCGAAGCGGCCAAGTACATGGTCAAGCAAGGCAGCGGGCGGCTGATCAACACCTCGTCCGGCCAGGGCCGCCAGGGTTTTATCTATACGCCGCACTACGCCGCCAGCAAGATGGGCGTGATCGGCATCACCCAGAGCCTGGCGCTGGAACTGGCGCGGCATAACATCACAGTCAACGCGTTTTGCCCCGGCATCATCGAAAGCGAGATGTGGGACTACAACGACCGCGTCTGGGGCGAGATCCTCAGCACCGACGAAAAACGCTACGGCAAAGGTGAATTGATGGCCGAATGGGTCAAGAACATCCCCCTGCGCCGCGCCGGCAAACCCTCGGATGTGGCGGGTTTGGTGGCATTTTTGGCCTCCGACGATGCGGCCTACCTCACCGGGCAGGCGATCAATATCGACGGCGGCCTGATCATGTCGTAAGGGTTTGGTATCCTCACCGACATTGAAACATCTACTGAGGCCTTCATGAGCCAGATCGAAGAACAGCGCCTGATCACCAAGATCGCGAGCCTCTATTACGAAGAAGGGCTCAAGCAGTCCGAGATTTCCACGCAACTGGACCTCTCCCAGTCGTTTATCAGCCGCGCCCTGCGCCGGGCGCTGCAAGACGGCGTGGTGAAGATCAGCGTGATGCGCCTGCAAGGCCTGCACCTGGAACTGGAAAGCCAATTGCAGCGCCGCTACGGCGTGCGCCGGGTGATCGTGGTGGAAGCCACCGAGCCCGGCAATGACGAAAGCATCAAGCAGGCCATCGGCTCGGCGGCCGCCCACTACCTGGAAACCAGCCTGTCGCCCCAGGATCACATCGGCATTTCATCGTGGAGCAGCACCATTCGCGCCATGGTTGGCCACCTGCATGTGCAGCCGGGCAAGCAAGGCGCCGAAGAAGTGGTGCAACTGCTGGGCGGCGTCGGCAACAAGGGCGCGTTCGAAGCCACCCTGCTCACCCAGCGCCTGGCCACCCTGCTCAACTGCCCGGCCTACCTGCTGCCCTCGCAAAGCATCGAGCAGTCGGTAGAGAGCAAGCAGCGCATCGTGCAAATGGAAGAGGTCAAGGAGGTGCTGCAACGCTTTGACAGCATCACCCTGGCGATTGTCGGCATCGGCGACCTGGAGCCCTCGCAACTGCTGCGCAACAGCGGCAACTACTACACCGAAGACATGCTGCGCCTGCTGGCCGAACGCGGCGCGGTAGGTGATATCTGCCTGCGCTACTTCGATGCCCAGGGCACGCCGGTACTGGAAGAAGATGAAGAATTCGTGGTGTCGGTGGCGCTGCCCAAGCTGCGCGCCATCCACCGCGTGCTCGGCCTGGCCGGCGGGCTGAACAAGGTCCAGGCGATTCGCGGCGCGCTCAAGGGCGGCTACCTGGACATCCTGATCACCGACCTGGATACCGCGCAGGCCCTGAACCACTAACCCCTTTTGGAGACCACCGCTCATGACGTCCAAGCTCGAACAACTCAAGCAATTCACCACCGTGGTCTGCGACACCGGCGACCTGGAAGCCATCAGCCGCCTACGCCCGGTGGACGCCACCACCAACCCGTCGCTGCTGCTCAAGGCCGCCGCCATCCCCGAATACGCCGACCTGTTGCGCAGCGCCGTGGCCCACGCCAAGGGTGATGTGGACCTGGCCTGCGACCACTTCGCGGTGTCGGTCGGCGCGGGGATTCTCAAGGTGATTCCGGGGCGCATCTCCACTGAAGTCGACGCACGCTTGTCGTTTGATGAAGAGGCACTGTGGGCCAAGGCCAACCAGTTGATCGCCCTGTACGACCAGGCCGGTGTCAGCCGCGACCGCGTGCTGATCAAGCTGGCCTCCACCTGGGAAGGCATCCGCACCGCCGAACGCCTGGAAAAAGCCGGCATCCAGACCAACCTCACCCTGCTGTTCTCCTTCGCCCAAGCCGTGGCCTGCGCCGATGCCGGGGTGTTCCTGATCTCGCCGTTCGTGGGCCGTATCTACGACTGGTACCGCAAGAGCACCGGCCAGGACTACACCGGTGTCGACGACCCAGGCGTGCAGTCGGTGACGCGCATCTACAACTACTACAAGGCCAACAACATCCCCACCGTGGTGATGGGCGCCAGCTTCCGCACCCTCAGCCAGATCGAACAACTGGCCGGATGCGACCGCCTGACCATCAGCCCGGACCTGCTGCAAAAACTCGCCGAAGACCATGGCACTCTTGAGCGTAAATTGCGTCCGGGCACGGCGGGTGAAGCCCGCCAGTCGTTGACCGAAGCGCAGTTCCGTTGGGCCTCCAACGAAGACGCCATGGCCACCGAGAAACTCGCCGAAGGCATTCGCCAATTCGCGCGCGACCAGGAAAAGCTGGAAAAACTGCTGGCCAGCGCATGACGCCTGTCGCCGCGCTGGGCCAGCCGCGCACGTTGGTGTTCTTGGCCTATCCGCAGATGGGCCTGCTGGACCTGACCGGCGCCCAGACCGTGTTCTGGGCCGCCACCAAGGCCATGGCCGAGCGCGGTTTGCCCGGCTATGTGATGCACACGGCGAGCCTGGCCGGTGGGTTGATGCAGACCGCCGAAGGCTTGAGCGTGCACACGGTGCAGTTGGGCTTGTTCGGCGATAACGCCATCGACACCCTGATCGTCCCCGGCGCGCCGGCCATCCAACAGGCCATGGCGGCCAACACCGAGCTGGTGGAGTGGCTGCGCATCGCATCTGCCCACGCCGGGCGTACCGCCTCGGTGTGCAGCGGCACCTTCCTGCTGGCGATGGCCGGTTTGCTGGACGGGCGTCGCGCCGCCACCCACTGGGCCATGTGCGACATGCTCAAGCAGGGCTTCCCCGCCATCGTGGTGGATATGGATGCGATTTTTATCCAGCAAGGCAACGTATGGACTTCGGCGGGAGTGACTGCCGGGATCGACCTGGCCCTGGCCCTGGTGGAAATAGACTGCGGCCGTGACGTGGCCTTGCAAGTGGCCCGCGAACTGGTGGTGTTTCTCAAGCGCCCTGGCGGGCAGGCGCAGTTCAGCCAGCTGTTGCAGGCACAGACCGACGACAGCGCAGGCTTTGATGAACTGCACCTGTGGCTTGCCGACAACCTGCAAGCGCCCGACCTGTCGGTAGAACGCCTGGCGCAGCAGGCGCAGATGAGCCCGCGCAATTTTGCGCGGGTCTACAAGCAACGCACCGGGCGCACGCCGGCCAAGGCGGTGGAGTTGTTCCGCATGGAAGCGGCGCGGCGACTGCTGGAAGACTCCGAACGCAATATCGACCAGATCGCCAGGCTGTGCGGCTTTGGGGATGAGGAGCGGATGCGCCATACCTTCCACCGGCACCTGGCGATTTCGCCCAGGGAATACCGCGAGCGCTTCTCCCGCTGACACGGTACCGGTAAGCCATGAAGATCAATGTGGGAGGGGGCTCGCCCCCGATGAGGGCGTGTCAGTTGATACATAGGTGACTGACACACCGCTATCGGGAGCAAGCCCCCTCCCACATGGGTTGCATCCAATGCAGGGGCCAGCGGTGGTTATTTGTTTTGCAGCCAGCGCAGGAACCCGGTTTTTTTGATCGCCTGTGGCTTCTTCAAGACCACGGCCTCCCGAATACTTTCACGCTGATGCTGCAATTTATCCAACGCCATCAACAGATCACTGCTGTGCTGCAACTGCGCGCCCAACAGGGCTTTTTCGATGCGATACAGGCGCCCGCTGGTAAGGCTGCGAAACTGCCCACGGGAACGCCCATCCGCCAGAATCCCCTCCTCCCCCATCACTTCACCGGGGCCCATGCGCCCGGCTTCGACCACGCGTTCACCATCATGGATGGCCACTGACACCACGCCGGTGGCAATGATCAGCAGGCCATCGGCGATTTCGTCAAAGGCCAGCAGCACCTGGTTGGCCTGGAAGTCCACTGCCGTCATGGCCTCAGCCAGGCGGTCGCGTTCCTCGACGCTGAGGGCGCGCATCACCCGCGCCTCCTCCAACAATTGGCGCTGACGGCTCCAGGCCGGTACGCTCGTACCCCAGGTCACGCCTGCCGCCTCAAGGTGCCGATGGGCCAGGTCGAACATCAGGTTGCGCACACTGTTGCGGGCTGAACGCGAGGCGACAAACCCCCTGAGCTCGTATTCGTTGAACTCCAGCTGCGAACTTTTGATCCAGACCTTGGACGCAGGTGTGGGCAACAGCGCCTGGGTGCCCTGCAGGGCTTTCTCCAATGCCTCCAGCACCCGCCGTGGCGCGACGCTGCTGGGCACTGCGAGAGTAACGGCAACGCCATGCATTGCGCCCGAGCGGCTGTGGTTGAGGATCTTCGCCTTGGCCGCCAATGCGTTGGGCACCACCGCGACGCTGCCCGTCTCGGTTTGCAGGTGGGTGGAGCGCCAGTCGATTTCCAACACTTTGCCTTCTACACCCTCGATGCTGACCCAGTCGTTGAGCTGATAGGGTTTGGTGGTGTTGATCACAATGCCGCTGAAGACATCACTCAGGGTGCTTTGCACCGCCAGGCCAATGATGATCGCCATGGCCCCCGACGTCGCCAGCAAGCCCTTGACCGGCAGTTGCAGCACATAGGCCGCTGCGCCCACGATGGCCAGCAGGAAGATCACCGCCCCCAGCACGTCATGCAACAGGCGCGCACTCTGGCCAACACGGGCGGTGAGGCCGTGACCGAGGATCACCGTTACCGTGCGGGCCGCAAATAACCACCAACCGATTCCGAGCACCGTGGCCATCAGGTTGAGCACTGCATCGTCGGGCCAGGGCGGTGCCTGCAAAGGGCTGATGCCAGCGGCCACCATCACCCAGCAGAACAGCGTGAACACCCACACCCGCGACACTGTGCGCAAGGTGCGCTTTTGCGGGCCGAGGCATTGCCAAAGCGCCAGGTCCAGCAGGATCAAGGCACCGCCCAGCAGCAACGTGTTCATCAACTGGCCACCGCCAACACCAGCGGCTCCCCTAGAAATACACTGCACCGCGCCCGCAGCCAGCGCTCTCCCGGATCGTTATGGGTGGTGCCACGCCACACCAGCGCCAGCTCCTGCTCGGGCAACACCAACGGCGCACACTGCGCCCGCAACCCGCCCACACCCGCCATGGCGTATGCCACGTAGTCCGGCACGATGGCGAGCATATCGCTGTCGGCAAGCAACACCGGCAAGGCGCTGAACTGCGGCACCGTGAGCACCACTTTGCGCTGGCGCCCGATGAGGTCCAGGGCGCGGTCGCTGTCATCGAGCACATTGCCCATGGACGACACCACGGCATGGGGCCGTTGGCAAAAGTCCTCCAGCCCCAGTTCACCCGGCCGGTTATCGGCGCGCAGCAGCATCGGGCGCATCGGCCGCAGGCTTTTGCGCCGCGCGTTGGCCGGCAGTTCCTGTGTATGGCTGATGCCCAGCGAGATTTCGCCACTGGCCAGCAACTGGGACATGTGCCAATGGTCGGCGCGGCGCACCACCAAGGTCATGTTCGGCGCCTCGATACGCAGGCCCCGCAGCAGGCTGGGCAGCAAGGCGTACTCGACATCATCGGACAGGCCGATATGGAAGGTCGCCTCGCTGGTGGCCGGGTTGAACGCCTGGCAGCGGCTCAGCGCCGCCGCGATGCTGTCCAGCGCAGGTCCCAGGTTGCTGAAGATCTCTTCAGCACGGGAGGTGGGCTGCATCAAGCGCCCGGCGCGGATGAACAGCGGGTCATCGAACATCAAACGCAGGCGGCCCAAGGCACTGCTGATGGTCGGCTGGCCGAGGAACAGTTTTTCGCCGACGCGGCTCACATTGCGCTCATGCATCATCGACTCGAACACCACCAACAGGTTGATGTCAGCACGACGCAGGTCATTTCTGTTCATCATGTCAGCCACCCGGCCCAGGGCCTTGGAGATTCGTAAGAGGCCTCAGGTTAGGGGCGGCGTGGCCCGGCGTCTCTCCTACCTGGGGACAGTGCCGTCATACCTGGGTATAGGGCTTGGCAGGATTTCAGGGTTTTGTGTCCTACTCGGTGCGAACGGATGCTTTTAAAGTAAGCGTCCGATGCTCCACGCTCTACAACAACAACGGAGTGCCCGAAGGCCATGAAAATTACCGTTCCCGCGAGTGTGCGCCGCGAACATTCATGGCTGACCGGTCTCTGGGACAGGCTGCTGTTCAACCCACGCCAGGCCCAGGCACGCGCCGCATTCGGCATCAGCCCGACACCGGCGATCAACGCGCTCGGCTGGGTGGTGGGGTTGGTGGTGGCGTGCGGCATCGTGGTGATCAACTCCGAAACCCACACCGATTGGGCGCCCACCCTGCTGTACATCACGCTGCTGTTGATGGCCGCCAATCTGTTTTCGATCAATGTGGTGATTGGTGTCGCGCTGTTTTCCATCGCCCTGCTGACCGCGCTCTTTCTCTACAACGGCAACTATGAGCGCTGGGATGCGGTCACCGGTTTCTTCCGCTGCCTCACCGCCCTGTCGGCCATTACCTTTCTGGCGCTGCGCAGCAAATATGCGGCGGACAGCCTGCGCCACAACGAGGCCTATCTGATCGGTGCCCAGCGCCTGAGCCAGACCGGCAGCGTGAGTTTTCGCGGCGACAGCGAGACGATGTCCTGGTCGCAGGAACTGGCCCGCATCTTTGAATTCCCCCCTCACCAGATACCCACCGTGGCCATGGTGCTGGAACGCACCCACCCCGACGACCTGCACCTGGCTCATGAAGTGTTTGCAAAGGCGCAGAACCGCGCGCCGCTGATTGAGGTCAAGCATCGCCTGTTGATGCCCGACGGGCGCATCAAGCATATCCATATGATCGCCAGCCCCGTCGAGGCCCGTGGGCGATTCGAGTACCTGGGCGCTGTCATGGACGTGACCGCCAGCAAGCGCGCTGAAGAAGCCCTGTTTCACGCCCAAAGCCAGTTGGCCCATGTCACCCGCATCACGTCCCTGGGCGAATTGGCCGCCTCGATTGCCCACGAAGTCAACCAGCCACTGACCGCCATTACCAGCAGTGGCGAAGCCTGCCGACGCTGGCTCGACCGCCCGGTGCCGGACCTCAACGAAGCGCGCCAGTCCCTGGACCGCATCGTCTCCAGCGCCTGCCGGGCCAGTGAGGTGATCAGCCGCATCCGTGCGCTGTCACGCAAGTGTGACCCTTTGCGCAAGCCCGAGTCCCTGGACGCCATCGTCAACGAAACCCTGGGCCTGGTGCAGCATGAGCTGTCGCGCCACAAGGTGCGCAGCCGCGTGGAGTTGAACGTGCTCGACGCACAGATCAACGCCGACCGCATCCAACTGCAACAGGTGATCATCAACCTGGTCATCAACGCCTGCCACGCCATGGAAACCATCGCGCCCCGCCAACGCCTGCTGCAAGTGCGCACCTGGGTCGAGGGCAATGACGTGCTGCTGGAGGTGGCCGACCACGGCATCGGCATCGACGACGCCTCGATGCTCACGCTGTTCCAACCGTTCTTCACCACCAAGCCCGATGGCCTGGGCATGGGCCTGTCGATCTGCCGCTCGATCATCGACTTTCATGGCGGCCGACTCTGGGCCACCAGCACGCCAGGCCACGGCACGGCCTTCACCTGTTCACTGCCGCTATTGGCCAAGGACGCCCCATGAACGACCTGCACCCGATGAACCGCGTTATCAGCCATGAACCCTGGGTGTATATCGTCGATGATGACCGCCCGTTGCGCGAATCCCTCGGCAGCCTGTTGCGCTCGGTGGGGTTGCAAGTGCAGCTGTTTGGCTCGGCGGCCGAGTTCATGAACTTCCCCCGCCCCGACCTGCCCAGTTGCCTGGTGCTGGATGTGCGGCTGCAAGGCAGCAGTGGCCTGGATTTTCAGAATGAGCTGGTGGCAGCGCGGATCAACCTGCCCATTGTGTTTATGACCGGCCACGGCGATATCGCCATGACTGTGCGTGCCATGAAGGCCGGCGCGGTGGATTTTTTGGCCAAGCCGTTTCGTGAGCAGGACTTGATCGACGCGGTGTGCGCGGCCCACACGAAGGACAAGACGCGGCGCGAGTCCGAACGTGGCAATGACCAATTGCGTACGCGCTACGCGACCCTTACACCGCGTGAGCAGACGGTGATGGCGCTGGCGGTGTCGGGGCTGATGAACAAGCAGATTGCCGGTGAGATTGGTTTGAGTGAGATCACGGTGAAGATTCATCGTGGGCAGGCGATGCGCAAGATGGTCGCGCGCTCGTTTGCTGACCTGGTGCGGATGGCCCAGGCGCTCGATATTCCGGTCAAGGCACAAGCCTGACCGGCGACGGCTTTATATCAGGTGTGCATCGATCAAAATGTGGGAGGGGGCTTATCCCCGATGGCGGTCTATCGGTGTGCATACCCATTATTTGGGTGGCGACTGCTATAGGTTTCGCCCTTACGGCGAGTCACTTTGGAAAAAAAAGACCCCAAAGTAACCAAAGGGCTCTTGCCCCACCACTCGGTGTCTCGCCTAGGCTCTACATGCCCGAACGAAGGCTTGAATCCGTGGGCCGCCACCACGCCCACGGCATCACCCGCTATACGCACGTATAGTATTTTGCCGGTAGGGACGGCGTATCTTGAGGTAATGGCGGGTTGCTTCCATGTGCGGCCCGATTGCCTTCAGGTATTGAAATGTCTGACACCAAGATAATTGCCGTCGTCGATGATGATGAGTCTGTTCGTATGGCATTGGATGGGCTGCTGCGCTCCAACGGCTATAGCGTTCGGTTGTATGCCAATGCCGAGGCGTTCCTGGGCTCGGAGGGGCCGCGCAGCACTGCCTGTTTGATCAGCGATATCCAAATGCCTGGCCTGTCGGGTATCCAGCTTTACGAAACCCTGCATGCCCAAGGCATCGACATTCCAGTGATTTTCATCACGGGTTATTCCGGCCCATCGCCCACCCTCGACCCTACGCTGCCGGCGCCGGTTGCATTCTTTCCCAAGCCGTTTTCCTGCGCCCAATTGATGGTCTGCCTCGAAGGCCTGATGGGCCGTTAATACCTTGGTATAGCGGCCTCACACTTACGCATGCCCGCACTGACCCTAGGTAGAAGTGTTTGAGCCAAGCGGCCTGGTTAGTCTTTCTGCACGCAGTCCCAATCACGTAACGAAGATCTCCAGGAGCAAACCATGAAACAGCACATTCTTATTATTGGCGCAGGGTTCGGTGGTGTGTGGAGCGCATTGAGCGCGGCCCGGCTGCTGGATAAACACGACCGCAATGACGTACAGATCAGCCTGCTCGCCCCCCAACCGGAACTGCGTATCCGCCCGCGGTTCTACGAGCCGGATGTGCATACCATGATGGCCCCGCTCGGTCCGTTGTTCGACGCGGTCGGCGTGAGTTTTATCGAAGGCGCGGCCGACAGCATCGATGAAAACGGCAAGCAGGTGACCTACCGCAACGCGGCCGGCATCTCTACCACGATCAAGTACGACCGCCTGGTGCTGGCCGCCGGCAGCCGTTTGAATCGCCCGCAAATGCAAGGGATCGAGCACGTTTTCGATGTGGATCAGATTGAAGATGCCACACGTCTGGAAGCCCACATCAAGGCGTTGAAAAACCTGCCTGACAGCGCGGCGCGCAATACCGTCGTGGTGGCAGGCGGCGGTTTTACCGGTATTGAAACCGCCACCGAGATGCCAGCGCGGCTGCGTGCGGCCCTGGGTGATGGCGTCGACATTCGCGTGGTCGTGGTCGACCGTGGCCCGCAGATCGCTGCATCCATGGGCGATGGCATTCGCCCGTCGATCATCGAAGCCAGTCAGGAATTGGGCCTGGACTGGGTACTCGACACCTCAGTGGCGTCGGTGGACGCCGGCGGTGTGACCCTGGCGAACGGGCAGCGGATTGAGTCGAGCACTGTCATCTGGACCATCGGTTTTCGCGCCACCCCGCTCACCGAGCAAGTCAGCGGCACCCGCGACCCACAAGGCCGCCTGCATGTGGACGGCAACCTCAAAGTCAAAGGCCAGGCTGATGTGTTCGCCGCCGGTGACGTGGCCTACGCCGCCACCGACACGTTGGGCAACTTTGCCGGCATGTCCTGCCAGCACGCCATCGCCCTTGGCCGCTATGCGGGCAATAACGTCGCCGCCGACCTGATCGGCGTGGCCCCGATGACCTACAGCCAGCCCAAGTACGTCACCTGCCTCGACCTCGGCGCCTGGGGTGCAGTGTTCACCGAAGGCTGGGACCGCCAGCTGAAACTGGTGGGCCAGGAAGCCAAGGAACTCAAGCACCAGATCAACACCGTGTGGATCTACCCGCCTGCGGCTGATCGCGCGGTGGCACTGGCGGCGGCGGACCCGTTGATTCCGGTGGCCTGATTCAAGCGATCCCTACACCGGGCAGCCCTCTCCTTGCTGCCCCGGTCACTCCCGAGCGCCCGCCGATGAAGTTTAGGCGGGCGTTTTTTTAAGGTTCACTCGATCAAA
>NZ_QUZU01000072.1 GCF_004682055.1 Pseudomonas kairouanensis | reverse complement strand
AAGAGCCTTTTGGTTACTTTTGGGCTCTTTCCAAAAGTGACCCGCCGTAAGGGCGGAACCCATATCAGCCTTCACCCAAATAACGGATATGTACTCCGACCCAAACCCTCTAGCGCCATACACATAGCTATCGCAGGCAAGCCAGCTCCCACATTTAGGTCCGGGTTTACAAGGCAGCCGACTGCGCCGCCTGGAGCACCCGCAGCAAATTCCCGCTCCAGATATTCCCCACCTGCTGCTCGGTATACCCCGCATCCAACAATCGCTGGGTAATCACCGGCAACTGGCTCACATCTTCAAGGTCGGTCAACCCTCCACCACCATCCCAGTCCGCCCCAATCCCCACATGCTCCGGCCCGGCCACCTCCAGCAAGTGCAGCAGGTGCTTCATAAATACATCCAGGTCGGCCTTGGGCTGGGCGAAGCGTTCATTGATAGTGTCGCGCTCCTGGTACAGCGCCTTGAGCTGATCAGGGCTCAACGCTGCCAGGTTGTGAAAGCGCGCGCCCAGTGCCGCCATGGCTTTGTTGCGCTCCGGGTTCTGCTTGAGCGGGATCAGGTAGTCGCTGTAGGCGTTGACCTGGATCACCCCACCCTTGGCCGCCAGTTGGCGCACGCGGTTGTCGTCCAGATTGCGCGGGTGCGGGTTGACCGCACGGCTGCTGGAGTGGGAGGCGATGATGGGCGCCGTGGACAACGCCAGCATCTGGTCGAACACCGCATCGCTGGCATGGGACACGTCCAGCAGGATGCCCAGACGGTTGGCCCGTTGCACCAGGTCGCGACCCTTGGGGCTCAGGCCTTTCCACTCCGGCAGGGCGGTGGCCGAGTCGGCGAGGTCGTTGTTCATGAAGTGCACCAGGCCGAGCATGCGCAAGCCTTGGCGGTAATAGGTGTTCAGCAACTCGGGGTCGGAACTCAGCGGGTCGGCGTTCTCCATGCTGATAAACACCACGCGCTTGCCTTGGGCCGCAATGCGCCGTGCGTCGTCGGCGGTAAGGGCCAGGGCGAAGCTGTCGGGGTTGCGGTCGATCACATCGCGAATGCGGGTGAGGGTGGCCAGGCCATAGGCGCTGGCATACGCCCGGCCTTCCTCGGTGCGTGGGCCTTGTGGCGTGTACACCGCGAAAAACCCCCCATCCAGGCCGCCTTCACGCATGCGCGGCAGGTCCACTTGGCTGCCGTCCTTACGGTAGTCGTGGCGTTCCAGGATGTTCCAGCCGGGGCGGGTCAGGCTCAAGGGTGTGTCAAGGTGGCTGTCCAGCACCAGCAGGCGTTGATGCAGGGCCAGGGTACCTGGGCTGACGCCGGTTTGGGCATTGGCCAGCAATGGCAGCAGGGCGAGTAACAGAAGGCGCTTGGTCATGTTCAGAACTCCATGCTCAAGGTGCTTTGGAAGGTTCGCGGCGAACCTGGGCGGAACACGGCCGGGCCGCTGGTACTGGTGAGGATGTAGCCCAGGTAGTCCTTGTCGAACAGGTTGTCGATGTTGAAGCGCAGCTTCAGGTTTTTCAGCGGGCCGTAATGCAGTTGCTCGCCCCCCAGGTCCAGGTAGGCGTTGTACAGGGTGTAGCCGGGCACCGATTCGCTGTTGGTGAAGTTGCTGTAGCGCTCGCCGATGTAGCGCGCCGAAAAGTTCAGCAGCGCCCAGGGCGCCAGCTCGTAGGTGACCCCGGCCTGGGCCAGCCAGCGCGGGCTGTCGGGCACGTCGTTGTCGTGGATCGAAAGGCCTGCAGCATCGTTCTGGAACGTGGACTTGTTGTAGGTCAGGTTGCCGTTGAGCACGATCTTGTCCGACAGCACCGGTGGCTTCCATTGCCCGCTCAGCTCCGTGCCGTAGGCCTGCACCTTGCCCACGTTCTGGTAGTAGGTTTCCACTTGGCTGCTGCCGGGTACCGGTGAGGCGAAGGCTTGCAGGCGGTTATCGAAGTCGGTGCGGTACAGCGCCCACGAGGCGTTGAAGGTGGGGCGATTGATGCGGTAGCCCACCTCGTAGTTCTTCGCCCGTTCCGCATCCGGCGGCGGTGCACTGGGGCTGGCGGCGCGGAAGATATCGTCGGCGCCACGGGGCAGGGCCATGTTCTCTGAGTAGGAGGCAAACACCTGGGTATCGTCAGTGAGGTTGTAGACCAACCCGGCCTGGGGCAGGAAGGCGTCGTTCCACTGGGTGCTGATGCGCGGTTGGCGGTTGTTGATGTAGTCGCCGGCGTTGCGGTAGCCCTCGATGCGGTACTTGAGGTTCAGGCTCTTGAAGCCCAGTTGCAGGCGCAGGCGGTCATCCAGCAGGGTCCAGGTGTCCTTGAGGTGGTACTGCAGCGAGTTGCGCGTGGAGCTGAAATCCCCTTGGCGGTGCACCGGCTCGTTGAACAACGGCGTGCCATCCGGGCTGCCGTCGGTGAGGTTGTAGCGGGCCTGCTGGCGGTTGAACACATCGGTCTCGGCCCACAGCCCGGTGTCGATCTGGTGCTGGCCGACTTCCCATTGCAGGCCGGTACGCCCGCCAAAACGATGGCCGCTGAGGGATGACAAACCGTATTGCACGCCGCGCGGCGCCACCAGACCATCCACATTGCTTTCGGCGTTGTGCAGCGCCAGCGACGTGGCGTAGGCCTCGGGAGAGACGCCAAAGCCCTTCTTGGCCTCGTAATACACCGTTGAATAGTTGAGCAGGTCGGGGCGGATTTCGAATTGGCCGCCCAGGCTATAGAGGGTATCGCGCCGCTGGTTGACCGCCTGCTTGTAGTACTGGTTGTAGTTGCTGTTGCTGTAGCGCACCCCCGGCACGGTTTCGGGCAGGTTCGGCAGGCTGCCCAGGTAGGCAAAATCGCGACCGGAGCGGCCAAACGGGTCGTTGGCGGTGCCCTCGTACTGGGCGATGCTGACGTAGGGCGAGTCATAGTCATAGAACGAGTTATGCACGGCCCGCAGCCACACTTCGTCGCGATCGCCAAAGCGGTAGCGCACCTTGGCTTCCAGGTGTTCACGGTCGATGGTGCCGGGGCCGCGCCACAGGTCACCGTCGATCTTGGAACGGCTGAAGTACGCCGACAGGCCTTGGTGCTCGCCGGTTTGCAACTTGACGAAACTGCGCCGCAGGCTGTCGCTGCCCAGGGTGTAGGACAGGCTCACGCCGGGCGCAAGCGTCGGGTTGCTGGTCTGGTAATCCACATAGGGGCCCAGTGATGCATAACCCGATTGCGACACATCGCCCGCACCGGTGGAGGCCGTCACGCGCTCGGTGTTTTCGTTATCGACATAGCGATAGATCGGGCTGCCACCGAACTGGTCGGTGCGGCCCAACGGTACGCCGTCGATGGAAAAGCCGATCTGTTGCAGGTTGAAGGCGCGCACAAACACCGAGTTGCCGAACTCATACAAGCCCAGCGCATCGTTGACCTGCACGTTGAAGCCGGGCAGCGCTTCGAGCATTTTCAGCCCCGAAGTGCCAGCCGGCGCCGATTGCAGCGCCTGGTGGGAGATGGCCAGGGTGTTGCTGATCTTGTCTTCGCCGATGGCGGCGCTGGCTTCGGTCACGCGTGCACCGACCACCTCGACTTTGCCCAGTTGCGGTTCGGTGGAACTGGTGGCCTGTGCCGCCCAGGTGGTATCGGCCAGCAGCAGGCTGGCGAGTAGGGTCTTGCGGTACTGAGCAATCATTGTCGGTCCTTGGTATGCGCTCTTGTAGGAGCGAGCTTGCTCGCGAAAAACGCCAACGATGACGCGGTAAACCAGATGCAACGCGGCGTCCTCAGGTTTTTCGCGAGCAAGCTCGCTCCTACAGATGAAGAGGTTCAGAGCCCGGCGTGGGCCTGGGCGAGGAATTCGGGTTGGGCCCATTCGTGCACGCTGAAGTCGTTCTGCAGAAAACCGCGCTGCACCAGGAAATCCTTTTTCAGTTCCAGGGCCGCCAGGTTTTGCGCCCCCAGTTGCGGCACGAAATCCAGTTCGGCGATGGCGCTGCGGATAAACGCGGCGTCCGGCAGGAAGGTGACCCGGGTAAACAGTTCGGCTGCCGCGTCGCGGTGTTGGTTGATCCAGCGTCCGGCACGGATGGCGGCACGCAGGAAGGCCACCAGCACTTGCGGGTGTTCTTCGGCAAAGGCGCGATTGACGGTGGTGGCGTAGGGGCCGTTGTGGTTCTTGAGGGTCCAGTCCGGGTAGCGTTCCAGGTCTTCGATCACGGTGAATTCGCCGCTGGCGAGCAATGCCGGTACATGTCCGGCGGCAACATGCACGGCATCCACACGGCCTTCGGCCAGGGCCTGCACCTCATGCCCTGGCTTACCGTGCAGGGCATGCAACTGAGGCCAGAACGCCGAAGGACGCGCGGCCGGTTGCAAGGTGTGGGGGTCGCCTTCGTCTTCCAACTCGATCAGCCGCACCTGCGAGGGCTCAAGCCCGGCCAGTTGCAAGGCATTGAACAGGCCGTGTTCGGCCAGGGCCTTGAGCACATCCACGCGTGACGTGTTGCGACTCACCGGCACCCCGATGCGTTTGCCGAACAGGTCGGCGACTTGGCGGATACGCCCGTCAGCGCGCACCAGCACCTGCCCGGCACGCTGGGTGGCGGTGGTGGCCACCAGCAGCGTATCGGCCTGGTCGGCACGGGCCCACAGCGCCGGTACCGCGCCGCCATCGCGAATCAGGCGCGAGTGGCCATGGGTGAAGTGGGGCAGCCAGCCCTGGTTGTCGGGCAGCGAGCGCAGGTAGGTCGCGTGCGCGCCGACGCGCTGGTATTCCTCATCCAGCCAGCCGAGTTCCACGGCAATGTTGGATGCAACCAGCAGCGGGCAAATGCTGTAGTGGGTGGGCAGTGCTTGGGTCATGGCAGACTCCTTGATGAAGGTGGGGGAGAACTCAGGTGTTCCAGGCCTTGTTGCAGGTCGGCAATCAGGTCCTCGACCGCTTCCAGGCCCACATGCAGGCGCAACAACACGCCGGGGGCGATCTGTGCCGAGGGGTGGGGGTGTTGCGTGCGGATCAGGCTTTCGAAACCGCCCCAACTGGCGCCCATGGCGAACAACTGCAGGCTTTCGAGAAAGGCGTTGAGGGAAGCCTGCGGGACCGGCTTGAGCACCACCCCGAACAGCCCGGTGGAGCCGAGGAAGTCGCGCTTGAACGTGTCGTGGCCCACGGCACCGGGCAACGCGGGGTGCAGCACTTGGGCCACCTGCGCACGCTGTTGCAGCCAGCGCGCAACGGCCAAGGCGTTGCTTTCGTGCAGGCGCAGGCGCACGCCCAGGGTGCGCAGGCCACGCAGGCCCAGGTAGGCGTCGTCGGCACCGGCGATATAGCCCAGTTGCCGCACGGTTTCGCGCACCCCGGCATACAGGGCCTCAGTGGTGACAATCACGCCGAGCATGGCGTCGCTGTGGCCCACCAGGTACTTGGTGGCGGAATGGACCGAAATGTCCACGCCATGCTCGAACGCTTTGAAAAACAGCGGCGTGGCCCAGGTGTTATCCAGCATCAGCAGCGCGCCGTGGGCGTGGGCCACCTGGGCGAGGGCGGGGATGTCCTGCACTTCGAAGGTGCTGGAGCCCGGTGCTTCGGCGTACACCAGGCGGGTAGTGGGCTGGATCAACCCGGCAATATCGGCGCCGAGCATTGGCGCGAAATACGTGGCCTGGATGCCGTAGCGCGGCAGGATCTGGTCGAACACCTGGCGGGCGTGCCAGTAGCAATTGTCGGTCACCAGGATATGGTCGCCGGCCCGCGCCACCGCCAGCACCGCGCCCACAATCGCCGCCAGCCCGCTGGGCATGATCAGCCCGCGAAAGCCGCCCTCCAACTGAGCCACGGCGTCCTCGAACGCGGCAGTGGTGGGGTTGCCGTTGCGCCCGTAGATATGGCCACGGTAGTGCGGGTCGTCGGCGTTTTGCAGGTGGTGTGGCAGGGTTGTGGTATCGGGCCAGATAAAGGTGGAGCTGCGATACACCGGCGTGTTGACAGTGCCTGCGTGGTCGGCAGGCTCGCGGCCCAGGTGGGTCAGTAAAGTATCGTCGCGCATGGTTATTGCCGCTCCAGCCGTTTGGCCCAACGTGAAAGGGGGTAGATGTAGAGAAAGAACGCGATGAAGACCAAGCCGTAGGCAGGCAGCAGCAGGTCGCTGCGCAATTGGGTGGCGAGGTGGGATTGCACGGTGGTCATCAATTCCTCCACCCCCAGCAGGTTGGCCAGGGAAGTGGACATGGTGACCGCGCAATACAGGTTCACCCACGGCGCCACCAGGCTGGGCAAGGTCTGCGGGATGATCACGAAGCGCAGTGCCTGGCCATGGCGCAACCCCAGGGCCTGGGCGGCTTCCCACTGGCCCAGCGGCACTGCACGCACGCCGCCGCGCACAATCTCGGACACGTAGCCCGTGGCGGGCAGTGCCAGGCCGAGTGCGACCTTGAGCCAGTCCGGCAACTGCCACCAGCGCCCGGCCCAGTGCACTTCATAGGGCAGCAGGTAGGCCACGTAGAACATCACCACCAGCCAGGGCAGGTTGCGCAGCAAGCGGCTCAAGTACCCGGCGCCCCGGCGCAGGTTGGCGTGGGCACTGACCTGCAGGCTGCCGAGCAACACACCGGCCACGCTCGCCACCAGCATCGCGGTGACGCCCATCAGGATATTCAGGCCAAAGCCTTGCAGCAGCGCCGGCGCCCACTGCCACAGCAACTGGAGCGGTTCAGGCAGCATCGGGCAGCTCCTGGCCAGGCAAGCGCAGGCGTGCTTCCAGGCGGCGCAGCAACCAACTGCTGGCGCCGATCAACAGCAGCCAGACCAGCAACAGCACCTGCATCATCTCCGCCACGTTGAAGTTGTCGGACCAGATGCGGTTGCTTGCATACAGCAACTCCGGCACGGCAATCGCGTAGGCAATGGAGGTGGACTTGATGGTTTGCACCACCGTATTGCCCAGGGCCGGCAGGCTGTTGCGCAGGGCCAGGGGCAGCACGATATGCAGTAACACCGTACGGCCGTGCATGCCCAGCGCGGCGGCGGCCTGGAGGGTGGAGCCGGGCACCGCGTCGATCCCGGCGCGCAGGTTCTGCGCCTGGAACGCGCCGTTGTGCAGGCCGATCACGATGATCGCCCACTGGGTGCCGCTGAGCACGCGCACGCCGTCCACCAGGGGCAACAGCGCGCCCACGCCGAAGTAGAAAAAGAACAGTTGCACCAGCAAGGGGGTATTGCGAAACAACGCGACGTACGCGTTGCTGATCCCCCGCCACAGCGGTCGGCGCGATCCCAGGCCCGCCGCGCCGAACACACCCAGGAGCAACGACAGCACGATACTCGCCACTGACAATCCCAGGGTCAGGCCCAGGCCCAGCACAAAGCGCTGACGGTCCATCGGGTCCCACAGGATGCTCAGCAGCAAGCCGTGCTGCTCCAGCCACAGACGCAGGCTGACCTCACTCATGCCGTGCCTGCGCGTGCTGTTGCGCGACCCAGGCATTGGGGGTCAGCCCGTAACGTTGTTCGAGTTGGATGATCAGCCCATTGGCATGCCAGCCCTCGACAATTTCCGACACCGCCGCCAACAACTCAGGCTGGCCTTTGCGCAACGCAATGCCCCACGGCGCCGGATCCTGGCCCGGCAGCTTCACCTCGTAATCGGCCCATTCCGGCTGGCGGGCGAGGGCGCTGTACAACGCATCGTCGCCCATGGCGCCCAGGCAACGGCTGTCCGCCACAGCCTTGCGCACCTCGGCGGTGCCATTAAAGGATGCAAACTGCACGCCGTAGCGGCGTTCGAAAGGCCGTACCCACACGCTGGTGGCAGGGGCGCACAGGGTCTTGCCGCGCAGGCTTTCCCAGTTCGGTACGGCGATGGACCTGGGCGCAAACACCGTTGCCGCCGAGCTGTAGAAACCGGGGCTGGCAAAGTCCACTTCGCGGCGCCGCGCCGGGGTGTCGAGCAGCGAGGTGACCAGCACTTCGCAGCGGCCCTGGTCGAGGAACAGCAAGCGGTTGAGGGGGTTGACCTGCACCAGCGACAACTGCAGCGGTTGGCCGACACGGGTGGACAGTTGCTGTTGCAGGTCGACGATCAGGTCCATGATCAGGCCGGAGGGTTTGCCGTTTGCATCCAGGGTTTTGAATGGGGGGAATTCATCGCTGGTGCAGACGTTCAGGGTGCCGCGCGATTGAGCGCGTTCCAGCAGGGGTTCGGCGAAAGCGGGAAAGGAGCTCACCGCTAACAACGCCGCCATGGTCAAGGCGCAGTAGAGATGACCACGGGCTGATCCGAGAGACTCGGCGACTGACCTACCGCATTCGCGAGCAAGCCCGCTCCCACATTTGATTTGTGGTGTGACTTTCATGTTGCGCTCCAGCCGAGGCGTGAGCGCTGTGCCGCGCCTTGGGGGAACGGCTGCGGCGTGCCCAGTTGGGCGGCTAGAAACGTGAGGTACGCCGCTTCTTCCAGGTTGATCAGCAACCGCGTGGCCGCCAACACATCTCGCTCCGACCAGGCGAACGGCCCATGGTTGGCCAACAATGCAGCGGGCGCACGGGGATGCTCGCGCAAGGCGTCCACCACCGGTTGTGGTGCATAGCGGGGGCCCCAGGCCGTCAGGGGGATTTCCTGGTCCTCGTCCAACACCCCCAGCAACTGCGAGGCATGCGCCCGCAACGGCCGCCCGGCAATCGCAAACGCCGTCAGATAGGGCGAGTGGGTATGAATCACCGCATTCACTTGCGGTCGCTCGCGGTAGATCGCCACATGCAACACCGCGACTTCCTTGAGGTTGTCGGTAAGGCTGCCCTGGCTGTGCTGCAAATCGAAATCCACAATCGCCGACACGCCACTGTCAGCCCCGCTCAGCGAGGCAATTACCAGCCGTTGTTCGCCGGGAATGCGCAGGCTGATATTGCCCGCCTCATTGGCCGACAGCACCTGGTGCTTGATCAGCAGCTGCTTGGCCTGGGCAAAGTCATGCTCGAACACTTGGATAAAACGTACTGGGTCAAAACTCATGGGAAGTCCTCAGAAGCGGTAGTCGGCTTTCACGTAGTAGAAGGCGCCCTCGGCACCGGCCGGGGAGATGCTTTGGTAGGCCACGCGCCCGCCCACAAAGCGGTTGGGCACGTCGATCTTGTCCGGGTAGCTGTCGAAGAGGTTGTTGCCGCCCAGGGTCAGGGTCAGGGCCTGGGTCACGTCGTAGGACACGCTGGCGTTGCTCACCCATTGCGCCGAAAACGTCTGGTCGCGCGCTTCGCCCAGGTTGGAATCGAGGGTGTAGGTGCCGTAGCGAAGGGTGTTCCAGCTTGCTTGCCACGGGCCCTTGCGCCAGTCGGCACCGAGGATCAGCTTGCTGTTGGGCGAGGCGCTTTCTACGTAGCTCAGTGCTTCGCGGTTGATCAGGGTGATGCCGGTACCTGCCAGTGGGCCGGGGTTGTCCTTGATGTCGGTGACTTGGGTCTTGCTGTAGTTGAAGGCCCCGTTGAGGGTCAGTTGGCTGGCGTCGGCCAGGTCCAGGCGATAGTGGGCGGCCACGTCCACGCCGCTGGTCTTGGTGTCCAGTGCGTTGGTGAAAAAACTCACGCCGGAGTAGTTGCCATAGCCTTCATTGGCCAGGATCTGGCTGACCTGGGTGCCGCTGAGGGTTTCTGAGAGTGCAATGCGGTCCTTGATGCGGATGTGGTACGCGTCCACGCTGACGCTGGCGCGTTCGATCGGCTGCCACACCACGCCCAAGGACAGGCTAGTGGACTTCTCCGGCTTCAGGTCACTGGCACCCAGGGCGCGCGCCACCGGGGTGTTCACGCTGACGGTACCGACCTGATACGCCGTGGGGTCGCCAGCCTTGAATTCGGTTTGGGTGGCCGAGGTGCCGATCTGCCCGAGCGTGGGTGCGCGGTAACCGCTGCTCAGGGTCGACCGCAGGCCCCACTGGGGGGTGAAGTCGTAGCGCGCGGAAAACTTGCCGGTGCTGGTGGTACCAAAGTCGTCGTAATGCTCGCTGCGCCCGGCCAGGCCCAGTTGCAGTTTTTCGCTGACCTGTTGCTCAAGGCCCAAGTAGCCACCGAATACATGGCGCCCATAGCGGCCTTCGTCACTGTCCTGGGTGCCGGGGAATCCCTGGGCGCCACCGGCTCGGGTGGGCAGGACGGTGCCGTGGGTCCAGGAGGCGAGGTCGCCGGCGATCACTTCATAGGATTCGTTGCGCCACGCCAGGCCGCTGGAAAATACCAGGGGCCCCGCGCCCCAACCCACCTTGAATTCCTTCACATGATCGAGGCTGACGTTGGTCTGCTCATTGACCAGCGCCCCGGCATTGAAGCTGGTTGGGCTGGTGGGGCCGAGGCTGGCGTTAAGGGAGTCACTGAGGTGGTAGTCGATGCGGTTGCGCCCGTAGTTGGCGCTCAGGTCGAACGTGCCGAGGCTGTCATCGCGGATCTTCACGCCGCCGGTGACCGAGGCGTCGCGCGAGCGCACGTCGAGCAGCGGCAAGAAGCCGTTGGGGTACACGGCGGTCAGGTTGTTGGCGTCGATGGGGCGGCGGAACGTGGCCTGTGATTCGCCGGTACGGTCCTGGTAGGTGGCGAAGCCGTAGAGGTCGACGTTGTCGGTCAGCGACAGCCCGCTGTTCAACGCCAGGTTCCAATCCTCAAGGCCTGGTGAGCCGTAGCGCCAGTGCCGGTCGGCGTCGGCTTCGCGGGCATCGCCGGTGGGGTAGAACTGGCGACCATCGTAGCCGCCAGTGGAGGTGCGCTCGGCACGCAGGCCTTCGCCGCTCAAGGTGAGGAAGCCATCGCCGGGCAAGGTGAAGCCGGTCCAGCCGCCGACCGAACGACGAAAACCATCGCCCTTGGTGTACTTGCCAAAGGTGCTTTGCAACGCGCCACCGTGGTCCTGCTCCTTGAGCACGATATTGATGACCCCGGCGATCGCGTCCGAACCGTATTGGGCCGAAGCGCCATCGCGCAGCACTTCGATATGGTCAACGGCGCTGACGGGAATGGTCGATAAATCCACCGCCTGCGAGCCACGGCCAATGGTGGCCTTGGTGTTGACGAAGGCCGAGGCGTGCCGACGCTTGCCGTTGACCAGCACCAACACCTGGTCGGCCGCCAACCCACGCAGCGATACCGGCCGTTGCGACGACACGCCATCGGTACCGTTGACCTGCGGGTAGTTCACCGACGGCACCAGGGTTTCCAGGGCCTTGGCCAGGTTGTCGGTGCCGGCGCGTTCCAGCTGTTGGCTGCTGATTACGTCCACCGGCGCCGCGCTTTGCTGGGCGGTGACGTCGCTGCGTCGGGTGCCGATCACTTCCACGGATTTAAGGCGTGGCGCCTGGGGTTCACTATTGAGTGCCGCTGCGGGCGCGGCGGTGTTGGCCAGCCGATGGATCAACACGGCGCCGCTGGCGGTCTGGCTGAAGCCCAGCTGCGAGCCGCTCAAGGCAATCCCCAACGCCTGCTCCTGGCTCAAACGCCCCTGGATCGAACGACTTGCCCGACCTTCTACCAGCGGTGGGTCAAACGCAATCGGATGGCCGCTCTGCTGGGAAATGCTCAGCAGCACCTCGTCCAGGGGGCCGGCGGGGATATTGAAGTCGATGACGCGTTGCACTGACGCCGCTTCATTCTCGGCCAGCGCCAGTGTAGGCAGCGCCAAGCCGCCCAAGGCCAAGGCGCAGGCCAGCGGTGCCAGGGTGAATCCTGTTTTCAACATGCAAATCTGCTCCGGGTCGTGATGTTCTTTACGACCTTGAGCAACTTCGCAGGCGGATTTTCACTGCGAAGTTAGAACAGTTAGTTCAGTGGTTAGATGATTTTGTTGCGCGCATAAGCTTCGATCAAACTGATCTAAGTGCGCAGTGAAAATATAAGGGAGTATCTGCACAAGGGTACTGACAGCCAGCACCGGTTGTCCGCGCAAAGCCTGCAAAGTTGCAAGCGCTGAACTTGCAGTGCGGTCTGCACGCTTATGGAGAAGCTCATCAGGAGACAGATGCCCATGCCCAGAGTGCCAGTTCTACAGTTACCTAGCCGTTCGGTCAGTAGCGGCAAAAAAACGATTCAGCGTAGCCTGCCTGCTGTGATCAAAGGAGGAGATTGCTATGTCTGAAGCCCTGGCTATTCGTTGCGAGAACACCGTGCCACGCAGCATGGTGCACCGCGCCGCTGTCAGCGAAGTATTCCTGACCGGTGCGGAGTTTGTAAAAGAAGGACACTTTCGCTGCAGCGCACAATTACCGCGCACTCACAGTTACTTTAGCGAACATACCCACCGCGCCGCGCACTACGACATGTTGTTATTGCTTGAAGTGTTCCGCCAGGCGTCGATTTATATTTCCCATGCGTTCCTCGAAGTCAGTGCCCAGGACAAGTTTATCTACCTGGACAGTGTCACCCGGGTAACCGACCGCAATTTGCTGGTAGTCGGCGACCGCCCGGCATCGGCGCAGATTGATGTGTATGTAGTGGACGAATACCTGCGCCATGGCGTGCGCAGTGGCGTCACGTTGAATATGGCGCTGAGCATCAATGGCGAAGTTGCCGCGCGCCATGAGCGCATGAGCATCCGCTGGATGACTAGCGCCGCGTGGAACAAGATGCGCGCCCGTGGCCTGGCGGCGATCCCAACCGATGCCGACCCGCTTGCGCAACTGCCACCGCCACTGAGCCCCGCGGCGGTGGGCCGTCATTGGTTGAATAACGTGGTGCTTGGCCGTGAACTGGAGCAAGACGCCAACAGCCTTGAAGCACCGCTGATTGTCGACCTGAATAACCCGGCGATCTTCGACCACCCGCTGGACCACATCCCCGGCATGTTATTGCTTGAAGGCTTCCGCCAGGTGGCCCTGGTGGTGGCAGACCGGCAGTTGCAGGCCGGCCCCGAGCAATTGCTGTTGGCCAGTTGTCATGTGGTGTTCACCCGCTTTGGCGAGTTCGGTTTGCCGACCCGCGTGCGTGCAGATCTCAACTCTTTGGCTCGCGACCCACACGGCCGTATCACCCTGGCGCTGGACGTGGAGCAGGGCGGGGCGGTGATCGCCACGGCCGAGCTTGAATTGCTGCCCGTGGCCGCCAGCCAGCCGTTGACGCTGGTGGCCGGGGGGGTGCGATGAGCGACTTGCAGTTTATCTGGTTCGATTTTGGCGGCGTGCTCTCGCCACCGATCCCGGCGCTGTTCGAACAATACGAGGTCAAGACCGGCCTGGCGCCACGGGTTTTGCAGCAGGCCATGAGCGATGTGGCCGATGAGCTGGGCGTGCCGATGCTGGCGCCGGTGGAGAGCGCCTTGCTCACTGAAAAAGACTGGGGCCAACGCTTGGAGCTGGCGCTGCGTCGGCGTGATCCGCAGATCGACTTGAGTCGCGCCCGCCTGCAAACCTTTGGCGAGCAATGGTTTGCGGGCGTGCCGGCCAATGCGCCGTTGGTGGCCGCAGTACGGGCGCTCAAGCATGCGGGTTTTCGCGTCGGCATCCTCACCAATAACGTGGTGGAGTGGTCTGCGCATTGGCGCGCCATGGTGGGCCTGGACGAGGTGGTCGACCTGATTGTCGATTCGAGTGAAGAGCGCACCCGCAAGCCGCAGACGGCGTTCTTCCTGGCGGCGCTTGAGCGCGCAGGCGTAGCCCCCGAGCACAGCCTGTTGATCGACGATGTTGCCGAAAACATCGAAGCGGCTGCCGCCTTGGGCTGGCAAGTGCTGCACTTTACCGACAATCACCAGGCCCTCACTCAGTTGCAGCGCCTGACTGGCGTGCGCCTGTTGCAACCTGCCGTGGAGCCTGCCTGATGAATAGCGCCGTGATTGCCGAACCCCAAGTCACCGTGGCCCGCATCCCCCATCTGGACGCGCCACCGGCTTATCAACCCGCGAGTCCTGCCAATGGCCTGCCACGGATTTTGCTGCCCAGCGGCCATCTGGCATTCCACCTGACCCGGTATGCGCATGTGCAGGCCCTGTTGCTGGACAACCGCGCCATCCGTGCGCCGTGCAACGAAGAAGACGGGGCAAGCTTCCTGCCCACCATCACGCCGCCGGAACTGCTGCTCAACAACGATATCCCCGACCATGGCCGCCTGCGCAAAGTGGTCGCGCGGGATTTCAGCCCCAGTGGTGTGGCGGTGCTGCGGGACACAACCGAGCAGGCCACCCACGAGCGCCTCGACGTGCTGCAGCGCCAGGCCCCCGGCGCCGACCTGTTTGCCCAGGTACTCGACCATATCCCGGCGACCGTGGACTGCCAGTTGCTTGGCATTCCCCTGAGTGATCGCGCGTACTACCGGCCCCTGAGCCACACCGTGCAAGTGGCGTCGGACGCCGATGTGCCGGAGCTGCTCAACCAGTTCTGGGGCGTGTACAACTACCTCACCGACCTGGTCACCGGCGCCCGGCCCACGTACCCGGATGGCTTGATCCAGCGCTTTGTGGCCACCAGCGCCGACAGCGAGCCGCCGCTCAATGACAAGGAACTGGTGGGCATCCTGCTCGGCGTGCTGATCGGCGGCGACCAGAACATCCTCACCGTGCTGACCAAGTCGGTGTACACCCTGTTGGCAGCGCCCCAACTGTGGCAGCAATTGGTGGACGACCCGGCGTTGATCCCGAATGCCGTCGAAGAACTGCTGCGGGTGATTCCCCTGGGCACCATCTCGACCTTTCCGCGCCTTGCCAGTGAAGACCTGGAAGGGCCATGGGGGTTGATCCCCAAGGGCAGCATCCTCTACGCCGATGCGTTCGCGGCCAACCGTGACCCGGATGTATTCCCAGACCCCTTGGCGATTCGCCTGGACCGCAACGACGCGCGGCATTTGCAGTTCGGCTATGGCATGCACAACTGCATGGGGGCGGCCCTGGCCCGGCTGGAAATCACCACGGTGTTGCAGATCCTCGTGCAGCGCTTTCCCAAGCTGCGCCTGGCGGTGCCGGCGGACCAGGTGCCCTGGGTCGACGGCATCATCCTGCGCCGTCCTGCGCGCTTGCCGGTGCAAGGCTTTACTTCAACCTGACCCTGGAAGGACCCATGAAAAACTCGTTTGCCGATACGGCTCTACTCACCATCATCCTGCTGGCGATTTTCGTCGTGCCCAGTTCCATCTCCGGCACGGCCTTGGCGCTGCCTGCCATTGGCGCGGACATCCAGGCGCCGCTGACCAGCCTGCAGTGGGTGGTCAATGCCTTCAACCTGGCGTTTGCCTGCTTCACCCTGGCATGGGGCGCGTTGGCGGATCGGCTGGGGCGCAAGCGCTGCTTCGTGGCGGGCGCATCGTTGTACGTGGTGGCTTCGCTGTTGTCGGCGGTGGCCCAGAGCGCCTGGCTGCTGGATGCGGCACGGGGGCTGGCGGGCATCGGGGCAGCGGCGATCTTCTCGTGCGGCATTGCTATTTTGTCCACCCACTTCGAGGGCCCGGCGCGGCTGCGGGCGTTTGCCTTGTTCGGCACCGTGGCAGGCCTGGGGGTGAGCCTGGGCCCGACCTTGTCCGGCCTGCTGTTGGACAGTGTGGGCTGGCGCGCGATTTTCTGGGCCCATGCGGTGACCCTGGTGATTGTGTTGCTGGGCAGCCCGCTGATTACCCGTGACGGCGAATTGGCTGAGCGCACTGCGCGCTTTGACGTACCGGGCGCCAGCTTGTTTGTGCTGGCCCTGTTGGCGTTGATGGTGGCCATCGTGCAAGGCTCGCAATGGGGTTGGACCAGCCGGGGTGTCTTGGGCCTGGTGGCGGTGGCCGTGGTCTTGCTGGCGCTGTTTACCTGGCAGGAGCGCCGTCATCTGCAGCCGATGCTGGACCTGTCGCTGCTGTCGAGTGGGCCGTTCGTGGGCCTGGCGTTGGTCACCGTGGCGGCTTCGTTTGGCTTCGTGACGTTGTTGACGTACTTGCCCAGCTACCTGTTTGGTGTGTTGCAACTGAGCGCGACCCATGCGGGCCTGGCCATGCTGTTGCTGACGGTACCGATGCTGTTTTGCCCGATCCTGGCAGGCAAGTGGGCCGCGCGCGGGGTGTCGGCCATTGGCATCCTGAAGGCCAGCCTGATTGCACTGCTGGTGGGGGTGGTGGCCTTGGCGTTGGTCAGCCAGGTCGGCGTGGCGCTGTGGCAATTGGCGGTGCCGTTGCTGCTGGTGGGCATTGGGATGGGCCTGTCGGCCGGGCTGGTGGATGGCCTGGCATTGAAGACGGTGCCGGAGCAAAAAGCCGGCATGGCTGCCGGTTTGCTGAACACCTTTCGCCTGGGCAGCGAGGCGATTGCAGTGGCCTTGTATGGCTCGCTGTTGGCGACCTTGCTCGACAGTCAACTGCGCGGCGCCTTGAACCGTCTGGCGCCGGACCCGACCACCCTGCAACGCTGGATCGACGAAGTGGCCGCAGGCAACCTCACCGGGTCCCTGCAAGCGTTGAGCACTGAACAGGCCGGCGCGGTGCACAGCCTGTTCATCGGCGGCTATGACAGCGCCTTCCACGGTGTGCTCTGGGCGTTGGCGGTGATCCTGCTGGTGCTGACCGTGGTGGTGACATGGCTGGTGCGTCCACTGCGCCAACAGGAGCGCAGCGAGGCGCAACTGGCCACGCACTGAACCTGTGCTTACGCCGCCCGCGAAGGCTGCGGGCGGTGCTTTGTCGTGCCTGAAAGCTTGGCGAAGGTTATGCAAAAAATGCAGTTTGGCAGTTTTTTTTATTCTTTTATCTGGTGATGCCCACTGGGGCAAACTGGATTCACCTGCCCGGATGCAGGTCTACCTCAAACCGACAGGCCCACCACCACTTGTCCGCTGGCGTGTGCAGTCCATGCAGATTATGGACCTATGGACCCGAATGCCTTGCTCAAGACCCGACTCATCGGGCAGATTTTCCAGCAGCATTACAGCTGGCTGTGTGCGCGTTTGTCCTACCGTACCGGTTGCAGCCACAGCGCCGAAGACATTGCCGCCGAAACCTTCCTCAAGGTGTGGATGCTGCCTGACCCCAGCGCGATCCGGGAACCACGGGCGCTGCTGACCACCATCGCCCAACGGCTGATGTACGAAAGCTGGCGTCGCCGTGACTTGGAACGGGCTTATTTGCAGATCCTTGCCGAAGTGCCGGAGCATGTGCACCCATCGCCTCAGGAACAACTGATCCTGATCGAGAGCCTGCTGGCCATCGACCGCCTGCTGGATGGGTTGTCGGGGCAAGCCAAGGCGGTGTTCGTGCACAGCCAATTGGACGGCATGACCTACGCCCAGATCAGCGAGCGGCTGGGGCTGTCCCTGGGGCGTATTCACCAATTGATGACCCAGGCCCTGCGTGCCTGTTACCTGGGGCTGAGCGAGTGAGCAAGCACCCGTTGAACGACCCGGTGGCCGAGGAGGCCATCGGTTGGCTGGTGCAGATCCAGTCCGGTGAATTCACCCTCGCACAGCAGCAAGCGTTGGATGAATGGCGCGGCACGTCGGCCCATCACCGCCAGGTGTACCAACAGTTGATCGCGGGTCTGGATCAGCTCAAGGCGTCGCCCTGGCGCGGGCGTTCCAGTGCGCAGTTGTTGCGTAGTCTGGAGCAACCCAACAGCCGTCGGGCCTTCCTGCGCACCAGCCTGTGTGCCGTGGGTCTGGCGGCGGGGGTGGGCTGGGTGTCGCGTTTCGAAGACGCCGGGCAGACCTACGCCACCGCTACGGGCGAACGGCGTGCCTGGCAACTGGCGGATGGCAGCACGCTCAGGCTCAATGCCCGCAGCCAGGTGGTTTCCAACCTGTCCTCAGAGCCGCGCAGCCTGGAGTTACGCGCCGGCGAAATGCTGGTGAATGTGCTGCGTCCGTTGCAGGTCAACACCCGCGCCGGTCGTATCAGCGCCACCAGCGGCCGGTTGATGCTGAGCGAGCAGGGCAGTGCCGTGCGCCTGGTCACCCTGGACGCCGACGCGGTGCTGCAGTTTGACGGCGGTGCCCAGCAACGCATCGGCATGCACCAGAGCACGTTGTTCGATCACCAGCGCATCCTCACCCAAGTGCCCATGGCCGCAACGGAAACCGCATGGCTGGATGGTTGGCTGGTGGTGCGTAACCAAACATTGGCCACGGTGGTGGATGCGATCCGCCCTTATCGCAGCGGTATTGTGCGGTTGGATGCCAAGGTCGCGCAGTTGCGGGTGACGGGGCGATTTCCGTTGGATGATGCCAGGCAGACCCTTGAAGCCCTGGAGCAAAGCTTGCCGATCACGGTGCGGCAATGGGGTGGGGTGGTTGTGCTGATTGGAACAAAAGCCTAACCGCGCTCCGTCCCTGAAATGCGGTCATCTGCGGGAGCTGGCTTGCTCGCGAAGGCGGTGGTTCAGGCGCAGAATATTTGCCAGCAGTACCACCGCCTTCGCAGCCTCGCTAAAGCTCGACAGCTCCCACACTTGACCGAGTTCATCCCTTGAAATGCGATCAAACTGTGGGAGCGGGCTTGCCCGCGAAGGCGGTGGTTCAGGCGCAGGATAGTTGCCAGCAGTACCACCGCCTTCGCAGCCTCGCTAAAGCTCGACAGCTCCCACAGTTGACCGAGCTCAGCCCCTGAAATGCGAACAAACTGTGGGAGCGGGCTTGCCCGCGAAGGCGGTGGTTCAGGCGCAGGATAGTTGCCAGCAGTACCACCGCCTTCGCAGCCTCGCTAAAGCTCGACAGCTCCCACAGTTGACCGAGTTCATCCCTTGAAATGCGATCAACTGTGGGAGCGGGCTTGCCCGCGAAGGCGGTGGTTCAGGCGCAGGATAGTTGCCAGCAGTACCACCGCCTTCGCAGCCTCGCCAATGCTCGACAGCTCCCACAGTTGACCGAGTTCATCCCTTGAAATGCGATCAAACTGTGGGAGCGGGCTTGCCCGCGAAGGCGGTGGTTCAGGCGCAGAATATTTGCCAGCAGTACCACCGCCTTCGCAGCCTCGCTAAAGCTCGACAGCTCCCACAGTTGACCGAGTTCATCCCTTGAAATGCGATCAAACTGTGGGAGCGGGCTTGCTCGCGAAGGCGGTGGTTC
>NZ_QUZU01000071.1 GCF_004682055.1 Pseudomonas kairouanensis | reverse complement strand
CTACCTGAAAGAAGGTGATGCACGCATCATCGCCCACACCAAGATCATCGGTGCTGGCGAGAAAGATTCGGTGACCTTCGATGTGGCCAAGCTGACCGCTGGCGAAAGCTATGAGTTCTTCTGCTCGTTCCCAGGCCACAACTCGATGATGAAAGGCGCGGTGGTTCTTAAGTAAGACCGCGTTATCGTTCTTCGCGAGCAAGCCCGCTCCCACACTTGACCGAGTTCCAACATGAGCATGCGGTCAAAATGTGGGAGCGGGCTTGCTCGCGAAGACGGCCTGTCAATCACCACAAAACTATCTGGCTACCTCACGGCGCAAACGGCATGACCCGCTTATGCTCCGTCTTGCGGTAGGTCTCACAGATAATCCGGAACGCCTCCTCGCGCACCGGCTCACCATGCAAAAACGCATCGATTTCGGCATAGGTCACGCCATGTGACGCTTCGTCCGGCTTGCCCGGCGACAGGTCTTCCAAATCCGCCGTCGGCACCTTCTCCACCAGCGATTCCGGCGCGCCAAAGTGCCGTGCAATCGAACGCACCTGGTTCTTCACCAGCCCGCTCAACGGCGCCAGGTCGCACGCGCCATCGCCGAACTTGGTGAAAAAGCCCATCACCGCTTCTGCTGCATGGTCGGTACCGATCACCAAACCACCGGCTGCACCGGCGATGGTGTACTGCGCCACCATGCGCATGCGTGCCTTGGTGTTGCCCAGCACGAAGTCGCGAGACACCGCCGCCTTGCCTTCAAACGCCGCCACTTCGTTGGCCAGGGCTTTGACCGCCGGGCCGATGTTGACGGTGTGGCGCTCGTCCGGCTCGATAAAGTCCACGGAGGCTGTGGCATCGATTTCGTCGAACTGGGTTTCGTAGGGCAGGCGCACCGCGATAAAGCGGTAGGCCTCATCACCGGTGCTTTCGCGCAGTGCTTTCACCGCGCGCTGGGCCAACAGGCCGGCGGTCAGGGAGTCGACGCCGCCACTGATACCCAGTACCAGGGTCTTGAGCCCGGCATTGCGCAGGCAATCCTGGATAAAGGTGATGCGACGGGCAACCTCGGCCTCCAGGGCCGCCTGGTCCTGGAACGGTGCTTGAACCTTGAGCTGCTGCGCAATCTCACGCTGTACGGCTTGCATGATTCACTCCTTGCTGGAAAGGGCAGGTACTTTGAAAACGTGCCGCAAATAGGCGACAAAATTCGGATCGGTGCAGTGGGTCTTGCCCGCTTCATCGGAGATCTTCGCGACGGGCTGGCCATTGCAGGCGGTCATTTTAAGCACGATGCTCATCGGTTCCACCCCCGGAATATCGCAGGTCAGGTTGGTGCCGATACCAAAACTCACGTTAATGCGACCGCGCAGCGCACGGAATATCTCCAGCGCCTTGGGCAGCGACAGGCTGTCGGAGAACACCAATGTCTTGCTCATCGGCTCGATGCCCAGTTTATGGTAGTGGGCGATGGCTTTTTCGGCCCACTGCACCGGGTCGCCTGAGTCGTGACGCAGGCCGTCGAACAGCTTGGCGAAGTACAAGTCGAAGTCGCCCAGGAACGCGTCGGTGGTGATGCAATCGGTCAGGGCGATGCCCAGCAGGCCACGGTATTCACGCACCCAGCAGTCGAGGGCTGCGATCTGGCTGTCGATCAGGCGCGGGCCCAGTTGCTGGTGGGCCATGATCCATTCGTGGGCCATGGTGCCCAGGGGCTTCATATCGAATTCACGGGCCAGGTGCACGTTGCTGGTGCCGACAAAACGGCCAGGGAAATCGTGCTTGAGCACGCTGACCACTTCTTCCTGCACCCGGTACGAGAAGCGTCGGCGGGTGCCGAAGTCGGCCACTTGCAGCTCGGACAATTCCTCGCTGCTGGCGTTGGCGGTAAGCCAGTCGAACTTGCGGTACAGCTGCTCGCGGGCCTGTTCCAGGATCACGCTCTGGTAGCGATAGCGGTTACGCACCTCGCTGACGATGGCCAGCATCGGCACTTCAAACAGGATCACATGCAGCCACGGCCCGCGCAGGCGGATGAACAATTCGCCGTTCTCGATGCCGGTCTGTACGTAGCGCAGGTTGAAGCGGAACAGCCCTAGAAAGCGCAGAAAATCCGGCTTCATAAAGCTGATGCGTTCCAGGAAACCCAGTTGGTCCGGGCTCAGGCTCAGCTCGGCGAGGCGCTCGATTTGGTAGCGGATCTCGGCCAGGTACGGGCGCAGGTCTTCGCTGTTACGGCAGCGGAATTCCCATTCAACTTCCACGTTGGGGTAGTTGTGCAGCACCGCCTGCATCATGGTCAGCTTGTAGAAGTCGGTGTCGAGCAGGTTCTGCACGATGCGATCGGCAAACACACTCTCGCTCATAACGGGAATCTCCAGACGGGTCGGCGATGGGCGCCGGCCTTTACGCACAATTAAGGAAGGGGGCTAGTGGCGCATAGACCTGTGGGGTTTTGCCAGTGATTTTTTTGCTATGGCCACTGGCCTGATCGGGAGCAAGCCCCCTCCCACACTGACTGCATTCCCATATTTTGAATGGTGAACACAGTAAATGTGGGAGAGCGCTTGCTCCCGATAGCGGTATCTCAGGCACTAAATAACCTGTTCCATCATCCACTTCACAAACTCCCGAACCTTGGGCACCTCCGCCGAATGCTCCGGGTAAGCCAGGTAATAAGCATCCTGGCTCGGCATCGCATGCTGCCACGGGATCACCAGCTTGCCGTCGGCCAGTTCCTCTTCCACCAGAAAGCGCGGCAACAGCGCCACGCCACAACCCACCTGCGCCGCCCGTATGCACATATAAAAGGTGTCGAACCGTGGGCCATGGTAGCTGTGCTCGGTCTGGTAGCCCTGATCGGCAAACCAGTCATGCCAACCCTGGGGCCGCGAGGCATTTTGCAGCAGCACCAGCTCACTCAGTTGCGTTGGGTCAGTCAAAGGCCGCGCGGGCAGGCTTTCGGGCGCGCACACCGGCACCAGTTCTTCGCTGAACAGTTTCAGGCTCTCGGTGCCGGGGCGTGAACCCTGACCAAAGTAGAAGGCCATGTCGGCCTTGCCTTGCAGTAGCTCATCCGGCTCCTGTTCGTTGCACAGGTCCAGGTGGATCTGCGGGTGACGCAGCCGCCAGCCCTTGAGGCGTGGCACCAGCCAGCGGGCGCCGAAGGTGTAAGGCGTGGAGACGCGCAGCACCTCGGTCTCGCCGCCGTAGGAGCGCAGGTAGTGGGTGGACATCTCCACTTGCGTGAGGATCTTGCGCACTTCCACCAGGTACAGGTCGCCCGCCGGCGTCATCTGCAGCCGACGGCGCACGCGGCGGAACAACAGGTGTTGCAGTAGCTCCTCCAACTGCGCCACTTGTTTGCTCACCGCACTTTGGGTGAGGTTCAGCTCCTCGGCGGCGCGGGTGAAGCTCAAATGGCGGGTGGCGGCTTCGAAACATTGCAGTGCGGTGATCGAGGGCAAATGTCTTTTGTTCAGCACGGCGTGCCTCTTTTTATGCTTTGCATGAATAAACGGAATGATATCTCGCCTAATCGTCGTTTGTTGGCAAGTCTTGGGCCAGCTACAAATAAGGCCTGGATCGCCGTGTCTGTCGGCGGCGCAATTTTTTGTTTGTGGAATGAAGGAGTGACCCATGGTTGCCGCATTGCTTGATCGTCTCGGGGTAAACCCGGCGCTGTACCAGTCGGGTAAAAACCCTGTGCATTCGCCGATTGACGGCAGCGTTATCGGCACTGTGCACTGGGAAGGTGCCGCCGAGGTAGAGCAACAGGTCAGTCGCGCCGAGCATGCATTCGACGCCTGGCGCAAAGTGCCTGCACCGCGACGCGGCGAGCTGGTGCGCCAATTCGGCGACGTGTTGCGCGAATACAAGGCTGATCTTGGCGAGCTGGTGTCCTGGGAAGCCGGCAAGATCACCCAGGAAGGCCTGGGCGAAGTGCAGGAAATGATCGACATCTGCGACTTCGCCGTGGGCCTGTCGCGCCAACTGTATGGCTTGACCATCGCGTCTGAGCGTCCAGGCCACCACATGCGGGAAACCTGGCACCCGCTGGGCGTGGTCGGCGTGATCAGTGCGTTCAATTTCCCGGTGGCTGTGTGGGCGTGGAACACCACCCTGGCCCTGGTGTGCGGCAACGCCGTAATCTGGAAACCCTCGGAAAAGACCCCGCTCACCGCCCTGGCCTGCCAGGCGCTGTTTGAACGCGTGGTGAAAAACTTCAACGATGCCCCGCCGTACCTGAGCCAAGTGGTCATCGGTGGTCGCGACGCAGGCGCCGCCTTGGTGGACGACCCCCGCGTGGCCCTGATCAGCGCCACCGGCAGCACCCGCATGGGCCGCGAAGTGGCGCCGAAAGTCGCCGCACGTTTTGCCCGCAGCATCCTCGAACTGGGCGGCAACAACGCCATGATCCTCGGCCCAAGCGCCGACCTGGACATGGCCGTGCGCGCCATCCTGTTCAGCGCCGTCGGCACCGCTGGCCAGCGTTGCACCACCCTGCGCCGCCTGATCGCCCATGAGTCGGTAAAAGAAGAAATCGTCACCCGTCTCAAGGCGGCTTATTCCAAGGTGCGCATTGGCCACCCGCTGGAAGGCAACCTGATCGGCCCGCTGATCGACAAGCATGGCTTCGACAACATGCAGGACGCCCTGGAGCAGGCCTTGAGCGAAGGCGGCAAGGTGTTCGGTGGCAAGCGCCAGTTGGAAGATAAATTCCCGAATGCCTACTACGTGTCGCCGGCCATTGTGCAAATGCCCGAGCAAAGCGACGTGGTGTGCACCGAAACGTTCGCGCCGATCCTGTACGTGGTCGGCTACACCGATTTTGCCGAAGCCTTGCGCCTGAACAACGCCGTGCCCCAGGGCTTGTCGTCGTGCATCTTTACAACCGATGTGCGCGAAGCCGAGCAGTTCATGTCGGCGGTGGGCAGTGACTGTGGCATCGCTAACGTCAATATCGGCCCGAGTGGCGCGGAGATCGGCGGTGCGTTTGGTGGTGAAAAAGAGACCGGCGGCGGGCGTGAGTCGGGGTCGGATGCGTGGCGTGGGTACATGCGTCGCCAGACCAATACCGTGAACTACTCCCTGGAATTGCCGCTGGCGCAGGGCATTACTTTCGACTGAATCCAAGGTCGGAGCGCGGTCAAGAATGTGGGAGGGGGCTTGCTCCCGATGGCGGTTTGTCAGTCAACAGATGTGTATCTGATCCACCGCTATCGGGAGCAAGCCCCCTCCCACATTTGATCGTATTTACAGTTCGGAATAGATGTTTGTTAGGTCTCACCGGAGTCTGGCAATGGCACTGCGCGAAACATGTTTATGGGAACACCTCACCCCCAGCCGCCCCGACCGTGCCGCGCTCAAGGGTGAAATCAAGGTGGATGTGTGCGTGATCGGCGCCGGCATCACCGGTTTGTCGGCCGCCATTCACTTGCTGGAACAGGGTAAAAGCGTCGCCGTGCTGGAAGCCCATCGCACCGGCCACGGTGGTTCGGGGCGTAACGTCGGGCTGGTGAACGCAGGCCTGTGGATCCCGCCGGATGATATCGAAGCCGGTTTTGGCACGGCGGTGGGCAGCCAGCTCAACCGCATGTTGGGCGCCGCGCCCTCCCTGGTGTTCAGCCTGATCGACAAATACAACATCGACTGCCAGCTACGCCGCGAGGGCACCTTGCACATGGCGCACAACGCCCGTGGCGAAGCGGACCTGCGCAGTCGTGAAGAACAATGGAAGCGCCGTGGCGCGCCGGTGGAACTGCTCACCGGCCAGGCCTGTGAGCACGCCACGGGCACCCAAAAAATTGCAGCAGCCCTGCTGGACCGGCGCGCCGGAACCTTGAACCCGATGGCCTACACCAGTGGCTTGGCCAACGCTGCCGTTGGGCTTGGCGGGCAGGTGTTCGATCACTCCCCGGTGACTCAGCTGGAGCGCCAGGGTTCGCATTGGTCGGTGCAGACCGGTCAGGGTTCCGTGCAGGCTGCACAGGTGGTGATCGCGTCCAACGCTTACACCGAAGGCGAATGGACCGACCTGCGGCGCAACTTTTTCCCCGGCTATTACTACCAGGTCGCTTCCGCGCCGTTGACGGACGACGCCGCCCGGCAAATCCTACCCGGCGGCCAAGGTTCCTGGGACACGCGCCAGGTCTTGAGCAGCATCCGCCGCGACGCCGATGGCCGCCTGCTGCTCGGTAGCCTGGGCAATGGCAACCAGAAACCGGCCTGGTTCCTCAAGGCGTGGGCCGATCGGGTGCAGCAGCACTACTTCCCGTACCTCAAATCGGTGCAGTGGGAATACACCTGGACCGGCTGCATCGCCTTCACCCCGGACCACCTGATGCGCCTGTTCGAGCCCGCACCGGGCCTGGTCGCCGTCACGGGCTATAACGGACGTGGGGTGACCACCGGCAGCGTGGTCGGCAAGGCGTTTGCCGATTACCTGTGTCACCACAATCCCCAGGCCTTGCCGATTCCGTTCACACCGATGCAGCCATTGGCCGCGCCGGGTCTGCGCAGTTGTTTGTATGAGGCGGGATTTTCGCTGTATCACGCCGGCCAATGCCTGAGGATCGTGATCTGATCAGCGAAATACCTGTCAGAAGCCTGCATTTTCTTAGCAGGCTACTAATCTGTATTGGTGCAAGTCGTAGCAATCGCGCACTGTAAATGTGCAGTTCCGTTACGCCGTCTGTTACAGCTGTAGGAACTGTCGTTTATTCGTCTGGTTGCAGGTGCGACCTGCCGGGGTTGTACTTTTTTAGCGTATGGGTTGCACCTCTTGAGGCTTGAGGGTTGCACGTCCTGACGAACGGCGCCCAAACGCCTGTAATACCAATGACACCGTGTCTTTTTGAAGAATAAAAACCTAATGGCACGCGCTTTGCTCTGGGCTTTCAGTGGAAAGTTTGAACGCAAGTTGTAGTGCCAAAAATCAAAAATATCGGAGCACCACTCATGTCCCAGACGTTTTACAAGAAAGGTTTTCTGGCCCTCGCCGTTGCTGCGGCGCTGGGTGTTTCTACGTTTGTTCAAGCTGATGTGAAGATCGGCGTCGCGGGGCCCATGACGGGCGCCAACGCCGCTTTCGGTGAGCAGTACATGAAGGGTGCCCAGGCGGCAGCCGATGTGGTCAACAAGGCCGGCGGCATCAACGGCGAGAAAATCGTCCTGGTGGCCGGCGACGACGCGTGTGAACCCAAGCAGGCCGTGGCCGTGGCCAACCGCCTGGCCGACCAGGACAAGGTGATCGGCGTGGTCGGGCACTTCTGTTCCTCCAACACCATCCCGGCCTCCGAGGTCTACGACGAAGCGGGCATCATCGCCATCACCCCAGGTTCCACCAACCCACAAGTGACCGAGCGTGGCCTGGGCGCCATGTTCCGTATGTGCGGGCGTGACGACCAGCAAGGCATCGTTGCCGGTGACTACATCGTCGACGTGCTCAAGGGCAAGAAAGTCGCGGTCATCAACGACAAGGACACCTATGGCAAAGGCCTGGCCGACGCCACCGCTGCCCAGTTGACCAAGCGCGGCGTCAAGCCGGTGCTGGAAGAAGGTCTGACCCGCGGCGAGAAAGACTTCAGCGCCCTGGTTACCAAAATCCGCTCCCTGGGCGCCGACGTTGTCTATTTCGGCGGCCTGCACCCTGAAGCCGGCCCACTGGTTCGCCAGATCCGTGAAGCGGGTCTGAAAGACGTGAAATTCATGTCCGATGACGGCGTAGTGACCGACGAACTGGTGGCCACCGCTGGCGGTGCGCAGTACGTTGATGGCGTCTACATGACCTTCGGCGCCGACCCGCGCCTGCTGCCAGACAGCAAGGCCGTGGTGGAGGAGTTCCGCAAAAACGGTACTGAACCCGAAGGCTACACCCTGTACGCCTACGCTTCGATCCAGGCCCTGGCCGCTGGCTTCAATGGTGCC
Organism: Pseudomonas kairouanensis; assembly: GCF_004682055.1. Taxonomy (GTDB): domain Bacteria; phylum Pseudomonadota; class Gammaproteobacteria; order Pseudomonadales; family Pseudomonadaceae; genus Aquipseudomonas; species Aquipseudomonas kairouanensis. Next base: position 11,072 of record NZ_QUZU01000071.1, on the reverse strand, counting down.
AAGTCCAACAAGGGTGAAGACGCTGCCAAGTGGCTCAAGGCCAACCCGGTCCAGACCGTCATGGGCAAGAAGGAATGGGACGGTAAGGGCGACCTGAAAGTCTCCGACTATGTGGTTTACCAGTGGGACAAAGACGGTAAATACCACCAGCTGGAAAAACAGAAGTAATTACAAACACCGCAGACCCAATGTGGGAGCGGGCTTGCTCGCGAAAGCGGAGTGTCAGTCTCTGAATGTGTTTCTGACACACCGCATTCGCGAGCAAGCCCGCTCCCACAGGGGGACTGTGCTGTGATCGAGATCTGTCTTTTCCTCCAGAAGCGCCGCACACCCACAGGTGTGCAGGTGCTCACCGCGTGAGATTGCGTTATGGATGGTATTTTCCTGCAGCAACTGGTCAACGGCCTGACCCTCGGGTCGGTCTACGGCCTGATCGCCATCGGCTACACAATGGTCTACGGCATCATTGGCATGATCAACTTCGCCCACGGCGAGGTTTACATGATTTCCGCTTACCTCGCGGCAATCAGTCTGGCTCTGCTGGCCTACTTCGGTATTGAATCCTTCCCGCTGCTCATTCTCGGCACCTTGATTTTCACCGTGGTCGTCACTGGCGTGTACGGCTGGGTCATCGAGCGTGTCGCCTACAAGCCTCTGCGCAACTCCACCCGCCTGGCACCGCTGATCAGCGCCATCGGTATCTCCCTGATCCTGCAGAACTACGCACAGATCGCCCAGGGCGCCAAGCAACAAGGTATTCCCACCCTGCTGGCCGGGGCCTGGCGCGTCGATATCGGCACCGGGTTCGTGCAATTGACGTACACCAAGGTCTTCATCCTGGTCGCCGCCTTCTCGGGCATGGCCTTGCTGACCTACATCATCAAGTACACCAAGCTCGGCCGCATGTGCCGCGCCACCCAGCAAGACCGCAAGATGGCGTCGATCCTCGGCATCAATACCGACCGGGTGATCTCCTACGTATTCGTCATCGGTGCCGCCATGGCCGCACTGGCCGGCGTGCTCATCACCTTGAACTACGGCACCTTCGACTTCTATGCCGGCTTCATCATCGGCATCAAGGCGTTCACCGCGGCGGTACTCGGCGGCATCGGCTCCCTGCCGGGTGCGATGCTTGGCGGGATCATCCTCGGGATCTCCGAGTCGCTGTTCTCGGGGTTGATCAACTCTGACTACAAAGACGTGTTCAGTTTCTCCCTGCTGGTGGTGATCCTGATCTTCCGTCCCCAGGGCCTGCTGGGTCGCCCACTCGTGGCTAAGGTGTAAACATGTCTGCTGCCAAACCTATCGATATCAAGAAAAGTGTGGTCGATACGATCCTTGCCGGCCTTATTTCGCTGGTCGTGTTCGGCCCTATCGTCGGCGTAGTCCTCGACGGCTACAGCTTCAACCTGGAACCGGCCCGCGTGGCCACGCTGGTCGCCATCGTGATGGCCGGTCGGTTTGCCTTGAGCCTGTTCCTGCAAACCCCCAAGGGCCTGAAGATTCTGCAGGGCTTCGAAAGCAGCGGCTCTGGCGTGCATGTGCTGGCGCCGGACTACAAGTCGCGACTGCGCTGGATCATTCCGGCGCTGATCGTGATTGCCATCGTGTTCCCGATCTTCGCCAACAAGTACCTGCTGACCGTGGTGATCCTGGGGCTGATCTACGTGTTGCTCGGCCTGGGCCTGAACATCGTGGTGGGCCTGGCGGGCCTGCTCGACCTGGGCTACGTGGCGTTCTACGCCATCGGTGCCTACGGCCTGGCCCTGGGTTATCAGTACCTGGGCCTGGGCTTCTGGAGCGTGCTGCCGCTGGCGGCCATCGCGGCAGCTTTAGCGGGGTGCATACTCGGTTTCCCGGTATTGCGAATGCACGGTGACTACCTGGCCATCGTGACCCTGGGTTTCGGTGAAATCATCCGCCTGGTGCTCAACAACTGGCTGTCGTTTACCGGTGGTCCCAACGGCATGCCGGTGCCATCGCCGACCTTCCTCGGCCTGGAATTCGGGCGCAAGGCGAAGGAGGGCGGGATTCCCTTCCACGAGTTCTTCGGCCTCGATTACAACCCCAACATCAAGTTCATGTTCATCTACATCGTGCTGTTCCTGGTGGTGCTGGCCGTGCTGTACATCAAGCACCGCCTGACCCGCATGCCGGTGGGCCGCGCCTGGGAAGCCTTGCGCGAAGATGAAATCGCCTGCCGTTCCATGGGCCTGAACCACGTACTGGTCAAGCTCTCGGCGTTCACCATTGGTGCCTCCACCGCAGGGCTTGCCGGGGTCTTCTTTGCCAGCTACCAGGGCTTCGTCAACCCGTCGTCGTTTACGTTCTTCGAGTCGGCGCTGATCCTGGCCATCGTGGTGTTGGGCGGCATGGGTTCGACGGTGGGCGTGGTGATCGCGGCGTTCGTGCTGACCGTTGCGCCGGAACTGCTGCGCAGCTTCTCGGAATACCGCGTGCTGCTGTTTGGCGTGTTGATGGTGGTGATGATGATCTGGCGCCCGCGTGGGTTGATCCGCATCAGCCGTACCGGGGTGACACCACGTAAGGGGGTAGCGCCATGAGCAAGGAAGTCGTGCTCTCTGTGGAACACCTGATGATGCACTTCGGTGGCATCAAGGCCTTGAGCGATGTGAGCCTCAAGGTCGAACGCAACTCGATCTTCGCCCTGATCGGCCCCAACGGCGCCGGCAAGACCACGGTATTCAACTGCCTCACCGGTTTTTACAAGGCCAGCGGCGGCAAGATCGAACTCAACATTCGTGGCCGGCAGACCAACGTGATCCAGTTGCTGGGCGAGCGTTTCCAGCCCACCGACTTCGTGTCCCCCAAAAGCTTCCTGAGCCGGGTGTACTACAAGATGTTCGGCGGTACCCACCTGGTGAACCGTGCCGGGCTGGCGCGGACCTTCCAGAACATTCGCCTGTTCAAGGAAATGTCGGTGGTGGAAAACCTGCTGGTGGCCCAGCACATGTGGGTCAACCGCAACATGCTGGCGGGCATTCTCAATACCAAGGGCTACCGCAAAGCCGAAAGCGACGCCCTCGACCACGCCTTCTACTGGCTGGAAGTGGTTGACCTGGTGGACTGCGCCAACCGCCTGGCCGGTGAGCTTTCCTACGGCCAGCAACGGCGCCTGGAAATCGCCCGCGCCATGTGCACCCGACCGCAGATCATCTGCCTGGACGAACCGGCGGCGGGCCTCAACCCCCAGGAAACCGAAGCCCTCAGCGCGATGATTCGCCTGCTGCGCGACGAACACGACCTCACGGTGGTGCTGATCGAACACGACATGGGCATGGTGATGAGTATTTCCGACCACATCGTGGTGCTTGACCACGGCAACGTGATCGCCGAAGGCGGGCCGGACGCGATCCGCAACGACCCGAAAGTGATTGCTGCCTACCTGGGCGCCGACGAAGAGGAGCTGGTATGAGTGCACCTATCCTCGAAATGAAGGACCTGGACGTGTATTACGGCCCGATCCAGGCCCTGAAAAAAGTCTCGCTGCACATCAACGAGGGCGAAACCGTGAGCCTGATCGGCTCCAACGGCGCGGGCAAGTCCACACTGCTGATGTCGATCTTCGGCCAGCCACGGGCCGAGTCGGGGCAGATCCTGTACAACGGCGTCGACATTACCCACAAGTCATCCCACTACATTGCCTCCAACGGCATTGCGCAGTCGCCGGAAGGGCGGCGGGTATTCCCCGACATGACCGTCGAGGAAAACCTGCTGATGGGCACGATCCCCATCGGGGACAAGTACGCCCAGGAAGACATGCAGCGCATGTTCGAGCTGTTCCCACGGCTCAAGGAGCGCCGCACCCAGCGGGCCATGACCATGTCTGGCGGGGAGCAGCAAATGCTCGCCATCGCCCGCGCGCTGATGAGCAGGCCCAAGTTGTTGCTGCTGGACGAGCCGAGCCTGGGCCTGGCGCCGATTGTGGTGAAGCAGATCTTCGCGACCCTGCGCGAGTTGGCAGCCACGGGGATGACCATCTTCCTGGTGGAGCAGAACGCCAACCATGCACTGCGCTTGTCGGACCGGGCGTATGTGATGGTCAACGGGGAGATTCGCCTGACGGGCACCGGTAAAGAGCTGTTGGTGAACGAGGAAGTGCGCAACGCCTATTTGGGTGGGCACTGATCTCAAATTTGACGCTGCCCCCCCTGTGGGAGCGGGCTTGCTCGCGAAAGCGGTGTGTCAGTCAGTACACCTGAAACTGACTCACCGCATTCGCGAGCAAGCCCGCTCCCACATTTGTTTTCCGGTGTTCATATGGCCGATCCCAAATTGTGGAAAACAAATCCAGCCCCCCTCTAAAGCGCGACATATAGCCGCCGCAAATCCCTGTTTTGTCACAGTTTTGACTTGTCCCCACCTGCTGTGGAACCGGCTGTGGGTAACGTGGTAGTACTTGGCTGGGCGCCTTTAAAACCGTAGCTCTCAGGCTTGTGATCGTTTTTTGATCAGGGGGTTTTTCGCGACCGGCCCATGGGTTTGTCAACCTGTTTAAAGACACAGGTATATGACCGATTTATGTCCCGACAGCCTGTGGATAAGTCTGTGATTAAACTCTGGAAAGACTCGCGCAGAGGCCGGAATGACTGGCCTGGAGCCATCGTTCCGATTTTCCCCCCGTCCAGGGGCCTACATACGGCCCTGCCAAGGTCAAGCAAAAAACTTTCTAAAACCGCCTGTAGCCCACGCGTACAGCGGCCTGAGGCTTTTTGCACTTGCCCCCAAAGACTGTGGGCGCAGCTGTGGATAACCTGCGTGCATATGGCTGCAGGCCACGGCGTATAAGGCTTTGCGTGTGATGGTTAAAAAACGACCAGCCGTTTATGAAGTTCTGCGCATAGCGGTTGCCGCAACGGCGGCGTAAAGGCATTCTGCTGGCTGATTTTTTTCCCGATGCCCGCAAGGAGAACACCATGTCCAACACGCTGTTTATTACTGGCGCAACCTCAGGTTTCGGCGAAGCCTGCGCCCGTCGTTTTGCCGAAGCCGGCTGGAAACTGGTGCTCACGGGCCGTCGCGCCGACCGCTTGAATGCGTTGGTTGAAGAGCTGTCCAAGCAGACTGAAGTGCACGGCCTGGTGGTGGACGTACGTGACCGCAAAGGCATGGAAGACGCCATCGCCAACCTGCCGCCGTCATTCGCCAAACTGCGCGGGCTGATCAACAACGCCGGCCTGGCCGTGGGCACTGACCCGGCGCCCAAGTGCAGCCTCGATGACTGGGAAACCATGGTCGACACCAACATCAAGGGCCTGCTGACCACCACCAACCTGCTGCTGCCGCGCCTGATCGCCCACGGCCGTGGCGCGGGCATCATCAACCTGGGTTCCATCGCCGGTAACTACCCGTACCCTGGCAGCCATGTGTATGGCGGCTCCAAGGCGTTCGTGAAGCAGTTCTCGCTGAACCTGCGTTGCGACCTGCAGGGTACGGGCGTACGTGTCACCAACATCGAGCCAGGCCTGTGTGAGAGCGAGTTCTCGCTGGTGCGCTTTGGCGGCGACCAGGCGCGGTATGACGCCACCTATGCCGGTGCCGAGCCGATCCAGCCGCAGGACATTGCCGACACCATCTTCTGGGTGATGAACACCCCGGCGCATGTGAACATCAACCGCCTGGAACTGATGCCGGTGAGCCAGACCTGGGCTGGGTTCGCGATTGAGCGTGGGGCCAAGTAAGGCTTTACACCCCGTCGCCTGCTTCGCGAGCAAGCCCGCTCCCACATTCGCCCGCATTCCAAAGGTAGGACGCGGTCTCCTGTGGGAGCGGGCTTGCTCGCGAAGGGGCCCTTAAGGTCAGCCCAAGTGCTGGATCAGACCCTGATAGCAAGTCGCCAAATGGTATGGGGTGGTAGAAGGCATATCCCAGCGACTCACCACACCCTGGGCATCCAGGCATTCATTCCAGCCTTTCTCATGCAAAAAGTGCTGTTGCAACGCCAGCAACTGGCGCTGCAGCACCGCCTCACTGCCCGGCCGCAAGGTCAGTGCCCGCAGGTATTCGGCCTGGGCCCAGATGCGTTGGGTGCCATCGCGCACCCTGCCATCCAGCGCCAGCATGCCGCTGACCGCGCCGCTCAACTTATCCACACCCGTTTGCTCGGCGTAGGCAAATGCGCGCGTCAACGAGGCATGCAACGGCGTGCCGCGCAGTACATCTGAAGACTCCAGCAAAAAGAACCACTCAAACTGATGCCCCGGCTCAAACCAGTTATCCACAGCCCCCAGCGGTTTTTCCATCATCACGCCGTGTTGGCGGTCGATGAAACGCTGCTGCATGGCCGTCGCCAAAGCCAGCAGGGCCGCTTGTACGTCGGCGTCTTCACGCACGGCGAGGGTGGCCAGGAAGCCTTCGGCCAGGTGCATCAACGGGTTTTGCAACGGGCCGGACTTGAGGGATGACCAGTTGCGCTCCAGCACGGCTTCGTAGAGGCCGTCGCCTGTGGAAAAGCGCTGGGCGACCACTTCCAGGGCGGCATTGAGTACCGATTCCACCAACGGCTCGCGCACTTTGGCCCAGTAATGGGCGCAGGCGAAGATGATGAAGGCGTGGGTGTAGAGGTCTTTGCGCTTGTCCAGCGGCTGCCCGGCCGGGTCGATGCTGTAGAACCAGCCGCCGTGCTCGGCATCGTGGAAGTGTCGTTGCAGGGAACGGAACAGCGCGCCTGCACGTTCCTCGGCAAAGGCTGCGCCGGGCTCGCCGATCAGGCTGGCAAACAGGTACAGCTGCCGGGCACAGGCCATGGCGCGGTAGCGTTGAGGGGGCAAAGGCTGGTGATCGGCGTCCAGCGCCTCATAGGGCAATGCCAGTTCGGCGTTCCAGCCTGGGCCTTGCCAGAGCGGCACGATCAGGCTGTGGAAGTGCGTGAGCACGGCATTGAGGGTGGAGCTTGGAGCGGTGGGCATTGGCTGGCGTCGTCACGGCAGGGGTGTAGGCGCGCATGGTAGCAGGCTTGGGTTCTGTGGTGTCTGGTCTGGCGCTATCGGGGGCAAGCCCCCTCCCACATTTACTGTATTCACAGATTTTGACTTGTGAATACAGTCAGTGTGGGAGCGGGCTTGCTCGCGAAGAGGCCCTTGATAGCGCCGAAGATCAGCCTGCCAGCAACCAAACCCCAGTCGCCGCCGAAAAGGCCCCAGCAACCCGCACCAACGGCGCCGCCGCCGCCGGCAGGAAACGCACCACGGCATAGCCCGCTGCGTGCAGCACGGCGGTTGCGCCGACGAAGCCTGCTGCATACGCCCACGGGCTGGACATGTCCGGCAGCTCAAGACCGTGCGCCACACCGTGGAACAGCGCAAACAACGCCGTCGCCCCCACCGCTACAAACAGTGGTGGTCGCACCGCCAGTGCCACCGCCAGCCCCAGGGCCAACACCGACGCAGCAATCCCGCTCTCCATCGCTGGCAACTGCATCCCTTCAAAACCCAGCACACCGCCCATCAGCATGGTGCCAACAAAGGTGCACGGCAGTGCCCAGCGTGCAGCGCCTTTCTGCTGGGCGGCCCACAAACCCACGGCAACCATCGCCAGCAAGTGGTCGATGCCGCCCAACGGGTGGCTGATACCCGCCACCAGGCCGTTGTCGCCGTGGCCAGGGTGGGCAAAGGCCAGGGCCGGGGCCAGCAATAGGGTGGCGGCGGCGAAAAGTTTTTTGAGGCTCATGGACAGGTTCCTTATGGGTTGATCAGGCAGCGGTCAGCAAACCTTGGCGTTCGATGAAGGCGACGATCTCTTCCAGGCCGACGCCGGTTTTCTGGTTGCTGAACACAAAGGGTTTGCCGTTGCGCATACGGGTGGTGTCGCTGTTCATCAATTCCAGGGAGGCCCCCACCAAGGGCGCCAGGTCGATCTTGTTGATCACCAGCAAGTCGGATTTGCAAATGCCTGGCCCACCCTTGCGCGGCAGCTTGTCGCCGGCAGACACATCGATCACGTAAATGGTCAGGTCTGACAGCTCGGGGCTGAAGGTGGCCGACAGGTTGTCGCCACCGGACTCCACCAGGATCAGGTCCAGGCCGGGGAAGCGACGATTGAGTTGATCCACCGCTTCGAGGTTGATCGAGGCGTCTTCGCGGATGGCGGTGTGCGGGCAGCCACCGGTTTCCACGCCGATGATGCGTTCCGGCGCCAGGGCCTGGTTGCGCACCAGGAAGTCGGCGTCTTCGCGGGTGTAGATGTCGTTGGTGACCACCGCCAGGTTGTAGCGGTCGCGCAGGGCCAGGCACAGGGCCAGGGTGAGGGCGGTCTTGCCGGAGCCCACCGGGCCGCCGATGCCGACGCGCAGAGGTTGAGTGTTCATAGGGTGCTTCTCCTAGGATCGGAACAGGCGGCTGTACTGGCGTTCATGGGCCATGCACGCCAGGGACAGGCCGAACGCGGCGCTGCCGCAATGGTTGGGGTCGATGCGTGCGGCGTCCTGCTGGGCTTGTTGCAGCAGTGGCAGCAGTTCGCTGGTCAGGCGCTGGGCGGCTTGTTGGCCCAGGGGCAGGGTTTTCATCAACACCGCCAGTTGGTTTTCCAGCCAACTCCATAGCCAGGCGGCGAGGGCGTCGTCCGGGCTGATGGCCCAGGCGCGGGCGGCCAGGGCCCAGCCCAGCGCAAGATGGGGTTCACTGCACTGCTCTAGAAACGCGCGGGCGCCGTCGTCCAGTTCCGGTAAGCCATTGAGCAGTTGTTGCAGCGAGTAGCCCATCTGCCGGCTCTCTTGGTACAGCTCGCGGGTCTCACGGCTGGCGCGGTGCTCCTCCCACAGTTGCGCCAGGCGTGGCCAATCTTCATGGGCGGCGGCCTGGCAATGGGCGAGCAGCAGCGGTGCTTCGAAGCGAGCCAGGTTGAGCAGCAACTGATCGCTGATCCAGCGGCGGGCCGTGGCGGCGTCCACGACGCGGCCACTCTCCACGGCCATTTCCAGGCCCTGGGAATAGCTATAGCCGCCAATCGGCAATTGCGGACTGGCCAGACGCAGCAGCGCCCAGGCTGGGTTCATAGACGTACGCCGAACTGGTGCAGCTTGGGCGGGTAATTGAAGTCTTCATCGCCATGCCGTGAGTGGTGATGGCCGCCGCCATAGGCGCCGTGCTCCGGTTGGAACGGGGCCTCGATGGTCTCGGTGGTGGCGCCCAACTGCTCAAGCATGGCCTTGAGCACATAGTCATCGAGCAGGCGCAACCAGCCGTCTCCGACTTGCAGGGCGACGTGGCGATTGCCCAGGTGGTAGGCCGCGCGGGTCAGTTCAAAGGCGCTGGCGCAGGTGACGTGTAGCAATTGTTCAGGCCGGGCGCAGACGCGTACCACGCGCCCATCTTCGGCTTGGAGAAATTCGCCATCGTGCAACGGCGGCTGGCCGCGCTCCAGGAAAAGGCCGACGTCTTCACCGTCGGCACTGAAACAGCGCAGGCGGCTTTTGCTGCGGGCTTCGAAATTCAGCAGCAACTCGGCGGCCCAGAGGGCTTGGGGGGCGATTCGACGGTGGATCACCAGCATCAGGCAGCTTCCAGCTATGAGCGATGCAAGTGCTAGAGCAAGGGGCTTGCCAATCCCGTAAGAGAGTAGGAAATGCCTGTCGGCTGGAGCGACGACGCCACTAAATAGGGCGTAGGCGCAGGGGGTTCATGCTTCAAAGTGGTGCGCGGTTCCGTGCGTCGCACTCGTGATGGGCGTTTTCGGATTTATCCTACGAGGTCTCCAGATTCGCCGTTCATAACGTTACTCGCAGGAAAAGTAGGCTTTTCGCCGTGTTCAATTCACTGCGACGTTCATCATGATCAAGTCATTTTATTGGTTAGTCATTGTCAGCCTGTCTTTGGTTATTTCATCGGCGTCGGCCACGCTGCAGCCCCGTGCACTGTTCATCGAATCGCTCAAAGAACCTGCGATCACCGATGTCATCGACAATGTGGTCGACCGCGCCCATGAGTTGCTGGGCACCCCCTATAAATGGGGCGGCAATTCGGTGGAGCAGGGCTTTGATTGCAGCAGTTTCCTGGTCTATCTGTTCAAGACCGAAGCCAACATTCACCTACCGCGTACCACGGCGGCAATGCACCGGTCCAAGGCCGTCACCATCAAGCGCAGCGCGCTCAAGCCGGGTGATGCAGTGTTTTTCAAGGGCAACGGGCGTGGCCAGATCAGCCATGTGGGGCTTTATATCGGCGAGGGCAAATTTATCCATTCGCCGCGCACCGGCAAAAACATCCGTATCGACTCGTTGAGCAACAGTTACTGGAACAAGCACTACACCACGGCCAAACGCTTTCACACGTCAGGCTGATCGGCTTATTCGGTACTGCCCAGCCCTTGCCAGTGCTTGAGGCCAATAAAGATAAAGCGCAACTGCTGGGTGATTTTCGCCTGGGGCGTGAGGTGGGCAGGCAGGGCCTGGGCCGGCGGGTCGATGATGTCGGGAAGGGTGGCGAACACGCTTTTGACGATCAGGTCAGCCATCACATGCAAGCCTTCGGCATCCAGGTGTTGCAGTTTTGGCATCAACTTGAGGTCGGCGGCCAGGTCGCGGGTAATGTCCTCGCGCAGGGCACCGATGGCCTGGCGCACAGCCAGGCAGCCGCCATATTGCTCGCGGGCCAGGAACAGGAATTGGGAGCGGTTGGCCGAGACTACATCGAGAAAAATGCGTACCGAGGCATCAATGATGCCGCCCATGACGAATTCGTTATGGCGCACCAGGCGGATCGTGGCGCGAAAGGTCTGGCCGACTTCACTGACCAGCACGAGCCCAAGTTGGTCCATGTCGGCAAAATGGCGATAGAACCCGGTGGGTACAATGCCAGCCGTCTTGGCCACTTCCCGCAGGCTCAGGCTGCCAAACCCACGGCCACACTCCATCAGATGGCGGGCTGCGTCCATCAAGGCGAGGCGGGTCTGTTGCTTCTGTTCGGCGCGGGGCAGCATCGGCGGGCGGGCTTAGTCGACAAGTACAGCGACGCACTCTAGCAAAACAGCTTCATCGGCGTCGAACTTGGCGGGGGAAGTGCGTGATGCAATCTACAAGAAAGCAAAAGCCCGATCGGCAGATCGGGCTTTTTTAT
>NZ_QUZU01000070.1 GCF_004682055.1 Pseudomonas kairouanensis | reverse complement strand
GGCTTCCAGAATCTGCCGTCAACCCTTTTCTCCATATTCTTGAAAAGGCCGCCAATTACCTACGCTGGCAGCCTACCCCGCCCTCAGAACTTCGCGCGCAGCGCCATATTGAAATTGCGCGGCTCGCCGTAGAAGTTCCAGTAATTGGGGTTACCCAGCGTCTGGTAGTACTTCTTGTCGAACACGTTATCCAGATTGTACTGCAGCTCGAGGTTCTTGTTGATCTCGTAGACCGCATGCAGGTTGACCAAGTGGTATGCGTCCTGCTGGATCTTGTAATCCTTGCCATACTCCCGCTGCACCATCGTGCTTTGCGCATAGAAGCTGCCGCCCAGCCGCATGTGGTTGAGCGCACCTGGCAAACGGTAGTCGCTGGCGAGCTTGAGCAGATGCCGCGGAGCAGCACTATTAAAGTCCTCCCCCTTCTGCTCACCGCCTACATATTTGGATTGGTTATAGGTGTAACCCGCCGAGACATTCCAGTCTAAGGTGATCTCACCATTCAACTCCAGCTCAAAACCGCGATTACGCACCTTGTCGGAAGCCCGGTAGCACGACCAGTCGCGATCGCAAGTAATCAACTCCGGCCGGCCCGTCTGATCGGCCTGATACACAGCAATGGAACCCAGCAGGCGCTTGTCGAAGAACTCCCCCTTAAGCCCGACCTCATAATTGCTGCCCGTCATGGGCTCAAGCACTGAGCCGGTGATGTCCTGGTTGTTCTGCGGCTTGAATATTTCGGTATAGCTGGCGTAGGCAGTCAGGTTCTCACTCAGGTCCTGGACCAGGCCTGCGTACGGCGTGAGTTCACCGCTCTTGGAATAGTGGGTATGCACCGGCCTCGTCACCACATCCAGGTTGTCATAGCTGATCCAGCTCAAGCGGCTGCCGAGGATGAACGTGGTGGAGTCTGTCAGATTAAAACGCCCGGCGACATAGACCCCCTTCTGTTCCTGCGTGCGGTTGTACTTCCATTGATTGACGTTCAAAGCCGTTGGCTTGGGTGGATCAAACGCCGCAACGTTATTCATATCGACTACATAACGATAGGTGGCATCGCGACCACCGTGGTAATCGAAGTCATCCTTGCGCCAGTTGCCCCCGATAATCAGCTCATGCTCACGCCCCAGCAATTGGAACGGACCGGATGCGTAGCCATCGATACTGGTCTGGGTATCGTCATACCGGAAGTGACGCGGATTCAAGGTGAACTGGTCGGTGGTGCCGGCCGGCCAGGTGTAGTTACCCAGAAAATCCGACTTGGACCACATCTGATTGACCGCCAACACCGCTTTCCAATCATTGGCAAAGGTGTGCTGGATATCCGTAAACACTGTGGTATTGCGCTTGTCCAGGTGATTCCAGTCCCCGGTCAGCGAAGTGGAGCGCGACAACGGATAGAACGTGCCGTCGGTATGGATCGGTAGGCCGGACCAGTCATAACCCGAGTTGCGTTCCTTCTGATAGCTGTAACCCAAGGTCACGAGGGTCGACTCACTCACATCCGCCTCAAGAATGCCGTAAAACAGCTGATTCTCTTTTTGCGCAGTGTCCAGATAGCTATTGGCATTGTTATAGGAAATGACCGAGCGCCCACGCAACGTGCCTTCCTTATTAAGCGGCGAAGACAGGTCAACCATCGTCTTATAGTCATCCCAAGAGCCCATCGACGTTTCGATCAGCGCCTGTGGCTCGGCCGTCGGGCGTTTGCGAATCAAATTGATCGACGCCGACGGCGTTCCCGCGCCCTCCATCAGCCCCGTGGCGCCGCGCACAATGTCAACACGATCATAAATGTCGGTGGTGGGCTTAGAGATGGCATCCATCGAATAGGCATTGCTGATGTTGGTCGGCACACCATCAATTTGCAGGCTATCGACCAACTGGCCGCGAGCTTGGTACAGCGAACGCTCGCCACCGTTCTTGACCACCATGATGCCGGTCGCGTTCTGCATCACATCATCGAGGTTCTTCATGCCCTGGTCGTCCATGCGCTGGCGGGTCACGACAGTGACCGACTGCGGCGTTTCACGCAGGGACATCGCCAGCTTGGTGGCTGTCGCGGAGCGTCCGGTCGCATACGAGCCGCTGTCTTCGGTCACAGCCCCCAGGCCTTGGCCGGTGATAGTCGTCGCGCCCAAGGTCAAGCCGGTTGCCGACTGCACCACCAATTGAAACTCGCGCTCCCCCGTTCGTACCGCCTGTACGCCTGTGCCCGCCAGCATTTGCGCCAGCGCCTGCTCCACGTTGGTGGCGTGCACAGCCTGGCTTTGTTTATTAGCCGTTAACGCCGCATCCCCACCAACGAGAATGCCTGCCTGGCTGGCCAACAGGTTCAACTGACGGGCCAGCGGGCCGGCCGGAATGTCCAGGGATTGCTGTTGGGAAGAAGCGCCAGGGCTGTCAGCCAGGGCCTCCCCCACATTACCGGCAAAGACCATGACGACTGCCAGAGCCAGAGGCTGGTGGCGCGAGAAAACGGTAGCGCGAGAAAGCATGAATGAGTCCTTTCGGAGGTCGAATGGAGTAGCGTCATCCAACCAAGCGAGCGAGCCGCGCAAAACCGGAAAAGTTTTTTCGACTTTTTCAACGCGCCTCGACCGAGACCCACCACGGCAACGTGTGCACCACCCGAATCGGCAGCGCTCGCTCCAACATCGCCAAGGCCCGATCAGTGTCGAGCAACGGGTAAGTCCCCACGGCGCGCAAACCCGCAAGTGCCGGATCGAGACCCAGATGGCCGTGACGATACTCACCCAGTACCCGCAGCGCTTCGCCGAGCGGCATGTCCTCGGCCACCAGCACACCCCGACTCCAATCCTGGCGCTGCGCTTTCACAGGCAACAGCACACCATTGGCCTGCGCATCAAAGACCATCGCCTGGCCCGCCTCGACGCGTGCCTGTCGACCACTGTCCGCGCAAGTGGCCTGCACCGCGCCGCCGAAGACGCTCAAGGTGGTCTGCAGTCCCTCGGCACGCACACTGAACAACGTGCCCAACGGCTGCATGAGGCCAGCCCGCGTCACCACATGCAAAGGTCGCGCATCAGCGCCCGTCTCCAGGAGTATCTCGCCGCGATACACACTCAGTTGCCGCACGCCTTCATCAAAGTGCACATCCACTGCCGTCGCGCCGTTGAGCCAGAGCTGGCTGCCATCGGCCAAACGGATCGGTCGCACCTCGCCCAGCCCGGTACGATACGTGGCAAACCAGGCCCGCGGCGAATCCATCCAACCTTGCCGCCAACCCGCCGACGCCAACAGCCCTCCGACGCCCGCCACGCACAGGCTGCCAAGCAAAGTGCGGCGCGAAATACGCTCACGGCGCAACGTGGTCAACACCTGATGCGCCTGACCAGCATCACCGCCCAGGTTTGCGAAACGCTGGTTGATGCCCTCGACGTACTGCCAAGCCAGGCGATGCTGCGCATCTTGCGCCAGCCATGCGCTCCACTGAGTGCGGGCGCCTACGTCATCCGGCATGGCATGCAACCGGGCGAACCAACCGGCAGCCTGTTGCAGCACATGGTGATCGGGCGTGAGCGGGTTCAAACCAGCGCCCCGGCCAACTCGACTTCCAGCAGCAGACACTGATACATCGCTTGAGCCAGATAGCTATTCACACTGCGCTCACTCACCCCCAGCCGCTGGGCGGTCTCGCGCTGTGTCAGCCCTTGCAACTGCACCAGCAGGAACGTCTCGGCCACCCGCTTGGGCATGCGCTCCAGCATGGCCTGCAACTGCCCGAGTGTTTCAAGGATGATCGCCTGATGCTCCAACGACGGCACCTGATGCTCAGGTTGCGCCGCCAGCACGTCCAGATACGCCTGCTCAATGCGCCGGCGTCGCCAGAAGTCGACGCACATGTGCCGCGACATGCGCCCCAGATACGCCCGCGCATGCTCCTCATCGTTGAACACCCGAGGCGCCGCCAGCAAACGCACGAACACATCATGGGCCAGCTCCGCCGCATCGCTGGCATTGCCCAGCTTGCGTTGCAGCCATTGCTGCATCCAGCCATGGTGCGATCGGTACAGGGCCTCCAAGTTGGAACCGGGTGCAGGGACGCCAGACGGAACGTTCATGGAGAGCGGGCCTTGATTGCTAATAAGAATGATTAGCAAGTGTAGCTTTGATGCGCCGCCCCCCGCAATTGTTGGTTCAGAACGTGTATTTGAAACTCGTCATAAAATTACGCGGCGCACCGTACACACTCCAACTGTCCGCATAGGCGTAATAACTGCGATCAAACACGTTATTCACATTCAACGTCGCGCTGAGGTTGCGGCTGATCTCATACCGCGCCATCAGGTTGGTCAGCGCGTAGCTGCCTTGCTCAAACGTATGCAAGTCCATCCCCGTCTTGCTCTGCCAGTTAACTCCGCCGCCAACAGTCACCTTGTCGAACATACCCGGCAGTCGATAGGTGGTGAAGGTCTTGAGGCTATGGCGTGGGCTGGTGGTGACGATGCGCTGGTCATCGGCGTTGGTGCTCACGCTGTAGGCATATCCGGCGGACGCTTGCCAGCCTTCGCTCAGTTCACCATTGAGTTCCAGCTCAACGCCTTCGGTAGAGGTGCCCTGTTCCAAGCGATAGATATCCGGGGCTCGCACGTAGACCGCCAGGTTGTCCTGGTCGATCTTGAACAGCGCCAGGCTGGCGTTGAGCCTGTCTTCATTAAAGCTGCCCTTGATCCCCACCTCGTAGCCGGTGCCCTCTTGCGGGTCCAGCGCTTTATTGTTTTCGTCGTGGACGCCATAAGCCTGGGGATTGAAGATCTTGGTGTAGCTGGCATACAGCGACCAGGTGCTGTCCAGGTCATACACCACGCCGGCATAGGGCAGGAACACGCCGTTGCGGGTTTCCTTGCTTTCGGTGTTCTGGGTAGGGTCAGCGTAGGTCACCACCTCGTTGTTGCGTTTCCAGTCGGTGACGCGGCTGCCGAGGATCACCGTGGTGTTGTCGGTGACATGCAAGCGCGAGGTCAGGTACGCCGCGTATTGGTCTTCTTCTATATGAGTCTTACCCACAGGCGTGGTGTTCGGAATATTCGCACCGCTACCGTTCCACTCAAAAATGTTAGGCACAGTGCCGTCGTAACCGGTCCAACTGCCGAACCAGCCGCCATGGCTTGGGGTGTTTTCGTTATAGCGCGACATCGTCACGCCAGCGATCAACTCATGCTCGCGCCCAAACAGGTTGAACGGCCCAGTGAGATAGGCGTCTAGGTTGTTCTGGCGCGGCGTACCCGACCAGCGATTGGGATACAGATAAGCGCCAGCCCCCGTGCCCTGATCAATGCTGCCGTTCATATAGTTGATCAGTTCATCGAACTGGTTCTGGGTATGGCTGACTTCTACCTTGCCACTCCAGCCGTTATCGAACTGGTGTTCGAGCGACGTGAAAACATTGGTCTGCTTGCGATCGTTGTAAGCCCAGTCCGGCGCGCTGTTGGCGGAACGGCTGAAGGTGGTGCGGTTGCCGTTGCTGTAGAACATCGGAAAACCGGTGCGCAGCGGGTCGTTCACCTGATTGTTTATATAGCTGAAGCCCACCGTCAGCATGGTCGCGTCACTCAGGTCGAACTCCGAAATGCCGTACACCAACTGCGAATCGGTGTTGACCCGATCCACCCAGGAATTCTGCTTCTTATAGTCCACCACCAGGCGACCACGGATATTGCCAACGTCATTCAACGGCCCCGACACATCGAACCCCGTGCCATAACGATCCCAACTGCCCGCCTCGCCGGTGATGCTGGCCTGGGCTTGGGCAGTTGGCCGCTTGCGGATCAGGTTGATAGTCGCCGACGGCGTGCCCGAGCCACTGATCAAGCCCGTTGCACCGCGCACTACCTCAACCCGGTCATACATCGCGGTGTTCTGGGTGGTGTTGTCCAACCGCGCCGAAGTCGGCACGCCGTCAATCTCGAAGTTGTTGATCTGGAAACCACGGGACCAATACGTATCGTTCTCCGCCCCCACACCCACCCGCAACACGGTGATGCCCGGCGTGGCCTCCAGCACTTCGGTGAGGTTGGTGAGCTTCTGGTCATCAAGACGTTGACGGGTAATCACCGTTACCGATTGCGGGGTTTCTTTCTGCGTCAGGTTCAGGCGTGTCGAACTGCTGGACGAATAGGTGGTGTAAAGCCCCGTGCCTTCAGTGGTCGACCCCGGCGCCATGCCAGAGATGGACACCGCACCCAGCTGCAAGGCACCGCCCGCCCCAGGTTGTAATTGATAGCGCCCCTCGCCGGTCTGCACCACGGTCAAATCACTGCCCGCCAAAACCACCTGCAATGCCTGATCCACACTGTAGCTGCCATGCAGCCCAGGGCTGGTCTTCCCTGCGGTGAGTGCAGCATCGCCCGCCAAATAGATACCGGCTTGGGCGGCGAGCTGGTTGAGTTGATCGGCCAAGGCACCGGACGGCAGGTCAAAACGCTGCACGCTTGCCTGTTCGGCGGCAGCCGCCAGCGGTGCCAGGCTCAGGCCAACGGGCATAGCCACGGCAACCGCAATCGCCAGGGCCAAAGGTTTAGGTGAGTTACGCAGGAATGAGGACATAAAACAGTTCCGGTCGAAGGAGGCATCAAGCCGTTGTCCTTCTCTAATTCGAATGAAAATCCAAAACCGGAAGCACAGCAGAAAAAAAATTCAGCGTGGAACCACAGTCACCCACCAATTGAAGCGCCGCTCAACACGCACCGGCAACACCTGCTCCAACATCGCCAGTACCTGATCGGTGTCTTGCAGGGGATAGGTGCCCATCACCCGAAGATTGGCCACCTGTGGATCAACCCCCAGATGCCCCTCACGATAGCTGGCCAGTTCGGCAATAAAGTCTGCCAAGCGCATATCGCCCGCCATCAACACCCCCTTGGCCCACGCCTCGCGCCCAGGTTGCGCACGCTGCATTGCCGACATGTTCTGACGATCAAAAGCCACACCCTGCCCTGCCGGCACTATTCGGGTTTGATCGGTGTCGGCGCAGCTGGCTTGCACGCTGCCTTCATACACATTGAGCAGCGTACGGCCATCCTGTTCGCGCACGCTGAACCGCGTCCCCAGAGGCCGCAAATGACCTTGCGGGGTGTTCACAACAAACGGTCTGCGATCACTGCCGGTATTGATCAGCACTTCACCCCGGTACAGCTTCAACTCACGCAGCCCGCCGCTGAACTTCACATCCAGCGCCGTGCCGCTGTTGAGCCAGATACGCGAACCATCGGCCAACCGTTGCTCACCCAGCACCGCAGTACCGGTATGAAAGTCCGCCCCCGGCAACCAACGCTGCTGCCAACTGCCCCAGCCCAGCAACGCGCCGCCCATGACCACTGACAACCCGCGCAGCACCTGCCGCCGCGAACGCTGGGAGTGCCGCAGGTTTTCCAACGCTTTGTTGGCCCCCGCCAAATCCTCCTGCAACGGCGCAAAGCGCTGCCCCACGCGCGCGACATAGCTCCAGGCCTGGCGATTGATCTCACTGTGGGCATGCCATTGGCGCCACGCCTCATGCAATGACACGGCCGTGGGTTCGGCAATCAGGCGCGCATACCAGTCGGCGGCTTGTTGCAAGGTGGCGTGGTCAAGGCCACCGGGTTGGCTGCTCATGACAGGGCGCCGTCCAACTCGGCTTCCAGCACCATGCACTGGAACATCGCCTGTCCGATGTATTTGGTGACCGTGCGTTCGCTCACGCCGATGCGCTGCGCGATCTGGCGGTAGCTCAAGCCGTCGATCTGGGCCAGGCAGAACGCCTGGGACACTTTCGCCGGCAAGCGATCGAGCATCGCCTGCAAATGCACCAGCGCCTCCAGCACCAGCGCGCGGTGCTCTTCCGAGGGCGCACATTCCTCAGGCCGACTCGCTAACACCTCAAGCCAAGCCTGCTCCACCTGCCTACGCCTAAAAAAATCCACACAGACGTTGCGCGACAAGGTGCTCAGATACGCACGCGCATGCCCGTCGCTGCCAAATTCGCGGGGCTGGCTTAACAGCCGAACGAACACATCATGGGCCAGTTCTGCAGCATCACTGACGTTGCCGAGTTTTCTGGCGAGCCAGCGCTGAATCCAGCCATGGTGGGCTGTATAGAGGCTACCAACGCTGAACGGTGAGGCAACGGGCTCGGGAAGCGGGGGCATAAGGCGCCCTACCAAATAAGAATAGTTCCCAATGGTAATGAGAAAAGATAGCGACTACAACGGGGAAACTGCCAGTTCCCCGCTTCAGGTCTCATCCCGCCGCGTGCGCCCATCCGGTCCATACAATTTGTTACCCACCACCGTATTGAGGAACCCGACAATCCGCTGGTTAGCCGCCATACGCACACCCAACGCCTCACCATTGGCCACGTTCAACTCCCGCGCCCTGCGGGCCAGCGCCTGCACCTCACGCCAAATCGCCACGCAATCAGCATCCTCAGCCGCCTTGAGTGCACCTTGGCGACCCGCCCCATAGCCCAGCTTCAACTGTGCCCCGGCGCGTATGGCTTCCAACTGCTCCAACCTGAGCAACGCAGCCTGCTTGCTCGCCGTCAGTTCTTGCAGGCGTTCGCCATCCACCTTGGCCTGGGCCAACGCCAAGCGTTCCTGCTCCAGCAATTGCACCAACTGCTCAATCGCTTCCTGCTGCACCTGCAGATGTTTACTCAGACTCATGGTTACCTGCGGCTCATCAACGGGCGCTCATTCGGTTTCGCGGACACTCGCCGCCAGCCCATCAAAGATCGAATCGGCGCTCACTTGGTAAGTGCCACTGTCGATGGACTGGCGCAGGGCCGCGACTTTTTCCATATCCACATCGGCCGACGTAGACACGTCCGCGCTGGCGGTGCTGCTGGACACTTGCACGCCGTCATCAAGGGTGGCGTCCAACGGCTGCAGGTCCATGCGTTGAGCACCCGCCACCTTGCTGTCAGTGGGCGCTGGGGGGTTGGTCAGGTTCGCACTTATGATTTTCACGTTAGAGGCTTCAATTGGCTGTGGTTGAGTCACTATCGGCAATCGCGATGGCAAACTTTGACCTTGGATAAAAATTAATAACGCAGCAGCAATTCATTCTGGCCCACCACCTGGGCGTTGAGCATTTTGCCGTCGTTGCCCAGCACCCGCACGCTGCTGCCCAGGCTACCGTTGTCCAGCGCCTTGCCTTCGCGGCTGATGGTGAAACCGGCGCCCTGGGCCTGCAACGTCACCCGCTGGTTGCGTTGCACCAACCAAGGCTCGCGGAAGTGGCTGCGGGTCAGCACCATGCCTCGGCCCAGAGTACGACTGGCCTGGCGACCGATGATCTGGCCCATTTCGAACACGCTGCCCTTGGGCAAGCGCTCCAGCGGGCCGCGCTTGAGTTCCAGCATCGGCGCCTTGATCACCTCGCCCGCCGTGATGCGCTGGCGGCTGACTATATAGTCGCCCACCACCTGCACGCTGACTTGCAGGTACCCGGCCACTTCGCTGTCACAACGCACGCCGACGGCCACGCGGCCAAAAGCATTTTGTTCGGGATGCACCAGATAAGGCCGAGGCTGCGAGCACTCCAAAATTCGCGTGGCAGGCTGGCCGATGTCCACCGCCACCAACTGCGCGCGCACCGGCAAGCGCGGTGCAATCACACCGCGCACCTTGTCTTCCAAGCCATCCGCCTGGGCCATGGCACTGCACAGCACGCACATCAAACCGAGCATTCGCCACGCCATCTATCCCACCCTCAAAGCTTCCCAGCGCCGAATTCTAGTCGCCCCACCCCCAGGGCAAATCCTGAATTAGTCGCCAAATAGCCGCCTGTTTCAGCCTTTGCCTGGGCAGCCTTGGGACTAACCTGCGAGCCGTTCATTTATTTAATGCACAGGTCCGCAACCATGATCGACAAGCTCGACAACGAGCTGCGCTTTCAGCAGGACGCAATGAGTTTGCGGGCTGAGCGCCAGCAGGTATTGGCCAATAACATCGCCAACGCCGACACCCCCAACTTCCGCGCGCGGGACTTCGACTTCTCCACCGAACTGGCCAGCTCCCTGCAAAAAGAGCACACCCAGGGCCGTGGCATGACGCTCGCCACCACCTCGGACCGGCACCTGCAAGCCGCGTCCACCAGCAGTTTTGCCAGCCGCGACTTGCTCTACCGCGTGCCCGACCAACCGAGCCTGGACGGCAACACCGTGGACATGGACCGCGAACGCGCCCAGTTCACCGACAACGCCGTGCGCTACCAGGCCAGCCTCACCTTCCTGACCAGCCGCTTGCAGTCGCTCAAGACCGCCATGCAGTCCGAATAACCCAGGGTAAGCACCATGTCGATGTTCAGCATTTTCGATATCGCCGGCTCCGCGCTCAGCGCCCAGTCCCAGCGCATGAACGTAACCGCCAGCAACCTGGCCAACGCCGACACCACCAGCGGCCCCGACAACGAAGCCTACCGGGCGCGCCAGGTGGTATTCGAGTCCCAATACCAGGCCGGCAGCAACATCGGCGGCGTGCGCGTCAGCCAAGTGGTCGAGGACGCCTCGCCCATGCGCCAGGAATACCGCCCCGGCGACCCGCTGGCCGACGAGTCGGGCTACGTGACCATGCCCAACGTCGAGCCGGTGGGCGAAATGGTCAACATGATCTCCGCGTCGCGCTCCTACCAGGCCAACGTTGAAGTCATGTCCACCAGCAAGGAAATGATGCTCAAAACTTTAACCCTGGGTGAGGCCTAAACCATGACCAGTACGATTGCCAGCTCGGTGCTGTCGACCATGAACAGCACCAGCACCACCGCCGACAGCACCACCTCGGCGGCGGATGACTTGCAGGACCAGTTCCTCACGCTGCTGACCACGCAGTTGCAAAACCAAGACCCCACCGACCCGATGGACAACAGCGAGATGGTCACCCAGCTGGCGCAGATCAGCACCATCAGCAGCATCGAGAACGTCACCTCGACACTCGAAGGCATCTCCAGCCAGATCAGCGCCGCCGAAACCCTGCAAGCCTCGGCGCTGGTGGGCAACGGCGTGTTGATCGACGGCAACACCATCCAGGTCGGCGACGGCGTGGCCACCACCTTTGGCGTCACCCTCGACAGCGATGCCGACGACGTCACCGTCACCATCAAGGACAGCACCGGCACGGTGGTGCGCACCCTTGATGAAGGCAGCATGAGTTCCGGCACCCAGGCCTTGTCGTGGGACGGCCTGCAGGACGACGGCACCACCGCCGCCGACGGCGCCTACACCTTCAGCATCAGCGCCACCGCCAGCGACGTCGCGGTCACCAGCACCGCACTCAAATATGCCCTGGTCACCGGCGTGACCACCGACAGCAGCAACCAGGTTGCACTGGACCTGGGGGGCGTCAACGACAACGTTGCCCTCAGCGACATCAGCCTCGTCCTCTGACGCCCTACCTCTATAAAGGAGAAACACCATGGCTTTTTCCCAAGCGCTCAGCGGTCTGTCGGCGGCGTCCACCGACCTCAACGTGGTCAGTAACAACATTTCCAACTCCCAGACCGTGGGCTTCAAAAGCTCCACCACCCAGTTCGCCGACGTGTACTCCGGCGCCGATGTGGGCCTGGGCACCCAGGTCTCCGGCGTGGTGCAGAACTTCGAATCCGGCAGCCTGACCACCACCGACAATTCCCTGGACCTGGCGATCAACGGCGACGGTTTCTTCACTTTCACCGACGGCACCCAAACCGTGTACTCGCGTAACGGCCAGCTCACCCTGACCGCCGACGGCTACCTGGAAAACGCCGCCGGCGACAAACTGCTGGGGGTCAACGGCGTCATCCAGATCCCTACCACTGGCCTGCAAGCCAGCGCCAGCACCGAGCTGGATGCCGAGTTGAACCTGGACGCCAGCGAAGACGTGATCACCACCACCTTCGACCAGACCGACTCGTCCACCTATTCCTACTCCACCAGCGCCACGCTTTACGACTCCCTGGGCATCAGCCACACCAGCACCCTGTATTTCACCAAGAGCGGCGAAAACAGCTGGACCGTGCACACCGCTATCGACGGCAACCTGTTGACCGACACCCAAACGGTCGAATTCAGCGCCAGCGGCCTGATCACCAGCGGCGCCACCGGCACCTACACCTACGACCCGGACAACGGCGCGGCAGACATCGCCCTCACCCTGGACCTGACCGGCACCACCCAGTTCGGCAACGACTCGGCGGTGTCCGACATCACCCAGAACGGCTACACCTCCGGCAGCCTGGTCAGCTTCACCATCGATGAAACCGGCACCGTGGTCGCCACCTACTCCAACGACCAGACCAAAAACATCGACCAAATCCAACTCGCCACCTTCAGCAATGAAAACGGCTTGAAGGCCAATGGCGACAACACCTGGCTGGCCACCACCTCGTCCGGGCAACCGTTGTTGGGCGTGGCGGGCAGCGGCTCGCTCGGTTCGATCCTCAGCGGCACCACCGAAGACTCCAACGTCGACCTGACCGCGGAGCTGGTGAACCTGATCATTGCCCAGCGTAACTTCCAGGCCAACGCCAAGTCGGTGACGGCGCAAAGCGAAGTGCTGCAACAAGCTGTGAACATCGGTTCCTGACCCTATGGATCGCATGCTTTTCACGGCCATGAGCGGGGCCAACCAGGCGCTCGAACAACAAGCCGTCGTGGCCAACAACCTGGCGAACATCGTGACCCCGGGCTTTCGTGCGCAACTGGTGGAGATGCAGTCTTCACCGGTGGCGGGCGACGGCCTGCCGACCCGTGTGTCGGTGGCCGCCAACGGCATCGGCGTGGACTGGAGCGAAGGCCCCATCGTGCACACCGACCGCGCATTGGACGTGGCCCTGGGCGAAAACGTGATGCTCGCGGTACAGACCGGCGACGGCAGCGAGGCCTACACCCGCCGTGGCGACTTGCAGGTGGACGGCACCGGCGCCATGAGCGTGGGCGGTCGCCCGGTGATCGGCGATGGCGGCCCGATCACTGTGCCCCTGGGCAGCGAAGTCACCCTGGGCAGCGACGGCACCATCAGCGTGCGTGAACTGGGCATGAGCCCACGGGGTTTGAGCCCGGTGGGCAAATTGAAGCTGGTGTCGGCACAACCCGGCACCTTGCAGCCGGGCACCGATGGCTTGTTCCGCACCGCCAACGCCCAACCCTTGCCGGCCGACGACACCCTGCGCGTCGCCCCCGGCGCCCTGGAAGGCAGCAACGTCAGCCCCACCAGCGCCATGGTCGCGATGATCGACAACTCACGCCGCTACGACATGCAGATGAAAGCCATCAGCACCGCCGACGAAAACGCCAAGAGCGCTAACAGCCTGCTGTCCGTGAGCTGACCGCACCGTTGCACCCACAAGGAACCGCACCATGATCAGATCGCTGTGGACGGCAAAAACCGGCCTCGAAGCCCAACAGGGCCAAATGGACGTGATCGCCAACAACCTGGCGAACGTCAGCACCAACGGCTTCAAGCGCTCGCGCGCGGTGTTCGAAGACCTGGTGTACCAAAACGTGCGCCAACCCGGCGCGCAAAGCAGCACCGACACCCGCCTGCCCTCGGGCTTGCAGGTCGGCACCGGCGTGCGCGAAGTGGCCACCGAGCGCCTGCACACCCAGGGCAACCTGGAACAGACCAGCAGCTCCAAGGACTTGGCCATCAACGGCCTGGGCTTTTTCCAGGTGGACATGCCCGACGGCAGCACCGGCTACACCCGTGACGGCAGCTTCCAGCTCGACTCCAACGGCGAGATGGTCACCTCCAACGGCTACAAACTCTCGGCCGGCGTGACCATCCCGGCCAACGCCACTGCGATCACCATCAGCAGCGACGGCATCGTCTCGGTGACTACCCCCGCCGCGTCCACCTCGACCCAGGTCGGGCAGCTCAACCTGGCGTTGTTCATCAACCCGGCTGGCCTGGAAAGCATCGGCCAGAACCTCTATCTGGAAACCGACGCCTCCGGCTCACCCACCGAAACCACGCCGGGCCTGAACGGCGGCGGCACCTTGTCCCAGGGCTACGTGGAAACCTCCAACGTGAATGTGGTGGAGGAAATGGTCGGCATGATCCAGACCCAGCGTGCCTACGAAATCAACAGCAAGGCCGTCGAAAGCTCGGACGAGATGCTCCAGCGTCTGACCCAGCTTTGAGCGAGATCCCCACCATGGCTCATAAGTATCTGCTGGCCTGCGTGCTGGCCCTCGCCGGTTGCGATCAACTGCCCCACAAACCGGTGGTGCCCGAAGAAGACCTGCCGGCGCCGGTCTATCCGCTGCGCCAGGCCAACGGTTCGATCTACCAGGGCAGCCTCGGCTCGCAACCCTTGTTCGAAGACCGCCGCCCACGCCGGGTCGGCGACACCCTGACCATCCAGCTGGAAGAACAGGTCAGCGCCAGCAAGAACTCCTCGTCCAACGCCAGCCGCGCAGGCTCCATGGGCTTGAGTTTCGCCACCACCTCGGCGCGCGCCTCCCAGGTCGGCTCGTTTGGGATGGATGCATCGACCACCCACGACTTTGTCGGCGCCGGTGGTTCCCAGGCGAACAACTCGTTCACCGGCACCATCTCGGTGACAGTGATGCAAGTGATGCCCAACGGGCACTTGCGGGTGCGCGGTGACAAACAGATCGCCATCAACCAGGGCA
This sequence comes from Pseudomonas kairouanensis, assembly GCF_004682055.1. Classification (GTDB taxonomy): domain Bacteria; phylum Pseudomonadota; class Gammaproteobacteria; order Pseudomonadales; family Pseudomonadaceae; genus Aquipseudomonas; species Aquipseudomonas kairouanensis. The sequence goes on along the minus strand of NZ_QUZU01000070.1, from coordinate 5,345 downwards.
CCGAATTCATCCGCTTCTCCGGCCTGGTCAACCCGCGCAGCATCACCGGGGAAAACACCGTGTCATCGACCCAGGTGTCCCAGGCGCGCATCGAGTACGTGGGCGATGGCTATATCAATGAAGCGCAGCGCATGGGCTGGCTCCATCGCATCCTTCTCAATGTTTCACCTTTTTGAGTAACGCTGCCATGTTCCTAAGAGCCGCCAGAATCCTGCTGCTGAGCTGCCCGTTGTGGCTATGCGCAACGGCGCAGGCCGAGCAGATCCGCGACATCGCCGATTTTTCCGGCATCCGCCCCAACAACCTGGTGGGCTACGGCCTGGTGGTGGGCCTGGACGGCAGCGGCGACCAGACCACCCAAAGCCCGTTCACCGAACAGGGCCTGACCAACATGCTCTCCCAACTGGGCGTCACCCTGCCCGCCGGGGCGAACATGCAGATGCGCAACATCGCTGCGGTAATCGTCACCGCCAACCTGCCCGCCCTGTCGCGCCCCGGTCAGCAGATCGACGTGGTGGTGTCGTCCATCGGTAACGCCAAGAGCCTGCGCGGCGGCACCCTGTTGATGACGCCAATGAAAGGCGCTGACGGCGAGGTGTACGCCGTGGCCCAGGGCAGCCTGCTGGTGGGCGGTGCGGGCGCATCGGCCAACGGCAGCAGCGTGACGGTCAACCAGCTTGCGGGCGGACGAATTCCACGCGGCGCAATCATCGAACGCGCAGTGGCGCTGAACTTGAACAGCGACCACGGCCTGCTCGGCCTGGCCCTGCATGAGCCGGACTCGGCCACCGCCCAGCGCATTGTCTACGCCATCAACCTGGACATGCGCCGCACCGTGGCGTCGGCCGTGGACGGCGGAATGATCGAAATCCAGGGGCCGGTGTCGCCCAACGAACGCACCAATTTCATGGCGCGCATCGAGAGCATTGAAGTGCTGCCGATCCAGGCGCGGCCAAAAGTCATCCTCGATTCGCGCACCGGCTCCATCGTGCTCAACAGCTCGGTGAAGCTGTATCGCGCAGCGGTGGCACACGGCAATTTGTCGGTGATCATCGACACCACCAACACCGCCAGCCAACCCGGCGCATTCAGCGGTGGGCAAACGGCGGTGACGTCCCAGAGCAATATCTCCATCGAATCCCAGGGCGGCTCGCTGCATTTGCTGGAAGGTACGGCCAACTTGATGGACGTGATCAAGGGCCTCAACGCCCTGGGCGCCACGCCGCAGGATTTGATGGTGATCTTGCAGGCGCTCAAGGCCGCAGGCTCGTTGCGGGCTGAGCTGGAGATTATCTGATGAAAAGCACCGATCACTTTGCCCTCGACGTGCAGGGCCTTGATCACCTGCGCAACAGCGCGCACCTGGACCCGCACGCGGGACTCAAGGAGGCCAGCAAGCAGTTCGAGGCGGTGTTTATCCAGATGATGCTCAAAAGCATGCGCGCAGCGGTGCCCAAGTCGCAGATGTCGAGCAACTCGCAAACCGAGATGTACACCGAGATGCTCGACCAGCAATGGGCACAGAGCCTGTCGGGCAAAGGCATCGGCCTGGCTGAGCAACTCACGCGCCAATTGAGCGGCTACACCCATGCGCCAACTCCCGAGCTGAGCGCAGCCACCACGGCATTTCTCGATTTACCGCCCACCCGCCCCAACCCTTTCGCCGCCTGGAAGCGCCATGAAGTCAGCGGCACCAACAACGACCAGCCTGATCACGTCCAGGCCTTTGTCGCGCGCCTGAGCGGGCCCGCGCAAACCGCCTCCCGCAACAGCGGCGTGCCCGCCGAGCTGATCCTGGCCCAGGCCGCGCTGGAAACCGACTGGGGCCGGCGCACCATCACCACCGCCCAGGGCGCCGACAGCCACAACTTGTTCGGCATCAAGGCAGGCTCAGCCTGGCAAGGCGCAACCACCGAAGTGATGACCACCGAATACAGCGACGACACCGCGCAAAAACAGCTCGAAGCCTTCCGCGTCTACCCCAGCGACGACGCCGCCTTCAGCGACTACGCCCGCCTGATGCGCAGCCGCCCCGGCTACGCCGCCGTGCGCACCGCCACTGACGCACCGCAAGCCGCCATCGCCCTGCAACAGGGCGGTTACGCCACCGATCCGCGTTATGCGCAAAAGCTGATTTCCGTCATGGCCACCATCGGCCCCTTGCACGCCACACAAGCACGCAACGATTTATAGGCCAGGGGTCAAGATGCCCTTTCGCCGGGCCGATAGTGCCAACCATGTAGCCCAGGAGCTTCTCGATGAGCATTATTTCCATTGGCGTCAGCGGCCTGACCGCCGCACAGATCGCCCTCAGTACCAGCAGCAGCAACACCACCAACGCCTACACCACGGGCTACACCTTGCAGGTGGCCAACTTCTCCGAGTCCACCTCGGGCAGTGGCGTGCAGATCTCCAGTGTGGATCGCCAGTACAACCAGTTTGTCACCAGCCAGCTCAATAGCTCGGTGAGTGCCGAAAGCGCGCTGTCGACCTACCAGACGGAAGTGGACCAGATCGACAGCCTGTTGGCCGACGGCGACGCCAGCCTCGACACCCTGATGCAGAGTTTCTTCTCGGCCCTGCAAACCCTGACCTCCGACGCCAGCGACACCGCTGCCCGCGAAGAAGTGATCGGCGCCGCGCAAACCCTGACGTCCCAGTTCACCCAATTGGGCAGCTACCTCGACGACATGGCCGATGACGTCAACAGCCAGATCGACGATCAGGTCACCCAGGTCAACGACATCACCGAGCAGATCGCCGACCTCAATAAAAAGATCAGCCTCACCAACGCCCTGGGCACCACCTCCAACACCCTGCTCGACCAGCGCGACCTGCTGGTGAGCCAGCTCAGCGAACTGGTGGATGTGGACGTCACCACCCAGGACAACGGCAGCTACACCGTGTCCCTGAGCAACGGCCTGGCGTTGGTGTCGGGCAACAGCAGCTTCGACCTGCAAACCGCCGTCTCGGCCAGCGACCCGACGCAAACCGTAGTCACCTACGTGGACGCCGCCGGCCACACCACCACGCTGGACGACTCCACCTTCGAAGGCGGCTCCATCGGCGGCCTGATGGACTTTCGCGACACCAGCCTCACGGATGCGCAGAACCAGTTGGGCATACTCGCCGTCAGCCTGACCCAAGCCTTTAATACCTTGCAGACCGCTGGCATCGACCTGAACGGCGACACCGGCACCGCGCTGTTTTCGGTGGCCGACCCGTCCACCTACGGCAACACCCAGAACACCGGCGACGCCACGCTCACCGCCACCTTCACCGATGACGTCAGCGCCCTGGCCGCCACCGACTACACCGTGAAGTACTCCGACACCGACGGCTACACCGTCACCCGCAACGACACCGGTGCCAGCGTCACCTCGGCGTTCGACAGCAGCAGCGCGACCCTGACCTTCGCCGGCATGAGCGTGGCCATCAGCGGCACCGCCGACAGTGGCGACAGTTTCCTGGTAATGCCCACGCGCAATGCGGCCAGCAGCTTCACCATCCTGACTACCGACGGCAGCCTGATCGCCGCCGGCACGTCCACCGGCGCCAGTGACAACAGCAATGCCCTGGCCATGCTCAACCTGCAAACCAGCAGCATCGTCGGCGGCAGCAAGACCCTCAGCCAGACCTATTCGGCGCTGGTCAGTGACGTAGGCAGCACCGCGAGCAAAATCGCCGGGCAACTGGAAACCCAGTCGAGCCTCACCGAGCAATTGACCACCCTGCAACAGTCCGAATCGGGGGTGAACCTGGATGAAGAGGCGGCCAACCTGATCGTCTACCAGCAGTACTACCAGGCCTGCGCGAAAGTGGTGGAAGTGGGCACGTCCCTGCTCGACACCATCCTCGACATCAACTGAGCGGAGTGACGCCATGCGCCTTAGCAGTGCGACGATTTACAACCAGAGCCTGAGTTCCATGCTCGCCCAGGAAAGCGCCTACCAGACCGCCGCCCAGCAAGTGTCCAGCGGCACGCGGGTGGTCAACCCTTCGGACGATTCCCTGGCCGCCGCCCAAGCCGTCAACGTGCGCCAGGCCATCGCCGCGAACCAGCAATATGCCGACTCACGCAGCGCCATCAGCACCTCGCTGTCCCAGGAAGAAAGCACCCTGGACAGCATCAACGATGCGATCACCAGCGCCCGTGCGCTGATCGTGCAGGCCAATAACGGCACCTTGAGCGACGCCGACCGCGAGTCCATCGCCACCTCGTTGCAAGGGGTGTACGACACGCTGGTGACCCTGGCCAACGCCACCGACAGCAACGGCAACTACCTGTTTTCCGGTTACCAGAGCCAAAGCCCGGCGTTTGCCACCGATGCCGATGGCAACCTGGTGTACCAGGGCGATAGCAACGCGGTGACCCAACTGGTCAGCTCCACCCAGAGCATGGCCAGCGGCGACACCGGCGCGACGATTTTTCTTAGCGTCAGCAGCTCCGCCGGTTTCATCGCCGAAGCTGGCGACAACAGCGGCAGCGTCACCTTCAGCGGCCCCACCATCACCGACACCCAGGACGCCAACTACGGCACCGGCTTCAGCCTCACCTTCAGCACCGCCGCCGACGGCACCGCGCAATACAGCCTCGACGGCGCCGACCCGGTGGCCTACACCTCCGGCGACAGCCTGCAAGTCAACGGCCTGTCCCTGACCCTCACCGGCACCCCGGTAGACGGCGACACCATCACCGTCAGCAAAGCCGCCGACGCCGACCCAGACCTGTTTGCCACCCTGAAAAACCTGATCTCAGTGCTGCAAACCCCGGTGGAAACCGACGCCGACCAGGCCAACCTCAACAACACCCTCTCCACCGCCAGCCGCCAACTGAGCAACGCCCAGGACAATGTGCTCACGGTGCAAACCTCGGTGGGGTCGCGGCTGAATCAGCTGGATGTGCTGGACACCATCGGTGATGACCTGGCACTGAATTACACCGAACGGTTGTCGGGGTTGGTGGATGCCGACTACACCGAGTCGGTGACCCAGTACACCGCGCTGCAAGTGGCGCTACAGGCGGCGCAGCAAACCTTCGTCAGCATCCAGAAGATGTCCCTGTTCGAGTACATCTAACCGCCTCAATGCAGTTAAAAAAGGTGGGAGGGGGCTTAGCAGTGTCATCACTCTTCAAGCCAGACACACATCCACATGTGGGAGGGGGCTTGCCCCCGATGGCGGTGTGTCAGTCAGCACATCTGTAGCTGACCTACCGGCATCGGGAGCAAGCCCCCTCCCACACGGGGTCGGCGGTGTCATCACTGGCCGAGCCCGGCGCATATCCAAGTCAGCCACAAGATGCCCTGCTCGAATACTTCCAACAGACTGAACGCAGTCAAAAA
>NZ_QUZU01000069.1 GCF_004682055.1 Pseudomonas kairouanensis | reverse complement strand
CGCGAAGGCGGTGTGTCAGCCAAAGATATTTCGACTGACCCACCGCCTTCGCGAGCAAGCCCGCTCCCACACTAGTATTGTGGTGCCTGTTAAAACGCCGTCAGCCTGGAGGAATCATGTCGACCGCCGTACGCCTAGCCCAACCCACCGATGCCGAAGGCATCAGCCAAGTCATCCTGGCCGCTCTGCACAGCAGCAATGCGCAGGATTACCCGGCAGATGTGATCACCCGTGTGGCGAGCAATTTCACCCCTGATGCGGTGTTGGGCCTGCTCAAGCGACGGGTGGTGCTGGTGGCGGTGCAGGATCAGGCAATCGTGGCCACGGCGGCCCTGGATGCCAATGTGGTGCGCTCGGTGTTCGTCAACCCGGCGTTGCAGGGGCAGGGCATTGGTCGGTTGTTGATGATCGAGATCGAGTTGCGTGCCCGCGAATCCGGCGTGACGGTACTGAGCGTGCCGTCTTCACTCACTGCCGAACCGTTCTATACAAAGCTTGGGTTTCACACCGTGCGCGACGTCTATCACGGCAACGAACGCACCCTGGTGATGGAAAAGGCCTTGCTGTCGCGGCACCCCATAGGGCCGTATCGCGACCGCCAGCACCGTGCGCAAGTGGTGGCGTTGTGGCAGGAGGCTTTTGGCTACGACACTGCCCATAACCTGCCGACCCTGGCGATCGACAAGAAGCTTGCCGTCAATGACGGTTTGTTCTTCGTGGCAACGGATAAAAAAGCCGTGATCGGCACGATTCTCGCGGGCTACGACGGCCATCGCGGCTGGCTGTATTCAGTGGCGGTGCACGCGGATTATCGGCGCCATGGCTTGGGGGCTTCGCTGGTGCGTCATGCTGAGCAGGCGTTGACGGCGCTGGGTTGCATGAAGATCAACCTGCAGATCACCAGTGGCAATGATGGGGTGACGGGGTTTTACGAGGCGTTGGGGTATGGGGTAGAGCCGAGGATCAGCATGGGCAAGAAGATTGTCGAAAACATCCCCTGAAAACACCGGAGATCAAATGTGGGAGCGGGCTTGCTCGCGAAAGCGGTGTGTCAGCCAAAGATATTTCGACTGACCCAACGCTTTCGCGAGCAAGCCCGCTCCCACACAAGCCCACTGGTGTTGCTACTACTGGGCTTAGACCTTAACGATCCAACCCTCTGGCGCTTCAACATCACCCGTCTGCACACCCGTCAGCTCTTTGTACAGCTGCTGGGTGATCGGGCCCACTTCGGTCTCGCTGTGGAATACGTGCAGCTTGCCGTTGTACTGGATGCCGCCAATCGGCGAGATCACTGCCGCAGTACCGCAGGCGCCGGCTTCTTTGAACTGGTCCAGCTTGTCGATGAACACTTCGCCTTCGACCACTTTCAGGCCCAGGCGGGTCTGGGCCAGTTCGATCAGCGACAGGCGAGTGATGCCTGGCAGCACCGAAGGTGACTTCGGCGTGATGAACTGGTTGTCGTGGGTGATCCCGAAGAAGTTGGCCGAACCGACTTCCTCGATCTTCGAGTGGGTCATCGGGTCCAGGTAGATCGCATCGGCGAAACCGGATTTCTTCGCTTCCGAGCCCGGCATCAGGCTGGCGGCGTAGTTGCCACCGACCTTGGCGGCGCCGGTGCCCTGTGGCGCGGCGCGGTCGAAGGTGGAGATCTGGAAGTTGTGCGGTACCAGGCCGCCTTTGAAGTACGCACCGACCGGGATACAGAACACCGAGAAGATGAACTCCGGCGCGGTACGCACGCCGATATTGTCACCGGTGCCGATCACGAACGGACGCAGGTACAGCGCGCCGCCGCTGCCGTACGGCGGGATGAAGTGCTCGTTGGCCTTGACCACTTGTTTGCAGGCGTCGATGAATACGTCGGTCGGTACATGCGGCATCAGCAGGCGGGCGCAGCTGCGTTGCATGCGGGCGGCGTTCTGGTCCGGGCGGAACAGGTTGATCGAACCGTCCTTGCAACGGTAGGCCTTCAGGCCTTCGAAGCACTGCTGGCCATAGTGCAGGGCAGTGGAGCCCTCGCTGATGTGCAGCACGTTGTCGTCGGTCAGGGTGCCTTCTTGCCACTCGCCGTTTTTCCAGACCTGGAGAAAGCGTTTGTCGGTCTTGATGTAGTCAAAACCCAGCTTGTCCCAATTGATGCTTTCGTTACCCATGACACCCTCTATCGTTGGTCAAGTCGGTTTTTTACTGAATGGGCGCAACAATACTTCATTCTTGCTGTGTGTGGGAGCGGGCTTGCTCGCGAATGCGGGGTGTCAGTCATCAGATTTATTGCCTGATCCACCGCATTCGCGAGCAAGCCCGCTCCCACAGGGGGACAGTGTTCTTACAGGTGCAGCGCATGCCCCAAGGCTCTTAACGCCGCTTCCTGCACGGCTTCGCCAAGGGTCGGATGGGCATGAATGGTGCCTGCCACATCCTCCAGGCGCGCGCCCATTTCCAGGCTCAGGCCGAAGGCGGTAGACAGCTCCGAGACGCCAGCGCCTACTGCCTGCCAGCCGACGATCAGGTGATTGTCGCGCCGCGCCACCACTCGCACGAAGCCGGTTTTAGACTCCAGGGTCATGGCCCGGCCATTGGCCGCTAACGGGAAGCTCGACACGATGCAGTCCAAGCCGGCGGCCTTGGCCTCATCCGGCGTTTTGCCCACTACCACCAGTTCCGGGTCGGTAAAGCACACCGCTGGGATCGCCGCCGGGGTGAATTCCCGGGCCTTGCCGCTGATCAGTTCAGCGACCATTTCCCCTTGGGCCATGGCCCGGTGCGCCAGCATCGGCTCGCCGCTCAGGTCGCCGATGGCCCACACGTTGCGCATGCTGGTCTGGCAGTGCGTGTCGATCTTGATCGCTGCGCCGTTCATCGCCAGGTTCAGCGCTTCGAGGTTCCAGCCCTGCGTGTTGGGTTTGCGACCAACGGCCACCAGCACCTGATCGGTGGCAAGGGACAAGGTGTCACCGTTCGGGTCACGTACTTGCAGTTGGCCGTCAGCAAACCCGGTGACGCTGTGCTGCAGGTACAGCTTGACCCCCAGTTGCTTGAGGGATTCATTTACCGGGGCCGTGAGCTCGGCATCGTAGGCGGGCAGGATACGGTCCTGCGCCTCGACCACACTGACGTCGGCGCCCAGTTTGCGGTAGGCAATGCCCAACTCCAGGCCGATATAACCGCCCCCCACCACGATCAGGCGCTTGGGCACCCGTGTCGGCGCCAGCGCGTCGGTGGACGAAATGATCGGCCCGCCGATCGGCAGCATGGGCAACTCGACGCTTTTCGAACCGGTGGCCAGCAACAGGTGTTCACACTGGATGCGCTGCTCGCCCACGTCGACCGTCTTGCCGTCCACCACCTTGGCCCAGCCGTGTATCACCTGCACTTTGTGTTTCTTCAACAGGGCTGCAACGCCCGTGGTCAGGCGATCAACGATGCCGTCCTTCCATTCCACGCTTTTGCGGATGTCCAGCGTGGGCACATCCACCTCAATGCCCAGTTGGGAACCTTGGCTGTGGTGGATGGTTTGCTGGAACTGCTCGGCCACATGGATCAAGGCCTTGGACGGGATGCAGCCGATATTCAAACAAGTGCCGCCCAGGGCCTGACCTTCCACCAGAATGGTCGGGATACCCAGCTGACCAGCACGGATCGCCGCCACATAACCGCCAGGGCCGCCGCCGATGATCAGCAGCGTCGTATTCAAAATCTGAGACATGCCTTACTCCAGAAACAGGCTGGCAGGTTGTTCGAGCAAGCCGCGAATGGCCTGGATGAATTGCGCCGCGTCCATGCCATCGATTACGCGGTGATCGAAGGAACTGGAGAGGTTCATCATCTTGCGCACCACGATCTGGCCTTTGATCACCATCGGCCGCTCGACAATACGGTTGACGCCGACGATGGCCACTTCCGGCAGGTTCAGCACCGGCGTGCTGACGATGCCGCCCAGCGCGCCCAGGCTGGTCAGGGTAATGGTCGAGCCCGACAATTCATCGCGGCTGGCCTTGCCATTGCGTGCGGCCGTGGCCAAGCGCGCAATTTCCTCGGCATTGCCCCACAGGCTGCGGGCTTCGGCGTGACGTACTACCGGCACCATCAAGCCAACGTCGCTTTGGGTGGCGACGCCCACATGCACCGCGCCGAGGCGGGTAATGACCTGGGCTTCGTCGTCGTAACGGGCGTTGATCTGCGGGAAGTCCTTAAGCGCTACGACCATAGCCCGCACGATAAACGGCAGCAGGGTCAGCTTGCCGCGTGTGGCGCCGTGCTTCTCGTTGAGGTGCACGCGCAGTTCGTCGAGGGCGGTGACGTCGATTTCTTCCACGTAACTGAAATGCGCGGCGCGGCGGGTAGCGTCCTGCATGCGCTGGGCGATCTTGCGGCGCATGCCGATCACCGGGATCTGCTCTTCGGTGTTGCGTTCGGCGTAAGGGTTGGCGGCCGTTGATGCCTTTGCCGTGCCTTGTTGCAGGTAGGCGTCGAGGTCTTCGTGCAGGATTCGTCCGGCCGGGCCTGTGCCCTGCACCAGACGCAATTGAATGCCGGCATCCAGCGCATGCTTGCGCACGGCCGGAGAAGCCAGTGGGCGCTCGTCGGCTTCACGGGAGACGGGCGCGGGTGCGGGCTTGCTCGCAACTGGCGTGGGTACCGGCTTGGCTTCCACCACTGGCGCGGCCGTTGGTGCTTCTTTCACCACTGGCGCTTCCTTGGCGTTACCCGCGCCTTCCACTTCAATGCTGATCAAGATACTGCCCACGGCCATGACCTCACCCGGTTCGCCACCGAGGGCAATCACCTTGCCGTGGACCGGCGAGGGAATGTCCACCATCGCCTTGTCGGTCATGACATCTGCCAGCACCTGGTCTTCGACGACCATATCGCCGACCTTCACATGCCATACCGAGAGTTCAACTTCTGCGATGCCTTCGCCAATGTCCGGCATTTTGATAACGTGCGTGCCCATTCAGACCTCCATGACCCGTTTCAACGCCGCGCCCACGCGGGACGGCCCTGGGAAATACGCCCACTCCTGCGCGTGGGGGTAGGGGGTGTCCCAACCGGTCACGCGTTCGATTGGCGCTTCCAGGTGATGGAAGCAATGCTCTTGCACCAGCGACACCAACTCGGCGCCAAAGCCACAGGTGCGGGTGGCTTCATGCACCACCACGCAACGGCCGGTCTTTTTCACGGATTTGACGATGGTGTCCAGGTCCAGTGGCCACAGGCTGCGCAGGTCGATGACTTCGGCGTCGATGCCGGTTTCCTCGGCGGCGACTTGCGACACATACACGGTGGTGCCGTAGGTCAGCACCGTCACGGCCGAGCCGGGGCGCACGATGGCGGCCACGTCCAGCGGCACGGTGTAGTAACCGTCCGGCACCTGGGCTTGGGGGTGTTTCGACCACGGGGTCACCGGGCGGTCGTGATGGCCATCGAACGGGCCGTTGTACAGGCGTTTTGGCTCCAGGAAGATCACCGGGTCATCGTTCTCGATGGAGGCAATCAGCAGGCCCTTGGCGTCATAGGGGTTGGACGGCATCACCGTGCGCAGGCCGCAGACCTGGGTGAACACCGCTTCGATACTCTGGCTGTGGGTCTGGCCGCCGTAGATGCCGCCGCCACAGGGCATGCGCATGGTCAGTGGCGCCGTGAACTGGCCGGCCGAGCGGTAACGCAGGCGCGCGGCTTCGGAGATGATCTGGTCGGTGGCCGGGTAGACGTAGTCGGCGAACTGGATCTCGGCCACCGGGCGCAGCCCATAGGCGCCCATGCCCACGGCCACGCCGATGATGCCGCTTTCAGAGATCGGCGCGTCGAATACCCGCGAGCTGCCGTACTTGGTCTGCAAGCCTTCGGTGCAACGGAATACGCCGCCGAAGTAACCCACGTCCTGGCCGAACACCACCACGTTGTCGTCGCGTTCGAGCATCACATCCATGGCCGAGCGCAGGGCCTGGATCATGGTCATGGTGGTGGTGGTCATGGCGGTTTCCACTTCAATGCTGTTGTTGTGATCGTTCATGTCAGATCCCCAACTCTTGACGCTGGCGCTTCAAGTGCTCCGGCATCTCTTTATAGACGTCTTCGAACATGGTCGCGGCGCTTGGAATCTGGCCGCCGGCGAGGGTGCCGTACTGTTCGGCTTCTTTTTGCGCAGCGATCACTTGGGCTTCAAGCTCGGCACTGACCGCCGCATGCTCCTCTTCGGACCACTGGCCAATCTTGATCAGGTGCTGCTTGAGGCGGGCAATCGGGTCGCCCAGGGGGAAGTGGCTCCAGTCATCGGCTGGACGATATTTGGACGGATCATCGGAGGTGGAGTGCGGACCGGCACGGTAGGTGACCCACTCGATCAACGTTGGCCCCAGGTTGCGCCGCGCCCGTTCGGCGGCCCAGGCAGAAGCGGCGTACACCGCGATGAAGTCGTTGCCGTCCACCCGCAGGGAGGCGATGCCGCAACCCACGCCGCGTCCGGCGAAGGTGGTGGCTTCACCCCCGGCGATGGCCTGGAAGGTGGAGATCGCCCATTGGTTGTTGACCACGTTGAGGATCACCGGCGCGCGGTACACGTGGGCGAAGGTGAGGGCGGTGTGGAAGTCGGCTTCGGCGGTGGCGCCGTCGCCGATCCAGGCGGAAGCAATCTTGGTATCGCCCTTGATCGCCGAGGCCATGCCCCAGCCCACCCCTTGTACGAATTGGGTGGCGAGGTTGCCGGAGATGGTGAAGAAACCGGACTCCTTTACCGAGTACATGATGGGCAATTGACGGCCCTTGAGCGGGTCGCGCTCGTTGGACAGCAACTGGCAGATCAGGTCCACCAGCGGCACGTCGCGGGCCATCAGGATGCTTTGCTGGCGGTAGGTGGGGAAGCACATGTCGTCGATGTTCAAGGCCAGGGCCTGGGCGCTGCCGATGGCTTCTTCGCCAAGGCTTTGCATGTAAAACGACATTTTTTTCTGACGCTGGGCGACCACCATGCGGTTGTCGAAGATGCGCGTCTTGAGCATGGCGCGCATGCCCTGGCGCAGGACCTCGACGGGGATGTCTTCGGCCCACGGGCCCAGGGCCTGGCCCTGGTCGTCGAGCACGCGGATCAGGCCCTTGGCCAGGTCGGCGGTGTCGGCGGGTTCTACGTCGATGGCGGGTTTGCGGACCAGGCCTGCGTCGGTCAGGCGCAGGTAGGTGAAATCGGTCTTGCAGCCTGGGCGTCCCGAGGGTTCAGGAACGTGCAGGCGCAGCGGTGCATACGGCTGGGTCATGGCTTTCTACGCTCTATCTTGTGAATTTCTTGTAGTGGGCGCGCTAGCTGACAGTCAGACCCCGGGTAGGGGAAATCTTGTCCTACAACAATCATAGGCGGGGCGTAGAAGAATATTTATCTCTGTTTCGTTGCGCTTGGGATCATTTGCGGATAAAAAAACTGCATAAACATAATAAACAGGTGATTTTGTCTCATGCGCAAACTGGACCGTACCGATATCGGCATTCTCAACAGCCTCCAGGAGAACGCCCGCATCACCAACGCCGACCTGGCCCGTTCGGTCAACCTGTCGCCCACGCCGTGTTTCAACCGGGTCAAGGCCATGGAGGAGTTGGGCCTGATCCGCGAGCAGGTCACCTTGCTGGACGCCGATTTACTGGGGCTGCATGTGAATGTGTTTATCCATGTGAGCCTGGAAAAACAGAACGAGCTGGCCTTGCAGCAGTTCGAAGGAGCGATCTCGGACCGCCCGGAGGTGATGGAGTGCTACCTGATGGCCGGTGACCCGGATTACTTGATCCGGGTGCTGGTGCCGACGATCCAGTCGCTGGAGCGCTTCATGATGGACTTTCTGACCAAGGTGCCGGGGGTGGCCAACATCCGGTCCAGCTTCGCCCTCAAGCAAGTGCGCTATAAAACTGCGCTGCCATTGCCGGCCAATGGCATAAGCCTGGGAACCTGACCACCGCAGGACAAATGTGGGAGGGGGCTTGCTCCCGATAGCGGAGTGTCAGTCAAAAATATATCCACTGACACATTGCAATCGGGAGCAAGCCCCCTCCCACATTTAGATCTCCATTTCAAATAGAGCGCATTTCAAAGCTGGTTCAGGGGGATCTTCAGGTAGGTCACGCCGTTGTCCTCCGCCGGCGGCATATTCCCTGCCCGCACATTTACCTGGATCGCCGGCAGCAGCAGCGTTGGCATCCCCAACCCAGCATCACGCTGGGTGCGCATCGCGACAAACGCGGCCTCATCCACCCCGTCATGCACATGAATATTGCCCGCCCGCTGTTCCGCCACTGTTGTGCGGCAGTTCGCCTTACGACCTTCGGGTGGGTAGTCATGGCACACGTACAACTCGGTTTCCAATGGAAACGCCAGCAACCTGCGCATCGACGCAAACAACTGCCGCGCATCGCCCCCAGGGAAATCACACCGCGCCGTGCCCACATCCGGCATGAACAAGGTATCGCCCACCAGGATCATCCGGTCGTCGATCAGGTAGGCCATGTCGGCCGGTGTGTGTCCCGGCACATGCAGGGCCTGGGCCTTGATGGTGCCGATGTAAAACACCTCATCCGGGGCAAACAGGTGGTCGAACTGCGAGCCATCCACGCGAAATTCCGGCTCCAGGTTGAACAGGTTCTTGAACACGTCCTGCACGGTGCTGATGGACTGGCCGATGGCGATCTTGCCCCCCAGGGTGCGGCGCAGGTAGGGCGCGGCGGACAGGTGGTCGGCGTGGGCGTGGGTCTCCAGCAACCACTCGACCTGCAGGCGATGCTCGCGCACGTAGGCGATCACTTTGTCAGCCTGGCGTGTGTCGGTACGCCCGGAGGCGGGGTCGTAGTTGAGTACCGAGTCGACGATGGCACAGAGGCTACTTTCGGTCTCATGTAGGACGTAGGTGTAGGTCGACGACGCCTCGTCCAGAAAGGCTTGAATCAACGCTGACATGACGGTGGTCCTTGGTATCGACGTGATTTGCACATAGGCTTGCGAGCTTAAGTGATTAAAACGGTCCGAGGCAAAGGGTCGCTCATGCGGGATGTGACGCCACACGGCAGCATCCTGCCTAAGGTGGATTGAATGGTGCTGGCAAGTTTTCTGGGGTTGTTGATGGGCCTGGTGATGGGGCTCACGGGGGCGGGCGGCGGCATTCTCGGGGTGCCGGCGTTGGTGCTGGGCCTGGGTTTGAGCATGACCCAGGCCGCACCGGTGTCGTTGCTCGCCGTCGGTGCGGCAGCGGCGGTGGGGGCGATTGACGGGTTGCGCCATGGCCTGGTGCGTTACCGCGCCGCGTTGTTGATCGCCCTGCTTGGCGCGTTGTTTTCGCCGGTGGGGGTGTTCTTCGCCCACCAATTGCCGGAAGCCGTGCTGATGGGGCTGTTCAGCGCACTGATGGTGCTGGTGGCCTGGCGCATGTTGCAGCGTGAAAAAACCGAGCCGGGGCCCAGTGACCACGGCACCGCCTCGTGGGGCCAGAAAAACTGCATGCTCGACCAGCAGACCGGGCGCCTGGCCTGGACCGCCAAGTGCAGCGCCACCCTGGCGGCACTGGGCGCCGTGACCGGCGCGGTGTCTGGCCTGCTGGGTGTGGGAGGCGGCTTTCTTATCGTGCCCGCATTCAAGCAACTGACCGATGTGCAGATGCGCGGGATTGTCGCCACCTCGTTGATGGTGATCAGCCTGATCTCACTGATCGGCGTGGCCGGTGCGTTTCATGCCGGGGTACGCATCGAACCGGTGGGCTGGGTGTTTATCGGCGCGAGCATCGTCGGCATGTTGGCCGGTCGGCGCCTGTGTTCGGTGATCCCTGCGCGCACCTTGCAGGTGGGTTTTGCCAGCCTGTGTGTACTGGTGGCCGTTAGCATGTTGATCAAGGCCGGTCTTACGCACTAAGTGCCGGGCCTGTACTACGCCGAACTTGGCGGGCACCCACGGCCCGCCCAAAGCACCTGCAAACCACCGCCAAGGCAGCGTAGGCCGTGGCGTGCGGGCTTTCGATAATCGCCTCCGACATCAAGTCCCCGTTGCGGAGCGCGCCATGCATAACAATAAGAATGTCCCCCTGCGTCTGTTGCCTGCTTTTATTCTCGGTCTTGGACTGAGCCCGTTCGCCGATGCCGAAATCATGCTGTACGACAAGGACGAAACCACCTTCTCCACCGATGGCTACATCAACGCCTTCTACGTCAACAGCGACGTCGACCGCGCCGGTGACCAATACGACCGCCGCCAGTCGCGGGTAAAGATGGGTTTCTTGCCCAACTACCTGGGCTTCAACATGGGCAAGCAGGTCGATGACCTCAAGCTCGGCGCTCGTGCCTCCTTCTGGGTCACCATCAACGACAGCGAAACCAACGGCACCGACACCGCCATCGACGTGCGCCAGTTCTACGGCACGGTGGCCAACCCGGAATGGGGGGAAGTGCTGATCGGCAAGGACTTCGGCCTGTTCGCCCGCTCCAACATCCTGCTGGATGAACTGCTCGCCGGCTACGGCCAGGTCAGCGACAGCCTGGGCCTGGTGGATGGCGGCGGTGTGTCATTCGGCAATATCGGCAGCGGCTACCCGTACCCGTTCCCCACCTCGCAGATCACCTACCGCACCCCGGTGATGGATGGCCTGCGCGTGGCGGTCGGCATCATGGACCCGGTGGACACCAACGACAGCAGCGCCCTGGGCAAGGCCTACCAAAAGAACCCGCGCACCGAGAGCGAGGTCACCTACCAGTTCGACGTGGGCGGGGCGAAGATCTACAGCTGGCTCAACGGCAGCTACCAGACCTCCGACAACACCGACTCCACCGTCGCCAGCGTGACGTCCAAGGGGCTGGGTTATGGCGTGCAGGCGAAAATGGGCGGCCTGTCGCTGACCGGCTCGGGCTTCCAGGCCAAGGGCATCAACCCGTTTTTCACCAACAATGCCGGGGAAGCTACCTTGCGCAATGTGGACAGCAACGGCTACCTGCTGCAGGGCTCGTACAAAGTGGGCAAGAACCGCCTGGCGTTGTCCTACGGTAAAACCAAGGATGACGGGAACGGCGTGGTGGGCAGCGGCGCGGACTATGAAACCCGTGGAATAGCGCTGTTCCATGATGTGAACGCCAATTTGAAGCTGGTGGCGGAGTACAACCAGTTCCAGATCAAGGGGCATGACACCAGTGCGCAGAATGAAGACACCGACACTTTTGCAGTAGGTGCCGTCTTGACTTGGTAGTCATCTCAAATGCAATCAAAATGTGGGAGGGGCGGTGCGACGATTCGACTTGCTCCCGATAGCAGTGTGTCAGTCGATGCATAAGCGACTGATCCTCCGCTATCGGGAGCAAGCCCCCTCCCACATTTTGATCTCCATCAGTCTTGAGATATTCATCCCATCGCATCCCCCCACCCAGTACCCAAGTAGCATAGGGCCCACCCCCCGGCCTTCGTACACTGATGCCTCAGAGGGGGAAACCAACGATGCACAACAGTGAAGGCGTAGTCAGCGCCATGTCCCAGGCCAGCGATCCAGGGCAGGCGGCTGAAGAGTTGGCCCGCCAACTGCTGCATCCGTACCTGGGCTTTGTGCTGTTTTTCTGCTCGGCGTCCTACGACCTCCAGGCCCTGGGCCAAGCCCTGCAACAGTGCTTCGGCACCGTGCGTGTGGTGGGTTGCACCAGTGCTGGCGAGATCACGCCCCAAGGTTACGGACGCAATTGCATCACCGCGATGGGCTTCAACCATGCGCATTTTTCCATTGCCACCGAGCTGATCGACCAGGTGGAGCACTTCAGCCTGATCAATGCCCAAAACATGGTCGAGCGTCTGGTGGGCGGCTGTCGCAGCAACACCCTGGCGCCGATCAAGGGCAATACCTTCGCCCTGACCCTGCTCGACGGCCTGTCCAGCCGCGAAGAAATGGTGCTCGCCGCCCTCAGTGCTGCGCTGGGCGATATCCCGCATTTTGGCGGTTCGGCCGGCGACGATAACTTCCTCACCCACACCCACGTGTATTTCAACGGCGTATTCCACAGCGGCGCGGCGGTGGTGGTGCTGGTCAATACCTGGCTGGATTTCGAGGTGTTCACCACCCACCACATCCTGCCGCGCACCGAAAAACTGGTGGTCACCGGCGCCGACAGCCCATCGCGCCGGGTGTTCGAGCTGAACGCCGAACCCGCCGCCGAAGAATATGCCCGGCATATCGGCGTGGCCGTGGCCGACCTTGACCACCGCACCTTCGCCGCCCACCCGCTGGCGGTGCGCATCCACGACCAGTACTACGTGCGCGCCATTCAGCAGGTGCACGAAGACCTCAGCCTGAGTTTCTACTGCGCGGTAGAGAACGGCATCGTGCTCACCGTGATGAGGCCCGGGGCGATCCTGCCCAACCTGGAAGCCCTGTTCGAGGGCCTGCAAGCGCGCCTTGGCGACCTGCTACTGACCATCGGCTGCGACTGCTTCCTGCGCCGCCTGGAACTTGAAGATTCAGGTGACCTGGAACAGATCGGCAACTACCTGCGGGGCCAGCGGGTACTGGGCTTCAACACCTACGGAGAACAGTTCAATGGCATGCACATCAACCAGACCTTCACCGGGGTTGCCATTGCCCGTGGCCGCCGCTGAACTGCTCGCCCAGGTCGCCCAGCTGCAACAGGACAACCGCAAGCTGGCGCGGATCAACGCCGCACTGATCGAGCGCATCGAGTCCGGCATGACCCAGGGCAACAACCCCTATACGACCTTCCAGCATTCGGTGGTGCTGGCCGAGCAAGTGCGCGAACGTACCGACGCGCTGAACCAGGCCATGGCCGAACTCAAAGCCAGCAACCACTTGTTGATCAATGCGCGCCTGCGCGCCGAAACCCTGCGCGGCGAACAGGCCGCCGCGCAAAAAGCCCAGGAGAGCGAGCGCTGGATTCGCCTGATCACCGACAACGTACCGGCCCTGATCGGCTACCTGAATGCCGAGCTGGTCTACGAGTTCACCAACAAAGTCTACGAAGAATGGTACTGCTGGCCGCGCGGCATGATGCTTGGCCAGAGCCTACGGGAAGTGCACAGCGAACAGCATTGCCAGCGTCTGGACGCCTACGTTGCGCGTGCCCTGGCCGGGGAGAGCGTGACCTTCGAATTTGCCGAAACCAACATCAACAACCAGGAACGCTACATGCTGCGTTCCTACGTGCCCAACATGTTGGCCAGCGGCGAAGTGGTGGGCATCTTCGTGCTGATCCGCGACATTACCGAGCGCCGCCGCACCGCCGAAGCCTTGCACCAGGCCTATCAACACCTGGAGCAGCGGGTGGCCCAGCGCACCTCGGAACTCACTTCGCTCAACGACCAGTTGCTGCAGGAAATCGACGAGCGCCGGCGCATGGAAACCCGCCTGCGCGAAGCCAAGCAAGAGGCGGAAAAGGCCAATCTGTCGAAAACCAAATTCCTTGCCGCCGTCAGCCACGACCTGCTGCAACCGCTGAACGCCGCGCGGCTGTTTACCAGCGCGTTGCTGGAACGCCCCAACGAAACCCTGGTGCGCAACGTGAGCAACTCCCTGGAGGACGTGGAAAACCTGCTGGGCACCCTGGTGGATATTTCCAAGCTGGATGCCGGCGTGATCAAGGCCGATATCGCCCCGTTCGCCCTCAGCGAACTGCTGGACAACCTCGCCGCCGAATACACCGAACTGGCCCGCGCCGAAGGCCTGGCGCTGCACTTTGTTGGCTGTTCGGCACTGGTGCGCAGCGACATCCAGTTGCTGGCGCGGATCCTGCGCAACCTGCTGAGCAATGCCCTGCGCTACACCTACAAAGGCCGTGTGGTGCTGGGTTGCCGCCGCCAGCACCAGCGCCTGTTGATCCAGGTGTGGGACAGCGGCATGGGCATCGCCGAGGAACGGTTGGAAGAGATTTTCCAGGAATTCAAACGCGGCGATGTACAGCGCCCCGACCAGGATCGTGGGTTGGGCCTGGGCTTGGCCATCGTCGAGAAAATCGCCGGCATCCTGGGCCATCGCATTACCGTCAAATCCTGGCCGGGCAGGGGCTCGATGTTTTGCGTGGAAGTGCCGCTGAGTGCCACTGCGCCCAAATCGGTGCCGATGCCGTGCATGAGTGAAGCCCTGCTCGAACGCCTGCAAGGTGCGCGGGTGTGGGTGCTGGATAACGACGCGGCGATCTGCGCGGGCATGCGCACGCTGCTCGAAGGCTGGGGTTGCCAGGTGATCACCGCGCTGTCGGAGCAGGATCTGGCGCGCCAGGTGGACAACTACCATGCCGAGGCGGATTTATTGATTGCCGACTACCACCTCGATGACGACCAGAACGGCGTAGACGCCGTGGCGCGCATCAATGCCCGACGGGGCAGAGCGGTGCCGGCGCTGATGATTACGGCCAACTACAGCAATGAGTTGAAGGTGCAGATTCGGGAGTTGGGGCATACGTTGATGCATAAGCCGGTGAGGCCAATGAAGTTGAAAACAGCGATGAGTCACCTGCTCGGACGCCCCTGACACAACGCCAACCAAAATGTGGGAGGGGGCTTGCTCCCGATTGCAGTGTGTCAGCCACAGATGTGTTAACTGACACTCCCTCATCGGGAGCAAGCCCCCTCCCACAGTTTTGATCTCCGTATGGCAGGTAGCTCAGCGGCGCAGGTACGAGCCGAAGTCGATATCCCCGGCACTCAAGATCGCCTGCACCCGATTATGCACATTCAACTTGCGCAAGATCGCCGACACATGGGCCTTCACCGTGGTCTCGGCAATCTCCAGCGTATAGGCAATCTGCTTGTTCGATTCGCCCTTGGTCATGCGCTCCAGCACCAAGAGCTGCTTGCGGGTCAGGGCCTGCAACAGCTCCGGCGCAAACCCAGGGCTGTCGTTGAGGCGGCGTTGGCTGGTGTTCTTCTGGGTGCGGATGATGTCCGGCGGCAGGTACACGTTGCCGTTGAGAATCTGCTGGATCGCCTCGGTCATTTGCAGGCGCGGTGAGGACTTGGTGATAAAACCCACGGCGCCATAGGTGATGGCTTGCAGCACGATCTGCTTGTCTTGTTCGGCGGAGACGATCACCACCGGGATGGTCGGCGACTCGTTGCGCAGGTTGATCAGGCCGTTGAGGCCGTGCATGCCGGGCATATTCAGGTCCAGCAGGATCAGGTCAAGGTCGTCGTGGTCCTGGGTCAAGGCCAGCGCGCTGTCCAGGTCGGCGGTTTCCATCACGTCACTGCCGGGGAAGCCGTCGCTGATCACGTTGTGGATCGCTTCGCGAAACAGCGGGTGATCGTCGGCGATCAGGATTTTGTACATGGCCGTTCACCTTCTTGTTGTGGTTTTTTATTCAAAGGGTTCGGGTGTTGCAGCCGTCACTGGCAGTTTTGCCGCTTCCCATGCATCCAGCCCGTCGCGATACCAATACACAGAGGTATAGCCCAATTGGGTGGCTCGTTTTACCGCGTTCCAACTCAGCCAGCAATCTGCGCGGCAATAGAAGACCAACGGGCGCGCGAGCTGACCGCCGGTGAACTTGTACAGGTGGCGCACGAAGTAGCTTTGCCACTCGGGCGTGAGGTCGCCATCGCCGGTATTGGCCAGCCAGTGGCTGCCGGGGAGGTTGGCGTGGGGCTGGTCTTCGATGAAGCGGCCTTGCAGGTATTGGCGACGGTAGACGTCGACCAGTACTGGCGGCGGTGTTTGGCTGAGCAGGGTTTGCAGGGCAGGGGTGTCGACGAGGGTCGCGCCGGGTACCTGGTCGGGCGTAGGGCTGCGGTACAGGCTGATGCGGTAACCGTCGGCGGAAAACAACGGCGTGTCGGCCTGGGCGTTGGCGCAGAGCAGGCACAGCAAGACCAGCAGGGGCAGTCGGGCGGGCAGCATGGCGGGGTAATCCTTATCGTTATGCGCCCATTACACGCCAGTCGCGCTGCCTTGGGAATGCGACGATAGACACGAAAACCAGTACCAAAGTAGTAGATTGCGGCACCGCACGGGGTTCTAGCATGGAGCAAAAGCGCCGCCAGTGGAGGCACGATGAATATCCTGTTGGTTGACGATCACGCCGTGGTTCGCCTGGGTTATGCGGGGCTGTTGCGCAGCGGGCTACCGGGTGTGGACGTACGCGAAGCCGCCAGTGGTGAGGACGCACTGGTGCGGGTGCAGGAAGCCGTGCCCGCGCTGGTGATCATCGGTTTCGGCCTGCCGGGCATCAGCGGCCTGGAAACCACCCGGCGTTTACGCCAGCGCCTGCCCCAGTTGCGTATCTTGTTTTTCAGCCAGCACGCCGAGTTGCCGCTGGTGCGCCAGGCGCTGGAGGCGGGCGCCTCGGGCTACCTGACTAAAAGTGCGTCGCCCGTGGTGATGCTGGAAGCGGTCGAACGTATCCTCGATGGCCACTCCTACATCGAGCAGGATTTGGCGACTCAGTTGGCCTATCACCCAACCGACCGTCGTTTGCAGAGCATGACCCAGCGTGAGCTGGAGATTTTCCTGATGCTCGCCAGAGGCACCCCGGCGCGGTCGATTGCAGCCCAGTTGAGTATCAGCAGCAAGACCGTGTCCAACCACCTGACCTTGCTCAAGAGTAAGTTGCAGGTGAGTTCCCATGCCGAGTTGGTGCATTTGGGTATCGACATGGGGGTGGTGCGGGTGGCGGGCTGATAGTGCGGTTTGATACAACATCTTTAGAACTGGCACAGTAGCCGGGAGCAAGATCAATATTAGATGGGCGCGGCGAGGTTATTGTGATTGATTCATCCACGCCCAGTCTGCGCGCTTGCACTCATGCGAATCGCCACTGGCAGAATGCGGGACTTCAGATCTTTCGCCAGTTGGCGTCCCCGTCTTGTATCGATATCTCAGCTAAAGCTTGCCAGCGCTTAATACAATGACTATTGCAGACTACTCTGCAATTTTTCTGCTTTGATAATAATAAAGTCCAAACACTATCAAGAGTATTGAATTTATTAGTGTTGTGGAAATGTGGAGGTTGTTGAGTCTGTCGTCTAATGCTGCTGCGGTCACTAATAGCGCGGCGGTAGGTGCCAAGGACAGACCTATCGTTATGGGCTCTACGCCTAGAGCGTTGATTGCATATTGTAGAGCTAGCTGGGTCAGAAAGACGAAAGCTAAGGCGAAAATGAGTATATCGATGGTCTTGTCGGTTGAGAGTGAAAATAGATCTTTGTGGATGCAGATAATGGCACTGGCTGAAAGCAGGAGCATTCCTTTGAGTGTATTTATTTTTAAGGGCGACTGGTTGAGTTTGCTCAACTTTGCAGCAAGTAATGTGCTTGTGTAAATAGAAATTCCACATAGGAGAGATAATGTGGTGCCCAAAAAAGTGGACGTGTTCGTAAGTGCATCTGAATAAGCGAGTGGTCCCGGCTTGTTGAAAGGGGTGGAGAGTGCGGTCAGTATCGCGGCTGATGCGATACATATGCCCAGTGTTCTAGGTCGGGCTTGCTTTCGGAGTGACAAAATAAACGGGCCAATTGAAACCGCGAGCATAGAAGCAGTGCTTGGGGGTAAAAAAATAAGCGAAAGATAGGCTGAGAACCAGCTTGTGATAGTGGTTAGGTTTATTAATGTATAAAGTAATATTTTTTTCTTGAGTTGGTGGTCGTCTGTGGTTTGAATAAATGTGTTTTTTTGCCTTGAACTTAATAGTGAAAAAATCACACTGATGAGAGATCCAAAAAAAATCAATAAAAAAGGGCTGATGTCTAAATACAGATAGTAGGCAGCGTAGACCATTCGTGCACCGTCACCCAATAAGTAAAATGCAAGTGCTACTAAGCCTATGTTAAACGGTCTGCTCATATGCTCAGCTTGCAATCTTTAACCATCTGTATGCATCCATCAAAAATCATTTTGCCATAAGCAGTAAGCTTCGCATTTTTTGAAATCACTTCGGAGGTTTGTGTGAATTTGGTTTTGAATGATGCGTTATTTCCACGCTCGTTATAATTTGTTCTTATGTTTCCAAAATCCAGGCTGTCTGGCGCGTTGGTATGAATTCTGTCAAATATGTATATCGTTCGCGCAAGCACGAACATAGCATGAAATATTGCGCTCAAAGGTCGGCTGTCACGCCTGAAGGGCGTGTAATAAAGCGTGTCTGAGTGATTTGTGAATATAGGGTCAGTGGTCCAATGTGCGTATAAAAGATTATGGGTCGCCTCATGAACGATATGTTCGATGTATCTGGATACTTCATCCTCTGGGTTTTTCTGGCTTACATAAATAAGTCCTAATGTGTTAAAGTTTGATCCTGCCCGAATATTTCCGCTACTAAATACTCTTATTTCATTGATTAAGAACTCAATTTCATTATAAAGTTCGGTGTCAGCCAGTTTTATGGTGCGAAGCGCTGATTCAATGGTTGATTTCGTTAGGTGGAGTTCATTTGCGGAGTCAAATGCGATAGGCAAAAGCTGAGCGTCGTTGTACGTGTCTGTAATGTCGGAGTAGATTGTCTTTTGATAGGCTGATTCCTGCAGGTCAGGAGTATTTAAGAAAGGGAGTATTGATAAGTTTTTATAGTGTGAGTAGCTATCGGTATCTAGTATTTTTGAAACGAAGTATCTATCTGTGCCTTGCCTGTGAGTGCAATAACCTAAGATTAAGTGGTGGGCAGCGAAAAAAATGGCGGAGCCTTTGGGTTGTCTCGAAGTTTATTTATCAATGATGCGAATGGGCGATGAGATAAATTGTTGGATTCCAATAAGTAGTCGAAGCTTTGCCATAAACGCGCCGAAGCGTTTGAAAAAAGAGATTTGGCTAAGTCTAGATTTGGGGTTGCGACAATATTCATAAGTGCTCCAGGGTATCTCACCTAAAATATTTTGAGTCAATACCTACTGCCACGATATTTGGAAAGCCTAGTTTTATGATTTTTAATTGACTGCCATTCGCTAGTAGTAGCCTGGTTAATTTATCACTGATGCCTTTGGATGTGAGTGCTTCGTGTCCCTGTGAAAAGGCTTTAGTTATACCTTCTTCAATTGTTCTGGCTACTCCAAAAAAATATATAAAACCTTCTATGATTACGTGTAGTCCAGTGTGTATCGGGTTGATGCAGGGCTCTGCTGAGAATGTGATCTCCGCGGTTACCTCTATACCTGATCCACCCACCTCTCCATCAGATTGGCAATAGTGCACATCTCCAAAATAAAAGGATGCATTATTAGCTATGATAGGTAAGAATATTACAGCCCCTTGTTTGAATAGCTTGCAGTCGAAGTTGCCTCCATGTTCATCCGCGTCAAGCGAACTCAATGGCTTTGTGCCTATGGGATCTACGCATCGCAGACATCCAATCATTAGGCTTTTCGTCAAGGAAATTGTCGGGGAAATCTGTCCATCTACAATGGGGTTGCAGAGCTTATCTTCGAGTTTCCAGAACGTTATGGGCTCGCCTAGAACTGGTTTTTTGAGAGGCGGCGAAAGGTGGGCTGGTAAAAGCCCCGATGATGAGAGTCCAATGTTTCGTGTGTGTTTAACATTTTTAATGCTTATAGCGATCGTGTTGCAATTGTCTTTTATCTTGCCTATGGAATATGGCCCAGAAAGCGGATTAAGGTAGTCGCTATGTTTGTCGAGGTTTTCATCATATCCCAGGTTGTCAATTGTTTTGATTGTATATATTTTGTTTTGCTCTAATTCAATTGTTGTTTCTGGGTGCGGCTCAAAAAAGCCATGGTGAATGGCTTTGCCGATTTGTTGGGGTTTATTGGATTTCATGTTCTGAAGTCACTATTTTATGTATGAGGCCATATTCAACGGATTCTTGAGCGCTCAGCCAAAAATCCCGCTCAGTATTTAACTCAATCGTTTCGATGGGCTGGCCGGTAGCATCGGAAAATATCTTGTTTAGCCTTTTCTTCATCCAGTTGATTTCTTTCGAATAGGCATCAAAATCTTCGGCTCTTCCATGAAAGCCGCCGGACGGTTGATGAAGAAGGAATCGTGTATTAGGCAAGGAGTATCTATTTTCTTTTTTAGCAGCTACAAAAATCAGCGCGCCAGCACTCGCGACCCATCCAGATCCTATTGTAATGACTTTTGGTTTGATAAACTTTATCGCATCATAAATCATATCGCCTGATTCGACATGTCCGCCTGGTGAGCTTATAAAGATGGTGATGGGGTCGTCGTTTATATACGCAAGGGCGTGAAGTTGCCTTATGACATCTCGTGCAAGCAGGTGGTTAATTTCCCCAGTTATAAATATTTTTCTTGAGGCGATTAAGCTGTCTTCTATTTTTGAGGTGTTATTGCTATTTTGAGGTTGTTCGTTGGTTTCGAAAGTTGCCGTTGTGGTCATGGTAAATAGGCTCTGTGGTTTATTAGTAGTTTAATTGCTGTACTAGCTTTCTTAGGTAGAGGTCTTCGTTGATATTGGCTTTAAGAGTGATTCTGGTTGACTCGGAAACTCCTGA
>NZ_QUZU01000068.1 GCF_004682055.1 Pseudomonas kairouanensis | reverse complement strand
TTTTGATCTGCATATGGCTTGGGGGCGGCGGGGGCTCTTGAGTGGATGTCACACTTTGTCCAAGTTATTCGGAGCCAGATGATTACGATTCTCTTTTGAGTCCAATCCTAAGGTCCACGCCCATGCTTCCTGCTTTTCGCTTCACACCCCTGGCGCTGTTGGTCGCTGGTAACTTCAATGCCTACGCCGACGAACCCGTAACCCTGGAACTCAACGATGTCGTGGTCACGGCAGCCGGTTATGCGCAAAGCGTTGAAGACGCACCGGCTTCGGTCACAGTTATTGATGGCGAAGAACTGCGCCGCAAGTCTTACCGCGACCTGGGGGATGCCGTGCGTGATGTGGAAGGTGTGACAGTCAACGGCGGCGCCAACGAAACCGACATCTCCATCCGCGGCATGCCGGCCGATTACACCCTGATCATGGTCGATGGCAAACGCCAGAGCGCGCGGGAGTCGCGGGTCAACGGCAACAGTGGCTACGAGCAGAGCTTCGTACCGCCGGCAGCCGCCATCGAACGCATTGAAGTGGTACGCGGGCCGATGTCTTCGCTGTACGGCTCGGACGCCATTGGCGGGGTGATCAACGTGATCACGCGCAAGGTTTCGCCCACCTGGGGCGGTTCCATTGGCTACGACTACTCGGCCCGCCAGCACAGCGACCAGGGCAACGCACGCCAGACCCAGTTCTACCTCAGCGGCCCACTCAAGGAGGACTTCCTCGGCTTGCAGGTGTGGGGCCGTTACCTGGACCGCCAGGCGGACGATGACATCGAGCAAACCAACGGCTTCAGCAAGGCCGACCATCGTGACCTCACCGCACGCCTGGCCTTCACCCCCACCGTCGACCACGACATCCTGCTGGAAGCCGGCGCCACCCGCCTGAAAAACGGCGACGGCACCAGCGCCAACTGGGCCACCCGCGAGCAGGAAAACAACCGCGATCACTGGTCGTTGTCCCATCAAGGTCGCTGGGGCTGGGCCACCTCCGACATCGCCCTGTCCCAGGAAACCTCCACCCGAGAAGGCAAGGCCACACCGGCGCAAACCGATATCTACGGGCGCAAACCCGAGATCAAGAACACCGTGTTCGACGCCAAGCTGGTGCTGCCCAGCGCCCATAACGTCAGTACCGTGGGTGTGCAGTGGAACAAAAGCGAACTCACCGACTGGAACCAGGGCCTGGGTGACCGCGTGGACTATAAGTTCTCGGTCGTACAAAAAGCCCTGTTTGCCGAGAACGAATGGTCGGTCACCGACACCTTTGCCCTCACCACCGGCTTGCGCCTGGATGAACACGAAGAGTACGGCGCCCACGTCAGCCCGCGTGTCTACGGCGTGTGGCGTGCCACGGATGAGTGGACGTTCAAAGGCGGTATCGCCCGTGGCTTCAAGGCCCCGGAACTGCGCGCCGTGGTCGAGGACTACGCCTACCTGCGCCGCAACCGCTTCGTGATGTTCGGCAACCCCGACCTTAAGCCCGAAACCAGCACCAACTATGAAGTCTCGGCACTGTGGAGCAACCGCGACAACCTGTCGGGCGGCGTGACGCTGTTCTACAACGACTTTCAGGACAAGCTCTCCACCGTCACCACCGACCGCATGTGGAACGGCTACACCATCATGGAGCGGGTCAACGTCGACAAGGCGATCATCCAGGGTGTCGAACTCAACGGCCAATGGGACATCAACGACAGCGTGCTGCTCAAGGCCAACTACACCTACACCGATTCGGAACAAAAAAGCGGTGCCAACAAGGGTGCACCGTTGGCACTCACACCCGAGCAAAAAGCCAATGTGCGCACCGAATGGACGATCAACGACCGCACCCAGGCCTGGGCGTCGCTGAGCTACTACGGCGAAGAAACCGGCAACACCATTACCACCGATGAACCTGCGCCGGGCTACACCACCGCCGACCTCGGTGGCTCGTTTGACGCGACCGACTCGCTCACCCTCAATGCCTCCCTCAATAACCTCACCGACAAGCGCCTGGATGATGAAACCTACGGCACCGTGAACTACGGTCGCACCCTGTGGATGGGCGCCACGCTCAACTTCTAAAGCGCTGCGGGCAAGCGCACCACCGCGCACAGGCCGGCCGGCGGGCGGTTCTCCAGCACCAACTCGCCGCCATGGGCCTGGATGCACGAGCGTGCAATCGCCAGGCCCAGCCCCACGCCACCGTCATTGGCGCTCCGTTGTACGAAGGGCTCGAACACCTTGGCCAGCCAGTCTTCGGGCAGGCCCTGGCCGTGGTCGAGAATCTCTACGCACAGCCAGCCGTCGTCCTGTCGGGCCAGGCTTATCTCGGTACTGCCGCCGTGGTGCAGAGCGTTGTCGATCAGGTTGGTCAACGCGCGTTTGAGTGCCAGTGGGCGGCAGGTCAACCTCAGTGGCGGCGCACCGTGCCAGGTGACGGGTTGCTGCAAGCGTTGATAACGCTTGGCCAGGTCATCCAGAAGCCCGCTCAGGGACAGCGTTGTGGTGGGCTCTTGCACGGCGTCATCGCGCACGAAGTTCAGGGTTTCGCGCACCATCGCACTCAGTTCGGCGAGGCTTTCGAGCATGTCATCGCGGCCTTCGCCGGGCTCCAGCAACTCCACTTGCAGGCGCAGTTCGGTGATGGGGGTATTCAAGTCATGGCTGACGGCCGCGAGCATTCGCGTACGGCCTTCGACATGCCGCGCCAGGTTGGCCTGCATGGTGTTGAAGGCGGCGGTGAGGTCGCGGGCTTCCTGGGGGCCGGTCTCTGGCAGCGGCGCGATCCATTCGCCACGGCTTACCCGCTCGGTGGCCTGGGCCAGGGTTTTCACCGGGCGCACCACGCGGGCGATAAAAAACATCACGATCAACAGCACCGGCAGGGTGGTGACCGGCAGGCTGTAGGCCAGGACGCGACCCCATTCGTAGGCGCCGGCGGGGTATTGCACAGCGTTCAAGAAGGTCCCGTCTGGCAGTTTTACGCTACTGCGCAGGCGCAACGGTGCCCAACCGGCGGGGCTGAACACATGGGTTCGGGCGTTTGCACCGCTGACGCGCTCCAACTGCATGCCGATACTGTCAGCGTTATCCAGTTGCAGTTGGTTGCGCAGTTCGTTGGCCAGGCGTTGTTCTTCCGGGCGCCGCTCAAAGGGCGCGACTTCCGGTGTGGGGGCAATCCAGAAACGTGTTTCACCGGTACTCATCGCAGCCAGCAGGTGTGCGGTTTCATCAGAGGGAAGGTCGATAGCGGTGTGATGGGCGATGCCCAGGCGTTCCAGGCTGAAGCTGCGGGACAACGGGTGGATAAGGCTGCCGGTGCGTTGCAAAAACAGCATGGCAATGGCGTTGGACGCCAACAACGCCAGCAGCAACAGCACGCTGAGTTGGCGTGCCAGCGTGCGCGGCCACAGCCGCTTCAGGGCGCGCATGGGCTGACATCGGCCGCCAGCAGGTAACCACCGCCCCAGATGGTGCGCAGCAGGTCCAGCGTGTCGTCACCCTGGGCCAGCTTGCGGCGCAGGCGGCTGACCTGGCGGTCGATGGCGCGGTCACTCACGTCGCTGTCGGCGGCGGCCGTCAGGTCAATCAGCCGTTCACGGGGCAGCAGGGTGTTGGGGTGTTCGAGGAACACTTGCAACAAGCGGCTTTCGGCTGTGCTGAGGGGAATGGCCTGACCGTCGTCACGCAGCAACAGGGCATTGGCTACGCTGAACTGCCAGTCGGCAAACCGGTAGGCACGCACGCCACTGCTGGGCGCGGCGGGCCCGGTGTTGCGGCCCTGACGGCGCAGCACACTGTTGATGCGCGCCACCAGTTCACGGGGTTCGAAAGGCTTGGTGACGTAATCGTCAGCCCCCAGGTCCAGCCCGCGAATGCGGTCGGCGGCGCTGTCGCGGGCGGTCAGCAAAATCACCGGCGTGTTGCTGCGCCGATGCAATTGGTTGCACAGCTCAAAGCCGTCGCCGTCCGGCAGCAGCACATCCAGCACCACCACGTCGAACGCCTGGGTCTTGAGCAATTGCCACATGCCCGCGGCGTCTTCGGCGGTGCGCACCTCAAAGGTGTGGCGGCGCAGATAGGTGGCCAGGGGCTCGCGGATTTTGCGGTGGTCATCCACCACCAGCACGCGCGGTGCGACAGTTGCTGCGGCAAACGGCATTGCAGCCCTCGAAAGGTTGAGCGGGAGAGGGTGGATATTACTACGAGTCATTATCATTAACGCGGTTTTTGTGGCTATTCGCCGGTATGCCGTTCCATCAGTGGAACGATCTGGGGCGATTTTGCCGTCTAGCGCTTAATTGTCATGGGATTTAAGGTGTATCCACTTTGGAGGATTACCATGAAAAAACTCATCGGCATCTACACCAGTCCCCGTGGCCATTGGGTCGGCGACGGTTTTCCGGTGCGCACGCTGTTTTCCTACGACAACCTGGGCAAACACATCAGTCCATTCTTGCTGCTGGACCACGCCGGCCCAGCCGATTTCACCCCCACCGAGCAACGTCGCGGTGTAGGTCAACACCCCCATCGCGGCTTTGAAACCGTGACCATCGTCTACGACGGCGAAGTCGAACACCGCGACTCTTCTGGCGGTGGCGGCATCATCGGCCCAGGCGATGTGCAATGGATGACCGCCGCCCGCGGCATCATCCACGAAGAGTTCCACTCCGAAGCCTTCGCCCGTAAAGGCGGTGCGCTGGAGATGGTGCAGCTGTGGGTCAACCTGCCGGCCAAGGACAAAATGGCCGATGCCGGTTACCAGACCATCGTCGACGGCGACATCCCGGTGCTGGCGCTGGCCAACGACGCCGGGCACCTGCGGCTGATTGCCGGTGAATTCGCTGGTGCACAAGGCCCGGCACGCACCTTTACCCCGATTGACCTGTGGGACTTGCGCCTCAACGCCGGCAAGCCAGCCACCTTGGACCTGCATGCCGGGCGCAACACCGCCCTGGTAATCCTGCGCGGCACGGTATTGGTCAATGGCGAGGAAGTGGCACGCCAAGGGCAATTGGTGTTGTTTGAACGCGATGGCAGCCAGATCAGCCTTGAGGCCAATGACGATGCCAAGGTGCTGTTGCTCAGTGGCGAACCGATTGATGAACCCATCGTGGGGCATGGGCCGTTTGTGATGAACACCGAGCGGGAGATTCATCAGGCGTTTGAGGACTTTCAGTCGGGGCGGTTTGGGCAGATGCAAGAATAACGGCCAATCGCAAAACCAATGTGGGAGCGGGCAAGCCCGCTCCCACATTTTGCTCTGCGCTATACCCGCCATCCCCATTTCATGCGATCTTCTGCGCATTCGCCCTGGAGTCGCCTGGATGCCGTCATTTATCTCCGAACACCCGATGCTCTGCGCCCTGGCGCTGATTTTCATCGATATCGCCGTCTGGCGCCTTATCTCGGTCAACCTCGCCAACTGGAAGCTCGCTGCGCGCCTGGTGATTTTTGCGGTGTTCAGCGCCGTGCTGTTCAACGATGGCATGAACCCCATGCTGGTGGCGCCTTACGCCGACAACACCGCCCTGCACATGGCCGCCACGGCATTGCAGATCGGTTGGTGGTTGTTCGCAGCGCGTACGCTGACGGTGTTGCTTGGTGCGTTGATGATGCAGCGGGTCGGGCACACCGGGCGGCTGTTGCAGGACTTGATGGGCGCGGTGATCTTCCTGATTGCAATCATCGCCGCCCTGGCCTATGTGCTCGACCTGCCCGTAAAGGGCGTACTCGCCACCTCTGGCGCGGTGGCGATCATTGTCGGTCTGGCATTGCAAAGCACCCTCAGCGATGTGTTTTCCGGGATCGTGCTCAACACCACCAAGCCTTACCAACTGGATGACTGGATCTCCATCGACGGCACCGAAGGCCGGGTCACGGATATCGACTGGCGCGCCACGCGCCTGCAAACCTCCCAAGGCAGCATGGCGGTGATTCCCAACTCCCTGGCGGCCAAGGCCAAGATCATCAACTTTTCGCGCCCGGCGGATATGTTCGGCCTGGCCGTCAGCCTGCAAGTGAGCCCCCATGCGCGCCCGCAAACGGTGATCGAGGCCCTGGAGCGGGCGATGCAGGGTTGCCGGCCGTTGCTGTCCACCCCGGCGCCCAGCGTGGCGTTCAAGACCTGCGCCAGCGGTGGTGTGGAATACGAAATCAGCGGCTTCGTCCCGGCCATGACCCTCAAGCGCGAAGTGCGCAACCAACTTTACGACCTGGCCTTTCGTCATCTGCAGGCGGCGGGTGTAAGCCTGTTGTCGGCCACCGAAAACAGCGCGCCACCGGCCATGAGCGCCGCCCGCGCCCTGCTGGAACGTTCGTCGATTTTCTCCACCCTGCGCCAGGATGAGAAAGAGACCTTCAGCCAGAACATGACCCTGCACACCTACCGCACCGGCGAGATGATCCTGCCGGCGGGGGAGGTCAGCGATCACTTGTTTATCGTCGAGACCGGTGTGGTTTCGGTGGGGCTGATCAAGGACGGGCACAAATTCGAAGCCGGGCGCATGGGGCCGGGCGAAGTGATTGGCGAGGCGGGCATCCTGTCCGACCAGGCCGCGCTGGCGGACTTTTCGGCCAAGACCTTTTGCACCCTGTACCGCATCGAAAAGGAATACCTCAAGCCTTGCCTGGACGCACGGCATGACATCGGCGAGGCGATGAAGGCGCTGCTGGACTTCCGCGTGCATGCGGCCCAGGCGCTGACTCAAGAGGCACCCGCCGTGCCGGTTAAAAAGGGCTTCCTGCAGTGGCTGCGCAAGCGCGGGCTGTAGACGGATTGGTCACCTGTTCTTAGCCAGAATTGGATATTTCTCCCGAGCGGTGCGGTGACTAACCTAGTCACCAATCCCCACCGTTCTGGAGTTATCCCATGCAAACCCGTACCGATTTCTACACCGCCTCCCCCGATGCCATGAAAGCCATGCTGGCCCTGGAAGCCGCCGTGGGCAAACTGTCCATCGAACTGCCGCTGCTGGAGCTGGTACGCCTGCGCGTCTCGCAGATCAACGGCTGCGCGTTCTGCCTGGACATGCACACCGCCGACGCCCGCAAGGGCGGTGAAACCGAGCGTCGTCTGTACACCGTGTCGGCCTGGCGTGAAACCCCGTTCTTCACCCCGCGTGAACGTGCCGCACTGGCCTGGGCCGAGAGCCTGACCCTGATCAGCCACACCCACGCCCCGGACGAAGACTACAACGCCCTGGCCGAGCAATTCAGCGCCCAGGAACAGATCGACCTGAGCGTAGCCATCGCCACCATCAACAGTTGGAACCGTCTGGCGGTGGGTTTCCGCAAGATGCCCAAGTAATCAGAAGTTGACCGAAGCACTCAGGCGTGCCGTCAGCGGCGCGCCCTGGAACAGATAGTCATCGCCCATGTATTCGCCCACGTCGCGCCAGTAGCGCTTGTCGAACAGGTTGTCGACGCTGAGGCGAAACACCGTTTCATAGCCGTCCACCCTGGTGGTGTAGCGGCTGCCCACGTTCACCACCGCGTAATCCCCCACCTCCACGTTGCCGGTACGGTCGGCGTACTTCTTGGCGCTGTATTGCACGCCGCCCAGCACCGCCAGCCCATTCACCCAGGGCAACGCATAATCGGCATACACACTGGCCCGCAGCTTAGGCACGTTGATCGCCTGGTGGCCTTCGTATTCCGGGGTGCCGCTGCCGGTGACCCGTGCGCGAATCGCTGCCACGCTGGTCGCGATCTGCAAGCGCTCGGTGGCCCAGCCATTGGCCGACAACTCCACACCGGTGTTCTTCTGCTCGCCCTGTTGCACGTAGATGAACGCGTCCGGGCCGTTCGGCTTGGCGTATTGATAAGCCTGGCGGGTTTGGAATACCGCGGCTGCGAAGCTGATGCGCCGCCAGTCGTATTTCACTCCGGCTTCAATTTGGCGTGAGGTCGTGGGGGCCAGGGTTTCACCGTCGTTGCTGGTGGTCCATGGGGCTTCACCGCCCAGGGACAAGCCCTTGCTGTAGCTGGTGTACAGCGACACGTTTTGCACCGGTTTGTAGATCAACGATGCCTGGGGCAGGAATTCGTAGGTTTGGGTGTGGCGTTCCTGATTGCCGTCTTTATCAAAGGCCTTTTCATCCAGGCGCACTTCGCGGCCACCGATGATGGTTTGCCATTGTTCGTTAAAACGGATGCGATCGGTGACGAACAGGCCGTACTGGCGGCTGTCGAGACGGCGGTGCTTGTCGTTCAGCGGCACGTCAGTAGGGGTAAAGGTGGGCGCATCGACATTGATGTTAGTGCTGCCGATGTATTCGTTGACCGACTTGCGCTTGTCCACTACGCGGCGAAAGGCGCTGGTGCCGAAGGTCAGTTCATGGCCCAGGCCTCCCGCCTCGAACAGCCCGGTCATGGCCGCCTGCACTTCGTCGTCGCGGCGGGTGTCGTCGGGGCTGCGGTAGTCGTAGACGTCGTAGTCGCCCGTAGGGCCGAAGGTGGCGGCCTCGCAGCCGGTCACGTAAAAGCAACCGTAGGCAAACGAGCTGTAGTCGTCGATCACCACCTTGCTGCGGGCGGCGCTCACGTTGCCTTTCCACTGGTCGCTGAAGCGGTACTCGAAGTTGCCGTTGAGGTTCAGCGAATCAATCCCCACCTGCTTGGAGCCGCTCTGGTGCCCCAGCAGTTTTTTCGGCGAGGCATCGTTGGGTACGTCGGTGCCGCCCAACAGCTGGTAGCCGGGCACCGAACGCTGTTGCTTGTTCTGGTATTCGGCATCCAGTTGCAGCACGGCGTCGGGGCTGATGTTCCAGTCGAAGGCCAGGGACAGGAAGTCGCGCTGGCCGTTGGCATGTTCTACATAGGAATGCAGATCCTCATGGGCGACGTTGGCGCGCAAGCCGAACTGCTGCTCGCTGCCAAACCAGCCGCCCACGTCGGCGGCCATGTAGCCAGTGCCCCGGTCATCGGTGGCTACCGTCACCGAGCGTACATCTTCCGGGCGCTTGGTCACGTAGTTGATCACGCCGCTGGGCTCGGAAATCCCGCTTTGCAAACCAGCCAGGCCCTTGAGCACTTCCACTTGCTGCTTGTTTTCCAGCGCCACGTTCTGCTCGCCGGTAATGGTGCGCCCGTTAATCTTGTAGCTGCTCGCCGCGTTCAGCGAGAAACCACGCACCACAAAGTTTTCGTAGTAGCCGATGGGCGCATAACTGTCGCCCACCGAGGCGTCGTTGCGCAGCACTTCACTGAGCAAGCGCGCTTGCTGGTCCTTGATCAGTGCGGCATTGAGCACCGTGATCGAGGCGGGCGTGTCCAGCAGTGGTGCTTCGCCAAAGCCTGCCACCGAAGCGGTGTCGCTGCGGTAGCCGGATTCATCCTGGCCCTGGACCTTGACCTCGGGCAGCACCAGCTCAGCCGCAAAGCTGTTGCCAATACCGCCGCTGAGCAGCAGGCCAAGGGCAACACGTGAAGTGACAACGGGACGAAAACGCAAAACCATGGGGGCAGGGCCTTAAAGCGCAGGGCGGGGGGCGCATAAGCTAGGCATAAGTGCGCACTTTTACAAGTTTTCGAGAATGATTCGCGGCTTGAGACAGCCCGTCTCAGCCTTCATGCCAATCCGGTTGCGCCTCGACAGCCAAGGCATAGACCTGCGATAGACAAGGCTTCCCTCATCGAATGCAGGAGATTGTCATGGCTATTGCTGGAAAAGTTGCGCTGGTCACCGGCGCCGGGCAAGGCATCGGCCGGGCCATTGCGTTGCGCCTGGCACAAGACGGCGCCGCTATCGCCCTGGTGGACATCAATGGCGCCAAGCTCGAAGCCGTGGCGGCCGAAGTGGTGGCCCTGGGGCGCAAGGCCTCGGTATTCATCGCCGATGTGTCCAAGCGCGAGCAGGTGGTAGCAGCGGTGGAACACGCCCACCAAACCCTGGGGGGCTTCGACATCATCGTCAACAACGCCGGGGTTGCGCAGATCGACTCGCTGCTGGACGTGAGCCCGGAGCAGGTTGAGCGTACTTTGGGCATCAACGTGCAGGGCGTGTTGTGGGGCATCCAGGCAGCCGGCAAGAAGTTCAAGGCGCTGAAACAGAAGGGCAAGATCATCAATGCCTGCTCCATCGCTGGCCATGAAGGCTTTGCGTTGCTCGGCGTGTACTCGGCTACCAAGTTCGCCGTGCGGGCGTTGACCCAGGCGGCGGCCAAGGAACTGGCCAGCGCCGGTATCACCGTGAACGCCTACTGCCCTGGCGTGGTCGGCACCGATATGTGGGTGGAAATTGACAAGCGCATGGCCGAGATTACCGGCGCTGAGGTGGGGGCGACGTACAAGAAGTATGTGGATGGCATTGCGTTGGGCCGGGCGGAAACGCCGGAGGATGTGGCGGGGTTGGTGTCATTCCTGGCTGGGCCGGATGCGGACTACATGACCGGGCAGGCGCCGCTGATCGATGGCGGTCTCGTCTACCGCTGAGATCTCAACTGTGAAATGCAACACCATGTGGGAGGAGGCTTGCTCCCGATAGCGGAGGATCAGATAACAACTCATTGCCTGACATACCGCTATCGGGAGCAAGCCCCCTCCCACATTTTTGATCCCACGGTGTCAGGTGGTTTTGTTGGGCATGTCGATGCCCAGTTGGTTGACCCGGCGATAGAGGGTTGCTCGGGAGATTCCCAGCGCCTGCGCGGTCGGCAAGGGCTTCCAGCGATGGCGAATTAACGCATCCAGCACCCTCTGTCGTTCCGGACTCACGCTCTGTTCAACCAACTCCTCAATCTGCTCCCCCCGCACCTCCACCGGCAAATCCGCCACCTGCACCGTGCCGCCTTCACACACTGCACACGCATACGCCAACACATGCCGCAGTTGCCGCACATTGCCCGGCCAGGCATACCCCAGCAGCAACGCCAGCGCGGCCTGGCCGATACCCACCGAGACCCCGCTGTTGCGTGTTTCCTGCTCCAGCAAACGATTGATCAACGCCAGCTTGTCGGTGCGCTCACGCAACGGCGGCAGGCAGAAGCGCGCACAGC
The DNA here is from genome assembly GCF_004682055.1 of Pseudomonas kairouanensis. Taxonomy (GTDB): domain Bacteria; phylum Pseudomonadota; class Gammaproteobacteria; order Pseudomonadales; family Pseudomonadaceae; genus Aquipseudomonas; species Aquipseudomonas kairouanensis. Next base: position 10,329 of record NZ_QUZU01000068.1, on the reverse strand, counting down.
CGAGGCGAAAGTACAGGTCTTCACGAAAGCGGCCTTCGCTCACCAATGCGGCCAAGTCGCGGTGGCTGGCGGCGATGATCTGGATGTTCACGCTGCGGGTTTTCGCTGAGCCCAACGGTGCTACTTCGCCCTCGGCCATCACCCGCAGCAAGCGAGTTTGCAAGCCCAGGGGCATGTCGCCGATTTCATCGAGGAACAAGGTGCCCCCATCCGCCTGCACCAGCAGCCCTGGCATGCCTTTGCTGGACGCGCCGGTAAACGCCCCGGCCACGTAGCCAAACAGCTCGCTCTCGATCAGGTTCTCAGGGATAGCTGCACAGTTCACCGCCACAAATGGGCCGGTGCGACGAGCGCTGCGTTCATGCAACTGGTGGGCGAACACTTCCTTGCCTGCGCCGGTTTCGCCTTGTACCAGCACCGGCAGGTTGCGGTCTTTGACCCGCACGGCCAGGCGCAGGTGTTCTTCCACGCGGGCATCCACCAAAGGGGTCAAAGCCGCCTGCGCCGGCTTGCGACGAGGTGCGTTGACCCGTACGTGCAGCGTTCCAGCTTCCCCCAGCCAATGCAGTTGCTGGGCGGATTGATCGGTGACGGCACGCAACGCATCCAGGTCGAACACTTCGCCGATATGCGCCGGTACCTGGCCAAAGCGCAGGCGCAGGGCCTGGCGTGCCTTGCTGTTCAACGCTTGCAGGCGTCCATCCTGGTCCCAGGCCAGCAGCAGGTCGGGCTGGCTATCGACGTAGCCCGGTGTGCTGTGGGCTTGCAGCACCCAATGCTGGCGGGCGCTGTGCATGAAGAAGGCGTTTTCGATGGCCTCGGCACTTTGCGCCACCATCTGGCGCACCAGGTGCTGGCTGCGCCGGTCATCCGGGGACTTGAGTGCGGAGGCGTCCATCACCCCCAGCAGGTTGCCCTGTGGGTCGAAGATCGGTGCGGCGGAGCAGGTCAGGCCGATGAACGCCGCACGAAAGTGATCACGCTTGTGTACGGTCACGGCGGCTTTGCTGGTGAGCACCGTGGCCACGCCGCAAGTGCCTTCTTCGGCTTCCGACCAGCAAGTGCCCAGGTACAACCCGGCCTTGCGGCAGTCGTTACGAATCGCGGTGTCCACCCGGTGGTCGATGGTCTGGCCCTGGGCGTCGGTAAGCATTACGCAGTAATCAGCCTGGCGCACGCGGTGGTGCAGTTGGCCGACAGCCTCGCTTGCGATGCGCATGAACAGTTCGGCGCGCTCGCGGCATTCCTTGAGCAAGGGTTCGGTGAGGATGCGCGGCCCCTGCAGGGAACCGGGGTCGAGGTGGTGTTGCTCCATGGAGCGTCGCCACGAGTCGAAGATCAGCGATGGCACCGGCGCCTGGGGCAGGCGATCGGCATTGCGGACCACGCGACTGACGCAGTCGACGTGCTCTCTGGAGTTCGCGGCGAGCATAAGGCCTCCGGTTCTCGATCTTTGTTGTTATGCCCGCCATTAAGCGCGCATGGGGCGCGCGGGACAAGTTCGGCCTGACCAACAGCCCGGCCTGAGACGCAGCGTCTCATTGTGGCTGAGACGCCGCCTGCGAGTTGCAATGGCCCGTCTCATTCTGTGCAGGGCAGGGCAGTGCGACAACTGCTCTGGGTCAAGGCTTTGCCAGGTTTTTTCAGGCCTTGGCACAGGCTGTGCTGAAGGCCTTGTAGCTGAACACCATCAGCCTTTTGTGCGTCGAGACAACCTGGAGAACAACAAGATGTCCACTCACCTGACCACCGATCAATTGCTGCATGCCTACACCGTGATGCGCACCATCCGTGATTTCGAAGAACGCCTGCATGTGGAATTCGCCACCGGCGAGATCCCTGGTTTCGTGCACCTCTATGCGGGCCAAGAGGCCAGCGCTGCGGGGGTGATGGCCCACCTCAACGATGAAGACTGCATCGCCTCCAACCACCGTGGCCACGGCCATTGCATCGCCAAGGGCGTGGATGTGTTCGGCATGATGGCCGAGATCTACGGCAAGAAGACTGGCGTGTGCGGCGGCAAGGGCGGTTCCATGCACATCGCCGACCAGGAGAAGGGCATGCTCGGTGCCAACGGCATTGTCGGTGCCGGAGCACCGCTGGCCGCAGGTGCCGCGCTGGCGTCAAAGCTCAAGGGCAGTCAGGGCGTGGCCGTGGCGTTTTTTGGCGACGGCGGCTCCAATGAGGGCGCGGTATTCGAAGCGATGAACCTGGCCGCGATCATGAAGCTGCCGTGCCTGTTCGTTGCCGAAAACAACGGCTATGCCGAGGCTACCGGCTCCGGTTGGTCGGTGGCCTGCAAGGACATCGCCGAGCGCGCCGTGGGCTTTGGCATGCCGGGGGTGATTGTCGACGGCAATGATTTCTTCGCCGTGCACCAGGCCCTGGGTGTGGCCGTTGAACGTGCGCGCAAAGGCGATGGCCCAACCTTGGTGGAAGTCAAACTGAGCCGCTTCTACGGCCACTTCGAGGGCGATGCCCAAACCTATCGCGGCCCCGATGAGGTGAAGAACCTGCGCGAAAGCGCCGACTGCCTGGCGCTGTTCCGCCAACGCTGCAACGCCGAAGGCTGGCTGGAGGCGGCGCAATTCGAACGCATCGACGGTGAAGTCGCGCAGCTGATCGAAGACGCCGTGCGCCGTGCCAAGTCCGATCCCAAGCCCCAGGCCGCTGACCTGCTCAGCGATGTCTACGTCGCCTACCCCTAATAACAACAATATCCGGAGAGAATCCTATGGCTCGCAAAATCAGCTACCAGCAGGCAATCAACGAAGCCCTGGCCCAGGAAATGCGCCGTGACCAGAGCGTGTTCATTATCGGCCAGGACGTGTCGGGCGGCACCGGTTCCCCTGGTGAGCAAGACGCTTGGGGCGGTGTACTCGGCGTGACCAAGGGCCTGTACCCGCAGTTTCCCGACCGCGTGCTGGACGCGCCGCTGTCCGAAGTCGGCTACGTCGGCATGGCTGTGGGCGCCGCTACCCGAGGCATGCGCCCGGTGTGCGAATTGATGTTCGTCGACTTTATCGGCTGCTGCCTCGACCAGTTGCTCAACCAGGCGGCCAAGTTCCGCTACATGTTCGGCGGCAAGACCACCACGCCCCTGGTGATCCGCGCCATGTACGGCGCCGGCTTGCGCGCCGCCGCCCAGCATTCGCAGATGCTCACCTCGATGTGGACCCACATTCCCGGCCTGAAGGTGGTGTGCCCGGCCACGCCCTACGACGCCAAGGGCATGCTGATCCAGGCGATCCGCGACAACGACCCAGTGATCTTCCTCGAACACAAGATGCTCTACAGCCTTCAAGGCGAGGTGCCCGAGGAGCTGTACACCGTGCCCTTCGGCGAAGCCAACTTTGTGCGTGAAGGCAAGGACGTGACCCTGGTGACCTACGGGCGCATGGTGCATATCGCCCTGGAAGCCGCCGCCAACCTGGCGCGCCAGGGCATTGACTGCGAGGTGCTGGACCTGCGCACCACCAGCCCTCTGGATGAAGACAGCATCCTGGAAAGCGTGGAGAAAACCGGACGCCTGGTGGTGATCGACGAGTCCAACCCGCGTTGCTCCATTGCCACTGACATCAGTGCGCTGGTGGCGCAACAGGCGTTTGCGTCCCTGCGCGCGCCGATCCAAATGGTCACCGCGCCCCATACGCCGGTGCCGTTCTCCGACGCGCTGGAAGACCTGTACATCCCCAACGCCGCGAAGATCGAGGCCGCGGTGCGCAAGATCGCCGACAAGAGGAATGCCGCATGATCCATACCCTGACCATGCCCAAGTGGGGGCTGTCGATGACCGAGGGCCGCATCGATATCTGGCTCAAGCAACCCGGCGACCGGGTGGAAAAGGGCGAGGAAGTGCTGGATGTGGAGACCGACAAAATCTCCAGCAGTGTGGAAGCGCCGTTCAGTGGCGTGCTACGCCGGGTGTTGGCGTTGAGTGATGAAACGTTGCCGGTGGGGGCGCTGCTGGGGATCGTCGTAGAAGGTGACGCCAGCGAGGCGGAAATCGATGCAGTGATCGACAGTTTCAACGCCGGTTTTGTCGCCAATACGGCCGAGGCTGAAGCCAGCGGCCCGAGTGCGCAGAAAGTCGAGATCGGCGGGCGCCTGCTGCGCTATCTCGACCTGGGCGAAGGCGGTACACCGCTGGTTTTGGTGCACGGCTTCGGTGGCGATTTGAACAACTGGCTGTTCAACCAACCGGCGCTGGCCGCCGAACGCCGGGTGATCGCCCTGGATTTACCGGGGCATGGCGAGTCGGGCAAGCAACTGCACAGCGGCGATGCCAAGGAACTGAGCCAAGCGGTGTTGGACCTGCTCTATCACCTGAAACTGGAGCGCGTGCACCTGGCCGGGCATTCCATGGGCGGGCTGGTGTCGCTGACAGTAGCCGACCAGGCCCCCGCACGCGTGGCCTCACTGACCCTGATTGCCAGCGCTGGCCTGGGGGCCGATATCAATGGTGATTACCTACAAGGCTTTGCGGAGGCCAACAACCGCAATGCGCTCAAGCCGCAGTTGACCCAACTGTTCAGCGACCCGGCGTTGGTAACGCGGCAGATGCTGGAGGACATGCTCAAGTTCAAGCGTTTGGAAGGGGTGGATCAGGCGTTGCGCCAGCTCAATACCGCGTTGTTTGAAGGTGGGCAGCAGAAGGTGGATGTGCGTCATGTGGTGGGGCGCCAGCCGAGCCTGGTGATCTGGGGCAGTGATGATGCAGTCATCCCGGTACGCCATGCGCAGGGGTTGGAGGCCCTGGTGGAGGTGCTGCCGGGGCAGGGGCATATGGTGCAGTTGGAGGCGGCGGAGCAGGTGAACCAACTGATGGCGACTTTCCTCAAATCCCAAGCCTGATGGAGATCCAAATGTGGGAGCGGGCTTGCTCGCGAAAGCGGTGGATCAGATACACATTCGTCGACTGACACACCGCTTTCGCGAGCAAGTCGAATCGTCGCACCGCCGCTCCCACATGTTTAACCGCGTTCTAACAGTGACGTTTCAGGGTTTCGCTCGGTAGCTCTTTGAACAGTGCCCGGTAACTGTTCGAAAACCGTCCCAAATGCCAGAACGACCAATTCATCGCCACCTCAGCCACCGTGGTATCGCTGGCCCCCAACAACTCCCGCCGCGCCCCATTCAGCCGGCGCAATCTCAACCACTGCGCCGGGCTCATCCCGGTGTAGGTCTTGAAGCCCTGTTGCAACTGGCGCAACGGCACACCGGCAATCTGCGCCAGCGCCAGCAGGTTGACCGTCTCGTCCGGCGCGTCCGCTGCCCATTCGCCAATGCGCGCCATCAACCGGCGTTCTTCACTGCGCTTTTGCAATGAGCTGTGGTCCAGGCCCACGCAAGCGTTGTCGAGGATAAACAGGCAGTCGTCCAGCAGTTGCTGGGTGAGGGCGACCGGGTCGATGGCCGTGGACAAGCGCGTCAGCGTGCCGCTGAGCCAGCGGGTGAACAGCGCGTTCTGCTGGCCGCTCAAGGGCGCCATGAACAGGCCTTCGAGTTTGGCCACGTCCAGCCCATGGCGCTGCACGAATTGCGGCCCGAACACCACGGCCACTTCGCGGTAGTTTTCCGGGGTGATCCAGGTGTTGCGGCTCTCGCCATTGAGCAGATACAGCGCGTTGTCGCTGCCATCGAAACAGAACGCCAGGGAGCCCGGTGGTGCATTGAAGTGCTGCTCGACGCGGGTGTTCATGCATTCTTCGTACACCTGCACGCCTTGCAGGTCGAGGTAGCGGATGTGCCCGGCGAAATGCCCCGGGGACATCTGCTGGTACTGCTGCACCCAGCCGGGTGTCGCACTGCATTGGGTGGCCACATCCCCGGTGGTAAAGGCCTGTACGCGCAAGGCGGTTGCCTGTGTCATGGAATACCCGTGCGCACTCTAATGGTGCGTTGTGCTGCGTGCAAAGTGGATAGATGCCGTTACACGGCCGGCCCAAGATAGACCTCAATGCGCCGGCAATACAAGCCGGGCACCCATGACGAGGTCCTTATGAACGCCCCCTTCGATCAGCTGTCCGCCTGGCTGAAAGAACACAAGATTACCGAAGTCGAATGCGTGATCAGTGATTTGACTGGCATCGCCCGCGGCAAGATTGCACCCACCAACAAGTTCCTGCATGAGCGAGGCATGCGCCTGCCGGAAAGTGTGCTGCTGCAAACGGTGACTGGGGACTTTGTCGACGACGACATCTACTACGACCTGCTGGACCCGGCCGATATCGACATGGTGTGCCGCCCGGTGGCCAACGCCACCTATGTGGTGCCGTGGGCCATCGAGCCTACGGCGATCGTGATCCACGACACCTTCGATAAACAGGGCAACCCTATCGAGCTGTCGCCGCGCAATGTGCTCAAGAAGGTCTTGCAGCTCTACACCGACCAGGGCTGGCAGCCGATTGTCGCGCCGGAAATGGAGTTCTACCTGACCCAGCGCTGCGAAGACCCGGACCTGCCGCTCAAAACCCCAGTGGGCCGCTCTGGCCGCGCTGAGACTGGCCGCCAATCGTTCTCCATCGATGCCGCCAACGAATTCGACCCCTTGTTCGAAGACGTCTACGACTGGTGCGAAGCCCAGGGCCTGGACCTTGATACGCTGATCCACGAAGACGGCCCGGCACAGATGGAAATCAACTTCCGCCACGGCGACGCCCTGGACCTGGCCGACCAGATCACCGTGTTCAAGCGCACCCTGCGCGAGGCTGCGCTCAAGCACAACGTGGCCGCCACCTTCATGGCCAAGCCGGTGGCCGACGAGCCGGGCAGCGCCATGCACCTGCACCAGAGCGTGGTGGACATCGCCACTGGCAAGCCGGTATTCGTCGATGCCGACGGCAAGATGAGCCCGTTGTTTCTCCACCATATCGGCGGCCTGCAGAAGTACATCCCCATGCTGCTGCCGATGTTCGCACCCAATGTGAACTCGTTCCGCCGCTTCCTGCCGGACACCTCGGCCCCGGTCAACGTGGAGTGGGGTGAAGAAAACCGCACCGTCGGGCTGCGCGTGCCCACCTCCAGCCCCGACGCGATGCGCGTGGAAAACCGCCTGCCGGGCGCCGATGCCAATCCATACCTGGCGATTGCCGCTAGTCTGCTGTGTGGTTACCTGGGAATGGTCGAGCAGATCGAACCCAGTGCACCGGTGCAAGGCCGCGCCTATGAGCGGCGCAACCTGCGCTTGCCCATCACCATCGAGGACGCCCTGGCGCGGATGGAAGCGTGCGACACAGTCAAGCAGTACCTGGGCGACAAGTTCGTGCGCGGCTACGTCGCGGTCAAGCGCGCCGAGCATGAGAATTTCAAGCGTGTGATCAGTTCCTGGGAGCGTGAGTTCCTGCTGTTGAGCGTTTAAAAATCCATAAAAGGGGTGTCGATATGCGTCTTGCGAACAAGCTTCTCCCGCTGGCCCTGGTAGCCGCATTCAGTAGCGTCAGCCAGGCAGCGCCGACGGTGAGCATCTACAACTGGACCGACTATATCGGCGAAACCACCTTGGCAGACTTCCAGGCCAAGACGGGGATCAAGCCGATCTATGACGTGTTCGACTCCAACGAAACCCTGGAGGGCAAGTTGCTCGCCGGGCGCACCGGCTATGACGTGGTGGTGCCGTCCAATCACTTCCTGGCGCGCCAGGTGAAAGCCGGTGCGTTCCTCAAGTTCGACCGTTCGCAACTGCCCAACTTCAAGAACCTCGACCCCAAGCTGCTTGCACTGCTGGAGAAGAACGACCCCGGCAATGCGCACTCGGTACCTTACCTGTGGGGCACCAACGGCATCGGCTACAACGTTGACAAGGTCAAGCAGGTGCTGGGCATCGACCATATCGACTCGTGGGCGGTGCTGTTCGAGCCAGAGAACATCAAGAAGCTCAACCAGTGCGGCGTGGCCTTCCTCGACTCGGCGGACGAGCTGTTCCCGGCGATCCTCAACTACATGGGCAAGGACCCGCGCAGCGAGAACCCCGAGGACTACAAACAGGCCGAGGCCAAGCTGTTGACGCTGCGCCCGTACATCACCTATTTCCATTCGTCCAAGTACATCTCGGACCTGGCCAACGGTGATATCTGCGTGGCCTTCGGTTATTCGGGCGACGTGTTCCAGGCGGCCAACCGCGCCAAGGAAGCCAAGAACGGTGTAAATATCGCCTACTCGATTCCCAAGGAAGGCTCCAACCTGTGGTTCGACCTGCTGGCCATTCCGGCCGATGCCAGCAACCCCAAACAAGCCCATGCATTCATCAACTACCTGCTGGACCCCGAGGTGATCGCCAAGGTCAGCGCCTCGGTGGGTTATGCCAATGCCAACCCAGCGGCCAAGGCCTTTATGGACCCTGAGCTGGTGAACAACCCCGAGGTGTACCCGCCCCAGGAGGTGCTCGACAAACTCTATATTTCCACCACGCCCACACCGGCGACCATGCGCCTGATGACCCGCGCCTGGAGCAAAGTGAAGACCAACAAATGATGCAGTCCAGCGACCACGCCCGGTCTTACTACCGCGCTTCGGCGAATGCCATGACCCAACGGCCGGCGTTGGGCGGTGACCTGAGCGTCGACGTGTGTGTGATCGGCGGTGGTTTTACCGGCGTCAACACCGCCATCGAACTGGCCCAGCGCGGGCTCTCGGTGGTCCTGCTGGAGGCCCGCCGTATCGGTTGGGGCGCCAGCGGGCGCAACGGCGGGCAATTGATTCGCGGCATCGGCCACGACGTGTCGGGGTTTGCCAAGTACGTGGGCGAGGAGGGCGTGCGCTACCTGGAGCAGGCCGGGGTCGAATCGGTGGCGTTGGTGGGTGAGCGTATCCGCAACCACGGCATCGACTGCGACCTGCGCTGGGGTTTTTGCGAGCTGGCCAATACCCCGGCGCAGTTCGCCGCGTTCCAAGGCGAGCAGCAACACCTGGCGGCCATGGGGTATGCCCATGAAACCCGCCTGGTGGGGCCGCAGGACCTGCCGCAGGTAGTGGGCTCGACGGTGTATGCCGGTGGCCTGGTGGACATGGGCTCCGGGCACCTGCACCCGCTGAACCTGGTGCTGGGGGAGGCGCAGGTGGCTGAGTCCCTGGGTGTGCGGATTTTCGAGCACACTGAAGTTCTGGAACTGATTCACGGCGACACGGTGCAGGTGCGCTGCGCCAGCGGCTCGGTGCGCGCAGCCAGCCTGGTACTGGCTTGCAATGCGCACCTTGAAGAACTGGAGCCGCGCCTGAGCGGCAAGGTGTTGCCGGCGGGCAGCTATATCATCGCCACCGAGCCGTTGTCGGTGGCATTGGCGAATGAATTGATCCCCAAGAACCTGGCGCTGTGCGACCAGAAAGTCGGCCTGGATTACTACCGGTTGTCCGCCGACCGGCGCCTGCTGTTCGGCGGCGCCTGCCATTACTCCGGGCGTGATCCGGTGGATATCGCCGCGTATATGCAGCCGAAAATGCTCAAGGTGTTCCCGCAATTGGCCAATACCGCCATTGAGTTCCAATGGGGCGGCAAGATCGGTATCACCGCCAATCGGTTTCCCCAGGTGGGGCGCTTGAAGCAGTACCCGAATGTGTTTTACGCCCAGGGCTATTCCGGGCATGGGCTGAACGTGACCCATTGGTGCGCACGCCTGTTGGCTGAGGGCATTCATGCTGGCGCAAGCCAGGGCTTGGATATTTTCAGCCAGGTGCCCCACATGACGTTTCCAGGCGGCAAGGCCTTGCGTTCCCCGCTGCTGGCGTTGGGGATGTTGTGGTATCGGTTGCGGGAAATGATGCATTGATGGGCCATGCATGGCAGGCTGGGCGACGTTTTCCTACGACTTCTGGAGATTCAACGTGCCAACAGCATCCGCAGTAATCGAAATCCCGGTATCCGCTGACAAGGTCTGGGAACTGGTCGGCGGTTTCAACGACCTGCCCAAATGGCTGCCGTTGATCGTCAAGAGCGAGCCAGGCGAGGGCGGCCGCGTGCGTCATCTGCAAGCCGCCGACGGTGCCGTCATTGTCGAGCGCTTGCAGAGCTTTGATAACGTTGGGCGTACCTACAGCTACACCATCGAAGAGTCGCCGTTTCCGGTGAGCGCCTACCTGGCGACGCTGCAGGTTGAGGCGTTGACCGATTCGTCGGCGAAGGTGACTTGGTCTGGCGTGTTCACCCCGGTGCCGGGTGTGACGGAGGCGGCGGTGGAAGAGTTGTTTGCGGGTGTTTACAACGGTGGGGTTGAGGCGCTGCGGGCTAACTTCTAACCCAATCCACCAGGCAATGCAGGTCTAATGTGGGAGCGGGCTTGCTCGCGAATGCGGTGGGTCAGTCAACCTATCTGTTGCTGACAGACCGCATTCGCG
>NZ_QUZU01000067.1 GCF_004682055.1 Pseudomonas kairouanensis | reverse complement strand
TTTTGATCCCGCCGTGTCAGTTCGATCAGCGGCACCCTCAATCAACCAAACACTGACTTGTGGCAGCATCTCTGTAACATCCTGCAACGATCATGGGCGACATCCTCCCTACCCTGGATGCTTCGGCATGGCTACCCCTTCGCTGACCCTCTCCACCCACGCAGCCCCCGCCCCCCGGCTGGACAAGAAACCCAGCCTGCCGACGGTAATCATCTTCTTCGCCGTACTCGCCATGGGCCTGCTGTTCACCGCCTACAGCCTGATGCACGACATGAACGAGCTGGGCACGGTGGTCACCACCTGGACACCGTTCCTGCTGCTGGGGGTGGCGCTGTTGATCGCCCTGGGTTTCGAGTTCGTCAATGGCTTCCACGACACCGCCAACGCGGTGGCAACCGTGATTTACACCCACTCGCTGCCGCCGCATTTTGCCGTGGTGTGGTCGGGCTTTTTCAACTTCCTCGGCGTGCTGCTGTCCAGCGGTGCGGTGGCATTTGGCATCATTGCCTTGCTGCCGGTGGAGCTGATTTTACAGGTGGGTTCATCCGCCGGTTTCGCCATGATCTTCGCCCTGCTGATCGCTGCCATCTTGTGGAACCTTGGCACCTGGTGGCTAGGGTTGCCGGCGTCGTCGTCCCACACCCTGATTGGTTCGATCATTGGCGTGGGCGTGGCCAATGCCTTGATGCACGGGCGTGATGGCACCAGCGGTGTGGATTGGAGCCAGGCGATCAAGATCGGTTACGCGCTGCTGCTGTCGCCGCTGATCGGCTTCGCCTTTGCCGCGCTGTTGCTGCTGGCGCTGCGCGCCTTCGTCAAGAACCGCTCGCTTTACAAGGCGCCCAAGGGCAACACCCCGCCGCCGTGGTGGATTCGCGGCATGTTGATCGCCACCTGCACCGGCGTGTCCTTCGCCCACGGCTCCAACGATGGGCAAAAAGGCATGGGCCTGATCATGCTGATCCTGGTGGGCACCCTGCCCATGGCCTATGCGCTGAACCGCACCATGCCCGCCGAGCAGTCATTGCAGTTCGCCGCCGTGGCCGAAGTGACCCAAGCGGCCCTGGTCAAAACCGCGCCGCAGCCTCTGGCGGGCGATCCGCGGCCGATCCTCTCCACCTACGTGCGCACCAAGCAAGCCACTGCGGAACTGGTGCCCGCCCTCGCCGCCCTGGCCGGGCAGATCGGTGATGAAGTCAAAGGTTACGGCTCCCTGGCCAAAGTGCCGGTGGAAGCGGTGGGCAACGTGCGTAACGACATGTACCTGACCAGCGAAACCATCCGCCTGATGGACAAGGACAAGGTCGGCAATTTTGACGCCGATACCCAAGGCAAGCTGCAACTGTTCAAGCAACAGATCGACAGCTCAACGCGGTTTATTCCGCTGTGGGTCAAGATCGCCGTGGCCATCGCCCTGGGCCTGGGCACCATGGTGGGCTGGAAACGCATCGTGGTGACCGTGGGCGAGAAGATCGGCAAGACCCACCTGACCTACGCCCAAGGCGCCTCGGCGGAAATGGTGGCGATGCTCACCATCGGCGCGGCGGATATGTATGGGTTGCCGGTGTCGACCACCCATGTGCTGTCGTCCGGTGTGGCCGGGACCATGGTGGCCAATGGCGGTGGGTTGCAGATGCGCACGATCCGCAACTTGGCGATGGCGTGGGTGCTCACATTGCCAGCAGCGATCCTGCTGTCAGGCAGCCTCTACTGGCTATTCACCAAACTGTTCTGACTCAACAGAGGACAAAATGTGGGAGCGGGCTTGCTCGCGAATGCGGTGCATCAGTCAACTGATCTGTAACTGATCTACCGCTTTCGCGAGCAAGCCCGCTCCCACATTGGGTTTTGTATTTCTTCAGTGAGTGAAGAGTCCGGCCATGGCTTTCAACCGTTTTTTGTACACCCGCCTGGCCTCCAACGCCTCCTCCAGCGTCACCGCCACAAACCCCGCCCGCTGGTTCGGCTGCATCTGGCCAATCAAGTCCAGATCCGCACTGATCACCGTGCCAATCATCGCGTAGCCACCGCCCGACACCGCATCCCGGTGCAACACAATCGGCTCCAGACCGGCCGGCACCTGGATCGAGCCGATCGGGTAGCAACTGTCGACGATATTGGAAGGGTCAGAACCCGCGCCAAACGGCTGCTCCCGCGGCTGGAAGCTCAACGCACTGCCGCCTTTGAAGCGATAGCCGATGCGGTCGGCCTCTGAACCCACAGTCCAGGGCTCGGCGAAAAAACTGCTTTTGGCGCCATCGCTCAGGCGTTCGTAATACAGCCCCGGCACCACCCGCAGGGTCACGTCACCGCCCACGGATCGACGCAACGCCATAGGCAAGCTGTTGCCCGCACGCCCTGCACCGCCCGCCATGCCGATGGGCAATAGATCCCCTTCCTGCAAGCGTCGCCCGTTAAACCCACCCAAGGCACCCAGGGTGTACGTCGAGCGGCTACCCAGCACCAACGGCACGTCGATCCCGCCCGCCACCGCCAGGTAAGTACGTGCCCCGGCCTTGGGAAACTCGAAGCGCAACACCTGCCCAGCCCGCACCTGGAAGGCGGTGTCCTGGTGCACCACTTCGCCGTCCAGGCGCGGTGACATCAAGGCGCCGCTGAGGGCCACCAGGGCATCTTGTTGGAATTGCAACTCGGGGCCGATCAAGGTGCACTCAAGCCCTGCTGCGCCTGTTGGATTGCCGACCAGGTGGTTGGCCGCACTCAGCGCGTACTGGTCCAACGCACCCGACGGCGGAATGCCCAGATGGTAATAGCCTTCGCGGCCAAGGTCCTGCACAGAGGTGGCGAGGCCGGGTTTGAGCACCTTGATCATGCCAGCGCCTCCTGCAGGGATTTCGGATAGCCGATGGGGTCGGCGAGAAAAGCGTCGAGGGAAAACTCCACCGGGCGGATACGCAGGTCGAAACGCCCCGCGTCCACTTCGGCGACGGCCAAGTCGTAGGCCTCTCGGTCGATAGGTTTGAACTGCACGATATCGCCGGGCCGAAAAAACACCATGTGCTCCTTGAGGTAGGCCAGTTGCTGCGCCGGGTCGTAGATGGGCGCCGGGGTCACGCCGAACATCTGGTAACCGCCAGCGCCGCGCACCGAGTAGATGCAGCCAAAACAGCCGCCATGGCCGAGGGTCAATTTGGGCGTGTCGGTGCGTGGGCGCAGGTACTTGGGCACCTGCAATTGCCGCTCGCGCTCGACCATCTGGAACATGAACGGCAGGCCCGCGACAAACCCCACCATCGACACAAACCACGGCGCGCCACTATGGGCGGCGATAAACGCGTCCACATCGGCCAGGCCGTTGATGCGTGCGGCGTATTCCAAGTCGGTGCCGCTGGGGTCTTGATGGCGGTCACGAAAGCGCATCAAGGTTTCATGGGTCCAGGGGTCGTTGTAGAGCACCGGAATCTCGATGATGCGCGTGTGCAAGGTGCGCTCGGCTACCGCCTGGGCTTCGGCGGTCTGTACCGCGTCAAGCAGCACATGGGGCGCAATGCGGTCAGGGTCGAAGCGAATCTGGAACGACGCATTGGCCAGGCACACATCCAACACGCCCTCCAGCGCCAGGCGCTCCACCGCACGGGTCACCGCCATGCCCTTGAAAAAGGCCTCCAGGGACATGCTGTCGCTGACCTCGGCAAACAGGTGTTCATCACCGCCGAAGCTGTAGCGGATGGGGGACGTTTCAGCCATGTCTGTTCCTCTTGGAATCGTTATAGAAAGGCAGGCAAAAAGTAAGGACGCGTTTTTTATTGTGGTGTTTTGACGGTGATGCCCGCGTGGTCCAACGCCTCACGGGTCGCCTCTACAAGCTCCAGCGCACCGGGGGTGTCGCTGTGCAGGCAGATGGAGTCAAATTCGATAAACAGGTCTTCGCCTTCGACGGTTTTGACCAACCCGGTCTGGCACGCCCGTAGCACGCGCGCGGCTACTGTGGCCGGGTCCAGCGCACGCACGTTGCGGGTAAACACAATGGAGCCGCTAAGATCGTACTCACGGTCGGCGTAAAACTCTCGCACCACCGATTGCCCCAGCTCTTGAGCGACACGCCAGATCACAGAGTTGGGCATGCAGTACAGCAACAAGCCGGGCTCGATGATTTGCAGGTTCTGCACCAGCAAGCGCGCGGCTTCTTCGTCGCGGGCCAGGTGCATATACAGCGCACCGTGGGGTTTGATGTGTTGCAGGGTCACGCCTTGGGCGCGGGCGATTTCCCGCAGGGCGCCAAGCTGGTAGAGCATATCGTCCACCAGTTCCTGGGCCGGTGCATTGATGTGTCGGCGGCCAAAGCCTACGAGGTCGCGAAAGCCTGGATGAGCGCCGATGGCCACCCCCAATTGTTTCGCCCGCTCCACGGTACGGCGCATGGTGCCGGGGTCGCCGGCGTGAAAGCCGGTGGCGATATTGGCCGAGCTGATGTAGGCCATCAGTTCGGCATCGACGCCATCGCCAATAGTCCAGGGGCCGAAGCCTTCGCCCATGTCCGAGTTGAAATCCACTGCCTGCATCGGGGGTTGCTCCGCCTAAGTGATGCTTGAAAGTAGGCTGGGGCTTGACCCCTTGGGAAGATCTATTATCAGATGACCCATCTTCTGAAAAACAGATAAAGCGATGTCCCTGACCCTGCGCCAAGTCCGTTACTTTGTGGCCACTGCCGAGATCGGGCAGATTTCCCAGGCGGCCATTCACCTGAACATCTCCCAGTCGGCGGTGACCACCGCGATCAAGGAGTTGGAGGCCATGCTCGGCGTGCAACTGTTCGTGCGCTCGGCCCAAGGCATGAACCTCACCGACGCTGGCCGACATTTTCTCAACCGCGCCTATGTGATCGTGCGCAGTGTGGATGACGCACTGAACAGCCCCCTGCCCGACTACCGCGCCAGCGGTGTGCTGCGCCTGGCCGCCAGCTACACGGTGCTCGGTTATTTCCTGCCCCACCACCTGCAACGCATGGAGCACTGGCACCCGGACGTGACCATCGAGGTGTTCGAGCAGGAGCGCCAGGCCATCGAGCACGGCTTGCTCAACGGCCAGTTCGACATGGCGGTGGTGCTCACCGCCAACCTCACCCACCCGGATATCGTCTCCGAGATCCTGTTCAACTCCGAGCGCCGCCTGTGGCTGCCCAGCCATCACCCGTTGTGCGAACGCGACGCCGTGAGCCTGGCCGATGTGGCGCAAGAACCTTACATCCTGCTCACCGTGGATGAGGCCGAACACAGCGCCATGCGCTATTGGGAACAGGCCGGGCAAACGCCCAGGGTGCGCCTGCGCACCAGCTCGGTAGAGGCGGTGCGCAGCATGGTTGCCAATGGCAGTGGCGTGGCGATCCTGTCAGACCTGGTGCTCCGGCCCTGGTCCCTTGAAGGCAAGCGCATCGAGACCCTGACCGTCACTGACCCGGTCACGCCAATGAGTGTCGGCCTGGCCTGGCACCGCGAGCGCACCTTTACCCCAGCGATGCAGGCGGTGCGCGATTACTTCCACGATGCATTCCTGGCGCCGCAGCAGTTGTCGGCGCGACGCTAGAGCTGGGCTTGCAACAGTGCGGCCAGCCAATCCATGAACACCCGCACCCGCTGCGGCAAATGGCGTTGACCGGCGTAGAGCAGCGATACATCCAGCGACGGCGCCGGGTAGTCGGGCAATACCGCCACCAGGTCACCGCTGGCCAGCAATTCGCGGATGCCCAAGGCGGGCACCTGGGTAATGCCAAAACCACCCAGGCACGCAACCCGGTAGGCATCGGTGCTGTTGACCGTAATCCGACCGGCCATGGGCAGGCGGTGCACCTTGTTGCCCTGCACGTATTCGAAGCCCGGTGAGCGCGAACCCAGCGGGCGCACGTAATGCACCAGATGGTGGTGCGCCAGGTCCGCCAGGGTTTGAGGCACGCCATGACGTTGCAGGTATGCCGCACTCGCGCAGTTGATCATGGGCAGGCTGCACAGCCGCCGCGCTACCACCGTCTGGTCAGGCTGCGCGCCCACTCGCAGCACGCAGTCGAACCCTTCGGCGAGCAGGTCGACCTGACGGTCGGTGCTGCTGATCTCCAACTCGATCAACGGGTGCGCATCCATAAACTGTGGCAGGCGCGGCAGGATCACTTCCCGCGCCATCACGTTGGGCATGTCCACTCGGATTCGCCCGCTCAGTTGTGCCTGATCCTGGCGAAACAGCCCTTCCAGTTCCTCCATGTGCGCCAGCAGATCCTTGCTGCGCTCATACAACACGCGCCCGTCCTGGGTGGCCTGCACCTGGCGCGTGGTGCGCTGCAACAGGCGCGTGCCGAGCAAGGCTTCCAGCGCCTGTACATGTTCGGACACGGTGGAACGCGGCAGCCCCAGGCGTTCGCCAGCCTGGGTAAAACTCGACAGTTCAGTGACGCGCACGAAGGTGCGCAGCAGCTCTAACTTGTTCATGGGATTGTTCGCCTTATCCGGCCAGTGATTCCGGGATAACGCTGTTTATCACGTTAGGGGCGAATAAATACACTCAGTCCCATCAATCACCCGAGAGGACCGCACCATGACCCGTAAAATCGCATTGATCACCGGCGCCGGCCGTGGCCTGGGCAAAAGCGCCGCCCTGAACCTGGCAGCGCAGGGTGTCGATATCATCGGCACCTATCACAGCAAGGCCGACGAAGCGCAGGCACTGGTGAGCCAGATCGAACAATTGGGCAGCCGCGCCGTGATGCTGCAACTGGACGTGAGCCAGAGCGCGAGCTTCGGTGATTTTGCTGACGAGGTGGCTGGCGTGCTCAAGGAGGTCTTTGCCCAGGAGCATTTCGATTTTCTGCTCAACAACGCCGGTATCGGTATTCACGCCAGCTTTGCCGAGACCACCGAAGCGCAGTTTGACCAACTGGTTGGCGTCCAATTCAAGGGGCCGTTTTTCCTGACCCAGAAGCTGTTGCCGCTGATCCGCGACGGCGGTCGTATTCTCAATGTTTCCAGCGGCCTGGCGCGGTTCAGCCTGCCGGGCTACGCCGCCTATGCCGCCATGAAAGGTGCAATGGAAGTGCTTACCCGCTATCAGGCCAAGGAGTTGGGCGGGCGTGGCATCAGCGTGAATATCCTGGCTCCCGGCGCCATCGAAACCGACTTCGGCGGCGGCGCCGTTCGTGACAACGCCGCCCTCAACAGCATGGTGGCCAATAACACCGCCCTGGGCCGCGCCGGTCTACCGGACGATATCGGCGGCGCGATCGCCAGCCTGTTGGCCGACGGCAGTCACTGGATCACCGGGCAACGCATCGAGGCGTCGGGCGGCATGTTTCTGTAAAAACCGCTCGCGCAGCACGTCATAGCCCCAGTGGTAGACATAGGTGTACGGCAGGAAAAACAGCAGTACACCGATGTCGAGCATAAACGCCTGGATCAGGCTGATATTCAGCCATGCCGCGATCAACGGCACGGCGATCACCACCAACCCGCCTTCAAACATCAGCGCATGCAGCACCCGCGTCCACGCGCCGCCGGCCAACTGCAGGCGCACTTTGAGACGGTCGAACAGGCTGTTGAAAATGATGTTCCAGCTCAACGCCAGCAGGCTCAGGCCCAAGGTCACTGCGCCCATTTCCAGGGCAGGCCGACCGGTGATCCACACCAGCAACGGTGTGCAGATCAACAGGGCCAGGCCCTCAAAGCCCAGGGCTTGGCAAACGCGTTCGGTCATCGATTTGGTGGGGGTCATGGCCCGGCTCCGTGATTGAAGATGGTTGCCATCATTACCCTTCGACCCGATACTTCATAACCAATAACCATCGATCAAGGCGATACTTATGGCCTCCAATGAGGTGTTGCAGGCGTTTGTCCAGGCGGCGACCCAGGGCTCTTTTTCAGCGGCTGCACGCAAGCTGGGCAAGAGCCAGTCCACCGTCAGCGCAGCAGTCGCGAGCCTGGAGATCGACCTGGACGTGGTGTTGTTCGACCGCAGCAGCCGCAAGCCGACCCTGACCCCGGCCGGGCATGTGTTGCTGCAACGTGCCGAGCAGGTGCTGGAGGCCAGCAGTCGTCTGGAATTGGCGGCGAGCCAGTTGTCCCAAGGGCTGGAGCCGAAGCTGACTATCGCCATGTCTGATACCTACCAGTCCGACCGTTTCGAAATCGCGCTGAAAACCTTTGAACAGCGCTACCCCGACCTTGAGCTGGAATGCCTGATTGCCGAATGCGAAGACCTGATCGACCTGGTGCAAAGCGGCCGGGCACACATCGCGTTTATCGAAAAACAAGAGGTGTACCCGCCTGACCTGACGGGCGCGCCGGTAGAGGAACGCACGGAAATCGCCCTATTCACCTCCCCCGGCCACCCGCTGGCCAAGCTGCAGAACATCTCGGCCGACACCTTGCAACAACACCGCGAACTGCGCCTGGCCAGCATCATCAACCCCACCGAAATCCGCGCCACCGGCCGTGTGTGGTCGGCTCCCAGTTACCTGATGCTGATGGAAATGGCCCAGTTGGGTTTTGGTTGGACGCCCCTGCCGCGCTGGCTGGTGGAGCGTTTTGATCGCGGCCAATTGGTGGAGCTCAAGGCCCGCAGTTGGCCGCGCTTTGTCGCGGTGGATGCGCTGTGGTCGCGGCACCACCCGCCGGGGCCGGCGGGGAGTTGGTTGTTGGGCAAGATGCTGGAGTGATGAACACTCACTTGCAGACACTGTCGATCAAGTGTGGGAGGGGGCTTGCTCCCGATTGCTGAGTGTCAGTCACTGCATCAGGTGACTGACCCACCGCTATCGGGAGCAAGCCCCCTCCCACATTTTAATTTTCACCAGTCTGGCTAATCGCGCATGCCTTCGGTCACCAACGTCACCAGCCGATCCAGGCTCTGCCCCCAGCCCTCATGAAAGCCCATGGCTTCATGGGCCTGTTTGTCTTCCGCGCTCCAATGCATGGCACGGGCGGTGTAGAGCGTCTTGTTGCCTTCGACCTCGTGCAAGGTCACTTCAGCCGTCATGAACGGCTTGCCTGACGGAATCCAGCCCGGCGTAAACGCATCGGTGAATACCAGGCGCCGGGGCGCGACGATTTCCAGGAACACGCCCTGGGTCGGGTACTCGCTGCCATCCGGGGCGCGCATCAGGGTGCGAAACAGCCCACCGACCCACAGGTGCATTTCACATTCCGGGGTGGTCATGCCGTGGGGCCCCCACCACTGTTGCAGCAAGGCAGGCTCGGTCCAGGCACGAAACACCCGGCTGCGGGGTGCGTCGATCACGCGGCTGATGGACAGTTCAAATTCGGCAGGTTGGCTGGCCATGGGGTAAACCTCCTGAGTCTTAGGGTTGTTGTGTTCAGGGATTCAGTGTTCGAACGGTATTCACTATAGATCAGCGCCAAACCCGCTAGAATCGCCGCCTCTCTGTAGTATTTGGGATGCAGCCCCGATGGAAACCCGCCTCGTCCCCTATGAGACGCTGAGCCTTGCGCAAAAACAGCAGCTCGACACCCTGCAAGTGCACCCCGAGCAACTGGCCTATAGCGGTGATATCTACTGCGCGCTGAACAGCCTGCTGGTCAATCCCCATCCCGACGCCATCAAAGGCTTCGCCCTGCTTGCCGACGGAACGCCCGTGGCCTTCCTGCTGCTCAAACGCCCACCGTGCCTGCCCCATTGGGCGGACGAACACAGCGCGACCTTGCATGCGTTGCAGGTGGATCGGCATCAGCAAGGGCGTGGGTTCGGCAAGGCGTGCTTGCAGGCGCTGCCCGCAGCGGCATTGCAGGCGTGGCCGCAGATCAAGGGGTTGGAGTTATCGGTGGACGCAGAGAATGTGGCGGCGATGGGCCTGTACCTGGGGCTTGGGTGGATGGACAACGGGGAGGCATACCGAGGGAGAATCGGGTTTGAGCGCAGGCTCAGCTGGGTATTTGATCGGAGCAGCCTTGACACACCCAATATGTAACGTATACATGACTTAACTATCGTAAAGTAATGAATATATGACATGGACACTTCGATCATCACCCAACGTCTTGGCGACCAAGTCCGCGCCATGCGCCTCAATCGAGGCTATACGCAGGCGGAACTGGCGAAGCTTGCGGGCGTAACGCGTCAAAAACTGATCGAAATTGAACAAGGAAGCCCTTCGGTTTCCATGAATGCCTATGCCCGTGTGATTGCGGCGCTGGGCAGCGAACTCAAATTGGTGCCTGTAACCCTGCCAACACTGGAAGAATTGGGAGACCTGTTCAATGAATAACCCCAGCTTGCGCGTGCATACGCCCCAGGGTGAAAGCGGCAGCGTCTTGATGAGCGCCGACGACTATCTGTTTCGCTATAGCGACAAGGCGCAGGCAAACAGCGCAGTCGGCCTGTCGATGCCAGTGCGTGCAGAAGAATATCGTCGCCGGGAGCTTCACCCCATCTTCCAGATGAACCTGCCGGAAGGTTACGTGCTGGAACAACTGCGCAATCGTCTCGCCAAGACCGTGAAAGTTGACCCGATGTTGCTGCTGGCGCTGTCGGGCAGCAGTGCGCCGATTGGACGGGTGTTTGTGTCTTCGGATCAGGTGAATGAATTGATCGAGCGCAATGGCCCGCCCTCCGCCGGGGAAAATCTCGATGAGATTCTGGCCTGGGACGGTGCCGAAGATCTCTTTGCCGACCTGGTCGATCGCTACATCCTGCGGGCGGGTATTTCCGGTGTACAACCCAAGGTGCTGGTACCGGAAAAGCCTCAAACACCCGAGCAGAAATTCACCTCCAAGACCAACGACCTGATCATCAAGAGTGGGCGTGAAGAGTTTCCCGGTCTGGCCATCAATGAATACCTGTGCATGTCCATTGCGCGGGACGCGGGCCTGCCGGTGCCGCCGTTTTACCTGTCGCAGAACCATAAGCTGTTCATCATGCGGCGCTTTGATCGGGACGAGCAGCTCAACCCGGTGGGCTTTGAGGACATGACTACGCTGATGGGGTTATCAGCCGAGCAGAAATACAGCAAAAGCTACGCAGCCATCGCCAAGGCCGTGCGCCTGTTCTGTGCGCCAGAGCAGATCCGTAGCTCGCTTGACCAGTTGTTCGACAGTGTTGCCCTTAGCTGTATCGTGGGTAACGGCGATGCTCACCTGAAGAATTTCGGTGTGCTCTACAGCGATCCGGTGAAATTCGATACACGCCTGGCGCCGGCCTACGACATCGTGAACACCACTGCGTACATTCCCGAAGACTCACTGGCTCTGGACCTGTCCGGCAACAAATCCATGTTTGCCTCGCGCCTGGGCATTCTTGAGTTTGCGAGAACCTGTGAGGTCGAAAACCCCGAGGCGCGTATTCAAGGCTTGCTGCAAACCCTTGAAGTGGTGCTCAAGCGCGAAGATGAATACTGCCGGTTAGCGCCTGATGTAGCCAACGCCATACGCCAAGCTGCACAGGGCTTCCAACTCACCTTTGGTGGCTGAATGCCCTGTATTGATGGAGGGTTTACTTGTCGCCAACTGGTAGCCAGATTTCTACCGTCCCGGTGCCTTTGCGAACGTCAAAATCAGCGCTGTAGCGCTCGAAATCCGCCCCCACAACTCTGTAGCCCGAGTTCGGCAACCACTCGAACATGATGCGCTCGTAAGTCTGCTCCAGCGCCTGCACCGGCCCGTAATGGGGGAACACGGCATAGTTGAGCGGCGGAATTTCGATGAATTCGAAGTTGCCCGGCACGTCGGCTTTGGTAGGGACTTCTACACCGGCCATGTAGTCGAATTCGCCATTTTTGGGGTTATGGCAAACGCCATAAGTCACCCCGCCGACCCGCTTTTTGATGTCCTTGATACAGGTGTCGAACAACTCCCACAGCTTGGGGATATCCCCCACGGTGGCTTTGGAATAACGCCCTTGAACACCGGCAATCACCAGCGCTTTGCCCGCTTCCATGCGTGGCTCCAACGGTTGTTTTGTCTGCTGATCCATACGAACAGTCTCCTTGTTATAGGGAACAAACCCGCATCGAGTATAGGGGCATATCCGCGCCGGACTCCAAGCAGAAAATTTTCCTACGCATCTGGACAACTGGCCATCATCGACCGTATTGTCTGCCCCGCAGGCCACCGCAGTGGCCGACGTCGCTCGGACGGTTCCGGGCGCTTACGTACTTCGAGGCAACAATGGCTGACTTTGGTTCGCCGCGCCGCTTTGCGCGCATAGATCGACTCCCCCCTTATGTTTTCAATATCACTGCCGAGCTGAAGATGGCTGCGCGTCGGCGCGGCGAAGACATTATCGACTTGAGCATGGGCAACCCTGACGGCCCCACGCCGCCGCACATTGTTGAAAAACTCGTGCAAGTGGCCCAGCGCGAAGACACCCACGGCTACTCCACCTCCAAAGGCATTCCGCGTCTGCGCCGGGCGATTTCGCGCTGGTACAAAGACCGTTATGAAGTGGACATCGACCCCGAGTCGGAAGCCATCGTCACCATAGGTTCCAAGGAAGGCCTGGCGCATTTGATGCTGGCCACCCTGGACCAGGGCGACACCGTGCTGGTGCCCAACCCCAGCTACCCGATCCACATCTACGGCGCAGTGATTGCCGGCGCCCAGGTGCGATCGGTGCCGCTGGTGCCGGGCGTGGACTTTTTCGCCGAGCTGGAACGGGCGATTCGCGGTTCGATCCCCAAGCCGAAGATGATGATTTTGGGCTTTCCGTCCAACCCCACCGCGCAGTGCGTGGAGCTGGATTTCTTCGAACGGGTGATCGCCCTGGCCAAGCAGTACGACGTGCTGGTGGTTCACGACCTGGCCTACGCCGACATCGTCTACGACGGCTGGAAAGCTCCGTCGATCATGCAGGTGCCCGGCGCCAAGGACATTGCGGTGGAGTTCTTTACCCTGTCCAAGAGCTACAACATGGCTGGCTGGCGTATCGGGTTCATGGTGGGCAACCCGGAACTGGTCAACGCCCTGGCGCGCATCAAGAGCTACCACGACTACGGCACCTTCACCCCGCTGCAAGTGGCCGCCATTGCCGCCCTGGAAGGCGACCAACAGTGCGTGAAAGACATTGCCGAACAGTACCGCCAACGCCGCAACGTGCTGGTCAAGGGCCTGCATGAATTGGGTTGGATGGTGGAGAATCCGAAGGCGTCGATGTACGTTTGGGCAAAAATCCCCGAGCAGTACGCCGCCATGGGCTCGCTGGAATTCGCCAAGAAATTGCTGCTCGAAGCCAAGGTGTGCGTGTCACCGGGCATCGGGTTTGGCGAGTATGGCGATGATCATGTGCGCTTTGCGCTGATCGAGAACCAGGACCGGATTCGGCAGGCGGTGCGGGGCATTCGGGGGATGTTCAGGGCGGATGGATTGGTCACTAAGGCCTGACACCGATCCACCTGAATAAATGTGGGAGGGGGCTTGCTCCCGATAGCGGTGGGTCAGTCACCAGAGGCAGTGACTGACACTCTGCAATCGGGAGCAAGCCCCCTCCCACATTTGATTGGGTTACCACATTTGGATTGTGGTGTACCTGTTACACCACCAACGACAGCAACATGATGAAGATCAACGCCACCACCGACAGAATCGTCTCCATCGCCGTCCACGTCTTGAACGTCTCAGCCACGGTCATATTGAAGTACTGCTTCACCAGCCAGAACCCCGCATCGTTGACGTGAGACAGGATCAACGAGCCCGCCCCCGTCGCCAATACCAGCAGCTCACGGTTAACCCCTGGGATCATCCCCACCACCGGCACCACAATGCCCGCGCCGGTAATGGTTGCCACAGTGGCCGAACCAGTGGCCACACGAATCACCGCCGCCACCAGCCACGCCAGCAGAATCGGGTTGATCTGCGCGTTCACCGCCATATGGCCGATCACGTCGCCCACGCCACTGGTCACCAGCATCTGCTTGAAGCCACCACCGGCACCGATGATCAGGATGATCGCGGCGGTCGGCGCAAGGCTGGCGTCCAGCAACTTGAGGATCTGCTTGGAGTGAATACCCTGGCGATGGCCAAAGGTGTACAGCGACAGCAGCAGCGCCAACAGGAGGGCGGAAATCGGGTGACCGATCATGTCCATCCAGTTGCGTACGATGTGGCCGTCCGGCAAACCAATGTCAGCGAAGGTTTTAAGCAGCATCAGGAACACCGGCAGCAGCACGGTGATCAGGGTGATGCTGAAGCTCGGCAGGTTTTTGTGTTCCGACTCGCGGGCCAGTTGGTCCACCAGTTCCTGGGACGGGTTGCCCGGAATGTACTTGGCGATGAACGTACCGAAGATCGGGCCGGCAATGATGGCGGTCGGCAGTGCGACGATCAGGCCGTACAGGATGGTCTTGCCGATGTCCGCGCCAAACACGCCGATGGCCAACAGCGGGCCAGGGTGCGGCGGCACCAGGCCGTGCACCGCCGACAGGCCGGCGAGCAGCGGGATGCCGATCTTGATCAGCGACACGCCGGTGCGACGCGCCACGATAAACACCAGTGGGATCAGCAGTACAAACCCGATCTCGAAGAACAGCGGGATGCCCACCAGGAAGGCGGCGAACATCATGGCCCACTGGACCTTTTCCTTGCCGAAGGCGCGGATCAGGGTCTGGGCGATCTGATCGGCACCGCCGGATTCGGCCATCATCTTGCCGAGCATGGTGCCCAACGCGAGGATGATGCCGACAAAACCGAGCACGCCGCCGAAGCCGTCCTGGAACGCCTTGATGATCTTGTCCACGGGCATGCCCGAGGTCAGGCCGAGAAAGCCAGCCGCGATGATCAGTGCAATGAACGGGTGCACCTTGAACTTGGTGATCAGAACGATCAACCCGATAATTGTGACCACTGCATCAAGCAGTAGGTAAGACTCGTGGGACATGCCAAACATGGGGGGTCTCTCCTGTTTGTTGTTGTTATTAAAGCGGGTGTTGAATTTCCTGCCGCAGATAGCGCTATCTTTTCTGGCAAAAAATTACTTGGAAGGTTCGAAGCCGTGTTGCAGCCACCAGGCGTGGGTTTGCTCGGCCAAGGTCTCGATGCTGTCGACACTGGCGTTGAGGGCCAGGGTCAGCGGCTCGCCCTTGGGCGACTCAAGGGTGGCGAACTGGCTGTCGATCAGGCTGGCTGGCATGAAATGGCCGGGGCGATGGGACACGCGGTCGGACGCCACTTCACGGGTCAGTTCCAGAAACACGAAACCCAGGCCCGGCGCGGCTTCGCGCAGGTGGTCGCGGTATTTCTTCTTAAGAGCTGAACAGGTGAGCACCGGGTGTTCCCCGGCCTTGAGCGAGCGGCGCAGCTCATCGCAGAGAATGTCGAGCCAGCCGGCGCGGTCGTCGTCGTCGAGAGGGTGACCGGCGCTCATCTTTTCGATGTTCGCGGCGGGGTGGAAGCTGTCGCCTTCAATGGCGGTGGCGCCGTTCAGACGGCACAGGGCTTCGCTGACGCTGGTCTTGCCACAGCCAGCAACACCCATGATGACCAGGGCAGTAACAGGTTGACTCATGAAACACCTCAGGACGCAGATAGCGCTACCTCTGCACGCCCTAAGGCTAGTGCAAAAACAGGCTTTTCCCGCGCCGTCTTGTCTTTTTTTATGGAGTGACGCGTGCATCCTCTCCAATCGTTTGAACGCGGATCAGGCAACCCGGAATTCAAGAATTTGCAGCCTTTTGGAGACAGCGCTACCTTAGTGCCTCGATTTTTGTTTGGCAAGCCGCCTGATGACCTCCAAGAACGATAAAAAATTGCGCACCACGGGTCGCCCGACCCTCAATGAAGTCGCCCGCCTGGCTGGCGTGAGCCCAATTACCGCCTCCCGCGCCCTGCGTGGCATCAGCACTGTTGCCACTGACCTTGTAGAAAAAGTACAAAAAGCCGCCAGCGAACTGAACTACGTGGTCAACCCCGCCGCCCGTGCGCTGGCTTCGGCCCAGAGCCATTCGGTGGTGGTCATCGTGCCGTCGCTGTCGAACCTTTTGTTTATCGAAACCCTCGAAGCCATCCACCAGGTACTGCGGCCCAAGGGCTTTGAGGTGCTGATCGGCAACTCCCACTACTCGCGCGATGAAGAAGAAAACCTGCTGCGCAACTACATGGCCTACCAGCCACGGGGCTTGCTGCTGACCGGCTTCGACCGCACCGAAAGCGCCCGACGAATGGTCGAGGCCAGCAATGTGCCGTGCGTCTACATGATGGACCTGGACCCGAATGCCGGCGTGAACTGCGTGGGCTTCTCGCAGTTGGCAGCGGGTGAAACGGCGGCGGCGCATTTGCTTTCCCGTGGGCGCAAGCGCCTGGCTTATATAGGCGCGCAATTGGACCAACGCACCTTGCTGCGCGGCGAAGGCTTTCGCCGGGCGCTGCAACAGGCGGGCATGTACGACCCGGCGCTGGAAGTGCTGACGCCGCGCCCTTCTTCTGTAGGCCTGGGTGGCGAATTGTTCCTGCAATTGCTGGCGGCCCATCCGGATGTGGACGCGATTTTCTTCGGCAACGATGACTTGGCCCAAGGTGCACTGTTGGAAGCCATGCGCCATGGCATCAAAGTGCCGGAGCGAGTGGCGGTGCTGGGCTTCAACGACTTGCCGGCGTCATCCTTCATGGTGCCGCGCTTGAGCAGCATCAGCACCCCGCGTGAGGCCATTGGGCGGCGCTCGGCAGAGCATTTGTTGACCATCATGGCGGGCAATAAGGTGGCCAAGCCGGTGGTGGATATGGGGTTTGAACTCCAAATTCGGGAAAGCACGTAGGACGCCTGTAGGACCTGGCTGACATTGCAGTAAGCGCCTTGCCCGGTTGCCTACGCTTACGTCAGAATCCGCCGGCTTGTGTGTCTGGGTGGCGATATTTAAGGTTTGCCGGTCGCTGAATTTCTCGGTGATCGGGTTTAGTAGCCTGACTTTTGGTCACTCATCGTGCATGAGCCTCTTCGTTATGGCGGCTGTGCGCAGGGCACCTTCGGGTGCGCCGGCTTTGAGTGTCCACCGGTCTACTAACCTGCGTACAGCTGCCACCCTCGATTAGTAGCGATTAGGCGGCAGCCCATCTCAGGATGCTCACATGATCAAAGAAATAGAAAGTCCGCCAACTACGCTCTTCACCATCATCCCCAACACCACTACCGAAACCCTGCTGATCAACAGCTACGAAACCGTGTGTTCCGTCAGCACCTTGCTGCTCGACCTCGCCGACGACCTCACCGGTAAACAGCGCGATGTGGCCCTGGCCATTCACCAGTTGAGTGAGCTGAGCGTGCTGCTGGCAGGCAAGGCGATGGACCAGCACACCCCCCGCTGCTAAGGCCCTACTCGGACAAAATGTGGGAGCGGGCTTGCTCGCGAAGGCGGTGTGTCAGTTGAAGATAAGTTGACTGACACACCGCATTCGCGAGCAAGCCCGCTCCCACATTTTTAACCGTGCCCACTTGGAAATATCGCCGTAGCCGCCTGCCCCTGCTAGATTGGCCGCTCTCCACCGCAAGGAAAGCACCATGGGACATTCACTGAAAATCTTGGGCCGCACCTCCTCTATCAACGTGCGCAAAGTCCTATGGACCTGCCAGGAACTGGGCATCGACTACCAGCGTGAAGACTGGGGCATCGGCTACAGCCCCACCCAATCCCCCGAATTCCTGGCGCTGAACCCAAACGCCCAGGTGCCGGTGCTGATCGACGACCATGGCGTGCTGTGGGAGTCCAACACCATCTGCCGTTACCTCGTCGGCCTCTATGAGCGCCATGACCTGCTGCCCGCCGAACCCGCGCCACGGGCTCGGGTGGAACAGTGGATGGACTGGCAAGCCACCGAACTCAACCCGTCGTGGGGCTACGCGTTCCATGCGCTGGTGCGCCAGAACCCCGACTACCAAGACCCGCAGCGCATCCAGGCAGGCGTGCAAGCCTGGAACGCCAAGATGGGCCTGCTCGAACAACAGTTGCTCAAAACCAGTGCCTTTGTGGCCGGCAGTGAATTCACCCTGGCCGATATCCTCGTCGGCCTCTCCGTACATCGCTGGCGCAACGCTCCTCTGGATCACCCTTCCTACCCAGCGGTCGAGGCGTATTACCAGCGCCTTAGCCAGCGCCCTGGTTTCCAGGCCTTTGCCCTAGATGGCCATAACTAAAACAAGGACCACCCCGTGAAAGGACTCAACGTACTGCTCACCGGCGCTTGCGGTAGAATCGGCAAGACGTTTTTCGAAGCCTCGAAAGACCGCTACCGCTTCACCCTCACTGATCGCATCGCGCCGGATTTCGCCGTAGGCGAGCACCGTTTTATACACGCCGACCTCAGCGACAAATCCAGCCTGGCCGCCCTGCTCGATGGCATCGATGTAATCGTGCACCTGTCGGGCATTCCCCACGCCAGCGCATCGTTCGATGAGTTGCTGCCCAACAATCTCCTCGCCACCACTTACCTGTTCGAAGCCGCCGTGGCCGCCGGGGTCAAGCGCCTAGTGTTTGCCAGCAGCGCGCAAACCATCGAAGGCTACCCGGTAGACCGCCAGATCACCCCCGGCATGCAGGTGATGCCCGCCAACCTGTATGGCGTGAGCAAATGCTACGGCGAGGCGCTCTGTGGTTTCTATGCGGCGAAGACGCCGTTGTCGACCATTGCCCTGCGCATCGGCGCCTTTGAATTCCCCGAGACCCACGACCTCAACAACGCTCGCGACCTCAGTGCCTGGCTCAGCCCTCGCGATGCGGTACATCTGTTGCAACGCGCGGTGGAGGCCGAGGGCGTGAAGCACCTGATCGCCCATGGCATCTCCAACAACCGCTTCAAGCGCCTGGACCTGAGCGAAACCACGCGGGTGCTGGGTTACCATCCCCAGGATGACGCGTTCCAAGAGTTTGAAATTCCGATCACTTATTGAGTTTGCCCATGCCCGCACTTTCTACTACCGACGGCATCGACCCGATCCGTGCCGCCCATATCAGCGCGCGCATTGACCGCCTGCCTGCCGTTGCCACCGTCTGGCGCCTGGTGGCGTTGCTGTCCATCGGCGGCTTTTTCGAGCTGTATGACCTGTTCCAGACTGCCTATATCAGCCCTGGCCTGATCAGCGATGGCATTTTCCACACGGGCAAGGAAGGCGTGTTCGGCTTCTCCGACCAGGCTGCGTTCGCCTCGGCGACGTTCCTGGGCCTGTTCCTCGGCGCCAGCCTGCTCAGCCCGATTGCCGACCGTTTCGGACGGCGGGCGATCTTCACCTTTGCGCTGATCTGGTACACCGTCGCTACGATTTTGATGGGTATCCAAACGTCCGCCGTGGGCATTATCTGCATGCGCTTTTTGGTGGGCATTGGCCTGGGCATCGAGTTGGTGACCATCGACGCCTACCTCTCAGAACTGGTGCCCAAGCGCATGCGCAGTTCGGCGTTTGCCTTTGCGTTTTTTATCCAGTTCCTGTCGGTACCGGCGGTGGCGTTGATGTCGTGGTGGCTGGTGCCCCAGGCGCCGTTCGGCGTGTCCGGCTGGCGCTGGGTGGTGTTGAGCAGCGCGGTGTTTGCGCTGTTTATCTGGCAACTGCGCAAGCGCTTGCCCGAGTCACCGCGTTGGCTTGCGCAAAAAGGCCGTTTCGAAGAGGCCGATGCGATCATGAATAACCTTGAGACACGCTGCCAGAAGGACCACGGCAAACCGCTGGATGAGCCGGAGCCGGAAGCCGTGAGCGTGCAAGGCAGCGGTCGCTTTGCCGATATCTGGCAACCACCGTACCGTCGCCGCGCCTTGATGCTGATCGTGTTCCATGTGTTCCAGGCCATCGGTTTCTTCGGCTTCGGTAACTGGCTGCCAGCATTGCTGTCGGGCCAGGGCGTGAGCGTGACCCACAGCCTGCTCTACGCGTTCATCATCACCCTCGCCTACCCGCTGGGGCCGTTGCTGTTCGTGAAGGTGGCCAACCGCTTTGAAAACAAATGGCAGATCGTCGGCTCGGCCTTGGGCGCGATGATCTTCGGCAGCCTGTTCGCCCTGCAAACCACGGCGGTGGGGTTGGTGATTTGCGGGGTGATGATCACCTTCTGCAACGCCTGGCTGAGCTTCAGTTACCACTCGTACCAGAGCGAACTGTTCCCCACCAATATCCGTGCGCGGGCGGTGGGGTTCTGTTATTCGTTCAGCCGCTTGTCCACGGTGTTCAGCAGCCTGCTGATCGGTTTTATCCTCGAACACCTGGGCACGCCAGGGGTACTGGCGTTTATCGCCAGCAGCATGTTGATCGTGATGATCACCATCAGTTGGTTCGGGCCGCGCACGCGTAACCTGGCGTTGGAAAACATCGCCCATTGACGGCAATGGCTGGCCGCTGGCAGGACAACCCTTGCCGCCGCGGCCACGCCATCCCCAATAAAACGGGGGGGTTTGGTGCCCGGCACGCTATTTGCTCCACCTGTGGCACACGAATATTTCCACAGGTGACCGATCATGCTGGTTAACAACAACACCCAAGCCGTGACCACCGTGCAGCAGCTCAAGCGTTCCGACATGGACCCGGCGAACGCCGCCGCCAGCGCGCTGTACAGCGGTGCCCTGCAAGCCGCCCAGCAAAGCGTGACCGTACCGGCCGCGCAGAAGGAACTGGACAAGGCCGCCGACCGTATCGACGAAGCCTTCGCCAAGACCCGTGTACAGTTGCAGGCCAGCACCACTGATGTGCCCGCCACCAGCGCCACGTCTGCGGCACGCTCGGAGTTCACCGACTACATGAGCAAATCCCCGGCCGAACGCATCCGCGAGCAATTGCTCAAGGAACAGGGTTTGACCGAGGCAGATGTGCAGAACATGTCCCAGGAAAAACAGGACGCGATTGCCAAGCAAGTGGCTGAGCGCTTGAAGCAGCAGCAAGAGCAGCAGGTCGCGGCCAAGGCCACTGACCCGGCGCACACCGTAAAAGAAACCCTGGCAGCGATCTAAGTTTGGCCTGTAGTGAGCGGGCTTGCCCCCCAGCGCGGGGCAAGCCCGCTCACTACAAGTTATTGCAGTTGCAGGGTCGAGTTGAACTGGCTGATGGCATCCACCACATGCCGTGAGCCTTCCTGAATTTCCAGGATTACCTGCCCCGCCTCGTTCGCCAGTTCCACCCCCAGCCCCGTGCGACTCAAGCTCGATTGCATGCTCGACACTGCGCTCAGTGACAGGTCGTGGTTCTTGCGCACCACATCCACAATTTCCACCGTCGCCTGGCTGGTCCTCGCCGCAAGGCTGCGTACCTCATCGGCCACCACCGCGAACCCACGCCCATGTTCACCGGCCCGCGCCGCTTCGATGGCGGCGTTAAGCGCCAGCATGTTGGTCTGCTCGGCAATGCTGCGGATGGTCTGCACGATGGCACCGATGATGTCGGACTGCTTGTTTACCGCATCAATGCTTTGCGCCGCCTGGTTCAAGTCGTGGGAAATGGCTTCGATGATCTGCACCGTTTGCTGCACTACCTCCGAGCCCTTGCGGGCGCAGGCGTCGTTTTGCACCGAGGTGGCATGGGCCGAATCGGCGGCGGTGCGCAGGGTGGTGACCTGGTCGGTGATGTCGCTGGCGAACTTCACCACTTTGTACAGGCGCCCATTGGTGTCGAAAATCGGGTTGTAGGACGCTTCCAGGAACAGCGTCTTGCCGAACTTGTTTTTGCGTTCAAAGCGATGGGAGTGGTATTCGCCGCGGTTGAGGGACGCCCAAAACGCCTTGTAGGCCGGCGACTCCACTTCGCTGCGGTGGCAGAACATGCTGTGGTGCTGGCCGATGATTTCTTCGCGGGTGTACTGCACGGTGCGCAAGAAGTTGTCATTGGCGTTGAGGATCTGGCCCTGCGGGGTGAATTCGATTACCGCCATGGAGCGACCAATGGCGTCGATCAGG
>NZ_QUZU01000066.1 GCF_004682055.1 Pseudomonas kairouanensis | reverse complement strand
CCCAGCCATCGCGGGCAAGCCCGCTCCCACAGGGAATCGGCGGTGTACTCGATTCCCAAGCCCGGCACAGATCAAAATGTGGGAGTGGGCTTGCCCGCGATGGCGGTGGGTCAGCTCACACATGTATCGGCTGACACTCAGCCTTCGCGGGCAAGTCGAAGCGTCGCACCGCCGCTCCGACAGGGGAGAGGGGCACGGCTCATCAAACGTCGCGCATCAACAGGCCAAAGCGCAGATCCATCTCGGCCGGGATCGGCACATACACCGTGTGCCCATCCCCCGGCGCCACCTCGATGGCCTCGCCCTTGGCGTTGTGCATCATTTCCAGGTCAAAGTGAAAATTGCCGGCCGGGGTCATCAATTCCAGGTGATTGCCCAGCGCAAAGCGGTTCTTGACCTTGACCTCGGCCAGTTCGCCACGCCGCTCGCCGGTCAGCTCCCCCACAAATTGCTGGTGCTCGGAAACTGAGCTGCCGTTCTGGTAGTTCTGGTATTCGTCGTGCACATGGCGCCGCAGGAAACCTTCGGTGTAGCCGCGCTGGGCCAGGGATTCGAGGTCGGTCATCAGGCTGCGATCGAAGGTGCGACCAGCTACCGCGTCGTCAATCGCCTGGCGATACACCTGGGTGGTACGCGCACAGTAGAAGTGCGACTTGGTCCGGCCTTCGATCTTCAACGAGTGCACGCCCATGTGGGTCAGGCGCTCCACATGCTGCACCGCGCGCAGGTCCTTGGCGTTCATGATGTAGGTGCCGTGCTCGTCTTCGAAGGCGGGCATCTGTTCGTCGGGGCGATTGGCTTCCTGCAGCAGGAATACTTGATCGGTGGGTGCGCCAACCCCCAGGGTCGGCTGGCACTGTTGGACGATATCGCCGGTGGCGTTTTCTACCGCTGGCGTGGCCTGGTATTTCCAGCGGCACGCGTTGGTGCAGCTGCCTTGGTTGGCATCACGTTTGTTCATGTAACCCGAGAGCAAACACCGGCCGGAATAGGCCATGCACAGGGCGCCGTGCACAAACACCTCAAGCTCCATGGCCGGCACCTGCTGGCGGATCTCCGCGATCTCTTCCAGCGACAACTCCCGCGACAGGATGACCCGGCAAATCCCCAGCGTTTGCCAGAACTCCACGCTGGCCCAGTTCACCGTATTGGCCTGCACCGACAGGTGAACCGGCATCTGTGGGAAGTGCCGGCGCACCAGCATGATCAACCCCGGATCGGACATGATCAATGCATCCGGGCCCATGGCGATCACCGGGGCCAGATCCTTGAGGAAGGTCTTGAGCTTGGCGTTATGGGGCGCGATGTTCACCACCACGTAGAAGCGCTTGCCCTGGGCGTGGGCTTCGTCGATGCCCAGGGCCAGGTTGGCGTGGTCGAACTCGTTGTTGCGCACCCGCAGGCTGTAGCGCGGCTGGCCGGCGTACACGGCATCGGCACCGTAGGCGAAGGCATAGCGCATGTTTTTCAGGGTGCCGGCGGGGGCGAGCAGTTCGGGGGCAAGGATGGGAGGCATGGTCACGGATCGCAAAAAAGGCGCGAGGGTAGACGAGGCGCGCGGCGGGTTTATTGATCCAGGTCGGTCTTTGCGGTTTTTGTATCGCTGTGTATCGGCAGGGGCTGTGGATACGTATCGATTTACCCACGGGGTTTTTCGACACAGGCGCGATACCTCAGGGGCATTTAATGGCTTCCAACGAGGCATACCGCCTCCACCTTGGAGACTGACGATATGAACACCAAAACCCTCTTCGCCGCCTGCCTGTTTGCCGCCCTGAACATCTGCACCCTGTCGGCCCGCGCCGAAGCTGGTGTCACTGCGCAAACCTACAACTACGGCACCCACCTGGACATCAAGCGCGTGGTGTCGATGAGCCAGGACTCCCAGCCCGCCTGCGGCGTGGTGAATGCCCGCATGACCTACCTGGACTCCCACAACCAGACCCAGGTGCTGGACTACCTCAAGTTCGGCGACGGCTGCATCGGCGATAACTGAGTGCTCACCTTTCCCCCACGACTTGATACAGGAACACCGCCATGAACCACCTGACTCGCTTTCTGACGGCCTCTGCCTTCGCCCTTGCCGGTACGGCCGTACACGCCAATGCCGCAGTGGAAAAAACCAACTGCGCCAGCAACACCTGTTTTCAACTGACCCCGGTGCAAACCACGGCCAGCGATGACCTGCTGGTGGAAGACGGCGGCCGCCGCACCCCACTGGGCCGGATGCTGGACAACCAGACGGCCTGACCGGCCGTCCTTTTATCCCTAAAGGTGATAACCATGCTACTCATCGCATTCCTGGGCGGCATCCTGACCGTCCTCAGCCCTTGTATCCTGCCGGTGGTGCCGTTCCTGTTCGCCGGCGTCGACCGCAACCGCCGCTCGATCCTGCTGACCCTCGGCGGCATGGTCCTGACCTTTGCGCTGATCTCAAGCCTGGCGGTGGTCAGCAGCGAGTGGGTGGTGCAGGCCAATAACACCGGCCGGCATGTGGCGCTGATCGTGATGGTGCTGTTTGCCCTGTCGCTGATCTCTGCCCGTATCGGCGGCTGGCTGGCGCGGCCATTCGTGTTGCTGGGCAACCGCATCGACCCCGACAGCCGAGCCTTGTCCGGCCCGCTCAAGTCGCTGTTGATCGGCGTCGCCACCGGCCTGTTGTGGGCGCCGTGCGCCGGGCCGATCCTGGGCGTGATCCTCACCGGTGCCATGCTGCAAGGCGCCAATGCGCACACCAGCCTGTTGCTGCTGGCGTATGGGCTGGGCAGTGCGTTGTCCTTGGGCACATTGATTTTTGCCGGGCGTGGCCTGGTCAATCGGCTCAAGGTGTCAATCCCGGTTACCGGCTGGTTGCGCCGTGGGGCAGGGGTGGCGGTACTGGCGGCGGCGGTGGTGATCTCCACCGGGGCTGACAAAACCTTGCTGGCCGGCACCTCGTCCGAAGGCGTCGGCAGCCTGGAAAAAGGTGTGCTGCAAACCGTGCCCAAGGTATTGGATTACGTGGTGAGCAAGGTCAAGGCCGACCCCGTGGCAGACAACGCCAAGGGCGCCATGCCCTCGCTGGCCGGTGCGGTGCAGTGGCTCAATTCACCGGAACTGAGCGGTGACTCGCTGAAGGGCAAAGTGGTGCTGGTGGACTTCTGGACCTACGACTGCATCAATTGCCAGCACACCCTGCCGTACGTGAAAGAGTGGGCCAAAAAGTACGAAAAGGACGGTCTGGTGGTGATCGGCGTGCATACCCCGGAGTACGGCTATGAACGCATCATCGGCAACGTCAAGGACCAGGTGCGCAAGCTGGGCATCACCTACCCGGTGGCCATCGACAACAACTATGCGATCTGGCGCAACTTCGATAACCAGTATTGGCCGGCTCACTACCTAGTGGATGCCAAGGGGCAGGTGCGCTACACCCACTTCGGCGAAGGGCGGTATGACGAGCAGGAAAAGATGATCCAGAGCCTGTTGCAGGAAGCCAAGACAGCCCATTGATCAATCGAGCGGCTTTGCCAGCAAGGCCGCCATCTTCACCAGGTCCGCCAACGAGCGGGCCTTCATCTTTCGCATGGCTTTACCGCGATGGGCCTTGACCGTGATTTCACTGATCGCCAAATCTGCGGCAATTACCTTGTTCATATGGCCGGCGACCACCCTGGCCATCACTTCCTGCTCCCGAGGCGTCAGGCTGGCATGCGCGCTTTGCAGTGCGCGCAAGTGGTCCTGCTGGGCCAGGGCGGCACGGCTGCGCTGCAGCGCATCGGTAATGGCCTGCAGCAACACTTCGTCATTGAATGGCTTGGTCAGAAACTCCACGGCCCCGGCCTTCATGGCGCGCACGGTCAGGGGAATATCGCCGTAGCCGGTGATGAAAATGATCGGCGTGTCCGGGCGTTCGTTGGCGATGGCGGCTTGCAGGTCCAGGCCGTTGAGGTCGGGCAGGTTGATGTCCAGCACCAGGCAACTGGGCACCTGCGTGCGCGGCTGGGCCAGGAAGTCCTGGGCCGACTCGAACAGGCGTGGCTGCCACTGGGCGCAGCGAATCAACAGTTCCAGGGATTCGCGCACGGAAATGTCGTCGTCTACCACGAACACAATGGGAGAAGTGTCGGTCATCGGCGCAGCTCTGCGTTCGTGGGCCATCAGATGGGTTGCGTGCATCAGGATACCTCCTTGGTGGGCGAGCTCAATCAAGTGGCATGGCCGCGCTCAGGGCCCGGAGCAGTTGTGCTTCGCTGAAGGGCTTGAACAGGCAGTCCACCACGCCGTCGCTCAGCAATTCAGGGCGGTCGCTGGCATCGCCATGGGCGGTGATGAAAATCACCGGGATGGCGTGGCCGCGCACCTTGAGTGCTGCGTGCAGGTCGGGGCCTGACAGGCCGGGCATCGCCACATCCAGAATCAGGCAGCGGGTCTGCGCCACACACGGCGAGTCGAGAAACCCCTGGCCGGATGAAAACGCTTCGACGGCAAAGCCGAACTCCTTGAGCAGGTCTGGCAGGGATTCACGCACCGACTCGTCATCATCGACGACCGCCACGAGTAAAGGCCTTTGCATCAACTACCCTCCCTGGTCACGTCGGCAGCCGGGTCCGCCGCCGGTGGAATGGAAAATTGGAATGTGGCCCCCGGACCGTCGTTGGCCGTGGCCCACAGCACGCCTGCATGGCGCTCGATGATCGAGCGACTGATGGACAAGCCGATGCCCATCCCGGCGTTCTTGGTGGTGTAGAACGCATTGAACAGGCGCTCGGCGTCCAGTGGTTCGAAACCGCTGCCGTTGTCCTTCACGGCAAGGTAAACGCCTTGGTGTTCGTCCAGCCCGGTGCTGACGTGCAGGTGCCGCGCGCGGCCAGTCGAGGTGTTCATTGCCTCGGTGGCGTTGAGGATCAGGTTGAGGATCACTTGTTGCAACTGCACGCGGTCGCCCCTCACCGTTGGCAGGTCATCGGTGAACCCTGGATACAGCGCAACGCCGTTGCGTTGCAACTCGCCGAGCAACATGGCGATGACTTCCCGCGCCGCCTCGTTCAGGTCGACATTCTCGATGGTGATGCTTTTTTTCGAGAACAACGCGCGCAGGCGCTTGATCACATCGGCGGCGCGGTTGCCGTCGCGGATGGTGCGACGCGCCGTTTCCAGGGCACCGGCCACATTCGGCGGGTCGGCCCCCAGCATGCGCAGGCAGGTGCTGGCATTGGTAATGATGCCTGCCAGCGGCTGGTTGACCTCATGGGCAATCGACGCCGTAACCGCGCTGAGGCTGGCCACGCGGGCCAGGTGCGCCAACTCCGAACGCACCTTGCCCAGGGTTTCCTCTGACTGCTGGCGTTCGATGGCAATGCTGGCGGCAAGCATTTCGGCTTGCTTGCGGTCTTCGATGTCGGTGTTCTCGCCGTACCAGCGCGTCACCGCGCCCCATTCGTCACGCTGGGGCACGGCACGCACCAGGAACCAGCGATAGTGGCCGTCGAAGCGACGCAGCCGCGTCTCGTATTCGCCGGCCTCGCCAGACTGCAGCAGCGTGCCCCAGTAGTGGGCCAGTTGCTCGGCGTCGTCGGGGTGCACCGAACGGGCCCAGCCGATACCGCGTGCTTCGTCCAGGCTCATGCCGGTGTAGTCGCACCAGCGTTGGTTGACGAAGCCCACGCTGCCATCGGGCGCGGCACTCCACACAAAGCCGGGAATGGCGTTGATGATGTTGCTCAGGCGGTCTTCCGAGGCACTGACTTCGGCCAGTGCGTGGGCGATCAGGGCCTTGTCGCGTTTATGCTCGTCGATGTCGATGCAAATGACCCACCAGCGAGTGATGGTGCCCTGGCTGTCACGCATCGGCCGGCCGTCGCTGACGAACCAGCGGTGGGTGCCGTCCGCCTGTCTCAGGCGCAGTTCTTTGCGATACGGCTCACCGCTAAGCACCGCTTGGGCCCAGGCGTTGACCGTGCCCGGCAGGTCATCCGGGTGCACGGCCGACTGCCAGCCTGCGCCTGCCGCCTCGCTGGCGTCGCGCCCGGTGTAGGTGCACCAGCCTTGATTGACGTAGTCGACGCAACCATCACCCTGTGCAGTGAATGCCACGCCTGGCAGCGCCTCGACAACGCGATCGAATTCGTTCGACATACCGGTTCTCTATTTACAGGCGCCGTGCGACGAGGATGCCCTGTCGCGTCGCGCTCGCCCATCATACTTAGGTGTCGCATGCCGGCCGATACCATCGTGTAATCGATGGCCGGCACTGGCCCATGCTGTGATGGGGGCACGCATCGCGCATGCGTTTTCCCTCATCCTCAGGAGCTGTTCCATGACTGCCAAGAAAATACTCTATACCGCCAAAGTCCACACCACCGGCGCACGCGACGGTGGCACCTCGCGCAGCGACGACGGGCGCCTGGACATCCTGCATTCGTTGCCGGGCGCCAAGGGCAGCGGCACCAACCCCGAGCAACTGTTCGCCGCCGGCTGGTCGGCCTGCTTTGACGGCGCCCTGGGGTTGGCGGCGCGCGCATTGAAGGTGGCGCTGCCAGCGGACGTGGCGATCGATGCCGAGGTCGACCTGTGCACCGAGGGCGACGCCTACTTCCTGCGCGCACGCCTGAATATCAGCCTGCCAGGGGTGGAGCGCGCAGTGGCGCTGGCGCTGATCGAGAAGGCCCATCAGACCTGCCCCTACTCCAAGGCCGTGCGGGGCAACATCGATGTAGTGCTCAACCTGGTCTGAATGTAAGTCACTGTATCCGGCGCTGTGTGCGTTACACAGCGATTCAAACAGCCCACCTGCCGACATGCCGCAGATACATCCCCTGCCCAGCATGACGGCAGGTCTCGACGCCACCCGGTGTCGAGCGATTCCGCAGGCTGTGAACCCCATGAAAGCAATAGTGGTCAACGCATTTGGAGGCCCCGAGGTACTGAGGCTGGACGACGTTACACCCGGCAGGCCGGAGGCCGGGCAAGCGCTGGTCCAGGTAATGGCGGCCGGCGTCAACTTTATGGACACCGGCATTCGTCGTGGCCTGGGGCAGGCCAACCCGCTGCCCCTGACGCCAGGGGTGGAAGGGGCGGGTATCGTCGTGGCCGTTGGGCCCGGTGTGACCGAGGTGTCCGCTGGCGACCGCGTGGCATGGCAGTATGTGCCAGGCAGCTATGCCGAGTTGGTCGTCGCGCCGGTCAACCAACTGGTGCCCCTGCCCGATGACATCAGCTTCGAAACGGCCGCTGGCTTGATGATGCAAGGCCTGACCGCCAGCAATCTGGTGTTCCAGGTGCACGCCATCCAAAAGGACGACCTGGCTTTTATCCATGCCGCCGCCGGTGGGGTAGGGCTGATGCTGACGCAGATGGTCAAGTTGCTCGGTGGCAAGGTGATCGGCCGGGTGTCCCATGCCGACAAAGTCGACGCGGTATTGGCCGCCGGTGCCGATTACGTGGTGATCGGCCGGGCCGGTGATATTGCCCGCCAGGTCGAACGCCTGGTGGGTGAGCAAGCGGCGAATGTGGTGTACGACGGCACCGGCGCCGAGGGTTTCGATGAGTCAATCCGCCTGCTGGACTACTTTGGCACCTTGGCGTTGTACGGCCCGTTCATGGACCCGATTGCGCCCATCGATATCTTTGCCATGCCGCGCAGCATCAAGCTCACCTATCCCTCGGTGATGCACCATGTGCGCAGCCGCGAAGCCTTGCTCACGCATGCCCGGCAACTGTTTACCTGGGTGCGCACCGGGCGGCTCAACGTGAGCATTGGCCAGCGCTACAGCCTGGCAGAGGCGCAGCAGGCCCATCGCGATATCGAGTCGCGGCGCAGCACTGGCAAGCTGATTATCCTGCCTCAATAGCTAGGGCGCGGGTTGGCGCCCTCGCCAGACCAACACCGCCGCCAACAATAGGCTGCCAGCGTAGAACGTAAACACGTCCTGGACTCGCCAATGGGCATCCAGCAACACACCGGCGACGGTGGGCGACACAATCGCCCCCAGCCGTCCGGTGGCCAGCACCAGCCCCACGCCACGGGTGCGCACCGACGTGGCAAACGCCTGGGGTGCCATCACAAACAGCGCCGCGATAGCCCCATACAGCAATAGTCCGGCGAGCAACCCGGCCCCGGCGGCCAGCGCCGGAACACGGGTGGCGCCCACCATCAGCAGCAACAGCAACGCTTCGAGCAACAGGCAGCCCAGCAACAGCCGACGGCAGCCGCATCGGTTGGCCGCCAGCCCCACCAACAACGCCCCGAGCATGCCGCCCACGGTGAGCAGTAGCCCACCGGTAACGCCATGACGCTCGGAAAAGCCGCCCTGGGTCAGCAGGATCGGGGTCCAGCTCATCACAAAATAAAAGCCGAACATCAGCAAAAAACACACGGCTGCCAATGCCAGGGTCCAGCGCCAATGCCCAGTGCTGAACAGTTGCCCAAAGCCCGCACGCGGTCGATCAGGCGTGAGCGCCGGTGATTCGCGTAGCCACAGCACGCCGGCCGACCCAGCCACCAGCGTGAGGCCACCCCCGGCCAGAAACACATAGCGCCAACCCACACTGTCGTTGAGTGCGTGCGCCAACACACCGCCCAGGGTTGCGCCCAGGGCAAAGGCCACCGACTGCAAGGCAATCGCCAGGCTGCGTCGGTGGGGCGGGGCGTATTCGTGGGTCAATACGTTGGCCCCCACCAGCACTGCGCCAACGCCGACTCCGGTGAGTACCCGCAGGCACACTAGGCTGCACAGGCCCTGGCTCCAGAACGACAGCACCATGGCCACACCGCTGAGCAGCAGGCTGGCCAATAGCATTGGCCGGCGCCCATGACGGTCTGCCAGGGGCGCCGCAAACAACGAGCCGCAGGCCATGCCCACCAGGCTGGCGCTGAGCAGCACGCCGATCTGTGCACCGTTGAGCGCCCACTGCGCTGCCACCCGGCTGACCGTGAACGCCATGGCCATCGCATCCAGGCCATCGATCACGTTGAACAGCATGCACAGCCCCACCACGGTCCACGCCGCGCGCGCCGTTGAAACAGGGCCTGTGCCTACGCTGATTGCCTGCCCACTCATCGCTGTCTGTTCCCGCCTTTATCGAGCGCCGATGGCAGCATCCGGCGGCTGCGCTGGCAAGTCATACATAGGTATCGACCGACACCTACGTGCAATCGTGCCGGGGTACCCCCAATGGTTTGATCGCTTGCCCATGGGCCGTTCCGGCCTGTTGATCCCTAGGAGAGTCATCATGCTTGCCGCTTCGTCCGCGTTTCTCCGGCTGCGCTGCCGGGTTTCATTGTTTGGCCTTGCCCTGCTTGCCGGCAGCACAGGCGCCTGGGCCGCTTCCGACGCCATTCGCCCCTACCGCATTCACGTAGATGAGGCGCAATTGGCCGACCTGCACAAACGTATCGCCGCTACCCGCTGGCCAGACAAAGAGACGGTCAACGACACCTCCCAGGGCGTGCAACTGGCCCAGGTGCAGGCGCTGGTCAAGTACTGGGGCAACGGTTATGACTGGCGCAAGGCCGAGGCCAAGCTCAATGCGCTGCCGGAGTTCATCACCACCATCGACGGCGTGGACATTCAGTTCATCCATGTGCGCTCGCCCAACCCCAACGCCATGCCGCTGATCCTGACCCACGGCTGGCCGGGCTCACAATTTGAATTTCTCAAAACCATCGGCCCGCTCACCAACCCGGTGGCCTATGGCGGCCGCGTGGAAGATTCGTTCGATGTGGTGATCCCGTCGATCCCTGGCCACGGTTTTTCCGGTAAGCCCACCGAGCTGGGCTGGGGCCCCGACCGGGTGGCGAAGGCCTGGGATGTGCTGATGAAACGCCTGGGCTATAGCCATTACGTGTCCCAGGGCGGCGACCATGGCTCGGTGATCTCCGACGCCCTGGGCCGCCTGTCGCCTCCCGGCCTGCTGGGCATCCACCTGAACATGCCAGCCACCGTGCCGCCGGAACTGGTCAAGCCGATCAACAGTGGCGAGCCGGCCCCGGCGGCGCTGACCGACGCCGAGCGCACGGCCTACAACGCGCTGAGTACCTTCTTTGGCCGCAATGCCGCGTACGGTGCGATGATGGTGACCCGTCCGCAGACCATCGGCTACCTGCTGGCCGACTCGCCAGCGGGTACGGCAGCCTGGATGTACGAGAAGTTCGCCGCCTGGACCGACAGCGACGGCCACCCCGAGCGCGTGCTCAGCCGCGATGAAATGCTCGACGACATCAGCCTGTATTGGCTGACCAACACGGGAGCGTCCTCCTCGCGGTTCTACTGGGAGAACAACAACAATAACTTCAGCGCCGTGGCGCAGAAGACCGACACCATCAAGGTGCCGGTGGGCATCACCGTGTTCCCCCACGAGATCTACCAGGCGCCGAAAACCTGGGCGCAACGTGCGTACCCTTCGCTTTCTTATTACAGCCAGGTCAGCAAGGGCGGGCATTTCGCTGCGTGGGAACAGCCGCAATTGTTCAGTGAAGAATTGCGCGAGGCGTTCCGGCCGTTGCGTCCGGCCGTCAAGCCGTAACCCCGTCCAGGCGCGCCTGCAGCTGGCGCAGGTCCTGGGTGTCGAAGCCTTCGCAAAACTGCTCGCGGCACTGGCTCAGCAACTGCTGGGCCTCGGTGCCGCGACCTTGTGTGTGCCACAGCGCGGCCAGGTCCAGGGCGCTGCGCAATGTCCAACTGCGTGAACCTTGTTGTTGGCTCAGTGCCAGGGATTCTTCCAGCAACGCCTCGGGGTTGGGGTGGATACTGGCCTGGATACGCAACAGCTCAGGCAGGGCAAAGGCATCGCCGCTGTGGCGGCAGTGCGCGATGGTGGCCTCGACCTGCAGCCGGGCTTTATCGAATTGACCGTCCTGGATCAAGCCTTCGACCAGGGCCATCTCGAACGGTGTGGTCAGCAACTCGTAACGCATGCCGTGCAGCCGCGCCAAGGCTTCTTCCAGCACCGCCACCGCATCCCCCGGTTGCCCTGCGCGAATATCAATCGCGGCACCGATGCCCATGGCGGCCGCCACATAAGGGCCGAAGGCGTTGGCCTCGGCGATGGACCGGAAGGTTTGCAGGCTGTCGGCGGCCCTGTCCAGGTCGCCTGTCCAGATGTAGATCTGCAACGTCCACACCAGCGCGATGCAATAGGTGGCCGCGTGACCCAGGTCGGCGGCTTGGGCTTCGACGTGTTGCGCGCCA
Source organism: Pseudomonas kairouanensis (assembly GCF_004682055.1). Classification (GTDB taxonomy): domain Bacteria; phylum Pseudomonadota; class Gammaproteobacteria; order Pseudomonadales; family Pseudomonadaceae; genus Aquipseudomonas; species Aquipseudomonas kairouanensis. The sequence continues at coordinate 11,797 of NZ_QUZU01000066.1, read as the reverse complement.
TGCCGGGCCTGGTCGGCAAACCCCATCAGCCACAGCGTGCGCGCCAGGGCCAGGCCGGTGCGGTTGCGATGATCGAAGCCGTAGTGGATGGTGAGGCTGCGCTCCGACGGCAGGCTGTTGCGCAGGGAGTGTTCCAGCGCCTGGCGTGCGCGTGGTTGATCGCCCAGCAAGTGATAGGCAATCCCGGCCAGGGAGGCGGCCACGGCAATCGCCTCAGGCTTGCCGATCAGGGCACCGACTTGCACCGCGCGTTCGGCCCAGGCCAGGGAGCTGGCAAAGTCGCCGATGCGTTCGTAGAAAATTTGCAGGCGCCCCAGCAGGCGCAATTGGGAGTCGTGGTCGCCCAGGTTCACGGCGATGTCCAGGGCGCGCAGCAAGGCTCTTTCCGCTGCCGTGCTATTGCCCATGGTGAACATCAGCACCAGGCCCAGGGCGGCTTGCAGTTCCATTTCGGTCGAGGTGCCGAAGTAGCCAAGCTCCAGCAGTTCGGTGGCGCGGGAGCACCAGGTGCGGCACTCCACCAGCAGTGAAAAATGCAGGAACAACTGCGCGCTGGCGGCCGCCAGCGGCAGGGCCAGGCCGGGGTCGCCCTGGGGGCCGAAGCTCCATTCGAGCGCGCTGCGGATATTGCCCAGCTGGCAGCCCAAGCGTGTTGAGCTGGCAAAGATTTCGTGGGGGCTGTCGCCCAGGTGCTTGAGTTGCTCCACATGGTAGGCCGCATGCCGAAAAGCCAGCGCATGCACCTCCAGGGGGCCGCGCAGCTGCAGTTTTTCCCGGGCATAGGCGCGGGTCATCTCCAACAAACGGTAGGAGGCCGTGAAGTTGTTGCGGTTGACGGTGACCAGGCCCTTGGCGACCAGTTCATCCAGGGTGGCCGCCACGGTGACCGGGTCGATCCAGTCATCGGCGGCAATGTGCGAGCCGCCATCGACGCCAAAGGGCCCGACAAACACCGCCAGGCGATCAAACACCAGGCGTTCGTCGGCCGACAGCAGGTCATAGCTCCAATCGAGCATCGAACGCAGGGTCTGGTGGCGTGGTAACGCCGTGCGCCGGCCTGCCCAGCCAAGGGAGAACCGCTCGCCGAGCATGGCATGGGTGGCGTGCACGCCATGCACCGCCACGCGTACGGCGGCCAGTTCGATGGGCAGTGCCATGCCTTCCAGGCGTTGGCACATGTCGGCAATCAAATACGCATCACCGGGCGCCAGGGCCAGGGCGGCGTTGTTCGACGAGACGCGTTCGACAAACAGTTGCACGGCGGGAAACGCGAGCAGTTGTTCGCCGCTCAAGTCCTGCAGTTCGGCAGGGAATGCCAGTGGATCAAGCCGGTGCACATGTTCGCCGCGCGCCCGCAAAGGCTCGCGACTGGTGGCGAGGATGGCCACGGCCGGGGCCTCGTCGCGGATGTGCTCGACGATGGCACAGACCGCGTCCACCAAGTGTTCGCAGTTGTCGATGATCAGCAGCAACTGCTGCGAGCGCAGATGGGCGAGCAGTACAAACATCGGCTCTTCGGCCTGCACCGCAATGCCCAGGGCACTGGCCAGGGCGAAGGGCACCAGGTCGGCATCTTCAAGCTGGGCCAGGTCGACGAAGTGCACGCTGTCATCCCCGGCACGGCGATGGCCGACTTCCACCGCCAGGCTGGTCTTGCCCACGCCGCCGGGGCCGACGATGGTGAACAGCTTGGGCACCTGCAGGCGTTCCAGTACCAACGCCACATCCGTGTCGCGGCCGATCAGGCTCGGGCGTGGCGGCAGGCCGCCGACGGCGTTGGCAATGCGCTTGGTTTTCGCAGGGGCAGGCGCGGCGAGGGGCGAGCGCTCGATGGGCGCCACGAAGGCGTAGCCCACGCCCATCTGGGTGTTGATATAGCGTGCGCCGTCTTCACCATCCCCCAGGATGCGACGCAGCCCGGTCATGTGAAAACGCAGGCTGCCTTCTTCGACGACGATATCGGGCCACACCAGGTTGATCAGCTCGCGCTTGGACACCACCCGACCCGGGCGTTCAAGCAGTGCGATCAACAGGTCGAGGGCGCGGCCGCCGATATCCACCGCCAAATCGTTGCGGGTGAGCAGGCGCTCGCCTGGCATCACGCGGAAGGGGCCGAAGGCAAAGCATGGGCTCACGGGCTCGTGCAGGTCGTCAGGGGCGGACGCCACGGTCATCACGCTCTCGAAAAAAAGGGGGGGCTGGACGGTGCTGGAATGATAGGTGTTTTAGCGCTCTGTTCAAGTCCGTACAACCGCGTGGCCAGGCTCTGCACGGCGGCTGGCAGGCTTGAGGACGGGCGTCAGGCACAGCATGAACACCAGCACGGCAAACAGCATCGTATAGGCCAGGTGGTAGTTGCCGGTGTAGTCCCGCAACGCGCCGAAGCTCAGGGGGCCCAGCGCGGCGACCAGGTAGCCGATAAACAGCATGAACACGGTCCAGGCGCCGGCCTCTGCGGGGGAGTTGGCGTTGTCCAGGGGCAATGTCATGCCCACGGTAAACGACATGCCCAGGCCGACGGACACCAGCAGCACATACAGGGTGGGCCAGGCGCCAGGGGCGAATGCCATACCGGCGCTGCCCAACAGCGCCAGCAGCGTGCACAGCGCCAGCAGGCCACGGCGGTCATGGGCTTTGCCGGGGAGCACACCGGCGCCCACGCTGGCCACGGCGAATACGGCGGTAAACAGCCCCAGCAAGGCACCGGCGGGCAGATGGGTCACTGCGGTTTCGGTAGAGGCCGGCGCGAGCCAGGCAAAGAGGGCGTACACCACGAATTGGCTGGCACCGAAGTACAGCGCCACCAGCCAGGCCTGGGAGTTGCCCCACGGCAGGCGCACGGAACGGCTCGGTTGCGCGCTGGCCTTGGGCGCGCCGCTGGCGAAGCGCCGGGCCATCCACCGCCAACTGATCACCGCCGTGACACACAACAGGCTCCACACCCCGGCCCCCACGCGCCAGCTGTGGGCAAGTTCGGTAAGGGGTGCGGTAAACAGTGCAGACAGGGTTGCCCCCACGCTCAAGCCTGCGGCATAAATGCCCATGAAAAACGCAGGCCGGTGGGGGAAGTGCGCTTTGATCCAGCCGCCGATCAGGGCGCCGGCGATGGCAATGCCGACACTGACCAAAAACGTGCTGAACAGCAGGAACATCGCACTCGGCGACACCGCCCGCAGCAAACAGGCGCCGCCCAGCAATACCAGCGCGGCAATCACGCAACGGTCGGTGCCGAAACGTTGGCTCAGGTTGGGCGCCAGCAACGCCAGGACACCCATGCACACATCCGGGATGGAGGTCAGCAGCGCTGCCTGGGTAAAGCTCAAACCGTAGTGCTCCTGGATCAGCAGCAGAATCGGCCCGATGGACACGATGGCCGGGCGCAGGGCAATGGACAGCACCAACAGGCCGATGATGGCTGCCAGGCTATGTTTGTGGGTGTCGGTCATGTGCATAGGCCCTGGGGTCGTGGAGTCAGGGCGATCGTAGCAATGTAAAATAAACGACAAATGCCAGCTTCTATCGACAAAGTGACAATCTGGGAACCCGCCATGAAACACGACGCACGCACCGTCAGCCCCGCCGCCAACGTGAACGGCCGCAGCGAGGATTACCTCGACTACCAGGACGTGCCGCGTGTGATGACGGCGCTGGTGCGCAACCAGGCGAGCGGCGAGTACAACGCGCCCCACACCCATCGCCATGGCCAGCTGTTGTATGCCATCAGTGGGGTGATGCGCGCCGAGGCCGATGGCAGCCTGTGGTTTTTGCCGCCCAAGCGGGCGTTGTGGATTCCCGCTGGCGTGGTGCATGACCAGTTGATGCTGACGCCGGTGCAGATGCGCTCCATTTATATCCAGGCCGATGCGGCGCAGGGTTTTGGTGACCGCTGCCGTGTGGTGGATGTGTCGCTGCTGTTGCGCGAGTTGATTTTGGTGCTGGCCAGCGAACCTATCGAGTATTCGCTCGAAGGTCGCAACAGCCATGTCGTGGCATTGATTCTCAGCGAACTGGCCGCTGCACCTACCTTGCCGCTGCAGATCCCCTGGCCGCTGGACCGCCGTTTGCTGGTGGTGTGCAACGCGATTCTGGACGCGCCGGGGCAGAGCCACCTTGTCGAGTATTGGGCCGACAAGGTGGGGGCCAGTTCGCGCACGTTGATCCGCCTGTTTCTCAAGGAGACCGGCCTGACCTACCGCCAATGGGTGCAGCAAGTGCGCCTGGCCTGCGCCCTGGAACGCCTGGAGAAGGGCGAGTCCGTTGGCCGGATCGCCCGGGAGTTGGGCTATGTGAGTGCAAGTGCCTTCAGTGCGATGTTTCGCCGAGCCATTGGCACCTCACCGCGGGAGTTTCTGGTGCGCGACTGATTGCGGCAATGCCAGCTGTGCGCACAAGCCGCCACCGGCGCGGTTGGACAGGGTCAGGGCGCCTTGCAGGCTCTGCGCCAGTTGTTGCGAAATCGCCAAGCCCAATCCGGTCCCTTTGGTGTGGCGGTTGCAGGCGCTTTCTACCCGGTAGAACGGCTTGATCACCTCGGGCAAGTGCGCCTCGGGAATGCCGGGGCCACGGTCGAGGATCTGGATCAGCAGGCGTCCGCCAGCCTGGGGCTCCACATTCACGGTGACCTCGCTGCCAAACTTGAGCGCGTTGTCCACCAGGTTCACCAGCACCCGGCGCAGCGCGTGGGGGCGTGTGTCGATGACGGTGCCCAGTTGCGCCCGCAGCACCACGCTGTGTCCGACGTCCTGGTAGTCGAACACCAGGCTGTCGAGAAACGAGTGCAGGTCGACGCGGCGGCTGGCTTCGACCGTGCCGTGCAGGCTGCGGGCATAAGCCACGCCTTCCTGGACCAGGTGCTGCATTTCGCTGAGGTCATTGCACAGCTTGTCCCGCTCCACCGACTCTTCCATGAACTCGGCGCGCAGTTTCATACGGGTAATGGGGGTTTGCAGGTCATGGGAAATCGCAGCGAGCAGTTGCAGGCGCTCTTGCAACCCGTCGCCAAGTGCTTGCACCGGTGTCTGCACGCGGTTCAACGGCCTTGGCACCAGCCAGATGCAGCCCAGCAGCAACGCCAACTGCACCATCAGTAATGGCGTCAGCCACAGTGAGCCGGCCAGCGCGCGGATCTCGATCACGAACGCCAGCCCTTGGGCGATCACCAGGCAGGCCAGGTAGATCCACGTTAGGCGCGCAGCCAGGGAGTGCAGCGGCTTGAGTTCCATATGGCTCACCCCAGTCGTTCGATGGCTTGGGCAACACCGGCGCCGTACGCCGGGTCGGCGAGGGTGCAGTGCTGGATATGGCGTTGCTTGGCCTCGGCGCTGGCGCCCTGGATGGAGCGGGCCGTGTTGGCAAACAACACCTCTTGTTGCGCCGGGCTCATCAGGCGAAACAGCGCGCCGGGTTGGGAGAAGTAATCGTCGTCTTCCCGGTGGTTCCAGTGCGCGGCGCTGCCGTGCAGGGCCAGGGGCGGCTCGCGAAAGTCCGGTTGCTCGGCCCACTGGGCGTGGCTGTTGGGCTCGTAGCCTGGGGTGCTGCCGGCGTTGCGGTCGGTACGCATCTGCCCGTCGCGGTGGTAGCTGTTGACTGGACAGCGCGGTGCATTCACCGGGATCTGATGGTGGTTCACCCCCACGCGATAACGCTGTGCGTCGCCATAGGCGAACAGCCGCGCCTGGAGCATTTTGTCGGGCGAGAAGCTGATGCCCGGTACCACGTTGGCAGGGTTGAAGGCTGCTTGTTCGACGTCGACAAAGTAGTTGTCGGGGTTGCGGTTGAGCTCCAGCACGCCGACTTCGATCAGCGGGTAGTCCCCATGTGGCCAGACTTTGGTCAGGTCAAACGGGTTGATCGGGCAATGCGCCGCATCCGTCTCGGGCATGATCTGCACATACAGCTTCCAGCGCGGAAAACGGCCTTCCTCGATACTGGTGTAGAGATCGCGCTGCGCACTTTCACGGTCGTTGCCGACCACAGCGCTGGCCTGCTCATCGGTGAGGTTGTGGATGCCTTGCTCGGTCTTCCAGGTGAACTTCACCCAAAAGCGCTGGTTGGCCGGGCTGATAAAACTGAACGTATGGCTGCCGAAACCGTGCATGTGCCGGTAGGACTGCGGCACGCCCCGGTCGCTCATCACAATCGTGACCTGGTGCAGGGCTTCGGGCAGCAGGGTCCAGAAATCCCAGTTGTTGCGGGCGCTGCGCATGTTGGTGCGCGGGTCGCGCTTGACCGCGTGGTTGAGGTCGGGGAATTTCAGCGGGTCGCGCAGGAAAAACACTGGGGTGTTGTTGCCCACCAGGTCCCAGTTGCCTTGGTCTGTGTAGAACTTGATGGCGAAGCCGCGAATATCGCGCTCGGCATCGGCCGCGCCACGTTCGCCCGCCACCGTGGAGAAGCGCACGAACACCTCGGTGGTCTTGCCGATGTGCGAGAACAGGTCGGCCTTGGTGAAGTGGCTGATGTCATGGGTGACGGTGAAGCTGCCGAACGCACCGGAACCCTTGGCGTGCATGCGGCGTTCGGGGATCACTTCGCGGTCGAAGTGGGCAAGTTTTTCCAGTAGCCACACGTCTTGCAGCAACACCGGGCCACGGGGGCCGGCAGTTTGCGAGTGGTTGTTGTCGACTACCGGAGCGCCGGCGGCTGTGGTCAGTTTTTTCATGGGGGGTGCCTGGATGCCTGATTGTTGTTGTGTCACATCAAAACAGAGCATCCGGGGCGGGGCGATTGCACGTAGGTATCGACTGGCGCGGTTTCAGGCGAGGGTAAAACTGACTTCGATGTTGCGACGTGTGGCCTTGGAGTAAGGGCAGTTCTGGTGGGCGGCTTCGATCAGTTGCTGCGCGGTGTCCGCTTGGATGTGCGGTAACGACACGCTGATGCGCGCTTGCAGGAAAAAGCCCTGCTCAGCGTGCAGCAGATCGACCTGGGCATCGACCGCCGCCGTGGCCGGGAAGCTGATTTTACGGGCGTTGCAGGCATGGCGCAGGGCACCCAGGAACGATGCCGACCAGCACACTGCGAACAGTTGCTCGGGGTTGGTGCCATTGCCGGGCGCGCCGGGTGGCGAGAGTTTGACGGCCAGGCGCCCATCATCACTGTGCCCGGTGCCTTCACGACCGCCGGTGGTGTAGGTATGGCCGGAGTAGAGAACTTTTTCGATGCTCAGCATGGGCATGTCCTGGGAAAACTGAAGGTGTTGGAGTGACGTCAGATGGCCCACAGGATGTCGGGCGGGTTCAACAGAGGGACGACGGTGTTGGCGCGCAGATGGTGGAGCAGGGTGGTGCGGGCGATGTCCAGCAACCAGGCGCGAAAGGGCTGGCAGGGGTCGTAGTCCGTGGGTTTTTCCAGCAGCGCCTTGAACGCACTGTGGACCAGGCACTCGACCTGTTCGGGGCGGATTCGCCCCGCCTGCACCTGGCCCTCATAAAACGCCTTGAGCAGCGGAGTGACCTGGATGGACAGTCGCCGCCCAGCACTGCGGTTACCGCTGACGACATGGGCCATCAATAGGCGCAGTGCTTCACTTGCGAGTCGGTCATCCGTGCTCAGGCAACTGGCGCGATACCCTTCGGTCATGATGGCATCCCTCTTGAATGCTGACGGTGGTGAGCTTCAAGAGTGATGCCTGGCCCCTCGGGCTGCCAGTTATGCGCTGTTAGCAGTTGTTAGTCGAGCCACTGATGGCGCCGAACGGTGCGGTTTCCCGGCTGAACGCCTCCAACTCCTTGACCAACCCGAGGGCGGCCAGCTGCACCAGTTCGCGGCCTTTCTCTGGCGTTGCCTGGCCTGGGTCAGAGCCCATCCGGCCATCGGGGAAGCGTGAGCGGAAGTCGTGGGCCTCGCGAATCGGCCCGGAATTGGCGATTTGCGGCGAATACTCGGCCGACTTGATCGCGTCCGGATAGGCCCACTGCGTCACCGCAATTTCCGACGGTGTGGCATGGATGCCGTGGCCGGTGGGAAATTGCTGGTTGGCCAGCGCGCCTACGCCTTCCAGGTCCCACCAGTTGGTCAGCTTCAGGGCAAACCCGGCGGGCCGTCGGGCGAAGCTGGCCTCGGCGTACAGCTGGGAAAACGCGGCCTCGATCGAGGCAATGTTGCCGCCGTGGCCGTTGAGGAAGTAGATCTTCTCAAAGCCATGGGCCACCAGTGAGCGCGTCCAGTCTTCGATGGCGGCGATAAAGGTCGATGGCCGCAGCGTGATGGTGCCCGGAAAACCCAGGTGATGCTGCGCCATGCCAATGTTGAAAGTGGGCGCGATGAGGATATCGGCGCTCGCTTGTGCGTGGTGGGCAATGATCTGCGGGCACATCCAATCGGTGCCCAACAGGCCGATGGGCCCGTGCTGCTCGTTGGAGCCGATGGGGATGACGATGGTGCGGCTGCGTTGCAGGAATGTCTCGATTTCAGACCAGGTCGACAGATGTAAAAGCATGGTGTGGCCTCACGGTTCGGTGATGGAACATCGGGTATGCGTGGGCCATCTCATCACGGGGTGTCGGGGGGCGACATTACACGTAGGTGTCGATCAAGGGCACTCGCTGGCGCCGGCGCGGACTAAACATCAGGGCGCACGTAAGCGTCCGGCGTTTATCTGGAATGGACCGCACATGAACACGACCAACCTGCAATTCAAAACCCTGCTCTTACTGTTGGTCCTGGTGACCGTTGCTTTTATCTGGATCCTGCTGCCGTTCTACGGTGCGGTGTTTTGGGCTGTGATCCTCGGCATCATCTTTGCGCCGATGCAGCGCCGACTGCAGTTGAAGTTCGGGCGCAACCGCAACCTTACATCCCTGGCGACATTGTCGGTTTGCCTGGTGATCGCCATTTTGCCGGTGATCATCACCAGTGCCTTGTTGGTGCAGGAGGGGGCGACGCTCTATAAAAACGTCGAGAGCGGCAAGCTGGATGTGGCGGGGTATATCGAGCAGTTCAAGAACTTCTTGCCGCCGTATTTCCAGCACCTGCTGGACCGCTTCGGCATGGGCAACCTGGAAGGGTTGCGGGAGAAGATCGTCAAGAGCGCGATGCAGGGCAGCCAGTTCTTCGCGACCCAGGCGTTCAGCTTTGGCCAGGGGACGTTTGATTTTCTGGTGAGCTTTTTCATCATGCTGTACTTGCTGTTCTTCCTGCTGCGCGACGGCCCTGAACTGGTGCGCAAGGTGCGCACGGCGGTGCCATTGGCCGAGCCGCAGAAGCGTCGGTTGCAGCTCAAGTTCAACCGGGTGGTGCGTGCGACCGTCAAGGGCAATGTGCTGGTGGCCGTGACACAGGGCGCGTTGGGTGGGTTGATCTTCTGGTTCCTGGACATCCCCAGCGCGTTGCTCTGGGCGGTGTTGATGGCGTTTCTGTCACTGCTGCCGGCAGTGGGCGCCGGGATTGTGTGGGGGCCGGTGGCCGCTTACTTCCTGCTGAGCGGCTCGATCTGGCAGGGCGTGGTACTGGGTTTGTTTGGTGTATTTGTGATCGGCCTGGTGGACAACGTGCTGCGCCCGATCCTGGTGGGCAAGGACACCAAAATGCCGGACTACCTGATTTTGATCTCGACCCTGGGCGGCCTGTCGGTGTTTGGCCTCAACGGGTTTGTGATCGGGCCATTGGTGGCGGCGCTGTTCATGTCCAGTTGGGCGCTGTTTGTGGAAAGCAAGCCACGGGTCAAGCTGCCGCTGCCTTAAGCGTGAAGCTTGAAGGTCGAGGCCTGTTGCAGCTGTTTTTCGGCGGCGGACAACGAGGTGAGCGGGCCGCTGATGGCTTCGCCATCGCGTACCAGGTACCAGCAGGCGAGCAAACCTGACGCCCGCAGGGGGGCGGGGACGGCGCTGCCGATGACGGACATGATGTGAACAGTGGGCATAAGGACCTCCAATCGCTATGGGGGTCACCTTACGGGGTGGGGCGCCTCAGGAAAAATCACCTGTCTCGATAGTCGACATTGATGCGAGGCGTTCAGTCCACCACCTGGTCGAGCATGCTCACCACTTCCTGCTCGCTGAGCAGGCCCTTGCGCACCAGGTTTTCGGCCAGCAACGCGAGGAACTTGGCGCTGCGGTGGCCTTCCAGGGCCTTGAGTTCGGTGAGGGCACTGTAGACCTTGCTGGACGTGCAAAGGCCAGCGGTGCGGTGCGGGTTTTGGGTTGGCATGGTCAGTCGTCCTTAATTTTTATTGGGTGGACAGGGTCGATAGTGAAAGTGTGTCGTGACGCAAACATGACAGCGCAGGCCCCAATCGAGCAAGTAGACAATGGTGTTGATCATGTGCGATTACGCCTCGTCCATTGTCCCGAGAACGACCTTGGCGCGATAAATCCAGACTTTTTCATGCAAAAAAAAGGCCTCGCGGGGTGGGCGAGGCCTGTTTCAGACGATTGGGGCTTACCAGCCGCGGCCGTAATAACCGTGCGGAGGGCCGTAGTAGCCACGGGGTGGCCCGTAGTACACCGGCGCCGGGCGGTAATAAACCTGTTGTTGCACATACACCGGTGGCGGCGGTGCGTAGTAGACCGGCGGCGGTGCGGCATACACCGGTTGCGGCTGGACATACACCGGCTGCTGCTGCACGTAGACCTCACGGGGTTGGCTGGCAACCACGGAGCCCACCACGGCGGCACCGACTAAAGCACCCAACACGGCCGGGCCACCCCATCCGCCACCACCGTGGGCGGAAGCTTGGCCGGCCATAGCGAGTGCGCCAACCAGCAGGGCGATCTTGGGGATTGTACGAATCATGGTCATTCCTCGGTTAGCCCCTGCGCTTGTGGTCTGCAATCAATAGACTCAAGGATTGTCGCGGGGATACTTTTAAGACAACGTATTTCTGAAAAACAGCACGGCCGCTAGGTAAAGGTTGTGTAAGGTCTGTACCGATTTGCTTACTCAAAGGAGTTTTCCATGCAGATGCACCCCAACAAGGACACCCAACTGTGTATGTCACTGTCGGCGCGCCCTGGGAATTTTGGCCTGCGTTTTCATAACCACCTGTACGAACAGCTGGGTCTGAACTTCTACTATAAAGCCTTCAGCAGTCAGGATTTGCCTGGCGCGATCGGTGGTATCCGTGCGCTGGGCGTGCGGGGATGCGGGGTTTCGATGCCGTTCAAGGAGGCCGCCATTGCCCTGGTGGACGAACTGGATCCGTCGGTGCAGGCCATCGATTCGCTGAATACCATCGTCAACACCGATGGCCATCTCAAGGCCTACAACACCGACTACATCGCCATCGAGCAACTGCTCAAAACCCACGCCGTGCCCAAAGACTCCACCTTCGGCCTGCGCGGCAGCGGCGGCATGGCCAAGGCTGTGGCCAGCGCCCTGCGTGATGGTGGTTATGCCCACGGTGTGATCGTGGCGCGCAATGAAGCTGCGGGCCGGGCGTTGGCGCAGAACCTGGGGTATGAATGGCAGGCCGAGCTGGGCGAGTTGCGCCCGCAGATGCTGATCAACGTGACGCCCATCGGCATGACCGGCGGGCCTGAGGCGGATGCATTGGCGTTTGATGCCGAGGCTGTGGATGCGGCAGAGACTGTGTTCGATGTGGTGGCTATCCCCGCCGAAACGCCGTTGATCGTGCGGGGCAGGGCACAGGGCAAGCGGGTGATTACCGGGTTGGAAGTGATTGCGATCCAGGCGTTGGAGCAGTTTGTGCTTTATACCGGGGTGCGGCCGACCTCGGAACAGTTCGAAAAAGCCGTGGCGTTTGCCCGCAGCTAAAGCCTTGCACAGACCCCATGTGGGAGCGGGCTTGCTCGCGAAAGCGGTGTTTCAGTCAGTACATGTGTGACTGATACACCGC
>NZ_QUZU01000065.1 GCF_004682055.1 Pseudomonas kairouanensis | reverse complement strand
CTCAGGATGCCCGTTTGGGCGTCGTAGCTGACGGTGATTTTGCTGTTGGTCACATCAGCAATCAGCACGTCATCGGTCATGTGGTTGATCAGCGTGACCTTGGCGCTCTGCAGGGTGCTGTTGTCAACGTCGCTGACGGTCAGGTTCGCCGCGACATAGCCGCCGGGTTTGCCTTCGATGTAGGTGTCGCCGAAGTTGTTGGTGGAACCGTTGCCCAGTACCGGCGCGTCGTTCACCGCAATCACATTGATCGGCAGGGTAATTGACTCAATCTTCGGCGTGGCAGTGCCGTCCTGCGCCGTGGCGGTCACGGTGAGGTTCACCAGGCCGTTGGCGTTTGGTACTGGGTTGTAGACCAGTGTGGACTTGTTCCAGCCGCTGATATCAACGCTCTGATTGCCAGCCGTAGCCGTGAAGCTGTTGCCCGAGCCATCCGAAATGGTCGCGCCGTCCGGAATGCCGCTGATTTCCAGCTTCAGGGTCTCGGAGCCATCTTTATCGGTGGCGTAGGCATCAATGGCCGACAGCTTGATCGCGTGGTCTTCCAGGCCGGTGTTCAGCACCTGGGTCACGCTGATGTTGTCGAGCACACCGCCGAAGGAGTTGTTGGTGTCGCCCGTTGGCGCTTTGAATTCGAGTTTGGCATCGCCATCGGCGGTAACCGGCACCACGAAGGTGTAGGTCTTCATGCCAACAACGGTGGTGTCGAGGGTACCGACTTTGACGCCGCCCCAGAACACATCGATCACCGAGTCATTTTCGGCGCCCGCACGAGGCGAGTAGTCAACCGAGATGGTGTACGCGGTGCCGCTTTCGGCCTTGATGATGGTGTACAGGCTCGAATCGTCGCCGGCATTCTTTTCCAGCTCGATGACCTGGCTGTTGCCTGGGGTCTCTACGCCGTAGGTGCCGCTTTGGCCGATCTCGACTTGGCCATCAGCGTTGCCGGTCAGCCATGGCGTGGACGGGGTGGTACCGGCGGCGTTGTTGGCATCGCCCACCGCAACCGTGCCCCACGCACCGTTGATCGGTGCGCTGTCGAAGTTGATCGAGGTTACTGTGCCGCCGCCACCCAGGCTCAGGTGTGGGGTGTCGGTGACCGGGGCAATCGTGACCACCACGGTGGCCTCGGCGCTGGACTCGCTAGGCTTGCTGCCATTGGCGCCAGTCACGCCATCGTCGACCGCCGTGAATTTCACCGCGGTGGTGCCGCTCCAATCAGCGGTTGGCGAGAAGTAAACCGACGCTTTGCCGTCTGCACCCGCCGCAACCGAATCGCCAACCTTGAGTTCAGTGGTCAGGGTCTCGTCGCTGTACAGCTTGCCGTTTTCCGGCAAGGCGGTGATGACGAACTTGACGACAGTGCCGTCCACGTCCGCGCCGCTCAGGACGATGGTGGCAACGTGGTCTTCATTCGCGCCAGTGGTTGTTCCCGATGCAGTCGGGGCATCGTTGACCAGGTCGATTGCCACCTTACCGGTAGCGCTGCCGGTCAGCGCCGGGTCGCGGGCCAGGTTACCGCCGCCGATGTCGGTGACGTCGATGGTGACGGTGCGATCCGCGCCGTCCAGGTTATTGCCAGGGCTTTGGAAGGTGATGGCGTCGATGATCTTGGTAAAGTCGGCGGCGCTGCTACCTTTAGACGAGTCGCTGGTCAGGGTGTAGATGACCTTACCATCAGCGGCGGTGCCGGTTTGGGTGATGGTGATACCGGCTACAGCCAAGGCCTTGAGCACGTCGGCGCTGCTCAGCAGGTCGCCGGACGCCAGGTGATCAACGGTGACCACGACTTTGCTGAAGGTGGTGTTGTCGACGTCGGTGATGCTCAGGTTTTTGACCAAAGCCACCGCGCCGCCTTGCTCGGTGAACACAGCGTTCTCGAAGCTCACCACCGGCTTGTCGTTTTCTGGAACCACGTAGACGGTGGAGTTCACCGGTGCCGAGTCTGCCTGGCCATCGTTGACGGTAATGGTCAGCTTGCGGTCAATCGGGCTTGGGTCTTCGCTGGTGCTGGCGAAATGCACCGAGCGCAGCACTTCCTGGTATTCGGCCTTGGTGGCTTCGCCGGACAGGCTCAGGATGCCGGTTTGGGCGTCGTAGCTGACGGTGATTTTGCTGTTGGTCACATCAGCAATCAGCACGTCATCGGTCATGTGGTTGATCAGCGTGACCTTGGCGCTTTGCAGGGTGCTGTTGTCGACGTCGCTGACCGTCAGGTTCGCCGCGACGTAGCCGCCGGGCTTGCCTTCGATGTAGGTGTCGCCGAAGTTGTTGGTGGAGCCGTTGCCCAGCACCGGCGCGTCGTTCACCGCGATCACATTGATCGGCAAGGTGATCGACGCAATCTTCGGCGTGGCAGTGCCGTCCTGCGCCGTGGCGGTCACGGTGAGGTTCACCAGGCCGTTGGCGTTTGGCACCGGGTTGTAGACCAGTGTGGACTTGTTCCAGCCGCTGATATCAACGCTTTGATTGCCAGCCGTAGCCGTGAAGCTGTTGCCCGAGCCATCCGAAATGGTCGCGCCTTCCGGAATGCCGCTGATTTCCAGCTTCAGGGTCTCGGAGCCATCTTTATCGGTAGCGTAGGCATCGATGGCCGACAGCTTGATCGCGTGGTCTTCCAGGCCGGTGTTCAGCACCTGGGTCACGCTGATGTTGTCGAGCACGCCGCCAGCGCCGTTGTTGGTAGAACCGGCCGGGGCTTTGAATTCGAGTTTGGCGTCACCGTCGGCAGTGACCGGCACCACGAAGGTGTAGGTCTTCATGCCAACCACGGTGGTGTCCAGGGTGCCGACTTTGACGCCGCCCCAGAACACATCAATCACCGAACCATTTTCTTCACCCGCGCGTGGCGAGTAGTCGACCGAGATGGTGTACGCGGTGCCGCTTTCAGCCTTGATGATGGTGTACAGGCTGGCGTCGTCGCCGGCATTTTTTTCCAGCTCGATGACCTGGCTGTTGCCTGGGGTTTCGACGCCGTAAACGTCGCTGTGACCGATCTCGACCTGGCCGTCAGCGTTACCGGTGAGCCACGGAGTACCGCCGGCCGCGTTGTTAGCGTCGCCAACCGCGACCGTGCCCCACGCACCGTTGATCGGGGCATTGTCGAAGTTGATCGAGGTTACCGTGCCGCCGCCACCCAGGCTCAGGTGCGGGGTGTCGGTGACAGGAGCAATCGTGATGTCGACGGTGGCCGGTGCACTGGCTTTGATGTCTGTGCCGTTGATGCCGCTGTCGACCGCAGTGAATGTCACCGACGTGGTGCCGCTCCAGTCCGCCGTCGGCGAGAAGTAGACCGATGCCTTGCCGTCCGCGCCGGCAGCGACCGAATCGCCCACCTTAAGCTCAGTGGTCAGGCTTTCATCGCTGTACAGCTTGCCGTTCTCTGGCAGGCCGGTGATGACGAACTGGGTGACGTTGCCATCCACATCAGCGCCGCTCAGTACGATGGTGGCCACATGATCTTCATCGGCGCCGGCTGTTGCATCCGATGCCGTTGGGGCGTCATTGAACAGCACGATATCCACCGTACCGCTGTGGCTGTCGCTCAGCGCAGGGTCACGGGCCTGGTTCTCGCCGCCGTTGTCGGTGACTTCGATGGTAACGGTACGCGCATCGCCGCTCGGGTTATTGCCCGGCGCCTGGAAGGTGATCGCTTCGACCACCTTGATAAAATCAGCCGCACTACTGCCCGCTGGCGAATTGCTGGTCAGGGTGTAGACGATCTTGCCATCAGCGGCGCTGCCGGTTTGGGTGATGGTGATACCCGCAACCGCGAGGGCCTTGAGCACATCGGCGCTGCTGAGCAGGTCACCGGAGGCCAGGTTATCGACCGTGACCACCACTTTGCTGAAGGTGGTGTTGTCGATGTCGGTGATGGTCAGGTTTTTGACCAGGGCCACCGCATCGCCTTTCTCCTCGCTGAACGAGGTGCTGTCGAACGTGATCACTGGGGCGTCGTTGACCGCCAGAACCGTAGTGGTGGCCGCTTCAGGGTTGGGCACCAGTTTTTCGTAGTTGCCGCCGTCGGCACCGGTGATGGTGACTTGGACGTTGAGGTCTTTGCCATCCGCCAGGTTGGCAGGCGCATCCACAGTGACTGTGCCGCTGGATTTACCCGCTGCGATGGTGATGGTGGTGTCGTTGGACAGTTTGATGACCACGTCGGTCTGCGCCGGGTTATCCACGGTCGCGGTGTAGACGATCTTGCCGCCTTCATCCACTGAACCGGTGGCGGTCAGGGTGACGGTGGTGGTGTCGATGGTGTCTGCAATTTGGGTCACCGCCGGGGCTGGGTCGGTAGTGATGTTCAGCTTGCCGCCGCCGGAGGTGCCGGTGATGGTGGCGGAGATCTCCGATGCGTCCAGGTAAGGCGTGTCGTTGCCCGCGTAAGTGACGTTCAACGCACCGGAGGTCTGGCCGGCAGCGATTACCACGGACAGTCCATTGGACAAGGTTACGGTCAGGTCGCTGGTCGGCGCTTGGGTGATGAAGACGGTGTACACCACCACGCCACCGGCTTCGGTGATGGTCGGCGTGGCGGTCAGGGTGATGGTGACGGCGCGCGTACTCTCACCGTTGTCGGTGTCGCCTGCCGTCAGCGGGGTGCCTACCGCGTCACCGGCGTTGAGGCCGGTGGTCGGGTAACCGATGGTGGGGTCAACCACGCCAGCGGTGGCCTCCAGCACAACGAAACTGTGGCTGCCCCCGGCGGAGCCTTCGGCACCTGCGGCGGTTTGGCCGGCAGCGGTGGCTTCCAGGTCTTGGGTCGGGTCGGCACCAGCGGCGATGGCTTGCTGCAGTTCGGCAACGGAGGGTGCGGCTTGGGCGGTGGCGGCGCTGAGGTCGGTGACCGAATCAGGAGCGTTGGCGCTCCACTGAGTGTCACGCCCCAAGTCGATGGTACGGCCGTCGGCCAATTCCAGAGACACGGCGCCCGATGCGCCGGTATCGACTTGCTCACCCGACAGCAGGCGATCCCCTTCTACAAGCAGGCGACGAATCCCTTCCGGGGAAACCGCGAACACTTGACCGACAATGCTTTTGACGACCGCAACGCTGCTCATAAAAGACTCTCCGTGTATTACCGATCAGGGGTATCCATCATGGAGACCGGCCTCATTACCTATGCCGATTCGATAGCTGGAGTACTTAAAATTTGTGTGGAAAATTTGGCGTCAATAATTTGTTGTTTAGTTCAGCAAATTACTTTTCCGTCAAGGTATTGACCTATTTGGCGCCATCCTAAACAATCCGCCGGGTAATGTCACATTGATATTTAATCGGCTAACGACTTTCTGTTTGGACTACCAGGTCCCTATGACAAGCAGTCATTTCGGTTGCCAATTCCAATGCAAGATTTCACTTTTGTTGCGTGCTTAAGGCAACCACTCCCGGGGATACATCAGAATGCGTTTGCACCTTTTTAAAGCTGTGCCGTTTGCTCTCGCCGCCAGTTTCGTCCAGGCCCAAACCCTGACGGAGGCAATGCAAACCGCGGTGGAAAACCACCCGGAGATCCAGGCAGCTATTAATGCGCGCATTGCCGCCGACTATCAGGTACGCGAAGCCCAAGGCGGCTACCTGCCTAAAGTGGACTTGTTGGGGGGTTACGGCCGTGAAAGCTCCGACAACACCTCGACCCGTGCCGCCAGCAACAGCCATGACTGGAAAACCCTGAACCGTGGCGAATCGAGCATTCGCCTGCAACAAAACCTGTTCCAGGGTTTCGGCACCATCAATGAAGTGGGCCGCCAGCAAGCCACCGCCAATTCCCGTGGTTATGCGCTGCTCAATACGTCCGAGCGCACCGCGCTGACAGTCGCCCAGGTGTACCTGGATGTGCTGACCCGTCGTGAGATGGTGAGCCTTGCAGAAGACAACCTTAAGAGCCACGAACGCATTTTTGACCAGATCAAACTGCGCACCAGCCGTGGCGTCGGAAGAATGGCGGACATGGACCAGGCCGAAGCCCGACTGGCTCAAGCGCAAAACAACCTGATCACCGAGCAGACCAACCTGGCGGATGCCAACACCAACTTTTTGAGCGTGGTCGGCCAAGAGCCTGACCAGCTTGAGCGTCCACTGGGCGTTGTGACCGAGCTGCCTGCCAGCCTGGATGACGCACGTCGCCAGATGATCGCCGACAGCCCGGTGCTGCGCTCGGCCGAGTCGGACATCGCCGCTGCCGAAAAGCAGTACGAAGCCGCCAAGTCGACCTTCTACCCGCGTTTTGACGCCGTACTGCAACGCTCGGCCAACAACAACATCGGCGGCGAAGAAGGCCATGACAATGGCTACTCCGCAATGCTGAACATGCAGTTCAACCTGTTCAACGGCGGCAGCGACAAGGCCAGCCTGCAGTCCAAGGCTTCCCAGGCCACCCAGGCGCTGGATATCCGCAACAACGCCCTGCGCCAGCTGAACGAAGAGTTGGGCCTGGCCTGGAACGCCTACAACAACGCCACCCAACAGGTGCCGATTGCCCAGCAATACGTGGACCGCAGCACCAAGGTGCGCACCTCGTACCAGCAGCAGTTCAGCCTGGGCGAGCGTACACTGCTCGACCTGCTCGACAGCGAGAACGAACTGTTCACCGCCCAGCAGCGTTTGGCCCAGATCAAAAGCCTGCACATCTATACGCAGTACCGTATCAAGGCCGACATGGGTCAATTGCTGAGAAGTCAGGGCGTGGTTGCGCCGATGGCATCAGTTGTGCAAAACGATATTAAACCGTCGGTAAACCTGCCAGGGATGAACTGATTCTTGACGGCGTTGGACCACAGAACCGCTTAAGAGAGAGTCAGCTTGGATCCTGAAATTGGTGTGGCGCAACTTAACCATGACCCGCGCACTCAGCACGACGACCCATTGCTAGACGGGTTGTTGGCTCTCTGCTCGCTGCATTACAAGCCCGCCAGCCGGGCCATGCTGACCACCGGTCTGCCCTTGGCGGGGCAGCGCCTGAGCGCTGATTTGCTGCCACGCGCAGCGGCCAGGGCCGGTCTGCAGGGGCGCATGCTGCAGCGCAAGCTGGAGCAGATCCCGTCCATCGCATTGCCGGCCTTGCTGCTATTAAAGGAAGGGCGCTGTGCGGTGCTGTTGAGCTGGGAGGGTGACACCGCCCGCTTGCTGCTCAGCGAAAGTGACGGCGGCGAAGTGCAGGTTTCCCGCGAGGCGCTGAGTCAAGATTACAGCGGTCGGGTTTTCTTCGCCCAGCCGCAACATAAATTTGACGTCACCAGCGGCACGCTCATCCCCCGCGCACGCTCGTGGTTCAAAGACACCCTCAAGCGCTCGCGCTGGCTGTACGCCGACGCCATCGCCGCCAGCCTGGTGATCAACCTGATCGCCCTGGCTGCGCCCCTGTTTGTCATGAACGTGTATGACCGCGTGGTACCCAACCAGGCCACGGCAACCCTGTGGGTGCTGGCCATCGGTATCTGCGGCGCCTACCTGTTCGACCTGTTGCTCAAGAGCATGCGCAGCCTGTGCCTGGACCTTGCGGGCAAGAAAACCGACTTGATCATTTCCGCGACGCTGTTTGAGCGCATCGTGGGCATGTCGATGAAAATGCGCCCGGCGCGTGTCGGCAGCTACGCCTCCAACATCCATGAGTTTCAGGGGATGCGTGACTTTCTCACCTCCCTGACGCTTGCCAGCCTTATCGACTTGCCGTTTACCCTGATCATCCTGGGGGTGATCGCGCTGCTGGGAGGCCACTTGGTGTGGATCCCTATCGTGGCCTTCCCGTTGGCCCTGGGCATTGGCCATTTCCTGCAAAAACCACTGACTGCAACGCTGGAACGCACCATGGCCCTGAGCGCCGAACGCCAGTCGAGCCTGATCGAAACCCTCGCCGGGCTGGATGCGGTCAAGGTCAACAACGCCGAAAGCGAGCGCCAGTACCAATGGGAGCAAACCATTGGCACCCTCAGCCGCCTGGAACTGCGGGTCAAGGTGCTGTCGGGCCTGGCAATGAACATCACGCTGCTGATCCAGCAACTGGCCGGCGTGGCGATGATCATTTTCGGCGTGTACCAGATCATCGACGGCACCCTGAGCATGGGCGGCCTGGTGGCGTGCTACATGCTCAGCGGCCGCGCGCTTGGCCCATTGGCTCAGCTGTCGGGCCTGCTGACCCGTTACCAGCAAGCCAAGGTAACGATGGTCTCGGTAGACCAGATGATGGAACTGCCGCAAGAGCGCAACTTCGACGAGCGCCCCCTCAGCCGCAAAACGCTGCAAGGCGCGATGACGTTCCGCGAGGTCGACTTTACCTACCCGAACCAGCAAAACCTGGCGCTGCGTGGGATCAACCTGAACGTTCGCCCTGGCGAAAAAATCGGCATCATCGGCCGCAGCGGCTCGGGCAAAAGCTCCCTGGCCAAGCTGCTGGTGGGCCTGTACCAACCGGACTCGGGCTCATTGCTGGTGGACGGCGTCGATATCCGCCAGATCGACGTCAGCGAACTGCGCCACAACATCGGCTACGTCGCCCAGGACATCCAACTGCTGGCCGGCACCCTGCGCGACAACCTGGTGTCCGGTGCGCGCTACGTCGACGACGAAATGGTGCTGCAGGCCGCCGAGCTGGCCGGCGTGCATGAGTTTGCCAGGCTGCACCCGCAGGGTTACGAACTGCAGGTGGGCGAGCGCGGGCAGAACCTTTCCGGCGGTCAACGCCAGAACGTGGCCCTGGCCCGTGCGCTGCTGCTCAACCCACCCATCCTGCTGCTGGACGAACCCACCAGCGCCATGGACAACACTGGCGAAGAGCGCCTCAAACAGCGCCTGCAAGCCGTTATCGAAAACAAGACGGTGATTCTGGTCACCCACCGCGCCTCGCTGTTGAGCCTGGTGGATCGCCTGCTGGTGATCGACCGTGGCCAGATACTCGCGGACGGCCCCAAAGCGGCCGTTATGGAAGCGCTGAAAAAGGGGCAGATCAGTGTTGCTTAAGTCCGGCCCAGGCCGTTGGAAAGATGTGATCTTGCGCTACTTCAAAGGCAGCGATTCCCTCGACGATCAACCCTTGCCCGAGGTCGAAAAGGCCCTGATCGACGATGCCCCGCGCATCGTGCGCCTGACCATCTGGGGCGTGATCGGCTTCTTCGTGTTCCTGCTGCTGTGGGCGCACTTCGCGATCATCGATGAAGTGACCAAGGGCGAAGGCAAGGCGATCCCCTCGTCACGCATCCAGAAGATCCAGAACCTGGAAGGCGGCATCGTCGCCCAGATCTACGTGCACGAAGGCCAGATAGTAGAAGCCGGCGCGCCGCTGATTCGCCTGGACGATACCCGCTTTGCCTCCAACGTCGGCGAAACCGAAGCCGAGCGCGTGTCCATGGAACTGCGCGTGGAGCGCCTGAGCGCAGAAGTCGACAACCGCCCGCTGAACATCACCGAGGATGCCCGCAAAGCCGTGCCAAACCAGGTGTCCAACGAAGAGTCGCTGTACGTCAGCCGTCGCCAACAACTGGCAGATGAAGTGGGCGGGCTGCAACAACAACTGCTGCAACGCCAGCAGGAACTGCGGGAATTCAGCTCCAAGCAGGAGCAATACCGCAACAGCCTGAACCTGCTGCGCCAGGAAATCGGCATGTCCGAACCCCTGGTGCAACAAGGCGCGATCTCACCGGTAGAAGTGCTGCGCCTCAAACGCTCCGAGGTAGAAACCCGCGGCATGCTCGACGGCACCACCCTGGCCATCCCCCGCGCCCAGGCCGCCATCAACGAAGTGCAACGCAAAATCGACGAAACCCGTGGCAAATTCCGCAGCGAAGCCCTGGCCCAGTTGAACGAAGCACGCACCCTGCTGAGCAAAGCCCAGGCCACCTCCAAAGGCCTGGAAGACCGCGTCAGCCGCACCATGGTCACCTCCCCCGTGCGCGGCATCGTCAAGCAAATGCTGGTCAACACCGTCGGCGGCGTGATCCAGCCCGGCAGCGACATGGCCGAAGTGGTCCCGCTGGACGACACCCTCCTGGTGGAAGCCAAGATCCGCCCACAAGACATCGCTTTCCTGCACCCCGGCCAGGAAGCCATGATCAAATTCACCGCCTACGACTACACCATCTACGGTGGCCTCAAAGGCAAACTCGAACAGATCGGCGCCGACACCGTGATGGATGAAGAGAAGAAAAACACCTTCTACATCATCAAACTGCGCACCGACCGCAGCCACCTGGGCACCGATGAGAAGCCACTGCTGATCATCCCCGGCATGGTTGCCTCGGTGGACATCATCACCGGCAAGAAAAGCATCTTGAGCTACCTGCTCAAGCCAATCATCAAGTCCCGCGCAGAGGCGATGCACGAGCGTTGATCGCAGGTTAATGGGGTGAGATTTGCGAAAACTTGGGTTTTCGCAAAAATAGTCAGATTTCAGGGGTTTACAGAACCTTGCCAGTCGCTATAATCGTCGCCCAACACGCCGGTATAGCTCAGTTGGTAGAGCAACTGACTTGTAATCAGTAGGTCCCGGGTTCGACTCCTGGTGCCGGCACCATATAAGACGAAGCCCCTGCAGAAATGCAGGGGCTTTGTTGTTTCTGGAATTTGAACAGGAAATTCCCACACCTCGGTGTCCCGTTCTCTCACCAGTGGGTGCGTGGCCGTTGCCGCGTGTGAAATATCCCAAGGATTTGAAGTCGATCACCCCGTACACGATAGGGGATGAGATAAGACCAGTTGGGCACCGCCCATTCACGTGTATTTTTGACTCGACCCTCACGACCCGAGGCTGGGAATTGAGACAGCATGTCTACGCTGGCGAAGATCGCATCAGAGAAGTCGTCAGCGGCCTTAGGATTTTCAAGGGCTATGTAACTCGCTTCGTCTTCCAAGTTCTTGAGGGCTTTCTCAAGCCACTCAACCCGCATTCCTGCTCCAACGCCGAGCACGCATCGCCGCAACCTGCTCGTCGGTGGCGAATTTACCTTGATCAGCTTCTTCTACCGCCAGCTCAATCTGTGCAGTAAGCGTCCGCTCGTGTTCGATGTAGTCGCGTAGAACGTCCATTGCCAGATAGGTCACAGTTTGGCCATTTGTCTTGGCTAGATCGGAGAGAGAATTCGAAAGGTCTTCCGGCAGATTCAGGGATATCCCGGTCATGGCAGCCTCGATGATGGTAAACGTTTGCAGGGCATCTTACACCGTCAGCACTTACGTGAATTAGCAGGTCGTCGCCGGTTTTATCCCGACGCCTCGCAGCGTGTGTACGCAAAGTGCACCTTTCGAGCTTTAGGCTAAATTATGTACTGGCAATAATTATGGCTGAACCATAAGCACGGCTAATCGCAGCGGCGGCCAAAGCCTCTGTAGGGGAATCCCCGATTTGTCATAGGCCCAACACATCGTGTCTACTGCGCCATCAACAGTGCCATCATTTACTGGCCTGCTTTGAGTACCTCATGGCCGAGACGCTCCCATGACGAACACCCCACCCGCCATCAAGCTCAGTACCCTTCGGCCCATCGCGCCCTACTTGAGTATGCGTGGGGTATCGCCGCTGGAGTTCTTCCGTCGCTTTGACATCTCCCCTCATGTTTTCCAGAACCCTGAAGCCTGGGTGCCCCGCGCGGCCTGTTTTCATATCGCCAACGAGATGGCCGCTGCCGCGCAGGACCCTTTCGCCGGGGCGATGGTGGGCCATCTGACGGATGTGCGCTCCACTGGCATGTGGGGCGAGTTGATTTTGGGCTCGACCAACCTTGCACAAGCCTGTGCGTCGGCGGCGGTGCATACGAATCTGGTGCATCAAGGTAGTGATGTGACGATCGTGACCGAAGGCCGAACCACGCGGCTGATCCAGCACTTTACCGGGCAGCATGAAGCCGACCCCCGGCAAGTGATTTTCGGCACCCTGGCGGTGCTTCGCAAAGTACCGCTTATGGCCGGCGCACCGGGGGCCATTCGGGTGCATTTGAAAAACGCCCGGGAAAAGGGTGACGAGGCGCTTGAGCAAATCCTGGGGCCGAACCTGGTGATGAACGCCGCCTACAACATGATCGAATTTGATCGTGAGCTGCTCGACGTTCCCCTGCAGCCGTTCAACGACGGGGCGCGCAAAACCACCCAAGCGTTGAATTCAACGGCCACTGCCGCTGACGTGCTCGCCGGAGCGATAGCGGACCAGGAACACTCCAAACTCGCGACTATTTCCAGAAAGATCGGCCTGTCGGTTCGAACGCTGCAACGGCGCCTCGAACTGTGTGGCATCGACTTCGACGCGCTACGTGACGAGACGCGGCGCAGCGAAGCCCTTCAACTGATTGCCAGTGGCCGATACAGCGCGACCGAGATTGCCTACATGGTCGGCTACAGCGACCCGGCGCACTTTACCCGTGCCTTCAAGCGTTGGACGGGAAGCCCACCGTCGCGCTTTCGCGCGCTCTTGTTGAAACAAGACACCTGACCCCTCCCCTCTGGTGAGCGGCCTCGCTCACTGTGCTTTTGGCGCCAAATGGCAAGTTTGCGCCGAGGCGTTCTTATACAGTCAAAAAATCAACGCCAACTTATAAAACCAAGGGGTTTCAATGTCTCGTTTATCCACGGCTTGCATCTCGGCCATGGCACTGGTGACGTTTGCAAGTGCGAACGCTCAGTCATCAATACCGGTAGGTGTGGATAACTTTGCGCGTGCCGAATCCGATCTGTACTTGGGGAAAATGGTCGCGACAGGCAGTTTGGGCAAATTTGTACACAGTCGTGAAGCGGTGCCCATCGATGCCCAGAATGTGGTGCGGATGAATCGGGACACGCTCTATTCATCAGCAGTGTTCGACCTTGATGCCGGCCCGGTCACGATCACCTTGCCTGAGGCCGGTGGGCGCTTTATGTCGATGGCGGTGATCAACGAAGACCACTACGTACCCTTCGTCACCTACGGCGCCGGCAGCCGCACGCTGACCAAAGACGCGGTGGGCACGCGCTATGTGTTTGTGGCGGTGCGTACGTTCTTCGACCCCGCAGACCGCAAAGACCTGGAGACGGTGCACGCACTGCAGGACGCCATGCAGGTCAGCCAGGCCAAGGTGGGGGAGTTTGTGGTTCCCAAGTGGGACCCGGTGAGCCAGGCCAAGGTGCGCAGTGCCCTGGAAGTGCTGGGTTCGACCATTCCTGATTACAACCAGTCCTTTGGGCCCAAGGGGTCGGTCAACCCGATCCATCACTTGATCGGCACTGCAACGGGCTGGGGCGGAAACCCGGCCAAGGATGCGATCTACCTGGGCGGCGTGATGCCGCAGAACGATGGCAAAACCGTTTACCGGCTCAAGGTTGGGGACGTGCCGGTGAACAGTTTCTGGTCGGTGAGTGTTTATAACGCTGACGGTTATTTCCAGAAGAACCCCTATGACGCCTATTCCCTGAATAACTTGACCGCCCAGAAAAGTGCCGATGGTTCGATGGTTATCCAGTTCGGCGGTTGCGACGGGAAGATCCCGAATTGCCTGCCGACTACTCCCGGCTGGAACTACACGGTTCGGCTTTATCAGCCAAGCGAACAAATCCTGAATGGCCAGTGGAGCTTCCCAAAACCACAACCCGTCGATCTCTAATCATTAACGTGCAGCACGCGAACATTTGGCGTTGCGCCAGGGGAAAGCAGCAATGACAGCCATCAGTGGTTTGAACGTTATCAAGCATCCTGCACTGCTCGTAACAGGCACAGCCCTCGCCTTGGCGATGGCGTTGCCTGCACAGGCAAACGAAGCCAGTGAACCCTCCGTTACCGTCGGCGGCGGGCTTGCCGTCGGCCCGTTGTACGAAGGTTCTTCACACTACGCCGCGTTCCCGTCACTGAAATTCAAAGCCGTGCTGCCCACCGAAAACTGGGGCCACTTCACCGCAGCCTTCCCGGAAGGCTTGCGCTGGGACCTGCCGGGGCTGGCACCGTTCGGCGTTGCGCTGTTGCTGGGTTATGACCAGGGGCGCAAGGAGCGGATCCACACCCTGGGCGGCCGTGATGACTACCTCAAGGGCATGGGCAACCTGGACAGCACGGCGCTGGTCGGGGCCGAAGCCTACTGGACCTTGCCCGCTGGGCGTCTGTTCGTGCGCGGCCTGCAAGCCGCCGAAAGCCGCGACTACGGTGGCGAAAGCCTGGGCCGTACTCGGTACCTGGAAGCGGGTTTCGCCACCGCCTACAGCCTGTCCAACACCTTGACCCTGGACTCGACGCTGTACGGCACCTGGAGCAATGACAACGACATGATGGCCCGCTACGGCGTCACGGCCCAGCAAGCGGCGCGCACCCAGTTCGACGAATACCACCCCGGCGGCGGCATGCGTGACGTCACCTTGAAACTGGGGCTGACCTGGCAATGGCAACCACAGCTGGCACTGGAAGGTGGCATCAAGGCCTACGCCCTGACCAGCGACGCACGCAATAGCCCGCTGACGGGCGAAAAGGTCGGCGCCGGCGCCTACCTGAATGCCCTGTACCGGTTTTGATAAGGGAACACGCAATGAACACACTGTATAAACAGCTGGGCCTGGCAGGCCTGCTTTGCTCCGGCTGGGTGCTTGCCGACGATGCCGCCCCCAAGGTCACCGACCCGCACTTCAAGCTGGCACCCGGTTATCTGGACTCCAAAGACCTGCCCCTGCGCCTGGCGCTGCTGGGCGCGCCACCCAAGCCCGAGTCCGCAGCGCTTGCACGGGATGAAGAAGCCCGACGCGCGGCGCTGGCGCTACGGGGCACGGCGCGGGAGAAACTGGCAGCGGCGGACGCAGAACTGCAGTTCCCAGGCCCCGCGCAAGCGTTCTCCTGCGCGATGGGCACGCCCATCAGCGAGAAAACCACACCGCACCTTTACACCTTGATGCAACGCACCCTCTCCGATGCCGGCGGTTCCACCTATGCCGGGAAGAACGCCTACAACCGCACCCGCCCCTTCGTGGCCCACGAGGAAGGCACCTGCCGCGCCGATATGGAACCCTTGCTGCGCACTGATGGTTCGTGGCCGTCCGGTCATTCGGCGGCGGGTTGGGCCTGGGGCCTGTTGCTGGCTGAGGTTCAGCCGGCACGCGCGATCGAACTGATGACGCGTGGGTTGGCCTTCGGCCAGAGCCGGGTCATCTGCAATGCCCATTGGCAAAGCGACGTGGACGCTGGCCGCATCATGGGCGCTGCAACCGTGGCGAGCCTGCATGGCAATGCCGCGTTCCTCGCGGACCTGGCGGCCGCCAAGGAAGAGGTCAAGGCGGCGCAAAAAGCAAATCTCAAACCTACGCAAGACTGCGCAGCCGAAGCCGTGGCGCTCTCGCTTACCCAGCACTGACCGGGGAAACACCATGATGCACAACCACAAACCACGCCCGTCCTGGCGAGGCCTGGCGATGCTGGT
This sequence comes from Pseudomonas kairouanensis, assembly GCF_004682055.1. Classification (GTDB taxonomy): domain Bacteria; phylum Pseudomonadota; class Gammaproteobacteria; order Pseudomonadales; family Pseudomonadaceae; genus Aquipseudomonas; species Aquipseudomonas kairouanensis. Next base: position 7,979 of record NZ_QUZU01000065.1, on the reverse strand, counting down.
GGGCGCCTGTGTCGGCCTGCCCGGCGTGGCCGCGGCGGCCGACAACGACGAGTGGATATTCAACGGCGGCCCCTACGTGTGGGGCGCCGGTATCCGTGGCCACGTGGGCCATCGCGACACCGGCACCCAGTTTATAAAGTCCGATTTCTCCGACATCGCCAAGACGGTCGATATGTCGGTGATGCTGATGGGCGAGGCGCGGCGCGGGCCCTACAGCGTCATCGCCGACCTGATGTACATCGATACCGACACCCGCACACGCCTGCCGCTGGGCATTGTCGCCAACAAACTTGAGGTCCAGAGCAAGACGGCTTCCGGTTTCCTGGGCGGCGGTTACACCGTGTTGGGGGACGAGCACCGCCGTGTGGATGTGGCCGGCGGCGTGCGTGTCTGGTACAGCGACACCCTCCTTACGTTTCACGGCGGCCCCGCTGGCGGGCGCTCCGGTTCCGACAGCGCGACCTGGGCCGACGCCATGGTGGGGCTGCGCGGGCACTATGGGGTGAATGAGCGGTTCTGGCTGTCATCGTGGGGCATGGTGGGTGGCGGGCAGTCTCGGGAGGACTGGGACCTGGCGGCGCTGGCGGGCTGGGAGTTCTGGCCCGGCTTTTCAGCGGTGGCTGGGTACAGGGCCATGGGGGTGAATTATCGCCATGATGGTTTTGTGTACGACATCGTCCAGAAGGGGCCGTTGTTGGGGATCAGCGGGCGGTTTTGAAGGGGTATACGCAGACGCCCCGGCCGTGATCGGTCGAGGCGTCTGGGGCGGCTATTTGATTGAGCTTGCTCTCTCACCACTGGTGACTGCTATCCCCACTAGTGACCGGCGCTTTGCCCACCATCCACATGCAGGATCTCACCGGTCACAAACCCGGCGTTCTCCAGGTACACAATCGCCTGGGCGATATCGCTCACCTCCCCCATGTGCCCAACCGGGTGCAATTGCCCCAGCGCCTGATGGGTGTCGGCGCCATGCATCGGCGTTTTGATGATCCCTGGGCTCACCGCATTCACCCGGATCCCGCGCTTGGCGTATTCAATCGCCAGGGATTTGGTCGCCGAATTCAGGCCGCCTTTGGTGAGGTTGGCGAGCACCGAGGGCACGCCGTCGATGGCGTGGTCAGCCAGGCTGGTGGTGACGTTGACGATATGGCCAGCGCCGTTCTTTTCCATCTCGGCAATTGCCAGTTGGGTGATGTAGAAAAAGCCATTGAGGTTCACCGCCAGCACGCTGGCGTAGTCCTCCTGGGTGTAGGCGGTGAACGGTTTGGCGATGAAGATGCCGGCGTTGTTGATCAGGCTGTCGATGCGCCCGAACGTGGCCAGGGCTTCGCGGATGACGCGTTGGGCGGTGGCGGGGTCGGCGATGTCACCGGCGACGGTGAGAATGTCGGGGTCGGTGGACGGCTGGATCGAACGGGAGGTGGCGACCACCCGGTAATCCAGGGCGCGATAGGCTTGGACCACGGCGGCGCCGATGCCTTGGGAGGCGCCGGTAATAATGACGACTTTGCTCATGATGATGCTCCGGTAGGGTTTCAGGCTGGGATTAGCGGTACTGGTTGGTGGGGCCAATCTAAAACGTCGCAGGAAGGGGATAAAGGTGGGGCGGAGCACTTCATTAATGATGTGGTGTAACAGATCGCGACACTGCGAGGGCTGATCTACAGGCATAAAAAAACCCCGAGCCAGTCGGGGTTTTTTATCGCCCGGAATCAGGCGCTACACACGATCACTTAGAACACATTGATCGGGTAGTCGGCGAACAGACGCAGTTCGTTACCACCTACGTTGTAGTCGCTGGCGTTGCTGGAGACGCGCAACCAGGACGCACGAGCACGCAGGCTCAGGTCTTTGGCCGGGCCGCTCTGAACCACGTATTTGAACTGGTTGAAGATTTCACGCTCGGTGCCATTGCCACGGTTGGAACCGTCGTCAATGTTGGTGCCGCGCACGTAGGCGATGTTGTAGGTCAGGCCAGGTACACCGAAGGCACTGAAGTCCAGGCCGTAGCCGGCTTGCCAGGAGCGCTCGTCCTTGCCGTTGAAGTCAGACCAGTAGGAGTTGGCCAGCAGGATGGTGTTGCCACCGTCGCCGATACCGGTGTCGCGGGTGTTGTCGCGATAGCCGCCGTACAGGTAGCCGGTGTCGCCGGTGCTGCGCTGGTGCGCAACGGTGAAGCTGTGCGGGCCGACAGCCCATGTAGCGCCCAGGCTCCAGATCTTGTTGTCGCGCGCGTCGCCATCGCCACGTTGCTCGGCGAAGCTGCGATCCAGCTTGGTCTTGTAGCCGTTGAAGTCAAAGGTCAGCGACTGTTTCTCTGGCAGGGCCAGCACGTAGTTGACGTTGACGTATTGCTTCTTCAGCACGTCCTGCATGTTGGAGGCATACAGTGCCGCCGACAGGCTTTCGGTGAATTTGTAGCTACCACCGAGGTAGTCGATGCGCTTCAGGTTGCCGCTGTCGGTGCCTTCGGCACTTTTGCGGGCTTCCTTGGTGAAGTGACCGGCGTCCAGTTGCAGGCCTTCGATCTCTTTGGAAACAATCGAAGTACCGGTGTAGGTTTCGGACAACAGACGGGAGTTGTCGTAGGCCAGCACTGGGACGTTAGGGAACTGGTCACCGTACTTGAGCACCGTGTTGGAAACACGGAACTTGACGGCAGCGCCGCCCTTGGCCAGATCGTCAGCCGCGTCGCCATTGCGCGTCGAACCATCAGCGCGCGTGGAGCTTGAGCCTGTCTTGAAGAAGTCGATGCCACCGGCGCCAGCTCGGCCACGGCCACCGTCCAGACGGATAGCGTATTGACCGATCACGTCCACACCCACACCCACGGTGCCTTGGGTGAAGCCAGACTCGAACTTGCCGATGAAGCCTTGGCCCCATTCAGCTTTGTCTTGCTTGTGGTTTTTGTAGTCACGGCTGATGTAAGCGTTGCGTGCTGCGATGTTCAGGTGGCTGTCTTCCACGAAACCCTTGGATTGCTCCTGGTCGTTTGCCATGGCTGCCGATGCGCTCAAAATCCCCAGAGCGATCAGACTCATCCGTTGCTTCAACATTTTTTTATATTCCTTATTTCTGATTGATTACGCGCTACGACACCAGGCTCCGTATTGCTTTCTGGTGTCGACTTTTCCCGGATAAAAAAAGGCCCGCGGACGACTGAATACGCCGCGGGCCTTTTCTTATTGGATGAGTCATGGCTGTTAGCCACAGGCGTTGGGCGCCATCCTAGTCGCGCCCGGAACTTTGTGTCAATTTCGCGAATCGTCTGTATTTAGGCCAAATAATTCTAAGCAGCGGCCTACAGCCCTTCTAAAAACGACCTGATTGACCTGCAAAACGACCAAAAAACACATTTGGCAACACATTCGAAGGCTCAACAATATTTGAATGTGGAAGGGGGCTTGCGTTCTTCCACAGTTGGTCGCGGCGTTCTTCAGTTATTGAGCAGGTCACACAAGGCGTGCACCTCATCCTCGCTGAACAACCCTACCGGGTAGCGTTCACTCATCACACTGCGCAAATCAGGCTGCCTGATGGCGCGCGAGCCGTTTTCCTTCAACCAGTGCGCCAGCGCATGGATCGCATCACCGTTGACCCGCATGGGGTGGAACGTGCGCGTGTACATCAGGTTGATATCGGCATTCATTTTCGCGCTCTCTCCTACTGCGTGAGCGGCTAACTTACTCAAGGTTTATGACAGAACTGCGCAGTCATGAACCTGGGGCACTGTCGCAACACCGATACAAGAGCTATGCCAAGGTCTGCGGTTTATCACCATTCGGACACAAAAAAGCCCGCGACCGTGCGGGGCCGCGGGCTTGCTATAAGCGTTGAAACTGACGTGTGCCGGGGCGCCGTCATGGCGCCGTTACAAGTGCACTCAATTTTTGTGGGGAGCGGGCTGCTGTTGGGTCAGGCAATGAATATTGCCGCCACCCAGTAACAGTTCGCGCCCCGGCACCATCACCACTTCGTGCTGCGGGAACAGGTTCTGCAGGATGACCTTGGCCGGGCCGTCCAGCGGGTCGTCGAAGCTTGGCGCGATGATGCCGCCGTTGACGATCAGGAAGTTCACGTAGGAACCCGCCAGCCGCACGGTAGGATTACGTTCCTGGGTTCCGTCTACCGGGTCGACACCAGCGCACTCTTGCTCAGTGGCATACAGCGGCCCAGGGATTGGCATTTTGTGCACCGTGAACGAGCGGCCCTGGGCGTCGGTGCTGCCTTGCAGCACGTCCATGGCCGCGTGGCAGCGTGCGTAGTTCGGGTCTTGCGGGTCGTCGGTCCAGGCCAGCAACACTTCGCCGGGGCGCACGTAGCAGCAGAAGTTATCCACATGGCCGTCGGTTTCGTCGTTGAACAGGCCGTCCGGCAGCCAGATGATCTTATCCACAGCCAGGTTGGCGCTGAGCACTGCTTCGATCCCGGCGCGATCGAGGTGCGGGTTGCGATTGCGGTTGAGCAGGCACTCTTCAGTGGTAATCAGGGTGCCTTCGCCGTCGACGTGGATCGAACCACCTTCAAGCACAAAGCCTTCGGTACGGTAACGCGGCGCGCGTTCGATCTCGAGGATCTTGCCGCCCACCTGGGAGTCACGGTTCCACGGCGCATACAGGCCGCCATCAAAGCCGCCCCAGGCGTTGAAGTCCCAGTTCACACCGCGCACTTCACCCGTGTTGTTGATCACGAATGTCGGCCCGGTATCGCGCACCCAGGCGTCGTCGCTGGACATTTCCACCACGCGGATATTAGGCACATCCAAACGCGCACGGGCGTTTTCGTACTGTCCGGCAGACACCGCCACGGTCACCGGCTCAAAGCGCGCAATGGCCTTGGCCACGGCCACATGGGCTGCCTGCGCAGGCTTGCCGCCCAGGCGCCAGTTGTCTGGACGCTCGGGCCAGATCATCCAGGTCTGGGTCTGTGGCGCCCATTCGGCAGGCATGTAGAAGCCATCGGCGCGGGGGATGCTGTGCAGGGTGGTCATGGCGATCAGGACTCCGAATGGGGGTAAAGGCCGACTTTATAACGGATAAAAATCGGCTTTAAAAGGGACAAAAAATAATAACCAATGAATATGACACTAATTAACCGATAACAATCGACTAATCACAAGGCTTCATCCAGCACCTTCGACAGCATGTCGACAAAGAAATCCACACTGCGTTTGGACGTCACCATGGGCGGCTTGATCTTGAGGATGTTCAGGTAGTCACCCGTGGGCTGCATGAAGATCCCCAATTCCCGCAGGCGATCGCACAGCAGTGCGGTTTCTTCCGTGGCCGGTTCCAGGGTGTGCCGATCGCGTACCAGTTCCAGGCCCAGATAAAAGCCGGAACCGTGGACAGCACCCACCAGCGGATGACGCTCGATCAGTGCTTCCAACCGCGCCTTGAAATGCCCGCCCACCACCTGGGCGTTTTCCCACAGTTTTTCTTCCTCCATCACATCCAGCACGGCCATGCCGATGCGGCAACTGACCGGGCTGCCCCCCGACGAGGAGAAAAAATACCCCTCGGCCTCCAGCGCCTCGGCGATCTCGCGACGGGTGATCACCGCCCCCAGCGGCTGGCCATTGCCCATGCCCTTGGCCATGGTGATGATGTCGGGCACTACGCCCTGCTCTTCAAAGCCCCAGAAGAAGTGGCCCATGCGGCCGTAACCCACCTGCACTTCATCGGCGATGCACACGCCGCCCTGGGCGCGAACCAGGGCATACACCTGCTGCAAATAACCCGGTGGCAGGGAGATACCGCCGGCATTGCCGTACACCGGCTCACAGATAAAACCGGCGAGTTGGCGCTTGCTCGCGGCAATTTTCGCAAGGTTGTGCTCCACGCTTCGTACGTAGTCTGGCGCGCTGTGCGGCCCACGAAACTCACCGCGATAGGTATTGGGCGCGGTCACCGGGTGTACCCATTCTGGACGGCTGCTCAGTGCCTGGGGGTTATCGGCAATCGAGGTGGACACCGCGTCCGCCGCCACCGACCAGCCGTGATACGCCTCCAGCACACTGAGCATGTCGCGCCCACCGCTGTAGGCCCAGGCCAGGCGGATGGCCAAGTCATTGGCCTCGGTGCCGCTGTTGACCAGGAACACCCGGTCCATGCTGCTTGGCGCCAACGCGAGCAAACGCTCGGAAAACTCGGCAATCGCCGCGTAGTGAAAGCGCGAGTTGGTGTTGAGCAGCGACCACTGCCGCGCCGCTACCTGCGCCATGCGCGGGTGGCCGTGGCCAAGCACCGCCACGTTGTTGAGCATGTCGAGGTAGGAGCGGCCCTGCATGTCGATCAGGTGGTTGCGCCAGCCCCGTTCGATGCGCGGTGGGTCGACGTAATAGTGCTTCTGGGAACGGGCAAAACTGGCATCGCGTCGAGCCAGCAGGGCCTGGGGGTCCAGCTCTGGCTCGGCATCACAGGCCAGGCCCAATAACGTCGCGGGCGAGGGACACAGGGCTTGCCACGCCAAGGCGCGAGACGGCGTGCAAAACAATGGAGGCTCAAGATCGGCACGGCACAATTGCACAGTCAGTGGGGCGTGCACTTCGCCCAGCACTTGTCCTTCGACCAACAACGCACCCTGTTTCAAGACGGTTTTTACCCCCCACAACCGCAGGCTCAATGCGACGCCGTGCACGCTAACCAAGCCGTCAGCGTCTTGATGCAACGTCCCGGCAAACGGCGCTTCGAGCACCGTGCCATGGGGCAAATGCAGCTCGACATGCAGCGGGAACGTCGCAGGCTCTGCTGCCTGGTCCGGGCAAGTGCGCGACAGCCGGTATTGCCCATACCGACTGGCCGCCAACCCATGCACCGCCGCCGCTTCATCCAGCAACCTGCGGTCGATGCCCGGTTGTTCCCAATTGCCGGCTTCGAAATGTGGGCTGAGTACGCCAAGGTCGATCAGTGCGAATTCGCGCCCCACCAACCCCGGCAACAGTGGCGCAAAATCCTGGTTGGCAAGGGCAGGCAGTGCGTCGCCAACGCAGCTCAGAATCGCCGCCTCCATCAACTCGAACGGCACCGACGTCGCCACATGGAAGATTTCCCACTCGTGCTCGGCGTTTTTCAGCAGGTAGCTGTTGTCCGGGTCCAGCCGTTGCTGCTGCTCGCTGCTGAGCACCAACACCGCAGCGCGGGCGACGATCAACGGCCACAGCGCCTGCAATTCTGCGTGCTGTAACGGCGTAACCGCGTGGCAGGCCTGAATCGCCGGCAGAATGGCAAAAGGGTCGCCTTCGGCATGGTGCAACAAGGCCGCGCAGGTCACCGACAGATCAGCAATGCGCCAGGTGTGCACCAGATCGCCAAAATCGATCACGCCCTCGACCTGCCAATGGCGTTGGGCATCGCGCTGCCACACCACGTTGTCGTCGGTGATATCCATGTGCACCGCTTGCCACGGCAGGTGATCCGCCAGGGGCCGCAGGTGCCTGTCGACCTGGGCAGCGACTTGCTCCAATACGGCGCGGTGGGGCAGGTTTTCCAGGGTGGCCAGCAAGTGGGCGATGAGCTCACCGGCATGGCGCGGGTCCCATTGCAGGGTGCGCTCAAGGCCTGGGTGTGTGAACGACGCCAGCGCCTGGCTCATGCGGCCGCACAAGTCGCCGAAACCTGCGATCACGTCGCGGCCGAGATGGGGCAGATGGGTCAGGGGTTGACCGTCGATGTAGTCCAGCACCCGCAGGTGCAGCGGCTGGCCATCGAGTGTGACGCTTAGAAGTTCGTCAGCGTTCAAGGCCTTGATGACCTTGGGCACGCGCACCCCCTGCAGGCTCTTGAGCGCGGCGTGTTGGGCCTGCAACTCCACGGCGGCATAGTCGCCCCGGCAGATTTTCAGAACAAACCGGCCGTGAGGGCTGTCGACTTTATAGTTGAGGTCTTGCTGGCTGCCCAGCGACTGCAAAGTGCCAGTAAGGCCGTAATACTGCTCCAGCAATCGTGCCGCCTGGTCGGGGCCTACTTGCGGGCAGG
>NZ_QUZU01000064.1 GCF_004682055.1 Pseudomonas kairouanensis | reverse complement strand
AATGCGGTGTGTCAGCCAATGAATAAGTTGACTGACACACCGCATTCGCGAGCAAGCCCGCTCCCACATTTGGATCTCCATACATCAGTTAGACTGGCTTTTGATCTTGATCTTAGGCGCCCCGTCAAACCACGCGGGCCTTCGTTCGGGCACACCGAGCCTAGGCGAGGTGCCGAGTGGTGGGGCAAAAGCCCTTTGGTTACTTTGGGGCTTTTGTACGGACCGCAGACATGGTGGAACCCTCATACCTCCTGCAACCGCGGACTCCCACTCTCCACCACAAACCGCTTCAACGTCGAAACCGTAGCCTTGGGATCCAGCCGATCCGAGATCGCCTGCATCCTCACCTCCAACCTCCCAGGCGTCAGGTCCAACGACAAATACCCTCGCGGGCGGCTGTCATAAAACCGAATCTGCGGGTTATCCGGCAAGATCGACTGCACCGCCTCATAACTGGGCCCATTGGACGTAATCGACGTCCCCACAAACTCCGCCGCCACCAATGTCGAATCCGGATCCTCTGGCCGTTCATACAAATGGTTGGCCCAAAACGAATGGTAATCCCCACTCAACACCACCGGATTGGCCACCCGGCTGTCGCGCAGGTTCTCGATCAAGCGTCCCCGCGCCGCCTGGAAACCATCCCAACTGTCGGTCCAGTAACGTGCTCCGTCCGTACCCGGTCGGTCCGCTCGCAACGGCGCCACCAACAAGTCCTGGGCCAGCAGGTTCCAGCGGCTGTCACTGCGGCGCAAACCGTCATACAACCAACGTTCCTGCTCAAACCCCAGCAACGTGCGCTTGGGGTCGGCGAGGTCCACGCAACTGCTCAACTCCATATGGCCCTTGCCGAAATTAGGTGCCTGGTAGCACGGCTGGCGCGAGCGATATTGGCGGCCATCCAACACCGGAATTGCCGCCAGGTCGCCATAGGTAAAGCGTCGATAAATCTGTGGGCTGCCGTTGCTGCCCAACGGCGGACGACGCAGTGGCATGTTTTCCAGGAACGCTTGATAGGCTGCCGCCCGACGTTGCTGGAACGCAGCAAAGGTCACGCTCGGGTCCTTGGAGGACACGCCGGAATAATCATCCTGCACTTCGTGGTCATCCCTGGTGGCGATCCACGGTGCGACGGCATGCAGTTGTTGCAGGTCCGGGTCGGTTTTGTGCAGCGCGTAACGGTAGCGGTAGCCGGCCAGGTCCTTGGCCTCGGGGGCGCCGTAGGAGCGGGCCAGGCCCTGGGTGCCGGGGGCGTTGGTGTATTCGTAGATGTAGTCGCCGAGGAACAGCACGAGGTCGGGGCGTTCATTGGCCATGTGCCGATAGGCGCTGAACAGCCCGCGTTCGTAGTGGGCGCAGGACGCCACGCCCAAGCGCAACTGGTCGACCCTGGCATTCAGTGCCGGCAGGGTCAGCGCCCGGCCGGTAGGCCCACGCTCGCCCAGGGCGATAAAGCGGTACCAGTATTCACGGCCCGGCTGCAGCCCGCGCAGCTCCACATGCACCGCGTGGCCGTTGACCGCCAGGGCCTGAGTGCGGCCGCGCTGGGCGATGCGTTGGAAGTGTTCATCCAGGCCCACTTCCCAGTCCACCGGGATGCTGGCGGGCAGGGCGTACTCGTTGCCGGGGAGCAGCGGCAAGGCGCTTAGCCGCGTCCAGATCACAAAGCCGTCGGGCCATGGGTCGCCACTGGCGACCCCCAGGGTAAATGGCGTGGCCACGTTGGCCAGGGCGCTGCCGTAACGCAGCACCAAGGGCGCGCCTATCAGCAGGCCCAGGGCCTGGCGGCGGTTGAGGTCGAAAGTCATGACGGCGTCCTAGAATTTATAGCTGGCCTGTACACCCACGGTGCGCGGGTCACCCGGTGTGGCGATTTGCGCGTTGGACAGGAACGAGCCGTGGTACAGGTCGTATTTCTTGTCGAACACGTTGCGTGCCCACAGCGCGCCACACCAGTTGCTGCCCTTGGGCGTGATGCCCAGTCGCGCATTGGCCAGCCAGTAGGCCTGGGTGGTGGTGCCGTTGCTGCCGGTGATGCGGTCGTGGAACGAGTAGTCGCTTTCGGCGCTGAAGGTGAAGCCGCCCACGTCCCACACGTACTGCAACTGGCCGCCGTAGCTGATTTTGGGGAAGTTGGTCAGGCTGGATCCGGAAAAGTCGGTGTACACCGGGTAGGCAAAGCCCACGGCGCGGGTGGCGGTGCTGTTGAGGCCTTGGTAGTCGACGTACTTGCCTTTCTTGGTGCCGAAGTATTGGCCCAGGGTCAGGCCCGACACCGGTTCCCATTGCAGTTCCAGTTCATAGCCGTAGATCTTCGACTTGGGAATATTCACCAAGCGGCCAACGTTGCCCACCGGCTGGCTGATCCATACCTGAGACTGGTATTGCTGGTCACGGTAGTCGTAGTAGAACGCCGAACCGTTGAAGCGCAGGGTGTCGCTCAGGTCGCTCTTGAAGCCCACCTCATAGGCCAGCAGCTTCTCCGGCTTGACCGGTGCAATCTGCTCGGCATAGCTGGAGTTGTAGGCGGTAAAGCCACCGGACTTGATCCCCCGGCTGACCGTGGAATACAGCAGGGTCGATGGGGTGAGCTGGTATTCCAGGCCGAGTTTCCAGGAGGTGGAGTTGCTGTCCAGGTCGCTGTCGGCCGCCGGGAAGCTCAGTTGGCCGAGGCTGTACACGCCACTGTTGACCAGGATGCGCTGGGTGGCAAAGTCTTCCAGTTCGCGGTGTTCCTTCTCCTGGCGAATGCCGACGATCAGTTTCAAGTCATCGGTGAGCCGGTAGTCGCCCTGGGCAAAGGCGCTGTAGGTGTTGGATTTTTGGGTGTAGGAGGTGTAGGTGCCGTAGCCCAGGTTGGCGCTGAAATCCGAGTAGAAGTTTTCGTCCAGGCGGTCCTGGGCGAAGTACAGGCCGGTCTGCCAGTTGAAACGTTCGTTGTCGTGGGAGGCCAGGCGCAGTTCCTGGGAAAACACTTCGATCTTCGAGTCGAAATACTCATCGGATTGAGGGATCACCGAGGCGTCCCAGTCGATGTATTCGCGACGCCGGAAACGGTCGGACGCGGTGATGCTGGTAACGCTCAAATGGTCGTTCAGGTCAAAGGTGCCGGTCAGGGCGAAGCCGGTGTTGTCGTTGTCCCGATGGGGTTTGTCGCCCACCGACAGCCCGGTGAGTTTGGCAAAGCCTGGGGTGAGGCCCCAGCCGGTTTTTTTGCCGTTGTTCTCCGGGCTGATGGCCGAGTAGCCCGCGCCGCGAGCGTTGGGGGTCAGGCCCTGGTACAGGTACGAGCCGCGGCTGTCGGACTTGTCCTGGCCGGCATGCACGGTGAGGTTGAAATTGATATCCGGCGTGGCGTCCCAGTCGAACTGGCCGCGCACCGAGGTGTTGTCCTTGTCGCCCAGGCTTTGCCCGGTGACGCGGTTGTCCTGCCAGGCGCCGCCTTGCTCGGTGATAAACGACAGGCGCCCGCGCAGGGTGTCGGTCAACGGGCCGGAGAGGAAGCCTTCGACGTTACTGGCGTTGTAGGAACCGTAGCTGGTGGTCAGCCCGCCGTGGAAGTCACGGGTGGGTTTGTTGGTGATGAAGTTGATCGCCCCGGCGGTGCTGTTGCGGCCGTACAACGTACCTTGTGGGCCGCGCAGTACTTCGACGCGCTCCAGGTCGAACAGCTGGCCCTGGGTCTGGATCGGGTAGGGCAGCGCGACTTGATCCAGGTATACACCTACGGTTGAGGTGTTGTTACTGCCGTAGTCCTTGAGCCCCACGCCGCGAATTCGGAACAGCGGGTTGCCGCCGCCGTACTGCGGCGCGATATCGAGGTTGGGCACGTAGTTCTGCAGCTCATTGACGTTGGTCACGCCCTTGTTCTGCAGGTCTTGGCCGCTGAGGGCCGTGAGCGCGATGCCCACATCCTGGGCCGACTCTTCATGGCGTTGGGCAGTGACCGTGACCTGGGGCAGGGCGGTGGTGGTCGGGGTTTCAGCCCCCAGGGCATCACCGGCCAACAGCGCCATGAAGGGCGCACTGGCAAGCACAAAAGGTCGGGCAGGTTTGGTGTAGCGATGGTTGCGAAGCAGCGAGTGCATGGCAAGGTCCCTTAAGAAATTCCATTCTTGAGCGCGGGGCAGGCGGTATGCCGTCCCATCGCGCAGGGGCCGCTCTTTGAAGAGTAAGCTGGGGAGGTTGATAGCAAGCTATGTGCCATCATTTTGTCATAATTAAGTAACTGAAATTATTAAGGTTTATTCGGAGTGGTCGGTCGCGGGGTTGCTAATGCAACATTCGGTAGGCAGGTTGTTACGCAATCAACAGCCTGTGGCTTTGCCAGGATGTCCAACGATTTACCTGTGGCGAGGGAGCAAGCCCCCTTGCCACAAGTAAACACGGCTATTCGGATTTGCCATGCAGCGGCCAGAGTTGCTCTCGCTCGCTCTCCCCAAGCCACACCATGCCATGCATGAACGTCTCGCGCTCGTGGGGCGTGGTCAGCGCAAAGCTTGCCAAGTGCGTGTGGGCCATAAGGTGTAACTGTTCAGCCCAGGCCTGTTTTTGCTGATCGGTGTTGAGGTAGACACCCTCCAGCGCATAGGCGGGCAGCAGTTCCTCCAGGTCCATTGGCAATGCAGCGGCGGTGCCCAGGCGGGCGTTGATGTTCGCTGTTGAAATTTCCACAGTGAGGCCGGTAATGCCTTTGGCCAGGAGTTTTTTCAGCGCGACGATCTTTTGGCTGGCGGCGAAGTTGGTGGATTTGAGCTGGGTGTTGTAGTGCGGCTTGAAGTGGTTGATCAGCGCAGCTTCGGCCAGTGAAATCACCTCGTTTCTGTTCAAGGACACCTTACGCAACCGCTCAAAGTGCGCGGCCTCTTGTTCGCCGGTGGCAGTGGGGTCGATGTTGAAATCACCGCCGTTGCAAATCACGGTGCGCCCGTGTTCAAAGCGATACAGCAGCAGGGAAATTTCCAGCTCCGGGCTATTGGTCGAGGTTTCGGCGAGGATGCGTTGCAAGGTGGTGTGGTTCAACAACCGGTCGACCGCCGTTCGCGCATGTACCTTGCCGATTCCCTGGCCGACATACAGCACCTGCATGTCGCGGTGCTTGATCTGCAAATCGCTCTCGGCAGTGCTCGCCACCATATGGGCGGCGACGGTTCGTTGCCTTGAGGCGGTGATGACGATCAGGCAGGTGCCGTTGGGGGCGACGAGCACCTGTTCGATGTCTTCATCATCGCTGGCATTGATCGGTGGGATGTCATACCGAAACGGAATCACCTGAACGCCGTGCTCATCCATCACCAGGAAATGGCCGTGGGCTGAGCGACCCATCAGCAGAATATTCTGCGCACTGATCAACACCCGAGGCCGGGCGGTGATCAGGTAGATATTGCTGCCGGTGATCAAGTCGCGGTAGTCCACGTCATGTTTGGCCCGGTACAGATCGGCGGGGGTGAGTACCGAGGGCGGGCTTGAATAGAGGTGGGTGGCGCCTTCGGCACTGAATTGGCGGAGGATGTCAGGGATGTCTTGCATGGGGTGTCCTTGTTTGTGTGGGCGTTACCACCCTTTCCAGCGGCCTTGTTTTTTCAGGGTAGCGATGATGTCTTCACGCTTGTGGCGGACTTCGACCATTTTGCGGCGTAGTTCGCGGCAGCGGGGGCTGTTGAGGATTAGCAGGCCAACGAGCGGGCAGAGCAGGGCAGTGGAGTAGAGGTAAGTATCGGGCTTGTAGATGATTGATGGCAGTGAGGTTAGAAAACAGAAGCAATAGACCGCTACGTTTACCCAGACCCAATGAATACGGCCATATAGGACTTCTGCTTTAGCAAGTGCGAACGCTGCACCCAAGCCCATGCCTCCTATGAAAGCTGTCTTGGCGATAACGTCTACGGTGTAAGTTGCGAGATACGTTAGCGTCGCCAGAATCGCAGCCAACGCGATCGAACAACACCCGACAATAGCGTCGATGCCGATCAGGGGCATATAGCGTTTGAGCAACTGCCAGGGATTTTCGATGAAAGCTGCTGAGTAATAGCCATTTTTTTTTGTTTTCTTTTGGCTGTTCACCGGCTGACCTCCTCGTAAATCCCCAAGGCCAATGTCCTGGTGTTTCCAGACACTGTACTGCTGGTGAAACTCAGTGAGGCTGCTGCGACATCCAATATGTGGACGGCTGTCGCCTGTTGCATTCGTGTGGCGCTAATGCGTTTGGTAACATTCCCGGAAGCTTTTTCGAGCTTGAGCAACTTAGGCGTCAACCTAGGATCTCGAATCTTCAGCAACTCATTGTTCAGTCTGGTTCGCTCTTGCCGCGTAAGGCCCTTGAGGACTTGGAGAGTAGTTTTTCCGCTGGCTTTCGTGGTTAGGGTGATGACTTTCATCGTGACCAGTGCTGATGTAGCGACGCCTAGCAACGAAATTCCATCCAGCACAGCGGTTGCTGCCTGGTACCAGGCTTCGTTATCCAGATAGTCATTCAGCTCGGGAAAGGCCGCCTCCGATCCCGTTCGTAAAGCGCCAGCGATGCATTGAACGGTACTTGCAACAGCAGCGGCTTTGCCGATAAACGAAATCACTGCACTTGTCCCTGCCGTGAACGGCATCAACGCCACCCCACTCGTCACCACGACCCAACTTAGTATCGCTCCCGCACAGGCCACTGTCGTATTTATCGCCTCCGCCACCCACTCCGACTCCCTCGGCTCATGCTCCAACATCCGGTGAAATTCCACCGCCCCCACAGCACGCGGCGCCTCACGCAACACAACCTTGATCGGCTGCACCCTGCACACCGGTTGAAACTCACGCAGGGTCACCACATTGAAATCCGCATCGATATACACCACCCCCGCACCAATCAACGCCGGGTCGGCATCGATGGCGGCGAACAAGCGGCGTAGGTCAATGCTGCTTTCAACGCGTTGGCGTGTAGTGCGATGGGCCGAGGGAAATCCATCTCTGAGCAGGGCGGTCGTCATTCCTTAACTCCTGGTTGTTGGGGAGTCGAGAGAGTAAAGACGCCGTAGAACAGATGAATGTCGGAAGCTTCGCTTTATCGAGAGAGGCACTTCCCGATCCCACTTTTCCGGCTTGTCGGCACCCTGGCAGATCGGGAAAAGTTCGCCCCGCGTCACTTCAGGCGCGGACAAGGACAGGGAGCCAACATGGCCGTCGATATGTTTTTGAAGCTGGGCGATATCAAGGGTGAATCACGGGACCAGGCGCATCGCGATGAGATTGACATCACCGAATGGGCCTGGGGGTTGTCGCAGACGGGCTCCATGCATAGCGGTGGCGGCGGCGGGGCAGGCAAGGTCAATGTGGCCAACCTGAACCTGACGAAGCCTTTGGACAAATCCAGCCCCAACCTGATGATGGCCTGCGCCAGCGGCAAGCATTACCCCGAGGCGCGGTTGGTGGTGCGCAAGGCTGGCGGGGCCAGCCCGGTGGAGTACCTGGTGATCACCTTGAAGGAGGTGATGGTGGTGTCCTACGGCACCGGCGCGCAGCCGGGCGCCGATGTGCTGCACGAGAGCATTTCCTTGAACTTCGCCACTGTTGAAGTCAGCTACCAGCCGCAAAAAGCCGATGGCGCCAAGGACGGTGGGCCGGTGAAGTTTGGGTGGAATATTCGGCAGAACGTGAAGGTTTGACCTTCACTTCACCGCATACACCTTGCGCACATACACCGAACTGCTCCAGGCACATGGCGCACCTTTGGCCACGAATACGGTGTCGCCGGTGTTCACTGTCACTTCGGCGCCGTTGTCATCCGTGAGGGTCACCCGGCCTTCGATCAGGTACATCAACTCATGCAACTTGTGCGGCCGGCCGTGGCGGGCGTAGGGGGTGGAGTCCCAGAGGCCGACGCGCAGTTCGGTGTGCTCGTCGTCGAACAGGTTGAATGCGCGGCACTGTGGCGCGGGGCCGATCAGGATCTGTGCTTCCGGTGCCGCAGATGGGTTGAGCAGTGTGTGGGCGGGCAGTGGCGTGAGGCCTGGACGCGAGGGCGCGTCAGCCAGGTCCACGGCGCAAAAGGCCCACTCGCTGGCGCTGCTTGCCTGTACGTTCAGGCGGGTGCCGCGGCCGATCACGGCGCTGTCACCAATGCCCAGTTCAAGGGTTTGCCCTGCGCTACTGAGTACGACGTGGCCGGCTTGCACCACCAGGGTTTCGCAGTGGGGGAAGTTTTCGACCACTGCGTTACCACTGAACTGTACAAGGCCAGCCGACACGCCGTCGTCGCCCCGCCAGGCCAATTGGCGGTTGTCGCCGAAGGGGTCCAGCGCACTCAAGGCCGCCGGGTTGAGGGACGTGGCAACGCGGCTGCCGTCGGCGCGCGCCAACAGCAGGATCTGGGGTGATGACATGGGAAGTGCTCCGGGATAAAAGTCAGCCAATCGCCTGGGTGATCAGGGCAAACGGGTACACGCCCTGGCTGGACCGGGGCGGGGTGCCCAGGGCCATCTGGGCGACGGTGTCGATGTTCTTCAGGCCAGCTTCTTCGAGCCAGTCGCTCAGGCCGCACGCCACGGGGATGTCGATGCGCACGAAGGCGTCCGGCACCTGGGCCAGCAACGTCGCGATCAGGTATTTGGCCTGGTTGATGTTCTCGGCCACCACTGGGCCAATGCAGCGCCCACGCCCGAACGGCCGCAGCAGGGCAAAACCACGCAGCGTGCCGTCGCGCTCGATGCCCACGGCGTGTTCCACCTGCAAATCCCGCAGGACTTCGCGACGGTCCAGGCCGCTGGCGGCTTTGGCCAGGGCCAGTAGCGCGGCGTGATCATCGGCGTGCAGTGGGCGGCAGGTTTCACCGGCGGCCAGTTCCGGCAACGCGGGCACGATTGCCTGGCCTTGATGTTGTTGCACCCGGCCGAATTCGACAAAGCCCTGGCTTTCATACAACGGTGCGCCCGCCAGTGTTGCATTGAGCATCGGTGTACGTGTGCCGCAGGCGGCGAGGGCCTTTTCCATCAGGCGACGGCCGATGCCCTGGCCCTGGTAGTCATTGCTGACGATCACCAGGCCGATGGTGGCGTAGTCGCCTTGGGGGCAGGTGAAGGCGCTGCCGATCAAGCGCTCACCATCGAGCACCACAAAACCGTCGCTGACCCGTTGTAGCATCGCCCAGTCTTCCAGGCGATGGGGCCATTTGAGTTGCACCGACAGCGCATGGGCGGCGGGCAGGTCGGCCTCCGTCATCGGGCGGTAGACATAAGCGGGGTGGGACATGGCGAGCCTCCATAAAACGATGTGTGTACAGCACGAGAATGCCTGTATCCCACCTGCCCGAAACCCTGGCAAGAGGGCTGCCAACATTCGGCATATTCCGCATGCCGCACGCCACAAGACCACAGTTACTACTTAAATGCACCCTGAGGTCAGCAGCAAATGCCAGGGGATTTTTTCTACGATGGAGGCCTGCGTTTTCACGCACCGTGACCCTTCTGGAGTACCCCATGGACAGCTTCGACCCTCGCCTTATCGCTGTGCGCAGCGCCCACTTTATCGGCGGCCAATACCGTGACGCCGCCCCCGGCCTGGACGTGGTGCGGCCCTCGGATGGCGCCACGTATGCCGAGTTGCCGGTGGCGGATGCCGATGTAGTGGACGAAGCCGTCAACACTGCCTGGCAGGCCTTTACCCGCAGCGACTGGGCCAGCCGCCCACCCCGCGAGCGGGCGCGGGTGATGCGGCGCTGGGCCGACCTGATCGAAGCCGACGCCGCGATATTGGCGCCGCTGGAGGCCGTGGGCTCGACCCGGCCGCACAAGGATGTGATTGCCTGGGACATTCCCTATGTCGCCGAAGGGATCCGCTTTTTTGCCGAGTTGGCCGACAAGCATGGCGGCAGCGTGGCAGCGACCCAGACCGATCGCCTAGGGATGCAAATGGCTGAGCCCTACGGTGTGATTGCCGCGATTGCACCGTGGAACTTCCCCCTGAGCATGGCCTCGTGGAAAGTCGCCCCGGCGTTGGCAGCGGGTAATGCGGTGGTGCTCAAGCCTTCGGAGCTGACGCCGTTTTCCAGCCTGCGTTTTGCCGAACTGGCGTTGCAGGCGGGGATTCCAGCGGGGATTTTCAACGTGGTGCAGGGCGATGGTCGCACCACTGGCGACGCGTTGTGCCGCCACCCGCGTATTGGCAAGGTGACGTTTACCGGCTCCACCGCCACCGGGTCCAGCATCATGTCCACCTGCGCGTTGATCGGCCCCAAACCGGTGACCCTGGAACTGGGGGGCAAAAGCCCGCAACTGGTGTTTGCCGATGTGCCGGACATTGCCAAGACTGCACGCACGGTGGCGCTGGCGATTACCGGCAATGCGGGGCAGGTGTGTGTGTCGGGCTCGCGCTTGCTGATCGAGCGGTCGATCATGGCGCCGTTCATCGAGCATTTGCAGGGCTATTTCGAAGGCTTGAAACCAGGACCGACCTGGGCGCCGGACAGCACCTTGTCGCCGATCATTTCGCGTTTGCAGGCCAGTCGGATCGACGCGATTGTGCAGCGCTCTGTTCAGGCCGGCGCCGAAGTGTTGAGTGGCGGCCGGTTGTTCGACGGGCTGGGCGGCGCTTATTACCGGCCTACATTGTTGACCGGGGTTGATGAGGCGAACCCGGCGGTGTGTGAGGAGATCTTCGGGCCGGTGTTGACGATCCAGGCATTTGATACTGAAGAAGAGGCATTGAGTTTGGCCACCCATGCCACCTATGGACTGGCGGCGGGGGTGCACACGGCAGATATCAATCGTGCGTTGCGCCTGGTACGACGGCTGGAAGTGGGCACCGTGTGGGTCAATCGGTATGGCCGCAGCAATGACTACATCCTGCCCACTGGTGGGTACAAGCGTTCCGGGATCGGCAAGGATTTGGGCCGGGAAGCGTTTGAAGCCAACCTGCGCTTTAAGAGCGTGCTGATCGATATCGAATCACTCTAAATTTCTGCTCAAACCACGGATCAAATGTGGGAGGGGGCTTGCCCCCGATGAGGGAGTGCCAGCTGAGAAATTTGTAGCTGACCCACCGCCATCGGGGGCAAGCCCCCTCCCACATTTTGATCTGCATACCCCTGAAATACCCTGCTACGCCCGCCACCGCATAAAACACTGCGTCCAGCTCAGGTTTTGGCGCGCCAACCCCCCATTCTCAAGCCTCCCGCCCGGTAAAGCCCCCTAAAAGCGCACAAACACTGGCCCTGCCCAAGCCTGGCGCGCACCGCAAAGTCTGCTGAGCCTTACCCCCAAAACGGTGGTTTGTATTGAGTACAGGTCGTTTTAGACGGCATATGCTTATTTCACAGTGGTGTAATGAACCTGTGCTGCTTTGAGGCCGACGCGCCGCCATGGCAGCGAACGCTAGTCACACTCAACGAACTCCAGGACCGCACTCAATGAGCTTTCTTCGTCCCAAATTCATTACGTTCGACTGCTACGGTACGCTGACCAACTTCCACATGGGCACCATGACGCGCGAGATCTTCGCCGACCGCATCAAGCCTGAGCAGATGGATCAGTTCGTCAAGGACTTCTCCGCCTACCGCCTCGACCAGGTCATGGGCGACTGGCGCCCCTACGACGAAATCCTCAAGACCGCCCTGGCCCGTACCTGCAAGCGCTGGGGTATCGACTACCGCGAAGAAGGCCAGCTGTATTACGACGCGGTACCCACCTGGGGCCCCCATGCGGATGTACCGGCAGGCCTGTCGAAAATCGCCGACAAGATCCCCCTGGTGATTTTCTCCAACGCCAGCGACAGCCAGATCATGTCCAACGTCGACAAGCTCGGTGCGCCGTTCCACAAGGTGTTCACCGCCGAACAGGCCCAGGCCTATAAACCGCGTCTGGCGGCGTTCGAGTTCATGCTCGACAACCTGGGTTGCGGCCCGGAAGACATCTTGCATGTGTCTTCAAGCTTCCGTTATGACCTGATGCCGGCCCATGACATGAAGATCAAGAACAAGGCGTTTGTAGCGCGTGGCCATGAAGTTCCGGCCAATGCGTTCTACGAGTACCGCCAGATCACCGATATCGGTGGGCTGGCTGGGCTGGTCGGCCTGTAATCGCACACCAAGGGGTAAGACATGGGCAGTGAATCCTATTGGCTCGACACCGCACCGGCGTTTACCGGTGCCCAGTTGGGCGGCTTGCCCCGGCAGGTCGATGTGGCGGTGGTGGGCGGTGGGTTCACCGGCCTGGCAGCAGCGCGGGCGTTGGCGCTCAAGGGCGCAAGCGTGGTGGTGCTCGACGCCGGGCGTGTGATCGGTGAAGCCTCCGGGCGCAACGGTGGGCAGTGCAACACCGGGGTGGCCCAGGATTACGCCGGGCTGCACGCCAGCCTCGGTGCGGCCAAAGCCCGTGCCTATTACCAGGCCTATGAAAGTGCGGTGCAAACCGTGGTTTCAGTGGTGGAGCAAGAGGGCATCGCCTGCGACCTGGTGCGCAACGGCAAGCTCAAGTTGGCGGCCAAGCCGATGCATTACGACGGCCTGGCCCGCACCTGCGAGCTGATCCGCAAGGAAGTGGATGCCGATGTGGAACTGCTCAGCGCCGCGCAAACCCGTGCTGAGGTCAATTCGGCGCAGTTTCACGGCGGCCTGCTGCAACGCAATGGCGTACAGATGCATGTCGGCCGTTTTGGTGTGGGCCTGGCCGAAGCGGCGGCGCGTAACGGCGCGATGATTTACGAACACACCCAGGTCAAGGACTGGAAACCCCAGGCCAACGGTTACCAGGTCAACACTGCCAAGGGTTCGCTGCACGCCGGGCAAGTGCTGTTGGCCACCGGCGCCTGCCAGCATGGCGACCTGGGCTGGTACCGCCGACGCATCGTGCCAGTGGGCAGTTTTGTGATTGCCACCGAAGTCTTGCCCCAAACCCTGATCGATCAATTGCTGCCCCAGCACCGGGCGTATGTGACCAGCCGCATGATCGGCAACTACTTTCGCCTCACCCCGGACAACCGCCTGCTGTTTGGCGGGCGTGCACGGTTTGCCATGTCTGACAGCGTCTCCGACGCCAAGAGCGGCAAGGTGCTGCAAGCGGCGATGCTGAACATGTTCCCGCAACTGGCCCACGTAAAGATCGACTACTGCTGGGGTGGCCTGGTGGACATGACCTCCGACCGCCTGCCTCGCGCCGGCCAACATGGCGGCGTGTTCCACTCCATGGGCTACAGCGGCCATGGCGTGCAGATGTCGGTGCACATGGGCCAGGTGATGGCCGAGGTCATGGCTGGCAACGCAGCGGCCAACCCGTGGGGCGAGCTGGACTGGCCGGCGATTCCGGGGCATTTCGGCAAGCCCTGGTTCCTGCCCTTTGTGGGTGCTTACTACCGCTTTCAGGATTATCTGCACTGAGTTCTTGCGTCACCGTCGTTTGCGTTTCCAGGACGCTGCGGACATCCGCAGCACTCGATTCTTCCGATTATCGACAGGTAGCCTTGATATGACTGACAACAAAAACACCCCCGAGCTTATCTCCGGCCAAGACAGCCTGCGGGTCTTCGAAAGCCTCAATCGCGGCATGTCGCGCCGCAACGCCTTGCAGATGCTTGGCGTGGCCGGTGTGGCCGCTGCTGGCGCAGGCAGCTTGTTTGGCGCCGCCGGCAAGCTGTTCGCTGATGAAGCCGCCACCGCCGGCAAGGGCAAGCCCGGCGGCAAGATCCGTGTAGCCGGCATGTCCAGCTCCACCGCCGATACCCTCGACCCGGCCAAGGGCGCGTTGTCCACCGACTACGTGCGCCACTTCATGTTCTACAACGGCCTGACCCGTTTCGATAAGCATCTGGTGCCGCAACTGGAACTGGCCGAGCGCATCGACAACACCGACGCCACCCTGTGGACCATCACCCTGCGTAAAGACGTGACCTTCCACAACGGCAAGAGCCTCACCGCCGCTGACGTGGTGTTCTCCCTGAGCCGCCACAAAGACCCGCTCACCGGCTCCAAGGTCATGCCGCTGATGGAGCAAGTCACCGAGATCACTGCCCGCGGCCCCAACGAAGTGCAGATCCGCCTCAGCGCGCCCAACGCCGAGTTGCCGTCGATCCTTGCGGTGTCGCACCTGTTGATCGTTCCCGAAGGCACCACCGACTTCAACAAAGGCATCGGCACCGGCCCGTTCACCGTGGGCGAGTTCAAGCCCGGCGTGCGTTCGATTGCCGTGCGCAACAAAAACTACTGGAAACCGGGCCTGCCGTACCTGGACGAGATCGAGTTCATCGCCATCGGCGACGAACCTTCACGGGTCAACGCGCTGCTGTCGGGCGACGTGCACATGATCAACGAGGTCAACCCGCGTTCTACCACACGCATTGCGGCCAGTGCCAAGCATCGCGTGGTTGATGCGCCGTCGGGCAACTACACCGACCTGATCATCCGCCAAGACCAGTTGCCGGGCAAAAACGCCGATTTCACCCAGGCCATGAAACTGCTGCTCGACCGCGAACAGGTCAAGTCCGCCGTGTTCCGAGGCTTTGCCGTGGTGGGCAACGACCACCCGATTGCACCGGGCTCGCGCTACTTCAACGCCGACCTGCCGCAAACCGTCTACGACCCGGAAAAAGCCAAGTTCCTGCTGAAAAAAGCCGGTATGGAAAGCATCACCATGCCCGTCATGGCATCGCCCGCCGCCACCGGTTCGGTAGACATCGCCGTGCTGTTGCAGCAATCGGCCAAGCAGGCCGGGCTCAAGCTGGATGTGAACCGCTTGCCCAGTGACGGCTACTGGTCGAACCACTGGATGAAGCACCCGCTGAGCTTCGGCAACATCAACCCACGGCCGAATGCCGACGTGATGTTCTCGCAGTTCTTCCAGTCCAAGGCGCCGTGGAACGAGTCCGGCTGGCAGAACGACCAGTTTGACCAGTTGCTGATGCTGGCCCGTGGCGAAACCGACGACGCCAAGCGCGCCAAGATGTACGCCGACATGCAAACCCTGGTGCACGACCACAGCGGCATCGGCGTACCGGTGTTTATCAGCAACATCGACGGTGTGGACCAGCGCATCAAGGGCTACGACTCCAACCCGCTGGGCGGTTTCATGGGCTACATGTTCGCCGAGCAGGTGTGGCTGGACGCGTGAACACAGTGAGGGCAGGGCGATGAATAGCAATACGCTGTGGTTGATCGGCCGGCGCCTGGGTGCCGGGGTCGTGACCTTGTTGATCGTGTCGATGGTCGTGTTTGCGATCACGGCCGTGCTGCCAGGGGACGCGGCGCAACAATCCCTGGGCCAGTTCGCCACCCCCGAACAGGTGGCGGCCCTGCGCCTGAAACTGGGGTTGGACCAACCCGGTGTGCTGCGCTACCTGCACTGGTTGATGAGTTTGCTCAGCGGCGACATGGGCGTGTCGGTGTCAAACGCCATGCCGGTGGGTGAGCTGATGGCTGGGCGCGTACCCAATACCCTGATGCTGGCGGCCACCACCGCGCTGGTGTCGGTGCCGGTGGCGCTGGTGTTGGGCATCGGCTCGGCCATGGGCCGGGGCGGGCGCATCGACAGCTTCCTGAGCTTTGTCACCCTGGCCATGGTGGCAGTGCCGGAGTTTCTGGTGGCGACCCTGGCGGTGCTGATTTTTGCGGTGAACCTGGGCTGGCTGTCGGCGTTGTCCTATGCCAGCGACATCACCTCGCCGCTGCAATTCATGCGCACCTACGCCTTGCCGGTGATGACCCTGTGCTGCGTGATCGTCGCGCAAATGGCGCGCATGACCCGCGCCGCCGTGATCGACCAACTCGACAGCGCCTACGTGGAAATGGCTCGCCTCAAAGGCGTCGGCCCGGTGCGCATCGTGCTGCAACACGCGCTGCCCAATGCCATCGGGCCGATTGCCAACGCCATCGCTCTGAGCCTGTCGTACCTGCTGGGCGGGGTGGTGATTGTCGAGACGATCTTCAACTACCCCGGCATCGCCAGCCTGATGGTCGATGCGGTGACCAACCGTGACATGGCGCTGGTTCAAGCCTGCACCATGTTGTTCTGCGCGGCTTACCTGGGCCTGGTGCTGCTGGCCGACCTGTGCGCGATCCTGTCCAACCCGAGGCTGAGAAACCAATGAACAATCTCATTGTGAAATCTACGCCTGCCACCCCCGACCTGTCGGCGGGCAAGGTCTCCAGCGGGCCTTCGTGGCTCGGTCTGGTGGGCGCTGCGGTGTGTGTGATCTGGCTGCTGGTGGCGCTGTTCGGCCCATGGCTGGCGCCGCACCCGGTGGGTGAAGTGGTCTCTGACAATATCTTTGAGGGCCTGAGCGCCGCGTACCCGTTTGGCACCGACTACCTGGGCCGCGACATGCTCAGCCGCGTGCTGGTAGGGGCGCGGTTCACCGTCGGCCTTGCTTTGGTGGCGGCGATCCTGGCCAGCGGCCTGGGCACCGGTTGTGCGTTGTTGTCGGTGGTCTCGCCCAAATGGCTGGACGAAATCATCAGCCGCCTGATGGACGCGTTCATCTCGATCCCGAGCAAGATGCTGGCGCTGATCATGGTGTCAGCGTTCGGTTCGTCGGTGACGTTGCTCATCTGCACCGCCGTGCTCAGCTTCAGCCCCGGTGCCTTCCGTATCGCCCGCAGCATGGCGGTGAATATCGAAGCCCTGGAATACGTGCAAGTGGCTCGCACCCGTGGCGAACGGCGCTTGTATATCGCCTGTGTGGAGATCTTGCCGAACATGCTCAACCCGGTGCTCACCGACCTGGGCCTGCGCTTTGGTTTTATCGTGCTGCTGCTCAGTGGCATGAGCTTTCTGGGCTTGGGCGTGCAGCCACCGGATGCCGACCTGGGTTCGCTGGTGCGGGAAAACATCGGCGGCCTGGGGCAAGGCGCACCGGCGATTGTGCTGCCGGCGTTGGCCATTGGCACCCTGACCATTGGCGTGAATTTGTTTATCGACAGACTGTCATCCCGACGCAGTCGCCGCACGGGAGGCCATTGAAATGAGCGAATTGATTCGTGTGCAAGACCTGCGCGTGGTCGCCTGTGGCGAGCGCGGCGAGGTGGAGATCGTCAAGGGCGTAAGCTTCGCCCTGGAAAAAGGTGAAGTGCTGGCGCTGATCGGCGAGTCCGGCTCGGGCAAGACCACCATTGCCCTGGCCTTGCTCGGTTATGCCCGGCGCGGCTGTCGCTTGTCCGGCGGCGTGGTGCAGGTGGGCGATCACGACATGCTCGCCCTCAGCGAAAAACAGCTGCAAGGCCTGCGCGGCAACCGCGTGTCCTATATCGCCCAAAGCGCGGCGGCGGCGTTCAATCCGGCGAAAAAACTCATCGACCAAGTGGTGGAGGGCGCTTTGATCCACGGCCTCGGCAGCCGCGCCGAGCTGCAAGCCAAGGCCATCGGCCTGTTTCGCGACCTGGCCCTGCCAGACCCAGAGCGCATCGGCCAACGCTACCCGCACCAGGTCTCCGGCGGGCAACTGCAACGGGTGATGGCGGCGATGGCGCTGATCAGCGACCCGTTGCTGGTGGTGCTGGATGAGCCGACCACTGCACTCGACGTGACCACCCAGATCGACGTACTGCGCGCTTTCAAACGCGTGGTGCGCGAGCGCGGCGCCACGGCGGTGTACGTGTCCCACGATTTGGCGGTGGTGGCGCAAATGGCCGACCAGATCGTGGTGCTCAATGGCGGGCAAATCCTTGAACAAAGCGCCACCGCGCCGCTGCTCAAGGGCCCGAGCCATGAATACACCCGCAGCCTGCTGGCCGCTGCGCGCCCCGACACCACCATCCGCCCGCCCTGCGGCATTGCCGAAGACGCGCCGCTGCTGACCATCAGCGGCCTCACGGCTGGCTACGGCAACAAGAACCTGCAAGGCATGCCGTCGATCCGCGTGCTGGAGGATATCGACCTCACCGTGCGCCGTGGCCAGGCCATTGGCGTGATCGGCGAGTCGGGCTCGGGCAAGTCCACCCTGGCCCGTGTGGTCGCGGGGCTGCTGACGCCTGCACTGGGCGGCCTGACGTTTGACGGCCAACCCTTGGGCGCCAGCCTGTCGGAGCGCACCCCCGAGCAGTTCCGCCGCATCCAGATGGTGTTCCAGAACGCCGACACCGCGTTGAACCCGATGCACAGCGTGGCGACCATCCTCAGCCGCCCGCTGAAAATGTACTTCGGCCTCAAGGGCGCCGCGTTGCAGGCGCGCATCGGCGAATTGCTCGACCTGGTGCGCCTGCCGCGAGCCCTGGCCGAGCGCCGCCCGAGTGAACTGTCTGGCGGGCAAAAGCAACGGGTCAACCTGGCCCGTGCGCTGGCGGCCAAACCGGATTTGATCCTGTGCGATGAAGTCACCTCGGCCCTCGACACCGTGGTCGGCGCGGCCATCCTGGAACTGCTGCGCGACCTGCGCCAGCAACTGGGCGTGTCCTACCTGTTTATCAGCCACGACATCTCCACCGTACGCGCGCTGTGCGACGACATTGTGGTGATGTACAGCGGCCACAAGGTCCAGGCGGGTAGCCGCCAGTCGTTCAGCGAAGCGCCGTTCCATCCGTATACCGACCTGCTGATTCACTCGGTGCCGGAGCTGCGCCAGGGCTGGCTGGAAAATTGCGGCACCACCTGCGGTGCATTGCCGCCGATTGGCGAGCGCGCCAACGTGCCGGAACTGTGCACCTTTCTCAATCGCTGCCCGGTGCGCGTCGATGGCCTGTGCAACCGCACCGCGCCGAACCGCCGTACCCTGGAAAACGGCGGTGAAATCCTCTGTCACCACGACGGCGCCCGACTGCTCGAAACGCAGCAGGGCGTCACCACCCTCAGTTTGGGAGCCTACGCATGAGCGGGCGTTTTGTGAGGCTGGCCGAAACGGGCCGGCCGACGGTCAGCTTGACCGTGGATGGCGCGCCTATCGAGGCTTTGCAGGGCGATACCCTGATGGTGGCGCTGCTGACCCAAGGCACGGCGCTGCGCCAATCGGAATTCGACAGCGGGCGCCGCGCCGGTTTCTGCCTGATGGGCGCCTGCCAGGACTGCTGGGTGTGGACCCGCAGCGGCGAGCGCCTGCGCGCATGTTCCAACGAAGTGCGCGAAGGCCTGGACATTGTCACCACACAACCGGAGGCAATATGGCCACTGCACGGGTAGTCATCATCGGCGCGGGCCCGGCCGGTGTGCGTTGCGCCGAAACACTGTTGGCGGCGGGCATCAAGCCGATCCTGATCGATGAAAATCGCCGCGACGGCGGGCAAATTTACCGCCGCCAACCTGCAGGTTTTACCCGCGACTACACCACCTTGTACGGCAGCGAAGCCGCCAAGGCCCACGCCCTGCACCAGAGTTTCGACCGCCTGCGCGAAGCCATCGACTACCGCCCCGATACCCTGGTGTGGAACCTCACACCGGGCCAGTTGTGCTGCGTGAGCCAAGGCCGCCACAGCACGGTGGATTACGACGCGCTGATCCTGTGCACCGGCGCCACCGACCGTTTGATGCCCATCGAAGGTTGGCAACTGGCAGGCACCTACAGCCTGGGCGGGGCGCAGATCGCGCTGAAAAACCAGGCCGTGTCCATCGGTCATCGCGTGGTGTTCATGGGCAGCGGGCCGTTGTTGTACCTGGTGGCCAGCCAATATGTGAAGTCCGGCGCGGTTGTTGCGGCGGTGTTGGATACCTCGCCCTTAAGCCTGCGCATCAAGGCGTTGCCGAAATTGCTGGCGCGGCCCGCTGTGTTGTTCACCGGCCTTAAGCTGTTGGCGCAGTTGTATCGCGCCAAGGTCGCGGTGCACCTGGGGATCAAGCCTTTGCAGGTTTTGGGAGACGCTAAAGAGGGGGTGATGGGTGTGCGCTTCTCCACGGGAAGCGGGAAGACCGAGACGGTGCAGGCCGATGCCGTCGCCCTGGGTTATCACCTGCGCCCGGAAACCCAACTCGGGGACTTGGCCGGTTGCGCCATGGCGTTTGATCAGGCCTCCAGCCAATGGTGGCTGGATACCGATGGGCTGGGGCGTACCTCGGTCAAGGGTGTTTACGCCGCCGGTGACGGCGCAAAAATTCGTGGCGCCGATGCCGCCGAACACGCCGGGCGCCTGGTGGCGTTGGCGTTGCTGGAAGATTTGAAACTGCCGGTGAACGCGGGCCTGCGTGACGAACAGCAGCAAGCTTTGGCAGTGATGGACCAATTCCGCCTCGGCCTGGCCGAAGCGTTCCCCTGGCCCAGCGAACAGGCCAAGGCGCTGCCCGACAGCGCCATCGTGTGCCGCTGCGAAATGATCAGTGCCGGCGAGCTACGCCGCACGGTGAACGAAAAGGGCGCCTGTGAAGTCAACCGTGCCAAGGCTTTCAGCCGTGTGGGCATGGGCCGTTGCCAGGGGCGTTATTGCTCCCAGGCGGGCGCCGAAGTGATCGCGGCATGCGCCGGAGTGCAGGTGCAGGAAGTCGGCCGTCAGCGCGGCCAGGCGCCAGTCAAACCCTTGTCGCTGCTCACTGAAGAGGTTGCGCCATGAGTGTGCAAAAAGCAGATGTAGTGATCGTCGGCGGTGGCCTGATGGGCGCGGCCACGGCGTTTTTTCTGCGCAGGCGCGGGCAGTCGGTGATCCTGTTGGAGCGCGACCAGATCGGCCAATACGCCAGTGGCGTCAACTTTGGCAACGTGCGCCGTCAGGGGCGCTTTCTCGGCCAATTGGCTCTGGCCAACCGTTCGTGGGCGCTGTGGAAACGCCTGCCGGAGCTGATCGACGATGATTTGGAGTTCATCCCCAGCGGGCATATGCGTGTGTGTTATCGCGAAGACGAGATCGCCGAGTTGGAAGCTTATGCGGCGGCGCCGGAAGCCGCTGAGCTGGATTTGAAAATCTATCGCGGTGCCCAATTGCACAAGCGTTTTGGCTTCCTCGGCCCGGACGTGAAGGGCGGCTCCTACGCACCCCACGACGGCCACGCCAACCCGCGCCTGGCCGCACCGGCCTTTGCTCGCGCCGCCATTCGCCTGGGCGCACAGATTGAAGAACGCACCGAGGTCGCCGAGGTGCAGAAAGTCGGCGCTGATTTCCACATCACCACTACCGATGGCCGCCAGTTCCACGCCGCGCAACTGCTGATCACCGCCGGCGCCTGGGGCCAGAAGCTCTCGGCCCAGTTCGGCGAGCCGGTGCCTCTGGACACCCATGGCCCGCAAATGGCGGTGACGGAGCCGGTACCCTACGCGTTGCCCACGGTGATCGGCGTGTACACCAAGATCCCCGAAGAGGTGATCTACTTCCGCCAGATTCCACGCGGCAATATCGTCATTGGCGGCGGCTACCGCAGCAAGCCCGACATGCAAAACCGCCGCGCCTACGTGGAGCCGCGCAGCATCCTCAACCAGATCAGCCAGATGCGTCGCCTGCTGCCGGGCGTGGCCAACCTGAACATCATCCGCGTGTGGAGCGGCATCGAAGGCTACCTGCCGGACTCGCTGCCGATCATGGGCCCCAGCGGCACCGTCGATGGGTTGTTCTATGCCTTCGGTTTTTGCGGCCATGGCTTCCAGCTTGGCCCCGGCGTGGGTGATGTGATGGCCGAACTGCTCAGCACCGGCGCCACCTGCACGCCCATCGCGCCGTTTTCCATTACGCGCTTTGCCTTACCTGACGCACAACGGAGCCAGGCCTCATGACCCCCCGCGTTTTAGAGATTCTCAAGCAGTTGATGGCCTTCGACACGGTGTCGTCGCAATCCAACCTCGCGCTGATCCACTACGTGCGCGACCTGTTGCTCACCAAGGGCATCGAGTCGCTGATCGTTCAGGACGAAAGCGGCAAGAAGGCCAACCTGTTCGCCAGCACCGGGCCCAAGGAACAGCCCGGCGTGTTGCTCTCTGGCCACACCGATGTGGTGCCGGCGGCGGGGCAGGCGTGGACCTTTCCCGCGTTCGCCGCCACCGTGCAGGACGGGCGCATCTACGGGCGTGGCAGCTGCGACATGAAGGGCTTTATCGCCCTGGCCATTGATGCCATGCTCGACGCCGCCGACCACAACCTCACGCGCCCGCTGCAACTGGCGTTGTCCCACGACGAAGAGATTGGCTGCGTGGGTGTGCGCCGCCTGCTGGACGTGCTGCACCTGGCGCCGGTGCGCCCGTTCCTGTGCCTGATCGGCGAGCCGACCAATATGCAATTTGTGCTCGGCCACAAGGGCAAGGGCTCCTACCGCACCTACTGTCGCGGCCTGGAGGCGCATTCGTCGCTGGCGCCGCGTTCGGTCAATGCCATTCACGTGGCCTGCGACTTTATCGCCGCCCTGCGCGAGAGCCAGCGTCAACTGCAACAGCACGGCGCCCAGGACCACGACTACGACGTGCCCTACAGCACCGTGCATGTGGGGCAGATTGTCGGTGGCAAGGCGCTGAACATCGTGCCCAACCTGTGCACCCTGGATTTCGAAGTGCGCAACTTGCCGGCGGACGACCTGGACCAGTTCCTCGACCAGATGCGCGAGCGCGCCGAAGTGATCGTGCGTGAGGCGCAAAAGCTCTCCAGCGTGGCCGCCATCGAGATCGAAACCCTCAACGTCTACCCCGGCCTGGAAACCCACCCCACGGTGGAGGCGGTGAGTTTCCTCAAGCAATTCGCCGCGCCGGATGTCGGCACCTCCAAAGTTTCGTTCGGCACCGAAGGCGGTCTGTTCAAGCAGCGCCTGGACGTGCCGGTGGTGGTCTGCGGGCCGGGCTCTATCGAGCAGGCGCACAAGCCCGACGAGTTTATCGAGATCAGCCAAATGGACGCCGGCGCGCACTTTCTGCAAGGGTTGTTGGGCTCGTTGAAGGCGTAGCAGAGCCTGCCGTCCTGGGCTTCAATTCAGCACGGCACGCTGCTGAAACCACGCTTTCGGCATCCTTATCCGTGGCGGCTCCCTAGACTGGAGGCTGTCTCGGATCAGGACTCGACCATGCTCAACACTCGCTTGCAAGACCCCAGCCTGCTGGCTGAACTCGCTTATGTAGACGGCCAGTGGATCGCTGCCGACAGCGGCGCCACCTTGGCCATCCACGACCCTGCCACTGGCGAATTGCTCGCCAAGGTACCGGCGATGGACGCGGTGGACACCCGCCGCGCCATCGAAGCGGCCGAACGCGCCTGGCCCGCCTGGCGTGTACGCCCGGCGGCCGAGCGTGCGGCGCTGCTGGAGCGCTGGTTCCAGGCGATGCTCGACAACCTCGACGACCTGGCGCTGATCATGACCAGCGAGCAGGGCAAGCCCCTCAACGAAGCCAAGGGTGAAGTGCGCTACGGCGCAGGCTTCGTCAAATGGTTCGCCGAGGAAGCGCGCCGGGTCTACGGCGAAACCATGCCCGCACCCAGCGGTGATCGGCGCCTGCTGACGCTCAAGCAACCGGTAGGCGTGTGCGCCGCCATCACGCCGTGGAATTTCCCCAATGCGATGATCACCCGCAAATGCGCGCCTGCGTTGGCGGCTGGGTGCCCGATCATCGTCAAGCCTTCGGACCTTACGCCGCTGTCGGCCTTGGCGCTGGCGGTACTGGCCGAGCGCGTGGGCATTCCGGCGGGAGTCTTCAATGTGATCACCGGGCTGCCTGCCGGTATCGGTGAAGAACTGACCGGCAACCCTGCGGTACGCAAGATCTCTTTCACTGGCTCCACTGCCGTTGGCCGCCTGCTGATGCGCCAGAGCGCCGAACACATCAAGCGCCTGAGCCTGGAACTGGGGGGCAATGCACCGTTTGTGGTGTTCGACGACGCCGACCTGGAACAGGCGGTGGCCGGGGTGATGATCAGTAAATTCCGCAATGCCGGGCAAACCTGCGTGTGCGCCAACCGCATCCTGGTGCAGGACGGCATCTATGAGCGTTTTGCTGCACGGCTGGTGGAGGAGGTAGGCAAGCTCAAGGTCGGCAACGGCCTGGAAGACGGCGTGACCATCGGCCCGCTGATCAACCCGGCGGCGGTGAACAAGGTGGCGCGGCATATCGACGACGCGTTGAGCCAGGGCGCCAAGCTGCTGTGCGGCACGATCCCCGGTGGCGACAGCCAGTTTGTACAACCCACGGTACTGGGCGATGCCCACGCCGGCATGCTGCTGGCCAACGAAGAAACCTTCGGCCCGGTGGCGCCTTTGATGCGCTTTAGCACTGAAGCCGAGGCGCTGGCCCTGGCCAACGCCACGCCCTATGGCCTGGGCGCCTACTATTTCACCCAGGATTTGCAGCGCTCCTGGCGTTTCGGCGAGGCCCTGGAATTCGGCATGGTGGGGCTCAACACCGGGATTATCTCGATGGAAGTCGCGCCGTTCGGCGGTATCAAGCAATCGGGCCTGGGCCGTGAAGGCAGCAAGTACGGCCTGGATGAATACCTTGAAGTCAAAGCCTTCCATATTGGTGGCTTGAACTGACAGTTACTGGGGAGTGAGTACACCGCCAATCCCACATTTGAATCTGTGCCGGGCTTGGTAATTGAGTACACCACCGATCCCCTGTAGGAGCGGGCTTGCCCGCGAAGACTGAGTGTCAGTCGATGCATGTGCTGGCTGACCCACCGCATTCGCGAGCAAGCCCGCTCCCACATTTTGATCTGTAGCGGGCTTGGGAATTGAGCACACCACCGATCCCCTGTAGGAGCAGGCTTGCTCGCGAAGATTGAGTGTCAGTCGATGCATTTGTTGGCTGACCCACCGCTTTCGCGAG
>NZ_QUZU01000063.1 GCF_004682055.1 Pseudomonas kairouanensis | reverse complement strand
AGTCAATATTTTCGGCGACTGGCACACCGCCTTCGCGAGCAAGCCCGCTCCCACACAAGCCCTGCACATTCCTAGCTTGGTCAGTAGGGCTCTTAAACCCGGCGGGCAAACGTATCGCTATGGCTGCCCGACACCTTGCGGCAATGCACCAGCGCGTCGCGGATCATGAAGTTCACCAGCGTCGGCGACACGCCCAGTTCCTTGGCGATGTCCTTCTGTGGCACGCCATGCAGGCGGTACATCTCGAACGCATAACGGGTGCGCTGCGGCAGCTCGGTCAGGGCGTCGGCGATGTTTTCCAGGGTGTTGAAGTTGATGTGGGAGGTTTCCGGTGAAGCGCCGTGGATGACCACATTCAAGCCTTCCTCTTCCGTTCCCGAGTATTTGAGTTCCAGCGCCTGCTTGCGGTAGTGGTCGATCGCCAGGTTGCGCACGATCTGGAACAGGTAACTGAGCTGGGCCTTGAAAGACGAGGTAATCGTCGGTGCCGACTGCAGTCGGAAATACGCGTCTTGCACCACGTCTTCGGCGCGTGAGCGGCAGCCAGTGATACGTGCTGCGATCTTCACCAAAATCAGTCGATTGTCGACGAATGCCTGGAGAAGAGGTGAGTCACACCTGCCTGTGGATACGGGTTCCGTCATGGAATTCACCTTGCTGCTAAAGAGGTTAGGGGAGGGCGTCCTTGCTGAGGCCTCCTACACATCGGGCAACAAATTAGGCTTAATGATAATGATTGTCAAATGAGAAGGCGAACTAATCTTATGCCTTCTTGAAAGGTGTGACCCAGGTCTCGCTCATCCTCCACGACTAATTATTTGCCACCGCCGTCCGTTCTCATGGGTGACAGGTCCGTTAGTAAAACGGCCAAGGATCAGCACCCGCAGGAGGGCGAGATGGGTATCTATCGTGCAGAGAGCGTGTTTGGGTTTGGAGTCTTCCAGCGATGAGCGCGCCGACTCCACTGCGTCTGTTTTGCCTGCCCTATTCGGGTGCCAGTGCCATGGCGTATGCGCGTTGGCGCCGGGCCATGCCTGCCTGGTTGCAGGTGTGCCCATTGGAACTGCCGGGGCGTGGCATGCGTATGGACGAGCCGTTGCAGCGCGATATCAAGGCCTTGGCAGCGCAACTGGCCGATGAGATCGGTCGCGACCTCAGCGGCCCTTACGCCTTGTTTGGTCATAGCCTGGGCGGCCTGCTGGCGTTTGAACTGGCCCACGCGCTGAAGGCCCGCAACCTGCCCGCGCCCCTGGCGCTGTTCGCCTCTGGCACTGCCGGCCCGGCCCATCGCGATGTCAGCGAATACGCCATCGAAAAGACCGATGAGCAACTGATCGCCCGCCTGCGTGAACTGCAAGGCACTGCCGAAGAGGCCCTGGCCAACCCTGAACTGATGGCGTTGATGCTGCCGATCCTGCGTGCCGATTTTCTGCTGTGCGGCAGCTTCACCTACGGCCAGCGCCAGCCGCTCGCCATGCCGATCCATGTGTTCGGCGGCAAGCAGGACAGCGTGCGCGCCGACCAGTTGCTCGACTGGCAAGTCGACGCCGCCAGCGGTTTTTCCCTCGACATGTTCGACGGCCACCACTTCTTTCTCGTGCAGCACGAAAGCGCGGTGCTGCGCTGCATTCGCCGCTACGCCGACGAGCACCTGGCCCGCTGGCGCAACGGCGTGGCGCGGCAACTGATCGCCGGCTGAATGCCACCGCTCTCTGTTTTCAAGTAAGCCCCGATTTCCCCGTAAGCCGATTTCAGGCAGGAACCCCATGATGGACGCCTTCGAACTTCCCCGCACACTGGTCCAGTCCCTTCAACGTCGTGCTGCGCAGACCCCGGACCAGGTGGCCCTGCGCTTCCTCGCCGAGTCTGCCGAGCAGAACGTTGTGCTCAGTTATCGCGACCTGGACAGCCGCGCCCGCAGCATTGCCGCCGCCTTGCAGGCCAACGCCGACCTGGGCGACCGTGCGGTGCTGCTGTTCCCCAGTGGCCCGGATTACGTCGCGGCGTTCTTTGGTTGCCTGTACGCCGGGGTGATCGCGGTGCCGGCCTATCCGCCAGAGTCCACCCGCCGTCATCATCAGGAACGTTTGCTGTCGATCATCAGCGATGCGCAGCCGCGCCTGCTGCTGACCATCGCCAGCCTCGCCGACGGCCTGGCCCAGATCGAAAACGCGCCGCCGGTGTTGAGCGTCGACAGCTTGCACAGTGTCGGCGATTGGGTCGCCCCCGACCTGCACCCCGACGATATCGCCTTCTTGCAATACACCTCGGGCTCCACGGCACTGCCCAAGGGCGTGCAAGTCAGCCACGGCAACCTGGTGGCCAACGAAGTGCTGATCCGTCGTGGTTTTGGCATCGACCTCAACCCCGATGACGTGATCGTCAGCTGGTTGCCGCTGTACCACGACATGGGCCTGATCGGCGGCCTGCTGCAACCGATTTTCAGCGGCGTGCCGTGCGTGTTGATGTCGCCGGCGTACTTCCTCGGGCGTCCATTGCGCTGGCTGCAAGCGATCAGTGAATACGGCGGCACCATCAGCGGCGGCCCGGATTTCGGCTACCGCCTGTGCAGCGAACGGGTCAGCGAATCGGCCCTGGAACGCCTGGACCTGAGCAAATGGCGCGTGGCCTATTCCGGCTCCGAGCCGATCCGTCTCGACACCCTGGAACGCTTCGCCGACAAGTTCGCCCCCTGCGGTTTCACCCCAGACAACTTCTTCGCTTCTTACGGCCTGGCCGAAGCGACCCTGTTTGTCGCCGGTGGCAGCCGTGGCCGTGGCATCCCGGCTATGCGCATGGATGAGCAGGCACTGGCCGCCAACCGTGCCGAGCCAGGGCAGGGCACGGCGATCATGAGTTGCGGCACCAGCCAGCCTGAGCACGCGGTGCTGATCGTCGACCCCAACACCCTCACCGAACTGCCCGACAACAGCGTCGGCGAACTCTGGGCCACCGGCCCGAGCATCGCCCACGGCTACTGGCGCAACCCTGAAGCCACCGCCAAGACCTTCGTGCAGCACGAAGGTCGCACCTGGTTGCGCACCGGTGACCTGGGCTTTATGCGCTTTGGCGAGGTGTACATCACCGGCCGCTTGAAAGACCTGCTGATCGTGCGGGGCCACAACCTCTACCCCCAGGACATCGAGCAAACCATCGAGCGCGAAGTGGAAGTGGTGCGCAAGGGCCGGGTGGCGGCGTTTGCCGTGAATGACCAGGGCCTGGAAGGCATCGGCATCGCCGCCGAGATCAGCCGCAGCGTGCAGAAAATCCTGCCGCCCGAAGCGCTGATCAAGGCGATCCGCCAAGCTGTCGCCGAGGCCTATCAAGAGGCGCCGAGCGTGGTGGTGCTGCTCAATCCAGGGGCCTTGCCCAAGACTTCCAGCGGCAAGGTGCAACGTGCGGCGTGTGGTTTGCGCCATGCCGATGGCAGCCTCGACAGCTATGCGCTGTTTCCCGATGTGCAGGCCCAGGCCGGCGATGCTGCGTTGGCATCCGACCTGCAACACCAGATCGCCGCGATCTGGTGCGAACAGTTGCACGTCACAACCGTTGCGGCCGATGACCACTTCTTCCTGCTCGGCGGTAACTCCATCACCGCTACCCAGGTGGTGGCGCGCCTGCGGGAAACGTTGGGCCTGGAACTGAACCTGCGCATGCTGTTCGAAGCGTCGACGCTCGCGGCATTTGCCGCCAATGTCGCGCAATTGCGGCAGGACGGCGGCGTTGCCCAGGGCGCTATCCACAGCCTGTCGCGCCAGGACGAACTGCCCCAATCCCTGGCCCAGAACCGCCTGTGGATCACCTGGCAACTGGACCCCCACAGCAGCGCCTACACCATCCCCGGTGCCTTGCGCCTGCGCGGCGAACTGGATGAAGACGCGGTGCGCGCCAGCTTCCAGCACCTGATCCAGCGCCATGAAGCCCTGCGTACACGCTTCTACGAACGCGATGGCCAAGCCTTCCAGCGCGTCGACGCCAAGGCCGATTTTGACCTGCACGTCATCGACCTCAGCGACCTGCCCGTGGCCGAGCGCGAGGCGCGGGCACAACAGATCCGCGAGGACGAGGCACGCACCCAGTTCGACCTGGAAAAAGGCCCGCTGCTGTGGGTGACCCTGGTGCGCCTGGACGATGAAGATCACCAGTTGCTGGTGACCCTGCACCACATCATCGCCGACGGTTGGTCGCTCAACATTCTGATCGACGAATTCTCACGGCTGTACGCCGCCGCCACTCAAGGCCAAGCCCTGGAGTTGCCGCCCCTGACCCTGCAATACGCCGACTACGGCAGTTGGCAGCGCCAATGGCTGGCCGAGGGCGAAGGCTTGCGCCAACTGGCGTACTGGAAAGCCCAGTTGGGCGAAGAGCACCCAACCCTCAGCCTGGCCACCGACCACCCGCGCTCGGCGCACCACACCAACAGCGCGTCGCGTCACACAGTGCGCTTGAGCGTGAGCCTCAGCGACGCGATTCGCCAGACTGCCCAAGCCAACCAGTCCACGCCGTTCATGCTGTTGCTGGCAGCGTTCCAGACCTTGCTCTACCGCTACAGCGGCCAGCGTGATATCCGCATCGGCGTGCCCAATGCCAACCGCCCACGCCAGGAAACCCAGGGCCTGATCGGCTTCTTTATCAACACACTGGTGTTGCGTGCCGAGCTGGATGGGCGCTTGCCGTTCGATCAATTGTTGGCGTCCACCCGCGAGACAGCCATGGGTGCACAGGCCCACCAGGACCTGCCGTTCGAACAACTGCTGGAAGCCTTCCCGCAAGCCCGCGAACAAGGCCTGTTCCAGGTCATGTTCAACCACCAGCAACGCGACCTCAGCGCCCTGCGCCGCTTGCCCGGCATGCTCGCCGATGAGCTGCCATGGCACAGCCGTGAAGCCAAGTTCGACCTGCAATTGCACAGCGAAGAAGACCGCAACGGGCGCTTGAGCCTGTCGTTCGACTATGCCGATGAGCTGTTCGACACCCGCACCATCGAACGTCTGGCCGAGCATTTCACGCGTCTGCTGCAAGGCGTGTGCGAGCAACCCCAGCAAACCCTCGGCGACCTCCCGCTGATGCAACACGACGAACAGCAAGCTTTCAGCGAAGCACCGTGTGCGCCCGCTGCACAATGGCTGCCCGAGTTGCTCAACCAACACACCTCGGATGCCACTGCATTGGTCTGGCAGGACGCCAGCCTGACCTTCGCCCAACTGCACACCCAGGCCAACCGCCTGGCCCATTACCTGCGCGACAAAGGCGTCGGTCCGGACGTGTGCGTGGCTATCGCCGCCGAGCGTTCGCCGCAACTGCTGATCGGTCTGCTAGCCATCATCAAGGCCGGTGGTGCCTACGTGCCGCTGGACCCGGATTACCCCGCCGACCGCCTGGCCTATATGCTCCAGGACAGTGGCGTACACCTGCTGCTCACCCAGACCTCGTTGCTGGAACAACTGCCCACGGCCGAAGGCGTGTGCGTGATCGCCATGGACAGCCTGCACCTGGACAGCTGGCCCACCCAGCCACCTGGCCTGCACCTGCACGGTGACAACCTCGCCTACGTGATCTACACCTCCGGCTCCACCGGCCAGCCCAAAAGCGTGGGCAACACCCACGCGGCCCTGGCCGAGCGCTTGCAGTGGATGCAGGCCACTTACCAACTCAATGAAACCGATGTGTTGATGCAAAAGGCGCCGATCAGTTTCGACGTGTCAGTGTGGGAATGCTTCTGGCCGCTGATCACCGGTTGCCGCCTGGTACTGGCCGGCCCCGGCGAGCATCGCGACCCGCACCGCATCGCGCAGTTGGTGCAGGAACATGGCGTGACCACGCTGCACTTCGTACCGCCGTTGTTGGCGCTGTTTATCGACGAGCCGCTGGCCGCTGAATGCACCAGCCTGCGGCGCCTGTTCTCCGGCGGCGAAGCCTTGCCCGTCGAGCTGCGCAACCGCGTGTTGGCGCAACTGCCGGCGGTGCAATTGCACAACCGTTATGGCCCGACCGAAACCGCGATCAACGTGACCCACTGGCATTGCCGCGCTGAAGACGGCGAGCGTTCGCCCATTGGCCGGCCGTTGGGTAATGTGATCTGCCGCGTG
This sequence comes from Pseudomonas kairouanensis, assembly GCF_004682055.1. GTDB lineage: Bacteria > Pseudomonadota > Gammaproteobacteria > Pseudomonadales > Pseudomonadaceae > Aquipseudomonas > Aquipseudomonas kairouanensis. The sequence goes on along the minus strand of NZ_QUZU01000063.1, from coordinate 20,954 downwards.
CTCGACGAACAGCTCAACCCTGTGCCGCTGGGCGTGCCGGGTGAATTGTGCATCGGCGGTATTGGCTTGGCCCGGGGTTACCTGGGGCGACCTGGATTGACAGCTGAGCGATTTGTTGCCGACCACCAGGGCACCCGTTTGTATCGCACTGGCGACCGTGCGCGCTGGAGCGCTGACGGCGTGATCGAATACCTTGGCCGCCTCGACCAGCAGGTCAAGCTGCGCGGTTTCCGCGTGGAGCCGCAAGAGATCGAAGCGCGCATGCTGGCTCTGGACGGCATTGCCCAGGCGGTGGTGCTGGTACGTGACGCACAGTTGATCGGTTACTACACCGCCCATGGCGAGCTGAACGACGAGGAGGTTAAAACCGCCCTGGCTGCCGAGCTACCGGAGTACATGGTGCCCGCATTGTTGATGCGCCTGGACGCCATGCCCCTGAGCCCCGCCGGCAAGCTGGACCGTCGCGCACTGCCTGCACCTGTGTGGCATACCCGCGAACACATCGAACCCCAAACCCCGCTGCAACAGCAGATCGCGGCGATCTGGCGCGAAGTCCTCGGCCTGCCGCGCATTGGCCTGCACGATGACTTTTTTGCCCTGGGCGGCCATTCGTTGCTGGCCACGCAAATCATCTCCCGCACCCGCCAGGCGTGCGACGTCGAGTTGCCACTGCGCACCCTGTTCGAAGCCAGTGAACTGGGCGCATTTGCCGAGCAAGTCGGGCTGATCCAGGCCTCGGGCCAGCGCAACCAGCAGACTGCCATCGCCAAGGTCGATCGCAGCGCGCCTGTGCCGTTGTCCTATTCCCAGCAGCGCATGTGGTTCCTGTGGCAGATGGAACCGGACAGCCCTGCCTACAACGTGGGCGGCATGGCGCGCTTGCGGGGCGTGCTGGATGTGGGGCGGTTCGAGGCGGCGTTGCAGGCTTTGATCATGCGTCACGAAACCCTGCGCACCACCTTCCCGAGCGTGGATGGCGTGGCTTATCAGAAGGTCTCGGCGCAAACCGGGCTGCGCATGGATTGGCAGGACATTTCGGCGTTCAGTGAATCCGAGCGCCAGCTGCGCTTGCAGCACCTGGCCGATCACGAGGCCCACACCCCGTTCAATCTGGAAACCGGGCCGCTGCTGCGCGCCTGTGTGGTCAAGGCCGGCGAGCAGGAGCACTACCTGGTGCTGACCCTGCACCATATCGTCACCGAAGGCTGGGCCATGGACATCTTTGCCCGTGAACTCAGCGCGCTGTACGAAGCCTTTATCGATGAGCGCGCCTCGCCGCTGGCGCCGTTGCCGGTGCAATACCTGGACTACAGCGTGTGGCAGCGCCAGTGGCTGGAGTCTGGCGAGCGCCAGCGCCAACTGGATTACTGGACCGCCCAACTGGGCAACGAACACCCGCTGCTGGAACTGCCCGGCGACCGCCCACGCCCGCCGGTGCAGAGCCACCAAGGCGAGCTGTACCGTTTCGACCTGAGCGATGACCTGGCCGCCCGCGTACGCGCTTTCAATGCCGAACAGGGTCTGACCCTGTTCATGACCATGACCGCCACCCTGGCCGTTTTGCTCTACCGTTACAGCGGCCAGACCGACCTGCGCATCGGCGCGCCGGTGGCCAACCGTATCCGCCCAGAAAGCGAAGGGTTGATTGGTGCATTCCTCAATACCCAGGTGCTGCGTTGCCAGCTTAATGGGCAGATGAATGTGGCCGAGCTGTTCGAGCAAGTGCGCCACACCGTGATCGAGGGCCAGTCCCATCAGGACCTGCCGTTCGACCATTTGGTAGAAGCCCTGCAACCGCCGCGCAGCGCGGCGTATAACCCGCTGTTCCAGGTGATGTGCAATGTGCAGCGTTGGGAATTCCAGCAGAGCCGCCAACTGGCTGGCATGACCGTGGAATACCTGGCCAATGATGCCCGCGCCACCAAGTTCGACTTGAACCTGGAAGTCACCGATCTCGACCATCGCCTGGGTTGCTGCCTCACCTACAGCACCGACCTGTTCGATGAGCCACGCATCGCGCGCATGGCTGAACATTGGCGCAATCTGCTGGAAGCCTTGATCGCCAACCCGCAACAGCGCCTGAGCGAATTGCCGTTGCTGACGCAGGACGAACAACGCGCCTTGCAGGACAGCCTGGGCATCGAAAAGGGCGAGCACCGCCTCGACCAGTGCATCCACACGCTGTTCAGCCAGCAAGCCGCGACCCGTGGCGATGCACCCGCGCTGACCTTCGCTGGCGCAACCCTGAGCTACCGTGAACTGGACGAGCGCGCCAACCGCCTGGCCTGGATGCTGCGCGAGCGCGGCGTGGGCCCGCAGGTGCGTGTCGGCCTGGCACTGCCGCGTTCGCTGGAAATGGTCATCGGCCTGCTGGCGATCCTCAAGGCTGGCGGCGCCTATGTGCCGCTGGACCCGGAATACCCGCTGGACCGCCTGCACTACATGATCGAAGACAGCGGCATCGGCCTGCTGCTCAGCGATGCGGCGATGTTCGAAGCCCTCGGCGAGTTGCCTGCCAGCGTAGCCTGCTGGTGCCTGGAAGATGACCTGCCGGTACTGGCCAATTACCCGTCAGGCGCGTTGCCATTTATCAGCCTGGCGCAACATCAGGCGTACCTGATTTACACCTCCGGCTCCACCGGCAAGCCCAAGGGCGTGGTGGTGTCCCACGGTGAAATCGCCATGCATTGCCAGGCGGTGATCGAGCGCTTTGGCATGCGTGCGGATGACTGCGAGCTGCACTTTTATTCCATCAACTTCGACGCGGCTACCGAGCGCTTACTGGTGCCATTGCTCAGCGGTGCCCAGGTGGTCTTGCGTGCCCAGGGGCAGTGGGATGCCGAAGAAATCTGCGGCCTGATCCGCACCCATCGCATCAATATCCTCGGCTTTACCCCAAGCTACGGCAGCCAGTTGGCGCAGTGGCTGGCAACCCAGCAACAGACCTTGCCGGTGCGCATGTGCATCACCGGGGGGGAAGCGCTCACCGGTGAACACTTGTCGCGCATCCGTGCGGCGTTCCAGCCAAAGGTCTTCTTCAACGCCTATGGCCCGACCGAAACCGTGGTGATGCCGCTGGCCAGCCTGGCGCCAGAGCAACTGGAGGAGGGCGCGGGCAGTGTGCCGATCGGCAGCATTATCGGCGATCGTGTGGCCTACATCTTTGATGCCGACCTGGCGTTGGTGCCCCAAGGCGCGACCGGCGAGTTGTACATCGGTGGCGCTGGGCTTGCCCAGGGTTACCACGAGCGGCCGGGCATGACGGCGGAGCGCTTTGTCGCCGACCCGTTCGCCAGCAACGGCGGGCGCCTGTACCGCACCGGTGACCTGGTGCGCCAACGCGCCGATGGCTTGGTGGAGTACCTGGGGCGCATCGACCATCAGGTGAAAATTCGTGGCTTTCGCATCGAACTGGGGGAGATCGAAACCCGTCTTTTGGAACACGAAGCGGTGCGTGAAGCGGTGGTGCTGGCGCTGGATTCGCCGAGCGGCAAACAGCTGGTGGCCTATTTGGTCAGCGATGCAGAACAGGGCGCTCTGCGCGACGCGTTGAAGGCTCACCTCAAGGCGCAGCTGCCAGACTACATGGTGCCCGCGCACCTGATCGTGCTCGACAGCATGCCACTGACCGCCAACGGCAAGCTCGACCGTCGTGCCTTGCCAGAACCCGACCCCGAGGCCAATCGTCAACAGTACGTGGCGCCACGCAATGCGCTGGAGCACACACTCGCGGCGATCTGGGCGGCGGTGTTGAACGTGCAGCAAGTCGGCCTCGACGATAACTTCTTCGAACTGGGCGGCGACTCGATCCTGTCGATCCAGGTGGTGAGCCGTGCGCGGCAGGCGGGGGTTCATTTCAGCCCGCGGGATTTGTTCCAGCACCAGACCGTGCAAACCCTGGCCGCCGTAGCCACGCGCTCCGAAAAGGTCACGGCGGAGCAGGGCGTGCTCACCGGTAGCTCGGGCCTTACGCCGATCCAGCATTGGTTCTTCGACACGGATATCCCCCAGCGCCAGCACTGGAACCAGGCGTTGCTGCTCAAGCCGCTGCAACTGCTGGAACCCCATCGCCTGGAGCAAGCGCTGCTAGCGGTGCTGGAACACCACGATGCGCTGCGCCTGAGCTTCACCCAGCGTGACAGCCAATGGCACGCTGAACACTTGGCCGTACCCGAAGGCGGCGTGCTGATGCAGGCGCAGGTGCGTGATATGCAGCAGTGCACCGCGCTGTTTACCGACACCCAGCGCAGCCTCGACCTGGCACACGGCCCGCTGCTGCGCGCCTTGCTGGTGGACGGCCCCGAAGGCCAGCAACGCTTGTTGATCGCGATCCATCACTTGGTGGTCGATGGCGTGTCGTGGCGCGTGCTGCTCGAAGACCTGCAAACGGTGTATCGCCAGTTGAGCGACGGCCAGTCCGTCAGCCTGCCGGCCAAGACCAGCGCCTTGCGTGACTGGGCGTCGCGCTTGCAGGCCTATGCCGGCTGCGAATCCCTGCGCGAAGAGTTGGGCGTGTGGCAAAACCAGTTGGCCGGCCCTGCGGTGGCCTTGCCGGTGGACCGCCCACAGGGCTCGCTGCGCAACCGCGATGCCGACACGGTCAGCGTGCGCCTGGACGCCGAACACACCCGCCAGTTGCTGCAACAGGCCCCAAGCGCCTACCGCACCCAGGTCAACGACCTGCTGCTGACCGCCCTGGCCCGAGTGTTATGCCGCTGGAGTGGCCACGCCTCGGCGCTGATCCAACTGGAAGGCCATGGCCGCGAAACCCTGTTCGATGACATCGACCTGACCCGCAGCGTCGGCTGGTTTACCAGTGCCTACCCGCTGCGCCTGACCCCGGTGCACATCGAAGAGGCGGCCGGGCAGGGCGCCTCGATCAAGGCGATCAAGGAACAACTGCGTGGCGTACCGCACAAGGGTTTGGGTTATGGCGTATTGCGCTACCTGGCGGACGACCTGACCCAGCAAAGCATGGCGGCGTTGCCGACGGCCGAGATTACCTTCAACTACCTGGGCCAGTTCGACCAGAGCTTTGGCAGCGATGCGCTGTTCCATCCGCTGGACGAGTCCGCAGGCATCGCCCACGACCCGGACGCGCCGCTGCCCAACACCCTGAGCGTCGACAGCCAGGTGTACGGCGGTGAACTGGTGCTGCGTTGGACCTTCAGCCGTGAACGCCACGATCAGCAGACCATCCACGAACTGGCCGATGCCTACCTTGCCGAGTTGCAAAGCCTGGTCGCCCACTGCCTCAAGGATGATGCCGGCGGCCTCACGCCGTCCGACTTCCCGCTGGCACGCCTGACCCAGCCGCAACTGGATGCCTTGCCGGTGCCGCCCAGCGCCATCGAAGACGTGTACCCGCTTACGCCAATGCAGGAGGGCCTGTTGCTGCACACCCTGCTGGAACCGGGCACCGGCCTGTACTACATGCAGGATCGCTACCGCATCAACAGCGCCCTGGACCCCGAGCGGTTCGCCCAGGCCTGGCAGGCGGTGATCGCCCGTCACGAAGCGTTGCGCGCCTCGTTCTGCTGGAATGTCGGCGAAGACATGCTGCAGGTGATCCACAAGCCGGGCAGCACGGCGATCGAGTATCTGGATTGGAGCAATGAACCAGAAAGCGAACAGGAGCCGCGCCTGCAAGCCTTGCTCAAGGCGGAGCGCGAAGCCGGTTTCGATCTGCTCAACCAGGCCCCGTTCCACCTGCGGCTGATCCGTGTCGGCGCCGAGCGCTACTGGTTCATGATGAGCAACCACCACATCCTCATCGATGCCTGGTGCCGTTCGCTGCTGATGAATGACTTCTTCGATATCTACATGGCCATGGGCGAAGGCCGCGAGGCGCAACTGGCCACGCCGCCGCGTTATCGCGACTACATCGCCTGGCTGCAACGCCAGAACCTCAATGAAGCGCGCCAGTGGTGGCAGCAGAACCTGCAAGGCTTTGAGCGCACCACGCCGATTCCGAGCGACCGGCCATTTATGCGTGACCACGCAGGCCACGGTGGCATGGTGGTGGGCGACTGCTACACCCGCCTCGATGCCCGTGACGGTGCCCAACTGCGTGAACTGGCCCAGGCCCATCAGCTGACCGTCAACACCTTTGCCCAGGCAGCGTGGGCGTTGGTGCTGCGACGGTTGAGTGGCGAGCGCGACGTGCTGTTCGGCGTTACCGTGGCCGGGCGCCCGGTGGAAATGCCCGAGATGCAACGCACCGTCGGTCTGTTCATCAACAGCATCGCGCTGCGGGTGAAGTTGCCCGAGGACGATCAACCCTGCAGCGTGCGCCAGTGGCTGAGCGGCTTGCTCGACAGCAACATGCAACTGCGCGAGTACGAATACCTGCCACTGGTCACCATTCAGGAACACAGCGAACTGCCCAAGGGCCAGCCGCTGTTCGACAGCCTGTTCGTGTTCGAAAACGCCCCGGTGGAAGTCTCGGTACTGGACCGTGCGCAAAGCCTGAATGCCACCTCGGATTCCGGCCGTACCCACACCAACTTCCCGCTGACCGCCGTGTGTTATCCGGGGGATGACCTGGGCTTGCACCTGTCCTATGACCAGCGCTACTTCGACGAAACCACCGTGCAAGGCATGCTCGGCGAGTTCAAGCGCCTGCTGCTGGCGCTGGTGCAGGGCTTCCATGGCGACATGGCAGACCTGCCGCTGATTGGCGCGCAGGAACGTGAGTTCCTGGTGGACGGCTGCAATCAGAGCGAGCATGACTACCCGCTGGAGCGCAGCTATATCGAGCTGTTTGAAGCGCAGGTGAGCGAGCATCCACAGCGCATCGCTGCCAGTTGCCTCGATCAACAATGGAGCTATGCCGAACTGAACCGCCGCAGTAACCGCCTGGGGCACGCATTGATCAAGGCCGGTGTCGGCCTGGATCAACCGGTGGCCTTGCTGGCTGAACGCAGCCTGGACTTGCTGGGGATGATCATCGGCAGCTTCAAGGCCGGTGCTGGTTACTTGCCGCTGGACCCAGGCCTGCCAAGCCAGCGCCTTCGCAGCATTATCGATTTGAGCCGCACGCCGTTGCTGGTGTGCACCGAGGCGTGCCGCGAACAGGCGCAGGTATTGCTGGAAGAGTTCGCCTGCTCGGCGCGGCCGAAGCTGTTGGTGTGGGAGGCATTGGATGAGCATGACGAAAACCCCGGCATCTACAGCGGCCCGGACAACCTCGCCTACGTGATCTACACCTCGGGCTCCACCGGCCTGCCCAAGGGCGTGATGGTGGAACAGCGCGGCATGCTCAATAACCAATTGAGCAAGGTGCCGTACCTGGACCTGAGTGCGGCGGATGTGATCGCACAGACCGCCTCGCAAAGCTTCGATATTTCCGTGTGGCAATTTCTCGCCGCGCCGCTGTTTGGCGCACGGGTGGATATCGTGCCGAACACCCTCGCCCATGACCCGCAGGGCTTGCTGGATCATGTACAGACACAGGGCATCACGGTGCTGGAAAGCGTGCCGTCGTTGATCCAGGGCATGCTCGCCCAGGAGCGCATCCGCCTGGACGGCTTGCGCTGGATGCTGCCCACCGGTGAGGCGATGCCGCCTGAGTTGGCGCACAAGTGGTTGCAGCGTTATCCAGAGATTGGCCTGGTGAACGCCTATGGTCCAGCGGAGTGCTCGGATGACGTGGCGTTCTACCGCGTGGACCTGGCGTCGACCCGCGGCACTTACCTGCCGATTGGTACGCCAACGGATAACAACCGTTTGTACCTGCTCGATGGCGCGCTGGAGTTGGTGCCGCAAGGTGCGGTGGGGGAACTGTGTGTCGCGGGCATCGGCGTGGGTCGTGGTTACGTCAGCGACCCGCTGCGCACCGCGCCAGTGTTTGTGCCGAACCCGTTCGGCGCGCCGGGGGAGCGGTTGTATCGCACCGGTGACCTGGCACGCCGCCGCAGCGATGGCGTGCTGGAGTATGTGGGGCGGATCGACCATCAGGTGAAGATTCGCGGCTACCGCATCGAGTTGGGTGAAATCGAAGCACGCCTGCACGAACAACCGGAAGTGCGGGACGCGGCGATTGCCGTGCAGGAAGGCGTCAACGGCAAGCACCTAGTCGGGTATCTGGTGGCCGCAAATGAAGCCCTGAGCCCAAGCGAACGCCTGGACCGCATCAAGCAACGCTTGCGCGCCGAACTGCCGGAATACATGGTGCCGCTGCACTGGCTATGGCTTGAGCGCCTGCCGCTGAACGCCAACGGCAAGCTCGACCGCAAGGCGCTGCCTGACCTGGAAATCGGCCAGTTGTGCAGCCAGGACTACCTGGCGCCGCGCAATGACTTGGAGACCACCTTGGCGGCCATTTGGGCTGAGGTGTTGAAGGTTGAGCGGGTCGGGGTGCAGGACAACTTCTTCGAACTGGGCGGGCATTCGTTGCTGGCCACGCAGATTGCGTCGCGGGTGCAGAAGACCTTGCAGCGGGATGTGCCGTTGCGCGCAATGTTCGAGTGCAGCACGGTGGCGGAGTTGGCCGAGTATATCGACGGGTTGGCAGCCAATGAGATCAGTGCCGAGAAGGTGGATCGGTTGAGTGATCTGATGGCGCAGTTGGAGGGGCTTTAATCTTCGCTGTCTTTTAGGGCCCCTTCGCGAGCAAGCCCGCTCCCACATTTTGATCTGCGAATAGATTCAAAATGTGGGAGCGGGCTTGCTCGCGAAAGCGTCCGTCCAGGCGCCGCTTATTTGGGGCCCATAATCTTCAGCAACTTCTCCGGCGACGGCGCCCCCTGCTGTTGCTGCAACCCACCCTTGTCATCCAGATAGAAAATCGCCGGTGTTGCCGACAACTCCAGTTCATCCATCAACTTCATATTGGCATCGAGCTTGGCCTCGATATTGGCCGGGATCTTGGCCAGTGCCTGCAACTTGCTGCCCTTGCCAGCGGCTTCGTGTTCTTCCAGGGCTTTTTGCGGGTCTTTGGCGGCGAAAAATGCGGCGGATTTGGCCGCGCTGTCTTCGCGGATGATGCCCACCATGATGTGGCGCAACTGCACTTTGCCGGCCTTTACCCACGGGCGGGCCTGTTCCCAGAACATGTTGCAGTACGGGCAGTTGGGGTCGCTGAACAGGTAGACGATGCGTGGCGCCTTGACGTCGCCGTCCTGGATCCAGCTGCTTTTTTCCATCTTGGCCCAGACTTCCTTGGCCATGGGTGCGTACACCAGTTTTTCCAGGGGCGCGCTGCTCAGGTCATTGCCTTGGGCGTCGTACAGGTTGCCGGCTATCACGCTTTTGCCATCGGCGGTCAGGTACAGCGCCATGCCACGGTTCTGGTATTGAGCGGCGTAGCCGGTGAGGCCGCTGGGGGCGTCGAATTTGCCAAGGATCTTGGCGCCCTTGGCCTCGATCTGTTTGATCGGTGCCGGCCAGTCTTCGGCATGGGCCAAAGTGGCTGCCAGCGTCAGTGGCAGCAAGGTCAGCAGGTGGCGGAGGCTTGGCATGTGGGTTTCCTTGTTGGCACGGTATCGAAGGGTTCCATGGCGCGGGCCAGGCTGGCCTGGGACAACTCGCCCAGGTGGCTGTTGATCAGCCGGCCGTCAGCGCTATAGAACAATGTAGTAGGCAGGGCCATGGAGCCCACGGCCTGGCCCAGGCGACCGCTGGCGTCGAACAGCACGTTGTCCAGTGTCAGGCCCTGGGTGGCCAGGAAGGTGCTGACGCTTTGCATGCTTTCGGCCTGGTTGACGAACAGGAAGGTCACGTCAGGTTGTTGGTGTTGGGCGCGCTCCAGTACCGGCATTTCGCGTCGGCACGGTGGGCACCAGGTGGCCCACAGGTTGATCACCAGCGGGCCGCCCTTGTAGTCGGCCAGTTGCACCACGTCGCCATTGGCATTGCGCAGGGTGATCTGCGGCAACTGCGAGCCTTTGTCGTAGAGGTTCAGCGCCAGGCTGGTCATGCCCCAGAACACCAGGCCGGTGATCACCCCGGCGCTCAACGGCTTGCGCAGGGCCGGGCGGCGCCAGCCGTAGGCCAGCGCACCGAGCACCAGCACAACCACGCCGGGCCAGGCGAGGAAGCCGCCGTCGCGCAGGTCGACCATCAGCAGCCAGTCGTTGCGGTAGTCGTTCCAGTACATCAGCACAAAGCTGATGCGTGCTGCCAGCATGCCCAGCAGGAATAGGCTGAACAGCACCGATTCCGGGTTTTCACCGCCACGCTTGGCCACGCGCCACCCCACCAGGGTGGCGAGAATCAGCGCGCTGATCAGCAGGATGTGATTCAGGGCGATGGCGAAGGTGCCGATGGTCAGGGTCAGCATCAGAGGGCGTCTCGGGTTTGCGTCCAGCGTTGCAGGAAGGCAGCGGCATCCACTTCGCCGGTGATGCGCTGGGCACGCCGCTCCTCACCGTTGGGGCCGATCCACACGAAGGTCGGCGGGCCCGGCACCTTGTAGCGCCCGAGCAGGGCGCGACTGGCGGCGTTGTCGGCGGTAACGTCCAGGCGCAGCAGGCGCACATCTTTGAGGGCATCCATGACTTCGGGTTTGCCGAATACCTGTTTCTCCATGATCTTGCACGACACGCACCAGTCGGCGTAGTAGTCCACCAGCACCCATTGGCCCTGGGCCTTGGCACTGTCGAGCTGGCTTTGCAGCACGGTGGGATCGCTGATGGTCATGAAGGCGTCGTGGGCGCTGGGCCCGGCGGCAACCTGCGAGCCGCTGTAGACCTTCAACGGTTGCCACAGCTCATCGCTGCCACCGGCTGCGCCCACCACCAGCACCGCGCCCCACAGGCCCAGCAACAGCGAGCCGGCACCGAACACCTTGGCGGCCAGGCCGTATTCGCGGGCCAGGGTCCAGCCGCAGTAAGCCATGATCAGCGCCAATGCGCCCCACAGGCCGAGCCACAGGCTGGCATCGACCACCGGGCGAATCATCAGCACGGCGGTGCCCAGGAACAGGAAGCCGAAGATGCCCTTGAGCACGTTCATCCAGGTGCCGGGTTTGGGCAGGAAGCGATTGCCCACGGTCACCAGCAGCAACAGCGGGATACCGATGCCGATGCCCATGGTGAACAGGATCAGGCCACCGTGCAGCGCATTGCCGCCCTGGGCGATATACAACAGGGCGCCGGCCAGGGGCGCGGTCATGCACGGGCCCACCAGCAGGCCGGAGAGCGCACCGAGCACGCCGGCGCCCACCAGGCTGCCACCTTGTTGCTGACGGCTGGCGGTGTCCAGGCGGTCGCGCAGGAAGGCGGGCAATTGCAGCTCAAAGAAGCCGAACATCGGCAGGGCCAGGATCACGAACAAGGCGGCGAAGCTGCCCAGGATCCACGGGGTTTGCAGCCACGCGGAAAGGTTGCCCCCCAGCAGCGCGGCCAGTACGCCCAGCGCCGCGTACACCAGCGCCATGCACACCACGTAGCTGCTGGCCAAGGCAAAGCCGCGACGCGGGCTGGCGCCACTGCCCACCACAAGGCCGGCAAGGATCGGCAGCATCGGCAACGAACACGGGGCAAACGCCAGCAGCAGGCCCAGGCCGAAGAACACCAGCAAGCTCCACCCCAGGCTGCGTTGTTGCAGGCCGCTGGCCAGGCTCTGATCCTGGGCCTGGGCGGTGGCCGCGACGGCCGGGTTACCCCCCAGGTCCACGGTGATCGACTGCGGCGGGTAGCACAGGCCTGCGTCGGCGCAGCCCTGCCAGCCCAGCTTGACCTGGCCGGTGACGCCGGCAGGGATCTTCACTTCCAGGCCCTGGCGATACACTTGCTGCTCGCCGAAGAATTCATCGCTATGGGCTTCACCCTGGGGCAGCGACGGTTTTTCGGCCAGGCCCTCGAATTTCATGCGTTGCTGGTACAGGTAATAACCATCGGCAATCTGCCAATACAGCTGGGTCTCGCCACTTTCCAGGCGCTCGGAGGTAAAGGTGAAGGCCTTGCCCACCGGGAGAAAGTCGGGTTTTGTCTCAAACGGGTTGCCCGCAGCGGCCTGGGCCAGCCCGGCGAACAACACCAGCAGGAAGGTAAACAGATGCCGCATGGTCAAGCCTTAGTTCGATGCAAGTGAGGCACACAATGTGTGGCGTTGATTAACCGATGATTAACCGGGGCTATTCTAGAACGTAGGGAATGTCTGAGTGCGGCTCTTTTCACGGCATAATCGGCGCTTAATCCGTTGCCCTTTTAATTCCCCCATCATTCACGAAGGGTTCAGCATGCACGTACTGGTCTGTGAAGACGACGAACTGATCGCCAGCGGCATCGTGGCTGGCCTCACCGCCCAGGGGTTTACCGTGGAGCGGGTAGGCTCGGCATCGGCGGCGCGGGCGATGCTTAAGGCCGCCACATTCGACATCATGGTGCTCGATCTCGGCCTGCCCGACGAAGATGGCCTCAAACTGCTGCAGCAACAGCGCAGCCAGGGCCTGGAAATCCCGGTGCTGATCCTTACCGCCCGCGACTCGGTGACCAACCGCGTCGACGGCCTGCAAGCCGGTGCCGACGACTACCTGCTCAAGCCTTTCGACCTGCGCGAGCTTGCTGCCCGCCTGCAAACCCTGCTGCGACGGGTGGCGGGGCGTAGCGTCAACCTGATCGAGCATGGTCGGCTGGCCTATGACCCGAGCAGCCGCGAGACCTTCTTGGGCGGCGAGCCGGTGGACCTGTCCCGTCGCGAGCAGGCCCTGCTGCAGGCGCTGTTGCACAACAAGGGCCGGGTACTGTCCAGCGAGCAGCTCAAGGACAGCGTCTACGGCTTCAACGATGAGTTGGAAAGCAACGCCCTCAACGTGCATATCCACCACCTGCGGCGCAAATTGGGCAATGGCATCGTCGAGACCGTGCGTGGCCTCGGCTACCGCCTGGGCCCGGCTGACGGGGGCGAAGACGCATCGTGAAAAGCCTGCGCCTGCGCCTCACCTTCAAGCTGGGCGCCGCTTTTGTTTTGATCTGGGCGCTGGCGGCGGCCTGGATGCTCAACGACCTGCGCAACCAGATGATGTTTTCCCTCGACCAGCGCCTGGTGGCGTCGGCGCGCATGGTGGCCGGGCTCACCGAGCAGATGCCGGGGTTGGCCAGTGTGAGCGGTGGCGGGCATTTTCATTCGGCCCAATTGAACGTGCCGGGCGGCATGGCGTGTCAGGTCAGTTCCTTGCGCGGCGAGGTGCTGGCCCGCAGCCATGCCACGCCGGACGAGGGCCTGGAGTCACGCAGGAGCGGCTTTCATGACCAAGTCATCGACGGCGTGGCCTGGCGCAGTTTCACCCTGTCCCGGGGTGACCTGCTGATCACCACCGCCGACCGCCAGGTGGAGCGTGAGGCGCTCAATCTATCGATCCTGCTGGCGGCCTCGGTGCCGGTGGGCGTGGCGATGCTGGGTTGTCTGTGCCTGCTGTGGCTGGGCATCGGCCAGAGCCTGCTGCCCCTCAACCGCATGCGCGACGCGTTGATGCGCCGCAGCGCCGACTCCCTTGAGCCGTTGCAGATCCATCCGCTGCCCAGCGAACTCAAGCCGCTGCTGGACACCCAGAACCAACTGCTGCAACGCATCGCCAAGACCATCGAGCGCGAGCGCCGCCTCACCGGTGACGCCGCCCACGAACTGCGCAGCCCGCTGACGGCAATCAAGACCCACCTGCAAGTGGCGCGCATGACCGAAGGTGCGGCCCGCGACCAATCCCTGGCGCATGCCGAGGAGGGCGCCGACCGCCTGCACCGCACCCTGGAGCAATTGCTCTTGCTGGCGCGGGTGGAGGGCAGCTTGTCGTTCGATGATGGCGTGCAGTCCAGTGCCGAAGACGTCGCACGCCTTGCCATCGAAGATGCCAATGCCGGGGATAACCAGCGCATCGACCTGATCCTGCCGGACAACCTCAGCGATCTCCCGGTGGAAATGCCCGTGGGCCTGGCGGTCGCCGCCCTGCGTAACCTGCTGGACAACGCCCTGCGCCACACCCCGGCGGACACCCGCGTGGAACTCAAGGTGTTCACCGCCGATCACCAGGTGGTGTTTCGCGTACGTGACCACGGCAAGCAGATTTCGGCCGAGGATCTGCAATACCTGACCCAGCGCTTCTGGCGCAATGGCAGCAGTGAAGGCTGTGGCCTGGGCCTGGCCATCGTGCAGGCGATCGTGCAGCGCTGTTCCTGCTCGCTGAAATTCGACAGCCAGCCCGATGGCTTGCGCGTTGACCTGGGCATGCCGCTGCGGCGCTGACGCCGTTTCTTTCAAGTGCCACATAGTTACCGCCCTTCTGAGGTTCAAGCCTTCAGGATGGCGGTAATTTTTTTGCGCTTGAACGGGCCGAAAGACTCGGCCTGTATTGAAAAGGACGGTTCTTATGTTGGTGATCGACACCAGTTTTCCTGCCCAAGGCTTCAACGAACGCAATGGCGAGGCGGTGCGGCAGGTGATCCTGCACTACACCGCAGCGCCTTTTGCGTCCTCCCTGCACACCCTGACCCGTGAGGGGGTCAGCGCTCACTACCTGCTGCCCGACTCCCGTGAGCCCAGTTATTGCGCCGCCGGTTATGACGAGCTGCGCGTCTTTCGCCTGGTGGACGAGGGCAAGCGTGCCTGGCATGCCGGGGTTAGCCAGTGGGGCGGGCGCGACAACCTCAATAGCCGTTCGATCGGCATCGAGATCGTCAACCTGGCGCGGGATGACGCGGGTGTATTCACTTTTCCCGCCTACGGGGAAGCGCAAATCCAGGTGCTGATCATGCTGCTGCGCGACATTCTCGGACGCCATCCGCAGATCGGCCCCACGGACATCCTCGGGCATTGCGACGTGGCGTACTGGCGCAAGAGCGATCCAGGGCCGCGGCTGCCGTGGCGATGCCTGCATGAGGCGGGCGTGGGCGCCTGGTTTGATGAGGCAGCGCGGGCGATGTACCAGCGCAGGTTTTGCGTCAGGTTGCCGCCGGAAGTTGAGGTCGAGCGGGCGTTTCAGCGCTATGGCTATAAGCCGGCGCAGAATCGCCAGGCGTTTGAGCTCAGGACGCGGGCGTTTCAGATGCACTTTCGCGCCAGGGATTTTTGCGGGTTCCTGGATGCAGAAACCTGCGCGATTTTGTATGCCCTGAACGACAAGTACCGAGGGCTCTGAGCTGGCTCGATGATTCCACATTTGCATCTTCTTGCATCTGTCAGCGACCACAGGGCCTAAATCCTCTTGACGCTGGTGCGTTTCCAGAACAGGAAATCCGTGCGTACGCCCCTTGCGGGCCAAACGCCTGCGGATTGGCAGTTTGGCCACCCACACCCGCGTATTGAGGGATCGAGCAATGTCAGTCGCTATCAGCCGTATCGAAGATGCCCAGGTTCAGGAAACGCTCTACCAGTTCGAAGAAACGCCGCTGCTGGCCCGCCAGCGCCAGCAGGAATCCAACGCCCGCAGCTACCCACGGCGTATTCCCCTGGCGCTCAAGCGCGCCAAGGGGCTTTACGTAGAGGATGTGGAGGGTCGCAGTTTCATCGACTGCCTGGCTGGCGCCGGCACCCTGGCGCTGGGGCACAACCACCCGGTGATTATCGAGGCGATCCAGCAGGTGCTGAGCGACGAGTTGCCGCTGCACACCCTGGACCTCACCACCCCGGTCAAGGACCAGTTCGTCCAGGACCTGTTCGGCCTGTTGCCCGCTGAACTGGCACGCGAAGCGAAGATCCAGTTCTGCGGCCCCACCGGCACCGACGCCGTGGAAGCCGCGTTGAAACTGGCGCGCACCGCCACGGGCCGCAGCACCGTATTGTCGTTCCAGGGCGGTTACCACGGCATGAGCCAGGGTGCCTTGAGCCTGATGGGCAGCCTGGGGCCGAAAAAGCCCTTGGGCGCGTTGCTCAGCAGCGGCGTGCAATTTCTGCCATACCCGTACGACTACCGCTGCCCGTTTGGCCTGGGCGGCGCCGAAGGGGTGCGGGTCAACCTGCATTACCTGGAAAACCTGCTCAACGACCCCGAAGCCGGCGTTGCGCTGCCGGCGGCGGTGATCGTGGAAGCGGTGCAGGGCGAGGGCGGCGTGATTCCGGCGGACCTCGACTGGCTGCGCGGTCTGCGCCGCATCACCGAACAGGCCGGCGTGGCGTTGATCGTCGATGAGATCCAGAGCGGTTTTGGCCGCACCGGCAAGATGTTTGCCTTCGAACACGCCGGCGTCATCCCGGATGTGGTGGTGATGTCCAAAGCCATCGGCGGCAGCCTGCCGCTGGCGGTGGTGGTGTATCGCGACTGGCTCGACACCTGGTTGCCGGGCGCCCATGCCGGCACCTTCCGTGGCAACCAGATGGCAATGGCGGCAGGCTCGGCGGTGATGCGCTACCTCAAGGACCACGACCTGGCCGGCCACGCGGCCGCCATGGGCGAGCGCCTTGCCGAACACCTGCGCATCCTGCAGCGAGACTTCCCGCAACTGGGGGATATCCGTGGACGTGGGCTGATGCTCGGCGCCGAACTGGTGGACCCGAACGGCCAGCCAGACATCCAGGGTCACCCGCCAGTGCACCGCCAATTGGCGCCGCTGGTGCAGCGTGAATGCCTCAAGCGTGGGCTGATCCTGGAGCTGGGCGGCCGGCATGGCAGTGTTGTGCGCTTCCTGCCGCCGCTGGTGATTACCGGGGCCGAAGTCGACCGCGTGGCCGAGATATTCGGGCGTGCGTTGGCGGCGGCGGTGGCCAGCCTCTAATTTTTTGGCGCCTTGGTACGTTTCTACCAATATCAGCGCTGCGCGTGGTGCGCAGCCAACCCTTTAGCGATGGAGAACAGCAATGACCTCAGTATTCGACCGCGACGACATCCTGTTTCAGGTAGTGGTCAACCATGAAGAGCAGTATTCCATCTGGCCTGACTACAAGGCCGTGCCGGAAGGCTGGCGCACCGTGGGCAAGAGCGGCTTGAAGAAGGAATGCCTGGCGTACATCGAAGAGGTGTGGACCGATATGCGTCCATTGAGCCTGCGCCAGAAGATGGACAGCGCCGCGCTCGCGTAAACAACGCCGATCAAAATGTGGGAGCGGCGGTGCGACTTGCTCGCGAAGACGGTGTGTCAGTCAAATCTATGCAAACTGACACACCGTTTTCGCGAGCAAGTCGAATCGTCGCACCGCCGCTCCCACACAAGCCCGCTCCCACATTGGGACGGTGTTGCCTTCTAGGTATTCTTCTCTTTGTCTAATCCGCCCGAACCCGCTGTCACCACCTGCACACTCAAGCGCGGTGTCGCCAAATCCAACCCCGCCTCATCCAGGTGCCGCTTCAACGACAGGTTGAACGCCCGCGACACTTCCCACTGCTTGATCGGCGCCGTCTTGAAACGGGCCCGCAGGATCGCGCTGCCGGACTCGAAACTTTCCACCCCCTGAATCTCCAACGGCGACCAGATATTGCGGCGTTGCAGCGGGTCGTTGCGCATCTTCTGGCCGACATCGCGCATCAGCTTGATGGCGTCGTCGATCTCCATGTTGTACGGGATGGCCACGCGGAAGATCGCGTAGCCGAACTCCCGCGAGTAGTTCTTGATGCTCTTGATCTCGCTGAACGGGATGGTGTGCACAATGCCGTCGATGTCCCGCAGGCGCACCGTGCGAATGGTCAGGCCTTCGACGGTGCCGAGGTGGCCGCCTACATCCACGTAGTCGTCGATGGCCAGGGAGTCTTCGATGATGATGAACAGGCCGGTGATCAGGTCTGCCACCAGCGACTGCGCACCAAAACCGATGGCCAGGCCGATCACACCGGCACCGGCCAGCAGGGGCGTGACGTTCATGCCCATGTTCGCCAAGGCCACGATGGCGGCGATGATAAAGATGGTCACGAACAGCACGTTGCGGATCAGCGGCATCATGGTTTGCGCACGGGCATTGGCCAGGCCTTTGCGCGAGCGGGTGAGGGCGTGGTGGATCGCGGTGTCGCTGAGGATCCAGATCAGCCAGGCAAACAGCAGGGTCCCGGCCAGGCTGAACAGCTTGACGCTGACTTCATGGCCATCGCCTTCGGTAAAGCGAATCAGCGACAGGCCCCAGACCCGCAGGCCCAGTTCGATAAACACCAGCCACACCAGCAGGTGGGCGAGGGTGTAGAAGAAGCTTTTCAGGCGCTCGGAGTACAACGCATGGCGCTTGTGCCCCCGTTGCGGCTTGAGGCCGTGGCGGCGTACCAGGCCGTTGATCACCATGCACAACACCAGCAACACCGTGCACAACAGCGACTGGCGCAACGCGGTGCTGGTGTCGCCCGCGGACACGAAGGTGGCGAACAACGAGATACCCACCAGCAACAGGGCGGGGATGTACCAGAACGACCCGACGATCTCGATGGTATCGCTCAGGGCACGGCGCGTGAGGCGACGGGACAGTGGCTGGTTGCGGATCAGGTGGGCGATGGGCCGGCGAAAGCGCAGGATGAAGACGCCGGTGGACAGTGCGGCCATCACATTGGCGACGGTCGCGGCGGTGTGGGACAGGTGTTGGCCCAACGCTTGTACCAGGCGTGGGTCGCTCAGCGCTTCACCAAAGGCGGCAAAGCTGCCGATCCACCACAGCGGGCGGAAGGCCTGGTGGCGCAGGATATACAACGCGCGATGGCGATGGGGGCCATCGAGCAGGGAAAACGCGATCACACAGATGGCCGAAAAACAGGTGCCTACCACCAGCGCGTACGCCAGCACCATCGCCAGGGATTTGCCCAGGGACGAGGGCAGCGCGTAGCTCAGGTACACGGTGATCACCAGGGCGATCAACCACGGGCCCAGTTTGCGCAGGGCGAACCGCACCATGTCCCAGGTGCGCGGGTGTTGCGGCAGCTCTTCGGGCAGGCCGAAGCGTTCCCTGACACGGTGGCTGAGCCAGATCAACGCATAGGCCAGCAAGCTCCACACGGCGAGGATCAGGGCAAAACCGAAAATGATCGGCAGCCATTCGTTGGCCGGCAACATCAAGGCACTGAACTCGTCCTTGGCTTGGTCAAACTCATCGGACCAGCGCCCCAGCGGGCTGTCGGCCCCGGAAAACTGCGCCTCCAGGCTGGCCAGGGTACCGCCGATCAAGCCCAGCACGCCTTCTTCTGCGGCGGGTTGGGCTTTTTGCGTGGCGGCGCGCAGTTTTTTCAGATCGCTCAACAGTTGCGTGCGTTGCTGGTCGTTTTCCAGGGTCTTGATCACCTCGTCCAGCGACTGCCCCAACGGCACCTCGGCCTGGGGCTGGGTCTTATTGGTGCTACCCAGCAGGCCGGGCAGGCCCACGGCCTGGGCAGGGGCGAGCGGCAGCAAGGTGAGCAGGGCGATCAGCAGGTAGCAGGGCAGGGCAAACAGGCGGGATAACACTAGGCGGTCAACCTTGGAAACGACGGGTTGACCGAGTGTACGAGGGCAAGGGTCATTCGGCCAGTTTGGCGAGGATTTTGTAGACCACGGTGCCCAGGATCAACAGCATGCCGATCCACATGCCAAAGACGCCAACGGGCTTGTCACGAAAGTTGAAGCCCACAGCCAGCAGGATCATGCCGATCAGGATAGGGATAAGCATGGTGTGGAAGGAAGACATGGAGATCATGGTGCGACGGCCTTGTCGGAGTGGGAATACTGACAAGTCTAGGTCGGATTGCAGGAAATGCTGATGATGTAGATCAGGTGTATACAAAACTAAATGTGGGAGGGGGCTTGCTCCCGATTGCAGAGTGTCAGCCATACATCTGCTGCTGATACTCCGCTATCGGGAGCAAGCCCCCTCCCACATTTTGACCGCATCCAGCCCTGAGGTCAGGGCAGGTCGCGACTTGCGTAGAACGCTCCCAGTACCTTCACCAGGTGCGCCAGGTCATGGCTGCCGCATAGCTCACGAATGGAGTGCATGGCAAACGTCGGCAGGCCGATGTCCACGGTGCGCACGCCCAGGTGGCTGGCGGTGATCGGGCCGATGGTGGAACCGCAGCCCATGTCGCTGCGCACCACAAAGCTTTGCACCGGCACTTCTTCGGCCATGCACAGGTGGCGGAAGAACCCGGCGGTTTCGCTGTTGGTGGCGTAGCGCTGGTTGCTGTTGACCTTGATCACCGGGCCAGCATTGAGCTTGGGCCCGTGGTTGGCGTCGTGCTTGTCGGCGTAGTTGGGGTGAATGCCATGGGCATTGTCCGCTGATACCAACAGGGATTTCTGAATGGTGCGTACGAATTCATCACCCTCTGGCAGCAGGCGGCGCAGGGTCTGTTCCAGCATCGGGCCATCGGCACCGCAGGCGGAGCACGAGCCGACTTCTTCGTGGTCGGTGCACACCAGCACGCAGGTTTCATCGGTGTCGCTGGTGAGCAAGGCTTGCAGGCCGGCGTAGCACGACAGCAGGTTGTCCAGGCGCGCGCCGGCGATGAAGTCGCCATTGAGGCCGATCACGGCAGCGCTTTGGGTGTCGTAGAAACTCAGCTCGTAGTCGAGCACAACGTCGGCGTTCAGCCCATGCTCGCGGGCAAGCTGGTCGGTGAGCACGGCGCGAAAGTCCACGCGCTCGTCACCGGCAAACTGCGCGAGGATCGGCGGCAGTTCGGTCTGGGCATTGATCGGCCAGCCCTGGTTGGCTTCACGGTTCAGGTGAATGGCCAGGTTGGGAATGATGGCAATCGGCAGCTTGAAGTCGATCAACTGGCTTTCGACCTTGCCGTCACGGCGGAAGGTCACGCGGCCGGCCAGGGACAGGTCGCGGTCAAACCACGGCGCCAGCAGTGCGCCGCCATAGACTTCCACGCCCAATTGCCAGAAGCCCTGGCGTTGCAACTCTGGCTGGGGCTTGACCCGCAGGCACGGGCTGTCGGTGTGGGCGCCGACCAGGCGAATGCCGCCTTGCAGTGGCGAGTGACGGCCCAGCTTGAAGGCGATGATCGAGGAATCGTTACGGGTGACGTAATAGCGCCCGTTGGCCTCGGTTGTCCAGGTTTCGCGCTCGTCGAGCCGCTGGTAACCGGCCGCTTCCAGGCGCTGGGCCAGGGCAGCAGTGGCATGAAAAGG
>NZ_QUZU01000062.1 GCF_004682055.1 Pseudomonas kairouanensis | reverse complement strand
TAAGGATCGCCCGGGTCCCAGCAAAACACCTCAAGGTTGGAGAACACGGTCTTGGCGAATTCCACGCCGTGATCACACCAGTCCATGGTGCATACCGATAGCAGGACCTTGTCCTTGCATGGCTCAATTGTCTGCATCTTCACTTCTCCCTTTCCACGTAATGCGGGTGACAACGACCGCCCCCCGGTAAACCCACTCGGTCGCTAGTACGCGACGGCCCTGACCACGGCATTGAAGCGCTCGACCATGAGCCCCAGTTCCTCTTCGCGGGTGATGAACGGCGGTGCGAACAGCACATGATTGCCTTGTGTGCCTTGCACGGTGCCACTGCCGGGATAGATCAGCAGGCCACGTTGCAGCGCCTCTTGCTTGAGGGCCGCGGCATAGGCGCCGCCGCCCTTGAATGGCGCCTTGGTGGCCCGGCTTTCGACAAACTCCACACCCACGAACAACCCGCGTCCGCGTACATCGCCGACGATGTCCAGGTCGGCCAGGCTCTCCCTGAGCCAGCCGCGCAGTTGCTCGCCGCGCAGGCGCACTTGCGCCAGCAGGTCTTCGTCCTCGATGACTTGCTGCACTTCGAGGGCAATGGCACAGGCCAGCGGATGGTTGACGTGGGTCTGGCCGTTGCCCAGCACACCGGAACCCTGGGCCATCACCGAATGCACCTGGTCACTGATCAACAGCGCCGAAATCGGCATGTAGCCCGCCGCCAGGCCTTTGCCCACCGCGACCATGTCCGGCACGATGCCATCGTCGGTGTAGGCGAACAGCTGCCCGGTACGCCCCATGCCAGCCATCACCTCATCGAGGATCAGCAGCACATCGTGACGCTTGCACACTGCCTGGATCTTGCGAAAGTAACCGGGCACCGCAGGCACTGCGCCGTTGGTGGAGCCCACCACGGTCTCGGCAAAGAACGCCGCTACGTTTTCACTGCCCAGGCTGCGAATCTTGGCATCCAGTTCATCGGCCAGGCGCGTGGCGTATTGGTCTTCACTTTCATCGGGCCGTTGATCACGGTAGGCGTAGCACGGCGAGACAAACTCGGCCGGTGGAAACAGTCGGCCAAACACCGACTGACGCTGCGGGTTGCCGGAGATGCTCAAGGTGCCCAGGGTACTGCCGTGGTAGCTCTGTCGGCGGGAGATGAACACCGACTTGTCGGGCAAGCCGCGCTCGCATTGGTACTGGTAAGCGATTTTCATCACCAGCTCCATCACCTCCGAGCCGCCGGATAAAAACTGCGCACGCGCCAGGCCGCCACTGGCTTGCACCAGGCGTTCGGCCAGTTCCTCAGCGGCGGGGGTGGTAAAGCTGCCTGCATGGGCCCAGGCCAGTTTTTTTGCTTCGCGCTCGAAGGCCGCTGCGATACGAGGGTGGCCATGGCCCAGGCTCGACACGGCCACACCCCCACAGGTGTCGAGGTAGCGTTTGCCCGTTGCGTCCTCAAGCCACACGCCGGTCCCGCCGACCGCCAGGATCGGCGAGGTGTTGAGGTTTTTGTAGATCACTTTTGACATGAGCGCGGTTCCTTGGGCGGTCGGCGTTACAGCTTATTGACGGAGTGATCCCAGGCCGTCGGCGCCTGGTGAAAGCGCCGTCCGAAACGGGAGGAATGAAACACCGAACGCGTCAGCCCGATGGGCAGCAGCACGACGATAAACAGCAGGAACGCCAGAAATCTCAGCACGGTAAAAACTCCATTGGGTTAAGGGTAAGGATCAATCCAGCGGGATCTCGCTGCGCCAGTCCACGGCCTCGACGAAGGTCGGCTGGCCGGGGCGCTCCAGCACGTAGCGGCCTAATACCAGCACGTCCATTTCTGTGCGCATGAAGCAGGCGTAGGCTTCCTGCGGCTTGCACACGATGGGTTCGCCACGCACGTTGAACGAGGTGTTGACCAGTACCGAGCAGCCCGTGCGCTCCTTGAAACTGCGCAGCAGGTAGGTGAACGGGGCGTTGTTTTCCTCGGTCACCGTTTGCACCCGCGCCGAGAGGTCTACGTGGGTCACCGCCGGCAACTGCGAGCGAATATTGTTGATGCTGCCCAAGCCCCGTTGCGGGCCGCCTTCTTGGCGCGACTGTTCGGATTTGATCGAGTCGGTGACCGGCGCGACCATCAGCATGTACGGGCTTTTTTCGCAGATATCGAAATAGTTGCCAGCGTCCTCGGCCAGCACGGCCGGGGCGAACGGGCGAAACGACTCGCGGTATTTGATCTTCAGGTTCATGGTGCGCTGCATCTCGGGGTTGCGCGCATCACCCAGAATCGAACGCGCGCCCAAGGCCCGTGGGCCAAACTCCATGCGCCCCTGGAACCAACCCACCACCGCGCCGTCGGCCAGGCGACTGGCGACCTGGTCATACAGCGCGGCGTCGTCATACAGGGTGAAGGGGTACTGGTTTTCCAGCAGGAACCGCGCGATTTCGTCGTCGTCAAAGCCCGGCCCCAGCAGGCTGCCGCTCATGGCATCGGACTTGTTGCCCTGCAGGTGCGGGCGCCCGCTGTGCTTGACTGCATAATCCAACGCGGCCCCCAGGGCACACCCGGCATCGCCGGCGGCCGGCTGGATCCAGATCGAATCGAAACGCCCCGAGCGGCTGAGCACGCCATTGGCCACGCAGTTCAAGGCCACGCCACCGGCCAGGCACAGGTTGCGCTCGCCGGTCTGCTTGACTGCTGCGGTGGCGAGGCCCAGCACCACGTCTTCAGTGACTTTTTGAATCGACGCGGCCAGGTCGCACTCGCGTTGTGAGATCGGGCTTTCGGGTTGACGGATCGGCCCGCCGAACAGCGCCTCAAAGGCTTCGCCCACCATGCGTTCACCGCGTAGGTATTCGAAGTACTTCATGTTCAGGGTGAAGGAGCCGTCCTCGCGGATATTGATCAGCTCGTCGCGAATCTTGTCGGCATAGATCGGCTGGCCATACGGCGCCAGGCCCATCAGCTTGTATTCCCCGGAATCGACCTTGAACCCGCAGTAGTAGGTCATGGCCGAATACAGCAAGCCCACGGAATGGGGGTAGGAAATCGAGTTTTTCAGTTCAAGGCTGGAACCCTGGCCGTGCCAGATGGTGGTCGAGTGCCATTCGCCGATGCCGTCGATGCACAACACCGCCGCATTCTTGAACGGTGACGGGTAAAACGCCGCCGCCGCATGGGAGCGGTGATGCTGGGAGGCCTGGGTGCGCGGCGCCTTGCCTCGCCCCAGGATTTCCAATTGCTCGTCGACGAACTTGAGCACGTTCCACTTCCAGCGAATCCATTCCGGCATCGCATTGATGAACGTACGCGCGCCGCCGATGCCTCCGCTGGCAAACGAGGAGATCACCCGGGAAAATTTTTCCTGGGGGTCTTCGTAGTAAACCACTGCCTTCAGGTCCGCCAGGGTGATGCCCTCGGCATCCAGGCAATAGGCTATCGCCTGGGCAGGGAACGCCGGGTCGTGGCGCACGCGGGTGAAGCGCTCTTCCTGGGCGGCAGCGACGGGCACGCCGTCCTTGACCAGGGCGGCAGCACTGTCGTGGTAGAAGGCAGAAATTCCTAAAACATAAATAGCCATTTACTGTGCATCCTCATCGCATCCTGCCAATCCATGGAGTTCCCCGCGCCAATCGACCTGCTGGCGTAGGGGCAACCTTTCTCTGCATTTCAAGACCACCATTGCGGGAATGGCAGGCTTCGTAAAACCGGGATCAAGGAGGCCACCAGCACCAGACTCATGGTGATGTTGAACGCCTTCAACCGTTGCGGCTGGGTCAGGAAGCGCCGCAGGTACTGCCCGAAAAAAACCCAGACCATGGAGCACGGTGAACCGAATAAAAAAAACAACAGTGCAATCAGGAACACCTGCACCGTGTACGAACCCAGGGGCGAGGTGTAGGCCAGCACTGCACCCACCGCCATCACCCAGGCCTTAGGGTTGACCCACTGGAACAACGCCGCAGCGGTGAACCCCAACGGCTTGCCTGACTGGTCACCCAGGTCTGCGGTGGGGGCACGGGCGATCTGGTACGCCAGGAACAACAGGTATAGCGCGCCGATCACCTGCAACCCATCGTGCAGCCACGGGTACTGCCGGAACACCGCCCCGGCGCCCAGCCCGACCGCCACCAGCATCAGCGGAAAACCGACGTTGATACCGGCCACATGGCGCAGGGTGCGACCCATGCCGAAATTCGCGCCGGACGACATCAGCATCACGTTGTTCGGCCCTGGCGTGACGCAGGTGGCGATCACGAACAACACAATCGAGTAGTAATCCAGTGCCTGCATGGTTACGCCCCGTTCAACGGTAATCTTCCAGGGTGCCGCGTCGACGAATGTCGACAGACACACAATGGAAACCGCCGCTCAAACTGCGCGCATGGCGCATCTTCAATGGCGCCACATCGATGCCGTGTTTTTCCAGTGCGCGAATCAGCGGCAGCTGCTGGTCGTTGATCACCGCCAGCGACGGGTTGACCATGATGAAGTTCATGCCCTGCCAGATCGACGCACGGGGGTACGACCAGCAGTAGCCGGTGTCGACCATGTCGGGCGCCCAAATGATGTCCCAGTTCTTGAACACCTGCGGCACCTGGTCTTTGCCGATTCGCTCGGGGTTCAGCACCACCAGCCCAGGGCGTACGAGGGTGATGGTGGTGTCAAGGTGCGTACCGTCGTAGAACCCGCTGAGGGCGTGCACGCGGTATTGATCGCCGAGCACGCGCTTGAGCCATTCGTAGCCCAGGCGATTGCCGCTGCGCGACACCAGGTAAAGAATGTCGCGGCCCATGCGCAGCACGTTGGCTGCATCGAAGATCGGCTCATCGTTGGCGATGATCGAGCCTTCACGCGGGTTGACCCGGTAGGTGCTGTCCGGCAGTTCCGGCTTGGGGGCGGAAATCCAGTTGGCGCCGCTGGCGAAGTACGCCTGCAGGTGTTCGCGGTAGGCAAAGGGTTCCAAATACCGGCTGCGCAAGGCCATCGGCGCTTCGATGATGGTGTTGCCAATCGGCAGCAGGACATCCCTTGGGCAGTAGTTGTATTCGCCGTCGGTCTTCCAGTCGCCGGTGCCGAAGAGTGCGGCGTGATAGGTCTCCTTGGGCCGGCGCACGGTCACCCCATGACCGACCAGAAAGGCCGCAAACGCGTCCAGGTCTTGCTGGGCCTCTTCAACCAGTTGTTCGGGATAAGGCCCTGATGGGATCTCATGGGGCGAGTCGTGATGCTCGCTGTAGTCGAGGGCGAACAGGCCCTTGTCGGGCCTGGGCACGCGCGCGCCGTGGGCGATACCCACGATCATTTCTTCGAGGGGGTCCCATTCGTTATGCACTTGTACCAAAGACATGATTGCTCCTCGTGGCGTTAGTGTTCGCGGGTTTCCTGCAGCACCTGCCGAGTGATCGGCAAGTGATGCAGATAGCCTTTGGAAGCCGCTGTGTGTGCCGGACGCGGCAATACATCGCCGGCCGAAGAGAAGCCCAATCGACGCAACATCGACGTCCACTTGCCCGGCATCGGCGCCAGGGACTCATAGCCCACCCGCACGCGCTGCCATTGCGCGGCGACCTGCTCGGGGTTTGTCAATGAACGCATGTAGGCATCGATCGCATCGGCGGCCCAGGCCGAGTGCCCGGTGGACACGTTATCGATGGTGTTGTGCAGATCGACGAACGCCGTGCTGAAGCCGTAGTGGCGCAAAAAGCGTCGCGCCGAGCGATAGCTGCCGCCCACCCCGGACAACTCCATCGCCAGGTTCATGCCGAGCACTTCAGGCATGAACGTCACCGGCAGCTTGCCCAGGCATAGCCAGTACACCGGCAGGCGAAAGGACTCTTCATACAGGCGTGGGTCTTGGGCGAATTCACGGCTGCCGGTGGGGGCCAGTTCGAAATCCATTTCCCGCAGGCCATCGCGGTAGATTTTCGGGTGGTTGAGCGCCTCGATGCCGTTGCCCAATTCGTCCCAGTAGGTCTGGAACAAGGCGTAGCCCACATGGGAAGACGCCAGGCCCATGTCGGTAAAACCTTGCAGCCACGCCCCGTCGATCAGCGTGAGGGGCGCCAGTTGCAGGGTCGACTCGATGATCTCTTCACGGCTGGGCATTTGCGCCGGGTCGCTGTCATCGAACTGCTGGCCGTTCTGGTCATGCTTGTCGAGCAACCAGGCGCGCAGCACTTGAGGGCCCCACTGCACCGGCAATTGGCGCTCGGATGTTTTCAGCGATTGGCGCGAGCTTTCCAGCCAGCGGCTCACATAGGCACGGGCGAACATCAGGGTGGCCGGCTGCAGCGCGCGCCCCTGCAAGACGAAGTAGGCCTCGCGCAGGCTTTGGGGCCAGTGCCCGGTATCGGCTGCGTTGGCGGTGCTTGGGCGGGGCGCAGCGGCGGGGCTGTCGACCGGCTGGCGCGGCAGTTGCGCGGTGGTGGCGGCCTGGGGCAGCCAATCGATCCATTGGCGAATCACGCTCAAGTCCGTCTCGCTGAAAATGCGAAACATGCGCCCGGTCGGTGCGACCAGGCTGGTGACCAACAGGCTCTTTTTCGCGTTGCCCGGCACGATCAGGCGGCTGCGCGACAGCACATCCAGCAGCGGCAGTGGGTCGTGCTGGGCTTCTTCAAGCCACTGCGCCAGGCTGCGACCTTCGACCAGGTAATTTTGGTGATACACCGCGCCCACTCGGGCCAGGCGCTGCATCAAGTGCGCGATGGCTTGCTGGGGCGAGGTAGCAGTCAGCGAGGCGTTATACAACCGCGCATTCCAGCGCTGCAGTGCGCCGAATACCCAGTTGGCGCCGCGCAGCAGGCGGGCCTGGCGATCGTCGCCCTGTTCGATGATCCGGTGCGCGACCCATTGGCTGATATGGCGCAACGAGGCGGGCTCCAGGCCAGGGAAGGACGTACTCAGGTCCAGCCGCCCCAACGCCAGCGCAAGGCCCTCAAGCTGGCCCATGGCGGCCCAGCCCGGACACAGCCCGACGGCGCGCAGAGCCCAATCCACACCGCAGAGCTCATCGCCAAAGGCGTCGCTGCGTCGACTCAGGGCCAGCAACAGCGCGGGCAATTCGAACGCCTCATCATGCAGGTCCGGCAGGGTCGCCAGTTGCGCGGGCGCCAGGGCGTATGCCGTCAACTGCAACTGGCCCAGCAACGCGTTGAAATGGTGGGCGCGGGAGGCGTTCGGGAAGCCGACGCCGATGTCATGGGCAAACAGTTGCATCAAGCGCAACTGTGCGGGGTCTTCAAACACGCCGGGCGCGCTCAAACCCTGCAGCCAGCAACCCAGCACCGAGGCCATCGGTGCCGAATAGATGGCCAACGCCTGGGCAAATGCGTGGGCGTTGTGCTGTTCAACGGCGGCGGCTGCGGCATTGGCGTAAATGCAAGACTGCTCCAATCGCCACGCGTCGATCTGCCGGGACAGCAGCGGCAATTGCACCGGCTTGCCGTCGTCACCCAGCAGGTTGTCGAGGTACTGCGCATCCAGGAAACATTCAGGGTCGAGCGCCAAGCGATAGAGTTCGCGCCACCTGTTGTCTGCGGGTATTCGCGTTAAAACCGAGCCGTCCATAGCCAATACCTTCCAGTGCCGCGTCAAAACATCGGATAAATGGAGGAGTCAGGCTTTTTCTTCTTTTTTCCAAACAGCCGCAGGAAAAACTTTTTGATAGATCTCATGTGCAAATCCTTTTAGCGGGTGACATCGAGAATAAGTTTTGAAACCAGGTCGTTACCGGCATCGGTGAAGTGGATACGGTCGACGAATTGCCAATCCTGCGGGCCCAAGGCCTCGGCCAGCAGCGGCGTGATGTCGACAAACTTCACCCCCATGGCCTGTGCCCCTTCACGCAGGCGCAGGGCATAGGCTTCGCGTACCGAGGCTTGCAGGATGTCGCCATACACCTCGGTGAAATTGCCGAGCTTGTCGAGTTCGGCAAACAGTTGCTCTTCTTCGCGGCTGCCGGTCTCGCGGACCCAGCCGGCCAGGGGTTGCAGGATGAAGGTGAGCTTCGCGCCCATGTCTGCGGCCAGGGCGCGCCAGATATCCAGATGCTGCAAGGTCAGGTTGGCGGCGTACTCGATTTGTTCTTGCATCGATGGCGGCGCGGGTGGCTCGGGCTCCTGCTGCGGCTTGGCGAACAGGTTCGACAGGCTCCAGCTACTGGCGGCCGGCTGCTGCGGCGCCAGGGCATCGAAAAACTGGTGGCAGTTGAAAAACGCGCCGTGCTCGCCCCGATAGGCTTGGGGCTGACGTGCCAGGCCAAGGTTGTTGAAACCGGAAAACAGCACGATTTCATCCACCTTCGGCAGGTGGTGCCGGTTCAAGATGAACAACACCACCTCCTGGATGGAGTTGAAACTGCGGCCGCCGAAATTGATCCAGCGCTGGGCACGGGTATCGTTATGGGTGAGTCGCGAGGCCAGGGTCCAACTGTCGGCGCTGGCACCAATGCCGAACACCGTGGAACTGCCGGCCAACAGGCGCACCGGGCCACTGGACTTGCCACCGTCGACGACTGAATAGCTGGTGCCCAATGACTCGGAATAACGAAAGCCGTAAGCATCTGTATTGACCACTGGTGAAGAATGGTCAGTTGGATGGAAGTACATCAAATAGGGCAACCATCGAACTTCACCTGAGTCGGTGAATTTTTGTTCGTACTCGGCCATCTGCGGTGTGAGCGTCGTCCTTGCCGTCATAGCGCTTGGTCCTCTTGGTATTCGCTGGGCAGATTCAAACCCCTGGCTTGGCAGGCGTCTGTTGTAGGGCATTTCTGGATTTGCTGTTTACTGTGCTGCTTCGCTGATTTGCGTCTACCGTGTTCAAGGCCTTGTGCACCGTTATGGGGCCTATCATCCCAAGGCGACGATGTGTATTGCAGATACAGCGCAACTCAATCTTTTAAATACAGATTGGGTTTTTCCGCTGAAAATTTTTCAAAAAAAGGTCGGTCTGTAACTTTTTAAGCAACAGATGAGCAGCTACAGTCAGACCCATGACTCTTTATCTGAACCTCGCCGAATTCATCAGCAGCCGCATCGAGCAAGGCCTGTACGGGCCTGGCGAGCGTTTGCCGTCTGTACGCACCCTGAGCCATGAGCACGGTGTGAGCCTGACCACCGTGCAACAGGCCTACCGTGTATTGGAATGTTCGGGGTTGGCGATACCGCGCCCCAAATCGGGCTATTTCGTGCCGGCGGACCGGCGCGTGGCGCCCCTGCCGCAGATGGGTCGGCCCATCCTGCGGCCGGTGGACATTTCCCAGTGGGACATGGTGCAGGAACTGATGCGCTTCGATCAGCGCGCCGAGGTTGTGCAACTGGGGTGCGGCATGCCGGACATCAGCGTGCCCACCCTCAAGCCGCTGCTCACCGCCATGGCCCGCATCAGCCGACGCAGTGACAGCGCCAGCCTGCAGTACAACCATATTCAGGGTGTATTGGCCCTGCGCGAACAGATCGCCCGGCTGTCCATCGATTCGGGCTGCCGCCTGACCGCAGCCGACCTGATTGTGACCAGCGGCTGCCAGGAGGCCCTGTCCACCGCGATCCGCGCCATATGTTCGCCCGGCGACATCGTGGCGATCGCCTCGCCCAGCTACCACGGCATGATGCAGATCCTCAAGGCCGCCGACCTCAAAGCACTGGAGATCCCCACTGACCCGGTCACCGGCATCAACCTGGAAGCCCTGGAAATGGCCCTGGAGCAGTGGCCCATCAAGGCCATCCAACTGACCGCCAACTGTAACAACCCTCTGGGATACATCATGCCCGACGAGCGCAAGCTCAAACTCATCCGCATGGCCCAGCGCTTCGACGTACCCATCATCGAAGACGACATCTACGGCGACCTGTCGCACCGCTACCCACGACCGCGCTCCCTCAAGTCCTTCGACGAGGACAACCGCGTGGTGCTGTGCAGCTCATTCTCCAAAACCGTGGCCCCCGGCTTGCGCGTCGGCTGGATCGCCCCAGGGCGCTACCTGCCCCAAGTGCTGCACATGAAGTACATCGGCTCCGGCGCCACCGTCACCCAGCCACAACTGGCCGTGGCCGAATTTATCGCCAAGGGCAACTACCTCCTGCACCTACGCCGCATGCGCAAACAATACAAACGCAATGGCGACCAGATGAGCGAGTGGGTCAACCGCTACTTCCCCGCGGGCACCCGCGTCAGCCAGCCCCAGGGCGGCTTTACCCTATGGGTCGAACTGCCCGGAGAATTCGACACCTACGCCCTTAATCGCCTGCTGGAGGCCCAGGACGTGCAAGTGGCCAACGGCAATATTTTCTCGGCGGCGGGAAAATACCGGAACTGCATCCGATTGAATTTCGCGAATGCGCCTACGCGCAAGGTGGAGATGGCAGTGCAGAAGGTGGGGCAGACGGTGGGGCAGTTGATGGAGATGGAAGGGGGGAGTGGGGTGGTGGGGCGGGGGGGTTAGTGTTTTTGGGGGGGCTGCCAAGAAGGGGATCGGTGGGTTCGGGGTGTTATGTATAAACGGCTGGGACTCTGGAGGGCTTCCAGCAGGGGGACTGTGATGCTGACGCCGGGTTCAAGGCACAAAAAAAGACGTCCGTGGACGTCTTTAGATGTTGAAGTGGTGGGCCGGGGTAATCTGAACAGGAAATATAACTTGTTGTTTATTAAGAAAAAGATCGGTTTTATTTTTTGCATGGAATGCCATTTGGAATGCCAAACATTGTATGTCGCTCCAGATCGGACAGTTAATCACTTTGTTCCTTGTCCCAGGCTTTTGGTTAGCGAACGCTGGATAACCTGAACGTTTTTCTCTTTTGGGGACTGATTTTCACCACGGGTGAAGGGTTTTCGGTTTGAGCGTGAGGGAAATCATCGGTCGGGATTGAATTTAAATCCACCGGTGCTGCTTGTTCTGGCTGATCATCCTCTGCCGCCGCGGACGGCACCTGACTATTGCACGATGAATCTGGAATGAGGGTAATAGCCTTTTCCTGCTCGAGCAGAGATTCAACGATTTCTGGGGCAGCCTTCGATCTAGAGCGCTCATTTGAAGCTACCGAAGTGTACTCGCCTGACTTCTGCTCCAGCAGCTCATGTTCACCCATCGATTCTTCAGTTACGGAGTGGCTGGGGATGGCTGAGTTATCGGATTGTATGGCGCCTCCGACGAACATCTCGTGAAGGTCTTGAATTGTGTGCTGACGATTCCCTTGCAGAGTTTGTTTCGGCAGTAGCCTTTGCTGTCTGCGCACATGGGCTGCGTAAGCCTTTGTAATCATGCTTTCCAGCAGCACGGAGGGGCTCTTTTTTTGCTCTTTGGCCATGGTTTGTAGATGGTTCTTGGTGGCTGTACTCAGAGTGAATGCGCGCGCTTGGCGGCCGCTCTCCTTTTTCTTGTTTCTGTCTCTCTCCTGGCGCCAAGCATCCTTCATGTCCCGAAATAGTTTGCTCGCGCCAGCGTCCTGCTCGATATACATGCCTGCATCCAGCATTTCGTTGTGGGACGGAAGCTCATTCGGAAGGATCCTCTCCCCGCTATCGAAAATTCGCTCTAAGCCTTTCGCTTGCAAATACTTCAAGGCCCAAAGGCGTTGATTCGTATTTTCAGAATCAAGCCAATCCAGTCCAACTACTCTTTTGCGTCCCATTCTCATCTATTCCTGCTGGAGCCTTCGCTAGGGCCAGTATATTCATTATCGATAACGTTATGCATAACGACATCAAATTTATCCGATAAAAATAGGGTATATTTAGCTGTGATTATTTCTGGATTGCATATGCTAATTAGCCTTTTATCACTGAGTTTAGTGCGACTGGATTCCAAGGCTCGGTTCACGCTGGCGTCGTTTTACCTGCGTTATGAGTTCACTGACACAGGGCCGATCACTATTGATGAGCTGGCTGGTTGCCTTGGAGTGCCTACGAGAGAGTGTGCCAATGCACTCAACTTGCTCCTCAAAGAATCGATCCTTATCGCTACAGCGGCGCTGGCTCAACGAGCCGGTCGGCTGAAAAAATCGTTTCGCCTCCATGACGATGTGGCCAATAAGCTCGGGATTGCGAGTTTTATTTCACGCCCCCTAGATCTTGCGCCTCACTTTGGCGCCGTCGAGCACCTAATCAAGGGGCCTTACATTCACGCCACCAGGCCCGACGTGGAAATCTATGCGATGCCGGCTAATACCGTGAAGGCGGAGCAAAAGAGGGTAGCAGTGCCGAACCGCACTTCTTTACTCAGTCGATCCAATCGACTTCTTCTTGCAGTGCTATCCGCTCATGCAGACCGTTTTGGTGTAGTAAATTCGCTCGGGAATGTAGAGCTATGTCGACTCACCGGCCTTGAGCAGGCAAGCCTTAAACAACGGATTAAGAAGCTTATTGGAATGGGGTTTATTCGACGACACGTGCCCGGAGTTGCCAGTCCCATTTTTGCTGAAAAACTCAAAAGCACTTATGTCCTTAATCTGAATCATCGGCAAATCACCCCCGGGACGGATCTGATCAGCTTCGTTGTGCATGAGCGTGTGGGCGAAGGGGCTGAGGATGTTCGGTACCTGGGGGACGTTTGGTTTGATCTTGAGCTCTGGCGCAATCCCGCTACTAGGCATAAATATTCGTTGTATGAGCTATCCACACCGCCCTCAGTTATCCGGCTTTTTAGGTATGCGCCCAAGCACGCGGTTGAGCAGCTGGAGTTTTTTTTGAGTAGGTGTGTGACAGACCTTCTGACACAGCACTGGGAGCAGCTAGATGCAGTCAAGTCAGACTTTGCCCTTTGCATCCGAGAAGACATCAGCGCATTTTTTCGCAAACCGATGAAGGACGCTAAAGATGCGAGGTTGCTTGACGATGCTGAAATCATAGATTTTCTATGGGGCATGACTATTCAGTTCGCGCGCGTGTGCAAGGTGCGCTTTTCACAGGTTGATGGGCTGGCCTGGCCAAGCCTGAACTTCAGACTTCTATCCAGTGGTTTACGGTCGGGGTATTCCTGTTTAGCGATGTTGATTGATCGGGGTGCTGGCGGTGGCAGGCTGCTGAGGGAGGTCGGCGAGCACGTTGAAACGATGGAAGTCACTACGGAAGCCCTTTGCCCAATCGAGCTTAGAGAAATGGCGGGTTTGCTCACGCCGGCACGAGCGAAAGCCGTCTAGCGGTTATTTTTTATCGCCCCTGCCAATCCTCTGAACGAACACGAGGAGCCCCGTTCATGAGGATAATCCGTTTAAAAGAAGTCATCGACTCGACAGGTCTTGCCCGGTCGACCATCTACAAATACGTCGCGGAAGGTAGCTTCCCAAAACCGGTATCTCTCGGTGACCGCTGCGTCGGCTGGGTCGACAGCGAGGTGCACGATTGGATCTTGGCACGTATCGAAGAGCGTGACTTGGCTGAGGGAGCTGCAGTGCGGTCCGCCGGCCACCTGAGTATGGCCAGCTAGAAACCAGCATAAGCGCCATGACCGGCTATGGCTGGTCATGGCGCTTATGCCGGGTAGGCTGGAGTCCCGCGTCGGACGCCCTGGAAGGCCGAGCAGAGCGATGGTTTATTTCCGGAGTAGAGGCCCTGAAGAAAATCACGGAGTGGCCGTGAAAAAACATCCCGCAATCACCGTGCAGTCGAGAGCATCATTTGCGGCACTAGTATTATGCTTTTACTAGCTTCTCCTACCCATAGGATTCGCAGTGTTACTGAGGTATGAGCTGCAGGCACTGACCAGATGTCCAGTGAGAGAGCTCCAGGTAACCAGTCGAGCGTAAAAAATTACACATGATGAAGATCGGTATGAAACTCAACTAGGAGTCATACCCATGCTTCGTCATTCCAATAACACGAGCTACCACCCGCTTCGTCATCCACGCAACACCAACCTCCATCTGCAGTACGGGCCTACCTACCGTGGCCTGCCCTTGATGGTCGACAAGGGGCCGTATGTAGAGGAGTACCTATCAAGTCTCCTGCGCGTTATCCAGCGAGCACTGACTCAGTATCCTCGGGTCATGGCATTCCGGATGGACCTCCACTTGCCGAGGGAGATAGATCTGTCCGCTAACACCAACAAGATCATTAGCAGGTTTATCGAGTCCTTCTGCGCCAAGATTGACTACCACCGCAGCCAGTTGCGTGAGGAAAAGCAGGATGCTCGTGGTTGCAAGGTTCGCTATGCCTGGGCAAGGGAGGTTGGAATGAGTGGAAGGCCGCACTACCACCTAGTATTCCTGCTTAATCATGATGCTTATCACAGGCCAGGCCGATTGCAATCTACGAATCGAAATCTCGTGACGCGCCTGCAGGAAGCTTGGGCTAGTGCTTTGCAGCTATCAGTCGATCAGATACGGGGGCTGGTGCATATCACTGACAATGCCACGTATCGAATCTACCGGGACGTCCCCGACGGCAAGATGGATGAGCTGCCTGAGTTGTTTCGGCGGGCCAGCTACATGTGCAAGGAGGCTACAAAGTCTTACGGGGATCGCCAGCGAGGCTTCGAAACAAGCCGGGGATAAGCGCAACTCGGGACGCCCTGATTGACCATGAGATGCATCAGTTGGCGGCGTGCCTGGTTTGAATTTGTTGAGTACCTGCAAGCTGCGGCTGCTATATCGATCACGCCGACCTGGTCTTGAGTTAGTGATGGGAATAGCAGTTTGCTCGGTTCTGGATTTTTGAGTCGCTATTGATGGCAAGGCGCAGTACATTTGCAGCACAAAAACTGCAGGACTGAGTCATGAAGCGCCCCAAGGACGAAACCCTGTCCATTCGTACCTCTAGAGACATCAAGCAGCTGCTGCGAATTGCAGCGGAAAGAGAGCGGCGCTCCATTGCCTCGATGATTGAGGTGCTAATCCTGAAATATGCTCAGGAGCAGGGTCTGCAGGCAGAAGCGCCGTTAGAGGAAGAGACGAAAAAAGGTAAGGGAAACGATGGAGCTCATTGACAATATTACAAGGCTGCTGGGTGACGACCTCAAAGCGACGCTAAAACCAGGTTCCCGCCTGAGTATCGCAGCATCTTGTTTTTCGATGTATGCATTCGAAGCGCTGAAAGCTGAGCTGGAAAAGATCGACGAGCTGAACTTCATCTTCACCTCCCCGACCTTCGTTGCCAGCGGGGTTGCCGACAAGGTCCGCAAAGAGCGAAAGGAATTCCACATCCCTAAGCTGGATCGTGAGCGCAGCCTTTACGGTAGCGAGTTCGAGATTCAGCTGCGAAACAAGCTTACCCAGCGAGCGGTTGCCAAAGAGTGCGCAGAATGGATGCGGCGCAAGGCCACCTTCAAGTCAAATCGCAGCAAGGCGCCGATGCAACAGTTCGCCTGCGTGCAATCTGCTGAAACGGACACCTCTTACATGCCATTGCACGGCTTTACAGCCGTCGATCTCGGTTACCAGCAAGGCAATGCTGTCTCCAACCTCGTCAACAAAATGGACGAGCCAACCTTCACGGCAACTTACCTGAGCCTGTTCAATCAGATCTGGAGCGACCCGGAAAAACTGGAAGACGTCACCCAGCAGATCTGCGATCACATTGCGGCTGTTTACCAGGAAAATTCGCCTGAGAGCATCTATTTTCTGATGCTTTACAACATGTTCAACGAGTTCCTGGACGACATCGATGAGGACGTTTTACCCAACGACCGTACCGGTTACCAGGACACGCTCATCTGGAACAAACTCTTCAACTACCAGAAGGATGCGGCCACCGGGATCATCAACAAGCTAGAAACCTATAGCGGCTGCATCCTGGCGGACAGCGTTGGCTTGGGAAAAACCTTCACAGCCCTAGCCGTCGTCAAGTATTACGAACTGCGCAACAAGTCGGTGCTGGTGCTCTGCCCCAAAAAGCTGGCGGACAACTGGCTCAACTACAACCGTAACCTCAAGACCAACATCTTTGCGCGTGACCGATTCAGCTACGACGTGCTGTGTCATACCGATCTCACTCGCACCAGTGGCGAGTCGTTTGGCACTCCGCTCAACCGCATCAACTGGGGTAACTACGACCTCGTCGTCATCGATGAATCGCACAACTTTCGCAACAACGATGCCTTCAAGGATAAGGAGACCCGATACCAGAAGCTGATGAATAAAGTCATCAAAGACGGTGTGAAAACCAAGGTGCTGATGCTTTCAGCTACCCCAGTGAACAACCGCTTCAATGACCTACGCAACCAACTCGCCCTAGCCTACGAAGGCGACTCCGAAAACCTAAGCAAGAAGCTGCGTACTGGCAAAACTGTCGAGGAAATTTTCCGTGGTGCACAGGCCAGTTTTAACGCTTGGTCAAAACTTCCAACTGAGGAACGCACGGCTCGTGCCATCTTGGACTCGCTCGACTTCGATTTCTTCGAGTTGCTTGACAGCGTCACGATCGCACGCTCGCGCAAACACATTCAGACCTTCTACGACACCACGGATATCGGGCAATTCCCTGAGCGGCGCAAGCCCTTGTCATTTCGTAGCCCACTGGTTGTGGATGCTGAGCAACGAACGGATGTAATGAGTTTCAACGAGATTTTCGAGCAGCTGTCTCTGCTCAAGCTCGCTGTATATGCCCCCATCAGCTACATCTTGCCTAGCCGCTTGGCGAAGTATGAAGAGATGTACGACACGCAGGTTGAAGGCGGTCGAGGCAAGCTGCGTCAGGTAGACCGGGAAAAAAGCCTGGTAGCACTGATGACAACCAATTTACTGAAGCGCCTTGAAAGCTCTGTTTATGCATTCCGCAGCACACTTAATGCTTTGAAAGAAAACCACCTGCGCGTTCTCGGCCTGATTAAGGAGTTCGAGAGTCGGGGCGGTGTAACAGAAGTCGCCAGCCTTACAGAAGCCATGGGCTCAATTGAGGCTGAAGAAGACGGTATTCCTTCGTTTCATGACTTAGAAATCGGCAACTCAATTCGGATAAAGCTGGCAGATATGGATCTGCCTTCTTGGGAGCATGAACTCCAAGTTGACCTGGAAATCATTTCGGCGTTACTGGCCTCGATGAGCAAAATCACGCCAGCCGAAGACGCCAAGCTGCAGCACCTGAAATCGCTAGTGCTCGACAAGATTGCCAATCCCATTAATCCCGGCAATAAAAAAGTACTGATTTTCACGGCTTTCGCTGATACGGCCGATTACCTCTATGACAATCTGGCCACTGATTTGCTCGCCAATCAGTACCTGCATACAGCGAAGGTTACTGGCAGTAGCGCGCCTCAGTCGACGCTAAAAAACACAGCTCAGAAGAAAAGCTACGACTTCCAGGAGCTGCTCACCCTCTTCTCGCCGCGCTCCAAAGAAAAGGCCATTGTCCTGCCCAACGAACCGGCTGAGGTCGACTTGTTGATTGGCACCGACTGCATCTCCGAGGGCCAGAACCTGCAGGACTGTGACTACCTCATCAACTACGACATCCACTGGAACCCCGTGCGCATCATCCAGCGCTTCGGTCGAGTGGATCGCATCGGATCGCCCAACAGCAGCATCCAACTGGTCAATTACTGGCCCGACATCTCGCTTGACGAGTACATCAACCTCAAGGAACGCGTCGAGAGCCGGATGATGATTGCCGATGTCACCGCCACGGGCGACGACAATGTGCTTAGCGCCCAAGCCAACGATGTGTCCTACCGCAAGGAGCAGCTGCGCCGCCTGCAAGAAGAAGTTATCGAGCTGGAAGACCTGAAAACGGGCGTTTCGATCACAGATCTGGGGCTCAACGACTTCCGCATGGACTTGCTCAACTACGTCAAAGCCAATGGCGAGTTGTGCAACGTACCGAGCGGCATGCACGCCGCTGTGTCAGCAAAAACTGAGTTTGGCCTGCGTCCAGGCGTGATATTTACACTGCGGAACCGCAACTCGAGCGTCAGCGTTAGCCAACATAACCGTCTGCACCCGTATTACCTCGTCTACATCAGTCGTGAGGGTGAGGTCATTCATGATTACACCGAGGTCAAACGCCTGCTCGATCTGGTGCGCAGTTGCTGCAAGGGTCAAGCGCAGCCCATTCCGGAAGCCTGCAGCCTGTTTAACAAGGAAACTGCAGACGGACGCAAGATGCAGGTGTATTCCGACCTGCTTGGCAAGACCATTCGCTCGATGATCGAGGTGAAGGAGGAAAAGGATCTGGACAGCCTGTTCAGCGGCGGCAAAACCACTGCGCTGGTCAACACCATTGCCGGTCTGGACGACTTCGAGCTCATCACCTTCTTGGTAATTCAGGAGGCCGGATGAGTCATATGTCGCCAATGGAGTCGAACGCCGCGTTCATCAGCTACCCGAAGCAGGCCGCTTTTGGCCGCAACCTACCAAAGAACAAGATCTACGAACACAGCGGAGCCAACACACGGCTGAAAGACTTGTTCGTCGAGCAAGTGGAACAGATCTTCTGGCAATACAAGCTGGCTCCGGAAACGATCAACCTACCCGCTAGACCCAGTGTGCCGGAGCTTCAGATCTTCGCCATCCAGCTCAAGACGTCGGAGCTGAATCTGGATGTGTTGCGCTGCATAGATGGTGCGGTGCAGTTCCCCATTATCTTCGAGCTGAGCTTTGACGGCCGAACACAGGTAGTCGCCGCGTACAAGCGCCCGAACGAATCAGGCGCGAGCCGTTGGGTGTTGAGCGACTACTTTGCTACGGCGTGGTTACCGAGCGATATGGAGCGCGCCGCCATGCCGTTGGCGCTCGATTTGGGTGGCTTGTACGAACAGGTGCTTCACCGCCTGATTCCCACACCTGCGCGCCAGCAAGAAGGCCTTGGTGACTTGGTCGCTCGTGTCGAACAGGTTGCGGCGAAGCAGCTTGAGGTCGAGAAGGCCGCCAACAAGCTTGCCAAAGAAAAGCAATTCAACCGCAAGGTGGAGATCAACGCGCTCTTGCGACAGCTAAGAAACGAACTTGAACAGTTGACTGGTAGGGAGAACCCATGACGCAGAGCCTGAATGACGAATCGAAGAGACACATCGAGCAGGTCGCGGGCGAGGCGTTAGCGCAACTCGAAAGCATCGCCGAAGCCTCCAAGAGCAAGCTTCTTGATGGACGAACACTGGGATCCGATGCCCTGGCAAGCATCAATACGATGACGTCCAGTTCGGCTATCCAAAGACTGGATCAGATCAGCCAGGCGAACCGTGAAAGCTACCGGGTATTGGTGGCAGAGCCCGCCATTGCTCGCGTTGTGGTGGTTGATGAAGAGGGCGAAGAGAAAACCTACTACATCTGCCGCACTACGCCGGTATCGGGCTTTCCCAACTTGGCCAGCTACCGGGCCCCTGTTGGACGATTGGCCTCATTGGCGATTGGTGCAGAGTTCACGCTTCCCAATGGAGCCGTTGTTGAGGTTCTTGAGCGAGCTCAACTCCGGCCAAGTGCACTCGCCGATGGGTGGGACTCTCGCGACACCGTGGTTGAAGCCGAGCATTTCGGGCCTCTCACCATCGAGTCGCTGCGAGCGCTGCTGATTGAGGTTGCCGGGGAAGAGGTCACAGAGGACATCCTGGGCCAATTGCTGGCCGAGGAGACCGTCAAGGCCAACATCATCGACGGCGTTCGCCGCAGCGTCATCACCAAGATGGGGTTGCGGGATCAGCCCGTACTCGATCAATATCAGGACGAGATTTTCCGTCTTCCTCTCGACAAGCGCCTGCTGATCTTGGGTCCACCCGGTACCGGCAAAACGACGACCCTGATCCGGCGCCTCGGCCAAAAGCTCGACACCGCTTTTCTGGAAGAAGGCGAGCAACGCCTGGTTGAGACAGTCGCTGCAGCGCAAGGCGTTGCGCATTCCAACAGCTGGCTGATGTTCACGCCTACCGAACTGCTCAAACAGTACCTCAAAGAGGCTTTTGCCCGAGAAGGCGTTCCTGCTTCAGATCTGCGCATTAGAACTTGGCAGGACTATCGGCGCGAGCTGGCCAGGAATGCTTTTGGCGTTCTCAGAACTGCTTCTGGCGGCGGCACTTTCGTCCTGAAAGAGAGCTTGCCAAGCCTTAGCGAAGCTGCACTCGACCTACCCATTCAGTGGTTTGACGATTTCGATACATGGCAACGCAGCGCCTACGTGCAGGAGCTGCATGAAGCTGCGGCTCTACTCCATGATGCCAAGTCCCCCGACGTCAAGAGCTTGGGTATACGTTTAAAAGACATCTTAGCGCGCGCCGGTGATGGCACTCTGGCCTCCACGTTCGGCTCATTGGCCGCAGAACTCCCTAAGGTGCAGGCGCTCGTCACCAGCCTCAAGGAAGCCTCTGACGGCAAGATCAAAGCTGCGCTCAACCTGCAGCTCAACCGCAATCGGGCATTTTTAGATGAGTTAGCTCGTGTCATCGACAGCTTGCAGCAGGCGCAGGCAACTGAGACCGACGAGCAAGACGATTTCGATGCCGACGAGGAAGAAGACACCACAACATCGCGCACGGGGCGCGCGGCAGCTCTCAACGCCTACATGCAAGCCGTGCGTGCCCAGGCTCGGTCAGCAGCCTCCAAGCGTATGCTGAACAAGACCTCTCGCAACGGCAAAATCATTGAGTGGCTGGCAGATCGTGGCTTGGCAGAGACCGACCGTGCAGATGTGGGAGCGAGTCTTCTAGTGCAGACCAGCGCCCGGCGCTTCGTGAACCCGGTCAAACGCTACCTCGACGGCATTCCCAAACACTACCGTGTGTTCCGGCGAGAGCGACAAGAAACCGGGAGCTGGTATCGCAGCGAGGGCTTCGAGGCACGCGACATCCATCCACTCGAACTCGATGTTGTGCTGCTGGCCATCTTGCGCGCCGGAGGCGACCTGCTCAAACTGCCCAGCGTCCTGCGCGATATCGACAGCCCCGCTTGGTCATCGCTCCAGCCCATCCTTGGGCATTACCGCAACCAAGTATTGGTGGACGAGGCGACCGATTTTTCGCCCATTCAGCTCGCCTGTATGGCAGTACTGGCGCACCCACAACTTCGCTCGTTTTTTGCCTGCGGCGACTTCAACCAGCGCCTGACTACCTGGGGGGCGCGCTCCGCTGACGACTTGAAGTGGGTTTTTGCCGACTTCGACATAAAGGAGATTACCGTCTCCTACCGTCAGAGCAAGCAACTGAACGACTTGGCCCGTGCCATGATCCGCGCCGTCGCTGGTACCGAGCAAAACGTCAGCTTACCCGCGAATATGGATAGTTCGGGCGTGGCGCCTGCCTTGTTGGAGCATGCACGCGAGACAGCGGTCGTTGTCAGCTGGCTCGCAGATCGCATTCGTGAGATTGAGCGCTTTGTAGGCCAATTACCGTCCACCGCCATCTTTGTGAATACTGAAAATGACGTAGCCCCGGTGGCTGAGGCACTGAATGCCGCGCTGGCCGAGCACAACTTCCAGGTCATCGCCTGCCGCGAGGGCCAGGCCGTTGGGCAAGAAAGCAATGTGCGTGTGTTTGATATCCAGCACATCAAGGGCCTAGAGTTCGAGGCTGTTTTCTTTATTGGCATCGACCAGCTTGCCGAGCTACACCCTGAGCTCTTCGACAAATACTTGTACGTGGGCACCACTCGTGCGGCTACTTATCTGGGCGTGACCTGCGAGGGCGCTTTGCCATCGGCTATCGAGAGTCTGCGTGTGCACTTTTGCCAGGACTGGCAATAACACGACTGAATCTATCAAAACGAACTTGAACAATTGAGCCGCTGAGCTTCTTTAACGGAAGCTCGGCAGCTAGAGGAAAAGAACATGGAAAAGCTAAAAATGCACTCACCCAATCTCACGCAGGACAACATCGCCCGCATTCGTGATCTGTTTCCGGGCTGTGTCACTGAGGCCAAGGGGGAAGGCGGTAGCGTGAAGCTGGCGGTGGATTTTGACCAACTACGGCAGGAGCTTGCCGAATCGATCGTCGAAGGGCCGCAGGAACGTTACAACCTAAACTGGCCAGGAAAGCGCGAGGCGTTGTTGACAGCCAATGCACCGATTGCCAAAACGCTGAGGCCTTGCCGCGAGGAAAGCGTGAACTTTGATACCACGAAGAACCTGTTCATCGAAGGCGATAATCTCGATGCGTTAAAGCTTTTGCAGGAAACCTACCTCAGTAAGGTGAAATTGATTTATATCGATCCGCCATATAACACTGGGAGTGATTTTATTTACGAAGATGATTTTGCAGAAAGTTCTGATGAGTATTTTTTTCGATCTAATCAAAAAGACCCCCAGGGAAATCGTCTCGTAGCCAATAGTGAGGCAAATGGACGCTTTCATTCTGACTGGCTCAGTATGATTTATCCGCGGTTGAAACTAGCAAGAAATTTACTTTCTGATGATGGTGTGATATTTGCATCTATTGATGATAATGAATCTGCCAATCTAAAACGAATTTTAGATGAGATCTTTGGGGAGCAGAATTTCATCGACACAATCGCTGTCGAAATGTCGACGACTTCAGGCCCAAAAACGGTAAATGCCCAGCAGGGCACTATCGTGAAGAACGTTGAGTTCGTTCATGTGTACAGAAAATCAGCTGAATTTGACAAGAAGCCCCATAAGCCACTCCTTGATGGCATCGATACGTACGATACGCATTATTCGGTTTGGCTGAATGATGATGGGACTTTAGGAAGCGTTGCAGAGAAGCTATTTGCCGACAGCAAAGTTGGAAGTGACATTCATCGATATGAACTTGCAGTGCGAGGCCGATTTAGCCTTAAAAGTATCGACAAGTTGCTCTCGGTCTCGGAGGCAGCAAGAACGTTCATTTCTGAAAATCTAAAAAAAATAGCAAGCATCGACAGACCACCCGTATCCGCTTCAGGAAAGGTAATACCAACTGGCCATTGGGAGTCTTTTGAGACGGACCATCGTACATATTTTTTGACAACGCTTGAAAATGGCACACTAAGAGCGTTAATTCCCCTCGCATTAAACTATCGCATGTCGGATGACTACCGGCCGAGATTTGGCCGAACTGTTATTCGTGGAGACCTTTGGAAAGGTTTTCATCAAGATATGGGGAATGTTGCTAGAGAGGGCGGCATTGCATTCGCCAACGGGAAAAAGCCAGTTCGCTTGATAAAGCAACTTATAAAGTGGGCGGACAATAATAAAGATGGAATTATTCTTGATCTTTTTGCTGGCTCGGGGACTACAGCTCAAGCTGTGATGGAGGCCAATGCCGAAGATGGTGGGGGCCGCCGTTTTGTTGTAGTGCAAGTTGCTGAAGCTCCCGATCCTAAGTCAGAGGCTGCAAAAGACGGCTATGGGTCCATTGCAGAACTCACACGAGAACGTATTCGTAAAGCAGGTGCATCGAGTCTTTCGAGTTTGAGTTCTTCTGGTCAGAACCTTGACGTTGGGTTCCGCTCCCTACGGATAGACTCATCAAACATGGCCGAGATCTACTACGTCCCCGATGCCGTCAGTCAAGGTGATCTCATCAACGCCGTCGACAACATCAAGCCCGACCGCAAGTTCGAAGACCTGCTATTCCAGGTGATGCTGGACTGGGGCGTCGATCTGGCCCTGCCGGTTAGCAAGCAGTCCATTCAAGGCAAGGACGTGTTCTTTGTCGATGGCGATGCGCTCGCCGCCTGCTTCGACTCTAGTGGCAGCATCGACGAAGCATTCGTGAAAGAACTGGCCAAGCAACAGCCCCTTCGTGTGGTGTTCCGCGATGGAGGCTACAAAGACAGTGCTGTCAAAATCAATGTCGAGCAGATTTTCAAGCTGTTGTCGCCAGCCACCGAAGTCAAATGCATCTGAGGGGCATGCGATGAAACTTAAATTCAAGACGCAGTCTTATCAGACAGCGGCGGTGCAAGCCGTGGTCGACTGCTTCAAAGGTCAACCGCCCGTTACAACGGAGGCTATCAGTTACCGCATCGATCCGGGCAAGGCCAAGAAAGGGGTTGAAGACTTGTTTGCCAAGGGTGGGTTCAAGAACGCTGACCTGAAGCTGACGGGCGTCAATTTGCTGGAAAACATCACCCAGGTGCAGCATCAGCAGAACTTACCACTATCGAGTTCATTGACCGATTTTTA
This sequence comes from Pseudomonas kairouanensis, assembly GCF_004682055.1. Classification (GTDB taxonomy): domain Bacteria; phylum Pseudomonadota; class Gammaproteobacteria; order Pseudomonadales; family Pseudomonadaceae; genus Aquipseudomonas; species Aquipseudomonas kairouanensis. The sequence goes on along the minus strand of NZ_QUZU01000062.1, from coordinate 6,553 downwards.
TACGCTCAATGGCAATCGGGAGCGTGTTGCAGCAACAGCGCAATACAAAGAAACTGCCAAAGCAGTATCAGACCTGCATCTTGACATCGAGATGGAAACCGGAACTGGGAAGACTTATTGCTACATCAAGACCATTTTTGAGCTGAACAAGCAGTACGGCTGGAGCAAGTTCATCATAGTGGTGCCCAGCATTGCCATTCGTGAAGGCGTGGCCAAGTCACTGGAGATCACCGCAGAGCATTTCCTGGAGACGTACCACAAGAAAGCGCGCTTCTTCATCTACAACTCCAAGCAGTTGCACCATCTGGAGAGCTTCTCGTCGGATGCTGGGATCAACGTGATGGTAATCAACGTGCAGGCGTTTGCTGCCCGTGGCGCTGATAACCGGCGCATCTATGACGAACTCGATGATTTTCAGTCGCGCCGCCCGATTGATGTGATCAGCGCCAATCGGCCGATTCTGATCCTGGACGAGCCACAAAAAATGGAGGGTGCGGCAACCCTGAAGTCCTTGGAGGAATTCAAGGCGCTGATGGTGTTGCGCTACTCGGCCACTCACAAGACCACGCACAACAAGATCCATCGGCTGGACGCGTTGGACGCCTACAACCAGAAGCTGGTGAAGAAAATCGCTGTACGCGGCATATCAGTGAAGGGGCTGGCGGGCTCCAATGCCTATCTGTACTTGCAGTCCATCGAGATTTCGAGCAAGGCACCTGTGGCCCGTGTTGAGTTCGAGCAGAAGCTGAAAAGCGGCGAGATCAAGCGTGTAGTGCGCAAGCTCTCCAAGGGCGACAACCTCTTCTCTGATGGCTTTTCAAACGAGCTGGATCAGTACCGTGGCTATGTGGTCGCGGACATCAATGCCAACACGGATACCCTGAGTTTCACGAACGGCGTGGAGCTCTTTGTTGGCGAGGCCACCGGGGATGTCAACGAAGAAGCGCTGCGCCGCATCCAGATTCGGGAAGCCATCAAGGCACACTTCGATAAAGAGCTGGCCCTATTCCAACAAGGTATCAAGGTGTTGACCTTGTTCTTCATCGATGAAGTGGCCAAGTACCGCGATTACTCGACAGCGGACGAGAAAGGCGACTACGCACGTATCTTTGAAGAGGAGTACCGCCAGTACCTGAACGAGGTGCTGGACCTGGATGAAACGCCGTATATCAAGTACCTGAAGGGTATTGATGCAGGCAGGACGCATAGCGGCTACTTCTCCATCGACAGGAAGACTAAGCGGCTGGCCGATCCCGATGTGGAGAAACGCGGAGAAAATGCAGGGCTGTCCAATGATGTGGATGCCTACGATCTGATCCTGAAGGACAAGGAGCGCTTGCTGTCATTCGACGAGCCAGTACGTTTTATCTTTTCGCACTCCGCTTTGCGTGAAGGCTGGGACAATCCTAACGTGTTCGTCATTTGTGCGCTCAAGCACAGCGACAACACCATCTCGCGGCGGCAGGAGGTAGGTCGTGGTTTACGCTTGTCCGTTAACCAGAGCGGTGACCGAATGGATCACCCCGCCATCGTCCATGACGTAAACGTGCTAACCGTAGTGGCAAGCGAGAGCTATAAGGACTTCGTATCTGCGCTGCAGAAGGACATCAGCGAATCTTTGTCAGCGCGTCCTAAGGTCGCTGACGAAGCCTATTTCACTGGTAAGGTACTCAAGACCCCAACTGGCGATATTGAAGTCACGCCGCAATTGGCCAAGCAGATCTACAAATACCTGCTCAAGAACGACTACAGCGACGATGCTGACCGCATTACAGGCGCGTACCACGACGCCAAGAAGGAAGGCACCCTGGCTCCGCTGCCCCCGGAGCTGCAGCCTCATGCCGAGCAGGTGTACCAGCTAATCGACAGCGTCTTCAGCTACAGTCAGATGTTTGAAATCAGCGACGACCGTCGGCCAAAGAAGAATCCGCTCAACAGTAACTTCGACAAACAGGAATTCAAGGAACTGTGGAATCGGATCAATCGCAAGGCCGCCTACAGTGTTGACTTTGATTCGGCGGAACTGGTCAAGAAAGCAGTCGAGGAGCTGGACAAGAGCCTACGAGTGACGCCCTTGCAGTATACGATCCAGAAAGGTGAGCAGATCGATCAGGTAACTGCCGATGCGCTGAAGAGCGGTGATGGTTTCAAAGTTTCTAAAACGACTGTTGAGTACGACAAGCAGTCAATTCATTCAACGGTGAAGTATGACCTCATTGGTAAGGTTGCCGAGGGTACGAAACTAACGCGACGCACGACGGCGGACATCCTTAAAGGCATCAGTGTCGCGATATTTGCGCAGTTTCGTACCAATCCTGAAAGCTTCATCGCCGAAGCAATTCGACTGATCAATGAGCAGAAGGCAACGATGATCATTGAGCACTTGGCCTACGACCCCGTTGAGGAAAAGTTTGATTTGGACATCTTCACTTCTGGTCAGACCAAGCAGGACTTCAGTAAGGCCGGTGACAAACTCAACCGTCACATCTACGACTACGTAATCACCGACTCTGGCATCGAACGCGAGTTTGTGAAAGAGCTGGACACGTGCACCGACGTGGTCGTGTACGCCAAATTACCGCGCGGCTTCCTGATCCCCACGCCCGTTGGCGATTACAACCCCGACTGGGCGATTTCGTTCAAGGAAGGAGTGATCAAGCATGTGTACTTTGTGGCTGAAACCAAGGGTTCGATGTCATCATTGGATTTGCGTCCGATTGAGGCTACAAAAATCGAATGTGCACGGAAGTTCTTCGACGAGATCAATAAGAAGTATGCCCCCGAGAACGTCAAGTACGATGTGGTGAACAGCTTCGGGAAGCTGATGGAGCTGGTGAAGTAAGCAGAATCAACGCCCAGACAGATCAAACTCAAAAATGATCTGTTGCTTATCTGGGTATTCCTGACAAAAGAAAAAGTCCTGTATTGAGCCGCTAAACGGTTGCTCAGACAGGACTTTTCTTTTATCCGATGCGTTTCCGACAATATCCTGAACTTGGCTAAAGACCCAGCAGGCCAGCAGTACGACAATCAGCAGCAGAGGGAAACGCGCCATCATGATCATCAGTAGCAGTGCCGTCACGCAGCCGGCGAGTATGCTGGCGAACGCGAGTAGTGCGGCCAACATCCTCAACAATCAGCAAGGCTAGTAGTCCTCAGGATTGTTATTGCAGCAGATAGCCCATCGGCTGGTCATCTTTGTCGAAGCAGAGGATAGTTTCACAGTGACCTCCTAGCTGATCGGCATTCGATTCGCTGATGTCGGGCAACCATTTACCCAGTTCTGCGATTGGAACCCTCTTCTCGTTGATGTAGCAGTCATCGTCCATGCGCGGGTTGCACCACGCACTTTTTACATCTGGCCATTTGGACTGGGGAGGGGTAGCTGGTGGCTGTACAGCCGCTACTTGATTACCTCCTTTCTGTGCTTGCCAAGCTGCGTAGCCGCCTTCATAGCGCCCGTCAAACGTGGGGACGAGCTGATTATCAGGGACCCCAATATCCAGGTAGAACTGGTACAGGATAGAACCGGCTTTGGCGTACGACACCTGGTTAGAGGTATCGACCCGGTAGGCCACTGGCTTGCCGTCGGTGCTGATGCCGATTCGATACCAGATCGACAGCGCGAAGAAAGCATCCTGATTCCACTCCCCTACCAAGGTAGAGTTTGTCCGGCACTTACCGCGCAGGCACGTGCCACTTACTTGGTTGACATACCGTCGTTCCTGCTGGCGCTGGGCATCAAAGATGAGCACTTCCCGGGAGGTCTCCAGCCAGGTGCACTTGATCATGGGTTGGCCGTTGAAGGATTTCTTGGCGATGCACGGAATAGCTTCGGGAAGACCGCTGGTGGAGGTCTCGTCTGGGAAGGCAATGTTGCCCCATGCGTAATGATCCACGACGGCGTTTGCGTTGGCGCAGAAAGCGAGCAGAAGGATGCTGAGTATCCGTTTCATGGGTTCTCCAGTTTGTTGCTTTTGTTGAGGACGAAATCAGAGCAGGCCGTTTAACGGCCGATGATGAAGGCGAACCCCGGCGTGTCGTGGGGCAATCAATGTCGCTTTCGGTAACTATCTGAGAGCTATTTCTTGTACATGACCCTGAGTTTTTTATTGATGTAGTCTTTGAGGATTTCGTAGTCGGGGTTGTAAGTGACTAGCGCATGGCCCACACCTGCTACGGCCGTCAATGTTGCTATGGTCAATGTTGCAGGTGTTGTTAGGACGCTGAATACAGCACCAAGTGCGCCGCCCTGTACCACAGTACTTTTCACATCACTTGTGACTCGACACTTCAGTCCCAGACTTTCAATCTTGGTTTCGACAAGTTTAATTCCTGCCATGAAATTGCCCCTGAGGCCATGGATCTCGAAGGACGCTTTGCTCTTCACGAGACCTTCAATTTGCGCTTCATTCAGACCGGTTACGACGATCATGGCTTTTCTGAGCTCCCTGCAAGAGATAGTGGTTTGGAGAAAAAGTCGTATATCAACTTTTTAGGTTGAGTCTCGGTTTGATAAGTCCTTCATGTCAATAGGTTGATGACCAACCATTCAAGTTGAATTGGAGGGTGGCATGTCAAAAACCGAATCGAAGCAGCTGGCGGAGCTTGTTGGTCAAGCAATTGCTCGCCAGCGTTCTTGTTGCAAGCTGAGTCAGGAGCAGGTTGCGGAAAAGCTTGGGATTGGAAGCGAGGCCGTATCCCGTATAGAGCGTGGGATCGTCATGCCTAACATCGAGCGTTTGGTCGAATTTGCGGAAATTTTTGGCTGTGAAACCGCCGACTTGCTGACGGCGGGCAGTTCACGCCCAGAAGACCAGGCGCGCAGGCTCTACGATTTGCTGTCCACGCTGGATACGGGTGACCGCGCACTCGTCATGGATGTGGTGGAGCGTCTTGTTGACCGGCTCGGTCGTGAATGAGTTGCTATATTACGTCGGCTGAGGCGCTTGCTCAGAAGCTTCCTTCACCGCCTCATCGAATAAAGCGCCGCAGCGCAGGCACAGACAGTCGAAGCCTGCGAAGTGATATTTGGCGACATCCTCAGCCAATCGCAGCGCAGATGGGTAAGTCGGTGCGATGGCGGCCAGCCCACTCAGTAGCGAGTTGTATCCGAGGCGAACCTGCGTGCCCTGATTCGTGTCCTGAACTCCTCGTAGCGCGCCATCGGCCAGGCCGGCCAGCAGAGCAATGCCTCTTGCGACCTCCTGGGGCAGGACGGCTCTTGAGTCGCAGATCAAACATTGTCTGATCACTGTTCATTCTCCTGATGGGTTAAGTGCGGCCATTCCCTGTCTGGCCGCTCATAAAGGTTGCTGAGGTTACCCCTGCGATGCGGGATTTCTCGTGGGGTTGTCTTGGCCGGATGCGCGCAGCAGCTTGCACAGGCGGTTCAGAATCCAGCACGCAAGGACTACGGCGACCAGCAGCGGCGGGAAACGCAGCATTAGCAGGATGCTCAGCACCAGTACGACTGCTGCAGCCAGAGCCCCGATGAAAATGAATAGGCAGAATAGAAATCGAAGCAGGGTCATGACGGCTCTCCGAAAGAGGCTGCCTGGCCGATGCATTCAGTCCAGGCAGGAGTGGTATCAGATGGCGTGCGAGGCGAGCGCTTCCAGCTTGCCTGCGAGTGAGTTGGGTGCTGGTTGCGGTTCGTCACTCTCGGCAGAGCCGGTGGCGGCATCCATGCTCGAATAAAACTCCTCGATCACGGCGCCACCGTCTTCCTCGCTGTCCTCGAACGCCCCGTTGCCGAGCCCATGCTTCGCTGCGCAGTCCAATGAGGCCTGATCGAAGCCCGCAGATTGCCGGGCTTCATCGAGCTGCCGAGCGCCGAGCAACGCTTCCTCCACGCTCATACCGCTGCGCACGGTGATATCGACGTAGAAGATCGGCGTACCGTGGCTTTGCCGGGTGGACTTGCCGCGCAAACGCAGTTCCAGCGGCAGGCAGGCCAGGCGGTTGCCCGAGATGGCTTGGAAGTAATGCAGCCGGGCGGCCAGAGTGCGGATGCTATTGAAGCCGGTAGTACGGAACACGAAGCTGCCCAGCGGATCGTCATCACCGATGAGTACGTTCAGCCGACCATAAGGCTTGCAGGCACCCCCTTTGGCCAATGGACACGCATCCGGCGAGGGGCAGGGCAGTGACTGCATGCCGTCTTGAGTGGCACGCTTGCAGGTCTCGCCATTGCCCACGCACAACGGCCTGCCAGACTGCCGGTCGAACAGGGTGTAGTCGGCGCGGAAATTCAGCTCAGGCTCGTTGAACAAAAGGCGCACAGGAATACTGCGCAGCTTGTCTTCCTTGCTCTGGCGCAGTTCGTCATTGAGTGGGTGTAGTAGCCAGCCATCCCTACTTTGCACCTGGGATGTAATGGTGAACTGATCATCTTTCTCCGGCAGGCGCTTACCATTTCTCTCGACGATTTTGCCGATGGAGATGCGTCCAAGCACTGGGGGTGTCAGGGCTAAGCCTTTCAACATGATGGTTCTCCTGGAAATGAAAAAAAGGCCAGCCACGCAGCGCGAACTGAATGGAGTGGCCAAGG
>NZ_QUZU01000061.1 GCF_004682055.1 Pseudomonas kairouanensis | reverse complement strand
GTGTGTCATCCAGCACATCAGGTGACTGATCTACCGCATTCGCGAGCAAGCCCGCTCCCACAGTTTTGATTCGGTTTCGTCAGTTGGAGACGTCGGCAATTGCAGTGGCGAGCAATGTAAGGCGCGTCGCATCGATGCCTGCCACGTTGGCCCGCCCCGAACTCACCATATACACACTGTGCTTTTCGCGCAGTTGCTTGACCTGCTCGGCACTCAGGCCGGTATAGGAAAACATCCCGCGCTGCTCGCCAATATGGGCAAACCGCTCAGCCAGCCCGTGGGGCGCCAAGGCCTCCACCAGCCCGGAGCGCAGTTGTGCGATCCGCGAGCGCATGGCTTCGACTTCACCGCTCCATAGCGTTTTCAGCTCGGCGTCACCGAGGATCGTCGCCACCACCGCCGCACCGTGATCCGGCGGCGTAGACCACAGGTTGCGCGCGATATTGGCGAGTTGGCTGCGCACATCCGTCAGCTTCTCGGCATCCGCCGCGCACACGATCAGCGCGCCGACACGGTCGCTGTACAGGCCGAAGTTCTTCGAGCAGGAACTGGTGACCAGGACTTCCGGCAGTTCACTGGCAAACAAACGCACCGCCCAGGCGTCTTGCTCCAGGCCGTCGCCAAAGCCTTGGTAGGCGAAGTCGATCAGTGGCAGCAGCTGGCGCTCGCTCACAATCTGCAGCACCTGGCGCCAGTCGTCCTGGGACAGGTCGAAACCGGTCGGGTTATGGCAGCAGGCGTGCAGCAACACCACGTCGCCTTGCGGGACGGTGGCCAGGGTCGCCAGCATCGCTGCCACGTCCAGGCGATTGTCCGCGCCCACGTAGGGGTAGTGGCTGACCTTGAGCCCGGCCTTGGCGAAGATGCTTTCGTGGATCGGCCAGGTCGGGTTGCTCAACCATACGCCACGGCCGGGCAGGCTATGGGCGATAAAGTCGGCGCTCAGGCGCAAGGCACCGGTACCGCCCGGGGTTTGCGTGGCGCCGGCACGGCGAGCACGGATCAGCGCAGAATCGGCGCCCAGCACCAGTTCGCTGATCAGCGTACCGAACGCTGCATTGCCGTGGCCGCCGATATAGGTCTTGGTGGCTTGGGTGTCCACCAGGCGCTGTTCGGCCAGCTTCACTGCATGGGGAATCGGCGTCAGGCCCTGGTCGTCTTTATAAACGCCCACGCCCAGGTCGAATTTGTTCGGGTTGCTGTCTTGGGCATACAGGTCCATCAGGCCCAGGATCGGGTCGCCGGGCACACGGGTAATGGCGTCGAAATGCATTACTTGCGGCCCTCGGCGTCCTTGGCTACGTCGTCGGTGCGTGCGGCCATGATGAAGTCATTGCGGTGCAGGCCCTTGATGGAGTGGCTCCACCAGGTCACGGTGACCTTGCCCCATTCGGTGAGCAGGCCTGGGTGATGGCCTTCGGCTTCGGAGATTTCACCCATGGCGTTGGTAAAGGCCAGGGCGAACTTGAAGTTCTTGAACAAAAAAACCTTTTCCAGCTGCATCACGCCGTCGCGTACTTCGATGTTCCAGTCGGGGATCTGCTTGATCAGGACCGGCAATTCTTCATCGCTGACCTGCGGGGCATCGGCGCGGCAGGCTTCGCAGTGGGCTTGGTTCAAGGTGGTCATGTGCAAATGTCCTGAATTCGAGTAGATGAAGGTCAGTAGCGTCACCCTAAAGCAACGCGGGGCCAGGGAACAGACTCACCTGGCGTTGAAAATCGAGGGTTAGGCTGCTTTGGGTTTTGGTGGAAATTTTGGCGCGTGCAAACCCAGCTGCATGCCACGCTCGACCATGCCCATGATGTCTTCCTGGGCCACTTCGAACAGGCGCTTGAGGTTGGGCAGTACGAAGTACAGCGGTTGCAGGATGTCGATGCGATACGGCGTGCGCATGGCTTCCAGTGGGTCGAACACCTGGTGCTCGGGCTCGGAGGACAGGCTGTACACCGTCTCCTTGGGCGACGACAAAATGCCGCCACCGTAGATGCGCCGGCCTTGGGGCGTGTCCACCAGGCCAAATTCGATGGTCATCCAGTACAGCCGCGCCAGGTACACCCGCTGCTCCTTGGTGGCCGCCAGGCCGAGCTTGCCGTAGGTGTGGGTGAATTCGGCAAACCAGGGGTTGGTCAGCAAGGGGCAGTGGCCAAAGATCTCGTGGAAGATATCCGGCTCTTGCAGGTAGTCCAATTCCTCGCGGGTGCGAATAAAAGTCGCCACCGGAAATTGCTTGCTGGCAAGCAGTTCGAAGAAGGTCTGGAAGGGGATCAGCGCCGGTACACGGGCGACTTGCCAGCCGGTGGTGTCGGCCAGCACCTTATTGATCTCACCCAGTTGCGGGATGCGGTCGTGGGGCAAGCCGAGCTTGTCGATGCCGTCGAGGTATTCCTGGCAGGCGCGGCCTTCGATCACTTTCAACTGGCGCGTGATCAGGGTGTTCCACACCGCGTGTTCTTCGGGCGGGTAGTGGATAAAACCTTGCGCATCGGGCTCGCGGGCCACGTAGTGCGTCTGCTTCATACGGCTCTCCTGCTAGGCATTCGTTCTTGTTATGTCCTGGGATGCACCTATTGATACCCCGATGGGCGGGAGATTCCATCCGGTTTTGGCGGTGGCTTGTAGGAAAATGTACCGATTTTCGTAAAGAATTCGTTACGATTGCACGGCCTGTCGCGACGCTGGGCTGGGAAAAGGTCATAAGCTGTCACATAATCTTGACGACTATCTGCGCCCAGCGGCAAAAAGACGCGGCGCCTCCCTACTTTTCGGGCCTCTTCATGCGTATCAAAGTGCACTGCCAGAACCGCATCGGCATCCTGCGGGACATTCTCAACCTGTTGGTGGAGTACGGCGTCAACGTCGCCAAGGGTGAGGTCGGCGGTGAGCATGGCAATGCCATCTACCTGTTTTGCCCGAACCTGGTGAACATGCAGTTCCAGGCGCTGCGCCCGCAATTTGAAGCGATCGCCGGGGTGTTTGGCGTCAAAAGGGTAGGGCTGATGCCCAGCGAGCGGCGCCATATGGAGCTCAATGCGCTGCTGGGCGCTCTGGAATTTCCGGTGTTGTCCATCGACATGGGGGGTTCCATCGTCGCCGCCAACCGTGCGGCGGCGCAGCTTTTAGGTGTGCGGGTGGACGAGGTGCCGGGCATTCCGCTGTCGCGCTACGCCGAAGATTTCGACCTGCCGGAGCTGGTACGGGCGAGCAAGTCGCGCATCAATGGCCTGCGGGTCAAAGTCAAAGGTGACGTGTTCTTGGCGGACATCGCGCCGCTGCAATCCTCCGAGCACGATGACAGCGAAGCCATGGCCGGCGCCGTATTGACCCTGCACCGCGCCGATCGCGTGGGCGAGCGTATCTACAACGTGCGCAAGCAGGAGCTGCGCGGCTTTGACAGCATCTTCCAAAGCTCCAAGGTCATGGCGGCCGTAGTGCGTGAAGCCCGGCGCATGGCGCCGTTGGATGCACCTCTATTAATAGAAGGCGAAACCGGCACCGGCAAGGAACTGCTGGCGCGCGCCTGCCACCTGGCCAGCCCCCGTGGGCAATCACCTTTGATGGCGCTCAATTGTGCGGGCTTGCCGGAGTCGATGGCCGAGACTGAGCTGTTCGGCTATGGGCCTGGCGCCTTTGAAGGGGCGCGGGCCGAAGGCAAGTTGGGGCTGCTGGAACTGACGGCGGGCGGTACGTTGTTTCTCGATGGGGTAGGGGAAATGAGTGCGCGTTTGCAGGTGAAACTGCTGCGCTTTCTGCAAGACGGCTGCTTCCGTCGTGTAGGCAGTGACGAAGAGGTGTACCTGGATGTGCGGGTGATCTGTGCGACCCAGGTGGATTTGTCCGAACTGTGCGCCCGTGGCGAGTTTCGCCAGGACCTCTATCACCGCCTTAACGTGCTGTCCCTGCATATCCCGCCGCTGCGTGAATGCCTGGACGGGCTGGCGCCGTTGGTTGAGCACTTCCTGGACCAAGCCAGCCGGCAGATTGGTTGCCCGCTGCCCAAACTCGCGCCTGCGGCCATGGACAAGCTCAGCCACTACCACTGGCCGGGCAATGTGCGGCAGCTGGAAAACGTGCTGTTCCAGGCGGTGTCGTTGTGCGACGGCGGAACGGTGAAGGCTGAGCATATTCGTTTGCCCGATTATGGCGTGCGTCAGCCGCTTGGCGATTTTTCGCTGGAAGGGGGTTTGGACGAAATCGTCGGTCGCTTTGAAAAGGCGGTGTTGGAAAGCCTGTATGCAGAGCACTCAAGCAGTCGGCAGCTCGGCAAACGCTTGGGCGTATCCCACACCACTATTGCCAACAAACTGCGGGATTACGAAATCCTCAAGGCCGACAAATAATCCCCTGACACAACTGGGTCAAAAATGTGGAGCGGGCTTGCTCGCGAAAGCGGTGTGTCATCCAACACATCAGGTGACTGATCCACCGCATTCGCGAGCAAGTCGAATCGTCGCACCGCCGCTCCCACATTGGATCTTCGTCGCCAATGAGACTACTGCTTGCCGCCAGCGGCAGTAGTCCGCCGTTTTTTCGACTCTCACCCCGCGCCCATTTCCCGTCACCCACCCGCAAACCCTTGCCCCGCTTGCACTTCGCCCTATTTCAAAAAGTTGGTTCGCAAATTGCTTAAGCCTCCTCAGTACAGCGGTGGGCGGCAAGCGTCCGTCAGAAAGAGGAAAGAGCGTGGACAAGTACCTTTATGTGGCAATGACCGGCGCCAGCCAGAATGCTCTGGCGCAGAAGGCCCATGCCAACAACCTGGCGAACATTTCCACCAACGGTTTTCAACGTGACCTGGAACAGGCGCGTTCGATGCCGGTGTTCGGCGACAGCTTTCCGGCGCGGGCCTTTGCCCTCACCGAACGCCCAGCCACCGACTTCACCCCTGGCGCCATGATCGAAACCGGCCGTGACCTGGACGTGGCCGTCAGCGGCGACGGCTGGATGGCCGTGCAGACCCCGGATGGCGGCGAAGCCTACGTGCGCAGCGCCAGCATGAACGTTGACGCACTGGGCGTGCTGCGCGCCGGCAACGGCATGCCGATCATGGGTAACGGCGGCCCGATTGCCGTGCCGCCCCAGCAAAAAATCGAAGTGGGCGCCGATGGCACCATCAGCATCCGTGCCATGGGCGAAGGCCCGCGGGTGATGGCGGAAGTGGACCGCATCAAACTGGTCCAGCCCGACCTGAAGAATATGACCAAAGGCCTGGATGGCAGCATCCACACCAAGGATGGCCAACCAGCCCAGGCCGATGCGAACGTCAAGCTGACCTCGGGCTTTTTGCAGGCAAGCAACGTCAATGCCGTGGAAGAAATGACGGCGGTGCTGGCGCTTTCCAAGCAGTTCGAGCTGCACATCAAGATGATGAACAGCGCGAAGGAAGACGACCAGGCCATGACGCGCGTCATGCAGATCAGCTGATTGCAGCCCACTAACTAATTTGTGATGTCGCGCCAACAAACAGGCGCACAGAGGAGAACACCATGCTTCCGGCTCTATGGGTTGCCAAAACCGGTCTGTCCGCCCAGGACACCAACTTGACCACCATTTCCAACAACTTGGCCAACGTATCGACCACGGGTTTCAAACGTGATCGCGCCGAGTTCCAGGACCTGCTCTATCAGATCAAGAAGCAGCCGGGCGCCCAGTCCACCCAGGACAGCGAACTGCCGTCGGGCCTGCAATTGGGTACCGGTGTGCAGATCGTCGGCACCCAGAAGAACTTCAGCGCCGGTAACCTGCAGCAAACCGGCCAGCCGCTGGACATGGCCATCAACGGCCGGGGTTTCTTCCAGATCCTGCAACCGGATGGCACTACCTCCTACACCCGTGACGGTACCTTCCACCTGGACTCCAACGGCCAGATCGTCACCGCCAACGGTTTCGCCCTGGAGCCAGCCGTGGTGGTGCCTGCCGATGCCAAGACCTTCACCGTCGGCAACGACGGCACCGTGTCCATCACCGTGGCCGGCAACCCCGCCTCGCAAGTGATTGGCAACCTGCAAACCGCCGACTTCATCAACCCGGCCGGCCTGCAAGCCATGGGCAACAACCTGTTCCTGGAAACCGCCTCCAGCGGCGCGCCGCAAATCGGCACCCCTGGCCTGAACGGTTTCGGTACCACGCTGCAAAGCACCCTGGAAACCTCGAACGTGAGCACCGTTGAAGAGATGGTCAACATGATCACCACTCAACGCGCCTACGAGATGAACTCCAAGGTGATCTCCACCGCCGACCAGATGCTCTCGTTCGTCACGCAGAATCTGTAATCAAGTCTAAGGGGCGCTCTTGAGGGCGCCTGCAACACCGTGAGGTTAGGGTCATGAATCGCTACGTTTCTGTTTTGGCACTGAGTGGGATCGCCGTGCTGGCGGGCTGTGTCGCCCCGACGCCAAAGCCCAATGACCCGTACTACGCGCCGGTGTTGCCTCGCACACCGTTGCCGGCGGCGGCCAACAATGGCTCGATCTACCAGGCCGGTTTCGAACAGAACCTGTACAGCGACCGCAAGGCGTTCCGGGTCGGTGACATCATCACCATCACCTTGAATGAGCGTACCCAGGCCAGCAAGAACGCCAACTCTCAGGTCGGCAAGAACAGCACCGCCAACCTGGGCCTGACCTCGCTGTTTGGCGCAGTGCCCAACGTTAACAATCCGTTGAGCGATGGTGACCTGACTCTGAACGCCGGTTACAGCGGCTCGCGCGCGACCGACGGCAAGAGTGCGGCGGGGCAGGGCAACAGCTTGACGGGTTCGATTACCGTGACAGTCGCTGACGTACTGCCCAACGGCATCATTGCCGTACGTGGCGAGAAGTGGATGACGCTCAACACCGGTGACGAGTTGGTGCGCATTGCCGGCATGGTTCGGGCCGATGATATTTCCACGGACAACACCGTGCCTTCTACGCGTATTGCCGATGCACGCATTACCTATTCCGGTACCGGTGCTTTTGCTGATGCAAGCCAGCCCGGCTGGCTCGACCGTTTCTTCCTCAGCCCGCTGTTCCCTTTCTAGGTGGCCACTTTGAACCTCAAACAGCTGATGGCAGCGGTACTCTTGCTGTCCTTGAGCGCCGTCGCCCAGGCCGAGCGCCTGAAAGACATCGCCAGCATCTCTGGCGTGCGTTCCAACCAGTTGATCGGCTACGGCCTGGTGGTGGGGCTCAACGGTACGGGTGACCAGACCACCCAGACCCCGTTCACCCTGCAGACCTTCAACAACATGCTGTCCCAGTTCGGCATCAAGGTGCCGGCGGGCTCCGGCAACGTGCAGCTCAAAAACGTCGCGGCCGTGTCCATCAGTGCCGACTTGCCGGCGTTTTCCAAGCCAGGCCAGGTGGTGGATATCACGGTGTCGTCCATCGGTAACTCCAAGAGCCTGCGCGGCGGTACCCTGTTGATGACCCCGCTCAAAGGTATCGACGGCAACGTCTACGCCATCGCCCAGGGCAACCTGGTAGTGGGTGGGTTTGACGCCGAAGGTCGCGACGGTTCGAAGATCACCGTGAACGTGCCGTCGGCCGGGCGAATCCCTGGCGGTGCCACGGTGGAACGCACTGTGCCGAGCGGTTTCAACCAGGGCAACAGCCTGACCCTGAACCTCAACCGCTCTGACTTCACCACCGCCAAGCGCGTGGTGGACAAGATCAACGACATGCTTGGCCCTGGCGTGGCCCAGGCCATCGACGGCGGCTCGATCCGCGTGACTGCGCCGCTGGACCCAAGCCAGCGCGTGGACTACCTGTCGATCCTGGAAAACCTCGAAGTCGACCCTGGCCAGGCGGTGGCCAAAGTCATCATCAATTCGCGTACCGGCACCATCGTGATCGGCCAGAACGTCAAGGTGTCGCCAGCGGCGGTCACCCACGGCAGCCTGACTGTGACCATCACCGAAGACCCGATCGTCAGCCAGCCTGGGCCGTTGTCCAATGGCCAGACCGCCGTGGTGCCGCGCTCGCGTGTCAACGCCGAGCAAGAAGCCAAGCCGATGTTCAAGTTCGGCCCCGGCACCACCCTGGACGAGATTGTCCGCGCGGTGAACCAGGTGGGCGCAGCGCCCGGCGACTTGATGGCGATCCTCGAAGCATTGAAACAGGCCGGCGCCTTGCAAGCCGACCTGATCGTGATCTGAGGCCATGGCTATGGATATGCGCAAGAGCGGGATCAGCAGCACGGCGGACTCGGGGTCTTACTCCGACTTGAACCGGCTTAACCAGCTCAAGGTCGGCGCCGACAAAGACAGCGAAGGCAACATGCGCAAGGTGGCGCAGGAGTTCGAATCGTTGTTCTTGAGCGAGATGCTCAAGTCCATGCGTTCGGCCACCGAGGCCCTGGGCAAAGACAACCCGATGAACACGCCAGCGGCCAAGCAATACCAGGAAATGTACGACCAGCAACTGGCGGTTTCGATGTCTCGCGAGGGCGGTGGTATCGGCCTGGCCGACGTGCTGATGCGCCAGATGCAAAAGAACAAACCGGTGGAGGCCCAGGCTGCCACTTTGCAAGGCCCGGCGACAGCTGAGGCGGTGAAGAAGGCCGATGTGCCCACGGAAATTGCCGCCGGTACCCAGGCCGAAGGGCCACTGGGCCGCTCCAATGGCCAGCGGCCGCTGTGGGCTTATCGCGTGGCGGAACCCCAGGCGGGCGCCGCTGGCGCTCATAGCAACGATGTGGAACTGATGAACCAGCGCCGTATTTCGTTGCCGAGCAAACTCACCGACCGCCTGCTGGCTGGCATCGTGCCAAGCACCGACGCGACTACCGCACCAAAGGCTGCGCCGCTGCGTAACAGCGCCGCCGATGACAACGTGGTCAACAGCACCGCGCGCAGCGTGGCCGTGCGCAATGACCGCATGCAGGTCTACGGTCGCGCCGTGGCCCAGCCACCGTTGGCGCCGGCGAAGAAGGCCTTCAGCTCGCAGGACGAATTCGTCGCCACCATGCTGCCGATGGCCAAGGCCGCCGCCGCACGCATTGGCGTCGATCCGAAGTACCTGGTGGCCCAGGCCGCGCTTGAAACCGGCTGGGGCAAATCGGTGATGCGCGCCGAAGACGGCAGCAGCAGCCACAACCTGTTCGGCATCAAGGCCGGCCAGAGCTGGCAGGGCGGTCAGGCACGGGCGATCACCAGCGAGTTTCGCGATGGGGCGATGGTCAAGGAAACGGCGCAGTTCCGTTCCTACAACTCGTACCAAGACAGCTTCCACGACCTCGTGACGTTGTTGCAAAGCAATGATCGCTATAAAGAAGTTGTGAAATCGGCCGACAACCCGGAACAGTTTGTACGCGAGTTGCAAAAAGCCGGTTACGCCACCGACCCGGCCTACGCCAGCAAGATTTCGCAGATCGCCAAAACGATGGACAGTTACCAGAATTACGCTGCCGCTGGCGCAACCACACATTTATAAGGTCTGAACCATGAGTTTGCTCAGTATCGGGATGTCAGGGCTCAATGCCGCTCAAGGCTCGTTGTCGGTGTTGAGTAACAACATCGCCAACGTCAACACGGCGGGTTATTCGCGCCAGCAGAGCGGGCAGGTCGCCAATGCGTCGAACCAGTACGGCGGCGTATTCATCGGCAGCGGCACCACCCTGGCCGATGTGCGGCGGGTGTATAACGAGTACCTGGACACGGCGTACCAGAACAGTACGGCGTTGAGTGCTGATGCCAATGCGTACCAGAACCAGGTCTCGGCCGTGGACAAGGTGTTGTCGGACAAGACCACCGGCATGTCCTCGGTACTGAGTTCGTTCTTTGCCACGTTGCAGACTGCGTCGTCCAACCCCAGTGACATGTCGGCGCGCCAATTGCTGGTGGCCAATGCCCAGACCTTGAGCAGCCGCTTCAACGCGATTTCGACCCAGCTCACCCAGCAGAAAGAAGGCATCAATAGCCAATTGAGCACCATGAGTGATCAGGTCAACCAATTGACCTCCTCGATTGCCTCGCTCAACAAGCAGATCTTCCAGGCCCAGGGTTCGGCCAGCACTGCCCCGGCCAACCTGCTGGACTCACGTAATGAAGCTGTGCGCGCGCTCAATGAGCTGATCGGTGTAACGGCCACTGAGAAGAACGGCCAGTTCAGTATCAATACCGGCAGCGGCCAGTCGTTGGTTGAGGGGGGGATTTCCAACCCGATTTCCGCAGTGCCGAGCAAAACCGATAACAGTCAGTACACCATTCAACTGAACGTCAGCGGCACCACCCTGGACCTCGGTTCGGTGATCAGTGGCGGCAGCATCGGCGGCCTGTTGCGTTATCGCAGCGATGCCTTGATGCCGGCTATCAATGAACTGGGCCGCCTGGCCATTACCACTGCCGACACCATCAACAATCAACTGGGCCAAGGCCTGGACTTGAATGGCGACTTCGGTACGTCGTTGTTCAAGGACGTCAACAGTGCTGCGGCCATCGCTTCGCGTAGCCAGGCGGCTGTGGGCAACAGTGGTGTGGGCAACTTGAATGTGACCATCAACGACAGCAGCAAGCTGACGACGCTCGACTACAAGGTCACCTTCAGCGACAACACCAACCCGAACATGGTGACCGTGGTGCGTTCGGACGGCAAATCCATGGGCACCTTTGATATTACTTCCACTACCGCGCCAGCGTCGTTTGACGGCGTAACCCTGACGCTCGATGGCAAAGGCGCGATGGGCTTTGGCGACAGTTTCAAGGTCAGCCCCACCGCAACGGGCGCCAGCGGCATCGGCGTGGATATGGTGGATGCCAACAAACTGGCATTTGCCGGCGCACTGGTGGGTGACAGCAGCAAGACCAACACCGGCACCGGTACCTTCTCCCAACCGTCCCTGACCAACCCGCTGGATATCCATGGCGGCGCCGACTCGGCGAAGCTGAAGGCGGATATCGAAGGCCTGATGCCGGTGAAGATGGTGTTTGCCGCGCCAGCCGCTGACGGCACGCAGTCCTATACGATCAGCAATGCCCAAGGCAAGTCGATCGGCACCGGCACCATCGTGCCGGGGCAGGGCAACAAGCTCACCATCAATGTGCCTGAGCTGGACGCCACCGGAACGCCGATCCCAGGCTCCGGTTTCAGTTTTGACACCACGGTCAACGGTTCGCCGGCCGGTGGTGACAGCACCACGTTTTCGTTCAACAGTGGCGGCAAGTCCGACGGCCGCAATGCCCAGCAATTGCTCGACCTGCAAACCAAGGCCACCGTTGGCCTGGGCGATGGCAATGTGGGCGTCAGCCTGGTCGGTGCCAACAGCCGCCTGGTGTCGCAGGTGGGTGCGAAGGCCAGCCAGTCGGGCGTAGACGTCGCGGCAACCGGGGCCTTGCTGAGCGCCAACAAGGAAGCGCGCAACTCGGTGTCCGGGGTCAACCTGGATGACGAGGCGGGCGACATGATCAAGTTCCAGCAGTACTACACCGCGTCGTCGCAGATCATCAAGGCCGCGCAAGAAACCTTCAGCACATTGATCAATAGTCTTTAAGGGAGTCTGGGACGATGCGTATTTCTACACAGCAGTATTTCGAAGCCAGTACTGCCAAGTACCAATCGAACTATTCCAGCCTGATCAAGGCCCAGGACCAGACGACCTCCGGTGTGCGTGTGCAAACCGCCGGGGATGATCCGGTGGCGGCAGCGCGCCTGTTGATGCTGCAGCAGCAGAAAGACATGCTGGCGCAGTCCACTAGCAATATTTCCACGTTGAGGAACTCGTTCGCTTCTGAAGAGAGTGTGCTCAGTGGTATCCAGGACGCATTGCAGAAGGCCAGTGAGGTGGCATTGGCCGCCGGTAACATTGGCATCAGTGATGCTGATCGCAAGGCGCATGCCGATACCATTGGCGCGATCCAGGATCAAGTGCTGGCGTTGCTCAACACCAAGGATGCCAGTGGTAACTACATGTTCTCCGGCAGCAAGACGGACACCCCGCCTTACTCGCGCAACAACGATGGTACTTACACCTACCAGGGCGACGAGACGCCATTGAGCCTGAAGGTGGCGGAGAACCTGTCGGTTTCGATGGGCGACACCGCGAAGACTATCCTCGAAGGTACGGGGAACACGGGGCGCACTCAAACCACTCGCGTGCTCACCGCGCCTGATGTCGACGATTACAAGGTCACGGTGTCTGCGGGCCTGATTACTGCAGGCACCACCAGCAGCTTTGCCAGCGGCCAGCCTTATTCGTTGAAATTCATCAGCAGCACCCAGTACACCGTCACCGATAGCGCCGGCAAGGACGTCACCTCCGAGATTCAGGGCAACGGTACCTTTGACGCCACCAAGGAAGGCGCCTCGACGGTCAACCTGCGTGGGGTCAAGTTCGATATCGGTTTCAACCTGGGCGAGGGCGTGCTGCCTGGCACGCCATCGGATGACCTGGTGAAGGATCGCGAGTTCACCCTGGCGCTCAAGCCGGACTCTTTCAGTGTGTCGCGTACGCCGAGCAACGCGACCACGGCGCAACTGACCGGTGGCACCATCACTGATCAGGCGGCCTACGCCAGCACCTTTCCCAACTCGGGTGTGGTCGTCAAGTTCGGTGCCAGTGGTGCCTATAACGTCTATGCGCAGCCGTACACCGCCGACAGCAAGGCAATCGCCAGCGACACGCTGGCCCCCGGTTCCACCTCGATCACGGTGGCCGGCGTTCAATATGGCGTTACCTCCGATCCGGGTGACGGCGATTCCTTTACGATCGGCGCCACCAGCAGCAAGAGCGAAAACGTACTCGACACCCTGAGCCACTTGCGCAAGGTTCTTGAAACCCCGGCAGACGGCAACCCTGTGGCGCAGAAGGAGCTCAAGGACGTGGTCGCCCGGTCCATCGGCAACCTGGCCAACTCCAAGATCCAGGTTGACCAGGTGCGTGGCTCAATCGGCGCGCGCAGTAAAGCCTTGGATTTGCAGTCGGATCAAAACTCCAGCCTGAGCATCGCCAATGACTCCACCATGAACGACTTGGGCAACATCGACCTGGCGGAAGCCTCGATCAACCTGAGCTTGCAGCAGACCATGTTGCAAGCCTCGCAGTTGGCGTTCGTGAAAATCTCCCAGCTGAGCCTGTTCAACAAGATGTAATCGACCCGCTGTAACCCAATGGCCCAGCCTGGAAACAGGCTGGGCCATTGTCGTTTCTGGGCGTTAATTGTTTGAAGGTTTTGCATAAAGCACACACAATTAGGTGACCTGCGAGTCATAAAGCGCATCTTCACTGTATCGTGTGAAAAGGATAAGTCGTCGCAGGGCCTTTGCAGGGCGGCTTTCAGCGACGTTTTTGCGGGGTTATCCCCCTTTATTGTCAGCACTCGGCGAACCGGTTCGCGGGGTGATCTCCAGCTATTTAGTATTGGGAAGCCACAATGATTGGCATAAAAAGCATCGCCAGTTACGTGCCGGCCGACGGGATCGATAACTACGCCCAGGGTGCCAAATTCGCCAAGGATGAAGAGTTCATCATTGGCAAGATCGGTTCGGCGTTCCTGCCGCGCAAGGAAGCCGCGCAGGAAACTTCCGATCTGTGTGTCGAGGCGGTCAACGCTTTGTTTGCCAATAACCCGGACTTGAAGCGCGAATCCATCGACGCGCTGATCGTGGTCACCCAGAACGGTGACGAAGAGGGTTTGCCCCACACCGCCGCCATCGTCCAGGACAAACTGGGCCTGCCAACCCACGTTGCCGCGTTTGATATCTCCCTGGGCTGCTCCGGCTACGTCTACGGCATCTACGCGATGAAGGGCTTCATGGAAGCCGCCGGCCTGAAAAACGGCCTGCTGATCACCGCCGACCCGTACTCCAAGATCGTCGACCCGGAAGACCGCAACACCACCATGCTGTTCGGCGATGCCGCCACGGCCACCTGGATGGGCGAAGACGCGCCTTGGCTGCTGGGCAAGTCCAAGTTCGGCACCGACGGCTCCGGCGCGCCGCACCTTAAGGTGAGTGATGGCGTGTTCTTCATGAACGGCCGCCAGGTGTTCAACTTCGCGCTGCTCAAAGTGCCGGCGCATTTGCACGAGCTGCTCAACGAGTCGGACCTCAAGGCCGACGAGATCGATGCGTTCTGCATCCACCAGGGCAGTGCGGCCATCGTTGATGCCGTGGCGCGCCGCTTTGAAGATGCGCCGGTGGACAAGTTCATCAAGGACATGGTCGAGACCGGCAACACCGTGTCGTCGAGCATTCCGCTGCTGCTGGAAAAGCACGTGATGGACGCCACCTGGAAGCGCGTGGCTATCAGCGGTTTTGGCGTGGGCCTGTCGTGGGGCTCGGCGATTCTCTATCGCCCGTGATGCTTTAATAGCTGCAACCAAAAAACGCCGATGATCGAGAGATCATCGGCGTTTTTTATTTGGCGCCAGAAAAGCCAATGAAACCGGGGTTTGGCCCCTGCGTAAGCCCTTGAATTGCAAGGGGTGGCACGGCGCCAGTAAAAAAATCAAAAAAAAGACTCAAGCAACCGGCACACACGACGATAACTATTACGAAGGTTCTCTAGGCCACACCCGGCGGTTGCCAGGGCCGGAAGCCGCAGTAAACAACCCCACGAGGATTTCGTCATGGCTTTAACAGTAAACACCAACATCACTTCCCTGTCCGTTCAGAAAAACCTGAACAAAGCCGGTGATGCTCTGAGCACCTCGATGACTCGCCTGTCTTCCGGCCTGAAAATCAACAGCGCCAAAGACGACGCCGCTGGCATGCAAATCGCCAACCGTCTGACCTCCCAGGTTAAAGGCATGACCGTTGCCATCGCCAACGCCAACAACGGTACTTCCATCGCCCAGACCGCTGAAGGCGCGATGCAAGAGTCGACCAACATTCTGCAACGTCTGCGTGAACTGGCTCTGCAGTCCGCGAACGGTGATAAAAGCGACGCTGACCGTGCTTCCCTGCAACAAGAATTCACCGCTAAATCCGGTGAGCTGACCCGTATCGCCCAAACCACTACTTTCGGTGGTCGTAACCTGCTGGACGGTTCGTTCCAGAACGTTGCCTTCCAGATCGGTTCGGACGCTAACCAGACTATCTCTTTCGGCATGAGCGACCTGAGCGCTACCGGCCTGAAGGGTACTTACAGCGAAGCTAAGCTGGATGGTACTACTACCACTCTGTCGGCTGGTGTAACTGGTAACGCTGTTGTTCTGCCAGGCGGTACTCCGGCTGTCAGCACTACCACTCCATTCGTACAGACTGGTGCTGTATTCGCCGCGCCTGCTGCTGACACTACTTTCAAAGTCAACGGTCAGGACGTTACCTTCACTACCACCGACACCGCAGCCACTGCGCAAGGTAAACTGAACGCCGTTCCTGGCGTGGCAGCGACCCTGTCGGGTACTAACCAGTTGGTACTGACTTCGTCCTCCGCCATTACTATCGGCGCGGGTGCTGTTGGTGGTCTGGATACTGCTGTCGCAAGCGGCGGTGTTACCAGCGTTACTACTCCAGCAGTCGCTGGTGCACTGACTGCCAAGGCCGAGATCAACATCAACGGCACTAACGTGCAGTTCGATGTAGGCGACAAGCTGACCGATATCGCTGATGCAATCAACACCTCCAACACCACCAACAAGTTCGGCGTAACTGCCTCCGTATCCGCTGACGGTCGTCTGCAACTGGCTTCGGCTGATGGCAAGGCAATCAAACTGGGTAACGGTACTGGCGCTGCTGCTGATGGTGGTGCTGGTGCGCTGGCTAAGCTGGGTCTGTCGGCTGGTACTACCGAAGCCAAGCTCGCTGCTGCTACCTCGGTCAGCCTGAACGGCACCGAAGTTAAGTTCACCGCAGGCTCCACCATGGCCGACATCGTTTCGTCCATCAACAGCGCCAGCACCGGTGTAACTGCCAGCAAAAACGCTGACAACACCCTGAACCTGTTCTCCACCAAGGACATCACTGTTGCTGACGGCAGTGCCGGTACTGGCTTGGCGACCCTGGGTCTGACCGCTGCTGCTGCCGCGCCGACCACCGCTACCAAAATGGACACCACCGTTGCCGACCTGAGCATCCTGAATGCTGCCAGCGCTCAGCAAACCATCCAGGCTCTGGAAGGTGCGATCCAACAAGTAGACAGCCAGCGTTCCCAGCTGGGTGCGGTTCAGAACCGTTTCGACAGCACCGTGGCCAACCTGCAAAGCATCACTGAAAACTCCACCGCAGCCCGTAGCCGCGTACAGGACGCCGACTTCGCTTCCGAAGCCGCTGAACTGACCAAGCAACAAACTCTGCAACAAGCATCCACCGCTATCCTGTCCCAGGCTAACCAGCTGGGCTCCGCTGTACTGAAGCTGCTTCAGTAACATCGGTAGCGGTTAGATAACGGAAGGGTGCGTCTACGTGCCCTTCCGTTTTTTCAGTTATGAGGTGATGACATGGACATGAGCATTAAGTTGAACGCGTCTTACCCGGCTGGCACCGCTCAGGCTGCTGTCGCGACTGCGACCCAAGCCCTGCCTGCAACCGAGACGACACAGGCTGGCACTGCACAGCCGCCGCGCGATGCGCTGGAAAAAGCAGTGACTGATATTCGTGAATTTGTGCAGGCTTCCCAGCGAAACCTGGACTTTTCCATCGACGACTCCACAGGTCGTGTCGTGGTCAAAGTGATCGCTACCGACAGCGGTGAAGTGATTCGACAGATTCCATCCGAGACTGCGCTGAAATTGGCGCAAGACCTGAGCAAAGCCAGCAGCGTGCTGTTTGACAGCAAGGCTTGAGTTGGCACGAAACATGTTTCTGATTGCCGAATAGGCGACACTGCGCCAAGAAAGCGGCAGCCACAGGACAGGAGAAGAACAAATGGCGAGTTCAACGATTACCGGCCCGGGTTCGGGCTACGATACCCAAGGTATTGTGAAGGCGCTGGTGGCGGCGGAAAAAGCGCCGAAGCAGTCCCAGATCACCAAGGCGCAAGCAGACACCACCACCCAGCTGTCGGCTGTGGGTTCGGTCAAGAGTGCGTTGGAAGCCTACCGGACGGCGATCACCAAGTTGAACAGCACCGCCTCGTTCAACGGCCTGGCGGCGACCACTTCCGATGACAAGACGGTAAAAGCCACGCTGGGTGACGGTGCTTCCAGCGGCAAGTACACGCTGGTGGTGGATAACCTGGCCACCTCGTCGAAAGTCACCAGCAAATTGTTCACCGGTGCTGCTGCGGTGGCCAACCCGGGCGAAGAAAACCAGACCCTGACGATCAACCAGTCCGGCAAGAGCTACAACGTGATCATCACGGGTGGTTCGACCCTGCAACAGGTTCGTGAGTCTATCAACACCCAGCTTTCCGCCCAGGGCATCAGTGCCAACGTACTGAGCGATGCCAGTGGTGCGCGCCTGGTGATCGGCTCCAGCACCAGCGGCGTCGGCACCGACATCACCCTCAGCGGTGACTCCGACCTGGCCGCCGGCTACACCGCAGGCCCGGCCGCGCAAAACGCCAAGTATTCCATCGACGGTATTGCGATGGAGTCCACCAGCAACACCGTGACGTCCGCCATCAGCGGCGTGACCCTGGAGCTGGTTGCACCGACGGATGCCAACAAGTCCACCACCATCACCGTGGCCAGCAACCCGGCCACCTTGAAGACATCGGTGCAGTCCTTCGTCACCGCGTATAACGCGCTGATGACGGCGATCAATGCCCAGACCAAAGTCACCGCCACCGGCGACCAGGCCACCACCACGGCGGGCGCGTTGACGGGCGATGCGGGGATGCGTGACCTGGTCTCCAGCATTCGCAGTGAGTTGGTCAACGGTTCGGGTTCTGGGGCGATCAGCAGCCTGTCGCAGATGGGCATTACCACCGATCAGAAAACCGGCCTGCTGACCCTGGACGACAAGCAGTGGGATGCGGCCGTGGCCAAGAACCCGACCGATATCGCCAAGCTGTTCACCGGCGACAACGGCCTGATCTCGCGCATGAACAAAGCCACGGACAGCTATGTGGGCACCACGGGCACGCTGGCCTCGCGGGTCAAGGACTTGAACACCAAGTTCACCGACCTGACCACCCAACAGGCTGACCTGGATCGCCGCATGGAGTCCCTGCAGGCCTCCCTGAGCGCCAAATACACGGCCATGGATACCTTGATCGCCAAGATCAACGCGAGCAGCTCCAGCATCATGACCACGCTCAACTCGCTGAACAATCCGAAGTCGACCTAAGGGGCAGGGCGCTGATCCGCCCGTCTCTGGCTTTCACAGACGTTAAAGTTTTTGGCGCTGCAGTCGAGAAACTGGTAAGCGCAAACCTACTCGCCAGCGGCGTTTAAACGAGGTAGCAACATGAATCCGATGAGAGCCCTTCGCCAGTACCAGAAGGTCAATTCCCACGCTCAGGTATCCGAGGCCAGCCCTCATCGCCTGATCCAGATGCTGCTGGAGGGTGGTCTTGATCGCCTGGCACAGGCCAAGGGCGCGATGTCCCGTGGCGATATCGCGCAGAAGTGCGTGCTGATCACCAAGGCCATCGACATCATCACTGGCCTGCGCCAAGGGTTGGATGAAGAGAAGGCAGAAGATCCAGCCGCTATCCGGCAGTTGGACAGCCTTTACGAGTACATGAATACCCGTTTGGCGCAAGCCAATGCCAGCAACGACCCGGAAGTCATCGACGAAGTCGCACGCCTGCTGATTACCGTGAAAAGTGGCTGGGATGCCATCGCTCCACAATAAGGCCGATCGCCTTGAGGTACCTGTCATGAGTCAAGCACTGCAACGCATCGACGAAGCCCGTGAAGCCCTGATGGGCGCGCTGGCTGAGCGCAACTGGGACGCTGTCGGCGAGCTGGATATGGGCTGCCGCGCGGTGATTGACGAGGTGCTCAGCGAGCCGCCTGTGGACGAAGATGCGCTGCGCGAGAAGCTGCAAAGCCTGCTGGCGGTGTATCAGCAGTTGCTTGAAGTGACCACTGGCGAAAGACAGGCGATTTTCGAAGAGATGTCGCAGATCAACCAAGCGAAAAATGCGTCAAAGGTTTACCATCTGTTCGGCTGAATGGGCGCAGTTAATCCGACCGGCCGTCATATATTTGACTATGCCAGCATTTTTGACTTAACTAGTGCTGTTTTCAGATTTCAGACGTCTATAAGGTAAGAAGTCTTACAGTCGTCTCGATTGCTCTCATTCCGGGGCAGGAAGTTTTACTAGGGAAGTTGCTATTGCATGTGGCGTGAAACCAAAATCCTGCTGATTGATGACGATAGCGTCCGCCGCCGCGACCTGGCGGTAATTTTGAATTTTCTTGGCGAAGAAAATTTACCCTGCGGCAGCCATGATTGGCAGCAGGCGGTCAGCTCATTGTCGTCGAGCCGTGAAATCATTTGTGTGCTGATCGGGACGGTAAACGCTCCTGGCGCAGTTTTGGGCTTGTTAAAGACACTGTCTACCTGGGATGAGTTCCTTCCGGTTCTGTTAATGGGCGATATTTCTTCTGTCGACCTGCCGGAAGACCAGCGCCGCCGTGTGCTTTCCACCCTGGAAATGCCGCCCAGCTACAGCAAATTGCTTGATTCCCTGCACCGCGCCCAGGTCTATCGCGAGATGTACGACCAGGCCCGTGAGCGCGGTCGCCATCGCGAACCCAACCTGTTCCGCAGCCTGGTCGGCACCAGTCGCGCCATCCAGCACGTTCGCCAGATGATGCAGCAAGTGGCCGATACCGACGCCAGTGTGCTGATCCTCGGCGAGTCCGGTACCGGCAAGGAAGTGGTCGCGCGTAACCTGCACTACCACTCCAAGCGTCGCGACGGGCCCTTTGTGCCGGTCAACTGCGGGGCGATTCCGGCAGAGCTGCTCGAAAGCGAATTGTTCGGCCATGAGAAGGGCGCCTTTACCGGGGCGATCACCAGCCGT
The DNA here is from genome assembly GCF_004682055.1 of Pseudomonas kairouanensis. Taxonomy (GTDB): domain Bacteria; phylum Pseudomonadota; class Gammaproteobacteria; order Pseudomonadales; family Pseudomonadaceae; genus Aquipseudomonas; species Aquipseudomonas kairouanensis. Next base: position 12,130 of record NZ_QUZU01000061.1, on the reverse strand, counting down.
GCCGGGCGTTTCGAGCTGGCCAACGGCGGCACCCTGTTCCTCGACGAAATTGGCGACATGCCGCTGCCCATGCAGGTCAAGCTGCTGCGTGTACTGCAGGAACGCACCTTTGAGCGCGTGGGCAGTAACAAGACCCAGAGCGTCGACGTACGCATCATCGCCGCTACCCACAAGAACCTCGAAAGCATGATCGAGGTGGGCAGCTTCCGTGAAGACCTGTACTACCGCCTCAACGTATTCCCGATCGAGATGGCCCCGCTGCGCGAGCGCGTGGAGGACATCCCGCTGCTGATGAACGAACTGATCTCGCGCATGGAACACGAAAAGCGCGGTTCGATCCGTTTCAACTCCGCCGCGATCATGTCCCTGTGCCGTCACGGCTGGCCGGGCAACGTTCGCGAGCTGGCCAACCTGGTGGAGCGCATGGCGATCATGCACCCCTACGGTGTGATCGGCGTGGTCGAGTTGCCGAAGAAATTCCGCTACGTCGATGACGAAGACGAGCAGCTCGACAGCCTGCGCAGCGACATGGAAGAACGGGTCGCCATCAACGGCCACACCCCGGACTTTGGCTCCACCGCCATGCTGCCGCCCGAAGGCCTTGACCTTAAGGACTACCTCGGCAACCTGGAACAAGGCCTGATCCAACAGGCATTGGACGACGCCAATGGCATCGTCGCCCGCGCCGCCGAGCGCCTGCGCATTCGTCGCACCACCCTGGTGGAGAAGATGCGTAAGTACGGCATGAGCCGCAAAGAAGGTGATGAACAGGCGGATGATTGACGCCTGTTTTTCAAGCCGCTGATTAATCAGCGGTTTTTTTTCGGCACCATTATTGCTACAGCCCTCGCAACGTTCCGTTTAACTGACGGTCAGCCAAGCGAGAGAGCATCATGCCCCACGCCGCCAAACTATCTTCGGCCCCCGATTCCCTGGGGCTTGTCCCGTCTGTCGAGCAGCTTAGCCGTAATGGCCTGGAGCAGGCCTTTTCGCTGTTCAACCAGATGTCGAGCCAACTCACTGACTCCTACAGCCTGCTGGAAGCCCGGGTTTCCGAGCTCAAGGGCGAGTTGGCCGTGGTCAGTGCCCAGCGCATGCAAGAGTTGGCCGAGAAAGAGCGCCTGGCCAACCGTCTGCAAAACCTGCTGTCGCTGTTGCCCGGTGGCGTGATCGTCATTGACGACCAGGGCCGTGTGCGCGAGGCCAACCCGGCGGCCTGCGACATGTTGGGCCTGCCGCTGGAAGGCGAGCTGTGGCGCCATGTCATCGCCCGCTGCTTTGCCCCGCGTGAGGACGACGGCCACGAAATCTCCCTGAAAGACGGGCGCCGCCTGTCCATCGCCACTCGCTCCCTGGACGCCGAGCCCGGCCAATTGGTGTTGCTCAACGACCTGACTGAAACCCGTCACCTGCAAGACCAATTGGCCCGGCACGAGCGGTTGTCGTCGTTGGGGCGCATGGTCGCTTCTTTGGCGCATCAGATCCGCACGCCGCTGTCGGCGGCGTTGATCTACGCCAGTCATTTGACTGATGAGCAATTGCCCGCCGAAACCCAGCAGCGTTTTGCCGGGCGCCTCAAGGAGCGCCTGCATGAGTTGGAGCATCAGGTGCGCGACATGCTGGTGTTTGCCCGTGGCGAACTGCCGCTGACCGACCGCATTACCCCCTCGGCGCTGATGCAGGCCCTGCAAGCGGCGGCCGCTACTCACATTCAAGAGTCCCAAGTGCGCTGGCAGTGCGACAGCCATCTTGGCGAACTGCTTTGCAACCGCGACACCCTGGTGGGCGCGTTGCTCAACCTGATCGAAAACGCCACCCAGGCCAGCGGCCCAGAAGCACGCCTCAAGGTGCACCTGTACAGCCGTGGGCAAACGCTGCGCCTGTGCATCAGTGACAGCGGCAGTGGCATTGACCCTGCCGTGTTGCAGCGCCTGGGCGAACCGTTTTTTACCACCAAGACCAACGGCACCGGCCTGGGCCTGACCGTGGTCAAGGCCGTGGCCCGTGCCCATCAGGGAGAATTGCAGCTGCGTTCCCGGTTGGGGCGTGGCACCTGTGCATTGATGACCTTGCCGCTGTTTTCAAGCGCGGCAAGCGCGGAGTAAGCGAACATGGCAATCAAGGTTTTATTGGTAGAAGACGACCGCGCGCTGCGTGAAGCATTGGCCGACACGCTGCTGTTGGCGGGCCATGACTACCGGGCGGTCGGTTCTGCCGAGGACGCCTTGGAAGCTGTCGAGCAAGAGTCGTTCAGCCTGGTGGTCAGCGACGTGAACATGCCCGGCATGGACGGCCACCAGTTGCTCGGCCTGCTGCGTGCACGCCAGCCGCAGTTGCCGGTGTTGCTGATGACCGCCCATGGTGCGGTGGAGCGGGCGGTGGATGCCATGCGTCAAGGTGCGGCCGATTACCTGGTCAAGCCGTTCGAGCCCAAAGCCTTGATCGAACTGGTGGCGCGCCACGCCCTGGGCGTGATCCCGGCCAGCGAAGGCGAGGGGCCGATTGCCTTCGAGCCGGCCAGTGCCCAGTTGCTGGAGCTGGCCGCCCGCGTGGCGCGCAGCGATTCCACTGTGTTGATCTCGGGTGAGTCCGGCACCGGCAAGGAGGTGCTGGCGCGCTACATTCACCAGCAATCCAGCCGTGCCAAGCAACCGTTTATCGCGATCAACTGCGCGGCGATCCCCGACAACATGCTCGAAGCCACCCTGTTCGGCCATGAAAAAGGCTCGTTCACCGGTGCCATTGCGGCTCAGGCCGGCAAGTTCGAACAAGCCGATGGCGGCACCATCCTGCTCGATGAAATCTCGGAAATGCCCTTGGGCCTGCAAGCCAAGTTGCTGCGGGTGCTGCAAGAGCGCGAGGTGGAGCGGGTGGGGGCGCGCAAGCCGATCCAGCTGGATATCCGCGTGGTCGCCACCACCAACCGCGATTTGGCGGGCGAAGTGGCGGCGGGGCGCTTCCGTGAGGATTTGTTCTACCGCTTGTCGGTGTTCCCCCTTGCCTGGCGCCCGCTGCGCGAACGCCAGGCAGACATCATTCCGCTGGCCGAGCGCCTGTTGAACAACCACGTCAAAAAAATGAAGCATGCCCAGGCGCGGCTGTCGGCTGAGGCCCAGGCCTGCCTGATCGGCTACCCATGGCCCGGCAACGTGCGGGAGTTGGACAACGCCATCCAGCGTGCGCTGATTTTGCAACAGGGCGGCCTGATCCAGCCTCAGGATTTCTGCCTGGCCATGGGCAGCGGTGCTGCGCCATTACCCACCTTGGCGCCTGCGCCGGTGTTGGCCGAAGCTGAATCCGCCGGAGCGCTGGGTGATGACCTGCGCCGTCGCGAATTCCAGATGATCATCGACACCCTGCGCGCCGAGCGCGGCCGCCGCAAAGAGGCCGCCGAGCGCCTGGGGATCAGCCCGCGCACCCTGCGTTACAAGCTGGCGCAGATGCGCGATGCCGGTATGGACGTGGAAGCGTATCTGTTTGCCACCTAATCGGTATCGAGGCTGACAAGGTTTGTCGTCTTTTCTTACGAGTTGATACAGAGCTGGCACCCTTGTTGCTACTTCCCCTAGTAATTGCGGCGTAGCGTCAAAAAAAATGCGGGTTGTCGGAGAGAGAAGGTCATGAGCCAGGGTATTGAGTTCAATCGGTTGATGTTGGATATGCGCTCCATGCAAATGGATGCCATGGCTCAACCGAAATCCGTCGCGCCAGCGCCGGAATTGGGCCAAAGCAGTTTTGCCGACATGCTCGGCCAGGCAATCAACAAAGTCAGCGACACCCAGCAAGCTTCCAGCCAGTTGGCCAACGCGTTCGAGATCGGCAAAAGCGGCGTGGACCTCACCGACGTGATGGTCGCCTCGCAAAAAGCCAGTGTGTCTTTCCAAGCCTTGACCCAGGTGCGTAACAAGCTGGTTCAGGCTTACCAAGACATCATGCAGATGCCGGTTTAAGGACGAGATTTAAGTCATGGCAGAAGCAGTCGTGGACAACGTACCCGCCAAGGCAGACGGCAAGCCGCCGCTGTTTGGCCTGTCGTTCCTGGAAAACCTCTCCGAAATGACCATGCTGCGTCAGGTGGGCCTGATGGTCGGCCTGGCTGCCAGCGTGGCGATTGGTTTTGCCGTGGTGTTGTGGTCGCAGCAACCCGATTACCGGCCGTTGTATGGCAGCCTGGCAGGCATGGACTCCAAGCAGATCATGGAAACCCTGGCCGCCGCCGACATCGCCTACACCGTAGAGCCCAACTCCGGGGCATTGCTGGTCAAGGCCGATGACGTAGCCCGTGCGCGTATGAAGCTGGCTGCGGCAGGCGTGACGCCGTCCGACAGCAATATCGGTTTTGAAATCCTCGACAAAGACCAGGGCCTGGGCACCTCCCAGTTCATGGAGGCCACCCGCTACCGCCGTGGCCTGGAAGGCGAGTTGGCCCGCACCATCTCCAGCCTGAACAACGTCAAAGGCGCCCGCGTGCACCTGGCCATTCCGAAAAGCTCGGTGTTTGTACGTGATGAACGCAAGCCCAGTGCTTCGGTGCTGGTGGAGCTGTTCTCCGGCCGCTCCCTGGAGCCGGGCCAAGTGTTGGCCATCGTCAACCTGGTGGCCACCAGCGTTCCCGAGCTGAGCAAGTCGCAAATCACGGTGGTCGATCAGAAGGGCAACCTGCTCTCCGATATGGCCGAAAACTCCGCGCTGACCCAAGCCGGCAAGCAGTTCGACTACAGCCGCCGCATGGAAAGCATGCTCACCCAGCGTGTGCACAACATCCTGCAGCCGGTGCTGGGCAATGACCGCTACAAGGCCGAAGTGTCGGCCGATGTGGACTTCAGCGCCGTTGAATCCACCTCCGAGCAGTTCAACCCGGACCAGCCGGCCCTGCGCAGCGAGCAGTCCACCAGCGAACAACGCACCGCCGCCAATGGCCCGCCGCAAGGCGTACCGGGCGCGCTGAGCAACCAGCCGCCAGCCCCGGCCTCGGCCCCGCAAACCACCGGCGGCGCCGCAGCCACCGCGGGTGCGATCCAGCCAGGCCAGCCGCTGTTGGACGCCAACGGCCAGCAGATCATGGACCCGGCCACCGGCCAGCCGATGCTCGCTCCGTACCCGGCGGACAAGCGTAACCAGTCCACCAAGAACTTCGAGCTCGACCGTTCCATCAGCCACACCAAGCAGCAACAGGGCCGCGTCAATCGCCTGTCGGTGTCGGTGGTGGTAGACGACCAGGTCAAGGTCAACCCGGCTGACGGCGCCATTACCCGTGCGCCGTGGAGCGCCGATGAATTGGCGCGCTTCACTCGCCTGGTGCAGGACGCTGTTGGTTTTGACGCCAGCCGTGGCGACAGTGTGAGTGTGATCAACATGCCGTTCTCCGCCGAACGCGGGGAAGTCATCGCCGAACCTGCGTTCTACTCGCAGCCGTGGTTCTGGGACATCGTCAAGCAAGTGCTGGGTGTGTTGTTCATCCTGGTGCTGGTGTTCGGCGTGTTGCGTCCGGTGCTCAACAACATCACCGGCAACGGTAAGAAACAGCTGGCCCTGGCCGGTGGCGACGTGGAATTGGGTGGCATGGGCGGCCTGGACGGCGAACTGGCCAACGACCGCGTCAGCCTCGGCGGCCCGCAAAGCATCCTGTTGCCAAGCCCGAGCGAGGGTTACGACGCTCAGCTGAACGCAATCAAGAGTCTGGTGGCAGAAGACCCGGGCCGTGTGGCCCAGGTCGTGAAAGAGTGGATCAACGCAGATGAGTGATAATCGAGCCGCTGTCTCCAAGCTCACCAAGGTCGACAAAGCCGCCGTGCTGCTGTTGTCCCTGGGTGAAACCGACGCCGCCCAAGTGCTGCGCCACATGGGCCCCAAAGAGGTTCAGCGAGTCGGCGTGGCCATGGCGCAAATGCGCAATGTGCACCGTGAGCAAGTCGAACAGGTGATGAGCGAGTTCGTCGAGATCGTCGGCGACCAGACCAGCCTGGGCGTCGGCTCTGACAGCTACATCCGCAAGATGCTCACCTCGGCATTGGGCGAAGACAAGGCCAATGGCCTGATCGACCGCATCCTGCTGGGCGGCAACACCAGCGGCCTGGACAGCCTCAAGTGGATGGAACCGCGCGCCGTGGCCGACGTGATCCGCTACGAGCACCCGCAGATCCAAGCGATCGTGGTGGCGTACCTGGACCCCGACCAGGCCGGTGAAGTGCTTGGCCACTTCGACCATAAAGTGCGCCTGGACATCATCCTGCGCGTGTCGTCGCTCAATACCGTGCAGCCGGCGGCGCTGAAAGAACTCAACACGATTCTGGAGAAGCAGTTCTCCGGCAACTCCAACGCGGCGCGCACCACCTTGGGTGGTATCAAGCGTGCGGCGGACATCATGAACTTCCTCGACAGCTCGGTCGAAGGCCAGTTGATGGACTCGATCCGCGAGATCGACGACACCCTGTCCGGCCAGATCGAAGACCTGATGTTCGTGTTCAACAACCTCTCCGATGTCGACGACCGTGGCATCCAGGCGTTGCTGCGCGAAGTGTCTTCCGACGTGCTGGTGCTGGCCCTCAAGGGTTCGGACGAAGGCGTCAAGGAGAAGATCTTCAAGAACATGTCCAAGCGTGCATCCGAACTGCTGCGCGACGACCTCGAAGCCAAGGGCCCGGTGCGCGTCAGCGACGTGGAAACCGCGCAGAAAGAAATCCTCACCATTGCCCGCCGTATGGCCGAAGCCGGAGAAATCGTTCTCGGTGGGAAGGGCGGCGAAGAAATGATCTAAGGCGCCTGTCATGTCGAACAAAGATGACGCGCCCAGCGACCTGATTCGTGCGCGGGATGTGGGCGGGTTCGACATTTGGTCGTTGCCCAGCTTCGACCCCTATGTGCCCGAGCCTGAGCCGGAACCAGAGCCCGAACTGCCGGTAGAGTCTGAAGAAGTGCCGCTGGAAGAAGTCCAGCCACTGACCCTGGAGGAGGTGGAAAGCATCCGCCAGGAGGCCTACAACGAAGGTTTTGCCGCCGGTGAAAAAGACGGTTTTCGCAGCTCGACCCTCAAGGTGCGCCAGGAAGCCGAGGCGGCCCTCGGTGCCAAGTTGGGTAGCCTGGAGCGCTTGATGCGCGGGCTGTTCGACCCGATTGCCGAGCAGGATTCGCAACTGGAAAAAGCCATGGTCGGCCTGGTGCAGCACATCACCCGTCAAGTGATTCAGCGTGAGTTGGTGCTGGACTCCAGCCATATCGAAAGCGTGATGCGCGAAGCCCTCAAGCTGCTGCCCCTGGGCGTCGGCAATGTGCGCTTGTACATCAACCCGCAGGATTTCGAGCAGGTCAAAGCCCTGCGCGAGCGCCATGAAGAAACCTGGCGCATCGTCGAAGACGCCACGCTGCAACCCGGCGGTTGCCGCGTCGAAACCGAACACAGTCGTATCGACGCCACCGTGGAAACCCGCATCAGCCAGATCATGGCCAAGCTGCTGGACCAGGTGCACGAGCAGGTGCTCAACCCTGCCGAACCTGATCTGAGCGTTGACCTGGACGCCCCCGATGCGCCTTGATCGCACCAGCTTTGCCAAGCGCCTGGGCAGCTACGCCGAGGCCACCGAGTTGCCTGGCCAGCCGATCCTGGAAGGGCGCCTGCTGCGCATGGTCGGCCTGACCCTCGAAGCCGAGGGCCTGCGCGCCGCCATGGGCAGCCGTTGCATGGTGATCAACGACGACAGCTACCACCCGGTGCAGGTCGAAGCCGAAGTGATGGGGTTTTCCGGCAGCAAGATTTTCCTGATGCCCGTGGGCAGCCTGGCGGGCATCGCCCCCGGTGCCCGCGTGGTGCCATTGGCCGACACCGGGCGCTTGCCCATGGGCATGAGCATGCTTGGCCGTGTACTGGACGGCGCCGGTCGCGCGCTGGACGGCAAGGGCGGCATGAAGGCCGAGGACTGGGTGCCGATGGACGGCCCCACCATCAACCCCCTCAACCGCAACCCCATCAGCGTGCCGCTGGACGTGGGCATTCGCAGCATCAACGGTTTATTGACGGTGGGTCGCGGCCAGCGCCTGGGCCTGTTTGCTGGTACTGGCGTGGGTAAATCCGTATTGCTGGGCATGATGACCCGCTTTACCGAGGCCGACATCATCGTGGTGGGGCTGATCGGCGAGCGGGGCCGCGAGGTGAAGGAATTCATCGAGCACAGCCTGGGTGAAGAAGGCCTCAAGCGCGCCGTGGTGGTGGCATCCCCAGCCGATGACGCGCCCTTGATGCGTTTGCGCGCCGCCATGTACTGCACCCGTATCGCCGAATATTTTCGCGACAAGGGCAAGAACGTCCTGTTGCTGATGGACTCCCTCACGCGTTTCGCCCAGGCCCAGCGGGAAATCGCCCTGGCCATCGGCGAGCCGCCAGCGACCAAGGGTTACCCGCCGTCAGTGTTCGCCAAGCTGCCCAAACTGGTGGAGCGTGCCGGTAATGCCGAGGCCGGCGGTGGCTCGATCACGGCGTTCTACACCGTTTTGTCCGAAGGCGATGACCAGCAGGACCCGATTGCCGACTCGGCGCGGGGCGTGCTCGACGGCCACATCGTGCTGTCGCGGCGCCTGGCCGAAGAGGGCCATTACCCGGCTATCGATATCGAAGCGTCCATCAGCCGGGTGATGCCGTCGGTGGTCACGCCGACCCATATGGCCCGTGCGCAACAATTCAAGCAGCTGTGGTCGCGCTACCAGCAAAGTCGCGACCTGATCAGCGTGGGTGCCTATGTGGCCGGCGGTGATCGTGACACCGACCTGGCGATTGCCCTGCAACCGCAGTTGGTGACGTACCTGCGCCAAGGCCTCAACGACAAGATCAGCATGGGCGAAAGCGAAGCCCACCTGGGCTCGATCTTCGCCCCGGCGCCAGGCGGTTAAGCCATGGCCAGCAGCCGTTCTTCGCGCCTGGCCCCAGTGGTCGACATGGCCGAAAAAGCCGAAAAAACCGCCGTTCAACGCCTGGGGTATTTCCAGGGCCAGGTGCGCCTGGCAGAGAGCAAGCTGGGTGACCTGGAGCGCTTTCGTGGCGAATACCAGCAGCAATGGATCGAACGCGGCACCAAGGGGGTTTCGGGCCAATGGTTGATGGGCTACCAGGGCTTTCTCAACCAGCTTGAGACGGCCGTGGAGCAGCAGCGCCAAAGCCTGGCCTGGCACCAGACCAACCTGGATCGGGCGCGGGAGAGTTGGCAGCAGGCGTTTGCCAGGGTGGAGGGGCTGCGCAAGTTGGTGCAGCGCTATATCGATGAAGCGCGGGCCATCGAGGACAAGCGTGAGCAGAAGCTGATGGATGAGCTGTCGCAGCGCCTGCCGCGCCAATCGCAGTACTAAATGTGGGAGGGGCGGTGCGACGATTCGACTTGCCCCCGATGGCGGTGTGTCAGCAGTAAATTTCTTAACTGACCCACCGCTATCGGGGGCAAGCCCCCTCCCACATTTGATTTGTGGTGTTGCCCGCATTCGGTTCAGCTGCTAAACCTTGTGTCATTGCCAATGACAAGGAAGCAGTCGCATGTCAGTCGTTCCTGAAGTGTCCCCGGACGGGAAGAAGTTGACGATCGCCATCAAGGGCCGGTTCGATTTCAGCAGCCACCAGCATTTTCGTGAAGTCTACGAGCGCATCTATCCCAAGCCCGACGCCATCGTCGTGGACTTGAAGGAAGCCACCTACCTCGACAGCTCCGCCCTCGGCATGCTTTTGCTGCTGCGCGACCATGCCGGTGGTGATGACGCTGACATTCGGGTGATCAACAGCAATTCCGATGTGCGCAAGATCCTCGGTATCTCCAACTTCGACAAACTGTTCGACATCAGTTGAGCGGCCTGGCCCCCGTTATTGAGCCGCTGACCATCCTGATCGCCGAAGACAGCGCCGCCGACCTGTTGCTGCTGTCGACCATCGTGCGGCGCCAGGGCCATCAGGTGCTCACCGCCACCAACGGCGCGCAAGCGGTGGAGGTGTTTGCCCGCGAGCAGCCGCAACTGGTGCTGATGGATGCCTTGATGCCAGTGATGGATGGCTTTGAGGCTGCGCGGCGGATCAAGCAGTTGGCGGGGGAGGCGCTGGTGCCGATCATCTTCCTCACCTCCCTGCGCGAAAGTGAAGCCCTGGCCCAGTGCCTGGATGCCGGTGGCGATGACTTCCTGGCCAAACCGTATAACCAACTCATTCTGGCGGCGAAGATCAATGCGATGGATCGCCTGCGTCGCCTGCAGGCCACGGTGTTGGAACAGCGCGACCTGATCGCCCGGCACCACGACTATCTATTGCACGAGCAGCGCGTGGCCAAGGCGGTATTCGACAAGGTTGCGCATTCGGGGTGCATCAATGCCGCGCCGAATATCCGCTATCTGCAATCGCCCTACGCGCTGTTCAATGGCGACCTGCTGTTGGCGGCGTACACGCCATCGGGCGACATGCATGTGCTGCTCGGCGATTTCACCGGCCATGGCCTGCCGGCGGCCGTGGGGGCAATGCCCTTGGCCGAAGTGTTCTATGGCATGACCGCCAAGGGTTATGGCTTGGCCCAGATCCTGCGGGAGATGAACGCCAAGCTCAAACGCATCCTGCCGGTGGACATGTTCTGCTGCGCCACCTTGCTGTGCCTGAGTGCGCAGCGGCGCGTGGTGGAGGTGTGGAACGGCGGCATGCCCGATGGTTATGTGCATGAAGTCGCCAGCGGCCAGCGCACGCCGCTGGAGTCGCGGCATTTGCCGTTGGGGGTGTTGTCGGCAGAGGTTTTTGATGACCGCACTGAAGTCTGGCCCATGGCGTTGGGGGATCGGGTGTTCCTGCTGTCCGATGGCGTGCTGGACACCTCCGACAGCAATGACCAACTGTTCGGCGCCGAGCGTTTGCAGCAAGTGTTCGCGGCCAATCGTGCGCCGGACCGGCTGTTCGAGGATATCGAACAGGCCCTGGCGGCGTTTCGGGGCGTGGCGCGGGATGATGTGAGCATGGTGGAAATCACCCTGGAACTGGGGCAGTCCTTGCGCGCGACCGGGCCGTTGTACGCCGACAGCGGCCAGTCGTGCCCGCTGGATTGGTCGGTGAACTTTGAATTTCGCGCCGAGACGCTCAAGCGTTACAACCCGTTGCCCTACCTGCTGCAATTGCTGCTGGAGATCCACGGCCTGCGGGAGCAGAGCGGGGCGCTCTACAGTGTGATGGCCGAGCTGTACTCCAACGCCCTGGAGCATGGCGTGCTGGGCCTGGATTCGCGGCTCAAGCGTGATGCCCAAGGCTTTGCCGAGTATTACCGCCAGCGCAATGATCGCCTGGCACGCTTGAACAGTGGGTATATCCGGGTGCATGTGGACGTGGTGCCCACTGAGTCCGGTGGCAGGATGACCCTGCGCATCGAAGACAGCGGCCCAGGGTTCGACGTGGAAAAAATACTGGCACGGCCACTGGATATCGACCGTCTGTCAGGCCGGGGTTTGAGTCTGGTGCGTCAATTAAGCAGCGTGGTGGGCTGGTCCGACGGCGGGCGCAGTGTGCGCGTGGAGTTTTGCTGGGGGGCTCTGGCATAATCCGCCGATTCTTGATCAAGGAGCGAGCAAGTGGTTGATATTCATCTGGACCCGGACGTGTTGTCGGGTTTGCAGGAGGTCATGGAAGGCGAGTACCCCAAGTTGCTTGATACCTTTCTCGATGACTCCCAAAAGCGTGTAGAGGCCCTGCGGATGGCGCGGGGGGATGCCGCAGCGCTGGGGCGGATTGCGCATAGTTTCAAGGGCAGCAGTGGCAACCTTGGGGCGGTGCGGTTGGCGCAGTTGTGTCAGCGGTTGGAGTCGGAGTCTGTTGAGGCGGCTTCGGATCTTGGGGCGTTGGTGGATCAGATTGATCGGGAGTTTGCGGTGGTTCGGCCGATGTATGAGTTGGAGCGGGGGCGGTTTGGGGTTTGAGGTTGGGTACATATCCATTGTTTAGGTAACGGCGACTTATGGTTTCGCTCTTGCAGCGACTCACTTTTGGAAGGACCCAAAAGTAAGCAAAAGGTCCTCGCCCCTACACTCGGTGCCTCGCCTGCGTTCGGCCAGCGTGTTTGACGGGGCCACCAAGATCAAAACCAAGAGCGCGGCGACCTTAGAGCCGAGCGGTTTTTGGGCCGTACTCGGTCAAAAC
>NZ_QUZU01000060.1 GCF_004682055.1 Pseudomonas kairouanensis | reverse complement strand
AAAGCGGTGTGTCAGCCAATACATATGCAAGCTGACCCACCGCTTTCGCGAGCAAGCCCGCTCCCACAGTAATGATCGAGTTTATTCAGTGAGTAGCGCGTCGACTTCACCAGTGCCGGGAGATGTCGCCGGGCCCCAGCGGGTCACCGCCAAGGCCGCTGCCGCATTGGCACGCCGGGCTGCATCAGTCGGTTTCAGGCCATTGGCCAACCCTGCAATAAACACCCCCGCATGGGCATCCCCCGCGCCGTTGCTGTCCACCGCTTTGACCTTGAAGCCCGGCACATGCTCGGCATTCACCCAGCAGCCATTGGACCCATCGCGCACCACCCGCAGTGCATCCTGCGGCAGATGGCTTTGCAACGCGCTCAGTGCCTCGGCCAGCGTACTCGCACCGGTGAATGCCAGGGCCTCCGGACCATTGCTGGTCCAGATATCGATACGCGGCAGCAACGTCGCCATCAGCGCCGAACCCGGCGCCTTGACCAACGGGCCCGGATCAAACACCACGCTGATCTCAGGGGGCAACGCCACAACCCAATCGAGCAGCGCCTGGGCCTTGCCGTCCAGCAACAGGCTATAACCGCTGACGTACACGTAGTCCCCCGGCTGCGAGGTCACGCGGGCCAAATCCTCGGCACTCAAGTCGCCTTCTGCCCCGAGATGGGAAATGAAGGTGCGCTCGGTGGTGGCCTCGGTCAGCGACACGCATAAGCCGGTGTCTTTGTCGGGGCTGGCCGCCTGGGCAATCTCCACGCCTTCTGCCTGCATCGCCGCGCGGGCCAGGTCGCCGAAACGGCCGTTGCCATGGCGGCCGAGGTACACCACCGGCAGGCCGTTGCGACGTGCAGCTGCCATCACGTTGAAGCCACCGCCCGCTTCGAAATTGGCCGATCGCGCCAGCACGTCACCGCCGCTTGCGGGCAAGGTGTCGAGGGCCATCACCAGGTCGATGATGACCTGGCCTGTGTGCAGCAATCTAGACATGGTGACGCTCTACCAAAGCCGGACGACGGTCAGTGGCGCCGCCCAGTACCCAATAAATCCCGCCAGCCACCAGGAAGGTAACGATCCAGCCCAGGCCATTGTGGCCCAGCCAGGAGTCGGACAACGGCCCGGCGAACCAGATATTGTCGGCAGTGGTGCCGATGGTGGTGAAGCTGAAACCCAGCACAATCGCCACCGCCCACGCGCCGAACGCGCGCCATTCCACACCGCCGCGGTACCAGTAGGCACTGCTTGGGCTTACGTCCAACAGGTCCGTGGGGCTGTAGTAGTGACGGTGGATCAGGTCAACCACGAAGATGCCCACCCATGCGGTGATCGGCACCGCCAACAGCGAGATAAAGGTGATGAAGGGGCCGTAGAAACTGTCGGCGATCAGCATGAAGTAGATCGAGCCGGCGAAGATCGCGACGATATCGACGATCACCGCATGCACGCGCTTGACCTTGAGGCCCAGGGTCAAGGGGTGAGGCCCGCCGAGTACACCGACAGGTTGTTCGACAGCAGCAGCCCGCCAAACGCGGTGATCAGGTATGGCACGGCCATCCAGGTCGGCAACATGTCGCGGATCGCGATGATCGGGTCGGTGGCCGAAGCCAGGTCGTTGTTACCCACCGACAGCAAACCACCGAGGGTGATCAGCAGCACCAGTGGAATGCCCGCACCAAAGGCGGCTGAAGCTACCAGGCGCACAGCCTTGACGCTGCGGTGCTGGTAACGCGACATGTCGGCCCCGGCGTTGGCCCAACCGATACCGGTGCCAGCGGCCATGGTGCCGACGCCGATGATCATCGCGCTCAGCGGAGCAGGCGTGGCGTTGAACACCGCGCTCCAGTCGATGGTGGCGCAGAGGAAACCGCCCACCAGGATGTTCAAGGCACCGAACACGTAGGTCGCCCACTTCTGGATGACCAGCAAGGTGGCATGCCCCAGGCCGGACACCGACAGGGTCAGCAGCACGAAAATCGCGATGAAGATCAGCGTCAGCACCGGCGCACTCTTGGCCTCGACGGCGGTGCCGAACAGGATCGAACACAACGACAGCAACACAAAGGCCGCAGTGGTGGTGTTGACGGTTTCCCAGCCCAGGCGCGACATCAGCGACACCAGCGTCGGCCCGATATTGCCGCGCACGCCAAAGATGGCGCGGGACAGGGTCAGGCTCGGCGCACGGCCACGCCGGCCGGCGATGGAGATGATGCCGACTACCGCAAATGAACCTGCGGCGCCGAGGATCGCGACGATGACCGCCTGCCAGATCGCCAGGCCGCGGAACGCCACCAATGTTGCGCCCAACGGCAAGCCGAGGATGCTGATATTGGCCGCGAACCACACCCAAAAGAGTTGCAGCGGGTGGCCGTTGCACTCGCCTTCAGGGACCGGTTCGATACCGCGTGTTTCCAATTGCCCAGCACTTTGGCCGGAAGAGGTGTTGCTCATGTGGGGGTGACTCCTGGTGCCGATATTGTTGTGGTTGTGGCAAATCTTCTATTCAACTCGGTCAAATGTGGGAGCGGGCTTGCTCGCGAATGCGATCTTTCAGTTGTTGCAGCAGTGACTGACACACCGCATTCGCGAGCAAGCCCGCTCCCACATTTTGGATAGGTGCCGGTCAGCGCAATTGGAGTAGCCCTTGCACTAGCGGCTCCAAGTCCAAACCATTGACGCGCTTGACCTGCTCGATCATCGCCTCGGGCCAGCACTGCATGCCCAGGCAGGCACCCAGCATCGCGCCAAGAATCGCGGCAATCGTGTCGGTATCGCCTCCCAGGCTGGCGGCCAGGCACAGGGCTTGAAAGGCATTCATTTCGCCCACGGCCACTTGCTGGGCCAGGGCAAACGACACCACCACCGACTCCTGGGACGCCACCGAGGTGCCGATCAGTTCGTAGAGCAAGTCGGCAAACAACGCCTGGTCACCGCTGCCCACGCTCAAGGTGCGGGCCCAACTGATACGCGTGGAAATGCGTCCGCCGGCGATCCAGTGGCCATGGCCTTCGGCCTGCTGGGCGATCTGGGTGCCAATGTTCAGGGCTTCGCCCAGGTCTGCGCCGTTGATGCCTGCCGAAACCACCGCCGCGACCGCCGCTGCGCTGGAGATGCCGAGGGTGGTGTTGTGGGTGACTTGGCAAGCCTGGATAACTGCCTGGATAAATCCGGCCGGGTCGCTGACGTCTGCAGCAATGCCCACCGGCGTGATGCGCATGGCCGCGCCATTGGTGGTGCCGTAGCGCCCGGATTCTTCGGGTGTGTGGCCGGCGAGAATCATGTCGATGGCGCGCTTGGTCGACGGCCCGAGCAAGTCCTGGGAACCCTTGGCGCGCATCACGGCTTCCCAGTCGATCAGGCGTTGGGCGAGCACGGTGGGTTCGATGCTGCCCTGGCCTTCGACCAGCAATTGGCCGACCAACACAGCCTGCTCGGTGTCATCGGTGATGGAGCCAGCGGGCATATTCGGCGCGATGGGTTGGTCGGCACCGGCATCTTCCAGTGCCGTGATTGCGCCGAAGCGTTCACGTACTTGCTCACGGCTCAGTGACTGCGTAGGCATGCCCAAGGCATCGCCCAAGGCCAGACCGTAAAAGGCGCCGAGTGCGCGTGTAGACGAGGTCATTTCGAATTCCCGAACTGGAGATGCAAGCGAAAGTGCAGAGGGTCGAGCAAGCTTTCGACATGCTCCATAAACCGCTCACGGCGGTCGTAGGTGGTGCGGGACGCCTTGAGGAACACCGTCCCCGCCGGGCGCCCCAGCAGTTGGGCGTCTTCATCGCTGAGGGGTTCAGCGCCGATCCACTGGTCACCTTCGGCACCGACATAGCCGTAGGCCGCCAGCGTGATGGTCAGCGAGTTGTCGATCAGGCCCACCTGGGGCAGGCTTTCCAGGCCGCCAGAGGCAGGCATCAGTGAACGTTCCAGGGAGACAGCAGTGCCATCGGGCGTGCGCCGACGGCGGTCCAGGGCGATGAATTGGTCGCTGCCGAAGCGGCTGCGCAGGTCCGGGCGGGTCACGGCTTCCAGGCGCAGGGTATCGGTGTTCACCAAGGCACCGGTATCGGCCAGGGCTTGTGCCCAACCGCTGCGCTGATCGAGCACCATCCCGTCAAAGGTGACGATGGAGCCGACCCCGCTTTGGGTCGCAATGTAATTGCGGCGCTTGAGTTCGGCCAGGGCTTCACGCAAGGTGCCGCGGCTGACCGCAAACTCCTCGGCCAATTGGTGCTCACCCGGCAGCAGGAAACCGTCGGCCATCACCCCGCCCTCGATACGGCGGATAAGCTCGTCGACGACGCGTTTTTTCTTATCAAATCGAACATGTCTAATCATGTACAAATTGATAACCGAAAGCGGTCGTGTGCAGCAAGCGAATTATTTCAGGGAAGTGAAAAGGTCGGCCTCAGGGCTCCAGGCCAATGCGGAAAAACTCCCCGCTGCTCCAGACGCCCAGCCAGTTCTGACCGTTGATCAGACGGCTCACCGCCAGCTCCACCAATTGGTAGAACACGTTGCGATGCACCAGGGCTTCAAGGTTGGTGCGCACTCGCAGATAGGGTGACGGCTCTTGGGTAACGGGGTCGATCACGACTCGCAGAGGGTGCTCCAGGCCGGCCTCAATCGACTCATCGACATTGGT
Organism: Pseudomonas kairouanensis; assembly: GCF_004682055.1. GTDB lineage: Bacteria > Pseudomonadota > Gammaproteobacteria > Pseudomonadales > Pseudomonadaceae > Aquipseudomonas > Aquipseudomonas kairouanensis. The sequence goes on along the minus strand of NZ_QUZU01000060.1, from coordinate 28,328 downwards.
GGTAAAACGCAGCAGTTGGTGTTCACCCTCCCCCTCCACTTCCAGGGTGACGGCGACAAAGGGCGCGTCATCGACACTGATGCCGACTTTTTCTACGGGAGTGACCAGGAAGTACTCATCGCCATCGCGGCGAATGATGTTGGAGAACAACTTGACCATGGGCTTACGCCCGATCGGCGTGCCTTGGTAGAACCAAGTGCCGTCGCGGGCAATGCGCATGTCGATATGGCCACAGAAGTCCGGGTTCCACAGGTGAACCGGCGCCGGCCCCTTGCCTTTGGGCAGTTGGGCCAACAGGTCATTGGCCTTGGCGGAATCGGTCATGGGGTTCTCCTCTGGCGTTTATTGATCCCCCATGCCCAGCAGGCTGCGGGCGTACTGCGCGAGGGGGCGGGCAATCAGGTCTTGCGGGCGGTTGTCGTGGAACGTCAGTAAACCGCCACGGCTGCGAATGCGCACAGTATCAATCAAATATTGGGTGCTGGTCTCGATCAACATCACCTGGATCACACCCGTGTCGAGCCCGACACGATCGAGGGCCTCCTGGTCGGCCCACTCGTCGGCGTTGCCGATGCGGTCATCGGCTGCCGCAAAACGGCAATACAGCAAGTAATGCGCGCCAGCGCCGCGAGCCTCGGCCATTGCCTGCTCCAGGCCCTCGGCCTGGCGGGCGCGGCGTACCATGGGGAAGTATTCGACGAAACCGTTGAAGGCCTCTTCGGCCACCACGTTGGGGCGCGGATAGGCGCTGCCCGGCGGCACGAAGGCACCCTGGGCGATAAAGATAAAGGAATCGGGCTGCACGCGGACCGAGTTGGTACGGCGCGTGTCGCTGTGGTCCAGCAGCCCGGCGTCACTCATCTGATAACGGGTGCCTTCGGCCATATCGCTGACGGTCATGCAACCTGTCAGGCCCAACGACGCCAGCAACAAAACCAGACTACGCATCCTATTCCTCCAGAAGCCGGTGACGGAAAACCGGCGAATGGGCGTGAGATGCAGAATCCGCGCCACTCACAAGCAACGCAGATCAAATGTGGGAGGGGGCTTGCCCCCGATGGCGGTGGGTCAGCTATAGATTGGTTGGCTGATACACCGCTATCGGGGGCAAGCCCTCTCCCACAGGGGATTTGTGTTGCCTGTCTTACCAGGTCAACCGCCAATGATCTTCATGATGGTGGCACCTCCTGAGAAAGCGACTTCCTGCTTGTCACCCAACGCTTTGACCAACAGCCCCTGCAACGCCGGCAACGCCTGATGGCGCGGCAGGTCCAGCAAATCGCCGACGTAGTGACGATTGCTCGACGACAAACAGCCATGCAGCCAGCCCGTGGACGACAAGCGCAACCGCGAACACGTGCGACAGAACGGCACGCTCTCATTGGCGATCACGCCGAAGTAGCCCTTGCCCGGCACTTCGTAGCGCACCGCCGTCGCATCCACAGGTGCATTGGCTTGCAGGTATTCGTGATGTTCGCCGATCAGGCTGAGCAGTTGCTGCAGGCTGACGAATTGCTGCAAAAACGCGTTGGAGTCCTTGGCCAGGTGGCCCATGCGCATCAACTCGATAAAACGCAATTCGTAGCCACGCTCCAAACAGTAATCGAGCAGTGGCATCACCTGGTCCAGGTTCTGGCCGCGTAAGGGCACCATATTGACCTTGATCTTGATGCCAGCGGCGCGGGCCTGGTCCATGCCATCAAGCACGGTGGCCAGGTCGCCGCCACGGGCGATGCTGCGGAAGGCGTCGGCGTCCAGGGTGTCGAGGGAGACGTTGATGCGCTTGATCCCGGCGTCCACCAGCAATGGCAGTTTGCGCGCCAGGAGTTGACCATTGGTGGTCAGGCTGATGTCACTGAGGCCCATCTGCCCCACGGCGCCCATGAAGGCTTCCAGCTTGGGACTGACCAGCGGTTCGCCGCCGGTGATGCGCAGGCGGTCGATACCGGCCGCCTCTATCAGGTAGGCCACGCCACGGGCCATGGCCTCGGCCGAAAGTTCGTCCTGGGCAGCCACCAGCCGCTTGCCGTTGGGCACGCAGTAGGTACACGCATAATTGCAGGCTGAGGTCAGGCTGATCCGCAAATTGCGAAAACGCCTGCCTTGACGATCAACGATCATGGATCACTCCGGCAGAGGATGGTTCTGGCGCGCTAAAAGCTGACCTATAAATCAACTTTTAGCAAGCGTCCTTGCCTGAGTATATTCCTGGGGTACTGCGCATTGCAGTAAATCCTCAGGTGGCGGGGATTTCGGCAGGGGGTGGCTCACTGCTGTGCTTGCGCTTGTTGCCCATGCGCACGCCAATGTCCATCAGGAATTGGAAGAAGCCTTCCTGGTCTTCCAGCACATTGCTCCAGAACGGCGAGTGGTACAGCGCCACGGCGCCGTGCACCAACGCCCAGGCGGCGCAGTAGTGGAAATACGGCGGTACGTCTTCCAGCTTGCCTTCGCTGATACGCCCCTTGATCAGCAGGGTCAGGCGTTCAAAGTTCGAGGCGCGGATCTTGTGCAGCTCCTCGACCATTTCCGGCACTTGGTGGCCCTTGACCACTTTCTCTTCAAGGCGGTCGAACAGCCGGTAGCGCTGCGGGTCACGCATGCGGAACTCGAAGTAGGCGCGGGACAGCGCTTCCTTGTCTTTGTCGACGTCGGCCGAATGCAGCAACTCGTTCAAATCGCGCTCGTAGTCGAGCATCAGGCGCAGGTAGATCTCGGCCTTGGACTTGAAGTGCTTATAGATCGTGCCTTTGCCGATACCCACGGCATCCGCGATCATCTCGACCGTGACGCTGTCTTCACCTTGTTCGAGGAACAGCTTGAGCGCGGTGTCGAGAATTTCCTGCTCACGGCGGCGAAACTCACGGACCTTACGGGGTTCTTTGTGCATAAGGAAAAGGTCTGCAGAGGAAAATGGAAGGGCGTTGCGCAACGCCACGGATGCGAGGCGATACGATTTGCCCGGTGCGAGGGATTATCCAGACTGAATGGTCGCTGAGCAACGCCTATGTGAACCCGCCACGCACTTTACTTTCAATATGCCAACGTTTTCATCGCTATCAGTCAGAAACAACACGCAACAACTAAGCCTGTGCACCTGCTTGATGAGAACTCAAGCGAAGCGCGCGTATTCCAAATCTGTTTAAAAAACGATCAGTCTCGACTGGACTGAATCAGATACTGATCAATACTTGAACTGTCGGCGTGACATCTCCCCCAAGTGACGCGCCGACCTGGGTACCAACGGACCGCGTACCCTTGTTTTACTCCTAATGGTCTTAGCCCGGATTCACCCCCCAGAACCCGGGTTTTTTTTGCCTAGGATTTGACGTGAGCCAACGGGAACAGCCGTTTGAAGTTCTCGGTAGTCTGCTCGGCAAAACGCTCAACGGACTCTCCACGCAGCATCGCCAGGTAATCGGCCACGTCACGCACGTACTCCGGCAAGTTCGGCTTGCCCCGATGAGGGATCGGCGCCAGGTACGGCGAATCGGTCTCCACCAGCAGGCGGTCGGCCGGCACTTGGCGGGCTACGTCGCGCAGGGCGTCGGCATTGCGGAAAGTGACGATGCCTGACAGGGAAATGTAGAAACCCAGGTCCAGGGCCGCCTTGGCCATGTCCCAGTCTTCAGTGAAACAATGCAGCACACCCGCCTGGGGCAGCGCCGCTTCGCGCAGCAGGGTCAAGGTGTCGGCACGGGCTCCACGGGTGTGAACGATGACCGGTTTGCCGGTTTGCTGAGCGGCTTGCAGGTGCAGGCGGAAAGACGCCTGCTGCAATTCGGCGGCTTCGGGTTCGTAGTGGTAATCCAGGCCGGTCTCGCCAATGGCCACCACGCGCGGGTGGTTGAGTTCGCCCAACAACCAGTCCAGGGCCGGGGCTTCGCCAGACTTGAGGTCCAGCGGGTGGATGCCTACCGAACAATCCACATCGGCATAACGCTCGGCCAGGGCTTTGACGTCGGCGGCGTTTTCGGCGCTGACGCCAATGCACAGGAAGTGCCCTACCCCACGCTGGCGCGCAGCGTCGAGGGCGGCATCGAGGGAACCGGCGTGCTGGGCCAGGTCAAGGCGATCAAGATGGCAATGGGAATCTACGAGCATAGGAAGTTACAACTTTAATCACGGAAAGTGTCTGGCCCACACTACACCGTGGGCCACTGGAATTAACGGCGACCGAGCAAACCCACCCACTGCACCAGCAGCGCTTCGAGCAGCAGCACGCGGTTGAGGTTGGCCTTGCCGAGCACTTTCTGGCGTTGGGCGAGGATCCAGTCCTGGATATTCAGCACCTTGTCCTGGGCGCTTTTCTGCGCCAGGTACTGCACCACTTTGCGCATGTCCGGCAGGCCCAGGCCGTTTTCGTCCTGGGTCAACTGGTAGCGCAGGATCAGGCTGGACCAGTCGCAGAACCAGTCGAACAGCAGCAGCAGCGGAATATCCTTCCAGGCAGTTTCAGCCAGTTGAGTGGCAGACAGTTCCTGCTTGAGCAGTTTCTTCACGCCGTCCACCACCAGCGCCCGTTGTTCACGAACGCCCTGGGCTTGCAGCTTTACGGCAGCCAGGGGCGAGCCGGCGGCCAGGGTGAGTAACTCGGCACGCTCTTGCGCGTTGCATTCGGGCAATGCCTGCGCCAACCACTCAAGGCTCATGGCCTCGCTTGGCAACGGGCAGGCCTGCTGCACGCAGCGGCTGCGGATGGTCGGCAGCAAACGGCTGGACTGATGGCTCACCAGCAACAGCACGGTATCGCCGGAGGGTTCTTCCAGGCTCTTGAGCAAGGCGTTGGCAGCGTTGATGTTCATCGCCTCCACCGGTTCGATCAAAACCACTTTGCGCCCGCCCATCTGCGCGGTCTGCACCACGAAGCTGACGAGGTCACGTACCTGGTCGACCTTGATCGCCTTGTCGGCTTCCTCGGGCTCCAGCAGGTAGTTGTCCGGATGGCTACCGGCCTTGAGCAACAGGCAGGACTTGCATTCGCCACAGGCTTCCAGATTGACCGGTCGCTGGCACAGCAGGCTGGCCATCAGGCGTTCGGCAAGCGCGCGCTTGCCAATGCCAATCGGCCCGTGCAACAGGTAGGCGTGGGCATGCTGGGCACGGCCGGCCAACTGCTGCCAGAGGCTGTCCTGCCACGGGTAGGCTTCAGCCACGGGCGCGCTCCAGTAATGCCGGTAGCAGCGCATCAATGGCGCGTTGCACCTGGGCCAATGGCTGGGCAGCGTCCAATACGTGATAGCGCGCAGGCTCAGCGGTGGCCCGCTTAAGGAACGCAGTGCGCACAGCGTCGAAGAACGCCTGGCCTTCCAGTTCGAAACGATCCAGACGGCCACGGGCGCTGGCGCGGGCCATGCCGACCTCCACCGGCAAGTCGAACAGCAGGGTCAGGTCCGGGCGCAGATTGCCCTGGACGAAGGTTTCCAGGCTGGCGATGCGCTCCAGGGACAAGCCTCGGCCACCGCCCTGGTAGGCGTAGGTGGAGTCGGTGAACCGGTCGCAAATCACCACGGCACCGCGAGCCAGGGCTGGGCGAATCACCTCAGCCAGATGCTGGGCACGAGCGGCGAATACCAGCAGCAACTCAGTGTCCGGGTTCATCTGTTCTTCGCCCGGAGCCAGCAGCACCTCGCGGATACGCTCGGCCAGCGGCGTGCCGCCAGGCTCGCGGGTGAGCACCACTTCGATGCCTTCGTCACGCAAACGCGCGGCGAGGTAATCGCGGTTGGTGCTCTTGCCGGCGCCTTCAGGGCCTTCCAGGGTAATAAACAAGCCAGTCACAGGCAGTCCTTAGTCAGAATTATTGCGGGCTTTGCGGCGCGTCGGTTTGCGGCGCGGGCTCGGCCGGTGGTGCGGCGTCTTCCGATGGCTTGACCACCGGTGCCGGGCTGGAGCGGTAATCGGCACGGCGCTTGAGCTGAAACTCGCGCACGGCGGCATTATGCGCATCCAGGTCATCGGAGAAAATATGGCTGCCATCGCCTCGGGCGACGAAATACAGGCTGCTGCCCGGCACCGGATTGAGCGCGGCATGGATCGCCTCGCGGCCGACCATGGCGATGGGCGTCGGTGGCAGCCCGGCAATCATGTAGGTGTTGTAAGGCGTTGCCTCCTTGAGGTGGGCACGGGTCAGCTTGCCGTTGTAGCGCTCACCCAGGCCGTAGATCACCGTAGGGTCGGTTTGCAGCAGCATGCCGATCTTCAGGCGACGCACGAACACGCCGGCAATTTGCCCACGCTCCTCGGGAACACCTGTCTCTTTCTCCACCAGGGAAGCCATGATCAGCGCCTGGTAGGGATCGGTGTACGGCGCATCGGCAGCACGCTTGCTCCACTCCTGGGCGAGCACATCGTCCAGGCGGTTGTAGGCTTTTTTCAGGAATTCCACATCGGTCATGCCCCGTACGAAGCGGTACGTATCGGGGAAGAAGCGCCCTTCCGGAAACACGCCAGGGTGACCGAGCTTGTCCATGACGTCACTGTCACTGAGGCCCGAGAGGGTTTGCACGATCTTTTCATGCTTGGCCAGGGCCGAACGCACCTGGCGGAAATTCCAGCCTTCCACCAGGGTCAGGCTGTATTGCACCACTTCGCCGCGCTGCCACAGCCCGATCAGGCCCTGCGCCGTCATGCCGGGAGTCATGCGGTATTCACCGCTGTGCAACGGCTGGCCGTCAAGATTGAAACGCCAGTACAAGCGCAGCCAGAAGGCGCCGTCGATCACACCGTCGGCCTCCAGGCGATTGAATGTACCGGTGGGTGTGGCACCCGCAGGAACGTCGAGCAATTGCTCTTCGGTCAGGTTCAGGGGCTGCTTGAGCGCAGAATCGTATTTCCAGGCGCCATAGCCCAACAGCAACGCCGCCGAGAGCAGAACGACCAGCAGCAGTACAACCAGTTTTCGTATCAACTCAAATCCCTAATAGCGCGCGAACAATGCCCTGCAGTTTACGGGTGAGCGGCCCAACCGACCAGCTTATCGCAGCGCACCCACGCACCGGCCAAATGCCATAAACGCTATTGCACACAAAGACTTCATCAGCCTGCTGCAACTGCTCAAGACTGATGTCAGCCACGGCCACCGGGATGCCCAGGGTTTGCGCCTGGGCCAGGATCTCGGCGCGCATCACCCCGGCGACGCCGCATCGGGTCAGATCGGCGGTTAGTAACAAGCCGTTGCGCACCAGGAACAGGTTGCTGAATACGCCTTCGATAACCCGGCCGGACAGATCCAGCATCAAGCCTTCAGCGTGCTCGGCATCTTGCCATTCTGCGCGGGCGATCACTTGTTCCAGGCGATTGAGGTGCTTGAGACCTGCCAGCAACGGCTGCTCGGCCAAGCGGGTGGCGCACGGAAACAGGCGGATGCCTTCGCTTCCATGGGCCAGGGGATAGGTGGCAGGCGCGCTGCCCTGCAGGATACGGCGCACCGGGGCGCCAGGGTTGATGCCATAGCCGCGCAGGCTGTCGCCGCGGGTGAGGATCAACTTGAGCACACCGTCACCGAGGACGGCGGCATAGGCCAGCACTTCGCTGCGGATCAATGCGTGGTCCGCAACGAGCGCCAAACGCCTGCAACCCTCTTGGAGGCGTTGCAGGTGACGTTCAAGCAGCACGGGCTGCCCGGCCTTGACGGCGATGGTTTCGAAGAGCCCATCGCCATATGCCAGGCCGCGATCTTTCAGGGGCACGCTGCCCTCTGGTTGACCGTCAACCCAGCTGTCCATCACTCGGCGAACCGGCGGAACACCAGGGAACCGTTGGTGCCACCAAAGCCGAACGAGTTGGAAATCGCCACGTCGATCGGCATCGGTTGCGCTTCGTGAGGCACGAAGTTCAGGTCGCAGCCTTCGTCCGGCTCATCCAGGTTGATGGTCGGCGGCGCGACCTGGTCCTTGATGGCCATCACACTGAAGATCGCCTCGACCGCGCCCGCGGCACCCAACAGGTGACCCGTCATGGACTTGGTGGAGCTGACCGCCAGGTTGTAGGCGTGCTCACCGAATACCGACTTGATGGCTTCGGCTTCCGCCAGGTCGCCCGTGGGCGTGGAAGTGCCGTGGGCGTTGATGTACTGCACCTGGTCGGGATTGACCTTGGCATCGCGCAGGGCGTTGGTGATGCAACGCGCAGCACCGGCACCGTCGGACGGCGGCGAGGTCATGTGGTAGGCGTCACCGCTCATGCCAAAGCCGATCAGCTCGGCGTAGATGGTGGCACCACGCGCCTTGGCGTGCTCCAACTCTTCCAGCACCAGCGCGCCGGCGCCATCAGACAGGACGAAACCGTCACGGCCCTTGTCCCACGGACGGCTGGCACGGGTCGGTTCGTCGTTGCGGGTCGACAACGCACGGGATGCGCCGAAGCCGCCCATGCCCAGGCCGCAGGCTGCCATTTCGGCGCCGCCGGCGATCATCACGTCGGCTTCGTCGTAGGCGATATTGCGCGCCGCCATGCCGATGCAATGCGTACCGGTGGTGCACGCCGTGGCGATCGCGTAGTTAGGCCCCTGTGCGCCGAGGTGGATGGACAGGAACCCGGAAATCATATTGATGATCGAGCCCGGCACGAAGAACGGTGAAATTCGACGGGGGCCAGTATCGTGCAGGATGCGGCTGGTTTCTTCGATATTGGTCAAGCCACCAATACCCGAACCCATGGCCACGCCAATGCGGTCACGGTTGGCATCGGTGACTTCCAGGCCAGCGTTACGCACTGCCTGAAAACCGGCTGCCAGGCCGTATTGAATGAACAGGTCGAGCTTGCGGGACTCTTTGATCGAGAGATATTCCTCGACATTGAAGCCCTTTACCGAGCCGCCAAAACGGGTGGAATAGGCAGAAAGGTCCGTGTGTTCGATCAGACCAATACCACTGCGGCCAGCCAGAATGCCCTGCCAACTGCTCGGCACATCCGTACCCAGTGGCGACAACATACCCATACCGGTGACTACGACGCGTCTACGCGACACAGCACTCTCCTTTTTCTAATGACGACACTTTTGCTTTGGAGCTAAAGAAAAAACCGCACGCTGTAACAGCAGTGCGGTTTTTCCCAACAGCAAGCGACGACTAAAAACTATTACGCCTGGTGGCTAGTAACGTAGTCGATAGCAGCTTGAACAGTAGTGATTTTTTCAGCTTCTTCGTCCGGGATTTCGGTCTCGAATTCCTCTTCCAGAGCCATCACCAGCTCAACGGTGTCAAGGGAATCGGCACCCAGGTCTTCAACGAAGGAAGCAGTGTTTACCACTTCTTCTTCTTTAACGCCCAGTTGCTCGGCAACGATTTTCTTGACGCGCTCTTCGATGGTGCTCATACCTTGTTTAACTCCTAATGGACAAATTCAGGCAGCTGGCCAGTGGGTAAGTGTATAGAAAGCCTTTTCAGCTTTTCAACTGAAAGCTTCACCACGTACCCGGACGGCCACCTGCCTATAAATTAAGTTGCAGCTTTATAACGGATTTTAGACAGCTCGTATGACATTTTTTTGAAGCGATCCGTCACAATTTAACTCATGTACATCCCGCCGTTCACCGGGATTGTAGCCCCAGTCACGTATGCCGCACCGTCGGATGCCAGGAAAGCGACCACATTCGCGATCTCTTGAGCCTGACCCAGACGGCCCAGCGGAATCTGCGTCAGCAAGCCTTCACGCTGTGCTTCCGGCAGTTCGCGGGTCATATCGGTATCGATGAACCCAGGGGCCACCGAGTTGACCGTAATCGACCGCGAGCCGACTTCACGAGCCAATGCACGGCTGAAACCTTCCAGGCCGGCTTTGGCGGACGCATAGTTTACTTGGCCTGCGTTGCCCATGGCACCCACTACGGAGCCAATATTGATAATTCGGCCCCAACGCGCCTTGGTCATGCCGCGCAAAACGCCCTTGGACAGGCGAAACAGACTGTTCAAGTTGGTATCGACTACGTCGTACCACTCGTCGTCTTTCATGCGCATCATCAGGTTATCGCGGGTGATACCGGCGTTGTTCACCAGAATAGCCGGTGCGCCGAACTCGGCAGTGATCTGGGCCAATACAGCGGCCACGGATTCATCGCTGGTCACATTCAGCTCAAGGCCGGTGCCCTGTACGCCGTTTTCCTTCAAGGTCGCGGCGATACGCTCAGCGCCCGAAGCCGACGTGGCGGTACCGATGACAACGGCGCCTTGACGGCCCAGTTCCAGGGCAATCGCCTGGCCAATGCCACGGCTAGCGCCGGTAACCAGTGCAACTTTACCTTGCAGACTCATGCAGGCTTCTCCTAATTCTTCAGGCCAGTGCTGCGCGAGCGGCAGCGAAGGCATCCGGGGTATTGAGGTTAGCGGTCGACACACCGTCGGCGCAGCGCTTGTTCAGGCCGGCCAGGACTTTGCCCGGGCCACATTCAACCAGTTCGGTGGCACCATTGGCCGCCAGGGTCTGAACCGATTCAACCCAGCGTACGGGCTTGTAGAGCTGTTCCAGCAGGTCACGCTTGAGGGTGTCGAGGTCGGCAGCAACAGCTGCGCTGACGTTCTGTACCAGCGGGATCTGCGGCGCCTGCCAGTTGATGGCGGCGATGGACTCGGCAAAACGCTCGGCAGCCGGGCGCATCAGCTCGCAGTGGGACGGTACGCTCACCGGCAACGGCAACGCACGCTTGGCGCCACGGGCCTTGCAGCCTTCGATGGCACGCTCAACGGCAGCCTTGGCACCGGCGATCACCACCTGGCCTGGGGAGTTGAAGTTCACGGCACTGACCACTTCGCCCTGGGCTGCTTCGGCGCAGGCTTCGATCACTACAGCGTCGTCCAGGCCCAGGATAGCGGCCATGCCGCCCTGACCGGCCGGGACGGCCTCTTGCATCAGTTGGCCGCGACGCTCCACCAGCTTGACCGCTTCACCCAGGGTCAGGCTGCCGGCTGCAACCAGGGCGCTGTATTCGCCCAGGCTGTGACCAGCAACGAAAGCTGGGCTCGCGCCACCTTCAGCCAGCCACAAGCGCCACAGCGCGATCGAAGCGGTCAGGATGGCCGGCTGGGTTTTATCGGTTTGGTTGAGCTGTTCTTCCGGCCCTTGCTGGGTCAGTGCCCACAGGTCGTAACCCAGGGCGTCGGAAGCTTCCTTGAAGGTATCCAGGATCAAAGGGTATTGCGCGCCCAGCTCGGCCAACATGCCGAGGGACTGCGAACCCTGCCCTGGAAAGACGAATGCGAGGGATGTAGACATGTAACAAGCCCCTAATGATCTGGTCGTCGAAAAATAGACGCCCCCGATCGTAAGATGAATGGATGGGAGCGCGCGAAACTGACAGATTGGATGGTCAATTGAACTGACCGGTCACATTTAAGCATTTTCGGGCCAATTCGCCTAAGGCAACAGGTCCTCAAGACGGCCGTGCAAGCGCTGCGGCAGGTTTTCCTGAATCTCGATCAGGGCCCGTGCAATCGCGCTTTGAAAGCCCTCAACGCCCGCCGAGCCATGACTCTTCACCACAATGCCCTGCAGACCAAGAAAACTCGCCCCGTTGTGCCGCGCCGGCGCCAGGTCGGCCTGCAAGCGCCGCATCAACGGCAGCGCCAGGGCACCGACCAGGCGTGAAGCCAGATTTTTCCGGAACAGGGTTTCAATACGACTGGCGATCATCGTCGCCAGGCCTTCGCTGGACTTGAGCAGGATATTGCCGACAAACCCATCGCACACCACCACATCGGCCTCACCCCGGTACAAACCGTCACCTTCGACAAAACCGATGTAGTTCAAGCCTCGCGCCCCTTGCAACAAGGTAGCGGCGAGCTTGACCTGCTGGTTACCCTTGATGTCTTCGGTGCCGATATTGAGCAAAGCCACCCGCGGACGGGCCACACCCAGCGCCTCGGCGGCCACCGAGCCCATCACAGCGAACTGGAACAAGTGCTCGGCACTGCAATCGACATTCGCACCCAGGTCCAGCAACTGGCAGTAGCCTTTCTGCGTCGGGATCGCCGCTACCATCGCCGGCCGATCGATCCCCGGCAGCGTTTTGAGCACAAAACGCGACAGGGCCATCAACGCTCCGGTATTGCCGGCACTGACACAGGCTTGCACCTTGCCGTCACGCAGCAACTCCAGAGCCACCCGCATTGAAGAGTCAGGCTTGCCACGCAGGGCCGCCGCTGGCTTTTCATCCATGCCGATGGTTTCGCTGGCCGGCGTAATCGTCAGGCGCGCGCGATCCACCGCCGGATGGCTGGCAATCAGGTCTTCAAGTAAGGAGGGTTGACCGACGAGGGTCAGGTGCAGCGAGGGTGTAGCAGACAGGCTGGCAATGCAGGCCTGGACAATGCTGCGGGGACCGAAGTCCCCGCCCATTGCGTCTATCGCGATGACTAGAGCAGACAAGTGATTACTCGTCAGCGCCCTTGTCGATCACTTTACGGCCACGGTATACGCCTTCTGGCGATACGTGGTGACGCAGGTGAACTTCACCGGTGGTCTTTTCTACGGACAGGGTGCTTGCCTCGAGAGCGTCGTGCGAACGACGCATGTCACGGGCGGAGCGGGATTTTTTGTTCTGCTGAACAGCCATAATTGATTAACTCCTAAACGTTTGGGTCACGCTTTAACTGCGCCAATACACTGAACGGGTTGGACCGCGTTACCTCGTCCTCGCTCGGCTCGGGCTCGTCATCGAGCCCCTCCGGCTGCTGGCATTCTTCCGGATGATGAGCAGGCACAATGGGCAAGGCGAGCAGAAGCTCCTCCTCGATCAGTGCATGCAGATCCAATGGATCTTCGCCCAGTTCCAGCACGTCATAACCTTTCGGCAACGACTGGGTATTCGCACCCTCCTTCACCACGGCATAACTGCATTCGCTGTGGATCGGCAGGGTGACCAGCTCAAGACAACGCTGGCAAACCATTTTGACTTCGGTGTCGATAAAGCTGTGGATTACCACAGATTTACGTTCATCTCGTTCAAAAACGAATTTAGCCTGGACCGTACCGACGGTGTCGGAAAGCGGGTCGCAGAGTCTCTCCAAATCGGCCAGCAGCAACTCACCTTGAAGGGAAGTGCCACGATCAGCCAATTTGCGCGGGTCAACGTGAGGTGGAATCGGGTCATTCAACATAGGCGCAGCATTATAGGGATGCACCCAGCCATGTCAAAGGAAATTCAGCCCTGTGCGTCAGCCGGTCACGCAGCTAGAATCCCCCGCTGCCCTTAGGAGACCGCCATGCTGCCTTTATTACTCGCATCCAGCTCGGTTTATCGCCGGCAATTGCTCAGCCGCCTGCGCCTGCCATTCACCTGCAGCTCGCCGGACATCGACGAAAGCCACCGCAAAAATGAGTCAGCCGTAGAACTGGTCAAGCGCCTGGCTGAACACAAAGCGCGCGCCTTGGCTGCCAACCACCCAGGGCATTTGATCATCGGCTCCGACCAGGTGGCCGCGCTCGAAGGGCGCATTATCGGCAAACCCCACACCTTCGAAAATGCCCGCGAACAGTTATTGGCCGCCAGCGGCAAGCGGGTCAGCTTTTTGACCGGCCTGGCATTGCTCAATACCGAGACAGGCCACTGCCAGGTCGATTGCGTGCCGTTTACCGTACAGATGCGTGAGCTGGATGTGGAGCGGATCGAGCGCTATCTGCGGATTGAGCAGCCGTATGACTGTGCGGGCAGCTTCAAGGCAGAGGGGCTTGGAGTGAGCTTGTTCCAAAGCACTGAAGGGCCGGACGCCACGAGCTTGGTGGGCCTGCCGTTGATTCGGCTGGTGGACATGCTCGTAGCTGAAGGCGTGCAAATCCCTTAAAGCACATCGAAAACCAAATGTGGGAGGGGGCTTGCCCCCGATGACGGTGGATCAGCCAGCTCACCTGTAGCTGACACACCGCAATCGGGGGCAAGCCCCCTCCCACATTTTGATCTACAGCAGGCTCAGGATCTCAGCGCAGGCTTGGGCCCTGGAAGCCCATATACAGCGCCAACTTCTCCGCCACACTGGCACCCAGCTTCTTGGAGAACCGGTCAAACGGCGACTCCTGCACAGTGAAGTCCACCAGCTCTTTCTCACCGATCACGTCCCGCGCCACCAGGCTGGCGCTGCCCAGGCCATCGATCAAGCCCAGCGGCAACGCCTGCTCACCTGACCACACCAACCCGGAGAACAACTCCGGATGGTCTTTATCCTTCAAGCGATCCCCACGCCCCTGCTTCACGCTGGCGATGAACTGGCGGTGAGTCGTATCGAGCACGCTTTGCCAGAACGCAGTTTCATCAGCCTTTTGCGGCTGGAACGGATCGAGAAACGACTTGTGCTCACCTGAGGTATAGGTACGACGCTCTACCCCCAACTTCTCCATGGCACCGACAAACCCATAACCGGCCGCGGTCACACCGATGGAGCCCACCAGGCTGGCCTTGTCGGCGTAAATCTGGTCGGCGGCACTGGCGATGTAATAAGCACCCGAAGCGCCCAGATCGGAAATTACCGCATAGAGCTTGATATCCGGGTGCAGGCCACGCAGACGGCGAATCTCGTCATACACATAGCCCGACTGCACCGGACTGCCACCTGGGCTATTGATGCGCAGGATCACACCCTTGACCTTAGGGTCTTCAAACGCTGCACGCAGGCTGCTGACAATATTGTCGGCGCTGGCGGGCTCCTTGTCGGCAATCACGCCGCGCACTTCGATGAGAGCGGTGTAATTGGCGCCACGGGTTGCGCTTTTTTCCATGTCCATCAATGGGCTGAACAGCACCAGCATGATGATCAGATAGGTGAAGGTCAGCAGCTTGAAGAAAATCCCCCAACGCCGTGAACGACGCTGCTCCTGAACGCTGGCCAGGAGGGTCTTCTCCAGGAGCTTCCAGCTCTTGTCATCCGTGTTTTCAGCCTTTTCGGGCGCTTTCCACTCGTCACTCATGCCATCAACCCCAGCAAAGACTTATTGGGCCCGGCTGAGCCAGGCCTGCAATTCAGAAAAATGATCGATCGTCAGCCGCGGTTCATAGTGCTGCAAGGCTTCGGCAGCCTGGGCTCCGTAGCTGACCGCCACACTGTCCATGCCCGCGTTGCGCGCCATCATCAGGTCGAAGGAGGCATCGCCCACCATCAACGCCTGGCGCGGCGACACACCGCAATGGGCCATGATCTGCTCAAGCATCAGAGGGTGCGGTTTGCTGGCGGTTTCATCGGCAGCACGGGTGATGTCGAAATAATCTTCCCAACCGTGGGCCTTGAGCACGCGGTCCAAGCCGCGCCGGGCCTTGCCGGTGGCAACGGCCAGGTGGTAACCCTGCGCACGGAAGGCATCCAGGGACTCTACGACGCCTTCGAACAACGGCGAGGGCGTAGCCTCCAGCGCGATGTAGTGATCGGCGTAGTGATCGCGGAACGTGACCAGTTCGGCGTCAGAGATTTCGGGGTACAAGGTGCGAATCGCCTCGGGCAAACCCAGGCCAATGATGCCCTTGACCGCGAAATCGCTGCACAACGCATAACCCGAGCGGGTCGACGCAGCGTGCATCGACTCGACGATCCGGCCAATGGAGTTGGCCAGCGTGCCATCCCAATCGAAAATCAGCAGCTTGTAATCAAGGTGCGACACTCAAACGCTCCACGGTCTTGGCCCACATCTCATCCACCGGCGCCTGCAGCTTCAACTCGCCGCCATCGGGCAACGGCACGGTGAGCATGTAGGCGTGCAGGAACAGGCGCTTGCCGCCCAGGTCGCGAATCTCCTTGGAGAAGTCCTCGTCACCGTACTTGGTATCACCCGCAATGCAGTGGCCCGCATGCAGGGTGTGCACGCGAATCTGGTGGGTACGCCCGGTGACCGGCTTGGCCTCGACCATGGTGGCGAAATCGCCGAAACGGCGCAGCACCTTGAACAGGGTCAGGGCTTCTTTGCCCTCCTCGTCCACTTCCACCATGCGCTCACCGGAACGCAGGTTGCTCTTCTGCAACGGCGCACGGACGCTCTTGATGGAACTGGCCCAGTTGCCGCGCACCAGCGCCATGTAGCGCTTGTCCACGCCATCACCCCGCAGAGCGGTGTGCAGGTGGCGCAACATGCTGCGCTTCTTGGCGATCATCAGCAGGCCGGAGGTGTCGCGGTCAAGGCGATGGACCAATTCCAGCTCCTTGGCGTCCGGGCGCAACTGACGGAAGGCTTCGATCACGCCGAAATTCAGGCCGCTGCCGCCGTGAACGGCGATACCACAGGGCTTGTTGATCACGATCAGCTTGTTGTCTTCGAAGACAATCGAGGCTTCCAGGCGCTGCAAGAGGCCCTGGGCCAATGGCACAGGCTCGTCGCGCTCAGGCACGCGAACTGGCGGCACACGGACGATATCGCCCGCCTGCAACTTGTACTCGGGCTTGATCCGGCCTTTGTTCACCCGCACTTCACCTTTACGCAAGATGCGGTAAATCAAGGTCTTGGGCACGCCTTTGAGCCTGGCCAGGAGAAAATTGTCGATGCGTTGGCCGGCATATTCCGGCGAGACCTCAAGCAGCTGGACGCTGGGGGTCTGGGGGGCGGTAGTCGTCATGGCGGCGATGATAACAATTTTTTATGGAATTGAAGCACTTAATCATTGCTGCTATAGTCGCGAACGCCGCCAAAAGCGGCCTGGCCAGAGGACATGCGGCATACAGCCGGCCCTGACCATCGCAATTCATCAGGACGCGAGGCCGTCCTACGGGGCTTTCGCCACACTGGAAGGCTCAGGATTGTAACGAGCGCAGGTGACATGAGGCCTGAAGCGAGTGCAAAAAGCAGAGTGAATACTCGCGTTTTGCGCCGATATTTACGGCCAGTTCACAAAGTGCAGTCAGTCTTGGGCCAGACCACGGCGAATGCTTCGGAAACAACGCCTGTTAAGAGCTGAGTGAGAGCGCAGTCGCCCACACCTAGTCTTGTTTAGCCATGAGCGTGCTCTCCCCATTGGAGAACACGGTAAATGCCAACCCGCTGCGGATTCTGCGCGCGGCAGCACCCGAATTATCAGGGATACGTGTAGGGTGGAGATGCACAACCGTCGGACCGTGTAGCACTAGGCTTATATTTAGACGCTTCATCTCGTCCACAGTCGCCGGTTGATTCCTCCTCCTGACCTTAGCTTTTGTTGAAGTGGTGCCTTTGTCACCACCGCTAACAAGCAGGACGCGTCCGTCGCGATACCGGCCCAATTGGCTTGTATTTGCTGGACACTGGAGTGGCCAACCACTCTTGACGCACCTGACACCGACCGTGAGAAGTCGTGTGTGCCGAACGCCGTTTCCGGCAGCCCGGAAACCGACGGTACAACATGAAAAGAATGCTGATTAACGCAACTCAACCCGAAGAGTTGCGTGTTGCACTGGTAGATGGCCAACGCCTCTACGACCTGGACATCGAATCCGGTGCACGCGAGCAAAAGAAGGCCAACATCTACAAAGGCCGTATTACTCGCATCGAACCAAGCCTTGAGGCTGCCTTTGTCGATTTCGGCTCCGAGCGCCACGGCTTCCTGCCCCTCAAGGAAATCTCCCGCGAATACTTCAAGAAAGCCCCTGAAGGCCGCGTGAACATCAAGGACGTCCTGAGCGAAGGCCAGGAAGTCATCGTCCAGGTCGAAAAAGAAGAGCGTGGCAACAAGGGCGCCGCCCTGACCACCTTCATCAGCCTGGCAGGCCGCTACCTGGTCCTGATGCCGAACAACCCGCGTGCCGGCGGCATTTCCCGTCGCATCGAAGGCGAAGAGCGCAACGAACTGCGTGAAGCGCTCAACGGCCTGATCGCACCGGCCGACATGGGCCTGATCGTGCGCACTGCCGGCCTGGGCCGCAGCAGCGAAGAAATGCAGTGGGACCTCGACTACCTGCTGCAACTGTGGACCGCCATCAAAGAAGCGTCCCTGGATCGTTCCGCGCCGTTCCTGATCTACCAGGAAAGCAACGTGATCATCCGCGCCATCCGCGACTACCTGCGCCAGGACATCGGCGAAGTGCTGATCGACAGCGTTGAAGCCCAGGACGAAGCCCTGACCTTCATTCGCCAGGTGATGCCGCAGTACGCCAGCAAGATCAAGCTGTACGAAGACAGCGTGCCGCTGTTCAACCGTTTCCAGATCGAAAGCCAGATCGAGACCGCCTTCCAGCGCGTGGTCGAACTGCCTTCCGGCGGCTCCATCGTGATCGACCCGACCGAAGCCCTGGTGTCCATCGACATCAACTCGGCCCGTGCGACCAAAGGTAGCGACATCGAAGAAACCGCCCTGCAGACCAACCTGGAAGCGGCTGAAGAGATCGCCCGCCAGTTGCGCCTGCGTGATATCGGCGGCCTGATCGTGATCGACTTCATCGACATGACCCCAGCCAAGAACCAGCGCGCCGTGGAAGAAAAAGTCCGCGAATGCCTGGAAGCCGACCGTGCCCGCGTGCAAGTCGGCCGCATCTCGCGCTTCGGCCTGCTGGAAATGTCCCGTCAGCGCCTGCGTCCATCCCTGGGCGAGAGCAGCGGCATTGTCTGCCCGCGTTGCAACGGCACCGGCATCATCCGTGACGTTGAATCGCTTTCCCTGGCGATCCTGCGCCTGATCGAAGAAGAAGCCCTGAAAGACCGCACCGCCGAAGTCCGCGCGCAAGTGCCGATCCCGGTTGCAGCTTTCTTGCTCAACGAAAAACGCAACTCGATCACCAAGATCGAACTGCGTACCCGCGCCCGTATCGTCATCCTGCCGAACGATCACCTCGAGACGCCGCACTTCGAAGTGCAGCGCCTGCGCGATGACAGCCCGGAAGCCCATAGCGGCCAGTCCAGCTATGAAATCGCTGCTGCCGCTGCCGAAGTGGAAGAAGTCCAGCCAGCCGCTGCGACCCGCACCCTGGTTCGCCAGGAAGCTGCCGTGAAGACTGCACCGGCCCGTGCCAACGCACCGGTTCCGACCG
The DNA here is from genome assembly GCF_004682055.1 of Pseudomonas kairouanensis. GTDB lineage: Bacteria > Pseudomonadota > Gammaproteobacteria > Pseudomonadales > Pseudomonadaceae > Aquipseudomonas > Aquipseudomonas kairouanensis. Next base: position 9,423 of record NZ_QUZU01000060.1, on the reverse strand, counting down.
AAGTTGCAGCGCCAGTTGCTGCCCCGGCCGCCCTGCCTGAGCCAAGCCTGTTCAAAGGCCTGGTGAAATCGCTGGTCAGCCTGTTCGCCACCAAGGAAGAGCCTGCCGCACCGGTTGTGGTTGAAAAACCTGCCACCGAACGCCCAGCACGCAACGAAGAGCGTCGCAACGGTCGCCAGCAGAGCCGCAACCGTAACGGTCGCCGTGACGAAGAGCGCAAGCCTCGTGAAGAACGCGCCCCGCGTGAAGAACGTGCGCCTCGCGAAGCCCGTGAAGAAACCCCGGCCGTAGCCCGTGAAGAACGTGCACCGCGTGAAGAACGCGCACCACGTACGCCACGTGCCCCGCGTGAAGACCGCAAGCCACGCGGCGAACGCGAAGAGCGTGTGCGTGAACTGCGCGAGCCGCTGGACGCCGCACCTGCCGCTGCTGCTACTGCCGTGGTTGCCGAAGAACGCCCGGCGCGCCAGCCGCGTGAAGAGCGTGCCCCCCGTGAAGAGCGTCAACCACGCGCCCCACGCGAAGAACGCCAGCCACGCGCCGAGCAAGCCGCTGCCGCCAGTGAAGAAGAAGTACTGACCGGTGAAGAGCAACTGCAGGAAGACGGCCAGGAAGGCGCCGAAGGCGATCGTCCACGCCGCCGCTCCCGTGGCCAGCGTCGTCGCAGCAACCGTCGTGAGCGTCAACGTGATGCCAATGGCAACGTGATCGAAGGCTCGGAAGAGACCGGCGAGAACGCAGAAGCTGCAACCAACGAACCTACCGGCACCGAACTGGCTGCCGGCCTGGCCGTGACTGCTGCCGTTGCCAGCTCGGTCATCAGCGCTCCTGCCGAAGCCCAGGCCAACGAGCAGGCTGAACGCGCTACCGCCGCTGTTGAAGAAACCGTTGCGGTGCAAGCACCTGTTGCCGAGACCCCAGTCGTTGAAGCACCGGTTGCTGAAACGCCGGTCGTTGAAGCGCCAGTTGTCGAGGCCTCTGTTGTCGAAGCCACCACGCCAATTGAAGCGCCGGTTGTTCCGGAAGTGGAAGTTGCGCAGGTTCAAGAAACCCAGCCAGAAGTTGAAGTGGTCGCGGTTGAACCGGCTCCGGTGGTTGAACCTCAGCCAGTGGTTGAAGCGGTTGTCGAAGCACCGGTTGTCGAAGCGGCTCCAGAAGTTCGTGAAGTTCGTGAAGTTCGTGAAGAACAGACCGCCTTCCAGTGGACTGCCGAACCTGCCACTCCGGCTGAAGCGCCAGCCCCTGCCCCCGTGGTAGAAGAAGCGCCAGCACCGGTTGCCGAAGTGGTTGTTGCCGAGCCAGCCCCGGTGGTTGAGCCTGCACCAGTCGCTGAGCCTGCGCCTGTGGTTGAAGCACCTGTCGTTGCCGAAGTGGCAGCGCCAGTGGTTGAAGCCGCACCGGCCAGCGCCCTGACCGAAAACGGCCGTGCGCCGAACGACCCACGCGAAGTGCGTCGTCGTCGCAAGGAAGCCGAAGCTGCCGCAGCCGCCGCTGCACAGGAAGCAGAAGCACGAGACTAAACCCCTCGCGCAGCAACCAAAAAGCCCCGCCTGAGTGATCAGGCGGGGCTTTTTTATGCATTCTGGAAATTCTCGCAGTTCCAGTGTGGGAGGGGGCTTGCTCCCGATAGCGGTGGGTCAGTTGATACATGTGCCAACTGATACTCTGCTATCGGGAGCAAGCCCCCTCCCACATTTAGTCCTGCTTGAAGGCCAAAGAATGTGGCAGGTCGATATCCCAGAGCACACCAGGATCATCAACTACGACCTCTCTCACCACCACCCGAGCAAACAACGGCCTGGCTCCACGATCACCGGTCAACGCCATCAGCCCAGCCCCAAAAGCCTGGCCAAACGCAACTGGATGCCCATACTGTCCCTCCTGCACCGGCACACTGATCCCACCCTTCTCCAACCCAGCTATCACCCGTTCAATACTCGATGACCGAATAAACGGCATATCCCCCAGCACCACCAACCAGCCCTCTGCCGGACCACTGGCCGCAACCGCCGCCGCAAGACTGTCACCCATACCCGCCGAGTGCAGCAGCAGAACTTCACACCCATATTCCCGAGCCAGGCGAATGACCGTCGTACGCTGCGGCGAAGTCACCAGCCAGCGCCTTGTAACGCCCGCAGGCAAATTCCTCAGCACCTGTTCAATCACTGGCCGCGTCACACCGTCCAGGCCTACGCAATTGGCCAACAGCTTGTCCTGGTCAGCCCCCGCCTGGGCGCGAAAACGACTGCCCTGCCCCGCTGCCAATACAATCGCCGTGACCGTCACTCAGCCACCACGGGCAAAGGCTTTTTCTGCATCGGTGCAACGCCGTTCTTGATGGCGACAATCTCGGCCATCAGCGACAACGCAATTTCCGCCGGCGTGTGGCTGCCGATATGCAAACCAATCGGCCCATGCAGACGCGCAATCGCCTCCGCCGACAACCCTAGCGCCGCCAGGGTTTCCCGGCGCTTCTGGGTGTTGACCCGCGACCCCAGTGCGCCAATGTAGAACGCCGATGAATTCAACGCCGTCAGTAACGCCATGTCATCCAGGCGCGGGTCGTGGGTGAGGCACACAATGGCGGTGCGCTCGTCGGTCTGGATATTCAGTACGGCCTCATCGGGCATGCCCGGAACGAACCGCCCCTGCTGCTCCTCCCAGCCGTAGACGAACTCTTCGCGCGGGTCGCAGATCAACACTTCGAAATCCAGCAAGCGCGCCATTTCTGCCACATAACGCGACAGCTGCCCGGCGCCGATCAATAGCAGGCGCCAGCGCGGACCGTAGATCGCCCGCAAGCGTTCGCCGTCAAAGCTCACCACATCGGTTTTGCTCGCACTGCTCAAGGTGACGTGGCCGCTGGCCAGGTCCAGCTCGCGAGCGACGATCTGGTGATCTTCACAACGGGCCAGCAACTGCGCCACCCACGCCCAATCGTCCACCCGCTCTTCTGTCAGGCGCAGGGTGCCGCCGCACGGCAGGCCAAACCGTGCAGCCTCATCACGGGTAACACCATAGGTGACTAGCTGCACCGGCGGCCCATCCTCAGGCAGGCGGCCGTCCTGCAGGCGGGCGATCAAGTCGTCCTCGATACAGCCGCCGGACACCGAGCCGATCACCACACCATCACCGCGCAAGGCCAGCATCGCCCCCGGCGGGCGCGGTGCGCTGCCCCAGGTCTGCACCACGCTGTACAACACCACTCGCTGCCCGGCGCGGCGCCATTCCAGCACGCTGCGCAGGACGTTCAGATCCACGCTATCCACAAAACCTCCCGCAGGCGTCACAACAGAGTCACTTACTGTAAAACAAAAGCCATCAACAGACCTTCCAGAAACGCAAACGCCCCGAACAAGTCGGGGCGTTTGTGAGTGGCTTGGGCGTCAATTCACGCCATCAGCACATTACTTGACGGCAGGTGCAGGGCCTTCGGCCACGCCCAGGTCATCTTCCTGACGAGTGTCGGAGATGCCAGTACCGCCCGACGCCAGCTCGCTTTGCAGCTTGTCGGTGTCCAGTTCCTTGACCCACTTGGCCACAACGATGGTGGCAACTGCGTTACCCACCAGGTTGGTCAGTGCGCGGGCTTCGGACATGAAGCGGTCGATACCCAGGATCAGCGCCAGGCCGGCAACCGGCAGGTGGCCAACAGCCGACAGGGTGGCAGCCAGTACGATGAAGCCCGAACCGGTGACACCTGCAGCGCCTTTGGAGGACAGCAGCAGCACCAGCAACAGGGTGATCTGGTGGGTGATGTCCATGTGGGTGTCAGTCGCCTGGGCGATGAACACAGCGGCCATGGTCAGGTAGATCGACGTACCGTCGAGGTTGAAGGAGTAGCCGGTTGGAATCACCAGGCCTACTACGGATTTCTTCGCGCCCAGACGCTCCATCTTGATCAGCATGCGTGGCAGTGCGGACTCGGACGAGGAAGTACCCAGAACGATCAGCAGCTCTTCACGGATGTAGCGGATCAGCTTGATCACGCTGAAACCGTGAGCGCGGCAGATACCACCCAGCACCACCAGCACGAACAGGATGCAAGTGATGTAGAAGCAGATCATCAACTGGCCCAGTTGCACCAGCGAACCTACACCGTAGGCACCGATGGTGAACGCCATGGCGCCCAGGGCACCGATTGGCGCGAGCTTCATGATCATGTTGATGATGTTGAACATCACATGGGCGAAACGATCGATGAAGTCCAGCACCGGCTTGCCGTAGGCACCCAGGCGGTGCAGGGCGAAACCGAAGATCACCGAGAACATCAGCACTTGCAGGATGTCGCCGTTGGCGAAGGCGCCGACGATGGTGTTAGGGATCACATTGAGGATAAAGCCGACGATGCTCTGGTCTTTACCGGCCGTGACGTAGGCCGCGACTTTGGAGGCGTCCAGGGTGGCTACGTCGATGTGCATGCCGGCGCCCGGTTGCACAACGTTGACCACGATCAGGCCGATCAGCAGGGCGATGGTCGAAACGATTTCAAAGTACAGCAGCGCGTAGCCGCCGGTTTTGCCCACCGATTTCATGCTTTGCATGCCAGCGATGCCGCTGACAACGGTGCAGAAGATGATCGGGGCAATGACCATTTTGATCAGCTTGATAAAGCCGTCACCCAGTGGCTTGAGGGCCACGCCGGTCTGTGGGTAGAAGTGACCGAGCAAAATACCGATAACGATTGCAACGATCACCTGGAAATACAGGGATTTGTAGATTGGCTGACGAGTCGTCATTGCAAAATTCCTCAATCGTCCCGTGTGGCAAAGATCCGCCATTGCCCACGACACTTGAATTGCGAACCCTCCTGCACTGGAGGGATTTGTTGTTTGCGAAGTCTGTAGGAGCAGGCCTGCGCTGTAATCCTTATCGCAAAGGCCGTGCCACTTTGCTTAAAAACCCTGAAGGCCTTTAGACATCAGGCCCGGGGCTTTTTGGCCGCCTGGCGAAGGGTCATATCAAGTGGCGGGTTTCCGCCCACTCACCCAATCCCGTCCTACAATTTGGCGGATATCCGCCTTGTTGCCCCACCCAATGATGACTAACATCCGCCACTCCATGGACGAGGGCCCCGCATGCGTGAACGTACCATCGCCAGTCATTACGCCCGAGCGGCCCTCGGCGGTGCGCACCGGGCGGGTTACGACTGCTCTGGGCTACTGCAACAGTTGGGGATCACCCAGGAACTGTTGACCGAACCCCGCGCCCGCATCGCACCGGAGCAATTTACCCGGCTGTTGCAGATGCTCTGGCTGGCGCTGGACGATGAATACCTGGGTTTTGCCGACGGCCCGAGCAAGCGCGGCACCTTCGCCATGATGTGCCACGCGCTGATCCACTGCCGCACTCTGGAGAAGGCTCTGGAACGCGGCTTATTGTTTTATAGCCTATTCCCCCAAGGCCCGCGCTGGCAGCTGACGAGAGAAGGCGAAATGGCCCGCTTGAGCCTGGACGATTCCCAACTCTGGGACCCGGATCACTTTCTCAGCGAAAGCTTGCTGGTGATCTGGCACCGCCTAGGCAGTTGGCTGATCGGCCAGCGCATCCGGCTGCAGCAAGCCACCTTCAGCTACCCGATACCCTCCCATGCCGGTGAATACGACCTGCTATTCCCCTGCCCCCAGGTATTCGGCGCACCGAACACCAGCCTGGTATTCCCCGTCCGCTACCTGAGCCTGCCGCTGTTGCAGGATGAACGAACCCTCAAGCACTTTCTCGAACGCTCACCCGCCGATCTGCTGTCTCGGCCGGACGAAGGCGACAGCTTGAGCAGCCAGTTGCGGCGCCTGCTAAGCCGCGACCGCACGCCCTGGCCCGACCTGGAGGCCGTCGCCCAGCACCTGCACATCAGCCCACAAACCCTGCGCCGGCATTTGCGCGAGGAAGGCACCAGTTTCCAGGCGCTCAAGGATGAGCTGCGGCGGGACATCGCCATCTATCACTTGGGGCGGGCGGATTTGTCGTTGCAGGAGATTGCCGAGCAGTTGGGGTTTTCCGAGCCGTCGGCGTTTCATCGGGCGTTCAAGAAGTGGACGGGGGTGACGCCGGGGGCTTACAGGGCACAGGAGAGTTAGAGATGTGCTGCCTGGGCGGGCCTCTTCGCGAGCAAGCCCGCTCCCACATTCGACCGAGTTCCAACTTGAAATGCAGTCAAATGTGGGAGCGGGCTTGCTCGCGAAGAGGCCCGCATGAGCAATGAAGATCAAACAGCCGGAAAGTGAATCTTGAATGCCGCCCCACCCAACGGCGAATCCCCCAAGGTCAACCGCGCGCCATAGCTTTCTATGATGTCCTTGACCACCGCCAGCCCAATCCCCTGCCCCGGATGCTGACGGTCCAACCGCTCGCCCCTTTGCAGAATGCGCGCACGCTGATCCGGCGGCACACCCGGCCCGTCATCTTCGATGAATATCTCGCTGCCCTCCGGGCTCTCCACCACACGGATGTGCACTTGGCTCAGGCACAGGCGGTAGGCGTTTTCCAGTAAGTTGCCGAGCAACTCCAGCAAGGCGCCCTTCTCGATCGGCACATAGCATTCATCCGGCAAGTCAAAGGACACCGTGACGTGCTTGTCGCGGTAGACCTTGTCCAGCGTATCGCACAGGCTTTGCAGCACGGGTTCCAGGTGTACCTGATGGCGCACCAGGCCGCTTTTGCGCAGGCTGGCACGTTGCAACTGGTAGCTGATCTGCTGGCTCATGCGCTCGATCTGCGATTGCAGTACCCAGGCCTGGTCACGGTCTTCGGGCCGTTGGGCCATGTCCTCGCTCACGCCTTGCAGCACGGCGAGCGGGGTTTTCAGGCTGTGGGCCAGGTCGTCGAGGGAGTCGCGGTAGCGCGCCCGTTGCTCACGCTCGCTGGCCAGCAGACGGTTGAGGGAACCGGTGAGACGCAACAGCTCCCGCGGGTGTTCTTCGGAGAGGCTTTCGCGAGTACCGCCTTCGATCTGGTCCAGTTCCTGGCTCAACCGCCGCAAGGCTTGCAGGCCCCAGGTCAGGCCCAGCCACAGCAGGGTCAGCAGCACCAGCAAAGCCGCGCCGAAGCCCAGGTACAGGTTCTCCCGCAGGCCTTCGAGGGTCAGTTGGTATTCGCGCACCGGTTGCAGGGCGACGATGCTGAACGCCGCACTCTTGCCGCCCAGCAGCTTGACCTCGACGTCATAGACGAAGAATTCCTGGCCATTGGCTTCACGAATCCGCGCAAACTCATTGCCGCGTCCGTCATAACGCGGCTTGTAGTTGATGTTCTCTTCTTTGGTCGCCCGCGAACGCCACACCAGGTGGCCCTCACGGTCGTAGATATAACCGAGCAGCCGGCTATCGGTGAGGTTGAAACGCTCGTCGGGCAACTGCGCTGGCATCAACAACCGGTTGTTTTCCACCCGAGCGGCGGAGATCAGGGTGGTGACGTCCGACGCCAGGCGCTGTTCGATGGAATCCTGCAGCGCCAGGCTGAACGCGCCTTGCATGGCCGGCAACAAGCCGAGCATAAACAGCACGGCCAGGGTCGCGGCCGCCAGCATCAGGCGCACGCGCAGCGAACGAATCAACGGCAGCGCTCATTGAACAGGTAGCCCAGGCCACGCACGGTGTCGATCGGTTTGAACCCGGCCGGGCCTTCCAGCTTGCGGCGCAAGCGCCCCACCAGCACTTCGATGACGTTTGGATCACGCTCGTCGTCATCGGGGTAGAGCTGTTCCATCAAGCGGTCCTTGGCGACCACTTGCTGGTGATGGCGCATCAGGTATTCGAGGATGCGGTATTCGTAGGCGGTCAGTGCCAAGGGTTGTTCATCGAGGGACGCTTGCTTGCGGTTCAGGTCCAGCAGCAATGGCCCGGCGACGATGGTGGATTGGGTAAACCCGCTGGAGCGACGCAGCAAGGCGTTCATCCGCGCCTCCAGCTCTTCGAACTGGAACGGCTTGACCACGTAGTCGTCGGCGCCAGCGGCCAGGCCTTCGACTTTGTCCTGCCAGTTGCCGCGCGCGGTGAGGATCAGGATCGGGAAGGTCTTGGCCTGGGCACGCAATTGGCGGATCAGGTCCAGGCCGCCCATGCCGGGCAGGCCCAGGTCGATGATCGCCAGGTCATGATTGAATTGGCCGGTCTGGTACAAGGCTTCCTCGGCGTTGGCCACGGCCTCGACCACATGCCCACTGTCGGTCAGGCGGGTCAACAGGTGATGACGCAGCAGCGCCTCGTCTTCCACCACCAGCAATTTCATAAGGCTCTCCAAAGCAAATCAACTGTCCGACAGAGGGACATCATAGCGGCCCTGCAGGTCTTGCGGGCGCAGTTTAATGCCATTGAACTGGCCCGTCAGGTGCTCATAACCGGTGCGGTAGGCCGGCTGCGCAGCGGTAAAGCCCAAAGACTGCCCCCACGGCAACGATTGGCTGCCAGCCTCTTCAAAGCTGACACGCTGGATCAAGGTGCTGGATTTCTTGGTTTTCTGGCTGCCGAATGCAGCGAAATCGCTGTCGGACGCCTGGACCCCTGCGGTGGCGCTGAGCATGGTTAACGCCAACATCAGCTTTTTGATCGCAGTCATGGTGCTTACCTCTACGCGTTTGGCTGTTGAGGCCAGACTACGCAAGCGCCGCTGAACTCCCCCTGAACAGGCTCTGAACCTGCGCTGAACCGCTGCGGGCTATCCCAGGGCGCCTCAACGGGGCAAAATAGCGCCCATGAATCGCCTTCCCGCTTGCTGCACCCCACTCGATGCCCATTGGCCGCTGCCCGAACCCTTGCCGGGAACGGTGTTTTTCAGCACCCGTTTCGATCCCTCCTTATTAGAAGCGCAAGACTTCCAGCGCTGTGCAGTACCGCCACCGGCGAGTATCCAGCGTTCGGTGGCCAAGCGGCAGGCGGAGTTCCTTGCCGGGCGCCTGTGTGCCCGTGCGGCGCTGCAACAGCTCGACCACCTGGAATGCGTCCCGGCCATCGGCGAAGACCGGGCGCCGGTGTGGCCGGGGCCTATCAGCGGCTCCATCACCCATAGCACCGGACATGCAGCCGCAATTGTCGGGCACAAGGCGCAGTGGCGCGGGTTGGGGATGGACCTGGAGAACGTGCTGAGCCTTGAGCGGGCGGAACGCTTGGCGGGGGAAATTCTGACGGCCGATGAACTGCAGCGCATGGCCTTGATACCGCGCGAGCAGATTTCGCTGTTGGTGACGTTGACGTTTTCGGTCAAGGAAAGCCTGTTCAAGGCGCTGTATCCGCTCGTACACAAGCGCTTTTACTTTGAGCATGCCGAGGTGGTGGAGTGGTCTGAGTCAGGCGCTGTGCGGCTGCGGTTGCTGACGCAGCTGTCCAGTGAATGGTGTTATGGCTCCGAGCTGATGGGGCAATTTGCGGTGGCTGATGGGCAGTTGTTGAGTCTGGTGGCTATCGGCGCCTGAAGTATCGCTTTCGCGAG
>NZ_QUZU01000059.1 GCF_004682055.1 Pseudomonas kairouanensis | reverse complement strand
TGGTGCTGACGGCAGAAATGTTGTGCCTCAGCCACCGCTTTCGCAGGCAAGCCAGCTCCTACAGTGGGTCGCATTCCAAAGGATAAACTCGGTCCACTGTGGGAGCTGTCGAGCTTTAGCGAGGCTGCGAAGGCGGCGGTGCTGACGGCAGAAATGTTGTGCCTCAACCATCGCTTTCGCAGGCAAGCCAGTTCCCACACTTGACCGCACTTCAAAGTGAAACCAGCAGTGCTAGTCAGGTCCTGAACCGGCTGACCAACTGGTTCAACGTCTGTGACAACGCCGTCAACTGCTGCGCATCCTGGCGCGTGGAATCGGCCAGGCTTGCCACCAACTGCGCATCCCCGTGAATCTGGCTGATATGCCGATTAATGTCCTCGGCCACTTGGTGCTGCTCTTCTGCCGCCGTGGCGATCTGGGCGTTCATGTCGCGGATCACGTCCACCGACTCACGGATCAAACCAAAGCTGGCCCGCGCATCATTGATCGACACCACCGTCTCCTGGGACACCTCCAGGCTCGCATGCATCTGCTTGCCCATCTGGTGGGTGCGGCGCGCCAGGTTGCCCAGCAGGCCGTCGATCTCGCCGGTAGAGTCTGCAGTGCGCTTGGCCAACGCCCGCACTTCGTCTGCCACCACGGCAAAGCCGCGGCCCTGTTCGCCGGCACGGGCGGCTTCGATGGCGGCGTTGAGCGCCAGCAGGTTGGTCTGTTCGGCGATGGAGCGGATGGTGCCCAAGATCGATTGGATGTCGTTGCTGTCTTTTTCCAATTGCTCCATGGCCTGGGCAGAATGGCCGATTTCTTCGCTCAAACGCCCGACACTGCTCACCGCCGCATCAATCTGCTGCTGCCCGGTACGGGCCTGAAGCTGGCCGTTGTCAGCAGAGTCCGCCGCCTGGCTGCAAGAGCGTGCCACTTCATTGGAGGTGGCAACCATTTCATGGAACGCCGTGGACACCATGTCCACCGCCTCGCGCTGGCGCTCGGCAACTTCGGCCATTTCCACCGAAACCTCGGTGGCACTGCCGGAGCTGCTGTGGATCTGCCCGGCCGCCTGGCCGATGCGCTGGATCAACGTGCGGATGGCTTCCAGGAACTGGTTGAACCAGCCAGCCAGTTGCGCCGTCTCATCGCGCCCTTTCACATCCAGCCGCGCAGTCAAATCACCTTCACCCTGGGCAATGCCTTCCAACCCACTGGCCACGCCGCGAATGGGCTTTACGATCAACCCGGCAAACCAGGCGCCCGCCACCGCAAACAACACGCCGCACACCAACGCAATGGCCGCGATCAGCCACGTGAGCCGTGCCGCACCCGCCATCACTTCACTCTCACGCACCAGCCCGACAAAGCGCCAGCCCAATGCCTTGGACGGCCACACCAGCGCCATGTAGCGCTCACCCGCCAGTTCCACTTGCACCAGGCCCTGGCCGGCTTCGCTCAGTTGGCGATAGCCCTCCCCCAACTCGCCCAGCTTCTTGAAGTTATGGGACGGGTCATTCGGGTCCACTAACACCGTGTTGTTAGCTTCCATCAACATCAAGTAACCGCTCTCCCCCAGCTTGATCTGCTTGACCAGGTCCGTGAGTTGCTTGAGCGACACGTCAATGTTCACCACGCCGCTGCGGTCGTTGAAACTTTGCACGGTGCTCACCAGCACCACATCGTCGGCGGCCCAGTAATAGGCTTCGGTGCGCAGGGTCTTGCCCGGTTGCGCCATGGCGGTTTTGTACCAGGGACGGGTACGCGGGTCGTAGTTGGCAAGCGCAGGGTCGCCGGGCCAGAACACATAGCCGCCGTCTTCGGTGCCTAAAGACAGATAGGTGTAGGCCGAATGACTCTTGGCCAACCCCTCGAACAGCTTGAACAGTTGTTGGTCGCGCTCACCGGGCGCGACGCGCGCCGCATCGCTGGCCAGGTAGCGCTTCACGTCGCCATTGATGCCCTGCAATTGCGGGTGCGCCGCCAGATAAGCGACGTTCTGGCTGATGCCTTCGAAAAACAGCTGCATGGCATTGTCGACCTGGCGGATCTCGCGCCCGCTGCTGTCGACAAAACCGTCCCGTGCCTCGTGGCGCACGTTGAGGATAATCAGCACCGCCACCAGTATCACCGGCACACTGGCGATGACCGCAAAGGCCAGAATCAATTTTTGTTTTATGTTCATCAGGCTCGCCTTCCTTGTGAGGTGAGTGTGTAACCGTTGGAGAGAAAAGTTTTGCGGATATTTCGTATTATGGTATACCAACAATCAATCCGCCGAACAGCTGTCTTCCAAGGCACGCTCACATTGGCGAGAGCACTTAAGGGCCCGCAGTCGACAGGCCGATCACAATAGATCCGAGGTAAGCGTCATGAAGTTTTCCCTGTTCGTACACATGGAACGTTGGGATGAAAGCGTCAGCCATCGTCAGTTGTTCGAAGACCTGACCGAACTGACCCTGATGGCCGAGGCCGGTGGTTTCAGCACCGTCTGGATTGGCGAACACCACGCCATGGAATACACCATCTCGCCAAGCCCGATGCCGTTGCTGGCTTACCTCGCAGCCAAGACCACCACCATTCACCTGGGCGCCGGCACCATCATCGCGCCGTTCTGGCACCCACTGCGGGTGGCGGGTGAATGCGCGTTGCTCGACGTGATCAGCAACGGCCGCATGGAAGTCGGCCTGGCCCGTGGCGCCTACCAGGTGGAATTCGACCGCATGGCCGGCGGCATGCCCGCCTCCAGCGGCGGCCAGGCCCTGCGTGAAATGGTGCCGGTGGTGCGCGCCCTGTGGCAAGGCGACTACGCTCACGACGGCGACATCTGGAAGTTCCCCACCTCCACCAGCGTGCCCAAGCCCATCCAGCAGCCCACCCCGCCGATGTGGATTGCCGCCCGCGACCCGGACTCCCACAACTTTGCGGTGGCCAACGGTTGCAACGTGATGGTCACGCCGCTGATGAAGGGCGATGAAGAAGTGCTGGACCTGAAAAACAAATTCCAGGCAGCCCTCGACAACAACCCGGACGTGCCACGCCCGCAACTGATGGTGCTGCGCCACACCCACGTACACGGCGAGGATGATCCAGAAGGGTGGAAAGTCGGGGCCAAGGCGATCTCGAAGTTCTATCGCACCTTCGATGCCTGGTTCGGCAACAAGACGGTACCGGTCAACGGTTTCCTTGAACCCAGCCCGGCAGAGAAGTTTGCGGGCCGCCCAGAGTTCGAACTGGAAAGCCTGCACAAGACCGCGATGATCGGCACCGCCGCCGAGATCATCCCGCGCATCCAGTACTACCAGGAATTGGGGGTGGATGAGTTCAGCTTCTGGTGCGACAACAGCCTGTCCCATGCCGAGAAGAAAAAGTCGTTGGCGCTGTTTATCGAGCAGGTAGTGCCAGCGTTTCGCTGATTGAGGTGAATCGCAGGCGTGGTTCTTTCAACTGCGCCTGCGACCAACCTGCCAACTCACCAACTGATACAACCCCAGCAAACCGCCCGCCAGCAGCAAGGTCCATTGCACGCTCAGCGCCGCCGCCAACAGGCCCGCCAACAACCCGCCGATGGCTTCAAAGCCGAACCGCATGGCGATATAGAACGCGATCACCCTGCCCCGCAACGCTTCCGGCGCGGCACTTTGCAGGGTCATGTTGCTGCTCACATTGCTCACCGTAATGCCAAACCCCAAACCCGCCAGTGCCGCCAAGGTGAACCACAACGGCGGGTTCGCGGCCACCGCGCACAATGAAACCGCGCACACCACCGTGCCCATCACGATGATGCGGCTCAGGCTGGAAGTGCTGCCGGCAAACGCCAGGAAGATCGTCGCCACAAAGGCTCCCGCCCCCGCCGCCCCCCACAGCCAACCAAGGGTTTGGGCATCGCCGCTGAACGCGTGCTTGGCCAGGATTGGCAGCAGTACCGTGTAGCAGGAGGCCAACAGGTTGACCATCACCACGCTGATCAGCAGGCGTCGAATCGAGAGCGTGCCCCACAGGTAGCGCAGGCCTTCGCGGAAAATTTCGCTCGTCGAACCCGAGGCCCTGACCTGCGCGCGGCTTTTCACCTTGCCCAATCCGATCAGCAACATGCCGAAGGCAAACGAGGTGAGCAGAAAGCAACCGGCCTCACCGCTCCAGTTGATCAGCAAACCGGCCAACGGAGGGCCGATAAACCGCGCCGCGTTGATCAGCATCGCATTGAGTACGAGGGCGTTGGGCAGATCCTTGGGGTCGTCGACGAAGCTGGCGATCAAGGCTTGGCGCAGCGGTGTTTCCAGGGCATTGAGCAAGCCCAGCAGCAGCGCCATCGCGATGATCACCTCGCGGCCCATCCACTGCTGCCAAGTGAGCAGCGCCAGCGTCAGCGATTGCAGTGCCAGTGCGGTTTGCACCGCCATCAGCAGGCGGCGTTTGTCATGCCGGTCGGACCAGGCGCCCGCCAACGGCCCCACCAGTAACTGGGGCAACAGCGTCAGAAACGCAATCGCCCCCAGCAACACGGCCGAGCCCGTCAGGTGGTAGGCCAGCCACGACAGCGCGACCTGTTGCACCCATTTCCCCAGGGTGGAGAGCCCCTGGCCGACAAAGTAGAACTGGAAGTTGCGATGGCTCAGCGCGCGGATCGGCGCAGGCCAGCGCGAGTTAGAAGCAGGATTCAAATAAACTCGCAGCCCTTTTGTATAAGGGATTTAAGGACCCAGGAGCGGTCGTTTTCGCCCAGCGCAATCTGTTCCAGCTGCTTTTGCTCGGCGGCATGTTTGGCGTAGGCGCGATCATACACCTCAGCGACTTGTTCAAAAGGCACGCAGAGCAAACCGTCTTCGTCGCCAACCACCAGGTCACCCGGCTCGATCACCATGCCCGCCAGGGCAATCGGCACATTCACCTCGCCTGGGCCGTCTTTGTAAGGGCCGCGATGGGTGATGCCGGCAGCAAACACCGGAAACTCGCCGGCGCCGATGCTGGCCGCGTCACGGATGGCGCCGTTGATCACAATGCCGGCCACGCCTTTCTTGATGGCGTAGGCCACCATCATTTCGCCGATCAGCGCGTTGCTCAGGTCGCCGCCGGCGTCCACCACGATGACATCACCCGGTTGGGCAATATCCAGGGCGTGATGGAGCATCAGGTTGTCACCGGGGCGCGCCTTCACGGTCAGTGCCGGGCCCACCAGAACGCCAGTGCGATGCATCGGTTGCAGGCGCGCACCGCCTGCGGTCATGCGGTGCATCGAGTCACTGATATTGGCGACAGGCACGCTGCGATAACGCTCGACCCACTCGGCCGCGACCTTGCGTTGCTGCTTGAGCACTCTGAATCCGATGGACATGGGGTATTCCTCTTGTGATTTTTTATATTTCGAAACGCCATTTCGAAATTAACACCACAAGTTGAAATCAACAAGACCAAAACCCACAGACCCGCTCAAGCGACCAATGGCCTACCCCATCAAAATTCGCAATATACCCTCGTTACTATGGGGCGAAAGCTCACCAAAGCGTACTTTCCAACGCCCATCAGTAAAATTATTTATTGCAACGCCGTTTCATTATGATAGGTTTCAACCACCGTTGAGCGCCGCAACGCGCCCCAACTGCACACCGACAAGAACACCAAGGTGCACAACATGACCCGAACCCTGCTGCTGACCGGCCCGCAACTGACAGACGACGCCATGGCCCACGCCGCGTCCCACGGCGTGCGCGTAATCCCCACCACCCCTTATGCACCCGCCGAAGAACTCACCGCGATCATCGCCCGCGAACAGCCGGACGCGATCATCGTGCGCCAGGGCAAGCTGACCCGAGAGATGATCAACGCATCCGCCGCGCTGAAGATCATCGCCAAGCACGGCGTGGGTTACGACACCATCGACATCGCCGCCGCCGCCGAGCGCAGCATCCCCGTGACCATCGCCCTGGGCGCCAATGCGCAATCGGTGGCCGAGCACGCACTGGCCTTGATGTTCAGCGTCGCGCGCCAGACCGCCCTGCTGGATGCGCGCATGCGTGATGGGCACTGGGACAAGGCCACCTCGGTGGGCATCGAACTGTCCGGCAAGACCTTGGGCCTGGTGGGCCTGGGCGCCATCGGCCAGATCCTGATGGAACTGGTGGCCCCACTGCGCATGACCATCAAGGTGTTTGACCCTTACCTTGCGGACCTGCCGAACGTGCAGCGCGTCGCCAGCGTGGATGACCTGCTGGCAAGCTGCGATATCATCAGCCTGCATTGCCCGCTGACCGAACAGAACCGCAACCTTTTCGGCGCTGCGCAGTTCAAGCGCATGCGCCCTGGGAGCATCCTGATCAACACGGCACGCGGCGAACTGATCGACACCGAAGCCCTGGTGCACGCCCTGAGCACTGGGCAAATCGCTGGCGCAGGTCTCGACACCTTCAACCCCGAACCACCACCGGCAGACTCCGCGCTGTGGGGCCTGCCGACCCTGGTCGCGACCCCACATGTAGGCGCCAACACCGCCGAAGCGCGGGACCGAGTAGGCCTGCTGGCGCTGCAACAGATCATGGATTTCTGGGACGGCACCGCACCGCCACCACGCGCAGTGGTCAACCGCCACCTCTACGCACACTGACATCGCCCGCGCCAAAGGCGCGGACCCATCGCCCATCTCCAAAAAAAACAACACGGGAGAGAGTCATGCCTACCAGTTCTACCGACATCAGCGCCATCGAGCGCTCAACCATGCGCAAGGTGGCGTGGCGGCTGTTGCCGTTCCTGATCCTGTGCTACCTGCTGGCGATCATCGACCGAGGCAACATCGGCATGGCCTCGCTGCAAATGAACCAGGACCTGGGGCTTACTCCGGCGATCTTCGGCTTTGCCAGCAGCCTGTTCTTTGTCTCTTACTTTTTGGTGGAAGTGCCCAGCAACCTCGCCCTGCAACGCTTTGGCGCACGGGTGTGGATTGCACGGATCATGATCACCTGGGGGCTGATCTCCGCCGGCACGGCGTTTGTCACCGGCGCCAACTCCCTGTACGTGATGCGCTTTTTGCTGGGCGCGGCCGAAGCCGGGTTCTTCCCCGGCGTGCTGCTTTACCTCACCTACTGGCTGCCGGCGGCGTACCGTGGGCGCATGGTTGCGATCTTCATGGTGGCCATCCCCGGCGCCAACTTCATCGGCTCGCCCCTGTCCGGCCTGCTGCTGAGCCTGGATGGCTGGTTCGGCATGCGTGGCTGGCACTGGCTGTTCATCATCGAAGGGATTCCAGCGGTACTGCTGGGGATTGCCTGCCTGTTCGTCCTCACCGATCGCCCTGAACAAGCCAAATGGCTGAGCAACGAACAACGCCACTGGCTCACCAGCCGCCTGGATGAAGAACGCAGCCGCAAGACCGCCATCGGGCATATCTCACTGTGGAAACTGCTGCGCCACAAACACATCTGGGTGTTGGCGCTGATCTACTCCGGCGCGTCGGCGGCGGGCAGCACCATGAGCGTGTGGGCGCCGCAACTGCTCAAGACCTTTGGCCTGAACAACCTGGAGATTGGCATGGTCAATGCCATTCCCTACGGCCTGGCATCGATCCTGATGATCCTGTGGGGACGCAGCTCCGACAAGACCGGCGAACGCCGCTGGCACACCGCGACCACCTTGCTGCTGATTACCGGCGGATTGCTGCTGGCACTGGTCACCTCATCCCTGGTGGCGACGGTGATCATGCTGTCGATGGTGCTGATCGGCGCGTACTCCATGAAAGGACCGTTCTGGGCACTGGTCTCCACCTGGCTCTCCTCCTCCACCGCCGCTGCCGGCTTGGCGGCCGTGGGCGCGATGGCCAACCTGATTGGGGGCGGGATCATGGTCAACGTATACGGCACCATTCATCACGCTACAGGCAGTTACGCCATTGCACTGCTGCCGTTGGCGGCGCTGTGTGCGGCAGGTGCGGTGATGGTGTTGTTGATGGGGCGCAAGCAGATGAAGGAATCAGGCGAGCTCATCCAACCTGCAAACGCTGCTTGAACAGGTGGGAGTGGGCTTGCCCCGATGAGGGCGTGTCAGTTGATACGTTTGCAACTGACCCACCGCCATCGGGGGCAAGCCCCCTCCCACAGTTTGGATCTCTATAAATCTCTTCAAGCGGTGGTGTTGCCCAAGGCGATGGATGCCAGGAATGAAGCCCAGAGGCTGGCACAGTCTAAATGTGGGAGGGGGCTTGCCCCCGATGGCGGTGGGGCAGGCACAAATGAGCTGACTGGCCCACTCCACATTTAGATCCAGTGGGCAGTCAAGATTGCCCCCACCCGCCAATACCAGTATTTTGCAGCCTACCCCCAACAAGGAGCCCCCCATGGTAAAAACCCGCCCACGCCCCGCAGTCACCGGGGTGGCCTCGGCTGATCGGGTGCTCACCGTGCTCACCGCCTTCAAGATGGGGGACACCGCCCTGGAGCTGGCCGAACTGGCCGCACGCACCGGCCTGATCAAAAGCACCATCATGCGCCTGATGGTCTCGCTGGAAGACCACGGCCTGATCACTCGCCTCGCCGACGGCCGCTACCAGTTGGCCACCGAGATCATGCGCCTGAACACCGTGTACCAGGATGGTCTGGACCTTGAGCGCCACATCACCCCGATTTTGCACCGACTGACCCAGGAAACCGGCGAGACCGCCTCCTTCTATGTACGCCACGGCGCCTACCGCATGTGCCTGTACCGGGTCAATTCCCCCCACCATCTGCGCCTGCACCTGCAGCCAGGCGACACCCGCCCCATGGACGGCGCTGCCGGGGCCGAAGCCTTGCGCACGCCCTATTCGCTGGCCGCCAAGATGATCAAGCCGATCTTCTCCCACGGCGCCACCGACCCCCATGCCTCGTCCATGGCCCTGCCAATCTTCGGCCCCGGCGAAAACCTGATCGGCGCCCTGGTGCTGTCCGGCCCCGCCAGCCGCCTGACTGCCGAGCAAGCGCAAACCCTGCACCCGCTGTTTCAGCAGGCCGCCCTGGAGTTGACCCGCAGCCTGGGTGGCGACGCACTCGCCGACGACAGCGCCCCGCAAAAAAAGCCTCGCGGTAAAAAAGCCGTCTAAAGTCTTTAACAGACGCATTTGTAGGAGCGAGCTTGCTCGCGAAGAACGTCAAGACACCGCGTTGAATCAGACCTGACGCGTAATCGTTGACGCTTTTCGCGCGCAAGCTCGCACCCACAGCAGTGAGAACGTCATTAGAGACCGGGTGACATTTAGCCACACTCCATCATCGCAGCACCTGTAATAGCCTATTGCAGGACTCTAATGTACTAACCAGTTACTTATCTTGCTAAAATCGCGTCTTTGCCCTCTCACCTTCGAGCATTTATCGATATGAAACGAGCATCGCGCGCCGCTGGCGTCTCTAGATTCATCCTGCTGGGCCTGGGCGTCATCATCGCCCTGCTCGGCGTGGCGTTGGCCGTTGGCGGCGTCAAACTGGTCAGCCTGGGAGGCTCCTGGTACTTCCTGATCGGCGGCGTGGCCATGGCGATTGCCGGCCTGCTGATCGCTTGCCGCAAACCCGCCGGCGCCTGGTTGTTCGCCGCTTTCCTGGTCGGCACGGCCATCTGGGCAGTCGCGGATGTGGGGCTGGTGTTCTGGCCGCTGTTCTCGCGCCTCTTCATGTTCGCGGCCATTGGCATGGTGGTGGCGCTGGTTTACCCGCAATTGGTTGGCCGGCCTGCACGCGGCGCCTACGGCGTTGCCGCTGTATTGGCAGTGGGCGTGGCCGTGTCGGCGGGCAATATGTTTGTCGCCCACCCAAGCGTTGCCCCCACCGGCACTGGCCCAGGCATCACGCCCGTGGCTGCAGCCGATGCGCAAAAAGACTGGGCCCACTACGGCAATACCGAAGGTGGCAGCCGCTTCGCCGCGCTGGACCAGATCAACCGCGACACCGTCAACAAACTCAAAGTGGCGTGGACCTACCACACCGGCGACGTGGCCATCAGCGACGGTAACGGTGCCGAAGACCAGCTCACCCCATTGCAGATCGGCAATAAAGTCTTCATCTGCACGCCTCACAACAACCTGATCGCCCTCGACGCCGACACCGGCAAAGAGCTGTGGAAGAACGAAGTCAACGCCAAATCGGCGGTGTGGCAGCGTTGCCGTGGCATGGCCTACTTCGACGCGACCGCGCCATTGGCCCAGCCGACCCAACCCAACAGCTCGCCGATCCTTGCCGCCAGCGTGCCTGCCGGTGCGCAGTGCCAACGCCGTCTGCTGACCAACACCATCGACGCACGCCTGATCGCAGTGGATGCCGATACCGGTAAATTCTGCGAAGACTTCGGCACCCACGGCCAAGTGGATCTGAAAACCGGCCTGGGCAATGTGCCCGACAGCTACTACCAACTGTCCTCCGCTCCGCTGATGGCGGGCACCACCGTGGTCGTTGGCGGCCGCGTGGCTGACAACGTGCAAACCGACATGCCTGGCGGCGTGATCCGTGGTTTCGACGTGATCACCGGCCAAATGCGCTGGGCCTTCGACCCAGGCAACCCTGAGGACAAACAAGCGCCAACCGGCGACAGCACCTACGTGCGCAGCACGCCGAACAGCTGGGCGCCGATGTCCTACGACCCGCTGATGAACACCCTGTTCCTGCCGATGGGCAGCTCGTCCACCGACATCTACGGCGTGGAACGCACCCAGCTCAACCACAAATACGGCGCTTCCGTGCTGGCGCTAGACGCCTCCACCGGTGCTGAAAAGTGGGTGTACCAAACCGTCCACAATGACCTGTGGGACTTCGACCTGCCGATGCAGCCAAGCCTGATCGACTTCACCGCGCCGGGCACCGACAAAGCCGTGCCTGCAGTGGTGATCGGCACCAAGGCCGGGCAAATCTACGTACTGGACCGCGCCACCGGCAAGCCGCTGACCGAGGTTAAAGAAGTACCGGTCAAAGCCGCCAACATCCCGAACGAGCCGTACTCCCCTACCCAGCCG
Source organism: Pseudomonas kairouanensis (assembly GCF_004682055.1). Classification (GTDB taxonomy): domain Bacteria; phylum Pseudomonadota; class Gammaproteobacteria; order Pseudomonadales; family Pseudomonadaceae; genus Aquipseudomonas; species Aquipseudomonas kairouanensis. The sequence goes on along the minus strand of NZ_QUZU01000059.1, from coordinate 22,410 downwards.
AAATCCGTGGGCATGCCGCAGATCGGCGCGCAAACCCTGACCGAATCGGACATGTGGGGCGCCACCCCGTACGACCAGTTGCTGTGCCGCATCGACTTCAAAGGCATGCGCTACGACGGCCTGTACACCGCGCCGGGCATGGATAAATCCCTGAGCTTCCCGGGTTCGCTCGGCGGCATGAACTGGGGCAGCCTCTCCACCGACCCGGTGCACGGCTTTATCTTTGTCAACGATATGCGCCTGGGCCTATGGATCCAGATGATCCCGTCGCAGAACAAGGCCCAGGCCTCGTCCGGTGGCGAAGCGTTGAACACCGGCATGGGCGCCGTACCGCTCAAGGGCACGCCGTATGCGGTGAACAAAAACCGCTTCCTGTCGGTGGCCGGCATTCCGTGCCAGGCGCCGCCATTCGGCACCCTCACCGCGATCGACATGAAGACTCAAAAGATCGCATGGCAAGTACCGGTGGGCACCGTTGAAGACACCGGCCCCCTGGGTATCCGTATGCACCTGCCGATCAAGATCGGCCTGCCAACCCTGGGCGGCACCCTGTCGACCCAAGGCGGCCTGATCTTTATCGCCGGCACCCAGGACTTCTACCTGCGCGCCTTCAACAGCGCCAACGGTGATGAAATCTGGAAAGCCCGCCTGCCCGTCGGCAGCCAGGGTGGCCCAATGACCTACGTATCGCCGAAAACCGGCAAGCAATACGTGGTCATCACCGCAGGTGGCGCTCGCCAGTCCACCGACCGTGGCGACTACGTGATCGCCTACGCACTGCCATAACCCCCTGTCAGCGCGGTGCCCCCGCACCGCGCTTTTCGCTTGGAAGACCCGCATGACCCCCACTTCTCACATCCCACTTGGGCGCCTGCTGCTGGGCGTCGCCCTGAGTGCCGCCCTGCCCGCGCAAGCCGATGACACCACCCTGACCGGCGACTGGGGCGGCCTGCGCCGCGAGCTGGAAGACACCGGCATCCGCTTCACCGGCGACTACAGCGGCGAAACCGCCTACAACGCTCACGGCGGGCAACACCGCTCGGCGCGCTACTCGCAGAACCTCAAGCTCGGCGTGCAGTTCGACCTGGGCAAGCTGTACGGCCTCAACAATGGCGACCGCATCCAAGTCACCATCAACGACCGTCGCGGCAACAGTGCCTCCGAGGACCTGGTGGGTAACCGCCTGCCGATCCAGGAAAACTACGGCGGCCTCTACACCCGCCTGACCGAGTTGAGCTACGAACGCACCCTGTTCACCCCGGCGCTCAACGTCAAACTCGGCTACATGGCCATGGGCAATGACCTCGGCGGCCTGGACAGCGGCATTTTGTGCAACTTCATGAACGCCGGTTTCTGCGGGCACCCGCTGAACATGTCCGGCGGCAGCGGCTGGACCAACTACCCCAACGCCCGCCTGGGTGCACGGGTCAAATACGACTTCTCGCCAAGCTGGCAGTTGCGCGTGGCCGCATTCAATGTAGACCCGGACAGCAATGGCGACTCCAGCCGCGCCTGGAAGCTGAGCCCCAAGCACACCACCGGCACCGTGGTGCCCATTGAGTTGTTGTACAAGCACGCAGGCCCGCTGCCGGGCGAGTACAAGCTGGGTTACTACTACGACAGCTCGGATGTAAAACGCATCGGCAGCAGCAAAGACGTGAGCGGCCGTAGCGGTCACTACCTGCTGATCGACCAGGCCGTGTGGGCTTCGGACTCATCCGCCGGCCGCGTGCTGCATGCCTTCGGCCAGTACTCTGCCGCCAGCGAAGCGGCCTCGCCATTCAGCAAGTGGTATGGCGCAGGCGTGGTGCTGTACAAGCCGTTCGAAGGCCGTCCGCGTGACACCCTGGCCCTGGGCTATGGTCGCGCCGTGCCCAACCCGCGCAGCCGCGAGGTGCAAGAGTTGGCGGCCATCAACGCCGGCACCGACTACCCCAGCCTGAACAATGCCGAGCAACTGATCGAACTCAGCTACGGCTACCAGGCCACCCCATGGCTGACCCTGCGTCCGGATGTGCAATACATCATCGAGCCGGGGGCGTTTTCCGGTGACAACATCGACAACGCCCTGGTGCTTGGCCTGCAGGTTAAAGCGGTGTTCTGAACCGGCTCACTTGTCGTCTGATGGCAAGGCCCTGTTCGCCTGTTCGAGCGCAGTGATGCGCTCGACTTTCGCCCCGGAGCGCTCCGCTTCGAACTCCGACTCCAGAAACACCTTGACGATGCTCTTGGCCAGCTCGGGCCCGATCACCCGTGCACCAATGGACAGGATCTGTGCATCGTTGCTTTTGCGTGCCCGCTCGGCCGAATAGGTGTCATGGGCCTGGGCCGCACGCACACCCATGATCTTGTTCGCCGAAATCGCCATGCCGATACCGGTGCCACAAATCAGCACGCCCAAACGTTGTTCACCCGCACCCACCGCCGTGGCCACGGCCGCCGCAATGTCCGGGTAGAGCACCGGGCTGGACGAATAGCAGCCGAAATCTTCAATCCCATAACCCAGGCTTTCGAGGTAGCCCTTGAGCAGTTCCTTAAGTTCAAAGCCCGCCTCATCGCAGCCGACGGCTACCGAAAATCTTGTTTGTGCACCCATCACGCTTCCTCCGCCGCCCTTCACACCGATCAAATGATCACTTACTGAAAATATGCACAAACATTAGCGAATGACAGGCGCACCGCTGTCAAGGCTTATTTAAAGGGTTATTCGCATAAAAAGGCGAAAGGACCAGAACGCACCAGAGCAAGCCATTGACAAAACGGGCAGAGGCAGTTTAAACATATGATCACCATCCGATCATATGATCAGATAGACCTAATAAGAAAATCAGCAAGAGGACACACCGATGGCCACGCCATTACTGCTCCAGGCTGAACAAGTTTCCAAGGCCTATGCCGGGGTCCCTGCCCTGCGCGACGGGCGCCTCTCCCTGCGGGCCGGCAGCGTGCACGCGCTATGTGGCGGTAATGGCGCCGGCAAATCCACCTTTCTCAGCATCCTGATGGGCATTACCCAGCGTGACGCCGGCACCATCCTGCTCAACGGCCAGCCGGTGCAATTCGACCGCCCCAGCGCGGCACTTGCCGCCGGGGTGGCGATGATCACCCAGGAGCTGGAACCCATTCCCTACATGACCGTGGCCGAAAACATCTGGCTGGGCCGCGAACCGCGCCGCGCCGGCTGCATTGTCGACACCAAGGAATTGAACCGGCGTACCCGCGAGTTGCTGCACAACCTGGAATTCGAGGTAGACGCCACCAGCCCCATGCACCGCCTGAGCGTGGCGCAGATCCAACTGGTGGAAATCGCCAAGGCCTTCAGCCATGACTGCCAGGTGATGATCATGGACGAACCCACCTCGGCCATCGGCGAACACGAGGCGCAAACCCTGTTCAAGGCGATCCGCCGCCTCACCGCCCGTGGCGCCGGCATCATCTATGTGTCCCACCGCCTCAGCGAACTGGCGCAGATTGCCGACGAGTACAGCATCTTTCGCGACGGCGCCTTTGTGGAAAGCGGGCGCATGGCCGATATCGACCGCGCCCACCTGGTGCGTGGCATCGTCGGCCAGGAGCTGCAACGCATCGACCATAAAGTCGGCCGCGAATGCGCCGCCAGCACCTGCCTGGACGTCAGCGGCCTGAGCCGCGACGGCGAGTTCCACGACATCAGCCTGCAACTGCGCCAGGGCGAGATCCTGGGCATCTATGGGCTGATGGGCTCGGGCCGCAGCGAATTTCTCAACTGCCTGTACGGCCTGACCCTGCCAGATGCCGGCAGCGCCACCCTGCAAGGCCAACCGCTGCCTACCGGCACGCCCGCCGCCACGATCCGCGCCGGCATGTCGCTGGTCACCGAAGACCGCAAGGACAGCGGCCTGGTGCTCAGTGGCAGCATCCTCGCCAATATTGCGCTGTCGGCCTACAAGCAGCTGTCGAGCTGGTCGGTGATCAACGCACGCAAGGAAAACGCGCTGGCCCAAAGCATGGTCAAGCGCCTGCAGATCAAGGTCTCGTCCCTGGACCTGCCGGTGGAGTCCATGAGCGGCGGCAACCAGCAAAAGGTGGTGCTCGCCAAATGCCTGTCGACCCAGCCGATCTGCCTGCTGTGCGACGAGCCCACCCGTGGCATCGACGAGGGCGCCAAGCAGGAGATCTACCACCTGCTGGACGAGTTCGTACGGGCCGGGGGCGCGGCCATCGTGGTCTCATCCGAGGCCCCGGAGCTGCTGCATTTGAGTGACCGTATCGCGGTGTTCAAAGGCGGCCGCCTGGTCACCGTCAGCACCGACACCGCCCTTTCCCAGGAAGCCTTGTTGAGTCTTGCCTCATGAACAGTAAAGTCCTTGCCGCTCCCGTCACCGCCGCGCCGCGCAACCGCCTGCGCCTGTCCCTCGACCGCTTCGGCCTGCCGCTGGTGTTTATCCTGCTGTGCCTGGTGATGGCGTTTTCCAGCGAATACTTCATGACCTGGCGCAACTGGATGGACATCCTGCGCCAGACCTCCATCAACGGCATCCTGGCCGTGGGCATGACCTACGTGATTTTGACGAAGGGCATCGACCTGTCGGTGGGCTCAATCCTGGCGTTTGCCGGCTTGTGCAGCGCCTTGGTCGCTACCCAGGGCTATGGCCTGCTGGCGGCGGTGAGCGCAGGGATGTTTGCCGGCGCCATGCTGGGCGTGGTCAACGGCTTCATGGTTGCCAACCTGTCGATCCCCCCCTTTGTCGCCACCCTGGGCATGCTCAGCGTGGCGCGGGGCATGACCTTCATTCTTAACGACGGCAGCCCGGTGACCGACTTGCCGGACACTTTTCTGGCCTTGGGCATCGGCAAGCTCGGCCCCATCGGCGTGCCGATCATTATCTTTGCGGTGGTGGCGCTGATCTTCTGGATGGTGCTGCGCTACACCACCTACGGGCGCTACGTGTACGCGGTGGGCGGCAATGAAAAGAGCGCGCGCACCTCCGGCATCGGCGTGCGCAAGGTGACGTTCTCGGTGTATGTGATTTCCGGGCTGTTGGCGGGCCTTGCCGGCGTGGTGCTGGCGGCACGCACCACCTCGGCGCTGCCCCAGGCGGGTGTGTCCTATGAGCTGGACGCGATTGCCGCCGTGGTGATCGGCGGCACCAGCCTTTCCGGTGGCACCGGCAGTATTGTCGGCACCTTGTTTGGCGCGCTGCTGATCGGCGTGATCAACAACGGTTTGAACCTGCTCGGGGTGTCTTCGTATTACCAACAAGTGGCCAAGGGGTTGATCATCGTGCTTGCGGTGCTGATCGACGTCTGGCGCAAGAAAAAACGCTAAGTGGAGTGTGTGCAATGTCCAATTTCTGGAACCAGGCGTTCGACCTCACCGGCCGTTGCGCCGTGATCACCGGGGGCGCCGCCGGCATCGGCCTGGCCTGTGCCAATTTGTTGGTGGCGCGTGGCGCCCAGGTGGCCCTGCTGGATCGCGACCCGGCGGTGGTCGAAGTGGCTGCCAGCCTTGGCAGCGGTCATATAGGGCTGGTGGCCGACTTGCGCCAGTTGGAGTCGGTACAGGCCGCAGTTGATCAAGCTGTTGCCGAGCTCGGGCGCATCGACTATCTGGTCAACAGCGCAGGCGTCGCGCTGCTGGACAAGGCATTGGAGGTCAGTGAAAGCGCCTGGGACACCACCCTGGATATCAACCTCAAGGCCAGCTTTTTCGTGGCCCAGGCCTGCGCTCGCTACATGATCGAAAGCGGCGGCGGGCGCATCGTCAACCTCGCTTCCCAAGCCGCCGTGATCGGACTGGACCGCCATGTGGCCTACTGCGCCAGCAAGGCGGCGGTGGTGGGCATGACCAAGGTGTTGGCGATGGAATGGGCACCCCATGGCATCAACGTCAACGCCGTATCGCCGACCATCGTCGAGACCGCCCTGGGCAAGAAGGCCTGGGCCGGTGAGCTGGGGGAGCGGGCCAAGTTGCAGATCCCGGTGGGGCGCTTTGCCCAGCCGGAAGAAATCGCCGGCCTGGTGCTGTATCTGGTCAGCGATGCCGCCAAGATGATCACCGGCGAAAACGTGGTGATCGACGGCGGCTACAGCATCCAGTAATCCGATTCCAGACCAATAAGAACAAGGACACACCCTATGAATCGAGTCATCAACGATCCAGACCTGGTGGTCGAGGACATGCTCGCCGGCATCCTCCTGGCACATCCGGAACTGGTGCAATACGAGAGCAACCCTCGGGTTATCCGCAAGCGCAACACCTCGCCGCAGGGCCAGGTTGGCATTGTGACCGGTGGCGGCTCGGGCCATGAACCGGCGTTTCTCGGCTATGTCGGCCCCGGTTTGGTAGACGCGGTGGCGGTGGGCGAAATCTTCTCCTCCCCCACCGCCAAAAGCTTCTTCGATGCGTTCCGCGCCGCTGACCAGGGCGCGGGCGTGGCGTGCCTGTACGGCAACTACGCTGGCGACAATATGAACGTGAAGCTGGCGATGAAAATGGCCGCCAGCAAAGACATGAGCATCCGCACCGTGGTGGCCAACGACGACGTGGCCTCCGCCCCACCGGCCGATATCGCCAAGCGCCGTGGCGTGGCCGGTGAGATCTTCATGTGGAAAATCGGCGGTGCCGCCGCCGCCCAGGGCTACGACCTCGACGGCGTGATCCGCGTGGCGCAGAAAGCCGTGGACCACTGCCGTTCCATCGGCGTGGGCCTCACCCCCTGCACCATCCCGGCGGTGGGCAAGCCGAACTTCCAGATCGCCGATGGCCTGATGGAACTGGGCATCGGCCACCACGGCGAGCCGGGCATCGAGGTGGTGCCGGTGGAATCCGCCGCCGCCATGGCCGAACGCATGCTGGCGCCGATCCTGGCCGACCGCGACTTTACCCAGGACCAGAGCGTGGTGGTGCTGGTCTCGGGCCTGGGTGCCACGCCGGTGATGGAGCTGTATATCTTCTACGCCGAGGTCGAGCACCAGCTGCGCGCCCAAGGCTTGCGCGTTCACCGCTGCTACGTGGGCAACTATTTTACGTCCCTGGAAATGATGGGCGTGACCCTCACCCTGCTCGGCCTGGATGCCGAACTGAGCAGCCTCATCGACCAACCTTGCCGCTCCATCGGCATGACCCAGTCGGAGTAGCACATGAGCGAGTATTTCCCTGGCAACACCGGCAGCGCCATTGTCACCAACCTGGTGTCGATCATCGTCGCCAACCGCGAGTACCTCAGCGAAGTGGACGGCGCCATTGGCGACGGCGACCACGGCATAAACATGGCCAAGGGGTTCTCCCGTTGCGGCAAGACCCTGGAAGGCCGCGAGCTGTCCCTGGCCGAAGCCTTGGACGAACTGACCCTGGCGCTGATGGAAGGCATCGGCGGCTCCATGGGCCCGCTGTACGGCAGCCTGTTTATCGGCATGGCGGATGAAGTGCGTGGCCGCGACAGCATCGACGCGGCCACCTTCGCCAAACTGCTACGCGGCGGCCTGACTTCATTGCAAGACATCAGCGATGCAGGGGTGGGCGACAAGTGCCTGATGGATACGCTGATCCCGGCGGTGGAGGCGTTTGAACGGGCCCAGGCGAGCGGCGCGTCATTCAGCGAAGCCTTGCGCCAAATGAAAAGCGCCGCCTCCCAAGGGCGTGATTCCACCCGCGACCTGGTGGCCAAGATCGGCCGCGCCAGCCGCTTGGGGGAACGCTCCCTCGGTGTGCTGGATGCGGGGGCGGTGTCGTGCTGCCTGATCCTCACCAACCTTGCCGAGTCGGTGGAGGCGCGATTAGTGGCCTAACGGATACAGCACCCTCTACCTGATGTATGAGATCAAATGTGGGAGGGGGCTTGCTCCCTCCCACATTTAGCTCTGCGCCTGGCCGGGTAGAGCTCTCCAGCCCTACCGCCGCGTCGCATCATCCAGGGCAAGGATGGTGTAGGCATTCGACACCGTCGTCGCCAAGGTGTTGATCACCCCCGAGCGCAACGCGCCGAGGGTGGCCGCCGCCTTGGTGTTCTCGCTGGCAATCGCCACCACATCAGGAATACGCACCAACTCCTGCACCGTGAGGCCGATCACCCTGCCCTGCATCGCGTTGACCGCCGGCTGGCCGTGGATGTCGATAAAGTCGTAGCCCATCATGTCGCCCACCGTGCCAGACACCCGGGCCTGTGCGATTTCCTGGGGTGAGAACCAGCCCATGCGCACCATGTTGCTGTTTTCGCTCATGTCGCCGATGCCGATCAGGGCGATGTCGGCGCGGCGCGCGCGGTCGAGGGTGGAGCGCACGGTGTCGTTGTTGATCAGCACACTGCGCAGTTCCGGGTTGGCCACCAGGGCCGGGGCGTAGAGGGTTTCGCTTTCGGCGCCAAAACGCAGGGCCAGGCGCCGGCAGATATGGTCGGGGTTCATGTATTCGCCGGCCTTGAGCGAGCCGCCAATCGCGCACACAAAAGTGCAGTTGCGCGTCACCGGCAAGAACACATTCTCGGCCACCGCGCCGACGTTGCGGCCCATGCCCACGGCGACGATCATGCCGTCGGCGAGGGTTTTGTTCAGGTAGTTGGCCACCAGGCTGGCCACGGCCGAGCGCTGGGTGTCGGGGTCACCATGGTCCACCGCGATCAGCGCTCGGTCCAGCTGGAAGCGCTCCACCAGCGCCTGTTCCAACTCAGTGTTCAGGGCCGGATGCTGCAACACCCGCACTTCCACCACCCCTTCATCACGGGCGCGCTTGAGCAACCGGCTGACCTTGACCCGGGACAGGTCGAAGCGCTTGGCGATGGCTTCCTGCGTGATGTTGTCGAGGTAATAAAGCATGGCCACTTCGGTCATCAGGTCGATGTCGCTGGCGGCACGCTGGGCACTGTCGGTCATGGGAGCTTCCATTTACGCCACAAAAAACCATTCTCCCTAGTCTGTGCGGTGCAAGTCCAGCGGCGAATGGGCCCAGGTTGCAAAGATTCTAACGGCCCTGCTGGTATTGTCTTGGCGTACAGCCGAACTCGCGACGGAACACCGTGTGCAGGTACTGCGCCGACGTGAAGCCACACTGCTGGGCGATATCGGCAATCGCCAGGCGGTTGCCCTCCAGGCCCTTGGCGGCGCTGGCGAGTTTGAACCGCAGGATCTCGTCATGCACGCTGCAACCGCGCACCTTGCGAAAGTGTGCCTCCAACGACGAACGCGACACCCCCACATAAGCCGCGACCTGGGCGGTCTTGATGCCCTGGCAAGCGTACTGGCGGATAAACAGCAGCGCCTGCATCACATAGGGGTTGCCCAAAGGTTGATGAAGGCTGGACGCCTGCACGTTGATCGCATCCGGCGGCACCAGGATCTGCTCACCGGCGCAAGGCTTGCCATGCAGCATCTGGTGCAACAGCGCGGCGGCGGTGCGGCCCATGGTTTCGGTGCCCTGGATCACCGAACTGAGCGGCACCCGCGTGAGGGTGCGGGTCAGCGGGTCGTTGTCGATGCCGATCAGCGCCACTTCTTCGGGTACGGCGATCCCCGCCGTGAGACAGGCTTGCAGCAACTGCCGGGCGCGGGCGTCGGTGACCGCGATGATGCCGATGGGCTTGGGCAGGCTTTGCAGCCAGGCGATCTGTTGCTCCACGGCGCTGTCCCACAGCGGCGCGCTGGTGCCCAGGCCGCGATAGACCTCCCCGTGCAAACCATCGCGTTGCATCAAACTGCCAAAGGCCTTCTCACGCTCCTGCGCCCAGCGGTTGGCCTGGGCTTCGGGCAGGCTGAAACACGCAAAGCGGGTCAACCCCGCCTCGATCAGGTGCTCATACGCCAGCTTCATCAAGGCATGGTTATCGGTCGCCACATAGGGAATGCCCTTCGGATACGCCCGGGCATCTGCATATGAGCCGCCCACCGCCACCACCGGCACCTTGCTCCCGGCCAACGCCTCGCCAATCAGCGGGTCATCGAAGTCGGCAATAATGCCGTCGCCCTGCCAGCGTTCAATACCCTTGAGGCGGCATAAAAAGTCTTCTTCCAGGAACAAATCCCAGGATGCGCGGGTGCTGCTCAGGTAATTGCCGATACCGGCAATGATGCCACGGTCGTAGATCTTGCTGCCGTTGAACAGCAGGGCAATGCGGTGTACGGGCGGTAGGGTTTTCATTGTTTTTATCCTGTGGCCGGTCGTCACAGACTAGCCCCCGCCACTCAAAATCGCACCACCCGTTGGTGATTTTCATAATTTCAGGCCCCAACCCCGTTGCTAGTATCCAGACACCGCCAAGAACAATAAGGAAAACGCCATGCCGTACTTCCCAGGTGTCGAGAAGGTTCGCTTCGAAGGCCCCAACAGCGACTCCCCCCTCGCCTTTCGCCATTACGACGCCAACAAGCTCATCCTCGGCAAACCCATGCGTGAGCACCTGCGCATGGCAGCCTGTTATTGGCACACCTTTGTGTGGCCGGGGGCGGATATGTTCGGCGTGGGCACCTTCAAGCGCCCGTGGCAGCGCAGTGGCGACCCCATGGAAGTGGCCATCGGCAAGGCGGATGCAGCCTTTGAGTTTTTCTCCAAGCTGGGCATTGACTACTACAGCTTTCATGACACCGATGTGGCCCCCGAGGGCAGCTCGCTCAAGGAGTACCGCAACCACTTTGCGCAGATGGTCGACCACCTGGAGCGCCACCAGGAACAGACCGGCATCAAGCTGCTGTGGGGCACCGCCAATTGCTTCAGCAACCCGCGCTTTGCCGCTGGTGCCGCCAGTAATCCAGACCCGCAAGTGTTTGCCGTGGCGGCCGCACAGGTGTTCAGCGCGATGAACGCCACGCTGCGCCTCAAGGGTTCGAACTACGTGCTGTGGGGCGGTCGCGAGGGTTACGAAACCCTGCTCAACACCGACCTCAAGCGCGAGCGCGAGCAGCTCGGGCGCTTTATGCGCATGGTGGTGGAGCACAAGCACAAGATCGGCTTTAAAGGCGACCTGCTGATCGAGCCCAAGCCCCAGGAACCCACCAAGCACCAATACGATTACGACAGCGCCACGGTGTTCGGCTTCCTGCATGAGTACGGCCTGGAGCACGAGATCAAGGTGAATATCGAGGCCAACCACGCCACCCTGGCCGGACACAGTTTTCATCATGAAATTGCCACCGCCGTGTCCCTGGGGATCTTCGGCAGCATCGACGCCAACCGGGGCGACCCGCAAAACGGCTGGGACACCGACCAGTTCCCCAACAGCGTCGAGGAGATGACGCTGGCCACCTATGAAATCCTCAAGGCTGGCGGGTTCAAGAATGGCGGCTATAACTTTGACTCCAAGGTCCGTCGCCAGAGCCTGGATGAAGTCGACCTGTTCCACGGCCACGTAGAGGCGATGGACGTACTGGCCCTGGCCCTCGAACGCGCAGCGGCCATGGTGCAGAACGATCGGCTGCAACAGTTCAAGGACCAGCGTTATGCCGGTTGGCAGCAGCCGCTGGGCCAGGCGGTATTGGCAGGCGAGTTCAGCCTGGAGTCGCTGGCTGAGCATGCGTTTGCCAATGAGTTGAATCCCCAAGCCGTCAGCGGTCGCCAGGAGATGCTGGAAGGGATCGTCAATCGGTTTATCTACACCTGACGCGCCACCTGTAGGAGCGAGCTTGCTCGCGAAAATCGTCAACGATAACGCGGGCATCCAGGATAGCTGCGGCGCGCTCAGGTTTTTCGCGAGCAAGCTCGCTCCTACAGGTATTCGCACTACGCTGTGTCTTTCCAACAACAATAAAAGGACGCATAACCATGAAACGCACCCTCATCGCCACTGCCCTGGCCCTGTTCGCCCTGCCGGTGATGGCCGACTCGGCCCACCCGAAAATCGGCTTCTCCATCGACGACCTGCGCCTGGAACGCTGGTCCCGCGACCGTGACTACTTCGTCGCCGCCGCCGAAAAACTCGACGCCAAGGTCTTTGTGCAATCGGCCGATGCCAACGAGCAAAAGCAGATATCCCAGATCGAAAACCTGATCTCCCGTGGCGTCGATGTGATCGTCATCGTGCCGTTCAACGCCACCGTACTCACCAACGCCGTGGCCGAAGCCAAGAAAGCCGGGATCAAGGTGGTGTCCTACGACCGCCTGATCCTCAACGCAGATATCGACGCGTACATCTCCTTCGATAACGAAAAAGTCGGCGAGATGCAGGCCAACGGCGTGCTGCAAGCAGCGCCCAAGGGCAACTACTTCCTGCTCGGCGGCGCGCCCACCGACAACAACGCCAAGGTGCTGCGCGAAGGCCAGATGAAGGTGCTGCAACCGGCCATCGACAAGGGCGATATCAAGGTGGTGGGCCAGCAGTGGGTCAAGGAGTGGAACCCCACCGAAGCCCTGAGCATCGTCGAAAATGCCCTGACCCGAAACGACAACAAGATCGACGCCATCGTCGCCTCCAACGACGCCACCGCCGGCGGCGCGATCCAGGCCCTGGCCGCGCAGAAACTGGCGGGCAAGGTGCCGATCTCCGGTCAAGACGCCGACCTGGCAGCCATCAAGCGCGTGATCGACGGCACCCAGACCATGACCGTGTACAAGCCCCTCAAGCTGATCGCCTCGGAAGCGGCCAAGCTCTCGGTGCAACTGGCCCGCAACGAGAAACCGGCCTACAGCTCGCAGTACGACAACGGCAGCAAAAAGGTCGACACCATCCTGCTTACCCCCACCCCGTTGACCAAGGCCAATATCGACCTGCTGGAAAAAGACGGCTTCTACACCAAAGAGCAGATTGGCCTGTAGGAGCGAGCTTGCTCGCGAAAAACGTTAACGGTAACGCGTACCTCCTTGATGAACGCGGTGCCTGTGAGGTCTTCGCGAGCAAGCGCACGCCTACAGTAATGTTGTCAGCCCCTTGTGTGAGCCATGGTCATGTCCGACTACCTGCTGCAAATGAACGGCATCGTCAAAACTTTTGGCGGTGTCAACGCCCTGAACGGCATCGACCTTAAAGTGCGGCCGGGGGAATGCGTCGGCCTGTGCGGCGAGAACGGTGCGGGCAAATCCACCTTGATGAAGGTGCTGTCGGCGGTCTATCCCCACGGCACCTGGGAGGGCGAAATCCTGTGGGACGGGCAGCCGCTCAAGGCCCAGTCCATCAGCGAAACCGAGGCCGCTGGCATCGTGATCATCCACCAGGAACTGACCCTGGTGCCCGACCTCTCGGTGGCCGAAAACATCTTTATGGGCCACGAGCTGACCTTGCCGGGTGGACGCATGAACTACCCGGCCATGCTCCACCGCGCCGAAGCCCTGATGCGCGAGCTCAAGGTGCCGGACATGAACGTGGCGCTGCCGGTGTCGCAGTACGGCGGTGGTTACCAGCAATTGGTGGAAATCGCCAAGGCCCTCAACAAACAGGCGCGCCTGTTGATTCTGGATGAACCCTCCTCGGCCCTGACCCGCTCGGAAATCGAAGTGCTGCTGGACATCATCCGAGGCCTGAAAGCCAAGGGCGTGGCCTGCGTGTACATCTCCCACAAGCTCGATGAAGTGGCAGCCGTGTGCGACACCATCGCGGTGATCCGCGATGGCAGGCACATCGCGACCACGGCCATGGCGGACATGGACATTGGGCAGATCATTACCCAGATGGTCGGCCGCGAGATGAGCAACCTCTACCCCACCGAGCCGCACGACATCGGTGAGGTGATTTTCGAGGCGCGCAACGTTACCTGTTTTGACGTGGACAACCCCAAGCGCAAGCGCGTGGACGATATTTCGTTTTCGCTCAAACGCGGCGAAATCCTTGGCATCGCAGGGCTTGTGGGCGCCGGGCGTACCGAGTTGGTATCGGCACTGTTCGGCGCCTACCCCGGTCGCTACAGCGCCCAGGTATGGCTGGACGGCCAGGTGATCGACACCCGCACGCCACTCAAATCCATCCGCGCCGGGCTGTGCATGGTGCCCGAAGACCGCAAGCGCCAGGGCATCATCCCCGACTTTGGCGTGGGCCAGAACATCACCCTGGCGGTGCTCGATACCTACGCCAACCTGACCCGCATCAATGCCGAAGCCGAACTGGGCAGTATCGACCAGCAGATCGCACGCATGCACCTGAAAACCTCCAGCCCGTTTTTGCCGATCACCAGCCTGTCTGGCGGCAATCAGCAAAAGGCCGTGCTGGCGAAAATGCTCATGGCCAAGCCCCGTGTGCTGATCCTTGACGAACCCACACGCGGCGTGGACGTGGGCGCCAAGTATGAGATCTACAAGCTGATGGGCTTACTCGCGGCCGAAGGGGTGGCGATCATCATGGTCTCCTCGGAACTGGCCGAAGTGCTGGGGGTGTCCGACCGCGTGCTGGTGATTGGCGAGGGCCAGTTGCGCGGCGACTTCATCAACCAAGGGCTCACCCAGGAACAGGTGCTCGCCGCTGCCCTCAGCCAAAACAACAACAACAATAATGATCGGAAATCCGCGTAGATGAATCAGGTCAAACAGCTGTTCAGCCGCTACAAAATGCTCGCCCTGGTGATCGCCGTGGCGGTGATCTGGGTGTTTTTCAGCTGGCAGACCGAGGGGGGGTTTCTTACCCCTCGCAACCTGTCCAACTTGCTGCGGCAGATGTCGATCACCGGGATTCTGGCGTGCGGCATGGTGCTGGTGATCATCAGCGGCGAGATCGATTTATCGGTGGGCTCGCTGCTGGGGCTATTGGGCGGGTTGGCGGCGATTCTGGATGTGGTTTATCACATCCCCTTGCTGGCCAACCTGAGCCTGGTGGCGCTGTGCGGGTTGATGATCGGCTTGGCTAACGGGTACATGACGGCGTATCTGCGCATCCCCTCTTTTATCGTCGGTTTGGGCGGCATGTTGGCGTTTCGCGGGATTCTGCTGGGGATTACCGGAGGCACCACCATTGCGCCGGTATCGCCGTCGCTGGTGTACGTGGGCCAGGGGTATTTACCCCATTCGGTGGGTGTGGGGCTGGGGGTTTTGCTGTTTGCGCTGACGCTGTTCCTCACCTGGAAACAACGTCGCAATCGCGCACTGCATGGGTTGGCGGCGCACTCGCTGGTACGTGATCTGGTGCGGGTTGGGGTGATCGGTGCGGTATTGGCCGGGTTCGTCACCACCCTCAACAGCTATGACGGCATTCCCGTGCCGGTGCTGCTGTTACTGGTTCTGCTGGGCGTGTTCAGCTACGTCACCAGCCAGACCGTGTTTGGCCGCCGCGTGTACGCGGTGGGCAGCAACATGGAAGCCACTCGGCTGTCGGGCATCAACGTGCAGGCGGTGAAGTTGTGGATCTTCGGCATCATGGGTGTGATGTGTGCGCTGGCTGGCCTGGTTAACACTGCGCGCCTGGCGGCGGGTTCGCCGTCTGCGGGAAACATGGGCGAACTGGATGCCATCGCCGCGTGTTTCATCGGCGGCACCTCGATGCGCGGCGGCTCGGGCACGGTGTATGGGGCATTGCTGGGGGCGTTGGTGATTACCAGCCTGGACAATGGCATGTCGATGCTGGATGTGGACAGCTACTGGCAGATGATCGTCAAGGGCAGCATTCTGGTGGTGGCGGTTTGGGTGGATGTGAGTACGCGCACCGGACGGCGGTGAATCAACCGCAAGAACACCGGTGATCCAATGTGGGAGCGGGCTTGCTCGCTCCCACATTTGACCGCGTAAAGGTTTGGTTATTGAGTGGCTGTAAGTTCGTACAAAGACCGACTAAAAAACGTAACAGCTGCTACGGTCTTCAGTCTCATAGCGCCACGACTGGATGATGCCTTCACCCGAGACGAGCACGGAGTATCGACAGTCGCGGATCCAGGTCACGAAGTAGCGCTGGCTGTCGCCCTCCTTCACAACCTGGTCATAGA
Source organism: Pseudomonas kairouanensis (assembly GCF_004682055.1). Classification (GTDB taxonomy): domain Bacteria; phylum Pseudomonadota; class Gammaproteobacteria; order Pseudomonadales; family Pseudomonadaceae; genus Aquipseudomonas; species Aquipseudomonas kairouanensis. The sequence goes on along the minus strand of NZ_QUZU01000059.1, from coordinate 6,609 downwards.
CCTTGTTCTTGTTGACAGGCGACCAATAGGAATCGCCACAGCCGCGACTGCAATCGTCATACAGATGAGCATCGAAGCGCGTACCGACGAACGCGTTCATACCGCCCGTCCAGACCGAGTAAGACGGCGCACAACCGGCCAGCAACGTGCCCAATAAGGCGATAACCATAATGGCTTTCAAAGCGTTCTCCAATGGGCGAGGCAATTGACTTGACCGCGTTCGCTCGCTGGGTGAGCGTGCCAAGTTCCTCCCCGTAGAGCAAGCGCCCCGCTCCGGGCGCTGGGGCATTTGCTGCAGAGGGGTTAAAAAATGTGGGAGCGGGCTTGCTCGCGAATGCGGGGTGTCAGTTACAGATACTTCAACTGAACCACCGCTTTCGCGAGCAAGCCCGCTCCCACACACGCCCGCTACCACATGTAGAACCGCGTACAGGCTTTGGTTATTTGGAAACCGGCATGGCGAACTCGGCGCCCTGTTCAATGCTCTCCGACCAGCGCTGCATGATCGACTTCTGCTTGGTGTAGAATCGCACACCCTCAGTGCCGTAGGCATGCATGTCGCCAAACAGGCTCTTCTTCCAGCCGCCGAAACCGTGCCACGCCATCGGCACCGGGATCGGTACGTTGATGCCGACCATGCCCACCTGGATGCGCCGTGCGAACTCGCGGGCGATGTTGCCGTCGCGGGTGAAGCAGCTCACGCCATTGCCGAACTCATGGTCGTTGACCAGCTTGATCGCTTCGCCAAAGTCATTCACGCGCACACACGCCAGCACTGGGCCGAAGATTTCTTCGCGGTAGATGCTCATCTCGCGGGTCACGTGGTCGAACAGCGTCGCGCCGAGCCAGAAGCCGTTTTCCAGGCCTGCTTCGGTGGGCACATAGTCACGACCGTCCAGCAGCAGTTGGGCGCCGGCCTGCACGCCTTGTTCGATATAACCGCTGATGCGTTCCAGGGCGGCGCGGGACACGATCGGGCCCATTTCGGCTTTCAAATCGCGGCCATCGGTGATGCGCAGTTGCTTGGCGCGCTCGGTCAGGGCGGCGATGACTTTGTCACCCACATCGCCCACCAACACCGCCACGGAGATGGCCATGCAGCGTTCGCCGGCACTGCCGTACGCGGCGCCCATCAGCGCATCCACGGTTTTTTCGATGTCGGCGTCGGGCATCACCACCATGTGGTTTTTTGCGCCGCCCAGGCCTTGTACGCGCTTGCCATTGCGGGCGCCGGTTTCGTAGATGTATTGGGCAATCGGCGTTGAGCCAACGAAGCTCAGGGCCTTGACGTCGGGGTGTTCGATCAGCGCATCCACCGACTCCTTGTCGCCCTGCACCACGTTGAACACGCCTTTGGGCAGGCCCGCTTCACGCAGCAGTTCGGCCATGAACAGCGAGGCGCTTGGGTCGGTCGGGCTTGGCTTGAGGATGAAGGTGTTGCCCGCCGCGATGGCGATCGGGTACATCCACATCGGCACCATCACCGGGAAGTTGAACGGCGTCACGCCCGCTACAACACCCAGCGGCTGGCGCAGGGTCCAGTTGTCCATGCCACGGGAAACCTGGTCGGAATGCTCGCCCTTGAGCAGGTTGGGAATACCGCAGGCGAATTCCAGAATGTCGATGCCACGGTCCACTTCGCCCTGGGCGTCGGTGAAGACCTTGCCGTGTTCGGCCACGATAATGCGCGCCAGGTCGTCTTTGCGTTCACGCAGCAGGTGCAGGTATTGGAACAACACGCGGGCGCGGCGGATCGGCGGGGTGTCGGCCCAATCGTCGAAGGCGGCTTGCGCAGCGGCAACCGCTTCATCGACGGTCTTGCGGCTGGCCAGGGCCACGCGGCCGGTTTTTTCGCCAGTGGCGGGGTTGAAAACGTCCTGATAGCGATCATCGCGGGACACGCGTTGGTCGTTGATGTAGTGCTCGATTGTAGTTGTCATGGCAGTCGATCCCAGGTGGATAAGCAGTGGACACACGATAGGCTTTCGCTTTGTTCCAAACCAGAGCAGAATCCAGAACTTATTGTCCATACATGCGAACAATCAAATCATGGAAAAGGCCGAGATCGAGGGACTGTGGACCCATATCCATTGGCTGTCGGTGCTGGAAGAACACGGCACCTATACAGCGGCCGCGGCACGCTTGGGGGTGAGTAAGTCAGCGGTGAGCCAGCGCATTTGCGACCTGGAAAAAGCCACCGGCACACAACTGGTGACCCGCACCACGCGCAGCGTACGGCTGACCGATGCGGGCTTGTCGCTGACCCGCGAAGTGCGCAGCGCCTATGAACAGATCGCCCGCAGCTTCTCGTCGGTGCGTGATTCGGTCGGGGAGATCCGTGGGCTGGTACGGCTGACGGCACCGGTGGCGTTCGCCCGTCAGCAGTTGGTGCCGCACCTGTCGGAGTTTTTGCAGCGTTATCCGCAGGTACGTATTCAACTGGACGTGTCGGACGCCCTCAGTTCCTTGGCCGCCGAAGGCTACGACCTGGCCGTGCGCCACGGTTTCCAGGTGCCGGAAACCCACGTCGCATGGAAGCTGTGTGACACCGGCTCAGTACTGGTCGCCACCCAGGAATATCTGCAACACCACGGCGAACCCCGTGAACCCAGCGACCTGTCGGCCCACAACTGCCTGTTCTACCCACGAGGCACCGACCAACCCGCTTGGACCTTCGAACGCGGCAGCAAAAACGTCGAGCGCCTCACCGTGCCCATTTCCGGCAGCTTCGCCACCAACAACAGCGAAGCCCTGCGCGACTCGGCCCTCAACCACCTGGGCATCGCCCTGCTCCCGGACTTCAGCGCCCACGCCGCGCTGGCCAGCGGCAAGCTAGTGCAGGTGCTCAAGGGCTGGACGCTCAAGGGCGCGTTTGCCGATGAGATCTACCTGATCCGGCCGTATTCGCCCCATGTGCCGAAGTCGGTGAGTGTGCTGGTAACGTTCTTAAAAGAGAAATTGTCAGAAGGGTTCAGGTTTGTGGGGTGACCTAATCATAGGGCATGGTCATGAAGTTCTTGGGTTGAAAGCCGTAGCCTCCCAGAAAACCCGTAATAGATGAAATTTGTTGGGGGGTGAGAGCAGGCGTCAATGAGATAACGTTAAAGACTTGAACGCCTCCTTCAAAACAGTGCCATTCGACCGCTGCAAGGATATCAGCCCACACATATCGTGAAGGAATATTGGTACCTCCAAATCCAAAAGGTGCAGCGCCAGGGCTGGGGGCGACGATATTGACGATCAAGTCGGTGGCCGTGACATTAATGGGAATGGCTTGAACCTTGTACCACTTGCCGGTGGGGAAAGGGCCGTACACATCAACCATGCCCTCGGCCAATGAAAAAATCGCAAACAGGCTGGGGAAAGTGACCCTTGGTTTTGTGGCCAAGAGTTGCGCTGAATCTGTCGCGGGTGTTCCGCCGTTGACCTTCTGGTAAACCCACCGAAAGTACGCCGAATTACCAAAAGGCAAATAGACCCTGAAGCCTTGAGGTAGCCCTTTGAGCGTATTGATAATTTGAGTGGGAAACGCAATGGTTGGCGGGGGCTGACATGCCCCATCGCTGATATCGGGGTCATTCCAGGCAAGGGACTGCGCAGAGGTCATTGAAGATAAAAGTATGAAGACGAAGCCAGCGAGCAAGGTTTGCGGTTTCATGGGGTCTCTCCCTGAGTCATCGCGAATTTACGGCATTGCCCAAATGCTGTGACCTGTCAACGTTGACAGGCCGCTAGACTTTTTCGCGATCATCGATGCGAGACGGCGACTCGTTTTCCCAAGGCCTGTTGCCCTAAATAACAAAAAGTCCATAATGGACAAATAAGTTCAATATCGGAGCAACCCTATGTCCAGCCCTCCTCCCTTGATCAACCAGGCCCAAGCCCGAGAACTGCTGGCTCAGGTCGATGTGCCGCAGATCCTGCGCAAGCTGTTTCGTGACCTGGCCGGCGGGCTTGCGGTGCAGCCGGCGCAGCAGCTTGTGGAGTTTCCCCACGGTGCCGGGGACTTTATCAACTACCTGGGGGTGCTGGCCGAGGACGGGGTTTACGGGGTAAAGACCTCGCCTTACATCGTGCGCGAGCAAGGCCCGCTGGTGACGGCGTGGACGTTGCTGATGTCGATGCGCACCGGCCAGCCACTGCTGCTCTGCGATGCCGCCGAGTTGACCACCGCGCGCACCGCTGCGACCACGGCACTGGCAGTCGATGCGCTGGCACCCTTGTCGGCGCAGCGCCTGGCGATCATCGGCAGCGGCAAGGTGGCGCAGGCGCACTTGCACTATGTGAAGAACTTACGGGATTGGCAGCACATCAGCCTGTATTCGCCGAGCCTGGCGACTGCCGCGCCCGATGCCGTCGCACAACTCAAGAGCCTGGACCCGCGTTTAGTCATCGCCAACAGCCGCGATGCTGCGTTGATGGATGCCGATGTGATCCTGCTGTGCACCTCTTCCGCCAGTCCCGTGATCGACCCCGCTCGCTTGAGCAAGCCCGCACTGATCACGTCCATCAGCACCAACGCCCCGCGCGCCCACGAAGTCCCCCCACATTCGCTGAACGCCATGCAGGTGTTCTGCGACTATCGCCAGACCACCCCAGGCTCGGCGGGCGAGATGCTGATCGCCGCCGAGCAGCACGGCTGGGACAAGCGCCACATCATCGGCGACCTACCCGAACTGCTCAGCGAACACGTACAACGCCCCACTTATGACCGTCACGTATTCTTCCGCTCCATCGGCCTGGGCCTGGAAGACATCGCACTGGCCAACGCCCTTTGGAGACAGCTATGAGCCACGCAGACTTCATCATCATCGGCGCAGGCATTGCCGGCGCGTCCACGGGGTTCTGGTTGTCGCAGCATGGCAAGGTGATCGTGCTGGAGCGCGAGAGCCACCCCGGCTATCACTCCACCGGGCGGTCGGCGGCGCTGTACACCGCTGCCTATGGCACCCCACAGGTACGGGCGTTGACCCTGGCCAGTCGTGAGTTTTTCGATCACCCGCCAGAAGGGTTCTGTGAACATCCCTTGTTAACGCCACGGGGTGAAATGACCGTGGACTTCATCGGTGATGAAACCGAGTTGAACACGCAATACCTGAGCGCCAAGGCCACCGTGCCACAGGTGGAGTTGCTCAGTGCCATTGAGGCCTGCGCGAAAATGCCGATCCTACGCCGCGAAAAAGTCCACGGCGCGCTGTACGACCCCACTGCCAGCGATATCGACACCGATGCCCTGCACCAGGGCTACCTGCGCGGTATTCGGCGCAACGGCGGCGAAGTGTTGACCGACCACGCCGTACAGGGTTTAAGCCGTGATGCCGCCGGTATATGGCAGGTGAAATCCGGCGACAAGACCTACACCGCCCCCCTCCTCATCAACGCCGCCGGCGCCTGGGCCGACCAGATCGGCGTACTTGCCGGCGCTGCGCCCATCGGCCTGCAACCCAAGCGTCGCTCGGCGTTTATCTTCGCCGGCCCCGAAGGCGTCGACACCCACCACTGGCCGATGCTGGTGGCGTTGGACGAGTCCTTCTACATGAAGCCCGACGCCGGCATGTTCCTTGGCTCGCCGGCCAACGCCGACCCGGTGCTACCCCAGGATATCCAACCCGAAGAACTGGACATCGCCATGGGCATCTACCAGATCGAAGAAGCCACCACCCTGACCATCCGCCGCCCCACCCGCACCTGGGCCGGGCTGCGCAGTTTTGTGCAAGACGGTGACTTGATCAGCGGTTTCGACCCTCAGGTGCCCGGCCTGTTCTGGGTAGCGGCCCAAGGCGGCTACGGCATCCAGACCTCACCGGCCATGGGCCAGGCCAGCGCGGCGCTGGTGCGCGGTGCGGCCTTGCCCGAGGCCCTGACGCGGTTTGGGCTCGACGCTGGTATGCTCTCCCCCGCCCGCCTGGAGCCCCATTGATGAACACCGCTGAACAAGACAAGGTCATGCAGAACTTCCGGGCGATGGCCGACGCCATCGCCACGCTGTTCTTTCCCCACGCCGAAGCGGTGCTGCACGATCTGCGCTCGCAAAAGGTCGATTACATCGCCAACAACCTGTCCAAACGCGCGATTGGCGATGACTCGGCGCTGGAGGACATGCTCACTGAAGACGTGAGCGAGGTGAATATCGGCCCGTACGAAAAGCTTAACTGGGACGGCCAGAAGATTCGCAGCCTGAGCACGGTGCTGCACGACCACAAGGGTCGTCGCCTGGCGGTGCTGTGCATCAACCTGAATATTTCATTGTTCGAAAACGCCAAGGCAGCGCTGGATTTGTTCCTGTCGCCAAGCAGGCTGATCCCGCAGCCGGACTCGCTGTTTCGCGATGACTGGCAGGAGCGTATCAACACCTTTTTGCATGCCTGGCTGCGCGAGCGGCAACTGAGTTTGAACCTGCTCACCCGCGACCATAAGCGCGAGTTGGTGCTGGCGTTGCATGCCGAGGGGGCGTTCAAGGGCAAGAGCGCGTCTAACTATGTGGCCAATGTGCTGGGGATGGGGCGGGCGACGGTGTACAAACATCTCAAGGAATTGAAGGGTTAACGGCGGCATTTAATTGATACACGCGGTCCAAATGTGGGAGCGGGCTTGCTCGCGAAAGCGGTG
>NZ_QUZU01000058.1 GCF_004682055.1 Pseudomonas kairouanensis | reverse complement strand
TTTGTATCTCCATACATCAGTTAGATAGTGGTTTGCACTGGCTCTGGCTCTGGCTTTTGATCTTGATCTTAGGCGCCCCGTTAAACCACGCTGGCCGAACGCAGGCTTGAATCCGTGGGTAACCCGGCAGGACGCCGGGTTAGCCGCCCCGCGCCATGGATGGCGCGTGGCGGCGGCCCACGGATTCAAGCCGGAGAGAGGGCACACCGAGCCTAGGCGAGGTGCCGAGTGGTGGGGCAAGAGCCCTTTGCTTACTTTGGGGCTTTTCCAAAGTGAGCCGCCGTAAGGGCGGAACCCTAGGCGGCCGTTACCCAAATAACGGATATGCCCACCGACACACCGCTATCGCAGGCAAGCCACCTCCCACCAGAAAAGCACCATCGCCTAACCGATTAGTTCCCGGAAGCACTCCCCTGAGCACTGTCATCACTCATGTCATAGCCATCACCGGCGCTGGTGCCGCTATCACCTTCGTTCTGATGCAGCACCCCACCCGTGGTCACCTGCGGCAACTCCCGCAACGTCGAATTCAACGCCGAACGCGGCAGCGGATTACTGGTGGTAGTCGACAGTTCCTGAAGGAACGGGTTAACCAACTTGGCATTCAGACGAATATCCTGAGACGAAGCTCCCACCGACAGATTGAAACTGTCAGCATCCACCACCCATTGCTTACTCTTCACATCGTAGTAAGCCAACGAGCGGTCGTTGAGTTCAATGGTCACACGCTTGCTCTCACCCGGCTTCAAGAACACCTTCTTGTAACCCTTGAGTTCCTTGAGCGCCCGTTCCACTTTCGGATGGTTCTGGCCCACATACAACTCGGCCACTTCGGCACCGGCCACCTTGCCGGTGTTGGCCAGGTCGAACGACACCTTGATCGGCGCACCCGCCACCGCCACCCCAGGGGTCACGCTGATGTTGCTGTAGCCAAAGGTGGTGTACGACAGGCCATACCCGAACGGATACAGCGGCTTGATGCCCTTCTTCTCATACCCGCGATAGCCCAGGAACAGGTCGTCCTTGTAGCTCATCTGCGCCAGGGTTTCCTGGTTGTCGAACTTGGGGAAGGTCGCATAGATCGGGTTGTCTTCGATATTGCGCTCGATGCTGATCGGCAACTTGGCCGACGGGTTGACCTTGCCCAGCAAGATCTCCGCCAGCGCCTGCCCACCATTCTGCCCAGGGTAGAAGGCATGCAGCGCCGCCGGTACCTGGTCGATCCAGTCGCTCATCTTCAAGCCGGTGCCGCCGTGCAGGGTGACCACGGTGTGCGGGTTGACCTTGGCGATGCTCTGGATCAACTGGCCCTGGAACTCCGGCAGATCGAAGCTGTGGTCGAAGCCTTCGCCCTCGTATTCATTGCTGTTACCGGCCGCCACCAGCACCGCGTCGTACTGCGCCAGATCCTTGGGCGCCACCAGCGAAGCCCAGCTCATCTGCACGCCCACCAGGCCGCCCATGGTCGAGAGGTAACCGTTGCGGCGTGAATATTCCAGCTTGATATCCACGGCTTTGCCAGCCTGCAGATTGACCTTGGCAAATACCGGGATGGTCGGTGGGATGCTGTTGTTCGGCAGCGGATTGCCGTCACCGTTGTCGAGGATTTTCTTGCCGTCGACGTAGAGTCGCACGGCACCGTCGGCGCGGATTTTGAACACCTGTTCGCCGCTCACCGTCGGGGTGACCTGGCCGCTGTAGCGGATCGAGGTCGCGGCCGTGTCGCCGTTGACCGGCAGGCTGTCGGTGGACCAGTCCAGGTTGACATGGGTGTCGGTACGGCTGGCGGCGGCATCACCGGACCAGTTGGCATTGCTGAAGAACTCGGTCTTCAAGCCCTTGGCGCTGTTGCCGGCGCTGTCGGTGTGGGTCCAGGTCGAGGCGCTCGGGTCCAGGGAAAGTGCGTCGATAAACTCGACCTTGGCACCCGGTGCCAGTTGCTGCAGGCCGCTCAACTCGCTGATGTAGTTGGCCGCCATCACATTGGCGCTGCCAAAGCCGGTGGGCGGGGCGTACTTGGCCAGGTTGCCGACCACGGCGATGCGCTTGGCTTTCTTGGCATCCAGGGGCAGCAGGCTGCCTTGGTTTTTCAGCAGCACGATGCCTTCGCGCGCGGCATTGAGGGCCACGCGGTTGCTGGTGGCGCTGTTCATGTTGTGGTTGGTCAGCGGCGCCTTGCTGTCGAATTTGTACAGGTAGATCTGCTTGAGGATGCGGCGCACCTTGTCATCCAGGGTCGCGCCTTTGAGCTCGCCGCTGTCCAGGAACGGCTTGAGCACCGTGCTGTTCATCTGGTAGCCCATCATGTCCAGGTCGGTGCCGGCCTGGGCGGCGGGCAAACCGTTGACCACGGCGTTGTAGTCGCTCTGCACAAAGCCTGGGTAGCCCCATTCGGTCTTGAGGATGTCGTGGATCAGGTGCGAATTCTCGCAGGCAAATTCGCCGTTCACCTTCTGGAAGGCGCACATCATCATCGCCACCTTGCTGTTCTTGGAGGCGGACTCGAACGGCGGCAGGGTCATTTCGCGTAGCACCCGCTCGCTGATGATTTCGTCGAGGTGGAAGCGGTTGCTTTCCTGGTCGTTGGCCGCGTAGTGCTTGGCGTTGGCCCATACCCCACGGGACTGGATGCCGTTGATCAACGCCGGGCCCAGGCTGGCGCCGAGGAACGGGTCTTCACCGGACAAATACTCGAAAGCCCGCCCGCTGTAGGGCATGCGGTATAGGTTCACGCCAGGGCCGGTGACGAACTGATAACCGCCGCTGGCGGTGTCGTAGCCCAGGGCGCGACCGACGTCGATGGCGCGGCGCGGGTTCCAGCTGGCCGCCACGTTCGGGCCGGACGGATACACCACGCCCTGGTCGTTGCCTTCACTGGTGTAACGCACGCCCACGCCGCCATCGGCCCCATGGATCTGCGGGATGCCGTACTGGCTCAGGGGCTTCACATCCCAGCCACCGATGCCGCCGATATAGGCCAGTTTTTCTTCCTGGGTCATCTTCGCCAGGGTCTTGTCGGCGGCCTTTTCTGCGCGGCTCACCATGCCTTCGTCCAGGGCCGGGCTGGTCGCTGCGTGGGCGTGGGACACGGCCAGTGCCAGCAAGGCCAAAGCCGACTGTGCACCGATCATCTTGCGTTTACTCATGGGTCTCTCCAACAACTGTGTATTAAACATGGCGCGCCAATAAGTGCGCGTTCGTCACTTTTTTGCGGGCAATAGTTGGCCTTGATCGCAATATTTAACCGATGGCTAATTGCAATTACTTGGCGGATTGCGCGACTTTTTAAGTTTAAAAAATTGTATTGCTTGTTGTTATAAATGATGTCTTTGCGATATCACGCGATGGCGTTTTGAATCGCAAAAGCCCGATAATTAAGGCAATTCTTGCGTAGGTAAGTCAAACAAAAGCTAATTTTTGCGTTAAATAAGAAATATTTCCTTACTGTTTTGAACTAAGCTTAAACCTACCAGTCGATTGGTTTAGCGAATTTCATGGCGGTATGGCGAACTAGTGGCTTTGCTCGGTAGTTCTAAAAGGCCATGTTTAATACGTGCTGTCATACACAAAGCTTTGGTGTAGGGTCTTGATCCCATTCAAGGCGCTACTTGAGCTGTCTGCTGTTTTTGATCTGGAGAAAGTTGATGAAGATTTCCTTGCTGAGTGCGGGTGTTGTGCTGGGTGTTGCATTGAGTGGCGTGGCAATGGCGGCCGAATCCACTGACGCGGACGCCAAATCCGGCGCTGCCGATTCCACCGTGATCACCCAGGCCCACGATGCCAAGGCGGTGAAAAAGCAGAAGGCTGAGACCACCAAGGGTGGCCGGCCATTGAAAGAGAGCAAGGCCTCGAACTAACGGCCAGCACAACCCCCTGTGGGAGCGAGCAAGTCGAATCGTCGCACCGCCGCTCCCACAACGGTCTTTCACTGCCCTTCAGATAGCTGCTCATGCCAAGCCCCTCAGCCACCCTCGACGCCTGCCAACTGCACATCCCGGACACCGAACAGGTGTGCGCCTGGCTGATGCACAACGCCGGCTTGAAAACCGTCGACCTGGAACGCGCCCGGCGCTTGTCCCAGGAGTCCGACGACACCGAATTGCTCGGCCTGCTGACCCGCCTGGGGCTGGTCTCCGAAGTCGAACTGGCCCGGGCCTGGGCCGCGTTGCTAGGCGCACCGCTGATGCTGGCCGACGCCGCACCACCGCTGCTGGACCCATTACCCGCCCTGACCGAACGCTTCATGCGTCACTACCAAGTGGTGCCTCTGGGCTGGAGCCACGGCGGCCTGCGGGTGCTGGCCGCCAACCCGTCGCAGCTGTATCCATTCGAGGCTGTGGCCTACGCCTGTGGCGTGCCGGTGTGGCTCGCCATTGGCCCGCGCAATGAAGTCGACACCTTGATCGAGCGCTACTACGGGCAGGGGCGTTCGGCCATGGGCACGCTGATCGAAAACCTCGATGAGCAGGGCGGCGCCCTGGAAGACATCGAACACCTCAAGGACATGGCCTCCGAGGCGCCGGTGATTCGCTTGGTGAACCTGATCCTGCAACGCGCCGTGGAGCATCGCGCCTCGGATATCCATATCGAACCCTTCGAAAGCCAGCTCAAGGTGCGTTACCGCATCGACGGTGTGCTGCATGAGGCCGAGGCGCCGCCGTCCAGTTCTTCGGCGGCAGTGATTTCGCGAGTGAAGATCATGGCGCGCCTGGACATTGCCGAGCGTCGCTTGCCCCAGGACGGGCGCATCATGCTGCGTATCCAGGGCAAGGAGCTGGACCTGCGGGTGTCCACGGTACCCACCAGCTTCGGCGAGTCGGTGGTGATGCGTTTGCTCGACCGCCAGACCGTCAGCTTCGATTTCCAGAGCCTGGGCTTTGACGGCGAGCGCCTGGCAACCTTCCTTGAAGTGCTGGAACGGCCCCACGGCATCCTGCTGGTTACCGGGCCGACCGGCTCGGGCAAGACCACCACGCTGTACACCGCGTTGTCGCGGCTCAACACCGCTGAGCGCAAGATCATCACCGTGGAAGACCCGGTGGAATACCAACTCGAAGGCATCAACCAGATCCAGGTCAAGCCCGCCATTGGCCTGGACTTTGCCGGCGCGTTGCGCTCCATCGTGCGCCAGGACCCGGACGTGATCATGATCGGTGAAATCCGTGACCTGGAGACCTGCCGCATCGCCATCCAGTCATCGTTGACCGGCCACCTGGTGCTGTCGACGCTGCACACCAACAGCGCTGCGGCGAGTATCACGCGGCTGTTGGACATGGGGGTGGAAAGCTACCTGATCGCCTCGACGGTCAACGGCATCCTCGCCCAGCGCCTGGTGCGACGCCTCGACCCGGCCACCCGCGAAGCCTTTGAAGCGCCGCCCGAACTGATTGCCGAACATGGCCTTGATCGCTTCACCGATGAGCGTCCCATCCGTCTGTATCGCCCACGCGCCGATGCACCGGGCGGCGGGTATCGCGGCCGCAGTGCAATCACCGAATTGCTGGTGATGAACGACGAACTGCGCAGCCTGCTGATGCGTCAGGCCGACGCCGCCACCCTCGAACAAGCCGCCCGCCGTGGCGGCCTGCGTACCCTGCACGAAGAAGGCCTGCGCCAGGCCGTGGCCGGCGTGACCTCGCTGGAAGAAGTGCTGCGCGTGACAAGGGGCGAAGGCACATGAGCCTGTTCAAATACCGCGCGCTGGACAGCCAGGGCGCGCCGCAACACGGCACCCTGGAGGCCAAAGACCAGGCCGCCGCCGTGGCCACCCTGCACAAGCGCGGCCTGCTGCTGTTGCAGATCGACCCCGCCGGTAGCCAGGGCCTGCGCCATGCCTTGGGGCGCGGCCAATTGAATGGCGCGGCGCTGGTGAGTTTCACCCAGCAACTGGCAACGTTACTGGGGGCGGGCCAGCCGTTGGAGCGCTCGCTAGGCATTCTGCTCAAACAACCGGGCCAACCGCAGACCCGCGCACTGATCGAGCGGGTTCGTGAACACGTCAAAGCCGGTAAACCCTTATCCAAAGCCCTGGAAGAAGAGGGCAGCCAGTTCTCGCCGCTGTACTTGAGCATGGTGCGCGCCGGTGAGGCGGGCGGCGCGCTGGAAAACACCCTGCGCCAACTGAGTGACTACCTGGAACGCAGCCAGTTGTTAAGGGGCGAGGTGATCAACGCGCTGATCTACCCGGCCTTTCTGGTGGTGGGCGTGCTGGGTTCGCTGGCGTTGCTGCTGGCCTATGTGGTGCCGCAGTTTGTGCCGATCTTCAAGGATCTGGGCGTGCCGATCCCGCTGATCACCGAAGTGATCCTCGGCCTTGGCCAGTTCCTGGGCGCCTACGGCCTGGCAGTGCTGGCCGGGCTGATCGTATCGGCGTGGACCCTGGCCGCCCGCCTGCGCAACCCCCAACGGCGTGAACGCTATGACCGCCGTGTACTCGGCATCCGCATCATCGGCCCTTTGTTGCAACGGGTCGAAGCTGCCCGCCTGGCGCGCACCCTCGGCACCTTGCTCAGCAATGGCGTGGCCCTGCTGCAAGCCTTGGTGATCGCCCGTCAGGTGTGCACCAACCGCGCCTTGCAAGCCCAGGTGGCTCAGGCCGCCGAATCGGTGAAGGGCGGCGGCACTCTGGCCAGTGCCTTTGGCAGCCAGCCGCTGCTGCCGGACCTGGCCCTGCAAATGATTGAAGTCGGCGAACAGGCCGGCGAACTCGACAGCATGCTGCTCAAGGTCGCCGATGTGTTCGACGTTGAGGCCAAGCGCGGCATCGACCGCCTGCTCGCCGCCCTGGTGCCTTCGCTGACCGTGGTCATGGCGGTGCTGGTGGCGGTGATCATGCTGGCGATCATGCTGCCGCTGATGAGCCTGACCAGCAATATATGAACCCCCGAGGACTGACCCCCATGCGCTCCAAACCTGCACGCCGCCAAGGCGGTTTCACCCTGTTGGAAATGCTCGCCGTGATTGTGCTGCTGGGCATCGTCGCCACCATTGTGGTGCGCCAGGTCGGCGGCAACGTCGACAAGGGCAAGTACGGCGCCGGCAAGGCGCAACTGGCCAGCCTGTCGATGAAGATCGAAAGCTACGGCCTGGATGTGGGGTCGCCGCCCAAGACCCTGCAACAGCTGGTGGACAAACCCGCCAACGCCGCCGGCTGGGCCGGACCGTACGCCAAGCCTTCAGACCTCAAGGACCCGTTCGGCCATGCCTTCGGCTATCGCTTCCCCGGCGAGCACGGCGCGTTCGACCTGACCTTCTACGGCCAGGACGGCCAGCCTGGCGGCGAAGGCTACAGCGCCGACCTGGGCAACTGGGAATAATGCTCACGCCTCAACGCGGCTTTACCTTGCTGGAGATGCTGGTGGTGATTGTCTTGATCAGCATCGCTGCCGGCCTGGTGGGGTTTGGCCTGCAACAAGGGCTCAAGGCCGCGAGGGAGCGCCAGGTGGTCGGGCAGATGGTGGAGGCCCTGCGCAGCACGCGGGCGCGGGCGATTGTCAGCGGGCAAACCGCCAAGACCCTGTTCGACTTGCAAGCCCTGAGCTTCCAGGCCCCGGAGCGTCCGCTCAAGCATTGGCCAGCCGATTTGCAGGTCACCCTGCACACCGCCGAGCAAGCGGGTTCGGCCATAGCCTTCTACCCCGATGGCAGCTCCACCGGCGGCAACCTGTTATTGGCCAATGGCACACGCCGTTGGCGCATCGATGTCGGCTGGCTCACGGGCAGCGTGCAATCCAAGGCCCTGCCATGACGCGCCAGAAGGGGTTCACCTTGCTGGAGATGCTGGCCGCGCTGATGCTGATGGCGATTTGCAGCACGGTATTGCTGGTCGCCTTTGGCCAGAGCGCGCGCTCGCTGATGCAGGTCAATCACAGTGATCGCCTGACCCACGCGGCCCTCAGTGTGCTGGATCAGGAGACTGCCGGACGGTTGGCCAGCGGTGTACGCCAAGGCGATCTGGACGGTATTGATTGGCGACTGACCATCGCCCAGCAGCCGACCCGTATCGGTCAGCCGCGCTTGTTTCGCCTGGATTTGACCGTGAGCGAAGGGCCGCGCCACGCGCATTTCAGCACGCTTAAAGTGCGCGCCGTCAGCGACGGGACACCTTTGTGAATCAGCGCCAACACGGCTTCACCCTGCTCGAAATCATGATCGTGCTGAGCCTGCTTGGCGTGCTGCTGACGTTGGTCGGCGGCGCGCTGCTGGGGGCCAACCGTGCCGTGCTCAAGGCCCAGCGCTACACCACCAGCCTGGATGAAATGCGCGCCGCCCAGCAGTTCTTGCGCACCGCCATCAGCGAAGCGCTACCGCTGGATGTGACCGAAGACGACAGCCAGACCCCAGGCTTTTTTGTGGGGGCGGCGCAGCGTCTGCAATTTGTTGCCACGTTACCTGGGGTGCTGGGGGGAGGGATTCAGCGCTTCACCCTGCAACGGGTGGGCAGCGACTTGCAGGTGGCGTTCGCCCAGTTTGAATCCGCCGCCCACGTCAGCGTGCCGGCTTCGCGCAGTGAGCCTCAGGTGCTGTTGAGCAATGTCGAGGCGTTGCAACTGAGCTATCGCGGCGTGTCGCCCAAGGGCCAGGCCACTGGCTGGATCAGCGAGTGGCCGTGGACCAAGCGCCTGCCCAACGCCGTGCGTATCGACGCCACGGTGCGCGGGCCGGTGCCGTGGGTCAGCCAGGTGATTGCCTTGCGCCTGAACCTGTCTGGCGGAGCCTCGGACCAATGAAGCATCAACGCGGCGTGGCCTTATTGCTGGTGCTGTGGGTGCTGGCGTTGCTCAGCCTGTTGCTGGGCGGGTTGGCCGGTTGGGTGCAGTTGCAGACGCGTCAGGCGGCATGGCATCGCCAGCATACCCAGGCGGCATTGGCGGCCGAGGCGGGGGTGGCGTTGGTCATGCAGGCCCTGGCCGATCCAGCGCAACGCAAGCGCTGGGTCGCCGATGGGCGTGAAGTCGCCTTGGCGTTTGACGACGCGCAGTTGCAGGTCAGCCTGCGCAGCGAACGCGGCAAGCTGTATTTAAACAGTGCCGAGCCCGCCGACTTTGCCCGCGTGGCCCTGGCCTGCGGTGCTACCCAGGCCCAGGCCAACCGCCTGGCCAAAGACCTGGACACCCGACGCAACCAGGGCCTCGCGCCGTTTCGGGTAGTGGAAGAATTACGTCAGCTGCCGGGCATGACCCAGGCGCTGTATCGCCGGCTGGTGCCGCAGATCACCTTGTGGAGCGGCCTGGATCGCCCCGATCCGGCATTCGCCACCGCACTGCTGCGCAAGGCCTTGAACCTGCCGCAACAGAGCGCGGTGGGCGCTGACCCTGGCGAGGTGCTGGTGATCAGCAGCCGCGCCGAGCGCCCCGGCGGCTACCACGCGCGGTTGCACGTCACTGTTTTATTGAGCCCAGCGGAGGGAAGCGCACAGCCTTATCGGGTGTTGCGTTGGCAAGAATGAATCGATTGTTATCCAAACCCCTGGCGCAGCTTGAACCCTGGGCCGAGCGCTGGCGTGGCAGCCGGCTGCAGCAGGGCTGGCACCTGTGGCTCAAGGAACTGCGCGGTTGCTTGCCGGTGTGGTTGCGCGCCCAGGAACAGCCCGAGCAGTTTTATCCCTGGCCATTGACCGCGCCGGTGCAGCCCGTGCCCGACAACGTGCGCCAGGTGCTGGTGCTCGCGCCCTCGGCGGTGCTGGTGCAAAGCCTGCAACTGCCTCTGGCCGCCGGGCGCAACCTGACGGCGGTGGTCGGTTATGAACTTGACCGCTTCACGCCTTTCGACGCTGACCAGTTGTACTTCGTTGCCCGCCAGGACCGGCGTACGCCCAGTCACCTTAAGGTGACCCTGGTCGCGATCCTGCGCGAGCGCCTCGACCAGATCCTGCTGGACTGCGCCGAACTGGGCCTGCGCCCCCATCAAGTGGATGTGCAAGGCCTGGGCGTCGACCTGCTGCCCACGCCGTTGCGACCGCGTCAGCGCGCCGTCGGCCAAGGCCTGCAACGCAGCCTGCCGTGGTTGTGCGGGGCCTTGTTGATGGCGGCGATGGTGCTGTGGCTCAACGACCGCCAGCGGGTACTCGACGCCATGCACGCCAGTGTCCAGCAGCAAAAAGCCGAGGTGGCCCAGGTGCAGCGCCTGCGCCAGCAACTGCTCAACACACGGGGGGCGGCGCAGTACTTGATTCGCCGAAAATCCGCCCAGCCACCCTTGGCCGCGCTACTCAATGAACTCACCACCTGTTTGCCTGCCGACACCTGGATCGACCAGTTGGAAATCACCGACGGCGCCGAGGTGTCGTTCTCTGGACAAAGCGCCAAGGCCAGTGCCTTGATCACCCGGATCAAGGCGTGCCGCAGCCTGGAAAATGCCCAGTTCGAAGGGGTGATCCAGCCCGACGCGCAAACCGGCAAAGACCAGTTTTCCCTGCGTGCCCACTTGCATCAGGAGGCCGCCGATGCGCCGACCACTGACACCCCGTGAACGTCGCGGCGCCGCGCTGCTATTGCTGGCCCTGGTGCTGGGCGCGGCCTATTGGCTGTTGATCGACAGCTGGTTCGCCGGCCCCCTGCGCGCCATGGGCGAACAGGCCGACCATTTGCGCGAGCAACAACAGCGCTACGCCGGCCTGTTGCAGCAGGGCGCCTCACTGCGCGAACAACTGGAGCAGGCGCGCCAGGATCCGGCCAGCAGCACCAGCCTGTTGCCCGGCGATGACCCCAGCGCCGTGGCCGCTGATTTGATGCAGCGCACCGCCGACCTGATCAGCAGCCAGGCCAACCTCGGCGGCGGCTGCAAGCTGACCCAGCGCATGCCCATCACCCCCGAGCAGGATGACAGCGAGCCCTATCGCCAGGTCAAGGTCAGCCTGACCCTGGACTGCGCCATCGAGCCGTTGACCGCGATTCTGCAGGCGCTGGAGTATCAGCGGCCGTTCCTGTTCGTGGACGAAATGAGCATCCGCCGCCGCCCGGATGCCCCCGCCAGCGGGGGGGCCGGAAAACTGGTGGTGCACCTGTTGGTGCGCGGTTACCTGCAACCGGCCGATGCCAGGCAGGTGAGCCGATGATCCCTGCATTGCGCCCCATCGAGTGGGGGTTGCTGGGCTTGGCCGGCCTGTTGGGCGGGCTGATGGTGGTGATCCTGAGCAGCGTCGGCGATGCGCCGCAGTGGCTGCCTGCGCCTGACCCCTCGGCCTCCGTCCACGCGTCGGCCAAGGTCCTGAGTGCGCCGCAGGCCAGCCTGGAAAGCCTGGCGGGTACCTGGCAAGCGCCGTTGTTCAGCCCCGACCGCAGCCCTGATCACGCAGTGGGCCAGGCCCAGGCGTCGAGCTTGTCGAGCCTGGTATTGACCGGTGTGGTGCTGGATGGGGAGTTGCGCGTGGCACTGCTCAAACCGGCCGACGGTCCTGCGCTCAAAATCCACCAGGGCCAGGCCCTGCCCAATGGCTGGCGCCTGGAACACCTCACCCCCCGCGATGCCCGTTTTGCCCTGGATGGCCGCACCCAAACGTTGAGCCTCAAGACCCTGCGCTTGCCGCCGCCGTCCACTACACCGCCCATTACCCTTCCTCACGAGCCCACCCCTTGATCGATACAGTCCCCGGCGCCTTGCGCACCACCGTGTTTTGCCTGGCCACCGCCGTTTCTCTCGGCGGCTGTGGCTCACTGCCCGACCACCTCGACCCGGACGACGTGCTGATGCACGAGGCCATGCAAGGCACCGGCTCGCAGCGTCCGCCCGTCGAACCGGCCAGCGAGCTGCCGCCACAGCCCCAGGCCAAGACGCCTGCCCAACGTCAACTGATCCGCGGCAACCAGCAATTCGTGCGCCCGCCCACAGCAGCCCCGGCGGGCGAGCAGGGCGGTGGCGATATCGTGTTCAACTTTGCCGACCAGCCGATCGAAGCGGTGATCAACAGCGTGATGGGGGATCTGTTGCACGAGAACTACAGCATCGCCCAGGGCGTGAAGGGCAATGTCAGCTTCTCCACCTCCAAGCCAGTGGACAAGCAGCAGGCGCTGTCGATCCTGGAAACCCTGTTGTCCTGGACCGACAACGCGATGATCAAGCAGGGCAACCGCTACGTGATCCTGCCCGCCAACCAGGCCGTGGCCGGCAAGCTGGTGCCGCAGATGCGTGTCGCCCAGCCGTCCAGCGGCCTGTCGGCACGGCTGTTTTCGCTGCGCTACATCTCGGCCACCGAGATGCAAAAACTGCTCAAGCCGTTTGCCAGGGAAAATGCCTTTTTGCTGGTGGACCCGGCCCGCAACGTTTTGAGCCTGGCCGGCACCCCGGAAGAGTTGGCCAATTACCAGGACACCATCGACACCTTTGATGTGGATTGGCTCAAGGGCATGTCAGTGGGTGTGTTCGGCCTGCAACGCGCCTCGGTGGCCGAGCTGATGCCCGAGCTGCAAAAAATGTTCGGCCCCGACAGCGGCATGCCCCTGGCGGGCATGGTGCGGTTCCTGCCGATCGAGCGCACCAACTCGGTGGTGGCGATCTCTTCGCAGCCGCAGTACCTGAGTGAAGTCGGCGACTGGATCCACACCATCGACGAAGGCGGCGGCAACGAGCCGCAGATGTACGTGTACGACGTGCGCAACATGAAGGCCACCGACCTGGCCAAGTACCTGCGGCAAATCTACGGCACCGGCGCGATCAAGGACGACGCCCCGGCCAAGGTTGCGCCGGGCCTGCGCACGGCAACGCTCTCATCGCCGGGCACCAACAGCACGTCCGGCAGCATGCCCGGTGGCTTGAGCAACAACCTCAATAACAGCCAGCCCGGTGCGGATGACGAGGAGGCACCCGAAGCCGAGCAGGACAATACCGAGCAGGGCACTTCCGACGATGCACCCACCAAAAGCCTCGACGCCGGTACCCGCATCACGGCGCAGAAAAGCAGTAATCAACTGCTGGTGCGCACCCGCCCGGTGCAGTGGAAGGAAATCGAATCGGCGATCAAGCGCCTCGATAATCCGCCGCTGCAAGTGCAGATCGAAACCCGCATCCTTGAGGTCAAGCTCAGTGGCGAACTGGACCTAGGGGTGCAGTGGTACCTCGGGCGTCTGGCGGGCAATTCCACCAGCACCACAGTGGCCAATACCTCCGGCAGCCAAGGCGCGCTGGGCGGTGGCGGGGCAGGGCTGGGGGCGGCGGACTCGTTGTTCTATTCCTTCGTCAGCTCCAATCTGCAAGTGGCCCTGCACGCCCTGGAAACCAACGGCCGCACCCAAGTGCTGTCGGCGCCATCGCTGGTGGTGATGAACAACCAACCGGCGCAGATCCAGGTGGGTGACAACATTCCCATCAGCCAGACCACGGTGAATACCGGTACCTCGGATACCACGCTGAGCAGTGTTGAATACGTGCAGACCGGGGTGATTCTGGATGTGGTGCCGCGCATCAATCCGGGGGGCTTGGTGTACATGGATATCCAGCAGCAGGTCAGCGATGCCGAGGCGCAGACGGCCAGTGACACGCAGAATAACCCGCGTATTTCCACGCGTTCGGTGTCGACGCAAGTGGCGGTGCAGAGTGGGCAGACGGTGTTGTTGGGGGGGTTGATCAAGCAGGACAACGCGGAGTCGGTGAGCGCGGTGCCCTACCTGGGGAAGATCCCGGGGTTGCGGTGGTTGTTTGGCAATACCAGCAAGTCCAAGGATAGGACGGAGTTGATTGTGTTGATTACGCCTCGGGTGATTACCAGTGGGAGTAAGGCGCGGCAGGTGACGGATGATTACCGGCAGCAGATGCAGCTTTTGCGGCCAGCCAACTGATGAAACGCGCTTTGAGTGTGGGAGGGGGCTTGCCCCCGATGGCGGTATTTTGGCTGGTGTACATATCCGTTATTTAGGTAACGGCTGCCTATGGTTCCGCTCTTACAGCGGGTCACTTTTGGAGGGACCTGTACGGACCGGACACATGGTTGACGGGGCGACCCCAGATCAAAAGCAAGAGCGCGGCGGCCTTAGAGCCGACCGGTGAGTGTGTGCCGATCACCATTCAAATGTGGGAGCGGGCTTGCTCGCGAATGCGGTGTGTCAGTCAACTTATTCACTGGCTGGCACACCGTATTTTCGGTGACTGCCACACAGCCCATCCCCTGTAGAACGGTAGCTTTTCCGAAAGAACGGATTGTCTCGTTAACGAAGCGCGAGCATCAGCGTAATCGGCGAAAGCCCTGGGCACGGGATAAAACCCGCGTACTTGATATAGAAATTGGAAAGGCGCTCATTCAATGGATGAACAATCACGGCACTGGACCCAATGGTGTTCGAGGCGCTGATGGCCCGTTCAATAGCATCTTGCAGCAGGTCGATTGCAAAGCCGCGACCCTGTATTGCTTGAGTGATCCCCATGCGCACCAGCAGTGTCACGGGGTGCACGCTCGGAGAATTGCGTTGATGGTTTTTCGGACCGACGCTTTCCCGTGCGATGGAACCACTCGACAGCGTGTAGTAGCCCATCACGATTGAAGTGCCTTTGAGACAGACGACATAAACAACTGCTTGTTTGGCCGCTTGAGCTTTGCGCGCCTGCCTTTGCAAGTAATGGTTGATGGACGGCTCACCTGAGTCGAATTGATCCAGGATATGTTCGTCGGTCAGCTTTTCGGGGGCCCTCAGCTCCACCGTTTGGGTCGGTTGAGAAGTTGATGCAGGCATTCATTACCTCGTACCGGGTTGGCTTCCATGGCCTGTTCAAATGCGTCAAAAGCAACGTCGTCGAGAAAGAACAAACGCTTATCCAGGATGACCTCTTCTGCTTTTTGGCAAGCAGCATCAAGGATGAAGCTGGTTCGGTCACGCCCGGACATGGCGGCCGCAAGATCGATCAGGTTGCGCTTTCGTTCATCCGCTCTCATGTTGATTGGAACGGGTTTGGGTTTTTGCGTAGTCGCAGTCATGTTTGATTCCCATCGTGAAAGAGATGTTTTTCCAGGTTTCGCCTCCTTGGGCAGATCGTAGGGTTGTGTGTAGCTATTGTCTATACGTGTGTATTTATTAGCTATACGAAGGGTGCGTAATCGACTTTCTTAAACGCGCGCAAGTCTGCAAAAAGTTGACGGGTGTCATCCTGATGAAATTATGCATTTCGAGTCATCCGCAAAGCCCATGCCCTACTGCGGATAATCTCAAAAAGACATTATTAAAATGAATAACAAAATCAAAAAATAATGAAATCTAAGAATATTAGCTTAGACCAAAACAGCATTATATTTTCAAAACCCATTCCGTTATGTTTGATCCCAACAGCCTACCCCTGACCCAGGATGGTACCCATCGTGATTCAGATTCTGCCCCCATAACCGGGTAATCAAGCCCGCCGCAGAATCGTTGGAAGGGAATTCAACGTATGTTGCCAATTCACCCCCCGCGCTCGCGCTACACCTAGCCCCAAATCGCCGCAGCACCCCCCTGAACCCGAGCACCGCGCCCGTGCGCGTGACTGCCCGACTTCGCGATTTGGATAAGCAGGAATGGCTATGAAGCAAGCGTTAACCCCCACCGCCGTACTGGCACTGGCAATCCTGGCCAACACCGCCCAGGCCCAGGACGACAGCACCCTCTCTACCGTGGTCGTCACCGGTAACCGTGGCGCCGAGCAGCGCACCGTCACCAGCAGCCCGGTGCCCATCGATGTGGTCAGCGCCAAGCAATTGCAGAGCACCGGCAAGCCCGGCCTGATGGAAGCCTTGAGCGCTGTGATCCCGTCGCTGACCCTGCCGGAAAAAACCGGCTGGGACGCCAGCGGCATTGCCCGCGCCCCCAACCTGCGGGGCCTGAGCGCGGCCGAGGTGCTGGTGCTGGTCAACGGCAAGCGCCGCCATACCAGTGCCACCTTGAACATCAACGGGATCAACACCGGTGCCGCACCAGCCGACCTGGACCTGATCCCCATCAGCGCCATCGACCACGTTGAAGTATTAAGAGACGGCGCTGCGGCCCAATACGGCTCGGATGCCATCGCCGGGGTGATCAACGTGATCCTCAAGGCCGACACCAGCGGCACATCGGTGACCAACGTGGGGCAGGGCTATGACGGCAAGAAGCAGACCGTGCAACAAAGCCTCAACAAAGGCTTCGAAATCGGCAACGGCGGCATCGTGCAGCTGTCGCTTGATGCCCGCAGCCAAAACGATGACAACAAGGCCAGTGCCAACGGCTACACCTATGCCCAGGCCTATGAACAGGCCGGCCGCTCGACCTACGGCGGGTATGGCACGCCCAAGACCAACCTGTTGACCCTGGGCTACAACGCCGAACTGCCCATCGACGACAATTTCAGCCTGTATTCCTTCACCACCTATTCCCGGCGCAAGGCCGAGCAGGGCCAGAACTTCCGCCTGCCGACCATCACCAACACCATCACCACCGGGCCCAACGGTTATCCCGGCGGCTATACGCCCACCTGGTTTATCGACGAGGACGACTTCCAGGCCGCATTCGGTGGCAAGGGCACGGTGGGCGAGTGGGCCTGGGACCTGTCCACCACATACGGACGCAACGACGCGGAGCAGGGCACCACCCATAACCAGAACCCGTCCCTGGGCGAAGCCACGCCCAATCACTTCACGTCCGGCACCTGGATTTCCACCGAGCTGACCACCAACCTCGACTTCAAGCGCGGCTTCGACATCGGCCTGCAAAAGCCATTGGATGTGAGTTATGGCTTCGAGCACCGACGCGACACCTATGAGGTGCAGTCCGGTGACTACGCGTCCTATGCCAACGGCGGCTACTGCGTGGCCCCCGGCAATTGCGCATCGTCCGGGGCCCAGGTCACCAACGGCATCTCGCCGGAAGAAGAAGCCACCGCCTCGCGCAACAGCCTGGCCAGCTACGTCGATGTGGGCTTTAACCCCGTGCCCGACTGGTATATCGGCACCGCGTTCCGTTACGAGCACTACAACGAAGGCGTGGGTGCCACCCGCAGCGGCAAGCTGACGACCCGGTATGACTTCACCCCGCAATTTGCCGTGCGCGCCACGGTGAGCAACGGTTTCCGTGCGCCGTCCCTGGCCAACAGCCTGTTCAGTGCGCGTTCCACCACCTATGGCGTGGTGGATGGGGTGTACCAGTCGATCAACTACGGCGTGCTGCCGGTGGGTTCCGCCGCTGCCCAAGCCTTGGGCGCCCAGGAGCTCAAGCCTGAACGCTCCACCAACTTCAGCCTCGGGTTCACCCTGACGCCTACCGATCGCCTGAGCTTCACCGCCGACGCCTACGTGATCAACCTGCGCGACCGCATCACCCTCACCGGCACCTTGCTCGGCCCTGAAATCACCCAGGTACTGCAAGGCAACGGCATCAACTCCACGTCGGGCGGGCAGTACTTTATCAACGGAGCCGACACCCGTACCAAAGGCCTGGACCTGGTCAGCAACTACAGCCAGGACCTGGGCCAATACGGCTCGCTGAAATGGACCGCCGCGTTCAACTGGAACCAGACCAGGATCCTCAACTACAAGGAATCCACCACGATCCTGGGCACCGCCTACGACCTGATGGATCGCCAGGCGCGCAACCTGATCACCGGCGTACAGCCCAGCACCAAGCTGATCCTGGGCGGTGACTGGAGCATCGACCGCTTCAACCTCAACCTGGCCCTGACCCGCTACGGCTCCTACAAGGAGGTCAACGTGTCGGCCGATCGCAGCCTCGACCGGGTCTACAGCGCCAAATGGATCACCGACCTCGACCTTGGCTACAACCTCACCAAAGACCTGAACATCGCCATCGGCGCCAAGAACCTGTTTGACGTGTACCCCAAGAAACAAGGCGTGCCCAGCAGCACCATGGTCAGTAGCTACGGCACTTATTCGCCCTTCGGTTTTACCGGCGGTTACTACTACACCCGGCTGACTTATGCCTTTTAAGGCCGCAACCCGCGAGGAATAAAACATGCCCATTGTCGCCAAACCCTACGACCTGATTGAACAGGCCAGCACGGCCCCTGCGGTCCGTGTCTCCACGCCGATCAAGGCCCTGCAGGTGGTGCCCGCGCGGCACCCCTGGCGCTGGGCCGGGTCGATCTTCGCCGCGCTCGTGCTGTTGGCCATCGTGCATTCGCTGGCCACCAACCCGCGTTGGGAGTGGGGCGTGTTTGGTCAGTGGTTCTTTTCACCGTCGGTGCTGCGTGGCCTGGGCCAGACGCTGTTGCTGACCCTGTTGAGCACGGTGTTCAGCATCATCCTCGGCACCGCGCTGGCCCTGGCGCGACTGTCGGGTTCACCACTGCTGGCGGCCCTGGCCTGGGGCTATATCTGGTTCTTCCGCTCGATGCCGGCGCTGCTGGTGTTGATCATCCTCTACAACTTCGCCTACCTGTACGACCACATCGTACTGGGCGTGCCCTTCACCCGCGTGGTGTTCGCCGAGTGGTCCACGGTGGACGTGCTCAGCCAGTTCACCGTGGCTGTACTGGGCTTGAGCCTGATGCAGGCGGCCTACGCGGCGGAGATTATCCGCGGCGGCCTGATCGGCGTGGACGCCGGCCAGCATGAAGCGGCGGCGGCCCTGGGGTTGCCGGCCTCGCGCCGGA
The DNA here is from genome assembly GCF_004682055.1 of Pseudomonas kairouanensis. Classification (GTDB taxonomy): domain Bacteria; phylum Pseudomonadota; class Gammaproteobacteria; order Pseudomonadales; family Pseudomonadaceae; genus Aquipseudomonas; species Aquipseudomonas kairouanensis. Next base: position 16,710 of record NZ_QUZU01000058.1, on the reverse strand, counting down.
TCTTCCGGATCATCCTGCCCCAGGCACTGCGCTCGATCCTGCCGTCGGGCTTCAACGAGATCATCGGCCTGGTCAAAGGCACCTCCATCGTCTACGTGCTGGCGCTGCCGGAGCTGTTCTACACCGTGCAGGTCATCTACAACCGCACCCAGGCGGTGATTCCGCTGCTGATCGTGGCGACGGTGTGGTACCTGATCATCACCACCGTGCTGACCAGCGCGCAGTACTACGTCGAGCGCTACTTTGCCCGTGGCACTGCCCGCGTGCTGCCGCCCACCCCGTTGCAGCGCATCACCCGCTGGCTCAAGGAGAAGTCCCATGAGTGAGGCACGCGCCGGGCGCATCCAGATCCAGGGCGTGGGCAAGCGCTTTGGCAACCAGCAGGTGTTGAAAGACATCGACCTGACCATCGACCCCGGCAAGGTCACGGTGATTCTCGGGCCATCGGGCTCGGGCAAGTCCACCTTGCTGCGCACCATCAACCACCTGGAGAAGATCGACAGCGGGCATATCACCATCGACGGTGAATACGTCGGCTACCGCCGCAAGGGTGATCTGCTCTACGAATTGAAAGAACGGGAAATTCTCAAGCGTCGCATCGACGTAGGCTTCGTGTTCCAGAACTTCAACCTGTTCCCGCACCTGACCGCCTGGGAAAACGTCGCCGAGGCGCCCCTGGCCCACAAACGCTGGAGCAAGGCCGAGGCGCAAGCCAGGGCTGCCGAACTGCTGGCCAAGGTCGGCCTGGCGGACAAGGTCGATGCCTACCCACGCCAGCTTTCCGGCGGCCAGCAACAGCGCGTGGCCATCGCCCGCGCCCTGGCCCTGGACCCCAAGGTGCTGCTGTTCGATGAACCCACCTCGGCCCTCGACCCGGAACTGGTGGGCGAAGTGCTCGACGTGATCAAGGGCCTGACCCGGTTGGGCGTCACCCTGGTGATCGTCACCCACGAAATCGGTTTTGCCCGCGAAGTCGCCGACCACGTGGTGTTCCTCTGCGACGGCCAGTTGATCGAAGAGGGCCCGCCCGAACAGATTTTCCGCCAACCCCGACATCCCCGCACCGTGGCCTTTCTGGGCAAGGTGCTTTAGTTCCAAGGAGTGACTGCCCATGTTTATCTCTACTGTCCGCGTGGCCTTGCTGGCGCTTGCCGTCAGTGCTGCGCAAAGTGCGTTTGCCGTGCAACAGGTGGACCTGAGCCCCGACCGCGTGCGCATCCATGTGCCGCGCAACGAAGCGGCCATTGCGCAGATCCCGCCGGGCTTCAAGTTCGCCCAGCCGGGCAAGTTCACCGTGGCGGTGTCCGGCGTGGCCGGGCCTCCCCTGGCGCTGCTGGCCAGTGACGACAAGACCACCATCGGCAGCGAAGCCGACACCGCGCAGTTGGTGGCCGACAGCCTGGGGCTGGAACTCAACGTGGTGCAGACCAGTTGGGAAGACTGGCCGCTGGGCGTCAGCTCGGGCAAATACGACGCGGTTATCAGCAACGTCACCGTGACCGAGGCGCGCAAGAAGCGCTTTGACTTCGCCACCTACCGCCAGGACGTGCTGGGCTTTTATGTGAAGAGCACCAGCAAGATCAGCGAAATCAAACAGGCCGAGGACATTGCCGGGCTGAAGATCATCGTCGGCTCCGGCACCAACCAGGAAAAAGTCCTGCTGGCCTGGAACGAGGCCAACGAAAAAGCCGGCCTCAAACCCGCGCTGCTGCAGTACTTCGATGACCAGGCCGCCGCCCAGCTGGCAGTCCAATCCGGGCGCAGCGATGCGCTGTTCGGGCCCAACTCGGTGTACGCCTATTCCGCCGCAATCACCGGCGGCATCAAGCGCGTCGGCACCGTTAACGGCGGCTGGCCACTGCAGGCCGATATCGCCGTGACCACGCGCAAGGACAACGGCCTGGTCAAGCCGATCCACACCGCCCTGGAGGGTGCGATTGCCGGCGGCCAATACGAGCAGGTGCTGCAACGCTGGGGCCTGGACGTGGAGCGCGTCGACAAGTCGCTGATCAACCCACCCGGCCTGCCGGATTAAGGAGCAACGAGCATGGGACTGACACGACGTGAAGCGCTGTCGAGCATCGCAGCGGTAGGGGGCGAGCAGGCGGTCAAGGACGCGCTGGCGGTACTGGGCCTGGGGCCTTCGTCCCACCGGCGCCCGCAACCGCTGAAACTCAAGGATGGGTTGGGCCAGGGCACCCGCGTGCTGGTGCTGGGCGCCGGGATTGCGGGGCTGGTCACCGCCCTGGAACTGACCCGCGCAGGCTTCGAGGTGCAAGTGCTGGAGGCCCGTGAGCGGGTGGGCGGGCGCACCTGGACCCTTCGCAACGGTGACCGTGTGGACTACAAGGATGGTCGCACGCAAACCGCTGCCTTTGACCAAGGCCATTACTTCAACGCCGGGCCTGCACGGATTCCCAGCCAGCATCGCACCCTGTTGGACTACTGCAGTGAACTGGGCGTGCCGTTGGAAGTGCTGGTCAACAGCAGCCACGGCGCCCAGGTGCGGCCGGATATCGACAAGCCTGCGTTCAGTGTTGGCCAGGCCATCAATGATGCGCGTGGGCGGGTGTCCGGGTTGCTGGCCCAGGCCGTGCAGCGCGACGCCCTCGATGATGTGCTGAGCAGCGAAGAGCGCAGCCGCTTGCTGGCGTTCCTGCAGGTGTATGGCGACCTGTCGCAAGAACTGGCGTTCGAGGGCACCCTCCGTTCGGGGCACCTGGAATCGCCCGCGCACCCTGGCGCCTTGCCCGCCAGCCGCAGCCCGCTGTCGCTGGACCAGTTGCTGCATCCGGAGCTGTGGGGCGCGTTGCTGCACACCGAGTTCCCGGAATTCTCGGCCACCATGTTCCAACCGGTGGGCGGCATGGACCGTATCACCGATGCGTTCTACGGGCGTGTGCGCGAGCACGTTCAACTCGGCGCCCAGGTGCGGCAGATCCGCCAACTGGACGATGGCGTGGCGGTGACCTACCACGACCAGCATAGTGGCCGCGAACAGGTGGTGCGGGCCGACTACCTGATCTCGACCCTGCCACTGCCGCTGCTGGCCAAGCTCGACACCGATTTCAGCGACCCTATCAAGGCCGCCTTGCTCAGCACCCGCAGCGACCAGGCGACCAAAGTGGCGTGGCAATCGCCGCGCTTCTGGGAGACCGACTACCGCACCTACGGCGGCCTGTCGTGGATCGAACACCCCGCACGCCTGCTGTGGTACCCCAGCAACGACCTCAACACCCGTGAAGGCTTGCTGGTGGCGGGCTACGTGACCGGGGAGGGCGCCGACCGGTTTGGCGCCAAACCGCTGGAGCAGCAGTACGCCGCCTCCAAAGAAGCCGTGGAACTGCTGCACCCCGGCTATTCCAAACACCTGCGCAACCCACTGGCAGTGTCCTGGGAGCAGATCCCTTTCAGCGAAGGCCCATGGTTGCAACGCGAGCACTTCCCGGCCGACGCCAGCGCCTTGCTCGAACAAGGCGTTGGCCGTGTGTACTTCGCCGGTGACGGCCTGGTGCAAAGCGGCGTGGGCATCTGGCAGGAATCGGCCGCCAATTCGGCGCGCCATGTGGTCGGGCAACTGGCCGAGCGCATCACTCAACAACGTCAGATTGCGGCCGTGGCCGCGTCCTAAGGAGATTCATCATGAGCGACAGCATTCAACGCACCAGCGTCGGCAATTTCCCGATCTCGCAGACCGTTACCGTGCCTGCTTCGGCAAGCCTGATCTTCGTCAGCGGCACCTTGCCCGACCTGCACGACGCCAACGCCCCGGCCGGTACGCCAGCGGCCTATGGCAATACCGAAGTGCAGACAGTGTCGGTGTTCAACAAGATCCGCCAGATTTTGCGTCAGCAAGACCTGGACCTCGGCGACATCGTGCAGTTGCGGGTGTTTCTGGTGGGTGCAGAAGAGACGGGCGGCAAGTTGGATTTTGCCGGGTTGCAGGCCGGGTATACGCAGTTCTTCGGCACGCCTGAGCAGCCGAACAAACCGGCGCGTACGGCGCTGCAAGTGGTGGCGCTGCCGTTGCCTGGTGCGCTGATCGAAGTCGAAGCCATCGCCGCCAGAACGAACTGACCAACTCGCTCCCACATTCCTGACCCGGTTTCTCCAGTTGTATCCATCTATTCCAGGAGAATGTATATGCCCACCGCAACCCGCCAACTCAAATTCGGCGCCATCCTCACCGGCGTCGGCACCGCGCAGAACGAATGGCTGCACCCACAAATCCCCGGTAACGCCAGCGTCGATATCGACTGGTACCGCGCCCAAGCCCAACAGGCGGAAGCGGCCAAGTTCGACCTGGTGTTCATCGTCGACAGCCCCTACATCACTCCGGATTCGGCGCCGCACTTTCTCAACCGCCTGGAGCCATTAACCCTGCTCTCGGCCATCGCCGGTGCCACCTCCAAGATCGGCCTGGTGGCGACCCTGACCACCTCGTACACCGAACCTTTCAACGTGGCGCGCCAGTTCGCATCCCTGGACCATATCAGCGGCGGTCGTGCCGGTTGGAACGTGGTCACCACCGGCCTTGAAGGCGCTGCCGGCAACTTCGGGCTTGAGCAACATATCGACCACACCGAGCGCTACCGCCGTGCCGCCGAGCACCTGGACGTGGTGCAAGGCCTGTGGGATTCCTATGAAGACGACGCTTTTGTGCGCGATAAGCAGAGCAAGGTGTTCCTCGACCCGCAACGCCAGCATCGCCTCGATCACCATGGCGAATTTTTCTCGGTGACCGGGCCTTTGAACATCGAGCGTTCGGCCCAGGGCCAGCCGGTGATTTTCCAGGCCGGTATTTCCGAATCCGGGCGCAGCCTGGCGGCCAACTATGCCGAGGGGATTTTTGCGGGCGTGGGTAATTTTGAAGATGCCCAGGCTTACTACAGCGACATCAAGAAACGCACCGCTGCTGCCGGGCGCAACCCGGATCACGTGACCATCCTGCCGGGCATCTCGCCGATCATTGCCGACACCGATGAACAGGCCCAGGCCATCGACCGTGAACGCAACGGCGAGCTGGATTTGCACAAAGCGCTGGTGCAATTGGGGCGCCCATTCAACTACCACGATTTCAGCCAGTACCCGCTGGACGAACCTTTCCCGGACCTGGGCGACCTGGGCAGCAACGGCTACCGTGGCCATGCCGAAAACATCAAGCAAGTGGCCCGTGACCAAGGCCTGACCTTGCGCCAGGCAGCGCTGCGTTTTGCCAAGCCGTTCTCCAGTTTTGTCGGCTCGCCCAAGACCGTCGCCGATGAGATCGAGCGCTGGTTTGTCGACGGCGCGGTGGACGGGTTCAACATCCACGTGGGCGCACCGGATGACTTCGCGAAATTCACCGACCAGGTACTGCCGCTATTGCGCGAGCGCGGGTTGTTTCGCAGCGAATACCAGCACAGCACCTTGCGCGGGCATTTGGGGCTGCCGGTGCCGATCAATCGCCATACCGCCACGCGGGCATTGGAGCCTTTGCAAGCGGTAGGTGCATAAGCGCGACGGCCTTAGAACCGACCGATCTTCTGTGTCGTACTCGGTCAAAACTGTGGGAGCGGGCTTGCTCGCGAATGCGGTATCTCAATCAACTTATTCATTGGCTGATCCACCGCATTCGCGAGCAAGCCCGCTCCCACATTTGGATCTCCGTGTATCAGTGGAATAGGTGCTCATTCACCCCCCAGGCATGAAAATGCAATTACCTGATTACTCACAAAATAAATATTAAAAAACCTGATTATTAGCATATGACTATAAAGCCTTTTACAGACGTTTCTTAGACGAATACCTTTCAGTACAGACACGACACACTCGACCCGACCCCTCGCATGGTGGAGGTGAGCACTGACTTAACCCAACTGCGAGGGGCCCCCTGATCATGACGACCTGACCGCTTTTCCCGCCGCCACACCGTCCTTGCATTTGCGCCGCCGGCCCCGCCGAGCCACGGTTTCGTTCGCCTAAAAAAAATGATTCGGGTCCAACCGTATGAGCCATTCCAAGCTGTTCCCCCAAACCATCTACACCTTGCCCTACGACAACAACCGCCTGGCCCTGGGCGCCGTGCCCAAGCGTGATGACCCGTTGCAAGAGCGCCTGGACCGCAAGCAAAAGCTTGCCGCTGCCTACCGCCTGTTCGGCCGTCTGGGCTATGAGGTCGGCGTAGCGGGGCACTTCACCGCCCGTGATCCGGTCCACCCCGAGCACTACTGGATCAACCCCCTGGGCGTACCGTTCTCGCAGATCACCGTCTCCCACCTGCTGCGCGTCGACAGCAACGGCCAAGTCGTAGAAGGCGAAGGCCTGCTCAACACCAGCGCCCTGGAACTGCACCACGACCTGCAACAGGCGCGGCCCGACGTGGTGGGCATCGCTCATCTGCATGGTTTTCACGGACGGGTATGGTCTTCGTTGGGTCGTCTGTTCGACCCCATCACCGCCGAGTCCGGCGCGTTTCTGGATGACCAGGTGATCTTCCCGCGTCACGCCCTGCGTACCGCCAGCGGCGCCCTGGAGCAAGACCGCAAAATCGTCGCCCAGGCCTTTGTCGAAACCTTCGCCCAGAACAACCTGTTGGTATGGCAGAACCACGGCCTGTGGGTCACCGGCCAAACCGTGGAAAGCGCTGCCTGGCGTTTCATCCTGGCCGAAGACACCGCCCGCGTGCACCTGTTGGCGCACTCAGCGGGGGCGCCGCTGATTCCGGCGCCGGATGCGCTGGAGGGCGGCGTGGACAAAGCGCGCCATGAGTTCTTTGCGTGGCTGAATTTCCTGCCGCTGTGGGACCAGATCCGTACCGAAGAACCCGATCTGCTCAACTGAGGCGCCCACCATGCACAGTCTTTCCCGACGGCAATTGCTGCTGGCCGGCGGCGTGCTCGCGGCCGGTTCCCTGCTGGGGCGGCAGGCGCAGGCCGCCGAGCCGTTGCGCGTGTGGCGCTACAAGGGCACCGCTGCATCGTTCATGGCCGATGCCGGCCAGGCGGATACGCCGTACCCGGTGGAGTGGGTGGACGTCAGCGGCGGCAACCTGGTGTTGGAAGCCTTGAGCAGCGGCCATCTGGACTACGCCTTCATGAGTGAGATCCCGCCGATCTTCGCCTCGATTGCCAAGGTGCCGATTGCGTTGGTCGCGCTGTACCAGGGTGACCAGAACGACACCAGCCTGGTGGTGAAAAAAGCCAGCGGCATTCGCACCGTCCAGGACCTCAAGGGCAAGACCATCAGCTATGTGCGTGCCACCAACACCCACTACTTCGTGTTGAACATGCTCGCGCAAAACGGCCTGTCCCTGGCGGATGTAAAGGCCGTGCCGTTGCCGATGCAGGACGCCTTGACGGCGTTTCGCAACGGCCATGTGGATGCCATCGCCACCGGCGGCATCAGCGCGTTGCAAGCCACCAGCCAAATGGACGGCGAACTGCTGGCGGATGTCAGCCGCTACTACTCCGGCAACTATGTGATTGCGACCACTAAACAGGTATTGGCCGACCCTCAACGCCGCAGCCAGGTAGGCGATTTCTTGCGGCGTGAGCAAGCCACCTGGGCCTGGGTCAATGCCCATCCCGAACGCTGGGCCGAGCGCAGTGAAGCGCTGACCGGTATCGACCGCGCCTTGTACCTGCGCCAGTTCCAGCAGCGCAGCCGCCCCGGCCGCCTGTTGGGCTTTGATGCCGCCGCCATCAGCTCCCAGCAACAGGTGGCCGACCTGTTCTACCAAAACCATTTGATCAGCCAGAGCGTCGATGCAACGCCGCTGTGGCGCGATGACTTCAACCCTATTCTGAACAGTTGACCTGCCATGAAACTCACTGCCTACCGTTCCACCCTGCAACTGGCGCCCCTGATGTTCGCCGGCTTTTCCATGCTGCCGGCCTACGGCGCCACCAGCGATGACACCCTCGACACGGTGATCGTCACCGGCTCCCGGGGCAGCGAAGCGCGCACCGTCACCAGCAGCCCGGCGCCCATCGATGTGATCAGCGCCCAGCAACTGGAGAAAACCGGCGACAGCAGCCTGCGCGCCGCCTTGCAGAAAACCCTGCCGTCGTTTTCCCAGCGCCCGTCCGGCTCGTCCAACGACAGCATCGCCCGGCCCTACAGCCTGCGCGGCCTCAACGGTTCCAACGTGCTGGTGCTGGTCAACGGCAAGCGCCGCCACAACAGCGCGGTGATCAACCTTGATTCCACCGCGGCCTACGGCACCAACCCGGTGGACCTGGACATGATCCCGGTGAGCGCCATCGACCATATCGAAGTGCTGCGCGACGGCGCCTCGGCCCAGTACGGTTCGGATGCAATTGCCGGGGTGATCAATATCATCCTCAAGCAGAACGACCATGGCGGCTCGGCCAGTACCTCTTATGGCGAATACACCAAGGGCGACGGCGGCATCATTCGGCAAACCCTGAACAGCGGTTTTGCCTTGCCCAACGACGGCTTCTTCAACCTGTCCCTGGACGCCAAGTCCCAGCAGACCGCCGTACGCGCGCGGGACGCGACGGGTGCGTTCTACTACCGCCAGCCCGACGGCTCCGCCGACCCGCGTGAGGCCAATGACAAGGACGTGCAGAAAAACGGCCTGCCGAAAATCAAGGCGATCAACGTCGCCTACAACGCCGAATTGCCCCTGGACGACGTGACCCTGTATTCGTTCTCTACCCTCAGCAACCGTGATGCGCGGGGTGGGCAGAACTACCGGCGGCCCAACTCCACCAATATCATTCCCTCGATCTACCCCGACGGCACCGCGCCGTTCTACACCCTGCGCGAAACCGACTACCAGGTGGCCGCCGGCGGCAAAGGCAAGGTGGCCGAGTGGAACTGGGATTTAAGCTCCACCTTCGGCCGCGACAAGGGCGTGGCCGGTGCCGACGAGACCCTCAACGCCTCCCTGGGCCCGTCGAGCCCGACCCACTTCACCACCTACACCAACTACTTCGACCAATGGACCAACAACCTCGACCTCACCCGCGCCTTCGAAGTGGGCTTGAGCAAACCGCTGCAAATCTCCGGAGGCCTTGAGCACCGGCATGAGCGCTACAAGACCGAGTCTGGCAACCCGCTGTCGTACATCAACGGTGGCTATATCTACCCCAGCGGCCCGTTGGCCGGGCAGCCTGGCGCAGTGGGCGCCCAGGGCGCGATCACCCTGACCCCGGAAGACGAAGGCCAGGCCAGCCGCAACAGCTACGCCAGTTATGTGGACGTGGGCGTCAACCCCACGGAAAAACTCTATGTGGGCGTGGCCGGGCGCTTTGAGCACTACGATGACGACTCGGGCAACACCCGCAGCGGCAAGCTCTCGCTGCGCTACGACCTGACTCCGGAATTCGCCCTGCGCGGCACCTTGAGCAATGGCTTCCGTGCGCCGTCGCTGTCCCAGTCGGTGTATGCGCAAACCGCCAACCAGTACACCTCGGTCAACGGCGTGGCGCAGTTCGTCGAGGCCAAGTCGGTGCGGGTCGATTCCGTATTGGGCCAGGCCCTGGGTGCCGAGGCGCTCAAGCCGGAGAAGTCGCGCAATATCAGCGTCGGGTTTGCCTGGAAACCGTTGCCGGAAGCCAACGTGACCCTGGACGCTTACCAGATCGAGATCCGCGACCGCATCGCCCAGACCGGCTTCCTGTACGGCACCGGGGTTGACCAGATTCTGCAGGCCAACGGCTACCGCCCTGGCTATCGGGTGAAGTACTTCACCAACGCCGCCGACACCACCACTCGCGGTATCGATTTGGTCACCGATTACCGCGTCGATTACGGCGCCCTCGGTACCGTCAAATACGGTGTAGCGGCCAACTACAACAAAACCACCATCGACAGCATCAAGTCCACGCCGGCTTCCCTCACGTCCGCCGGCAGCAACCTGGTGCTGTTCGACCGCGTGGCCCAGGGTTACCTGACCGTGGCCAACCCCAAGACCAAGCTGATCCTGAGCGCCAACTGGAAGGTCGACAACTTCGACGTCAACGCCGGCCTGACCCGTTACGACAAAGTCATCGCCCGCGACGCCAACCCCGCCTACGACGTGACCTACGGCGCCAAATGGCTGACCGATCTTGAGGTGGCCTACAACTTCACCAAAAACCTCAACCTGGCGGTGGGCGGCAACAACATCCTCAACGTGCGCGCCGACAACAACGCGTTCCCCCAAGGCGACGTCAACGGTTTTCCGAAGTTCGGCAGCATCTCGCCGTTCGATCCCTATGGTGCGTTCTGGTACACCCGCGCCACCTACAACTTCTGATGAGGACTGCGACATGAGCCAACAAGACCGCCAAATACTGCTCGGCGCCTTCATCCCCAGTGCCGGCATCATGGGCTCTGCATGGCGCCACCCGAGCGCGGCCAAGGACTCGTTCAGCGATTTCGAGCACTACCGCTGGATCGCCGAAAAGCTTGAAGCGGCGCGCTTTCACGCGCTGTTTTTCAACGATTCGGTTAATGTCGACCTCGACCCACTGGCCCTGGCGCGCGGCCCCAATAGCGTGCGCTGGGACCCGCTGGTGTTGCTGCCGGCGCTGGCCCTGGCCACGCGGCATATCGGCCTGATCGCCACCGCCAGCACCACCTACAACGAGCCTTACAACATTGCGCGCAAGTTCGCCAATATCGACCACCTGAGCGGCGGCCGAGTGGGCTGGAATTTGGTCACGTCATTGGGCGGCGGCGAGAACTTCAACCGCGACGACCACATCCAGCATGCCGACCGCTACGAGCGTGCCGAGGAGTTCTACGACGTGGTCACCGGCCTGTGGGACAGCTGGGCCGACGATGCATTTATCCAGGACAAGGCCAGCGGCCAATGGCTGGATACCGACAAGCTGCATGTGCTCAACCACCATGGCAAACACTTCCAGGTTCAAGGCCCGCTCAATGCCTCGCGGCCGGTGCAGGGTTATCCGGTGATTGCCCAGGCGGGCTCGTCCGACGCGGGGCGGCGTTTGGCGGCGCGGGCAGGGGAGTTGATTTTTACCGCGCAGCACACGGTGGCCCAGGGCCTGGCGTTTTATCAGGACATCAAGCAGACCGCCGCCGCGCTGGGGCGCAACCCCGAGCACCTGAAGGTGCTGCCAGGGGTGTCTACGGTGATCGGCCGCACCCAGGCCGAAGCCCAGGCCAAATACGACCAGTTGCAAGCGCTGCAAGACCCCAAGGCTTTCCTCAGTTCCATCTCGCGCTTTACCAGCCTGGGGTTTGACCTGTCGGAGTTGCCGTTCGATTCCCTGGTGCCGCTGCCACCGGAGCACTTCGACACCAATACCCACAAGAGCCGTCAGAAACTGGTGTTCGACCTGATCCGCCGCGAGCGCCCCACGGTGCGCGAGTTGTTCAACAAGCTCACTGCCGGTGGGCATCGGATCCTGATAGGCACGCCTGAAAGCGTGGCGGATGACTTCCAGGAGTGGTTCGAAAGCGGCGCGGCCGATGGCTTCAATGTGATGTTTTCGGGGCTGCACCAGGGCGTAGCGGATTTTGCCGAAGGCGTGGTGCCCGAGTTGCAGCGCCGGGGCCTGTTCCGCACGCAATACCAGGGCCAGACCCTGCGGGAAAACCTGGGCTTGCCGTTTATTGCCAACCGTCATCAGGGAGCGCGTGCATGAAGCAGTTTTCAGTCGCGCTGCTGGCGTTGCTCCTGGCGGCGTGCGGGGGGCCTTCCGACAAAACGCCCCAGGCCGATGCCAGCAAACCCCAGGGCGGTGGCACCCTGCGCGTGGCGCTGGACGGCGACCCGCAATGCGTCGATCCGCAGCAGGCCGGTAACAACACCGCCCTGAACGTGGGGCGGCAAGTGGTGGATTCGTTGACCGATCAAGACCCGGTCACCGGCGATATCGTGCCCTGGCTGGCCGAGCGTTGGGAGGTGGATGCGGACTCGCGCCGCTTTACCTTCGTGCTGCGCCAGGGCGCCACCTTCAGTGACGGCGCGGCGGTGGATGCGGCAGCGGTCAAGACCAACCTGGAAGCCATCGTGGCCCTGGGCGCGCGTTCGATCCTGGGGGCGACCTACCTGGCAGGGCTGAAAAATATCGAGACGCCAGACAGCCACACCGTGGTGGTGGAATTTGAGCAACCCAACGCGCAATTCCTGCAAGCCACCTCCACCATGACCTTGGGCCTGCTGTCGCCGGCCAACCTGGCGCTGCCTTCGGCGGATCGTTGCCAGGGCCAGTTGGTGGGCTCGGGGCCATTTGTGCTCAAGTCATTCGTGCATAACCAAAAGGTTTCGCTGGAGCGGCGCGACGATTACGCCTGGGGTTCGTCGTTGTCGGCGCACAAAGGCAAGGCCTGGCTGGACGGCATCGAGTTTTTGATCATCCCCGAATCCGGCGTGCGCCTGGGCAGCCTGGCGTCCGGGCAGATCGACGTGAACACCAGTGTGGCGCCCCAGGATGAGCCAAGCATCGAGGGCCAGGGCCTGGTGCTGTTGACCCGTGCCAACCCAGGCGTGGTGTTCAACCTGGCGCTGAACGAGTCGACGCCGTTGTTCGCCGATATCAAGGTGCGCCAGGCGTTGAGCAAGGCGATTGATCGTGCCGAGTTGCAGCGCATCATTTCGCGCTATCAGAAACCGGCCACTGCGTTGCTTGCCACCAGCACGCCGCTGTACCGCGACTTTTCCAGCTTGTTGGCGTACGACCCGGACGGTGCACGTCAATTGCTCGACGAAGCCGGCTGGCACCTAGGCGCCGACGGTGTGCGGGTCAAGAATGGTACGCGCCTGTCGTTTCGCCTGGACTACTGGCAGCAGACACCGATCCTGGAACTGGTGCAGCAGCAGTTGAAGGGCGTGGGTATCGAGTTTCTACTGAATAAATCCACCATCAGCCAGGTGACGGCGATCCAGGCGGGCGGGGATTTCAGCGTGCGCTTTCTCAACCTGACCCGCGCCGACCCCGATGTGCTGCGCACCGTGTATTACGCCCCTGGCTACAACATCAACAAGCGTGAGCCGAGTGAGGTGGACCGGCTGTTGCGCGAGTCCTCCGAGACCCTCGACACTGCCAAGCGCCAAATATTGATCGATCAGGCCAGCGAGCTGTTGTTGCGCGACGGCCATGCGATTGCCCTGGTGGAGCTGGCGACGGTGTTGGCCCATGGCAAGAACGTGCAGGGTCTGCATTACGAAGCGTCGTCACGGTTGCAGTTCTTCGACACCTGGTTGCAGCCATGAAGGGCGCAGCGTTTTATCTGTTGGGACGTGGTGGGCAGGCGTTGCTGGTGTTGTGGGCGGCGTTCAGTTTGTCGTTCGTGATTCTGTATGCGCTGCCCAGCGACCCGGTAAGCATCATGCTTAACCAGAGCGGCGAGCAGACGGCGGTGAACCCGCAGCAAGTGGCGCAGCTTCGTGCGCAATATCACTTGGATGAACCGCTGGCCGTGCAGTATGGCATCGCGTTGTGGAATGCCGTGCAGCTGGACTTTGGCGACTCGATCCAGAGTGGCCAGCCGGTCTCGGCCTCGTTGGCGCAGGCGCTGCCGAAGACGGCGTTATTGGCCGTGGCATCGTTGGTGGTGTCGCTGGTACTGGGTGTGGGCCTGGCGTTGCTGGCCAGCCTGACCCGCCAGCGCTGGCTGCGGGATGTGCTGCTCGGTTTGCCGGCGGTGGCGGTGTCGTTGCCGACCTTCTGGGTTGGGCTGTTGCTGCTGCAGTGGTTTTCGTTCGGCTGGCACTGGTTCCCGGCGATGGGTAATCAAGGCCTGGCCTCGCTGGTGTTGCCAACGCTGACCCTGGCGATTCCCACCAGCGCGGTCATTGCCCAGGTACTGGCGCGCTCGCTGGCGGCCACCTCGCGCCTGCCTTTTGTGGATGCGCTGCGCGCCAAGGGCCTGAGCCCGTCGCGGGTGTTGTTGACCCATGTGCTGCATAACGCGGTGATCCCGATCCTCAGCTTGAGCGGGGTGATTGTCGGCTCGCTGTTGGCGGGCTCGGTGGTCACCGAAACCGTGTTCTCCCGTGAGGGCATTGGCCGCCTGGCCCAGGGCGCAGTGAGCAGCCAGGACATCCCGGTGGTGCAGGGTGTGGTGGTGCTGGCGGCGCTGATCTTCATCACGGTCAACCTGTTGGTGGACCTGCTGTACCCGTTACTTGACCCACGTATTCGCGGAGCCGCCCGATGAGCCTTGCATTGCCTGCCGTGTTGCCACGGCCGCGTTATTTCACTGTGCTGCGACGCCGCCCGTTGTTGCCGCTGGGGGTGATCGTGTTGTTGCTGGTGCTCGGTTGGGCAGTGTGGCCGCCGCTGTTTACCCACTTCGACCCGTTGCTTGGCGTGCCGGCCAACGCGTTGCAAAGCCCGTCCACAGCCCATTGGTTTGGCACCGATCACCTGGGGCGCGACCTCTACAGCCGCACCGTGTACGGCGCCGGCCTGTCGTTGCGCGCCACGTTGCTGGCGGTGTTGATCGCCTTGTTCAGCGGCATTGTGCTCGGCGTGTTGGCCGGGTTCTTTGGTGGTTGGGTCGATGCGGTGCTGATGCGCCTGGTGGAAGTGCTGATGGCGATCCCCGCGTTGTTGCTGGCGATGGCCGTCATCACGGTGCTGGGGTTTGGCACGGTGAATATCGCGTTGGCGGTGGGCTTGTCGTCGGTGGCGACCTTTGCCCGGCTGGTGCGCGGTGAGGTGCTGCGCTGGCGCGCCAGTACCTTCGTTGAAGCCGCCACGGCCTGTGGTGTGGGGCCGTGGACCATCATCGTGCGGCATATCCTGCCCCACGCCAGCGCGCCGGTGTTGGCCTTGGCGGCGCTGGAGTTCGGCAGCGCGGTGCTGTCGGTGTCGGCCTTGAGCTTTCTGGGCTTTGGCGCGCCGCCGCCGCAACCCGAATGGGGCTTGCTGGTGGCCGAAGGGCGCAACTACATGATTTCTGCCTGGTGGTACACCAGCCTGCCGGGCCTGGTGGTGGCGGCGGTGGTGGTGTCGGCCAACCAACTGGCGCGGGCGTTGCAACAGGACCCAGGAGCGACACGATGAGCGAGCACGTTTTGCTGGATGTGCGTGACCTGCGCATTGCCTACCACGGTCGTGAAGGTCGCACTGAAGGGGTGGCGGGTATCGACTTTCAACTCAAGGCTGGGGAAATCCTGGCGATTGTCGGCGAGTCCGGCTCGGGAAAATCCACCACGGCTGCGGCGTTGGTGGGGTTATTGGCGGGCAATGCGCAGATCGAGTCTGGCAGCATCCGCCTGGCGGGGCAGGAGTTGATCACCGCCAGTGAACGCCAATGGCAAAGCATTCGGGGGCGCAGCGTGGGCTTTGTGCCGCAAGACCCGGCGCTGTCCCTGGACCCGGTCAAGCGCATCGGCCAGCAACTGGTGGAAGCTCTGACCTTGCACGGCGTGCCTAAAACCCTGGCGCGGCAACGCAGTCTGGACTTGCTTCGGGAAGTGGGCCTGGTGGATGCCGAACGGGTGGCGCGCGGTTATCCCCATCAGTTGTCCGGCGGCATGCGCCAACGGGTGCTGATCGCCATTGCCCTGGCCAACGACCCACCGCTGGTGATCGCCGACGAACCCACCAGCGCCCTGGATGTGGGGGTGCAGCGGCAGGTCCTCGACCGCCTGCAAACCCTGGCCCGCGAACGGGGGACGGCGGTGCTGTTGATTACCCATGACCTGGGCGTGGCGCTGGACCGGGCGGACCGGTTGCTGGTGATGCACCAGGGACGGATTGTCGAGACAGGCGAGGCGCGGCGAGTGTTCCAGGCGCCGCAGCATGCTTATACGCGGCAATTGCTGGAGGCCGCACCGAGCTTGCTGGTGCAGCAACGGCGCCAGGCCCGTGTGGTACGGGTGGATGACACGCCGCTGTTGACGGTAAAGGGCTTGAGCAAGGACTTCTCCACCTGGCGCCAACCGGGGCCATTGGCGGTGGATGATGTGTCGTTCCATCTGCCGCGTCATGGCACCACCAGCCTGGTAGGGGAGTCGGGCTCGGGCAAGTCCACCACAGCGCGTTTGATCCTGGGCCTGGAACGGCTGCACAGCGGCAGCGTGGTGTTTGACGGGCAAGACATCAGCCGCCTGTCACGACGCGATTGGCAGGGGTTGCGACGGCGGATCCAGGTGGTTTACCAGAACCCCTACGCCTCACTGAACCCGCGGTTGAGCCTGGAGCAGATCATCAGCGAGCCGTTGCAGGCGTTTGATATCGGTGATGCCGCGTGGCGACGGCAGCGAGCAGCGACCTTACTGGAGCAAGTGGAATTGCCTGCGCGCTTGCTGGGCAGCCGGCCAGTGGAATTATCTGGCGGGCAACGCCAGCGCGTGGCGATTGCACGGGCATTGGCGCTGGAGCCGCAGCTGCTGGTGTTGGATGAGCCGTTGTCGGCGCTGGATGCGTCGATTCAGGGGCAAATCTTGAAGTTACTGGCGGATTTGCAGGAACGCTTGGGGTTGAGCTACCTGTTCATCTCCCACGACTTGGCGGTGGTGCGGCAGATTTCTGATCATGTGGTGGTGATGCGTTCGGGTAGGGTGGTGGAGCAGGGGGATTGCGAGCGGATTTTTACGGCGCCGGAGAGTGAGTACACGCGCAGTTTGTTGGCGGATATTCCGGGGCGGTTGTTGGAGGTGGGGTGATCAAAAGCAAGAGCGCGGCGGCCTTGGAGCCGACCGGTTTTTTTGGCCGTACTCGGTCAAAACTGTGGGAGCGGGCTTGCTCGCGAATGCGGTGTGTCAGCCAATGAATAAGTTGACTGACACACCGCATT
>NZ_QUZU01000057.1 GCF_004682055.1 Pseudomonas kairouanensis | reverse complement strand
CCTGAAAACACCGTTTTCCCAACCTGAAATGCAATCAAAAATGTGGGAGGGGGCTTGCTCCCGATAGCAGGGTGTCAGGCACTTACCTGTCACTGACACCCTGTCATCGGGAGCAAGCCCCCTCCCACATTGGATTGCATTTCAAGTCAGGATTGATAGACGCGCTGGAAGCCCTCGCGAATCTTGTCTTCGGGCAATTCATCGGCAATGAACACGATCACACTCTCCCGCGTCTCGCCCTCTTCCCACTCCGTGTCCCAATCAAAACCGTAAAGCTTGAGCACGCCCTGAAACACCATGCGCCGATCCTCCCCGGCAATGTTCAGCACACCTTTGTAACGCAGCAATTGCTTGCCGTGGTCTTCCAGCAGTTCGTTCATGAACTCGCTGAGGCGGTCGATATCCAGCGGCTGGTCGGTGCGCAACACCAGGCTGGAGATGCGGTCGATGGACGGCGCAGCACCCACAGGGCGCAGGCTCATGCCAGCGTTGAGGTTGAAACCGCGAACGTCGAGCAACTCGGCAAGATCAATGTTGCCGTGGTCCACCACACGAATCGGCGCACGGCGGTTGATGCGGGTCAGGCGTTCGCTCAACGCGTCGAAGGTGGCGTCATCCACCAGGTCGCGCTTGCTCACCAGCAGGCGGTCGGCAAAGCCGATCTGGGCCTGGGCGATGGTCTGGGTCAGGTGGTGCTCGGCGTGGGCGGCGTCCACCAGGGTGATGATGCCGTCGAGGATGTAGCGCTCGCGCAGCTCTTCGTCGATGAAAAAGGTCTGGGCCACCGGGGCCGGGTCGGCCAGGCCGGTGGTTTCGATCACCAGGCGGTCGAAGGCGATCTCGCCGCTGTCCAGGCGTTCGAGCAGCAGGTACAGGGCCTTGGTCAGGTCGGTGTGGATGGTGCAGCACACGCAGCCGTTGGACAGGGTCATGACTTGCACCGGCTCGGCGCCCAACAGCTGGGTGTCGATACCGGCATCACTGAATTCGTTTTCGATCACGGCGATTTTCAGGCCGTGCTCGGCTTTGAGCAGGTGGCGCAGCAAGGTGGTTTTGCCGGCGCCGAGGAAGCCGCTGAGGATGGTGACGGGGATGGGAGAGGACAAAGACAGTTCTCCTTATAACTGAAGGAACACAAAACAAATGTGGGAGGGGGCTTGCCCCCGATAGCGGTGTGTCAGGCACTTATCTGTCGCTGACATACCGCTATCGGGAGCAAGCCCCCTCCCACAGGGGATTTCTGCCAGCCCGGACTACCGGGTCAGCAGCACTTGGGCCCACCCTTGCCGCCGTAACGGGCTTCCTGGCGTTCCCGGAAGAACGCCTTGTAGTCCATCACCGGCTTGTCCGGGTGCTTGGTTTGCATATGCTCGACGTAGGTGTCGTAGTCGGGCATGCCGACCATCAGGCGCGCGGCCTGACCGAGGTATTTACCGAGGCGACTGATGTCATTGAACATGGCTGCAATCCTCGATCACGCGTCCGGCAAAGCCTGGAACGGGGCTTCTTTATCCGTACGTTCTTTGTTGCCCCAGGCGGCCACGCCGACCTTGAGCGCGTAGAACAGGATGCTGAACACCACGAACAGGAACAGCGCCGTCAGCGTTGCGTTGGTGTAGGCGTTGTAGATTACGTGCTGCATCTGGTCGATGTTCTTGGCCGGGGCGAGGATCTGGCCGTTGGCCAGGGCATCGCTGTACTTCTTGGCCAGGGACAGGAAGCCCACCGCCGGGTTGGCGTCGAACAGCTTGATAAAGCCCGCCGTGGTGGTGCAGATCAGCAGCCAAACCGCTGGCAGCATGGTCACCCAGATGTAGCGTTGGCGTTTCATTTTGATCAGCACAACGGTGGCCAGCATCAGCGCGATGCCTGCCAGCATCTGGTTGGAGATACCGAACAGCGGCCACAAGGTGTTGATGCCGCCCAGTGGGTCGATCACGCCTTGGTACAGCAGGTAGCCCCACATGGCCACGCAACCCGCGGTGGCGATCAGGTTGGCGGTCCACGACTCGGTGCGTTTGAGCGACGGTACGAAGGAGCCGAGCAAGTCCTGCAGCATGAAGCGACCAGCACGGGTACCGGCGTCAACTGCCGTGAGGATGAACAGCGCTTCGAACAGGATCGCAAAGTGGTACCAGAACGCCATGGTGTTTTCACCCGGCAGCACACTGTGCAGGATCTGCGCGATACCCACCGCCAACGTCGGCGCACCACCGGCACGGGCCAGGATGGTGGTTTCACCGATGTCATGGGCCACGGCTTGCAGCGCCTCCGGCGTGATCGCAAAGCCCCAGCTGCTGACCGTTTGCGCCACAGCCACCACATCACCACCGACCACGGCGGCCGGGCTGTTCATGGCGAAGTACACGCCCGGCTCGATCACCGACGCGGCAACCATGGCCATGATGGCCACGAACGACTCCATCAACATGCCGCCGTAACCGATGTAGCGGGCGTTGGTTTCGTTGTCCAGCAGTTTGGGCGTGGTGCCCGAGGAGATCAGTGCATGGAAACCGGACACCGCGCCACAGGCGATGGTGATGAACAGGAACGGGAACAGGCCGCCCTTCCACACCGGGCCAGTGCCGTCGATGAACTGGGTCAGCGCCGGCATTTTCAGCTCTGGCATGGTGACCAGGATGCCGATGGCCAGGGCGATGATAGTGCCGATTTTGAGGAAGGTCGAAAGGTAGTCACGCGGCGCCAGGATCAGCCACACCGGCAGTACCGCCGCGACGAAACCGTAGCCGATCAGCATCCAGGTGATTTGAATGCCCGTGAAGGTAAACGCCTTGGCCCACACCGGGTCAGCGGCGATCTGCCCACCCAGCCAGATCGAACCCAGCAGCAACAGCACGCCGATGATCGAGATTTCACCGATGCGGCCCGGGCGGATGTAGCGCATGTAGATGCCCATGAACATCGCGATCGGGATGGTTGCCATCACGGTGAAGATGCCCCACGGGCTCTCGGCCAGGGCCTTGACCACGATCAGCGCCAGCACCGCAAGGATGATGATCATGATCAGGAAGCAGCCAAACAGCGCGATGGTCCCCGGAATACGGCCCATCTCTTCGCGAACCATGTCCCCCAGGGAACGGCCGTTGCGACGAGTGGACAGGAACAGCACCATGAAGTCCTGCACCGCACCGGCCAGCACCACGCCGGCAATCAGCCAGAGCGTGCCGGGCAGGTAGCCCATTTGCGCCGCCAGCACTGGGCCGACCAGCGGGCCTGCACCGGCAATCGCCGCAAAGTGGTGACCAAAGAGAATGTGTTTGTTGGTCGGCACATAGTCCAGACCGTCGTTATTGATCACTGCGGGGGTAGCCCGCCGTGGATCGAGTTGCATCACGTTATTAGCGATGAACAGGCTGTAGTAGCGATAAGCGACCAGGTAGATGGCCACAGCGGCGACCACAATCCACAAGGCGTTGATCGCCTCGCCGCGGCGCAAGGCCACTACGCCAAGGGCGCACGCTCCTACGATTGCCAGCACCAGCCAGGGTAGGTGGCGTAGCAGGCTATTATTATTTTTCATTTTTATATTCCAGCCAGGGTGGACAGAAAGGACAGCCGCTCCGAGTTTAGCGCTGTTGGCCTTAAAGACCACCCCCCTACGTTGGTCTAGAGCCTTCTGCGGGCGAAAAAAGCAGAAATAAATGCCCAATAATGGCTCATAGCTACAATCCTTTTATCCACAGAGGATTTCGCCATGACCGAGCAAGCGTCTGATCGTCGCCGTTTTCGCAGGATCGCCTTTGACGCCAAAACCGAACTTCGGCAAAACGGTCGGGAATGGGTAGTGCAATTGGTGGATTTGTCGTTAAAGGGTTTGCTGGTGCAGCGGCCTGAAGACTGGAAGGGCAACAAGGCGTTGCCGTTCGATGTCGACATACGCCTGGACCCCAAGGTGCACATCAAGATGCAAGTACGGCTGACCCATGAGGATCATGGGCAGTTGGGGTTTGTGTGCCAGCACATTGATCTGGACTCGATCAGCCATTTACGCCGGTTGATCGAGTTGAACCTGGGTGATGAAGAAGAACTGCACCGGGAGTTGGCGGCCCTGCTGGAGATCTGACAAACAACACAAATCAAAATGTGGGAGGGGGCTTGCTCCCGATAGCGGAGTGTCAGTCGATATATGTGTGACTGACACACCGCTATCGGGAGCAAGCCCCCTCCCACATTGGTTTTGTGGTGTTACAGATTATTCGAACAGGGCATCCAACGCCTGTTCAAGGCGGGTCACCGCAATAATCTGAATCCCCGGCGGCGACTCCTTCGGCGCATTGCCCTTGGGCACGATGGCCCGCTTGAAGCCATGCTTGGCCGCTTCCTTCAAGCGCTCCTGGCCGCTGGGCACCGGGCGCACTTCACCCGACAAACCCACCTCACCGAACACCAGCAAGTCATGGGGCAACGGCCGGTTGCGCAAGCTGGACATCACTGCCGCCATCAACGCCAGGTCGGACGCGGTCTCCAGCACCTTGACCCCACCCACCACGTTAAGGAACACGTCCTGGTCGTGGGTCGGAATACCACCATGGCGGTGCAGGACGGCCAGCAGCATGGCCAGGCGGTTCTGATCCAGGCCCAGGGTCACGCGCCGGGGGTTGGCCAGGTGGCTGTCATCCACCAGCGCTTGCACTTCCACCAGCATCGGGCGAGTCCCTTCCCACGTCGCCATGACCACACTGCCCGGAACCTCTTCCTGGGCACGCGTCAGAAAAATCGCCGAGGGGTTGGAGACTTCTTTCAGTCCCCGGTCAGTCATGGCGAACACGCCCAGCTCGTTGACCGCACCGAAACGGTTCTTCACCGCCCGCAGCAAACGCAGGCGGCCATCGGACTCACCTTCGAAATACAACACGGTATCGACCATATGCTCCAACACCCGTGGCCCGGCCAGCGCGCCCTCTTTGGTCACATGGCCCACCAGGAAGATCGCCGTGCCGCTCTGCTTGGCATAGCGCACCAACAGCGCCGCGCTCTCACGCACCTGGGACACGCCGCCCGGTGCCGATTGCAGTTGCTCGGTGAAAATCGTCTGAATCGAGTCGATCACCATCACCTTGGGTTTTTCGATACGCGCCGTGGCGATGATGCTTTCGATGCAGGTTTCGGTCATGACCCGTAGTTGGTCCTGGGGCAAGCCCAGGCGACGGGCGCGCATAGCCACTTGCTGCTGGGATTCTTCGCCGGTGACGTACAACGCTGGCATGCGGCTGGCGATGCTGCACAGGGTTTGCAGCAGGATCGTCGACTTACCGATGCCGGGGTCGCCGCCGATCAGCACCACCGAGCCGTCCACCAGGCCGCCGCCGAGCACACGGTCCAGCTCGCCGGAGGCGGTGGAGAAACGCGGGATCTCTTCCACGCTCACTTCGGCCAGGGTCTTGATCTGCGCCTGCTGCCCGGTCCAGCCGGCACGCCCGGTGGGCGCTGCCGCACCACCACTTTCGATCATGGTTTCCGTCAGGGTGTTCCACGCGCCGCACTCGGTGCACTGGCCGGCCCACTTGGGAAAGGTCGCGCCGCACTCCGTGCAGCCGTACATGCGCTTGGCCTTTGCCATTTGAGAACCTCCAACCGAAAAACCGCGATGATAGCTCAGCGCGGCGCCGGGGTCCGGATTTCACCGCTGGCCAAGCGTGAAGCACTGTTGCCGACCGGGTCTTCGGCGTTGAGGTCGGCGCCCTTGGCTTTCAACTCATCCAGCAATTCGACGCGCTTGAACAGCCCGGCGTACATGGCGGCCGTCTGCCCCGCACCGTTGCGTTGGTCGGGGTTGCAGTCGGTGCCCAGCAGGCGCTGGGCGATTTTCAGCTCACCCTTGAAGATCGCGCCCATCAGTGCGGTGTTGCCGCGTTTGTCCTGCACGCAGGCGTCGGCTCCGGCATCAAGCAGGCGGGCCACAAACGGCCCCTGGCCGTGGTAGGCCGCTAGAATCAACGCGGTGTAGCCCTTGCTGTCCTGGGTGTTGAGGGCGTAGCCGGAGTCGATAAAGGTGTTGAGCATGTCGAGGTCGCCACGGCGGGCGGCGTCGAAGTAGTAGTCCTGCAATTGTGTCTTGATGGCCGCAGGATCAGCGGCAGGAGGCTGTTCAGCCAGCGCATTGATCGACCAGCAAACCAGCAGCGCCCCAATAAAAATACGCATGATCCAGATCCTCTCTATCCCCCTGTAGGAGCGAGCTTGCTCGCGAAGAAGGTCAACGATAACGCAGCGCTATCAGTCAGCCCGCGTCGTCAATGCGTTTTTCGCGAGCAAGCTTGCTCCTACAAGGGGGGGCGGTTAGTCGGTGAGTTTGGCGGCCAGTGCCTTCACACGCGCCAGGTCGCCCTTGGCAACCTTGGCAACGCCAGTGCCGTACTCCGGGTCTGCCTTGTAGAGGAACGACAAAATGATGTGCTTGCTCTCATCATCGGTAGTGGCCAGGGAGCCGCCGAAATTGTCGATCAAGTCCTGTCGCTCTTTCTTACTGTAGGAACGGTACAAATCACCGGCCTGCTTGAAGTTCTGCTCACGCTGGATCTTCGCCTGCTGGGTGCTGCCCGCCAGTGCCGATTGGCTGTAGCGTGCGGTTTGCGGCTCTTCCCGTGGTTCAAGACGGCTCGGCTGGTAGTTCACGCCGCTGCTGGTCTTGCCCGTATTCAGGGCACCGTCCTGGTTGCCATTGTTGACCGTCACCCGTGGCGCGTTGATCGGCAGTTGCAGGGCATTGGCCCCCAGGCGATACATCTGGGTGTCAGCGTAGGAAAACACCCGACCTTGCAGCAGGCGGTCTTCCGATGGCTCGATGCCCGGCACCAGGTTGGCCGGGGCCATGGCCACTTGCTCGGTTTCCTGGAAGACGTTGGCCGGGTTGCGGTTCAGCACCATCTGCCCAACTTTGCGCTCAGGCACATCGGGCCAGATCTTGGTGGCGTCCAGCGGGTCGAAGTCGAATTTGGCCAGGTCCTCAGGCTTGAGCACCTGTACGTACAGGTCCCATTTGGGGAAGTCGCCCTTGTTGATATGGGTGACCAGGTCGTTGGTCATGTGGCTGTAATCGCGCCCTTGCACCTCGGTGACTTGCTTGGGGTCGAGGTTGTTGATGCCTTGCAGGCTCTTCCAATGAAACTTGACGTAATGCACCTCGCCTTTGGCGTTGATCAGCTTGTAGGCGTGCACGCCGTTGCCGTCCATTTCCCGATAGCTGGCGGGGGTGCCGGAGTCGGAGTACAACTCGGTCAAGGTGCGGGTGGCTTCGGGTACGTGGGAGAAGAAATCGAAGCGGCGGGAGTCGTCATCCAGGTTGGTACGCGGGTCCGGCTTGAACGCGTGGACCATGTCCGGAAACTTGATGGCGTCGCGAATGAAGAAGGTCGGGAAGTTGTTGCCCACCAGATCCCAGTTGCCGTCGGCGGTGTAGAACTTGGTGGCGAAACCGCGTGGATCACGCAGGGTTTCCGGGGAGTGGTTGCCGTGGACCACGGCAGAGAAGCGCACGAACACCGGCGTGGCCTCGCCTGCTGCGAACACCTTGGCCTTGGTCAGGTCGCTGAGGTTATCGGTCACGGTGAAAGTGCCATGGGCGCCAGTGCCACGGGCGTGCACGACGCGTTCGGGGATGCGTTCGCGGTCGAAGCGCTGCAGCTTCTGGATCAGTTGCACGTCTTGCAGCAACACCGGGCCGTTGGCACCGGCGGTTTGCGAGTTCTGGTTATCACCAACCGCAGCGCCGTTATCGCGGGTCAGGTTGGCAGCTTGTACGGCCAGGGAAAGCAGGCTGGCAGTCACCAGTACCAGCGCACTTCGCGCTGAAACAGGCCCGCGGCTCATTGGGGTTTTCATCGAGGTTTCCTCTGGTTTTTTTAGTGCACATTCAGTTGTGCTAACCAAAGGCTAGTGACCCAGGACGCAGAAGATAAATAGAAAAGCCATACCAACCCCATTGAGAAAATAATGTAGTAAGCCACTGAAATGGCGGGTAATTCGCGCGCGATTGATGGCACTTTGCAAACTATTTGCGATTTAATGTGTCGATAAAAGCTAACAGTGTTAACAGTTGTGTCGCGCAAGCCCTCTACGACTGACTTACACTGAGTCCCACCCTTCTCATCTGTAACAAGGAATAACCTATGGGCGTGATCAGTGAGTTCAAGGCCTTCGCGGTCAAAGGTAATGTGGTCGATATGGCCGTCGGTATCATCATCGGCGCCGCCTTCGGCAAAATTGTTTCCTCGTTTGTAGGCGACGTAGTGATGCCCCCCCTGGGTCTGCTGATCGGCGGTGTGGACTTCGGCGATTTGGCGGTGACGCTCAAGGCAGCCCAGGGCGATATCCCGGCGGTGGTGCTGGCGTACGGTAAATTCATCCAGAGCGTGGTGGACTTCCTGATCGTCGCATTCGCGATTTTCATGGGGGTGAAGGTGATCAACCGTCTCAAGCGTGAAGAGGCCGTTGCGCCCAAGCTGCCGCCGGTGCCGACCAAAGAAGAAGTGTTGCTGGGCGAGATCCGTGATCTGCTCAAGGCACAGAACGACAAACCGCTTTAAGCCAAGGCCGGTTTGAAAAAGGCGCCCGCTTGAGGCGCCTTTTTTATTACCAGTAGTTTTCCACAGCCACCTGACCAGGCCGTCGGCTCAGGCTCAACTGCATGTCCCGCTGCTTGAGCAACTGGCGCGTGTCATCGACCATCTGCGGGTTGCCGCAAATCAGTACACGGGAATGCTCCGGGGTCAGCTCGACGCCGGCGGCGCGTTCCAATTCGCCGTTTTCGATCAGCGTGGTGATGCGCCCGTTCAGCGTGCCGGGGTGCTGTTCGCGGGTGACGATGGGTACGTAGGTGAACTTGTGCGCATAGTCGGCCAGGTATTCACGCTCGCCCAGTTCCTTGATCAGCGACTGGTAGGCAAGCTCCTTGGCTTCACGGGCGCTGTACACCAGGATGATGCGCTCGAATTTTTCCCACACCTCGAAGTCCTGCAGGATCGACAGGAACGGCGCCACGCCGGTGCCGGTGCCGAGCATCCACAAGTCGCGCCCGTCGACGAAGCGGTTCAAGGTCAAAAAACCCGTAGCCTGACGCTCTACCATCAAGGTATCGCCCACCCGCAGGCGACTCAGCTCGCTGGTGAACTCGCCGCCAGGCACCACGATCGAGAAAAAATCCAGGTACTCGTCAAAGGGCGACGACACCACGGAGTAGGCGCGCCATACCGTGCTGCCATCGGCCTTGGTCACGCCCAGGCGCACGAACTGACCTGCGGTAAAACGAAAACCCGGGTCGCGGGTGGTGCGCAGGGTAAACAGGCTGGGGGTCAGCGATTGCACATCGAGCAAGGTCTGGCGGGTAAATTTCTCAGCACTGGCCGTCATGGGGGGCTCCGTTCTACAGGTGCCCTAGTGTCCCTCAAAGTGACGCGCACAAACACCTGCGGTGTGTAATGGCATCGCGCAAGCACAGAGTAATAGCAACCTAATGGCACCACTAATCAATTCGCTATTAACCCAGAACCCACTACTACAACCACACTGTTAGTTGATCGTTACAGCGTCTTCAACTCACTAAAAAACCGTAAAAAAACGAACAACTACTTACGAAGCTAACTAATGGTGCCGTTGAAAGCTTCTTAAACCCTGCTGCGCAAGAACGAAAATTTCCTCTTGCACTGTAGCCTGTGTCCTACACTCAGTTCCGTGCAGCTTTGGGATTTGAGGACGTACCCGAGGTCACGCAGACCCCCATGGAGAGTTACCAATGATCAACTGGCGCAACACAAGACTCCCCAAGCTGGAAGGCGAGAACGAGATCACCAGTGTTTTTGAAATGGTCCTTAACCACACGTTTGAACTCGGCTTCCAATACTGTTCATTCACAATGAGTTCACAACTACCCAACAACCAAACAAAACCTGTTCAGCTCAACAACTACCCAAACGAATGGAACAAACTGTACAAACAGGCGCACTTCTTCGAGGTAGACCCCGTCGTTGCCCACTGCAAACGGTGCGTGCTGCCCATCGTCTGGGAGGAAAAAGCCTTCAATACCTCGCCCAACCTGTGGGCCCTGGCCCAAACCTATGGGGTACACCTAGGGTGGACCCAGGCAGTACATGACTTCCAGGGTGTGTTCAGCATGCTGACCCTGGGTCGAGGCGAAGGGGAAGTCAAACCGCAGGAGTTATATGAAAAGGCCGGCCAGGTGCTCTGGTTGTGTCATGCCATGCATGCCGTTGTCGCGTTGAAGTTTGCCGACGAGCCCAGCGTAAAACCTGCCAGCAAGCTGACGCCGCGAGAAACGGAAATTCTCAAATGGTCAGCCATGGGCAAGACCGCCTCGGATATCGCCACCATCCTGTGCCTCTCGGAACGCACGGTGGGCTTCCATATCAGCAGTACCTTCAAGAAACTGGGGGTCAATAACAAGATCGGTGCCGTGCTCGCCGCGTCCAAAATGGGCTGCCTGGATTGAGACCGGCGCAAACAGCACATGTAATCCCAGCGAAAAAAACGTAACATTTACGGCCAATTCTGAGTGTTGACGCAGCCCCACGGGGCCCGCCTCGCAGTTCACTCAGACGGTTCGGCCGGGAACGCCCTTGCCGAACACCCATCGATGACCAGAGCCTCCCCCGCCATGCCCCTGCTCGAAAGCCCCTTCGCCCAGCTCGATCTGATCCGCCAGCCAGAGCAACATAACGATCCGCTGCAAGCTTTCGATGCCGCCGACGAGTACCTGCTCAGCCACCTCGCCGAGCAGCAGCCGAACGCCCACACCCGCGTGCTGGTGCTCAATGACAGCTTCGGCGCGCTGGCGGCCAGCCTTGAAGGGCAGGTGCAGGTGACGTCCAGCGGCGACTCGTTCCTGGCGGCCCAGGGCCTGGAGAAAAACCTGGTGCGCAACGGCAAAGCCTTTGATGCCGTGGCCTTCATACCCGCCAGCCAGGTACCGAGCGGGCCGTTTGACCGGGTGCTGATTCGCGTGCCCAAGACCCTGGCGCTGCTGGAAGAACAACTGATCCGCTTGCAGGGCCAACTGGCGCCGGGCGCCGAAGTGATTGCCGGGGCCATGATCAAGCACCTGCCACGGGCCGCCGGGGAGCTGCTGGAGCAGTATATTGGGCCGATGCACGCTTCACTGGCGGTGAAAAAGGCCCGGCTGTTGATCGCCACCGTTGCTGATCGCCCCAACGCGGTCTCGCCCTACCCGACCCGCTACTCGCTGGACACCCCGGCTATCGAACTGCTTAACCACGCCAATGTGTTCTGCCGCGAAGGCCTGGACATCGGCACCCGCGCCTTCCTGCCGCACCTGCCGAAAAACCTGGGCAGTGCCCGTGTGGCCGACCTGGGCTGTGGCAACGGCGTACTGGCGATCGCCAGCGCACTGCAAAACCCCGATGCGCAGTACACCCTGGTGGACGAATCCTATATGGCCGTGCAATCGGCCGCCGAGAACTGGCAGGCCGCCCTGGGTGAGCGCGAGGTCACCCTTCGCGCCGCCGATGGCCTGGCCGGCCAGGAGCCCCATTCACTGGACGTGGTGCTGTGCAACCCGCCGTTCCACCAGCAACAGGTGGTCGGCGACTTCCTCGCCTGGCGCATGTTCCAGCAGGCTCGGGAAACCCTGGTGGTCGGCGGCGCCCTCTATATAGTCGGCAACCGCCACTTGGGTTATCACACCAAGCTGGCGCGCCTGTTTCGGGGCGTCGAACAAGTGGCCACCACACCGAAATTCGTCATCCTCAAAGCGCGCAAATAAAAAAACCCCACCACTCTTGCAAGGGGCAGGGTTGAAAACCGGGCGCCAAGGCCCGGATCGGGATGTCAGTGAGTGGTCAGGCCAGCCGCATTCATGAACATGCGCATCAGGCTGGCCACGACAAACAGGGCCAGCACGCTGCCAGTCCAGATCATCGCCAGCCACCCCAGGCGCCGCCACAGCGGCTGTTTTTCAGCCTGTTCAATCTCGTGCAACGTAGGTTTGCCGGACATGCAACGCCCCTCCTAGTGGTAGCCGTCTTCGTGGGTGACCTTGCCGCGGAACACGTAGTAGCTCCAGAAGGTGTAGCCCAGGATGAACGGGATGATGAACAACGTGCCCACCAGCATGAAGCCCTGGCTCTGCGGGGGCGCGGCGGCGTCCCAGATCGATACCGACGGCGGGATGATGTTGGGCCACAGGCTGATGCCCAGGCCGCTGTAGCCGAGGAAGATCAGCACCAGCGTGAGCAGGAACGGCGTGTAATGCGCGTTGCGGGCCACGGCGCGGATCAGCCCGTACATGGTCACCAGCACCAGGATCGGCACCGGCAGGAACCAGAACAGGTTTGGCAGGGTGAACCAGCGCGAGGCAATTTCCGGGTGGGTCAGCGGCGTCCAGATACTCACGATGCCGATCACCGCCAGCACCACGAACGCCAAGGGCCGCGCCAGGTTGTGCATCTGTTCCTGCAACTTGCCTTCGGTCTTCATGATCAGCCAGGTGCAGCCCAACAGCGCATAGGCCACGATCAGCGCCACGCCACAGAACATCGTGAACGGCGTGAGCCAGTCCAGCGAACCGCCGGCGAACTGACGGTCGACCACCGGGATGCCATCGATAAACGCCCCCAGCGCCACGCCCTGGAAGAACGTCGCCGCGAGCGAACCACCGATAAACGCCTTGTCCCACAGATGACGCTTGTGGTCCTTGGCCTTGAAGCGAAACTCGAACGCCACGCCCCGGAAGATCAGCCCGATCAGCATCAAAATCAGCGGCAGGTACAGCGCCGACAGCACCACCGAGTAAGCCAGTGGGAACGCGCCGAACAACGCCGCGCCCCCCAGTACCAGCCAGGTTTCGTTGCCGTCCCACACCGGGGCGACGGTGTTCATCATTACGTCACGGTCAACTTTGCCGGGAATAAACGGAAAGAGGATGCCGATACCCAGGTCAAAGCCGTCCATGACCACGTACATCATGATGCCGAAGATGATGATCACGGCCCAGATCAGCGGAAGATCAATACCCATCTCAATTCCCCTTATGCTGGATGTCAGAGTGATCGTCTTCGGTGCCGTCATCGGCAGCCGACAACGGACGCGCTGGGGTGCGTTTCTGACCAGGCCCACCGTGGGTCGGCTCGGTAACGTCATGGGCCACAGGGCCTTTGCGCACCAGGCGCATCATGTAGCCCAGGCCTGCGCCGAACAGCGCGAAGTACACCACCACGAACAGCACCAGGGTGATGGTCATCTGCGCCAGGCTATGCCCGGAGGAGGCATCTGCCGTGCGCATCAAGCCGTAGACCACCCACGGCTGACGGCCGATCTCGGTGGTGAACCAGCCGGCGAGAATCGCGATCAGGCCCGACGGCCCCATCCACAACGCCAGGTAAAGGAACGGCTTGGACGTGTACAGCTTGTCACCCCGACGCAGCCAGAGGCTGAACAGCCCGGTGAAGATCATCAGCAAACCCAGGCCGACCATGACCCGGAACGACCAGAACACGATGGTCGAGTTGGGGCGGTCCTCAGGCGGGAACTCCTTGAGCGCCGGCACCTGTTTGTCCAGGGAGTGAGTGAGGATCAGGCTGCCCAGGTACGGGATTTCCACCGCGTATTTGGTTTTTTCCGCCTTCATGTCCGGCCAGCCGAACAGGATCAATGGGGTCGGCTCGTTGCCGATATTTTCCCAGTGGCCTTCAATCGCGGCGATTTTCGCCGGTTGGTGCTTCAAGGTGTTCAGGCCGTGGAAGTCGCCGATCACCGCCTGGATAGGCGCAACGATCAAGGCCATCCACATGGCCATCGAGAGCATTTTGCGAATCGCCGGGTTGTCCTTGCCACGCAGCAAGTGCCAGGCCGCCGAGGAACCGACGAAGAATGCCGTCGCCACAAACGCTGCCGTGGCCATGTGCGCCAGGCGATACGGGAAGGACGGGTTGAAGACAACCGCAAACCAATCGGTCGGGATCACACGGCCGTCGATGATTTCAAAGCCCTGGGGCGTCTGCATCCAACTGTTGGACGACAGGATCCAGAAGGTCGAGATCAACGTACCCACGGCCACCATCACGGTGGAGAAAAAGTGCAGGTTGCGCCCCACCTTGTTCCAGCCGAACAGCATCACCCCGAGGAAACCGGCCTCAAGGAAGAAGGCCGTGAGCACTTCATAAGTAAGCAATGGCCCGGTGACGGCGCCGGCGAAGTCCGAGAAACGGCTCCAGTTGGTGCCGAACTGGTAGGCCATGACCAAACCTGAGACCACACCCATGCCGAAGTTGACGGCAAAGATCTTCGACCAGAAATGGTAGAGGTCACGGTAGGTGTCGTTATGGGTCTTGAGCCACAAGCCTTCCAGCACCGCGAGGTAACTGGCCAGGCCGATGGTGATCGCCGGGAACAGGATGTGGAACGAGATGGTGAATGCAAATTGAATTCGGGCGAGATCTAGCGCCTCCAAACCGAACATAAGTCTTCCTCTGTCAGGTAATACCGGCTGCTGGCGGGAGCCTGCACCCACTGCCCCCACGGATATGGAGTCTGGCGAATTTCAATTCGTTTCTTTTTTTAACCAACCACGTAGGGAATCTGGCCTTTCGACCGCCAGACCAATCCCTGGGGAGGTTTTGATCTGGATCAAACATTGCTGAAAGAGTAGTCCGGATTTTGCTGTAGGACGGCGTGGTCTTTTGCCGCGTGACAGACTGTCTCAGATCAGATCTTGCAACTATCTGTTACAACTTGATGATAATCTCGGCGCTCCCTCCGGCCCTGACCTGAACTCCCGATGCCTAGTGAACCCGTGTTGCTGTTGCGTCACCACCGCCCTTTCATCGCGTTTTGGCTGGCGCGTATCTTTACCGCCAGCGGCTTCCAGATGCTTACCGTGGCCATTGGCTGGAACCTCTACCAACTGACCGGCAACGTACTGGACCTGGGTTTGGTAGGTTTAGTGGAATTTGTGCCGCGCGTGCTGTTCATGTTGCACACCGGGCATGTGGCCGACCGCTACGAGCGGCGCAAGGTGGCCGCCATCTGCCAGACCGTGCAGGCGCTGATTGCCCTGAGCCTGGCCATTGGCGGCCTGACCGGCAACGTGACCCGCGAGATGATCTTTATCCTCGCCTTCCTGCTGGGCGCCGCGCGCTCTTTCGAAATGCCCACCACCCAGGCGCTGCTGCCGAGCATCGTACCCAGCGCGCTGTTCCCGCGTGCGGTGGCCTCATCGCAGTCGGCCCAGCAACTGGCCACCATCGTCGCCCCGGCCCTGGGCGGCCTGCTGTATGCCTTTGGCAGCGTGTGGGTGTATGGCCCCACCGTGGCGCTGTACCTCATTGCCTGCGTGCTGACCCTTAACCTGCCCGCCCGCCAGACTCCGCTCAACAAAGGCAAGGCCACCCTGGACTCGCTGCTGGCCGGTATCCGCTTTATCCGCAGCCGCCCGGATATCCTCGGCGCCATCTCCCTGGACCTGTTCGCCGTGTTGTTGGGTGGCGCCACCGCGTTGCTGCCGGTGTTTGCCAAGGACATCCTGCTGACCGGCGCCTGGGGCCTGGGCCTGCTGCGTTCGGCGCCGGCGGTGGGGGCGTTGTTGATGTCGTTGTGGCTGGCGCGGTTCTCGGTGGACCGCAAGGTGGGCCGCGTGATGTTTACGGCTGTTGGCGTGTTCGGTGTAGCCACCATCGCCTTTGGCTTGTCTACCTCGTTCTGGTTCTCACTGGCAGTGCTGGTGGTGTTGGGCGCGGCGGACATGATCAGCATGGTGATCCGTGCCTCGTTCGTGCAGTTGGAAACCCCGGATGAGATGCGCGGCCGGGTCAGTGCGGTCAACGGGCTGTTTATTGGCGCGTCGAATCAGCTGGGCGAGTTTGAATCCGGGATCACCGCCCACTGGTTTGGCACAGTACCCGCCGTGGTGATGGGCGGGATTGGCACGTTGGTGGTCACGGGGGTGTGGATCAAACTGTTTCCGACCCTGGCCAATCGGGATCGGATGCATGTGCCGGTGGAAGAAACCATCAAGCCCACCACCTAACTCAATATGGCAACGAGGCCAATGTGGGAGGGGGCTTGCTCCCGAAAGCGATGTGTCAGTCAGCATTTGTGCTAGCTGACCCACTGCAATCGGGAGCAAGCCCCCTCCCACATTTGGACCCTCTGTGTTTGAAAGACCGGGTTACAGCACCTTATCCAAGGTAATCGGAAAGTCCCTTACCCGCTTGCCAGTGGCGTGATACACCGCATTCGCCACCGCCGCCGCCACGCCGACAATGCCAATCTCGCCCACGCCCTTGGAACCCAGCGCGTTGACAATTTCGTCGTGTTCTTCGACAAAAACCACATCAATGTCGCCGATATCGGCATTCACCGGAATGTGATACTCGGCCAGGCTGTGGTTCATGAACCGGCCCAACTGATGGTCGCTCTGGGTTTCCTCATGCAAAGCCATGCCGATACCCCACACAACGCCACCCAGGATCTGGCTGCGGGCCATCTTCGGATTGACCACGCGTCCGGCGGCAATTGCGCTCACCACCCGGCTGACCTGGACCGTGCCCAGGTCTTCATCCACCCGCACCTCGACGAACACCGCCGAGTGAGTGGCTGTTGAGTACCCTTCGCGCTTTTTGTCGGGTTCGCTGTCAACCTGCACTTCCAAAGCCGCTTCGCCCGCATCCTTGACCAGCTGCGCCAACGACACGCTCACATCGCCGGTATGCAGTTGGCCGCCTTCGAAGCGTACGGACTCGGCGCCCTTGAACACTGGGTAAGTCTGCCTGGCGATCTCCAGCAGCTTGGCGTTCAGCGCTTCACACGCCTGTTGCACCGCCGTTCCCACCGACGAAACGGTAAACGAGCCGCCCTGCAACGGTGCCGTCGGCAACGACGAGTCACCGAGCAGGAAGCTCACATCTTCGACCGCCACACCGCTGGCCTGCGCCGCAATCTGGGTCATCACCGTATACGTGCCGGTGCCGATATCGGTGGTGGCGCTGCTCACCGTCAGCTTGCCCTGAGCGTCGATACGCGCCTTGGCACTGGCCTTCATCTGCATGGCCTCCCACACCCCGCCGGCCATGCCCCAGCCGATCAACTGGCGGCCATCGCGCATACTGCGCGGCTCCGGGTTGCGCTGGCGCCAGCCGAAACGTTCAGCACCTTCGCGGTAGCACTCGCGCAGGGCCTTGCTGGACCAGGGTTTGTCTTCGTTCAGGTTGCGCTCGGCATAGTTGATCAGCCGCAATTGCACCGGGTCGATGCCCAACGCGCAGGCCAATTCATCCATGGCGCACTCTAGGCCGATCACCCCCAAGGCCGCGCCCGGTGCGCGCATGTCCAACGGGGTGAATACATCCAGCGGCACCAGGTTGTAGGTCAGTTGCACGTTTTCGCAGTGATAGAGCATGCCGCTCCACTCCACGACGTGTTCACTGAAATCCTCGAAACGCGAGGTTTGCCCGATAGCTGTGTGCCCAAGCGCCAGTAACTTGCCATCAGCCGCGGCGCCCATCTGCAAGCGCTGCAAGGTGCGGGGGCGATAGCCGAAGGTGAACATCTGCTGGCGGGTCAGGGTCACGCGCACCGAGCGCTTGAGTGCCAACGATGCCATCACCGCCAACGGCAGCTGATATTGCGGACGCAGGCCAGACCCAAACGCCCCACCCACGAACGCGGCAAAGATCCTCACCTGGTTTTTATCCAGGCCGAAGACCTTTTGCACATAGGCCTGGCAGTTCTGCGGGCCCTGGGTTTTGTCATGGATATGCAGGGTGCCGTCCGCCTGATACAGCACGGTGCTGGCGTGGGGTTCCATGGGGTTGTGGTGTTCGACGGGGGTGCTGTAGTGCACGTCGAGGCTGACGGCGGCAGCGCTCCATTGGGCCTGGAAGTCGCCGCGAGGTGCCGGGGGCGTCTGGGGCGAAGGCTTGGCGTTCTGCTGTTGGGCGAGTAGATCAGTGTCGAACGGCTCTGCCTCGTACTCCACCACCACAAGCGATCCGGCATGCCGCGCCAGTTCCAGGTTGTCGGCAACCACCAGCGCCAAAGGCTGGCCGCTGTACAGCACACGATCGTTGTACAGCGGGCGAAACGGCGAGCCATCCGCCGCATCGTCGTCAGCGAAGGCCTCGTCGTAACTGGCGATTTTGGGTCGGTTGAGGTGACTGAGCACCATCACCACACCCGGCAGTGCGAGCGCCTTGGACGTATCGATACTGATCACGCGGCCCTTGGCAATGTTGCTGGACACCACACTGCCATGCAGCAAGCCCGCCTCGGGAAACTCACCGGCATAGCGTGCCTGGCCGGTCACCTTGAGCAGACCGTCGACACGGTCCAATGGTTTACCGATGGCGGTCATGGGCGTTCTCCTGCGACAGCGGCGTCACTTAACGCACGGATGATTGCGCGGCGCGCCAGCTTGATCTTGAAGCCGTTGTGTTCCAAGGGCTCTGCGTCTTGCAACAGGGCATCGGCGGCGTTGCTGAAGGTTTCGCGGCTGACCGTCTGGCCAATCAGCGAGGCTTCCACAGCGCGGTCACGCCAGGGTTTATGGGCCACGCCGCCGAGAGCCAAGCGTGCGTCGATGATCTGATCGCCGTCCAACTCAAGAGCGGCGGCGACGGAGACCAAGGCAAAGGCGTAGGAGGCGCGGTCGCGAATTTTCAGGTAGTGGCTGTGGCTTGCCAGGTTGTCGACGGGCAGTTCAATGGCGGTGATCAGCTCATCGTCGGCCAGCTGGTTGTCGCGCTGTGGGGCGTCGCCGGGCAGACGATGGAAGTCGGCAAACTCGATAATCCGCGCACCTGCGCGGCCTTGCACATGCACGCGTGCCTCCAGCGCTGCCAGGGCCACGCACATATCCGAGGGGTGAGTGGCGACGCATTGGTCGCTGGCGCCGAGAATCGCGTGGATGCGGTTCAAGCCGCTGCGCGCCGGGCAACCGCTGCCAGGTTCGCGCTTATTGCAGGGCACGGCGGCGTCATAAAAGTAATAGCAACGGGTACGCTGCAGCAGGTTGCCGCCGGTACTGGCCATATTGCGCAGTTGCGGCGAGGCACCGGCAAGAATCGCCTGGGACAACAGCGGGTAGCGCTGCTCG
Source organism: Pseudomonas kairouanensis (assembly GCF_004682055.1). Lineage (GTDB taxonomy): Bacteria > Pseudomonadota > Gammaproteobacteria > Pseudomonadales > Pseudomonadaceae > Aquipseudomonas > Aquipseudomonas kairouanensis. Next base: position 16,265 of record NZ_QUZU01000057.1, on the reverse strand, counting down.
ACCAGTGGGTGCCAGGCCAGGTCGGCATTGCTCACCAGCGCACCGATGCGCACGCCACCTTCGGCGGTTTCTTCCACTTCGTGCAAAGGCAGGCCGGTGATATCAATCAGGTGTTCGGGACGGCTGATGTTTTCTTTCATCAGGTCCAGCAGGTTCGTGCCGCCGGCGATAAAGCGCGAAGCGGCGCTGCTCAAGTGCACAGCTTCGTTCACATCCACAGGCTTGCTGTAGTGGAAGGGGTTCATTGCTCACCTCCCAACACGACATCTTCAATGGCATCGCGGATATTGCTGTAGGCACCACAACGGCACAGGTTGCCGCTCATCAGTTCCTGGATTTGCGCCGAGTCACACGCTCGGCCTTCATTCATAAGGCCCACAGCCGAACAGATCTGGCCGGGGGTGCAGTACCCACACTGGAACGCATCACGCGTGATAAAGGCTTGCTGCATCGGATGGAGTGCGTCGCCGCTGGCCAAGCCTTCGATGGTGGTCAACTCGGCGCCATCGCACATCACCGCCAGGGTCAGGCAGGCATTGATGCGCTTGCCATCGCGCAACACGGTGCACGCGCCGCATTGGCCGTGGTCGCAGCCCTTTTTGCTGCCAATCAGGTCGAGGTGTTCGCGCAGCAGGTCCAGCAAGGTGGTCCAGGGCAGCACGTCCAGTTGGCGGTCCTGGCCGTTGAGGCGCAGGCGAATCGAGTGGCTGGCGAACGGCTGGGCCGTCGCGCCATTGGGGGTTGCGCTCATAAACACCTCACGGGTTGGTGTACGTCCGCGGCGTTCAGGAAAGTCGCCGTCTTGAGGGGTACGACTGCCCTGGGTTATGAGCGTTCAAGGGGATTGATCAGCGGATATTGAGCAGCGTCTTCAAGGTGTTCTGCGGGCCGTTGATCGACGAGTTGGTGTATTCGAACCAGCCTTGGGCTTTTACATCCAGGTCAAATACGTAGATATAGCCCATCACCGTGCCCGCCCCATTACACACCTGGCTCTCACTGCCAACCTGGCACACCGGGGTACGTTGCCCGTTGAGCACGGCGCCATCGAATTTGCCCACGGGGTTATTACCCAGGCCGACTTCCATCACCGACACCTTGGTGGGACCACGGTGCGTGCACATTTGTGTGCCCTGCGCCCGCTCCGGGATGGTTTCGGTGCAACGCGCCGATTCGACCTTGAACACGCGCACTTCGCTCAAGGGCGGTGCAGTCGCGCTCCACGCCGGTGCTGCGCCGAGCCACAGGCCGATAATAGGGATCAGAGCTAGACTCCACGCGGTGGCTTTTTTCATGTGGGCGGCGACCTTGGTTTTAACGTCGGCGCAGTATGCCTCAAGGCCCCGGCTGCTGGTATCATGCGCCGCTTTTTCCGATCCTCTCTGAAACCAAAGGCGCTTGGCGCAGTTTGTGCTTTGACTTAGAGGTCAACAAATCACGACGCAACATAGCGTCACAGGGAGCCGGCATGCTGGAAAAGCTGTTTCAACTCAAAGCCCACAACACCAATGTGCGCACCGAGATTCTCGCGGGTATCACCACGTTCCTGGCCATGGCCTACATTTTGTTCGTGAACCCGAGCATCCTGGGCGAAACCGGCATGGACAAGGGCGCGGTGTTCGTCGCGACCTGCCTGGCGGCAGCCATCGGTTCGACCGTGATGGGCCTAATCGCCAACTACCCGATTGCGCTGGCGCCGGGCATGGGCCTCAACGCTTTCTTTACCTACACCGTGGTCCTGCACATGGGCCATACCTGGCAAGTGGCGCTGGGTGCGGTGTTCATTTCGGCGGTGCTGTTCTTCCTGCTGTCGATCTTCCGTATCCGCGAGTGGATCATCAACGCGATCCCGCTGCCCCTGCGCTCGGCGATTGCCGCCGGTATCGGCCTGTTCCTGGCGCTGATCGCGCTGCATAACGCCGGTATCGTGGTGAGCAACCCGGCCACCATGGTGGGCATGGGCGACCTGAAGCAACCGGCGCCGATCCTGGCCACCCTGGGCTTTGTGCTGATCGTGGCGCTGGAAGCCCTGGCGGTGCGTGGCGCGGTGCTGATCGGCATTTTGGCGGTGACCATCGCCTCCATCGTGCTGGGTTTCACCCCGTTCATCGGTGTGACGTCGGTACCACCGTCCCTGGCTCCGACCTTCCTGCAGCTGGACATTAAAGGCGCGCTGGACATCGGCCTGGTCAGCGTGATCTTTGCCTTCCTGTTCGTGGACCTGTTCGACAACTCCGGCACCCTGATCGGCGTGGCCAAGCGCGCAGGCCTGATGGGCAAGGACGGCCACATGCCGAAAATGGGCCGTGCCCTGATCGCCGACAGTACCGCCGCCATGGCCGGTTCCCTGCTGGGCACCTCGACCACCACCAGTTACATCGAGTCCGCCGCAGGCGTGAGCGCCGGTGGCCGTACCGGTTTGACCGCCATCGTGGTGGCGATCCTGTTCCTGCTGGCCCTGTTCTTCTCGCCCCTGGCCGCCAGCGTGCCGGCCTATGCCACTGCGCCAGCGCTGCTGTTTGTAGCCGTGCTGATGACCCAGGGCCTGGCAGAAATTGACTGGGATGACATCACGGTTGCAGCGCCGGTGGTGGTCACCGCCCTGGCGATGCCTTTCACTTACTCCATCGCCAACGGCATCGCCTTCGGTTTCATCGCCTGGACCGCCATCAAGCTGCTTTCGGGCCGCTACCGTGAGCTGAACCCGGCGCTGGTGATTCTGTCGATTCTGTTTGTGATCAAGCTGGGCTGGTTCAACGCATGACTTTTGACGCCGCAAGCTACACCGCTCAATTGCAAGACAAGGTCACGCGCCTGCGTGACCTGCTGGCCCCGTTCGATGCGCCAGAGCCGCAGGTATTCGACTCGCCGCTGCAGAACTTCCGCCTGCGGGCGGAGTTCCGCCTGTGGCGCGAAGGCGGTGAGCGCCACTACGCAATGTTCTCCCAGGACGACAAGCGCACGCCGATCCTGATCGAAGAATTCCCAATCGCCAGCCTGCGCATCAACCAGTTGATGCCCCAGCTCAAGGCCGCCTGGCAAGCCAGCGCCGCCCTGAGCCACAAGCTGTTCCAGGTGGAGTTCCTCACCACCCTGGCGGGCGACGCGATGATCACCCTGTGTTATCACCGCCCGCTGGACGAGCACTGGCACACCGCCGCAAACCAGCTGGCTGCAGACTTGAACGTGAGCATCATCGGCCGCTCCAAGGGCAAGCGTGATGTGATCGGTCACGACTATGTGGTGGAAAAACTCGACGTGGGCGGCCGCACCTTCAGTTATCGCCAACCCGAAGGCGCCTTCACCCAGCCCAACGGCACGGTGAATCAGAAGATGCTCAACTGGGCATATGAAGCCTTGGGCGATCGCCCGGACGATTTGCTGGAACTGTATTGCGGCAACGGCAACTTCACCCTGCCGTTGGCAACCCGTGTACGCAAGGTGCTGGCCACCGAGATCAGCAAGACCTCGGTCAACGCAGCGCTCAGCAACCTCGATGAGAACGCGGTGGATAACGTCACCCTGGTGCGCCTCTCCGCCGAAGAACTCACCGAAGCGCTGAACGAAGTGCGTCCGTTCCGCCGCCTACAGGGCATCGACCTGAAAAGCTACGAATTCGGCAGCGTGTTCGTCGACCCGCCGCGCGCCGGCATGGACCCGGACACCTGCGAACTGACCCGCCGCTTCGACAATATCCTGTACATCTCCTGCAACCCGGAGACGTTGGCGGCGAACATTGCGCAGTTGCATGACACGCACCGGATTACCCAGTGCGCGATGTTTGACCAGTTTCCGTGGACGCATCATATGGAGTCTGGGGTTCTGCTGACCCGGCGCTAGGTCCTCAGGACACAGTAGATCTCAATGTGGGAGCGGCGGTGCGACGATTCGACTTGCTCGCGAATGCGGTGTATCAGTCACACATACTCTGACTGACACTCTGCATTCGCGAGCAAGCCCGCTCCCACATTGCGCCTTCATACATCCGTTGGATCGCCGTTATCCAAGACTTCCTTGCGCGGCCGCCCGCCCTTCTTGCCATTGGCTCGGGCGGCGGCGGCCTTCGCGGCGCTGCTCTTGCGGCCGTTGCGTGAGGCCACCAGGCTGGTGGCCAGGTCCATCATCGGTTTGCTTGTGGCGATCAGGCCTGTAATCGAAACATCCAGGTCTTGGGCCTCACAGCACAGTGCCTTTCCGCCAAAGCCAACCTCCAACTGCTGGAAGTCCTCCAAGGAGAACCCTTTGAACTCCGGCAGACCCGCTATCGGTAACACGACGCGGCTGCCGTCGCTGAAACCTATGGAGATGCAGTTGTCTTCATAGCGTACAGAACTGGCGCGGGCATAGAGGTGCCGGGTCTTACGCCCTCGGGCGATTGCCTTGTCGATATCCGCTTCAGTGAGCGGTTTATAAGGCACAACTTTGGCTTTTACGATTTTCATAAATTAATCCCCACGCAGTCTGGTCCCCTGACCAGATTCAAAATTGTCCGTTGCTCTACAACATCGTGCCGCGCGCTGGCGATGACATAGACGCCAGGTCGAATGACCAACCCTGGAACCAATTCACCTGCCTCCCAATCCCAGGAATGATTCTCCAGGCAGACCGTTTGCAGGTATTCCCACCAAATTCGACGCGCACGGGCCAGGTAGTGACGCTGCATGATCGCCCCGCGTATTTCTTTCAACACCGATGCGGATGGTTGCCTCCGCTCAGGCTCCACGTCCCACAACTCCACATCTGCATCCAGAAAACTGAAACGAAAACGCGCATCCCACGCCTTCCCCCACACATGCACATGAGGCGGGCAATGCTCATCCCTGATAAATACCGAAATCACATATCCCTTGTAAGCGCCTACTCGCATCGCAACCCATCCGTTAGGTTATTTTCCGCCAGGTAACAATTTCCCTCTGCCACCCAACAACCGGCTCCATTTTCCCGAAGCTGTTTTACAGACTAGTCAGCACAAAAAACCCGGCGAATGCCGGGTTGTAACCACTCATGCCGAAGGCTGGAAATACCCCGCCAAGGCTCTTAAATCCTGCTCACTGAGCAACCCCGCGTAATACTTCAGCTGAATCCTCGCCAGCAAATACGCATGCCGCGCATTGGCCAGGTCGCGGCGGGCGGTGAACAGTTGCTGTTCGGCGTCGAGCACGTCGAGGTTGACCCGCTCGCCACCGCTGACACTCTTTTTCGTCGCCGTGACCAGCGCCGTGGCGGAGCTCACGGCCATCTCATAGGCGCGCACTTTGGCCGCACCGCTGGTGTTGAGGTTGAACTGCTTGCGCAACTCCACCAGCGTGGCCGAGGTGTGCGCGTCCAACTCGTATTGGGCCTGGGACAGCTGGTTTGCCGCCTGGCGCGTAGAGGCCGACACCGAACCACCGGCAAACAATGGCAGGCTGACCTGAATGCCGACGCTGTTGGTGTCGTACTTCTGGTTGTAGCTGCTTTCCGAGTCTGAGCTGGTCTGGCGGCTGGTGGCGTACAGGCTGACCTTGGGCAGGTGGCCGGCGCGTTTGCGTTCTACTTCATAAGAGGCCACGTCCAGGGCATGGTGCTGGGACTTGAGTTCCGGGTTGTTGGCCATGGCCAATTCGCGCCAGGTTTCAAAACGGTTGGGCTCAAGAGGCGGGATCTCAAACTGACGAGTCAGGGGCGCCAGTGTTTCGATCTGCAGGGGCTGGCCGACAATGGCTTCCAGTTCACGCAAAGCGCTGTCCTGGGCATCCAATGATTCGATTTCTTCGGCCTGGGCCAGGCTCAAGCGCGCCTGGGTTTCCAGCACATCGGTGCGCGTGCCTTCACCGCCTTTAAGCAAGCGGTCATTGAGTTGCAGGCGTTCGGCAAACGCGCGTTTCTGCGCACGGCTCAGTTCGATACGCTCCTGGGCCAGCAAGGCCTGGCTGTAGGCACTGAGCACCCGCACCGCCAGCTCCTGGCTTTTGCCGCGAAAGCGTTCATCGGCCATCAGCGCCTGGGCGGTGCCCTGACGAAAACGCGCATAGGCCTCGTAATCCAGCAGGGGTTGCTGCAACGTCAGGGTCGAGGCATAGCTGCGGTAATCGCGGTCGCTGGTGACATCACCCGCCGTCACCTCGGACTCGTTGCGCGAATTGTTGTAGCTCCAGGACAAGTTGGGCAGCAACGCCGAACGGCCAATCACGCGGTTCTCTTCGCCCGCCTCACGCTCCTGGATCGCCGCCTGAAAAGTCGGATCATTGCGTAGGGCCAAGTCGTAAGCATCCAGCAAACCCAGGGCGTGCGCCGCCGAAGTACAACTTATACACAGGGTAAACAGCAGCGCCTTCATTCTTCCACCAGGGCCATGTGAGTACGGTCCAGCAGGGGCTTGAACAGATAGTTGAGCATCGAGCGCTCGCCGGTCTTGATGAAGGTTTCCACCGGCATGCCCGGGCGGATCTGCACGCCATCCAACTGCTGCATGCCTGCCGTGCTGACCTGGGCACGCACGGTGTAATACGGCTCGTCGGTACGCTCATCCACCTGGCGGTCGGCAGACACCAGCGTTACCTCGCCCGCCACCCGTGGCGTGGTGGCCTGGTTGAACGCCGGGAACATCAGTTCCACCGGCAGGCCGGGGTGCACCTTGTCGACCATCTGCACCGGCACCCGCGCTTCCACCAGCAGCGGTTCACCCTGGGGCACGATGTCCATCAGCGTCTGGCCAGGCTTGATCACACCGCCTTCGGTGTACACCTGCAACCCCACCACCACGCCGGAGGCCGGTGCACGCACCAGGCTGTTGGCCAACTCGAACTCGGCCGAGGCCAGGCGATTGCGCAGGTCATCGCTGCGGGTACGGGTGTCGGCCAGTTGGCCGCGCAGGTCTTTCTGGAAGTCTTCGCCGAGCTGGCGGATACGCAGGCGCAGTTCCATCACCTGGCGTTGCAGTTGGCCGATACGGCCGTAGTCTTCGGCGATGCTGCCGTCGATCTGTGAATACAACCGCTCGCTGTCGAGCAGGCGATTGCGTGGGATGTAACCGTCGCGCGCCAACTCCCGCAGGCCCTGCAATTGCTCGTTCAACGCCGCCCGTTGCTGCACCTTGCTGGCTTGGGAATCTCGCGTGCCACGCAATTGCGCTTCGGCGCCGGCGATGGTTTCGCGCAGGCCTTGTTGCTCGGTGGCCAACGCCTGGGCACGGCTGCTGAATAACTGGCGTTGCAGGCTCAGGGTGGCGGCGGCCTCCGGGTCGCTGAGCAGTTCAGGGGCGAAGGTGATCGCCGACAACCCTTGGCTTTCCGCACTCAGGCGCGCTTCGCTGGCCAGGGAGGCCAGGTACTGGCTGCGCAGAGACTGCATCTGCCCGCGCAACGGGGTTTCCTTCAGGCGCAGCAACACTTGACCGGCATTGACCTCATCACCGTCGCGCACCTCGATGCGCTCGACAATGCCACCGGCAGGGTGCTGCACGGTCTTGCGATGGCCCGAGACCATGACCTTGCCCGACACCGCCACGCCTTTGTCCAACGGTGCCAACGCGGCCCAACCGATAAACCCGGCAAAGCCGCCCAGCACCAGCCACCAACCCAGTCGCGAGTATTTTTTGTCGTCTAGCGCCAGCACGTTGTTTGGCGGGTCGCTGACCAGCACGGGTTTACTCACATTCATGCCTGTTTTCCTTCACCGAGGCGGTAACTCATGCTCATGCTCGACACCGGCTTGGCCGCAGGTTTCTGCCGCGCCTCCAACACCCGCGCCGTCGGGCCGAACGCCTGTAGCTGGCCGTCCTTGAGGATCAGCAGTTGGTCAGTCAGGCTCAGCACGTTGGGTTTGTGGGTGATCAGAATCACCGTGCGACGCTGCTGCTTGAGTTGAGCGATGGCCTGCAGCAGCGCCTGCTCGCCCACTTCATCCAGGTTGGCGTTGGGTTCATCCAACACGATCAACGCGGGCAAGCCGTACAGCGCTCGGGCCAGGGCCACGCGTTGCTTTTGGCCGCCGGACAGGCCGGCACCACCCTCCCCCAACACGGTGTCGTAGCCCTGGGGCAGTTGCAGGATCAGTTCATGCACGCCGGCCATGTGTGCGGCGGCCAGCACCTTGTCCGCGTCCACCTCGGCAAACCGTGCGATGTTGTCGGCGATGCTGCCGGCGAACAGTTGGATGTCCTGGGGCAGGTAGCCAATGTGCGGGCCCAGTTGTTGTTTATCCCATTGGGCCAGGTCGGCACCGTCCAGGCGTACCTTGCCGGACAACGGTGGCCAGGCGCCCACCACGATGCGAGCCAGGGTGGACTTGCCACAGCCCGACGGCCCGATCACCCCCAGCACTTGGCCCGCGGGCAAGTTGAAGCCCAGGTTCGCCAGTGCCGGGCGGCGGCTGCCGGGGGCGCAGGCGCTGATTTGCTCCAGGCTGAGCTGGCCCTTGGGCGTCGGCAGGCTCATGCGCACGGGCCGCGCCGGGTTGGCTTCGAGCAATTGAGACAACCGATCAAACGCCAGGCGCGCCGACCCCCATTGTTTCCAGACACCGATCAGTTGGTCGATGGGGCTGAGCACCCGCCCCATCAGAATGGACCCTGCGATCATCATCCCCGGCGTGATATCGCCCTGCACGGCCAGTAACGCGCCCAGCCCCAGCACCAGGGACTGCAACGCCAAACGCACACCCTTGGACCATGCGCTGACAGCGGCGGTCTTTTCACTGGCCAGGTTCTGCTGGGCCAGAAACGCCTGATGCTGGCCGAACCAACGGGCGCGCAAGGTGGCGAGCATGCCCATGGCTTCGATGGTGTCGGCATTGCGCAGGTTGAGGGTGGCCTGCTGGCTGGCGCTGATGGACAACTGGCTGGCCAGGGCCATGGGTGCTTGGCTAATGTGATGGTTGATCCACGCCAGTGCCATCAATATCACCGCGCCCCCCAGCGCCAGCATGCCCAGCCAGGGGTGGAACAGGAAGATCACCAGCAGGTACACCGGAAACCAAGGCGCATCAAAAAACGCGAACAACGCCTGGCCGGTGGCGAACTGGCGCAGGGTGGTCAGGTCATGCAACGCCTGCCCGGCCGCCTGGGTGCCGCCCTTGAGTTGCGCTTCGAACGCGGCGTCGTACACCCGCTGGTTCAAGCGCATGTCCATTTGCGTGCCGAGGCGGATCACCACCTGGCTGCGCACCCACTCCAACGCGCCCATCAGGCCGAACAGGCCGAGGATCATCAGCGTCAGCATCAACAGGGTCATCTGATTACCCGAGGCCAGTACCCGGTCGTACACCTGCAACATGTACAGCGCCGGGGCCAGCATCAGCAGGTTGATCACCGCCGAGAACAGGCCGATGTTGAAGAAGCCACCTTTATAAGCCGTGAGAGCGGCCAGGGTTTCGTTACCGGCGTGGCGCATCTGGGAAGTCCCGAAGGGTTAAGCGAGCAGCGTCGCCGCGTTGACAGGCGAGACGGCGCTGCGCAGAATTTGGCACCGCCGTCGCCGAAGAATTAGAAGGCTTGGCGACAGCGGTGTGTCATGCGGCGAATGGGAGAGCGATCTTCCATTCGCTTTTTTTATGGCATCAGGCAGCCAGGGCGAAGTCCTGAGACACGTCTTGCACGCCCACCAGCGCCACATCGGCGGTGGTAGACGCTGCCGCGTGAGCCGCGAGGCCGGCGGAGATTTCGTCGAAGGTGTTGGCGGTTGACAGGTCCGGATCGATTGCACCCAACAGTTCGTTGAGTACCGCTTCCAGGGCACTGGTGTTGCCTTGGATCAGACCGTAGATCACGGCCTGCACGTCGTTGCCGGTGCGGCCTGCGCCTTCAGCGGCGGACAGGTCCAGGCCATTGAAGGCCACCTTGTAGGCGCTCAGGTCGAAATCGCTGCCGCTGCCGCCGGTCAGGCCGGTGCCCAGCTCGACGTTATCCAGCTCGCCCCACAGGTAGTGGTTCAGGTTGCTGCTGGCTGGCAGCGTTGGGTTGAACACGTAGTGCAGGCCGTTGCTGGTGTCGCTGTCGGCGATGAAGGCGTACTCGGAGTTGCTGGCGCCGTGGGAGGCGTATTGGTCACCGGCGAACGTGCCGTTGCTGAAACCACCGTTGTTGCCGCCAGTACCATGGCCTGCCGTGGCAAAACCAACAGCCCAGTCCGACAGGTAGTCAGACAGCGAAGTAGTGCCAAGGATCGACTCGTAGCTAACAGAAATTGTCATCACTAAACCTCGTAATTACAGCGCTATTGATCAGTGCGCAGAAGCGCACTTTTTGCCCAACCCTGGGCAAAACCGTGGGTGACCCGGTGCCTTGGCACCGGCATCAGAATTTGTATTCGAGCATCCCGCTCAGCGTGCGGCCGCGCGCCAGGCTGAGGTTGTTGACGTCGCCCATGGCGACGAAGTACGCCTCGTCCGTGGCGTTCTCCAATGCCAGGGCGATGTTCAATTGGTCGGTCATCCAGTAACTGGCGTAGAGGTCGTACACGGTGTACTTGGGCCACATGGCCTGGTCGATCAGGCTGTATCCCTGGTTATCCAGGTTCTCCCCGTTGCCCGAGCTGTAACGCACACGCATACCGGTATCCAGGCGCTTATCCAGAAAGCGCGCACCGAGGGTCAGCGAGCCGCGATCGGCCGGGGTGTAAGTGGCGTTGCCCATGATCCGCCCGCAGCTTTCCTTGGCGTTGGCGGCGTCGTCATCCAACACTTCGTACTGGGTGACAGGGCGTATGCCGATGGTGCCGTTGGGCCGGGTGAACTGTTCGTAAACGGTGGTGGCATTGCCGGCCTTCTTGGCACCGCCCAGGTAGTAATTCTTCGAGCAGAACTCGTTGCTGCCGATCATGTGGGTGAAGCTCAAGTTGGTGTACACCCGCCCCATGTCGTAGTTGAACTGGTACTCCAGGCCCCTGAACCGCGTGTCATTGGTGTTGTTGGTGTACGCCATGATCCCGTTGAAACCGCCGACGGAAGTCTCGGGCAAACTCACGCTGGTATTGAGGAACGTGAAGTTCTGGATCTTGGTATCGAAGTACGCGACCTTGATGCCCAGGCGGTCGTCATTGAAGAACAACGACTCCTTGAACACGTTCAGCCCCACTTCCCAGTCGCGGGACTCCTCAGGCTTGAGGAAAGGGTTGGGAAACACCCGCTCATTCGAACCGCCACCATGGGGGCGCCCGCTCATGAAGGTCTCGGTGACCGCGGGTGGGCGCCAGCCCTTGCCCCAGCGGGTATAGAGTTGCAACCAATCGACCCCAGGCTTGATGCCAATGCCAAAGGTTGGCGAAAACCGCCCCTCTTCCCTGTCGATATCGTAGATATCCTCGACGCGCTTGGCCCCCGTGGTACTGGTGTAAAAGCGGTCGCGCTTCCACAGCGTCATGCCCGTTACCCCTTCCAGCCGGAAGCGGTCGTAACGCAGCCCGGCGTCCACGGTCAGCCAGTCGTCATATTCGTATTGCAGGTTGTTGAACAGGCTGGCGATGGTGCGCTTGCCTTCCGGGTCGGCACTGGCGGTGTAGGGCAACGAGCCGGAGTTGGTGGTGTTGGTCGATTCAATCTTGTTGGTACTGGGCTTGAACGTGTCCTGGTACAGCTCCAGGCCATAGTTCCAGCTCACATGGCCCACGCGGCCCAGGTCGAAGCGCGAGGTGTTTTCCCCTTGCAAGCCCCAGGTGTCGGTTTGGAAGTGGTCGGTGTAAGACGGCGTGTAGTTGCCGGAGCTCAAGGACGCAATGTTGGGTGCGTTGTTGCGATCCAGCTGGGTGGTGACGTAATAAAGCTTGGCCTTCAAATCGATCAGTGCGTTGTCCGGGCTGTAGCTGTAGTCCAGCGCCACGTTTTTTGCGTTGAGGTTGTTCTTGCTGGTGCGTACGTAATAGGTGCTTTGAAGGTCATCGGTGATGTAGCCCCAGGCATCGTTACTGTCTGTATCGCTTTCCAGGTAGCTCAATTGCACGCGTTGATCGTTGGGCAGGTTCAGGCCGAACTTGATGATTTGCGAGCGGGTCACGCTGCCGGTGTCGCCGACTTCACTGCTCAACCAGTCATCAAAGGCCGCCGGAGCATACTTTCTGGCCCGGATGTTGGTACCCAGGTTCTGGTTGTTGTGGGAGCCGCCACGGTAATTGCCGAAATGGCGCTCGCTCATGCCGAGCAACACATCACCACGCTCATCGCCAAAGGCAAATACCGCGCTGCCGTTGAAATCGGTGCCGTTGCCCAACTCACCAATACCGCTACCGGCACGCAAACGCCCGCCGTACTCCTTGCCGTCCTTGAGAAACTCGGTGGCATCAAGGGTCTTGAACGAGGCAATGCCCCCCAGCACCGCCGCACCGCCCTGCCCCGACTGGCTGCCCTTGTCGATCTGGATGCTGGAGATGAACTCCGGGTCGATCAACATGGTGCCGTTGCGTTGCTGGTGGCCGTTGACATTGAAGTTCTGGCGCATGCCGTCGATGTTCATGTTCACGCGGCCGTAGTCCTGCACCCCGCGAATATTCACCGACAGGCCGGGGTCGCGCTGATCGACGGCGGTGTACACGCCGGCCGTTTCTTCGAGCATATCAGCGGCGTGACGGGGTGGGCGCTTATCGATCATGTCACGGCTGATCACGGCCACGGACTTTGGGCTCTGGTACACCCAGTCGCTGGCCTGGCCGTTGGTGTTACCGGTGATGGTGGTGGTGCCTACGGTCAGGGCGCCGCTGTGGTCGTCGCTGACGCGGTTGAGGGTGACCTGGCGCTCACTGGTAAAGCGGTATTCCACCGGGGCCGCGCCAAGCAAACGGCCCAGGCCTTCCTGCACACTGAAACTGCCTTTGAGCGCGGTGCTGCTCAAGCCTTGCAGGCGCTGGCTGTCGAACAGCACTTGCAGGCCGGCCTGGTCGGCGAACGCCAGCACGGCACTGCCCAGGGATTGCGCGGGGATATCAAACGTCAGCACAGCAGGTTGGGTGGCACCTGCCTGCGGCTGCACGGCATACACCGGCGCCACAGCGGCGAACAGCGCCAAGTGGATGGCCAAGGCTAACCGGCTACCGGTGATACGCCCCTTGTTGAGTGCTGACATTTCTTGTTTCCCTGCGCTAAGCGTTTTTTGTTTATGCGAATGCTTCTCACCTAGCAAGACGTACGACGCGCAGGAAGTCAGTAAGGTTTTTTTGAAAGTTTTTTGCGAAGGGGGTTTTGAGCGGGTGGGAGAAGGCCTCCCACCAGGTTTTCAATAGATCAGGCTGAGGCCTGCCAGGTCCAAGCGTTGCACTTGAAGTTCCTGGGCCAGGGTACCTAGGGCGGTGTCGAGCATGTCGAGGCGGAACACGCCGCTGACTTCGCGCTCGCCCAGGTCCGAGTGGGTCAGCACGATGCGGCCTGGGCGGTAGTGGTTGAGCTGTTCGATGACTTTGGCCAGCGGCTGGCGATCAAAGATCAGCACACCACGTCGCCAACTGGTGGCGCGTTCCACATCGAATTGATCAAGGGGCACCACGCCTTCCTGGGGGCTGTAGCGCGCTGCCTGGCCCTCCTTGAGCACCCTGTCTGCCGGGCCCTTTTGCGGGCTGGCCTGCAAGGTAACCGCGACGCTGTGTTGCAATACGCCCACCCAGGCCTGCCGATCCGCCTCGCGCTCCACCACAAATCGCGTGCCCAACGCCCGGGTCTGTCCACCCGCGCTCTGCACCACGAATGGCCGGGTTTCCTGGCCCACCATGGGCGCCACATCGAAAATCGCCGAGCCCTGGATCAGGCTGATGCGCCGTTGCACGCCGTCGTATTCCAGGCGGATGGCACTGGCCGAATCCAGCTCCACCGTGCTGCCATCGGCCAGGTGCACGGTGCGCACTTCGCCCTTTTGCGTCACGTAGTCGGCTTGCATGTGCAGCAAGGCATCCGGCCCGCGCACCCAACCAATGCCTGCCACCAGCACCACCAATGCCACGGCCGCCGCCCGTTGCCACGGCCTTCGCCGCTTGGAACGGCGCATGGGCATCGCTGCCGCTGCCGGTCGCTGGCGGTGCACGGGTTCGTCCTTGTGCACCTCGCCCAACGCCGCCCAGGTCTGTTCGGCAAAGCGCAATGCCGCCTCGTGACGGCTGTCGCGGGCAATCCAGTGCCGCAGCTCGGCCTGCTCCTGGTCGGTCAGGGCACCGGCGTGCAGGCGCACCGCCCACTCGGCGGCCGCCTCGGTAATGCTGTGCTGTTGCGGACCCTGGCTATTCACGTGTGAATCTCGAATTTTTCGTTATATAACGCTGTGACGTCTGACCTGGCGTATTTCGGTAATTCATTCGTCGGATGGTTGCACCTCGCCGTCCTGCAGGCGCTGCATCACATAGGCCAAGGCCTTGGCCAGATGCTTCTGCACGGAGCTGTCAGAGATGTCCAGGTGCCGGGCGACCTGGGCATGGGTCATGCCTTCGATACGGTTCAGGCGGAAGATCTGCTGGGTGCGTTCCGGCAACTCCGCCAGTGCCTGCTTCAACGCCTGTCGCTGTTGCTGCGCCATTGCCTGAGCCTCCAACCCGGCCACTTCATCTTCAATCTCGGCCAGCGCCTCGTGGGGCACGGAGTCTGTCTTGCGCCGTGCTTCCTGGCGAATATGGTCGATCAGCAGATTGCTCGCCGTTCGATAGAGATAGCCCTGGGAGTTATCGATACGCTCGCCGGCCGGTTTTTCCGCCAGGCGCAGGAAGCTCTCCTGGACCAGGTCTGCGGCCAACTGCGGGTCCTGCACCTTGCGCGCCAGATACCCGCGCAGGGTATCGGCATGCTTTAGAAACAGGCCCTTGAGATCCACGTCCGACAAACCGACTCCCTGGAATGTAAAGGAAACAGGCGGGCATCTTAAGCGTTGTCGAGAATGATTTTCAATTGATATCTAATCTGATTCAACGCAGATAAGGGTTCGATAATCGAACAGATCTTCGCGCATCAATTGACCAAATTAACCATTCAGTACATTTTATCCCCACAACAAACAAGAACAGTGGAGATACCCCTATGCCGCCTATCGTGCTGGTGCTCAACGGCCCCAACCTCAACCTGCTCGGCACCCGCGAACCCGCCACGTACGGGCACGAAACCCTGGCCGACATCGCCGCTTTGTGTGGCCGCAGCGCCGAACAACTGGGTTTGAAAATCGAATTTCGCCAGACCAACCACGAAGGCGAGTTGCTGGACTGGATCCACGGCGCCCGTGCCCGCTGCGCCGGTATCGTGATCAACCCGGCGGCCTGGACCCACACCTCGGTGGCGATCCGCGATGCACTGGTGGCCAGTGAAGTGCCGGTGATCGAAGTGCATTTGTCCAACGTGCATGCCCGCGAAGCGTTCCGTCACCACTCGTTTGTGTCGCCCATCGCCAAGGCGGTGCTGGCGGGCTTTGGCAGCCATGGCTATCACCTGGCCCTGGAGCATTTCAGCCAGGTGTTAAAGGCATGAAGCCGCGCATTCTCGCGGGCCTGATCGGTGCCGGCATCCAGGCTTCCCGCACCCCGGCGCTGCATGAGCAGGAAGGCGACGCACAAGGCCTGCGCTACCTGTATCGCCTGATCGACCTTGAGCCCCTGCACCTGGACATCAACGCCCTGCCCGACCTGCTGGACGCTGCTGAGTTGATGCACTTCACCGGCCTGAACATTACCTACCCGTGCAAGCAGGCGATCCTACCGTTGCTTGATGATTTGTCTGAGGAGGCAAGGGGCATTGGTGCGGTCAACACCGTGGTGTTCAAGAACGGCAAGCGCATCGGCCACAACACCGACTGCCTGGGTTTTGCCGAAGGTTTTCGGCGCAATTTGAATGACGTTGCACGCCACCGTGTAGTGCAGATGGGCGCTGGCGGTGCTGGCGCGGCGGTAGCTCATGCACTGTTGGCAGAAGGCGTGGAGCATTTGAGTATTTTTGACGTGGATCCGGCCCGCGCCCACGAGCTTGTGGAAAACCTTGCCCAGCGCTTTGGCAGTGGGCGCGCCCAAGTCGGCAAGCACTTGGAAAACGCCATGGCCGAAGCAAACGGCTTGGTGAACACCACGCCGATGGGCATGGCCAAGTTGCCGGGCACACCGGTGCCAGCAGCCTTGCTGCGGACTGAATTGTGGGTGGCAGAAATTGTGTACTTCCCGCTGGAAACCCAACTGCTGCGCGACGCCCGCGCCTTGGGCTGCCGCACGCTGGATGGCGGCAATATGGCGGTGTTCCAGGCGGTGAAGGCGTTTGAGTTATTCAGTGGCGAGGCGCCGGATGCGGGCAGGATGTTGGCGCACTTCCAGAGCATGAATACCTAACTGGCGAAATGAAGATCTAAA
>NZ_QUZU01000056.1 GCF_004682055.1 Pseudomonas kairouanensis | reverse complement strand
CCCCTGTTGCACGGCGATTTGCCGCAACTGGCTGCCCGTTCCCCGGACGCCCATAAAGGCCAGTTCGGTCACCTGCTGGTGATCGGCGGGGACCGCGGCTTTGGCGGTGCCGCGCTGCTGAGCGCCGAAAGTGCCTTGCGCAGTGGTGCCGGTATGGTGTCCCTGGCAACGCGCCCTGAGCATGTGCCTGCAGCACTGGCCCGCTTGCCGGAAGTCATGACCGTGGGCGTGAGTTCGGCCAACCAGTTGATGGGCCTGCTGGAAAACATCTCGGTGATCGTCATTGGTCCGGGCCTGGGTGAGGCCGCGTGGGGCAAAAGCCTGCTGTCCGTTGCCGCCAACGCCAAACAGCCGCAAGTGTGGGACGCCGACGCTCTCAATCAATTGTCCAAAGGTGGCGTGAGCCTGCCGGTCAATTCGGTGATCACCCCGCATCCTGGCGAAGCTGCGCGCTTGATGGGCCTCTCGACAGCCGAGGTTCAGGCCGATCGTCTTAAGGTAGCGCGCGCGTTGAGCCAGAAATTCAACGCAGTGGCTATCCTCAAGGGTGCTGGCAGTTTGATTGCCAGCCCCGATGGGCGTGTGTCGCGGTGTGACCAAGGCCATCCGGCCATGGCAGCAGCAGGGTTGGGGGATGTACTGGCCGGATTGGTGGGCGCATTGCTGGCCCAGGGTATGCCAGCGTTCGAGGCAAGCTGCCTGGCTGTTTGGTTGCACGCCACGGCCGGAGATCGCCAGGGCACCTTCGGTCGTGGGTTGGCTGCCAGCGACCTGATACCGGCCATTCGTCAATTGTTGGAGGAGCAGTCGCCGTGCCTGAAGTAATCCTGTTTTTGGCCGATGAAGAGGCCATGGTTGCGTTCGGTCACCGCATCGCCCAGGTCACGGCCGGGGCGGGGCTGATTTTTCTCGAAGGTGACCTGGGGGCGGGCAAGACCACGTTGTCCCGGGGGATTATTCGCGGCTTGGGTCATACCGGCGCAGTAAAAAGCCCGACGTTCACCCTGGTAGAGCCTTACGAGATCGGCGACCTGCGCGCCTTTCATTTCGACCTCTATCGCCTGGTGGACCCCGAAGAGCTGGAGTACATGGGCATCCGGGATTACTTCGATGAAGATGCGCTGTGCCTGATCGAGTGGCCAGATAAAGGCACAGGCTTTTTGCCAAAGCCGGACCTGACCATTACCATTACGCCGCATGAAACGGGACGTCAGCTGAAGTTGTTGCCCCAGAGCGCGCGTGGCCAGTCGTGGTGCGCCGCTTTGGCATTGGAATTCAAATAATTGGTGGGGTTAGGTATGCGCTTTCGCGCGTTGGTTGCTGTCGTAGGGGTGTTGCTTGCGGCAATGACTGTCAATGCTCTGGCTGCTTCACAGGTAAAGAGTGTGCGCCTGTGGCGAGCGCCGGATAACACGCGACTGGTGTTTGACCTGTCTGGCCCGGTCCAGCACAGCGTCTTTACCCTGACGGCGCCCGATCGCCTGGTGATCGATATCAATGGTGCCACCCTGGGCGGGCCATTGAACGTGTCCACCGCCAATACCCCGATTACCGCCATGCGCTCGGCCCAGCGCACGCCGACCGATTTGCGCGTGGTCATCGACCTGAAAAAAGTCGTGACCCCGAAAAGCTTCTCCCTGGCCCCGAACGCCCAGTACGGCAACCGGTTGGTGGTCGACCTGTTCGACAACGCCGCCGACGCCAACCCGCCGCCTGCACCGCCGCCGAGCGTGGCGACGGTGCCTGCGGTACCGGTCAACCCATCGCAACCCCAGGTCAAGTTGCCGCCGTTGCCGCCTGCTCCTTCGGGCAAGCGTGACATTATCGTGGTGATCGACGCTGGCCACGGCGGTGAAGACCCAGGTGCCTCCGGCTCGCGCGGCCAGCATGAAAAAGACGTGGTGCTGGCGATTGCCCGTGAACTGCAGCGCCAGGTCAATGCCATGAAAGGCTACCGCGCCGAGCTGACGCGAACCGGCGACTACTTCATCCCGTTGCGCGGGCGTACCGAAATTGCCCGTAAGAAGGGCGCGGACCTGTTCGTATCGATCCACGCCGACGCCGCACCGTCCACCGCCGCGTTCGGCGCCTCGGTGTTTGCCTTGTCGGATCGCGGCGCCACATCCGAGACGGCCCGTTGGCTGGCCGACAGCGAAAACCGTTCCGACTTGATCGGCGGGGCCGGTAACGTGTCCCTGGATGACAAGGACAAGATGCTCGCCGGTGTGCTGCTCGACCTGTCGATGACCGCCTCGCTGACCTCCAGCTTGAACGTCGGCCAAAAGGTCTTGAGCAATATCGGCCGGGTGACCTCGTTGCACAAACAGCGCGTGGAGCAGGCTGGGTTCATGGTGTTGAAGTCGCCGGATATCCCGTCGATCCTGGTGGAAACCGGGTTTATCTCCAACGCCAACGAAGCGTCCAAGCTGGCCAGCGCCAGTCATCAGCAGGCGCTGGCGCGCTCCATCAGCGCCGGTGTGCGCCAGTTCTTCCAGCAGAATCCGCCGCCGGGTACCTACATTGCCTGGCTGCGCGACTCGGGCAAGATCGCTCAGGGGCCGCGTGACCATCGCGTACAACCTGGCGACACCCTGGCGATGCTGGCCGTGCGCTTCCAGGTGTCGTCCGCGACCTTGCGCAGTGCCAATAACCTGAAGACTGACGAATTGAAAGTCGGCCAGGTATTGACCATTCCTGGCACTGAACTGGCGGCGCAGTAATGAGTGAAACGATCTTGAACCACGGCTCGCGCATTGAGCTGCTCAGCCCGCGCCTTGCCAACCAGATTGCGGCGGGCGAGGTGGTTGAGCGCCCGGCTTCGGTGATCAAGGAACTGCTCGAAAACAGCATCGACTCCGGCGCCAAGCGCATCGACGTGGATGTGGAGCAGGGTGGCGTCAAGCTGCTACGGGTGCGGGATGACGGTAGCGGCATTTCCTCCGATGACCTGCCGCTGGCCCTGGCCCGTCACGCCACCAGCAAGATCCGTGACCTGGAAGACCTTGAACGGGTGATGAGCCTGGGCTTTCGCGGCGAGGCCCTGGCTTCCATCAGCTCCGTGGCCCGCCTGACCCTGACCTCGCGCACTCGCAGTGCCGAACAGGCTTGGCAGGTAGAAACCGAAGGCCGCGACATGGCGCCGCGTGTGCAGCCAGCGGCCCACCCGGTCGGCACCTCCGTAGAAGTGCGCGACCTGTTCTTCAATACCCCGGCGCGGCGTAAATTCCTCAAGGCCGAGAAGACCGAATTCGATCACCTGCAGGAAGTCATCAAGCGCCTGGCCTTGGCGCGCTTTGACGTAGCGTTCCACCTGCGCCACAACGGCAAGACCATCCTCAGCCTGCACGAAGCCCACGACGATGCCGCACGCGCGCGCCGGGTGTCGGCGATTTGTGGCGGCGGGTTCCTGGAGCAGGCGCTGCCGATCGAGATCGAGCGCAACGGCTTGCGTTTGTGGGGCTGGGTGGGGTTGCCGACCTTCTCTCGCAGCCAGGCCGACTTGCAGTACTTCTTCGTGAACGGCCGTGCGGTGCGCGACAAACTGGTGGCCCACGCGGTGCGCCAGGCGTATCGCGATGTGCTGTTCAATGGTCGCCATCCCACGTTTGTGTTGTTTTTTGAAGTCGACCCCTCTGTGGTGGACGTCAACGTGCACCCGACCAAGCACGAAGTGCGCTTCCGTGATGGGCGCATGGTGCATGACTTCCTCTATGGCACTTTGCACCGCGCCTTGGGCGATGTGCGCCCGGACGACCAACTGTCGGCACCCATCGTGACGGCAGTGGTGCGTCCAAGTGGTCCGGAGGCCGGTGAGTTCGGTCCCCAAGGCGAAATGAGCCTGGCGGGCAACCTGTTGCAATCGACACCGCCGCAACCGTCTTTCGCGGCGCCGGGGTCCGGCGCGGGTGCGGGTTACCAGTATCAATACACGCCGCGCCCCCAATCGGCGGTGCCGGTGGCTGAGGCCCAGGCGGCCTATCGAGAGTTTTTCGCGCCGCTGCCGGGTGCCGAGCCTGCTGCAGTGGCGTTGCCGGAGGGTGGTGGTGATATTCCGCCGCTGGGCTACGCGCTGGCGCAGCTCAAGGGTATCTATATCCTTGCGGAAAACGCCCACGGCCTGGTGCTGGTGGACATGCACGCCGCCCACGAGCGGATCATGTACGAGCGCCTCAAGATCGCCATGGCCAGTGAAGGCCTCAGCGGCCAGCCGCTGCTGGTGCCCGAATCCCTGGCGGTCAGCCAGCGCGAAGCCGATTGCGCTGAAGAGCACGCCGGCGTATTCCAGAGCCTGGGCTTCGAGCTACAGCGCCTGGGGCCGGAAACCCTGGCTATCCGCCAGATTCCTGCGCTGCTCAAGCAGGCCGAGGCCAATCGCCTGGTCGCCGATGTGCTGGCCGACCTGATGGAATACGGCACCAGTGACCGTGTCCAGGCCCATATCAACGAACTGCTGGGCACCATGGCCTGCCACGGCGCCATCCGCGCCAACCGCCGCCTGGCCCTGCCGGAAATGAACGGCCTGCTGCGGGACATGGAAAACACCGAGCGCAGCGGGCAATGCAACCATGGCCGACCGACCTGGACCCAAATGGGCCTCGACGATCTGGACAAACTGTTCTTGCGCGGTCGCTGATGAGTGCCTTGCCCCCCGCGATCTTCCTGATGGGCCCCACGGCCGCCGGCAAGACCGACCTGGCCATCGAACTCACCAAGGTACTGCCTTGTGAGCTGATCAGTGTCGACTCTGCGCTGGTTTACCGGGACATGGACATCGGCACGGCCAAGCCCTCCAAAGAACTGCTGGCCGAGTATCCGCATAAGCTGATCGACATCATCGACCCGTCCGAAAGCTATTCGGCGGCCGATTTCCGTACCGATGCCCTGGCCGCCATGGCCGAGATCACCGCGCGGGGCAATATTCCGTTGCTGGTGGGCGGCACGATGCTCTACTACAAGGCTTTGCAGGAAGGCCTGGCGGATATGCCGCCGGCCGATGCCCAGGTGCGCGCCGAGCTTGAGCAAGAGGCTGCACGCCTTGGCTGGCAAGCCCTGCACGATCAGTTGGCGGCCGTGGACCCGGTGTCGGCCGCGCGCATTCACCCCAATGACCCCCAGCGCCTCACCCGCGCCTTGGAAGTCTGGCGTGTGAGCGGCCAGACCATGACCGAGCATCGACTCAAACAAACTGCGCAAAGTGCCGACGCAGGCGCATCGGGCCAGTCACAATTGCCCTATACTGTGGCGAATCTGGCCATTGCTCCGGCAAATCGCCAGGTGCTGCACGAGCGAATTGCACAAAGATTCACAATTATGTTGGAACAGGGGTTTGTGGACGAGGTCGTAGCTCTGCGTTCCAGAGGTGACCTGCATCCAGGGTTACCTTCGATACGCGCTGTAGGCTATCGCCAAGTCTGGGATCACCTGGATGGCAAGCTGACGTCAGTCGAGATGCAGGAGCGCGGCATCATCGCCACGCGCCAATTGGCGAAACGCCAGTTCACCTGGTTGCGCAGCTGGAGCGATTTGCACTGGCTGGACAGCCTGGACAGCGACAATCTGTCACGCGCCTTGAAATACTTGGGAACGGTCTCCATATTGAGCTGAGTCCTTGCAATTGCCGTCTATCCTTGGGGGTGTGACGGCCATAAGCTATCTATTTTCCGATTTTTTATTATTGATCCTTAAAGGAGTGCGGCACATGTCAAAAGGGCATTCGCTACAAGACCCTTACTTGAATACTTTACGTAAAGAGAAAGTGGGGGTTTCCATCTACCTGGTCAACGGTATCAAGCTGCAAGGCACGATCGAGTCGTTCGACCAGTTCGTGATCCTGCTGAAAAACACCGTCAGCCAGATGGTTTACAAGCACGCTATCTCGACAGTGGTTCCAGTTCGTCCGATTCGTCTGCCTAGCGCAGCCGGTGACGAAGTGGGTGACGCTGAGCCAGGTAACGCCTGATAGGAGTCTCCTTTGTTCTTTGAGCGCCACGGTGGTGGTGAGCGGGTAATCCTCGTTCACTTGGATGGACAGGACCCTGAGGCGCGCGAAGATCCGCAGGAGTTTCAGGAGTTGGCAAATTCGGCCGGCGCCGAGACCGTTGCGTTTTTTAACGTGCCGCGTCATCGGCCAACCGCCAAATTCCTGATCGGCAGCGGCAAGGTCGAGGAACTTCGCGACCTGGTCCACGCCGAAGAAGCCGATCTGGTGATCTTCAATCACGTCCTTACGCCCAGTCAGGAGCGCAACCTCGAACGTGTCTTCGAGTGTCGCGTGATCGACCGTACGGGCCTGATCCTCGATATTTTCGCCCAACGCGCCCGTACCCATGAAGGCAAGCTCCAGGTTGAACTGGCCCAGCTTGACCACATGAGCACCCGCCTGGTTCGTGGCTGGACTCACCTTGAGCGTCAAGGTGGTGGTATCGGCATGCGCGGCCCGGGTGAAACCCAGCTCGAAACCGACCGGCGCCTGCTGCGGGTTCGCCTGCGCCAGATCAAGGGGCGCCTCGAAAAAGTCCGCAGCCAACGCGAGCAATCGCGGCGTGGCCGCTCCCGCGCGGATATCCCTACCGTGTCCCTGGTGGGCTATACCAACGCCGGCAAGTCCACGTTGTTCAATAACGTGACCAAATCCGACGTGTACGCGGCCGACCAATTGTTCGCTACCCTCGATCCGACCTTGCGGCGCCTGGACCTGGCCGACCTGGGGCCGATCGTCCTGGCCGACACGGTGGGTTTCATTCGCCACTTGCCCCACAAGCTGGTCGAGGCATTTCGGTCTACGCTCGAAGAGTCGAGCAATTCCGACCTGCTGTTGCACGTGATCGATGCGGCTGAACCGGATCGCATGTTGCAGATTGAACAGGTGATGCTGGTGTTGGGCGAGATTGGTGCCCAGGACTTGCCGATCCTTGAGGTCTATAACAAACTCGATTTGCTTGAAGGCGTTGAGCCACAAATCCAGCGTGACGAGAACGGCAAACCCCAGCGGGTATGGCTGTCAGCGCGTGATGGCAGTGGTTTGGAGTTGCTTGAACAAGCCATTGCCGAGTTGCTTGGCAGCGATTTGTTCGTCGGCACCTTGCGCTTGCCCCAGCGTTTTGCTCGACTGCGTGCACAGTTTTTCGAGTTGGGCGCGGTACAGAAAGAAGAACACGACGAAGAAGGTGTCAGCTTGCTGGCCGTTCGATTGCCACGCGCGGAGCTGAATCGGCTGGTTAGCCGTGAAGGTGTTGTACCGACAGAGTTCATCGAACAACACACTTTGCAATAAAAGCCTCCGAAAGCGGTTGTGCCGCCGTAGCAGGCATTCTGTAGCATTGGTCGGCGCGCCGTGGGTGCGTCTTTGCTTTATCAGATGGAGAGCGCTATGGCTTGGAATGAGCCGGGTGGCAACTCGAATAATCAGGATCCTTGGGGTGGTAAACGCCGCAATAATGGCGACCGCAAGGGGCCACCAGATCTCGACGAGGCCTTCCGAAAGCTGCAGGAAAGCCTGAATGGGTTGTTCGGTGGTGGGAAAAAACGTGGTGGTGACGACGGCGGTCGCACAAGCAAGGGCGGCGGCTATGGCCTGCTGGGCCTGGGGCTTGTCGTGCTGGCGGCCGTTTGGCTGTACAGCGCGGTCTATGTGGTGGACGAGCAGGAGCAAGCCGTGGTGCTGCGCTTCGGCAAGTACTACGAGACTGTCGGTCCTGGCCTGAATATCTACTTCCCGCCGATCGACAAGAAGTACATGGAAAACGTCACGCGTGAGCGTGCCTACACCAAGCAGGGCCAGATGCTGACCGAAGACGAGAACATCGTCGAAGTGCCGCTGACCGTGCAGTACAAGATCAGCAACCTGCAGGACTTCGTGCTGAACGTTGATCAGCCGGAAATCAGCCTGCAACACGCAACCGAAAGCGCCCTGCGCCATGTGGTGGGTTCCACCGCCATGGACCAGGTGTTGACCGAAGGTCGTGAATTGATGGCCAGCGAAATCAAGGAGCGCCTGCAACGGTTCCTCGATACCTATCGCACCGGTATCACCGTGACCCAGGTGAACGTACAGAGCGCAGCGGCACCGCGTGAAGTGCAGGAAGCCTTCGATGACGTGATCCGCGCCCGTGAAGACGAGCAGCGTTCGCGCAACCAGGCGGAAACCTACGCCAACGGCGTGGTGCCGGAAGCCCGCGGTCAGGCCCAGCGTATCCTTGAGGATGCCAACGGTTACCGTGACGAAGTGGTCTCCCGTGCCAAGGGTGAGGCCGATCGCTTCACCAAGCTGGTCGCCGAGTACCGCAAGGCCCCTGAAGTGACCCGTGAGCGTCTGTACCTGGACACCATGCAGGAAGTCTTCAGCAACACCAGCAAGGTGCTCGTAACCGGCAGCAAAGGTGGGCAGAACAACCTGCTGTACCTGCCGCTGGACAAGATGATCGAAGGTGGTCGTAGCGGTTCCAGCGCGCCGTCCAGCAGTTCGAATGCCGCTGCCAACGAAGCGAGCGCCCGTGCGGCCGCTGACTTGCTGCAACAGCAAACACGTACCAGGGAGAGTCGTTGATGAGCAATAAATCGCTGACAGCCCTGATTGTGGGTGTCGTCGTTGTCATCGCTGCCTGGAACTGCTTCTACATCGTGTCTCAGACCGAGCGCGCGGTGTTGCTGCAATTCGGTCGTGTGGTGCAGGCGGATGTCCAGCCGGGTTTGCATGTGAAGGTCCCCTACGTCAACCAGGTGCGCAAGTTCGACGGCCGCCTGATGACCCTGGATGCACCGACGCAACGCTTCCTGACCCTGGAAAAGAAAGCCGTGATGGTTGACGCCTACGCCAAGTGGCGCGTCAAGGATGCCGAGCGCTTCTACACCGCCACGTCCGGCCTCAAGCAGATTGCCGACGAACGCTTGTCGCGCCGTCTGGAGTCGGGCCTGCGTGACCAGTTTGGTAAGCGCACCCTGCACGAGGTGGTATCCGGTGAGCGTGACGCGCTGATGGCTGACATCACGCGTTCGTTGAACACCATGGCGGAAAAAGAGCTGGGCATCGAAGTGATCGATGTTCGGGTCAAGGCCATCGACCTGCCTAAAGAAGTGAACCGCAGCGTGTTCGAGCGTATGAGCACCGAGCGTGAGCGTGAAGCGCGTGAGCATCGCGCCAAGGGTAACGAGTTGGCTGAAGGTATCCGTGCGGATGCCGACCGTCAGCGCCGTGTACTGCTGGCAGAGGCCTATCGCGAGTCTGAAGAGGCCCGTGGTGACGGTGATGCCCAGGCTGCGGCGATCTACGCCAAGGCTTACGGCCAGGACCAGGAGTTCTACGCGTTCTACCGTAGCCTGCGTGCCTACCGTGAAAGCTTCGCGAACAAAACCGACGTCATGGTGCTGGACCCAAGTAGCGATTTCTTCCGCTACCTGGAAAAAGCCAAGTAATCAGCTCGTCACTGTGTAGGACGCACTCCGTCGGGCGGCTAAAACGCCTGGCGGGGTGATCCTTTCAGAAAACGGGTGTATGATGCGGCAGCCGGGAAATTCCCGGCTTTTTTGCGTCTGCATGTTTGATTCGGCAGGCGTGACAGGTTTTTCGAGGAAAGTGCCCGACGAGGCCGGTTACAGGTCGTTCGTCACGTCGCTCTTGCGCGTGGTTTATGCAAGGGGCGGGCGTTTTCTGCTTCACTCAAGGCTCGGCCGAGGGCTGGCCGCCCGGATCAAAGGGGAATGGCGTAATGGCAACGGTAGACCGCTGGCTGCTGCCAGATGGCATCGAAGAAGTACTGCCACCAGAAGCTGCGCGCATTGAAGTAGCGCGTCGCCAGGTGTTGGATCTGTTCCAGAGCTGGGGTTACGAGTTTGTCGTGACCCCCCATATCGAGTACCTGGAATCCCTGCTGACCGGCGCGGGCCAGGACCTGGATCTGCGCACCTTCAAGGTCATCGACCCGCAATCGGGCCGGCAAATGGGTTTCCGTGCCGACATCACGCCGCAAGTGGCGCGCATCGATGCGCACACCTTGCGCCGTGAAGGCCCGAGCCGCTTGTGCTACGCCGGCAGCGTGCTGCATGCACAGCCGCGTGCGTTGTCGTCTTCGCGCAGCCCGATCCAGTTGGGCGCCGAGTTGTACGGCGATGCCAGCCCGAGCAGCGACGTTGAAGTGATCAGCTTGATGCTGGCCATGCTGCAACTGGCTGACGTACCCGATGTCCACATGGACCTGGGCCACGTCGGTATTTACCGTGGCCTGGCCCGTGCGGCCGGTTTGTCCGGTGAAGTAGAGCAACAGTTGTTCGATGCCCTGCAGCGCAAGGCGATCGATGAAGTGATCGCCCTGACCGAAGGCGTGCCTGCGGACCTGGCCGGCATGCTGCGTGCCCTGGTAAACCTGTGTGGCGGCCGTGAAGTGCTGGCGGCAGCGCGTGAGCGCCTGGCGAATGCGCCGGCCCCGGTATTGGCGGCACTGGACGATGTACTGGCGATTGCCGAGCAGTTGTCGGCGCGGTTCCCGGAGTTGCCGCTGTATTTCGACCTGGGTGAGTTGCGCGGTTACCACTACCACACCGGTGTGGTGTTCGCGGTGTTTGTACCGGGTGTTGGCCAGGCCATCGCCCAAGGCGGTCGTTATGACGATATCGGCGCCGACTTCGGTCGTGCGCGTCCGGCCACCGGCTTTTCCACCGATTTGAAAACCCTGGTGACCCTGGGGCGTGCTGAGGTCGAGCTGCCGTCTGGTGGCATCTGGATGCCCGACAGTACGGACGCAGCACTCTGGCAGCAGGTTTGCCAGTTGCGCAGTGAGGGTCAGCGTGTCGTCCAGGCCTTGCCTGGGCAGCCATTGGCCGCCGCCCGTGAAGCGGACTGCGACCAGCAATTGATTCTGCAGAACGGGCTTTGGCAAGTATCGCCACTGGCTTCTTGAGTTTTCCTGCCGGCCATCGCCGGCACCAAGTTTGCGCGAATGAGGACAAGTGTTATGGGTAAGAATGTCGTAGTCCTGGGCACCCAATGGGGTGATGAGGGCAAAGGCAAGATCGTTGATCTGCTGACCGAACATGCCGCTGCCGTAGTGCGCTACCAAGGTGGCCACAACGCTGGCCACACCCTGGTGATCGATGGCGAAAAAACCGTCTTGCACCTGATCCCATCGGGCGTGCTGCGCGAAGGCGTGCAGTGCCTGATCGGCAACGGCGTAGTGGTTGCACCTGACGCCCTGCTGCGCGAGATCGTCAAGCTGGAAGAGAAAGGTGTACCGGTGCGTGAGCGCCTGCGCATCAGCCCGTCCTGCCCGCTGATCCTGTCCTTCCACGTCGCGCTGGACCAAGCCCGTGAAAAGGCCCGTGGCGAGCTGAAGATCGGCACCACCGGTCGCGGCATCGGCCCGGCCTACGAAGACAAGGTTGCACGCCGTGGCCTGCGTGTGGGCGACCTGCTCAACATGCCGCGCTTTGAAGACAAGCTGCGTGAACTGGTGGATTACCACAACTTCATGCTGGTGGGTTACTACAAAGAGCCGGCCATCGAGTTCGAAAAGACCCTGGCTGAGTGCAAGGAATACGCTGAGCTGCTCAAGCCGCTGATGCTGGATGTGACCGCCGAGCTGCACGACCTGCGTCGCGCTGGCAAGGACATCATGTTCGAAGGCGCCCAAGGCTCCCTGCTGGACATCGACCACGGCACCTACCCGTACGTGACCAGTTCCAACACCACCGCTGGCGGCGTTGCAACCGGTTCCGGCGTTGGCCCGATGTTCCTGGACTACATCCTGGGCATCACCAAGGCCTACACCACTCGCGTAGGTTCGGGCCCGTTCCCGACTGAGCTGTTCGACGAAGTCGGCGCTCACCTGGCCAAGCAAGGCCACGAGTTCGGCGCCACCACTGGCCGTGCCCGTCGTTGCGGCTGGTTCGACGCCGTTATCCTGCGTCGCGCTATCGATGTGAACAGCATCTCGGGCATC
This sequence comes from Pseudomonas kairouanensis, assembly GCF_004682055.1. GTDB lineage: Bacteria > Pseudomonadota > Gammaproteobacteria > Pseudomonadales > Pseudomonadaceae > Aquipseudomonas > Aquipseudomonas kairouanensis. Next base: position 24,802 of record NZ_QUZU01000056.1, on the reverse strand, counting down.
TGCCTGACCAAGCTGGACGTACTCGACGGTCTGGAAACCATCAATATCTGCATCGGCTACAAAGACGCAAACGGTAATGATGTTGCCCCGACCGACGCTGACAGCTACGTAGGCCTGCAGCCTGTGTACGAAGAAGTGCCGGGCTGGACCGAATCGACCGTGGGCGCCAAGACCCTGGAAGAGCTGCCAGCTAACGCCCGCGCTTACATCAAGCGTGTAGAAGCACTGATCGGCGCGCCAATCGACATTATTTCGACGGGCCCTGACCGCAACGAAACCATCGTTCTGCGTCACCCGTTCGCGTAATAAGCTGTTGATGTAAAAAGCAAAGGGCTCCTTCGGGAGCCCTTTGTCGTTTCTGCCGCCTGGGCGGCACGACCCTTGCTTTGGTTCTCTCTTTCGCGGTGCTATCAAATTAATGGCACCCGTGGTGGAGGGATTTCCGATGTCTGCCGTTCTCTCATTGTTACAAAGCCGTCTGTTGCGGCCGGTGTTCGTTACCCTGGGTATCGCTCTTTTGGTGCAAGTGTTGGTGGCTGTCGCTCTGACGCGGAGCACGGTGAGTGCGTTGGAAGCCGATTTGGGCAATCGCCTGGGTATCGACAGCCAGAAACTGTCTGGTGAGCTGGCGCAAGCGGGCAAGGAAGTCACATCCAGTCTCGACAGCTTGTCGACCAGCACTCGTCAGCGTCTGACCGCAGGGCTTTCGACCCGCCTGCAGGAAGAGCAGAAGCAACTGCGTGCGACCCTGGAAAAAGACCTGAAAGACTCTGCCAATGACATGGCCCAACTCTTGGCCTCGGTGGCGCCGCGTGCCATGTGGGACAGTGATGTGCCGACGCTGTCGGAGTTTGCCCGGCGTGCCCAGCGTAATCCCAACGTGTTGTTCGTGGTCTACGACGATGCGGCGGGGGAGCATTTGACCCGGTACCTGAACCGGGAAAACCCGATCAACAAGGCGTTGCTGGAAAAAGGCCAGGGCGACCGAGCCCTGGACAAAGTGTTGAATGCCGCCAAGAACGACCCGTCGGTGTACTACGTCGAAGCTTCCATCAGCCCTAACGGTGTGGAGATCGGTAAAGTGCTCATGGGCGTCTCGACCGCGTCGGTAGAGGCGGACTTGCAGGCGCTGGATAAACGCTTTGCTGCGCTGATCGCCAGCGGTGATCAACTGGTCGGCGACAGCCTCAAGGGCGCCGCAGCGGACAGCGCGACCGCCATGGGCGCGCGCCTGCAATCGGCGCAAGCCACTGCCACCCAAATGACCGCCAACACCACCAGCGCTGTACAGGAGGCCGCCGGCACCCTGCGTTGGCGCATCGGCTTGGGCCTCGCCATTGTCGGGTTCGGCGTGTTGCTGCTGATCGCTATCGTGCTGGGCCGGCGCGTGGTCAATCGCCTGAAGCTGCTGATCGCGGCCATGGACGACTTGGCGGCGGGTGAGGGTGACCTCACCAAGCGCGTGCAAATCAGCAGCAAGGACGAGATCGGCGACATGGCCTCGGCGGTTAACCGCTTTGTGGATAAGTTGCAACCCATCGTGCGTGAAGCAGGCGATGTGGCCCAGCGTACCGGCGTGGAAATTGGTGCGATGACCTTGCGCAATGCTGGCGCCGATGCGGCGGCCGGTTTGCAGCGTGATGAGGTGGCCGAGAGCTTGCGCGCCCTGTCGCAAATGGCCGATGAGGCCCAGGCCGAAAGCCATGCCATGCAGGCCGCGTTGCAGCAGGTGGTGGATATTCGCCAGGCCACGGATGAGAACTCGCGCACTTCGGCGGAGGTCGGCGGCTTGATCGAGGCGTTGGCGGGGCAGGTACAGGCCGGCTCCAAGGTGATCGAGCGCCTGGCCCAGCAAAGCGAACAGATCGAAGTGGTGCTGACGGTGATCCACGGCATCGCTGAGCAAACCAACCTGCTGGCCCTCAACGCGGCCATCGAAGCGGCGCGTGCTGGCGAGACGGGTCGTGGTTTTGCGGTGGTGGCCGACGAGGTGCGTGCGCTGGCCAGTAAGACCCAAAGCTCCACGGGTGATATCCAGGCGCATATCGTTGCGCTGCAGCAGGGCGCCCGTGAGGCGGTGGAAACCATCGGCAAGGCTGGGCGCCAGGCCAACGAAGGCTTGTTGGTGCTACGCGACAGTGTGCGCTTGCAGCAGACGGTGCAGGCCTCGGTGGAACAGGTGCATGCAGCGATTGGCTTGGCCACGCGTGCGGCGGAGCATCAGGCGCAGGGCGCACATGCAGTGCGCGGGCGGGTCGAGGTGATTCACGCCCAGGCTGAGCGCGCGGCGCAGGCGGTGGTGGAGACGACCGCCAGTGGCAAGGTGCTGGATGGGTTGGCGGCGCAGTTGAAGGCGAGTTTGGGGCAGTTTCGCGCCTAGTGTTGCCTGTGCCGACGCTTTCGCGAGCAAGCCCGCTCCCACATTTGGAATGCATTTCAACATGTGGGAGTGGGCTCGCTCGCGAAGGCAGTGTCAGCGGCTCAGATACATCCGGGTCGTGAGCAGGTACACCGGCAACCCCGAGACCAAAATCAACAACGCCGCATATGGCGCCGCCGCCGCAAACTCCACATTCGAGGTGTGCGCCCACACCGCCGTCGCCAGGGTATTCAGCCCGGTCGGACTCAGCAGCAGTGTCGCCGTCAATTCCTTCATCGCATCCAAAAACACCAACGCAAACGCCGCCCCCAGTGCCGGGAAGATAATCGGCAGGGTCACCCGGCAAAACGCGCTGAACGACGACGCGCCCAGTGTGCGCGCAGCCTCTTCCAACTGCGGCGCGGCCTTATTCAGCGCCGTACGAATCGGCGCCTGGGCCAGCGGCAAAAACAGCAGCGCATAGGCAATCAGCAATAGCGCGGAGGTCTGGTATAGCGCCGGCACGTAGTGCAGGGCGAAATACACCAGCGTCAACGCAATCACCAACCCAGGCAGGGCATGCAGCAGGTACGGCAAGCGCTCGGCCCAGATGGCCAGTTGGCCTTTATAGCGCACCACCAGCAATCCCACCGGCACCGCCAATACCAGGCACAACGCCGCGCCACCGAGCGACAGGGCCAGTGACGACAGCAGCGCTTCGCTGATCTCGGCTACCGGAAACGCTGCCGATGAACCCACTGCCAGCCAGTAGCCGAGCATCCCAAGGGGGATCCCGCTGCCAATGATCGCCAGTGCCAGGCAATACACCTGGCCCAGCGGCGCCCATTTACCCAGTCGGACCTGCTCGGCATGCCGTGCTGCGCCCTGGCCGATGCGTACATGTCGGCCCTTGCCACGCACCCGCAACTCCAGCCACAGCAGGGTCAGGCACATGACCAGCAACACTGCCGAGAGCATCGCGGCGTTGGTGTTGCTGAATTCCAGTTCGAATTGTTGATAAATCGCGGTGGTAAAGGTTTGCAGGCCAATGATCGATAGCGCACCGAATTCCACCAGCATATGCAATGCGATCAACAGCGCCCCGGCCAGCAGTGATGGCCAGAGCAATGGCAGCGTGATGCGAAAAAACACGCCCCAGCGATTCAGGCCCAGGGTGCGGGCCGACTCTTCAAGGGCAGGGTCGAGGTTGCGCAGGGTGGCTGCCACTGGCAGAAATACCAGGGGGTATTTGGATAGGCTCATCACCAGGATCGCTCCGCCCAGCCCTTCGAAGTTGGCGCTCAGCGAAACCCAGGTAAAGCTGCTGACAAACGCTGGCACCGCAAATGGCAGGCACAGGATCACGCCCCAAATGCGCCGCCCCGGCAGGTTGCTACGTTCCAGCAGCCAGGCCAGGGACAGGCCCACTACGCCGCACGCCACCGTCACCCCGACCATCAACGCCAGGGTATTGCGCAGCAGTCCGAATACGTACGGCCGCCATAGCAGGTGCACCGCTTCCTGCCAGCCCGCCTGCCAGGCCTTGGTCCCGACATACACCAGCGGCAATAGGCTCAGGCCTACCAAGAACAGCACGGGCAGTAGCAGCCAGATCGATGGGCGTTTACGGCGAGGAATAAAACCCCCGCGCAGGGCGGGGGCGGGTAGCGATGGGTTCATCAGTTCAAGCCAACGTCACGTTCCAAGTCCAGGGCTTCTTCGGCGTTACCCAGGTCTGCCGGGGTGACTTTCGGCGGTTGCAGTTCGCTGAAAGGCTTGAGGCCACGGTTGGATTCCATGCCCTTGCGCAGCGGGTATTCCGCCGAAGTGTTGGTGATTACGCGCTGGCCTTCTTCGCTGGCCATGAACGCCAGCAGCTGCTGGGCTTCCTTGGGGTGTTTGCTGGATTTCAGCGCGGCTGCCGAAGACACCGTGATCAGGCCGCCGGCATCACCGTCGGTGAAGTAGTGCAGCTGGGAGTCCAGGTTGGTTTTTTCTTTCTTCAGCGCAAACCAGTAGTAGTTGTTCACCAGCACGGTGGCCACTTCGCCATTTTCAACGGCTTTGAGGGCGACCATGTTGTTGCTGTACACCTTGCCGAAGGCGCGCAGACCGGTCAGCCATTCTTCGGCGGCATCGCGACCGTGCAGCTTGATGATTGCTACGGCTTGTTCCTGGAAGGCGCCGCTGGTGGGCACGAAGCCGACTTTGCCCTGCCACTCGGGGCCGGCGAAATCCAGTACCGACTTGGGCAGGTCTTTTTCGGCGATCAGTTTTGGGTTGAAGGCCACGACGCGGGTGCGGGCGGTAACGCCCATCCAGTCGCCGTTGGCGCCCACGTAATCCTTGGGCAATACGTCGAGGGTGCTGGCGTCGATCTTGGCCAGCATGCCTTGCTCGCCGAGTTTGTTCAGCGGCGGCGATTCTTCGGTGTAGATCACGTCGGCAGGGGAGCGGTCACCCTCTTCCACGACCTGGCTGGCGAGCTGGTTGCTGCTGCCTTTGCGTACGTTGACGTGGATGCCGGTCTTGGCTTCAAAGGCCTTGGCGAGTTCATCACCGACTTCTTTGTGCTGGCCGTTGTACAGGGTCAGGGAAACCTTGTCGGCAGAATAAGCGGCTGGCGAAAGCAGGGTCAGGCTGAGCAGAGTGAGGGTCAGGCCACGCAGAAGGGATGTCTTGAGACGGGTATCGCGGATCATCATCCGAAGTGTTCCTCGCTTGTATGCAACAAATCATTGCAAGGATAAACGATAAAACTTCTCAAGTGCGGCGAAGGGGTGAATTGCGGGTGGAGTTTTTCAACCCCAGAAACGAAAAAACCCGCTTTCGCGGGTTTGATCTGAATTTGGTGCCCAGGAGAAGACTCGAACTTCCACGACCTTGCGATCACCAGCACCTGAAGCTGGCGTGTCTACCAATTTCACCACCTGGGCATTATCAAGCAACGTTGCCGCTGTTGATGGGACGAACTATACGGAGGCCTTTTTGATCTGTAAACCCCTGATTCAAAAAAATAAATCGAGATTCTCGTTAAAAATCAAAGGCCTGAAACGAAAAAACCCGCTTTCGCGGGTTTGATCTGAATTTGGTGCCCAGGAGAAGACTCGAACTTCCACGACCTTGCGATCACCAGCACCTGAAGCTGGCGTGTCTACCAATTTCACCACCTGGGCAACATCAACAACGTTGCTGTCGTCGATGGCGCGCACTATACGGAGGGGTTCCTTGGCTGTAAACCCCCGGCATGAAAAAAGCCTGGAAAATTTCGCCAGTGGTCGTGCAAGGTGCTCGCCGGGTGGCTGAAGCAGGCTTTTAAAGGCTTGTTGGCGTCTGAAATTTCCCGTTTCAATACGCGTATGCCAAACTAACCCGCATATAGACAAGGTGAAAACTCTCTAATGGCCGATTGGCAGTCCCTCGATCCCGAGGCCGCTCGTGAAGCGGAAAAATATGAAAACCCTATTCCTAGCCGCGAACTGATCCTGGCGCATCTCGCCGATCGTGGTTCGCCTGCTAGCCGCGAGCAGTTGGTTGAAGAATTCGGTCTGACCACCGAAGACCAGCTCGAAGCCCTGCGCCGCCGCCTGCGTGCCATGGAGCGCGACGCACAACTGATCTACACCCGCCGTGGCACCTATGCACCTGTGGATAAACTTGACCTGATCCTGGGCCGCATCGCCGGCCACCGTGACGGCTTTGGTTTCCTGATCCCGGACGACGGCAGCGACGATCTGTTCATGAGCCCGGCGCAAATGCGCCTGGTGTTCGATGGTGACCGTGCCCTGGCGCGGGTTTCCGGCCTGGATCGTCGTGGTCGCCGTGAAGGCGTTATCGTCGAAGTGGTGTCCCGTGCCCACGAGTCCATCGTCGGCCGTTACTTCGAAGAAGGCGGCATCGGCTTTGTTGTGCCGGACAATCCGAAGGTCCAGCAGGAAGTGCTGATCACCCCGGGCCGCAACGGCGCCGCCAAGGTCGGTCAGTTCGTCGAGGTGAAAATCACCCACTGGCCCACCGCACGGTTCCAGCCGCAGGGCGACATCGTTGAAGTGGTCGGCAACTACATGGCGCCGGGCATGGAAATCGACGTTGCGCTGCGCACCTACGATATTCCTCACGTCTGGCCCGAGGCTGTGCTCAAAGAAGCCGGCAAGCTCAAGCCTGAAGTGGAAGAGAAAGACAAAGAAAAACGCATCGACCTGCGTCACCTGCCGTTCGTCACTATCGACGGCGAAGACGCCCGCGACTTCGACGATGCGGTTTACTGCGAAGCCAAGCCTGGCAAGCTGCGCCTGTTCTCCGGCGGCTGGAAGTTGTTTGTCGCGATTGCCGACGTGTCCAGCTACGTGAAGATCGGTTCGGCCCTGGACAACGAAGCCCAGGTACGCGGCAACTCGGTGTATTTCCCAGAGCGCGTGATCCCGATGCTGCCTGAGCAGCTGTCCAACGGCCTGTGCTCCCTGAACCCGAAAGTCGACCGTTTGGCCATGGTGTGCGAGATGACCATCTCGAAAACCGGCGAAATGACCGACTACCAGTTCTACGAAGCGGTGATCCACTCCCAGGCGCGCCTGACCTACAACAAGGTCAGCACCATCCTGGAAACGCCGAAGACCAGCGAAGCCAAGGCCCTGCGTACCGAATACGCTGGTGTGGTGCCGCACCTCAAGCAGCTTTATTCGCTGTACAAGGTGCTGCTGGGTGCCCGTCACACCCGTGGCGCGATCGATTTTGAAACCCAGGAAACCCGGATAGTCTTCGGTTCCGAGCGCAAGATCGCCGCAATCACCCCGACCACGCGTAACGACGCTCACAAGCTGATCGAGGAGTGCATGCTGGCGGCCAACGTGGCCACCGCTGAGTTCCTGAAAAAGCACGAAATTCCTGCGCTGTACCGGGTGCACGACGGCCCTCCGCCAGAGCGTCTGGAGAAGCTGCGCGCGTTCCTCGGCGAGCTTGGCCTGTCCCTGCACAAAGGCAAGGACGGCCCGACGCCGAAGGACTACCAGGCACTGTTGGCCAGCATCAAGGACCGTCCGGATTACCATGTGATCCAGACCGTCATGCTGCGCTCCCTGAGCCAGGCGGTGTACAGCGCCGACAACCAGGGCCACTTCGGCCTGAATTACGAGGCGTACACCCACTTCACCTCGCCGATCCGTCGTTACCCGGACCTGCTCACGCACCGCGCTATCCGCAGCGTGATCCACTCCAAGCAGAACACCCCGCACGTCAAGCGTGCCGGTGCCATGACCATTCCGAAAGCGCGGATCTATCCGTACGACGAAGCGGCCCTGGAACAGTTGGGCGAGCAGTGCTCCATGAGCGAGCGCCGCGCCGACGAGGCCACCCGCGACGTGGTGAACTGGCTCAAGTGCGAGTTCATGAAGGACCGCGTAGGCGAGTCGTTCCCAGGCGTGATCACTGCGGTGACCGGTTTTGGTCTGTTTGTCGAACTGACCGACATCTACGTCGAAGGCCTGGTGCACGTCACCGCCTTGCCGGGTGACTACTACCACTTCGACCCTGTGCATCACCGCCTGGCGGGCGAGCGCACCGGTCGCAGCTTCCGTCTGGGCGATACCGTGGAAGTGCAGGTCATGCGCGTCGACCTCGACGAACGCAAGATCGACTTCGGCATGTCTGATAAACCAGCCGAATCGCCGGGTAGCCGCAAAAAAAATCGTGGCAGCACGCCGACTGCACCTGCGAGCAAAGGCAAAGGCGCCCCTGCGAAAGTGGCTGAACCTGAGCCGGCTGCCAAGGCAGGCCGTCGTTCGTCCACCAAGGAGAAGGCTCCCGAGGCCTACCGCCCAAGCGACGCTGCGGCAAAAAACGCCGAGCTGCGCAAGAGCCGTGAGTTGAAGCAGCAGCTGCTCAACGAAGCCAAAAGCGGTGGTAAAGCGGCGTCTGGGGGAAAGTCCCGCGGGGCGGAGAATCCGTCGAGCAAGCCAAGTAAACACCGTAAAGGCCCGCCTAAAGCGGGTTCGGCCCCTGCCAAAAGCGGCGGGTCGCGCAAACCTAAGGCCAAGTCATGAGTCTGGAAAAAATCTACGGCGTCCACGCCGTAGAAGCACTGCTGCGTCACCACCCAAAACGCGTCAAGCAAGTGTGGTTGGCAGAAGGTCGCAGCGAGCCGCGCGTACAAGCGCTGGTTGAGCTCGCGACCCAAAACAAGGTTGCCATCGGCCAGGCCGAGCGCCGTGAAATGGATGTATGGGTTGAAGGCGTTCACCAAGGCGTGGTTGCGGACGTAAGCCCAAGCCAGGTCTGGGGCGAAGCCATGCTCGACGAGCTGCTCGACCGCACCGAAGGCGCGCCACTGTTGCTGGTGCTGGACGGCGTGACCGATCCGCATAACCTTGGCGCCTGCCTGCGTTCGGCGGATGCCGCCGGTGCGCTGGCGGTGATCGTGCCTAAAGACAAGTCGGCTACCCTGACGCCGGTTGTGCGCAAGGTGGCCTGCGGCGCGGCGGAAGTGATTCCGCTGGTGGCCGTGACCAACCTGGCGCGCACCCTGGAGAAACTCCAGCAGCGCGGCTTGTGGGTCGTGGGCACGGCGGGGGAGGCCGAGGTCAGCATTTATGACCAGGACCTCACCGGCCCAACCATCCTGATCATGGGTGCCGAAGGCAAGGGCATGCGTCGCCTGACCCGCGAGCACTGTGATTACCTGGTGCATTTGCCGATGGCCGGTAGTGTGAGCAGCTTGAACGTGTCGGTTGCCACCGGCGTGTGCCTGTTCGAGGCCCAGCGTCAGCGCGGTGCCAAGGCCAAGGCCAAGCCTAAGAAGTAATAAGGTCTAAATGTGGGAGCGGGCTTGCTCGCGAATACGGTATGTCAGTCACTTCAGATGGGACTGATACACCGCTTTCGCGAGCAAGCCCGCTCCCGCAGTGGTTTTGTGTTTAGCCTGAAAGCGTGATTGTTCAAATAATCACCAATCACCTTGCACGCGTGCGCCCCCTTCTCTACAATTGCGCCCCTTGCCTTCCTGGCAGGCACCAATGTGCCTCCCTGCGGCAAGATCCATAAGTGTCATTCACTCCTTGTCTGACCGTTTTTGAGCGGCAGGCTACAACCCGTAAGGAGCATTCATGCGTCATTACGAAATCATCTTTTTGGTCCACCCGGATCAAAGCGAGCAAGTCGGCGGCATGGTTGAGCGTTACACCAAGCTGATCGAAGAAGACGGCGGCAAAATCCACCGTCTGGAAGATTGGGGCCGTCGTCAACTGGCCTACGCAATCAACAATGTTCACAAGGCTCACTACGTGATGCTGAACGTTGAGTGCACTGGCAAGGCCCTGGCCGAGCTGGAAGACAACTTCCGCTACAACGATGCAGTGATCCGTAACCTGGTCATCCGTCGCGAAGAAGCCGTTACCGGCCAATCCGAGATGCTCAAGGCTGAAGAAAACCGCAGTGAGCGCCGTGAGCGTCGCGACCGTCCTGAGCACTCCGACGCCGAAGGCGTTGATGGTGATGACAGCGACAACAGCGATAACGCTGACGAGTAATCCACGGACCTTTTAAGGAGCCTATCAAATGGCACGTTTCTTCCGTCGTCGTAAATTCTGCCGCTTCACCGCTGAAGACGTGAAAGAGATCGATTACAAAGATCTCAACACTCTGAAAGCCTACGTATCCGAGACCGGCAAAATCGTTCCAAGCCGTATCACCGGTACCAAAGCACGTTATCAGCGTCAGCTGGCCACCGCTATCAAGCGCGCCCGCTTCCTGGCCCTGCTGGCCTACACCGACAGCCACGGCCGCTGAGACCGGGCAGTCGACAAGTAGTAAGGGATTGAATGCATGCGCGCCTTAGCTGAGTTCATCATGCGCGGTCGTGTGCAGGCCACTCTGGTAGTGGCTGGATGTGCAGCATTGCCGTTGTTGTATTGGTTGGGTGCTGCCGCTGGATGCCTTGTGCTCCTGCGGCGCGGTTTGCAGGATGCCATTGGTGTCCTGGCCCTGGGATTGCTGGCCGCCTTGATCTGGTGGCTGCAATTGGGCGAACCCAAGGTGCTTCTGGTGCTGCTGGGGTCGTCGAGCCTTGCGTTGGTTTTGCGCGCAAGTGAGTCCTGGGTCCGCACGCTGCTGGTCAGCGTGGCGTTGGGCTTGGTGTTTTCGCTGTTGATTGACGCGGCTTTCCGCCCGCAAATCGAGGCGCTGGCGCAGGAGATCGTCAAGATCCTGCCAATGGCCCTCGGGGAACTCTACCAGCGGTTTTCGGTAGAAGAGCGAGCGCGTCTTGCAACGCTGATTGCACCGGCCCTGATCGGCCTGATGGCGGTAATGATGCAGATCGTCAGTGTGCTGAGCCTGATGCTTGGGCGTTACTGGCAGGCGTTGTTGTACAACCCGGGTGGTTTTGGTCGCGAGTTTCGCAGTATCAGAATTCCCGCGGGCCCGGCGATGTTGCTGCTGGCTCTCATGGTTATCGGGCCGAACCTCGGTTCGCAGATGGCCCTGATGATGCTGTTTTGCAGCGTACCGCTGGTGTTTGCCGGATTGGCCCTGATTCACGGGCTGGTCGCGCACAAGCGCCTGGCCAAGTTTTGGCTGGTGGGGTTGTACGTCACGATGGTGCTGTTCATGCAGCTGATCTATCCGTTACTCGTGGTTCTGGCCATTGTCGACGGCCTGATTGATTTTCGCGGTCGTCTGGCGCCGAAAGACGCCGATAACGCGAACGGTGAAGGTTAAAAGTTAGAGGATTTTCACATGCAACTGATCCTTCTGGAAAAAGTCGCCAACCTGGGCAACCTGGGCGACAAAGTGAACGTTAAGGCCGGTTACGGTCGTAACTACCTGCTGCCATACGGCAAAGCCACCGCTGCAACCGCTGCCAACCTGGCTGCGTTTGAAGAGCGTCGTGCTGAGCTGGAAAAAGCAGCAGCAGACAAAAAAGCTTCGGCCGAAACTCGCGCTGCCCAACTGGCTGAGCTGGAAGTGACTATCACTGCCACCGCCGGTGACGAAGGCAAGCTGTTCGGTTCGATCGGCACCCACGACATCGCTGATGCACTGACCGCCTCCGGCGTTGAAGTGCAGAAGAGCGAAGTTCGTCTGCCGAACGGCACCATCCGCAACGTAGGCGAATTCGACGTAGCCGTGCACCTGCACGCCGAAGTTGAAGCCACCGTACGCGTTGTCGTGGTAGCAGCTTAAGTCGCACCTAACTGACTGGCACCTCGCGTGTCAGGCAGTTAACATCGGGCACGATCCTGTTTACAGGTCGTGCCTTTTGTTTTTCTACACACCCCAAATTCCAAGTGGCCATGAACGATATTTCAGCTCCTGAGCAATACGATCTGCAAACCGCTGCCCTGAAGGTGCCGCCGCATTCCATCGAGGCCGAACAGGCCGTGCTCGGTGGCTTGATGCTGGACAACAACGCCTGGGAACGCGTGCTGGATCAAGTCTCGGACGGTGATTTCTATCGCCATGACCACCGCTTGATCTTCCGCGCCATTGCCAAGCTGGCCGACCAGAACTCGCCGATCGACGTGGTGACTCTGGCCGAACAACTGGACAAGGAGGGCCAGACCTCCCAGGTCGGCGGCCTGGGCTACCTGGGCGAGTTGGCAAAGAACACGCCGTCCGTCGCCAACATCAAGGCCTATGCCCAGATCGTCCGCGAGCGCGCCACCTTGCGCCAGTTGATCGGCATCAGCACCGAAATCGCCGACAGCGCCTTCAACCCCGAAGGCCGCACTGCCGCCGAGATCCTTGACGAAGCCGAGCGCCAGATCTTCCAGATCGCCGAAGCCCGCCCGAAAACCGGCGGCCCGGTGGGCGTCAACGAGCTGTTGACCAAGGCCATCGACCGCATCGACACCCTGTTCAACACCGACAACGCCATCACCGGTATTTCCACCGGCTACACCGACCTCGACGAGAAGACCAGCGGCCTGCAGCCGGCGGACTTGATCATCGTCGCCGGCCGTCCATCCATGGGTAAAACCACCTTTGCGATGAACCTGGTGGAAAACGCCGTATTGCGCAGCGACAAGACCGTATTGGTGTACTCGCTGGAGATGCCAGGTGAATCGCTGGTCATGCGGATGCTCTCGTCCCTGGGGCGTATCGACCAGACCAAGGTGCGAGCCGGCCGCCTGGAAGATGACGATTGGCCACGCCTGACCTCGGCGGTCAACCTGCTCAACGACCGCAAGCTGTTCATTGATGACACCGCCGGCATCAGCCCCTCCGAGATGCGCGCACGTACCCGCCGCCTGGTGCGTGAGCACGGCGATATCGCCCTGATCATGATCGACTACCTGCAGTTGATGCAGATCCCCGGCTCCAGCGGCGATAACCGTACCAACGAGATTTCCGAGATTTCCCGGTCCCTCAAGGCCCTGGCCAAGGAATTCAACTGCCCGGTGGTGGCTTTGTCCCAGCTCAACCGTTCCCTGGAACAACGTCCCAACAAGCGCCCGGTGAACTCCGACTTGCGGGAATCGGGTGCGATCGAGCAGGACGCCGACGTGATTATGTTCGTGTACCGCGACGAGGTGTATCACCCCGAGACCGAACACAAAGGCATTGCCGAGATCATTATCGGCAAGCAGCGGAACGGCCCTATCGGCTTTATCCGCCTGGCGTTCATCGGTAAGTACACGCGCTTCGAAAACCTCGCGCCGGGCAGCTACAACTTCGACGACGACGAATAACCTGTCTGCTCAATTCCGACCATTACCGTCGGAATTGGTCAAAATTTGTGCTATATTCCGCGCCCGCGATTTTCCATCTCAACACCGGTCACCGTCATGCAAACAGCCAAGCCGTTATTTGACTATCCCAAGTACTGGGCCGAATGTTTCGGTCCAGCGCCATTCCTGCCCATGAGCAGGGAGGAGATGGATCAGCTTGGCTGGGATTCCTGCGACATCATCATCGTCACCGGTGATGCCTACGTTGACCACCCGTCGTTCGGCATGGCGATCATCGGCCGGCTGCTGGAGTCCCAGGGCTTTCGCGTCGGCATCATTGCGCAGCCGAACTGGCAGTCCAAAGACGACTTCATGAAGCTTGGCGAGCCGAACCTGTTCTTCGGCGTCGCGGCCGGCAACATGGACTCGATGATCAACCGCTACACCGCCGACAAGAAGATCCGCTCCGACGACGCCTACACCCCTGGCGGCATGGCCGGCAAACGCCCGGACCGCGCCAGCCTGGTGTACAGCCAGCGTTGCAAGGAAGCCTACAAGAACGTGCCGATCGTACTGGGTGGCATCGAAGCCTCCCTGCGCCGCATCGCCCACTATGACTACTGGCAGGACCGCGTACGCAACTCGATCCTGATCGACGCCACCGCCGATATCCTGCTGTACGGCAACGCCGAGCGGGCCATCGTCGAGGTTGCCCAGCGCCTGTCGTGGGGCCACAAGATCGAAGACATCACCGACGTGCGCGGCACCGCGTTCATTCGCCGTGACACGCCTGCGGGTTGGTACGAGGTGGACTCCACCCGCATCGACCGTCCGGGCAAGATCGACAAGATCATCAACCCCTACGTCAACACCCAGGACACCCAGGCCTGCGCCATCGAGCAAGAGAAAGGCCCGGTGGACGACCCGGAAGAAGCCAAGGTCGTACAGATCCTGGCCAGCCCGCGCATGACCCGCGACAAGACCGTGATCCGCCTGCCGTCGGTGGAAAAGGTCCGTGGCGACGCGGTGCTCTACGCCCACGCCAACCGCGTGTTGCACCTGGAAACCAACCCAGGCAACGCCCGCGCCCTCGTGCAGAAGCACGGTGAAGTGGACGTGTGGTTCAACCCGCCGCCCATCCCGATGACCACCGAAGAAATGGACTACGTGTTCGGCATGCCGTACGCACGTATCCCGCACCCGGCGTACGGCAAGGAAAAAATCCCGGCCTACGACATGATTCGCTTCTCGGTGAACATCATGCGTGGCTGCTTCGGCGGCTGTACCTTCTGCTCGATCACCGAGCACGAAGGCCGCATCATCCAGAACCGTTCCGAAGAGTCGATCATTCGCGAGATCGAAGAGATCCGCGACAAAGTACCGGGCTTTACCGGCGTGATCTCCGACCTCGGCGGCCCGACCGCGAACATGTACCGCATCGCCTGCAAGAGCCCGGAAATCGAATCCGCGTGCCGCAAGCCGTCGTGCGTGTTCCCTGGCATTTGCCCGAACCTGAACACCGACCACTCGTCGTTGATCCAGCTGTACCGCAGCGCCCGTGCGTTGCCAGGTGTGAAGAAGATCCTGATCGCTTCCGGCCTGCGCTACGACCTGGCGGTCGAGTCGCCGGAGTATGTGAAAGAGCTGGTCACCCACCACGTCGGTGGCTACCTCAAGATCGCCCCGGAACACACCGAGGAAGGTCCGCTCAACCAGATGATGAAGCCGGGCATTGGCAGCTATGACAAGTTCAAGCGCATGTTCGAGAAGTACACCAAGGAAGCGGGCAAGGAGCAGTACCTGATCCCGTACTTCATCGCCGCCCACCCCGGCACCACCGATGAAGACATGATGAACCTGGCCCTGTGGCTCAAGGGCAACGGCTTCCGTGCCGACCAGGTGCAGGCGTTCTACCCGTCGCCAATGGCCACCGCCACCGCAATGTACCACTCGGGCAAGAACCCGCTGCGCAAGGTCACTTACAAGAGTGACGCGGTGACCATCGTCAAGAGCGAAGACCAGCGCCGTCTGCACAAGGCGTTCCTGCGCTACCACGACCCGAAAGGCTGGCCGATGCTGCGTGAGGCGCTGACCCGCATGGGCCGTGCCGACCTGATCGGGCCGGGCAAGGACCAACTGATCCCGCTGCATCAGCCGAGCACCGACAGCTACCAGAGCGCCCGTCGCAAGAACTCGACGCCGGCGGGCAGCCATAAGGTCGCCAAGGAAACCACCACCAGGATCCTCACCCAGCACACCGGCCTGCCGCCCCGTGGCAGTGACGGCAGCAACCCGTGGGACAAGCGCGAGCAAGCCAAGGCCGCGGCCCAGGCGCGCAACAAGCAGGCCGCCAAGGAACGCACCGATGCGGCCAAGGGCAAAGGCAAGAAGCCGGCGCGCAAGCCGGTGGTGCCGCGTTGATCGCAGCCTGAATATGCAAAACGCCAGCCTCGTGCTGGCGTTTTGCTTTCTATTCGGTGGCAAGTCTGTTTGTTAAGGTGGCGGCCATTAGGCCGCCTTCGCGAGCGAGCCCGCTCCCACTTTTGACCGAGTTCCAACATGAGAATGCGGTCGAATGTGGGAGGGGGCTTGCTCCCGATAGCGCCAGTCCAGTCACCACCTGATTCAAGGAAGAGCACCCCCATGGGCAACCCCCTGGCCAACATCGGCATGGACTCCAACCGCTCCCAGTTCATGGCGCGCCAGCGCATCGAAAGTGAAATCAACCTGCCCCGGCTATTTGCCGCTATCGATGCCGACCCCGCCATCGTCGGCGCCGGTGTGGTGTATATCGATGCCAGTTTCAACGTGGTCACCCTGCGCGAATTCCAGCCCATCTGCAGCATCGCGCCCAAGCGGGTGATCCTGCGTGAGGCGCAGAAGTACATCGCCCCCACCCAATTCGCCCAGCAGGTGCAAGACAACCCGCGAGAGTCGCGATTAGTGGGGGAGGCGGTCAATACCACCCTGTCGTGTGCCGGCGCGGTGATCGGTTGGATTGTCGTGCTCAGTGGCTCCGTCGCGGTCCCGTTTTCGGCGGGGGCCAGTTCGGTGGTCGTGGCGCTCGGCTACACCGCTGCGACAGCCAGCTCGTTGCAGTGTTTTGCCAGCGGCTACCGCACCGTCAATGAAGTCCGCAACCCCGCCAAGAACGATCAACTCGACAGCGAGGAGTGGTACCAATACACCATGATTGCGCTGGATGCCGCGTCGTTGGTCGGCGTTGGCGCATCCTCTTTGGCGACGCTCAAGTTGGTTCGGCTGAACAAGGCGACCACGGGGAAAAGTGTAAGAGAGGTACTCCGGGGCTTGAATCGGCAGGAGCGCGCCAAGCTGACCAAGGAGCTATTGAGCATTAACGACCCGCGCCTGAGCTCGAAAATGATCAAGCTCAAGCAGCTGTCGGGTGAGTTGCCCAAGCGGTTCACGCCCACCGAGGTCAAGCATGCAACCGTGACACAGATCAAGGATGCCTTGGGCGCTGTCATCGGTTTTACCGGCAGTGCGGTGTCGGGCAACGTACGCACGATTGCCGTGGGTTTGTATGAGGAAGCCGAGTGATGAATGAGCTGCCCAGCATTCGCAGTTTTCTCTCGACGTATTTCCCGGTCTTCATGGGGGCGATATTTGCGTGCATTTTTACCCTGGTGTTTGCAGCCCCCGTGTTCGTTGATAGCTACATGCCAAACCTGTCCATGGCGGATAACGCCAAGTATTCCTTCCTGGCGGGGGTCGCGCTCACGCTGGTGGTGGTGCACTGCAATTTCATGATCGCGCGTGGGCGTCCCCACTGGGCGCGAGCGTTGGTGGGGCTTTTAGGGCTGTGCTTTCTGGCAATGTTGCCAACCCTCAATGATCAGCCGAACAAGGTGATGTACGCCTTGAGCTTGTTGCTCCCGTTGCTTGGGTTGTGGCTGCTCAACAGCAAGCGCCACCGTGAAATGCGCCAGAAACTGCTCGAAGTGCGCCATCTGCGCGAAGCCATTCTTGCCCGGCACAAACCCCGCTGATTGCTAGGTTCGCCGCCCCATGCCACAAATATGTGCGGCTCTTGCACCAAGGCCCGTACGTTGGCGCCGTTTTGGTGCTGTACTGCACCGGGTCTTACGAGAAAGCGCAATGACTGCCGCTGTGGCATAAGTCTTGCGCACGTCAAGCCCATGCCCTGGCTCGCAGGAGGCCGCCGTGTCGATTCATGTCGCGTTGCACCACGTTACGCATTACCGCTACGACCGCGCTGTCGAACTCGGCCCGCAGATCGTGCGGTTGCGCCCGGCAGCCCATAGCCGCACGCGGATTTTGTCCTACGCGCTCAAAGTGCTGCCCGAGCAGCATTTCATCAACTGGCAGCAAGACCCCCAGGGCAATTACCTGGCGCGGTTGGTGTTTCCGGAAAAGACCGACGAGCTGCGCATTGAAGTCGACCTGGTCGCCGAGATGGCCGTGTTCAACCCGTTCGACTTTTTCCTCGAACCCTACGCCGAAAAAATCCCCTTCAGCTACGCCGCCGATGAACAGCGTGAGCTGGCGCCGTACCTGGAAACCTTGCCGCTCACGCCACAATTTGCCGCCTACCTGGCCGGGATCGACCGCACGCCCTTGCCAGCGGTGGATTTTCTGGTGGGGCTCAACCAGCGCCTGGCCGCCGATATTGGCTACCTGATCCGCATGGAGCCGGGCGTGCAAACCCCGGAATTCACCCTGCAAAACGCCTCCGGCTCGTGCCGTGATTCGGCCTGGCTGCTGGTGCAGATCTTGCGCAACCTGGGGCTGGCGGCGCGGTTTGTGTCGGGCTATTTGATCCAGCTCACCGCCGACGTCAAAGCCCTCGATGGCCCCTCAGGCACCGACGTGGACTTCACCGACCTGCATGCCTGGTGCGAAGTGTATTTGCCCGGCGCCGGCTGGATCGGCCTGGACGCCACCTCCGGGCTGTTCGCCGGTGAAGGCCATATCCCATTGGCCTGTAGCCCCGATCCCTCGTCTGCCGCGCCTATCAGTGGGCTGGTGGAACCTTGCGAGTGCGAATTTACCCACGAAATGTCGGTAGAGCGGATTTGGGAGGCGCCGCGCGTCACCAAGCCCTACACCGAAGAACAATGGCTGGCGATCCAGGCCCTGGGCCGGCAGATCGATGGCGACCTGCTCAAGGATGACGTGCGCCTGACCATGGGGGGTGAGCCCACCTTCGTGTCCATCGACGACCCCGACGGTGCCGAGTGGAACACCGCCGCCTTGGGCCCGGACAAACGCCGACTGTCCGCCGAGCTGTTCCAGCGCATGCGCAAGCGCTACGCGCCCAAGGGCCTGGTGCACTTTGGCCAGGGCAAGTGGTACCCCGGCGAGCAACTGCCGCGCTGGTCCCTCAACTGCTACTGGCGTCGCGATGGCGTGCCGATCTGGCACAACAGCGCGCTGATCGCCGACGAGCAGGAAGATTATGGCGCGGACGGCGCCATGGCCGGGCGCTTCCTGGCCAGTGTGGCCGAACGCCTCAAGCTGCCGGCGCGCTTTGTGTTCCCGGCCTTTGAAGACAACTTCTACTACCTGTGGCGCGAAGGTGCGCTGCCGCACAACGTCACCGCCCAGGACCCGCGCCTGAGCGACGACCTGGAGCGCGAGCGCCTGCGCAAAGTGTTCAGCCAGGGCCTGGATAAAGTCATTGGCCAGGTGCTGCCGCTGGCGCGCACCGCCGCCAACGACCGCTGGCAGAGCGGGCGCTGGTACCTGCGGGATAACCACTGCCGCCTGGTGCCGGGGGATTCGCCCCTGGGCTACCGCCTGCCGTTGGCGTCGCAACCCTGGGTGACAGCGGCGGAGTACCCGTTTGTGCACCCCACCGACCCGAACCAGGATCAGCCCGACCTGCCGAGCACGGCAACACTGCAACACCATGATGCTGCCGCGCCCGTCGATGAACGTGTGCCCGAAGTGGATCAGTCCGCCGATTGGTTGACGCGCACCGCCCTGTGCGCCGAAGCGCGGGAAGGGCGTTTGTACCTGTTTATGCCACCGCTGGAGCGCGTCGAGGATTACCTGGCACTGGTGGCCGCCATCGAAGCCACCGCCGAAGAACTGCATTGCCCGGTGTTGCTGGAAGGCTACGAGCCGCCTGCGGACACACGCTTGAGCAACTTTCGCGTCACGCCGGACCCCGGTGTGATCGAGGTGAATGTGCAGCCGTCCGCCACTTGGGATGAGTTGGTGGAGCGCACCGAATTCCTTTACGAAGAGGCGCGGCAAACCCGCCTCACCACCGAAAAATTCATGATCGACGGCCGCCACACCGGCACCGGCGGCGGCAACCACTTTGTCTTGGGCGGCGCCACGCCCAAGGATTCCCCCTTCCTGCGCCGCCCCGATCTGCTGCGCAGCCTGATCAGTTACTGGCACAACCATCCGTCATTGTCGTATCTGTTCTCCGGCCTGTTTATCGGCCCCACTTCCCAGGCGCCACGGGTGGACGAAGCGCGTAACGACGCGCTGTACGAACTGGAAATCGCCTTCGCGCAAATGCCCGAGCCCGGCGAGCAATGCCCGCCCTGGTTGGTGGACCGCCTGCTGCGCAACCTGCTGATCGACGTGACGGGCAACACCCACCGCGCCGAATTCTGCATTGACAAGCTTTACTCGCCGGACGGCGCCACCGGCCGCCTGGGCCTGCTGGAATTGCGCGCCTTCGAGATGCCGCCCCATGCGCGCATGAGCCTGACCCAACAATTGCTGCTGCGCGCCCTGGTGGCACGCTTCTGGCGCGAACCCTACGCGCCGCCGAAGCTGGCGCGCTGGGGCACCGAGCTGCATGACCGCTTCCTGCTGCCGCACTTTATCGAGCAGGACTTTGCCGACGTGATCGTCGAACTCAACGCCGCCGGCTACCCGCTGCGCGCCGAATGGTTTGCCGCGCACCTGGAGTTCCGTTTTCCCAAGGTGGGTGACTACGCCGTCAGTGGCATCGAACTGGAACTGCGCCAAGCGCTGGAGCCCTGGCACGTACTGGGCGAGGAGGGCGCGGTAGGCGGCACGGTGCGTTATGTGGATTCGTCCCTGGAGCGCCTGCAAGTCAAGCTGACCGGGCTGCCACCGCAACGCTACCTGCTGACCTGCAATGGCATCCCGGTGCCGCTGCAAGCCACTGGCCGAGTGGGCGAGTTTGTTGCGGGTGTGCGTTATCGCGCCTGGCAACCGGCCAACTGCCTGCAACCGACCATCCCGGTGCATGCGCCGTTAGTGTTTGATTTGCTGGATACCTGGATGCAGCGTTCGCTGGGCGGCTGCCAGTACCACGTTGCCCATCCGGGCGGGCGTAATTACGACAGTTTGCCGGTGAATGCCAATGAGGCGGAGAGTCGGCGGATGGCAAGGTTTTTCCGGTTGGGGCATACGCCCGGTAATATTCCAGTGCCACAAGTTGTCATCAACGATGAGTTGCCGATGACCTTGGATCTGCGGCGTTTCCCCCATAAAAATGACTAAACGCGATCAAAAATGTGGGAGGGGGCTTGCCCCCTCCCACAGGAGATTTGCAGTGTTTGTAGGTTAATCTGAGCCCCTTTGCCTCTGCCGAGCGTTCCATGTCCGACTTGCTCGACCGTTACCCGCTGACTGCGGGCACTTACCACGAACTGCTGGATGACAGCGGCGCCGTGCGCGCCCACTGGCAGCGCCTGCTCGACCATTTGCAGCGCAGCACCCCCGCGCAATTGGCCCAGCGCCAGGCGTTGCTGACGCGGCAGATCCAGGAAAACGGCGTGACCTACAACGTCTACGCCGACCCCAAGGGCGCCGACCGCCCGTGGGAATTGGACCTGCTGCCCCATGTGCTGGCGGCCGAAGAGTGGCAGCAGTTGTCCGCCGGGATCGCCCAACGTGCACGCTTGCTCAATGCGGTACTGGCCGACCTGTACGGCCCGCAACGCCTGATCAAGGAAGGCCTGCTTCCGGCCGAACTGGTATTTGGGCACAACAACTTCCTGTGGCCGTGCCAGGGCATCCAGCCGCCGGACGGTGCTTTTCTGCACCTGTACGCCGTGGACCTGGCGCGTACGCCGGACGGTCGCTGGTGGGTCACCGCCGACCGTACCCAGGCACCGTCGGGTGCCGGTTATGCGTTGGAAAACCGCACCATCGTGTCCCGCGCCTTCCCGGACCTGTACCGCGACTTGCAGGTGCAGCACCTCACCGGTTTCTTCCGTACCCTGCAGGAAACCCTGGCCCGCCAGGCGCCCAGCGACGACCAGCCACCGCTGATCGTGCTGCTCACCCCCGGACGTTTCAACGAAAGCTACTTCGAACACCTTTACCTTGCCCGCCAACTCGGTTATCCGCTGGTGGAAGGCGGCGACCTCACCGTGCGCGACAGCACCGTGTTCCTCAAGACCCTCAGCGGCCTGCGCCGGGTACACGCGATCATGCGCCGCCTGGACGACGACTTCTGCGACCCGCTGGAGCTGCGCACCGACTCGGCCCTCGGTGTGCCGGGCCTGCTGGACGCGGTGCGCCAAGGCAACGTGCTGGTGGCCAATGCCCTGGGCAGTGGCGTGCTGGAGTCCCCCGGCTTGCTGGGCTTTCTGCCGAAGATCAACGAATTTCTGTTTGGTGAAGAACTGATCCTGCCGTCCATTGCGACCTGGTGGTGCGGTGAAGCGCCGGTGCTCGCCCAAGCGCTGGAGAAACTGCCGGAACTGCTGATCAAGCCCGCGTTTCCTTCCCAAAGCTTCGCCCCGGTATTTGGCCGCGACCTGAATGAAAAGCAACGCCAGGCCCTGGCCGAACGCATGCGTGCACGGCCTTACGCCTATGTGGCCCAGGAGCTGGCGCAACTGTCCCAGGCGCCGGTGTGGCACACCGTGGAAGACCACCTGCAACATCGCGCCATTGGCATGCGCGTGTATGCCGTGGCCAGCGATGAAGGTTACCGTGTGCTGCCCGGCGGCCTGACCCGCGTGGCCGCCGAGGCAGATGCCGAAGTGGTGTCGATGCAACGCGGCGGCGCCAGCAAGGACACCTGGGTGCTTGGCGAGCGCGCACCGGGTGGCGAACAGTGGCGAGCACAGCGGGCCATTGGCGCCCATGACCTGGTGCGCCGCGACCCGTACCTGCCGTCGCGCGTGGTGGAAAACCTGTTCTGGTTTGGCCGTTACTGCGAGCGCTGTGATGACAGCGCGCGCTGGTTGCGCATCGTGCTGGCGCGGTATGTAGATGGCGACGATCCCTTGGCCTTGCAGGCGGCAGTCGAGCTGGGGGAAACCCTGCGCCTGTTGCCGGAGGAGGGCGAGTTGCCCGAGCGCCTGCTGGCAGCGCTGCTGGGCGATGACTGGCCGTCGAGCTTGCGGGCCAACCTGCAGCGCTTGCAGTGGGCGGCATCCCAGGTGCGCGGCAAGTTGTCCCGGGAAAACTGGCAGGCCCTGGTGGAGTTGCAACGCGAAGCCATGGAACTGGAAAGCGAGACGCCGGATTTTGGCGAGTTGCTGGACTTCCTCAACCGCCTGGTGATGTCCTTGGCGGCGTTGTCTGGCTTCGCGCTGGACGACATGACCCGCGATGAAGGCTGGCGCTTTTTGATGATGGGCCGGCGTATCGAGCGCCTGCAGTTCTTGAGCAGCAGCCTGGCGGCATTCCTGCGCGGCGTGGCGGTGTTCGATCAGGCAGGGCTTGAGTGGTTGCTGGAACTGGGCAACAGCAGCATCACCTATCGTTCGCGCTACCTGGCCGTGCCGCAGTTGATCCCGGTGCTCGACTTGCTGCTGCTGGACGAGCAGAACCCCCACGCCGTGCTGTTCCAGTTGAAGCTGGTGAGCCGCACCTTGCGCCGTTTGAACGATGATTTTGGTGTGCCCCGGGAAACCGGCCTCGGCCCATTGGTGGAGCGCCTTGCGCGCTTTGACCTGGGTTGCCTGGAGAACCCGTTGTTTGGCGAGTCCAGCGTGCGTGCCGCGCTGGACGGCCTGGCCGACCTGCTGCAAGCAGTGGCCGATGAGAGTGGGCAAGTGTCGGACCGCCTGGCGTTGCGCCACTTTGCCCATGTGGATGATGTCAGCCAGCAAACGGTGTCGTTGTGATGAGTGCGCGCTACCAGATCTTCCACGATACCCATTACCACTACGACAGCCCGGTGTCCCTGGCCCAGCAGTTGGCGCACCTGTGGCCACGGCCGTGCGCCTGGCAACGCTGCACGGCGCAGCAACTGGATATCAGCCCGCAGCCGTCGTCGCGGCGTGATGAGCTGGATGTGTTCGGCAACCCCATCACGCGCCTGGCGTTCGAACGTCCCCACGATGAGCTGCTGGTAAACGCGAGCCTGACGGTGGAAGTGCTCGCGCGCCCGCTGCTGGATTTTCAGCAGTCGCCCGCCTGGGATAAGACCCGCGATAGCCTCACCTACAGCAGTCAGCCGCTGACGCAGGACGTGATCGAAGCGTGCCGCTACCGCTTCGAATCGCCCTATGTGCATTTGAAGCAAACCTTCGTTGAGTTCTCCGAGAGTTGCTTTGCGCCTGCGCGGCCCTTGTTGCTCGGCGTGCAGGCGCTGATGGAAAAAATCTTCAGCGAATTCACCTTCGATGCCGAAGCCACCCAAGTCGCCACACCGTTGGTGGAAGTGCTGGAGCGCCGTCGTGGCGTGTGCCAGGACTTCGCCCACCTGATGCTCGCGTGCCTGCGCTCGCGGGGTCTGGCGGCGCGCTATATCAGCGGCTACCTGCTCACCCAGCCGCCGCCAGGCCAGCCACGGCTGATCGGCGCCGATGCGTCCCATGCGTGGGTGTCGGTGTATTGCCCGGTGTCAGGCTGGGTGGATTTTGATCCGACGAATAATGTGCAGCCGGCACTGGAGCACATCACCCTGGCCTGGGGCCGGGATTTCTCGGATGTGTCGCCGTTGCGGGGGGTGATCCTGGGGGGAGGGAACCATGACCCGGAAGTGCGGGTAACGGTGATGCCGCTGCAATAACGGCAGATTGTGGCGAACCGGGTCGGCCGGTTCACCACAAAGGAAATTATTCAGCCGGATCTTTTGGTGTTTCGGTCTCGTCGCTCGTTTCTTCACTATCGACGTCTGCGTTCAGCCCATTGGCCTCTTCGTCTGCAGCGGCTTTCTTGCGTTGCAGTTTTTCCTCTTTCTTCTGCTCCTTGGCCAGGTCTCTCTGACGTTTTGCGAAGGAGTAATTAGGTTTGGCCATGGGCGATCCTCTAGGGTCGAAGGTGAGGGTGGCGGCGCGCAGCTGCCTTGGGTTGCCATGGTAGCAGCTTAGCAGCGCCCTTGGCCTTCACTTACCGCAGGCGTACGCGGCCAAAAGGCCATTGAACAGTTGGTTTAAGTGCATGGCTCGGACTCCAGTGGGGGATGGGCCGATCATAGAAAGGTCGTACGACTTTAGCTGTTAGATTGTGTTGATAAGTCTGATAGCCTAAAGTTGTATACAATCCGTTGACTCAGATCATAAGAATTTCAGCCTGGATCAGGCACCCTTGTCCCAATACGTCTTTTAAACCCTGCCTTGGAGATTCACATGTTTGCCAAACTCGTTGCTGTTTCCCTGCTGACTCTGGCGAGCGGCCAGTTGCTTGCTGCAGAGTGCGCGGTCACCGTCGACTCCACCGACCAGATGTCCTTCAACACTAAAGAAATCACCATCGACAAGAGCTGCAAGTCCTTCACTGTGAACCTGGAGCACTCGGGCAACCTGCCGAAAAACGTGATGGGCCATAACTGGGTGCTGACCAAATCCGCCGACATGGCTGGCGTTGCCACTGACGGCATGGCCGCTGGCATCGACAAGAA
>NZ_QUZU01000055.1 GCF_004682055.1 Pseudomonas kairouanensis | reverse complement strand
AAAAAAAAGGGCCTCGCATTGCAAGGCCCTTTCTCGGGGGTTTGAATCGTTTCAACTTTGCGGCCTCATCCCTTGAGACATTCCAAACATGAACAGCAACAACTCATGATCAGGCTTGGCCGCCACACTCGCCTTGGCCACGCGCGGCAGCAAGCATTGCGCGCTGCCCTGCGATGCACTGAGCACCTGTGTGCGAGGTTGCTCCCATGCCGCCAGCGCCAGGGCTGCAATGCCCAGCGCCCCGACCAGGAACACACCTCGTGCTATTTCTAGCTTCATCTGGTTAAACCCTTGATAGCGCTGCCAAACGCCGTCTCGTAAAAGTAGCTGAGTTTTTCCCAGTCAGCGGCGCTCCACGACGAATGGCGACGCAGCTGCAGCATGTCGTGGGAGGCGGCCCGATAAGCGGTCAGGCGCTGTCGGCATTTCTCGAAATCCAGCAGAGCTATTTCCACATTGGCCGCGTCACCGGCTCCGGTGACTCGCACGAAGATGTGCTTGATGTACAGGCAACCGTGCTGCCAGCGGCCCTTGTGCATACGGGCCAGGGTGGCGGCCAATTCCTTGAGTACCCGTTCGTGCACCAACTCGCCGTACTGCTCACGGCCACCCGCCGTATACCAGTTTTCGATTTCGTCGAAACCGTCCAGGGCTGCCGTCACCAGCAATGCCTTCCAGCGGTGCTCGGGATCACGGCGCGCCTCACAAAAGACCATCTCCGGTACCCGCACATCCAGCAGGCGCAGGCCCTTGATAGCGTCCCGCTCACGCAACACCGTAGGGCGGCCAAACGGGTGCAGCCAACTGCGGTAGATATGCCCGGTCTGGCGCTTGCTGTAGAGCAGGTTGCCATTGGCGCTCATCACCCGCTGCACGCCGCTTTCACCACCACGGCGACGATTGGGTTCCTCGACCCACTCGCCCTGCTGGCGCCAGAAGTAATCGAAGCGTTCTTCGGGCGCTACGTGACTGCCTGCTACGCACTCAACTGCCATCCTGTTACCTCTTTCGCAATACATACACTCGCCACATGGCGTAGAGCGGCATGAAGTCCAGGGATTCCTGAATACGGAAACCCGCCTGCTCGAATTCGTCTTCAACAGTAACAGCCGGTAACACAAATCGGTTTTGGTAACCTTCCTGCTCACCGTTCCTACGGCGCTGTCCTTCGAGCCGCTTGCGTTTCCAGGCCTTGAAATT
Source organism: Pseudomonas kairouanensis (assembly GCF_004682055.1). Lineage (GTDB taxonomy): Bacteria > Pseudomonadota > Gammaproteobacteria > Pseudomonadales > Pseudomonadaceae > Aquipseudomonas > Aquipseudomonas kairouanensis. Next base: position 35,601 of record NZ_QUZU01000055.1, on the reverse strand, counting down.
GCCATCCACCCACAGCGAAAGGATCACGCTGTCTCGTGTAACACGCTGAAACTCACGCAGTATCGCCAGTCGATGCGCCGGGTCACCGATGTGGTGCAGCAGGCGCATGCAGAAAATACTGTCGACCGAATTGTCCGGCAGGTCGATATCAAAAGCAGATGTCTGCAAGGGTCGTACCCGTTTCACCACATCGGCGGGTTGGGCAGCCGTTGCGACCTTCAACATCGAGGCCGAATTGTCGGCGCCGATGATCACGCGATTGGGTTTTTCCGCCAGCAGCGGCCAGAAACGCCCCGCCCCGCACGGTAGGTCCAGCACCAGGCCGGGCTCACCGGCCATGGCCAGCGCGCCACGGGCCAGTTGCTCGTCGCGTTTGTGGGACAACCTGCGAGCCAGATTGTCCTTGTGCTTGAGCAAATATTCTTCGGCGTGCTGATCGTCGTACTTATCGGAAAATTCGAGCTTGATCGGGGTAGACATCGACGGATCTCCAGTTGCTGATGCCTACAACCTTAAGCACCCAACTGTGATCACCAGGTCAACTCTTTGTGAAAAAGTTGTCCTGTCCAATCCCATACATTTCAAGACTTTACAGACACATTCAGTATCATGGGGCCATCTTCGCCGAAAATCCCAAGCGGCTTGGCGCAGCATAACGGCAACCCCAGCCCTCAGGATTTGACCTGGCTCAGCTCGACATGAAAGCGGCAGCCATTGGGCTCCATGGTGCTGAGGCTCACGCTCCAGCCCTGGTTCTCACAGATGCGTTGCACCAACGACAGGCCTAGGCCCAGGCCGTCGCCGCGCTTCTCGGCACCCCGTACGAACGGCTCGAACATGGCTTCGCGCTTTTCCTCAGGAATGCCCACACCTGAGTCTTCCACTACAAAACCACTGGGTTCCAACGTGAGTCGAATAAAACCGTGCTCGGTGTAATGCAGGGCGTTACGCAACAGGTTGCCCATGACCGCATGCAGGAAGGTGGTGTTGTAGCGGGTATCCAGCGGGTTGCCCGGTTGGTAGATAAGCTCAAGCCCCTTGTGCTGGATAGGGTCGCGCCATATGCCGAGTAGATCCTCGGCGACCTGGGTCAGGGTCACTTGGGGTGACATGGCAGCATCGTCATGCTGGGCACGGGCCAGCATCAGGAAGGTCTGCACCAGCTCGCGCATTTCTTCACAGGCGCGGGCAATGCGCTGTACTTGATTTCGCCCACGTTGATCGATGGCCGGGTTTTCCAGCAGCAATTCGCAGGAACTCGCCAACACCATCAAGGGCGTGCGCAACTCATGGCTTACATCGCTGGTAAACAGCTGCTCGCGGGACAAAGCTTGGCGCAAACGGCCCAGGGTGGCATCGAACGCCACGGCCAGCTCGCCGACTTCATCGGCCGCGTAATCCGGTGCCAACGGCGGCGCCAACCCCAGCAGCTGATCGCGATGGCGTACCTGGCGCGCCAGGCGGACTACCGGCGCCATGACCTTGCGGGCCAGCACCCAGCCAAGGAATACCGCCAACGCCAGGCTGAGCACAAAACCCACCAGCACGACGGCGAACAGCACGCGCTCGCGCTCTTCAAAGTCGCTCTGGTCCTGCAACAGTACATAACGCCGACCGTCGATCACTTCAACCATGGCGTGGTACGACAGCGCTTCGCGAAAGACCTCATGAAAACCGGGTTCGAGGTGGCGCAGGTCCTTGGGCAACTCGAAATCGCCGGGGCCACCACTGAAGTAAAACAACTGGTCCGGCTCGGGGCGGTGCCGCCAGTCTTCGACGGTGTCCATCAGCAGCAGGCGCTGCAAGTCACCGCCCAGGCCCGCCGAGATCAGCTTCTCTTCCACCAGGTGCACCGTCGCGACGATGCCCATGGCAAAGGCCCCCGCCACCAACGCACTCATCAAGGCAAAGGCGATGATGATCCGCTGGGCAAGGCTTTGCTTAAACTCCATCACGACCCTCGGCCAGGCGATAACCCACGCCGTGCACCGTTTGCAGCAACGGCTTGGCGAACGGCTTGTCGATCACCTGACGCAATTGGTGGACGTGGCTGCGCAGGCTGTCGCTGTCCGGGCAGTCATCGCCCCACAGGGCTTCTTCGAGAATTTCCCGGCGCAGTACGTGGGGGCTCTTTTGCATCAGCACCGCCAGGAGTTTCAGGCCGACCGGGTTGAGTTTGAGCAGGCGCCCTTCGCGGGTGACTTCCAGGGTATCGAGGTCGTAGCTCAGGTCGCCCACTTGCAGGGCGCGGCGGCCGCCGCCCTGGGCACGGCGCAGTACCGCTTCGATGCGGGCGGCCAGTTCCGACAGGGCAAAGGGTTTGAGCAGGTAGTCGTCGGCGCCAGACTTGAAGCCCTGCAGCCGGTCATCCAATTGGTCGCGGGCGGTGAGCATGATCACCGGCGTGTCGCGGCGTGCGTCTTCGCGCAGGCGTTTGCACAGGGTGTAGCCATCGATGCCGGGCAGCATGATGTCGAGCACGATCAGGTCGTAATGCTCGGTGGCGGCCAGGTGCAGGCCCGACAGACCGTCCTGCGCACAGTCCACGGTATAGCCTTTTAGCCCCAGGTAATCGGCCAGGTTGGCCAGAATATCGCGGTTGTCTTCAACCAATAGAATTCGCATGGGCGGTGTCTCCGTACGCGGTAACGGCCGTGTTGGCTCGCGCAGCTTAAGGCCAAGCGGGGCTTAGGGATAGACCTGGAAGCCACGCCGATAAGGGTTTTCAACCGATAGTTAAGCAGAACGAGATTTTCACTATGGCTTCACAGTTTGGCGACAGTGTTGGGTGGAGAATTGGCGATTGATCCAAGGTTTTTATCCGCCGATATTTCGTTTTCGCGGGCAACTTCGCTCCCACATTTGGATGGGGGATACCTCCAATACTGGGGCCTTGCGCCCAATAAAAAGCCCCGCCTGCATCACTGCAGGCGGGGCTTTTTTAGCGCGGGGGTAAGGCTGGCTTACATCATGCCGCCCATGCCACCCATGCCGCCCATGTCTGGCATACCGCCACCGCCAGCGCCTTCAGCCTTTGGCTTGTCAGCGATTGCAGCTTCGGTGGTCAGTACCAGGCCGCCGATGGAGGCTGCTGCTTGCAGCGCGGAACGGGTCACCTTGGTAGGGTCCAGGATGCCCATTTCGATCATGTCGCCGTAGACGCCAGTCGCAGCGTTGTAACCGTAGTTACCTTTGCCGTTCTTGACTTCGTTGACCACAACGCTTGGCTCGTCGCCGGAGTTGGCAGCGATCTGGCGCAGTGGCGCTTCAACAGCGCGACGCAGTACAGCGATACCGACGTTCTGGTCAGCGTTGTCGCCGGTCAGGTTGGTCAGGGCTTCCAGAGCACGGATCAGCGCAACGCCACCGCCAGGTACCACGCCTTCTTCAACGGCTGCACGGGTTGCGTGCAGGGCGTCTTCAACGCGGGCTTTCTTCTCTTTCATTTCTACTTCGGAACCAGCGCCAACCTTGATCACTGCAACGCCGCCAGACAGCTTGGCCAGGCGCTCTTGCAGTTTTTCACGGTCGTAGTCGGACGAAGTCTCGGCAACCTGGGCACGGATCTGGGAGATACGCGCCTGGATGTCCTGCTCAACGCCAGCACCGTCAACGATGATGGTGTTTTCTTTGGAGATGGTGACGCGCTTGGCGCTGCCCAGGTTTTCCAGGGTGGCGCTTTCCAGGCTCAGGCCGATCTCTTCGGAGATAACGGTACCGCCGGTCAGGACAGCGATGTCCTGCAGCATGGCCTTGCGACGGTCGCCGAAGCCTGGAGCCTTGACGGCTGCGACTTTAACGATGCCACGCATGTTGTTCACAACCAGAGTCGCCAAGGCTTCGCCTTCAACGTCTTCGGAAACGATCAGCAATGGACGGCCGGCTTTAGCCACAGCTTCCAGTACTGGCAGCATTTCGCGGATGTTGGAGATCTTTTTGTCGACCAACAGGATCAGCGGGCTGTCCAGCTCGGCAACCATGGTGTCTGGCTTGTTGACGAAGTACGGGGACAGGTAGCCACGGTCGAACTGCATGCCTTCTACAACCGACAGTTCGTTTTCCAGGCCAGTGCCTTCTTCAACGGTGATCACGCCTTCTTTACCGACTTTTTCCATGGCTTCGGCAATGATGTCGCCGATGGAGCTGTCGGAGTTGGCGGAGATGGTACCTACCTGAGCGATAGCCTTGGTGTCAGCGCAAGGCTTGGACAGGTTTTTCAGCTCAGCAACGATAGCGATGGTCGCCTTGTCGATGCCGCGCTTCAAGTCCATCGGGTTCATGCCGGCAGCGACGGCTTTGTAGCCTTCGTTGACGATGGCCTGAGCCAGAACGGTAGCGGTGGTGGTGCCGTCGCCTGCGTCATCGTTGGCACGGGAGGCAACGTCTTTGACCAGCTGCGCGCCCATGTTTTCGAAACGGTCTTCCAGTTCGATTTCTTTTGCTACGGAAACGCCGTCCTTGGTGATGGTCGGAGCGCCGAAGCTCTTCTCGATGATCACGTTACGGCCTTTCGGGCCCAGGGTCGCTTTTACTGCGTCAGCCAGGACGTTGACACCGGTGAGCATTTTTTTACGGGCGGAATCGCCGAATTTAACTTCTTTAGCAGCCATGATCGATATTCCTTAAATTCTTTGGAGTAACGGGAAAGTAAGCGGAAAAATCACGCTTCCAGAACGGCGAGAATCTCGTTCTCAGCCATGACCAGCAGGTCTTCGCCGTCGATCTTCACAGTGTTGCTGCCGGAGTAAGGACCGAATACAACCTTGTCACCGACTTTGACGGCCAGAGCACGCACTTCACCGTTTTCCAGGGTTTTGCCTGGGCCAGCAGCGACGATTACACCGTGGTTGGCTTTTTCAGCAGCCGAACCTGGCAGAACGATACCGCCAGCGGTTTTCTTTTCTTCTTCGCTGCGACGGATTACGACGCGGTCGTGCAGAGGACGAAGCTTGCTCATTGTCGATCTCTCCTAATTGTGTTTTTCATCGGCCGGTGTCAGTACCGGCGGGTTGTATTCCGGCTGTGCCGGTCGCGGCTCGCCAAGCAAGTCGCGGAAGTCTGTCTGGTGTCGCCACCAGAAACCTTGCGGTGACCGTTACATAAGGGCGCATAAGCTTATTACAAGGGGCCAAGGCGGAAATTTTTTACCTGTACCGCAGGCCTAAAGCAAACACGGCACCCGAAGGTGCCGTGCCAGTGAAGCGGTTATTTACTGTCGCGGTGTTCGAATTCACCTTCGATGACATCGCCTTCACGCCCCAGCGGTTGGCGCGGAGCCGGGCCGCCACGGGGTTGCAGGTCATCGGCGAATGCACGTTGGCGTAGCGCAGCCTCTTCGGCACGCTGGCGCATCTTGCCCGCCAGCAGCTTGCGGGTGAACGGCAGCAGCATGACCAGGCCGACCACATCGCTGATGAAGCCCGGCAGGATCAACAGGCCACCGGCCAACGCCATCATCAGGCCTTCGAGCATGGTCTGGGCCGGCAGCTCGCCGCGGTTCAGACTCTCACGGGCACGCAGTGCCGTGGCCAGGCCGGCGACGCGCAGCACCAACACGCCGAGCATCGAGCCGAGAATAATCAATAGCAGTGCCGGGAAAAACCCGATCGCACTGCTGACTTGAACGAATACGAACAGCTCCAGCACCGGGAACAGCAGAAAGAGCAATAAAAAAGGGCGCATCAAATGGTTCCTCAACGCAAGAATGCCTTGCCAGTCCACCTTAGATGACGTCGCCGTTTCGTGAATTCAAGCGCTGGCCACGGCTTTTTTCGGCCAGGCCTGGGCGTGGGCCAATGAAACCAGGGCTTCGCGCACTTGTGTCGGCGTGTTGCAAGACGCTGCAAAAGGCAGCCAATGCAGGGATTGGCCAATGCGCAGGTGCATGCCTTCGCTGTCGATGCCTGCCAACTGTGCGGGCTCAGTGGTGGGTAAACCCGCCAAGTCGACGTAATGGGCGATGGCCTTGGTGTGGTCGGTGTTCATGTGCTCGACCATGCTCAGCTCGGCCTTGCCGGCGAACGGGTTGGCCAGGGTCAGTTGGTCAACCCAGTGGATCGCGCCAAACCCGCCGATATAACGGTGGCGCACCGGTTTGAGCACCCAGAAGTCGAAATCGTGGGCCTTGTGGTAATTGGCTGAATCGGGGAAGTAGCGGTAGTAGCGCTCGGCCGCCGCTTCAATGGCGGCGCCCTCCTCCAGCTTCTCGGCTTCGGCCAGGTACGTCAGGCGCCCGACCGCCTGTACGTCATCGGCCTCGCGCTCGCCGACCAGCAGCGAACACTTGGGGTCTTTCTGCAGGTTATGGGTGTGCTGGGCAATGCGGCTGATCAGGATCAGCGGGCGGCCCTGTTCGTCGAGGCAATACGGCACGACCGAGCCGAAAGGAAAGCCAGGCATGGCTTTGGACAGCGTGGAAAGCGCCCCACGGTATTCCTTGAGCAACAGCTCTCGGGCGTTCTTGGCAACCTGTGTGCTCAACGTATGACTCCTCGGGTAGTGGGCCGCCCATGGCATATGGGAATGGATCTCAACACAAGGTAATCAATATGCGCAGCGGTTGCCAAGCGTGTTTTGTTCGACCTTATTACCAGGCTACATTACCAAGCTACGCCGAAGCCTGCCGTGTAGCGGGTCTTGCTCAGGCTGCTGTCGGAGTCGCCACTGATAATGTCGCGCTCGGCCTTGAGGTTCAGGGAGGCCCATTCGGTGACTTTATAGCGCAGGCCCATTTCGGCATCGAGGGAGTAATCAACTGGCCCGTCGATGGGACGGCCCAACTCACCGTTGGTGAAGAACTCAACGGTCTTGCCCACCAGGTAGCGGTTGTAGTTCCACTTCATGGCCACCGAATAGAAGTTGTCCTTGCCGCCTTCGGCATATTCATAGTCGGTGCGGTTCACCAGCGACCCCAGGGAGAACGCCCCCAACTCATCGTCCCAGAACTGGTAGCCCGGGCCGGTGCCGACGGTGCGCTGGCGAGCCAGGTCTTCAACCTTGTCACGCTTGTAGGTCAACCGCCCCTGCCAGAACCAATGCTCGGTGAGGAAACGATCGAGGTCGTATTCCAGGGACCAGTTATCGGTGGTGGTCACGTCGTCCTGGAATTCGCGGTTGTACTCGCCCTGCCCGGTGTGACGCCATTGGCCATGGCGCGCAGTGGTCTTGAAGTCGATGTCATAGTCATTGGTGTCGTTTTCGGCGCGCTTGTAGTCCAGCGCCAGGTCGACATTGCCCTTCCACACCAGGTCCTCGATCACAGGCTTGGGCTTGATGATCTGCTGGATGCTCGCCAACTCGACAGTCTTGGGCGCCTCGCCATTGGCCAACACCACCTTGCCGTCATCCGCCGCTTTAAGGGACTTGGCCTTTTCGCCGGTATACGCGTCCTGCTTGACCAGCAACTCCTGGTCGCTTTCCAGGGTTTTGACTTGCTTCCAATCGACGGGAATGGCGCCTGCGTAGTCGGTCTGAATCAGCAGCTTGCCACCGTCGAAGACTTTGATCTTGCCGGTCAGCCGGTCACCGTTCTTCAACCAGACGGTATCGGCCAGCAAGGGCGTGGAGGCGCTGAAAACAGCAAGGCATAGCAGGGTTCTGGACAACATAAGCGGATTGGGGCTCAAGGTTGGCGAAAAGGGGACTTTATCGTGTTAGATAGCTAGGACTGACTCAAGGATTTGTATTGAGTTCAATTCTCATCGGCATGTTTACAGACGCTTCTTACAAATACACCGACGATCTCAACGGATAAACCCACAGTGACTCAACCCGCCGAAACCCCGCTGAGCCCCGCACAAATGCGCCGAACCGCGCTGTACCTGACCCTGGCGCAAGTACCCGCTGGCTGCGTGGTGAGCTACGGCGAGCTGGCCCACCTGGCCGGGCTGGGCCGCGCGGCACGCTGGGTGGGGCGCACCCTGAGCCAACTGCCCGAGGACACCCAGTTGCCCTGGCACCGCGTGCTGGGTGCCGGTGGTCGGATAAGCCTGCCGGTGGGCAGCGCCTCGGGGGACGAACAACGCGCGCGTTTGCGGGACGAGGGTGTCACTGTGCGCAACAATCGCGTGGATATTCAGCGCCATGGCTGGCGCCCGGTAGAGCACAGCGGTTAGAGTGCGCGCTTTGTTTCCGCAAACCTGAGGCAGACTCCAGCCCATGCCCCGTAAAACCTGGCGCGCCGCGCTCGCTGCCTATGCCAGCCCTTCGACGTTAGTCCTGTTGTTGCTCGGCTTTGCCGCCGGCTTGCCTTACATGTTGGTGTTCTCGACGCTTTCGGTGTGGTTGCGTGAGGCCGGTGTGGCCCGCGAGACCATTGGCTATGCCAGCCTCATCGGTTTGGCGTACGCGTTCAAATGGGTGTGGTCGCCACTGCTAGACCAATGGCGCCTGCCGCTGCTGGGTAAACTCGGGCGGCGTCGTTCATGGCTGGTGCTGGCCCAATCCCTGGTGATCCTCGGGCTGATCGGCATGGGTTTCTGCGACCCGCAGAAGCACTTGTCCTGGCTGATCGCCATTGCCGTCATCGTGGCCTTCGCGTCTGCCACCCAAGACATCGCGGTGGATGCCTATCGCCTGGAAATCGCCGACGACAGCCGCCAGGCTGCCCTGGCTGCCAGCTATATGTCCGGCTACCGTATCGCCGCTCTGCTGGCCACGGCCGGCGCGCTGTTCTTTGCCGAAGGCTTTGGCTCCACGGGTTTCAACTACCAGCACTCGGCGTGGCTCGGCACCTATGTGCTGTTTGGCGTGTTGATGATCCCCGCCCTGCTGACCACCCTGTTCATGCGCGAGCCGAACGTCCCCCTGCGTACTCAGTTGCAGGCCGGGCGCTACAGTTTTGTCCATCAGCTGGTATCGGTGTTTGTGCTGATCGTGTTGCTGGTGTCGGTGCCGGCGATGTTCACCCAGCTGTTCAACACCGACTTCGAAAGCGTGCTGTTCCACGGCATGAGCCTGTGGGACTTGCTGATGGACGACCGCGCATTCCTGCGCGCCATCCTCTATATCACCCTCACCGCACTGTGCCTGTCGGCCATGGGCCGTCGCGGCCTGGCCCCCGTGCTGACGCCGGTCAACGACTTTATCCTGCGCTATCGCTGGCAGGCGTTGCTGCTGCTGGGGCTGATTGCCACGTACCGCATGTCGGACACCGTCATGGGCGTGATGGCCAACGTGTTCTATATCGACCAAGGCTTCACCAAGGACCAGATCGCCGGGGTCAGCAAGATCTTCGGCCTGATCATGACCCTGCTCGGCGCGGGTATGGGCGGCCTGCTGATTGTGCGCTTCGGTATCTTGCCGATCCTGTTTATCGGTGGTGTGTTCTCTGCTGGCACCAATCTGCTGTTCGTGGCGCTGGCCGACATGGGCCCGGATCTGCAGATGCTGATTTTCACGATTTCCCTGGATAACTTCAGCTCAGGCATGGCCACTTCGGCGTTCGTGGCCTACCTGTCGAGCCTGACCAACCTCAAGTTCTCGGCCACTCAATACGCGTTGCTCAGCTCGATCATGCTGCTGCTGCCGCGCCTGATTGGCGGGTATTCGGGGGTGATGGTGGAGAAGTTCGGCTACCACAATTTCTTCCTGATCACCTGCCTGCTGGGCGTGCCGACGCTGTTTTTGATTGCATTGCATTGGTTCCAGGAAAATCGCCGGGCGCGGCTCAACCCCCCTGAAGAAACGGATCCTTTGTAGGAGCGAGCTTGCTCGCGAAGAACTCACAGATACCGCGTTTTCTCAGGTTTCCCGCGTCATCGTTGACGATCTTCGCGAGCAAGCTCGCTCCTACATAGCTCATGCCTGTACGCGAGCGGCAACCGCCCGTACAATCCCAAGTCATTTCAAGTCCAAGCAACCGACAACGGCCTACCATGCGTACCAGTCAATATTTGCTCGCCACACAGAAAGAAACGCCTTCCGACGCCGTCGTGATCAGCCATCAGTTGATGCTGCGTGCCGGCATGATCCGCAAACTGGCCTCCGGCCTGTACACCTGGTTGCCCATGGGCTTGAAGGTGATGCGCAAGGTCGAAGCCATCGTTCGCGAAGAAATGAACGCTGCCGGCTCTCTGGAAGTGTTGATGCCGAGCACCCAACCGGCTGAGCTGTGGCAGGAATCCGGGCGCTGGGAAGAGTACGGCCCTGAGTTGCTGCGCTTCAAGGATCGTCATGGCCGCGACTTCTGCGCCGGCCCGACCCATGAAGAAGTGATCACCGACCTGATGCGCAACGAGCTGAGCAGCTACAAGCAGCTGCCGCTGAACCTGTATCAGATCCAGACCAAATTCCGTGACGAAATCCGCCCACGCTTCGGTTTGATGCGCGGCCGCGAATTCATCATGAAGGACGCCTATTCGTTCCACGCTGACCAGGCGTCCCTGCAGGTCACTTACGACCGCATGCACCAGGCCTACTGCAACGTGTTCACGCGCCTGGGCCTGAAATTCCGCCCGGTTGAAGCGGACAACGGCTCCATCGGCGGCGCGGGCTCCCACGAGTTCCACGTACTGGCCGAGTCCGGCGAAGACGATATCGTGTTCAGCAACGGTTCCGACTACGCGGCGAACATCGAGAAAGCCGAAGCCGTGCCACGGGAAACCTCCCGTCCTGCACCGGCCGAAGAACTGCGCCTGGTGGACACCCCAGAAACCAAGACCATCGCGGCCCTGGTGGAAAAATTCAATCTGCCGATTGAAAAGACCATCAAGACCCTGATCGTGCGTGCCGAGGAAGAAGGCAAGCTGATCGCCCTGGTCATCCGTGGCGACCACGAGCTCAACGAAATCAAAGCCGCCCAGCAACCTGGCGTGGCCAGCCCGCTGGTGATGGCCACCGATGCCGAACTGCGCGATGCCATTGGCGCCGGTGCCGGTTCACTCGGCCCGTTGAACCTGCCGCTGCCGATCATCATCGACCGTTCGGTTGAGCTGATGAGCGACTTCGGTATCGGCGCGAACATCGACGACAAACACTACTTCGGCGTGAACTGGGAGCGTGACCTGCCCGTTCCGACCGTGGCCGACCTGCGTAACGTGGTGGCCGGCGACCCAAGCCCGGATGGCAAGGGTACCCTGGAGATCAAGCGCGGCATTGAAGTTGGGCACATCTTCCAGCTGGGCAACAAGTACAGCAAGGCCATGAAGTGCGAAGTACTGGGCGAGAACGGCAAGCCGATCACCCTGGACATGGGCTGCTACGGCATTGGTGTTTCCCGCGTGGTTGCCGCTGCTATCGAGCAGAACAACGACGAGAAGGGCATCATCTGGAGCGACGCCCTGGCGCCGTTCCAGATCGCCCTGGTGCCGCTGCGTTATGAAACCGAGCAAGTACGCGAAGCCACCGACAAACTGTATGCCGAACTGACGGCCGCAGGTTTTGAAGTGCTGCTAGATGACCGGGACAAGAAAACCAGCCCCGGCATCAAGTTCGCCGACATGGAACTGATTGGCATCCCGCACCGTATCGTGGTCAGTGACCGCGGCCTGGCCGATGGCAATCTGGAATACAAGAGCCGGACCGAAGCCGAAGCCCAACCGTTGCCGGTGGCCGACGTGCTGTCTTTCCTTCAGGCGCGTATTCGTCGCTGAAAACCAGATCAAGAGAAGTCATGTTCAAGCGAAACACCAGAGCCCTGGGGGGCGCCGCCTTGTGCGGCGCCCTGCTGGTCAGCGGCTGCGCCAACCAGATGTCGCAACGCAGCGAGCACGAGGAGCGGGTCGAGCGTAAGTTGCTCGACCACAGCCTGCAGATCGATGTAGGCGAACCCAAAGTGCTGGAACTGCCGCAACGCCGGGTGCGCATTCACGAACAGAAGACTTTCGAGGTCACCGAGTTCGAAGTCACCCGTCGCTATGACCGCTACACCCCTTACCAACCCTGGCGCAAAGTCTACGAAATGCCTTTGGGCGCGGTAGCCTTGGTGGCCGGTGCGGGCGCCAATGTGGTGAACATCTTTGCCCTTGGCAACCTGCCGACCAGCGTGACCCGCGACTGGCTGACCTACGGCGTGGACGGCCTCAACCCGTTCATGAACGTGCAATCCCACGGCCGTGCGCAACAGAACCTTGCAGGTATCGATGAAGTCCAGCGCGACAAGCGCGTGGAGTATTCGAGCCTGCCCTGGAGCGAACGCCCGGTGCAGGTCACCGCCGGCAAGCAGACCCATGAGATGACCACCGACCGCAACGGCGTACTGCGCCTGAACCTGTTGGACAGCCCATTTGCCGAACAGGACCTGAACCGCGTCAGCACCTTGAAGATCAGCGTGGAAGATGGTCAGGACGATGTGCATTCGGACTCGACACTGGCAATCAGCAGCACCTTGCGCGGCAAGTTGCTGGAAGCCCACGGCCTGATCTACGACGACCTGGAAGATGACGAGGTGAACCAGTGGGTACACCGGGTCAAGCGCCTGTCGGAGTTGGGGCTGGAAGAGGAAGCCAGTGAGCTGGAACAAAGCTTGATCGAGCTGACGCGCAATGATCCGGAGTTGCAGCAAGAGTTTTTGCAGGCGCTGACCAAGGATGCGGGGCGGTTGGTGGCAGATCCCGGCGCTCGCTGAGATCTAAAGCCTGCTGAAGATCTAAATGTGGGAGGGGGCTTGCTCCCGATAGCGGTGGGTCAGCTATATATAGGCTGACTGATACACCGCAATCGGGAGCAAGCCCCCTCCCACATTTTGCTTCCGGTTTCTACCAGGAGAATTCGAGTTGTTCGTTGCCGCTGCTCAGATCCAGCAACCTCACCCCAACCCCCAACAACCGCACCGGCTTCCCACCCCGGTTAAACGCCTGCGTCAGCAGCTGTTGATAACTCTCCAAATCCCGCCCTGCCCCCGCCTGCTCCAAGGTGGTCTGGGTAAAGTCATGAAACTTCACCTTCACGAACGGCTTGCCCGCCCGGTAACTGCTGTCGATGCGCGCCATGCGCCCGGCCAGGGTTTCCATCAATTCAGGTAGTTTGGCCAGGCAACTTGAAAGATCCGGCAGGTCCACATCGTAGGTGTTTTCCACACTGATCGACTGCCGCCGACTGTCATTGTGCACCGCGCGATCATCAATCCCGCGAGCCAGGCTCCACAGCCGCTCGCCAAAACTGCCGAATTCACGCACCAGCGCCAGCTTGTTCCACTCGCGCAGTTGCAAGCAGTCTTCAATGCCCAGGCGCGCCAGCTTGTCGGCGGTGACCTTGCCCACACCGTGCAACTTGCTCACCCGCAGTTGGGAAACGAAATCTTCAACCTGATCCGGAGTAATCACGAACAGGCCGTTGGGCTTCTTCCAGTCACTGGCGATCTTGGCCAGGAACTTGTTCGGCGCCACGCCAGCGGACACGGTGATGTGCAACTGGTTGGAGACCCGACGGCGAATGTCCTGGGCGATACGGGTGGCACTGCCGCCAAAATGCGGGCTATCGGAAACATCCAGGTAGGCTTCATCCAGCGACAACGGTTCGATCAGGTCGGTGTAGTCGCGAAAGATCGTCTGGATTTCCTTCGAGGCTTCTTTATAGGCATCCATGCGCGGCTTGACGATGGTCAGGTCCGGGCACAGCTTCAAGGCGTGGCGTGACGACATGGCCGAACGCACCCCGTACGCCCGCGCCTCGTAATTGCAGGTAGCGATCACACCTCGGCGGTCCGCCGAGCCGCCCACGGCCAGCGGCTTTTGCGCCAGGCTCGGGTCATCGCGCATCTCGATGGCGGCGTAAAAGCAATCACAGTCGACGTGGATGATCTTGCGTTGCGTCATATAAACAGAGGGTTGATTCAACGGGCGACCAGTATCGCACTCACCCCTGTATATAGCACCAGTAGTTTGATTCTTCCGCGTGAGCGGTAGGAAGATTCCCAGATGAATTTATTTTCTCAATCGAATCCGGCCTCCCAATAGACCTGAAACCCTTGCCCTGACTGGGCCAAAGCGGTTCATGCAACTATCATCAGGCGCTAAGCGATTGAACCACAAGCGCTTTTCTTCGATTAAGCGGTTGACACCCAAGCGTTCCTCTGTAGAATGCCGACACACAGACGCGGGATGGAGCAGTCTGGTAGCTCGTCGGGCTCATAACCCGAAGGTCGTCGGTTCAAATCCGGCTCCCGCAACCAAACATCAAAAAAGGCTACTCGAAAGAGTGGCCTTTTTTGTGCACGTCTATTTTTGCCCTCCCCTGTAGGAGCGAGCTTGCTCGCGAAGATCGTCAACGATAACGCGGGGCATCTGGTTTACCGAGGCGTCTTGAGGGTCTTCGCGAGCAAGCTCGCTCCTACAGGAATGTCGATAAAGCGTTGATTTCAGAATAATTCAGGCTTATTTGGCCCATTGGGACATTAACGGTTGACACCTCACCGCTGGGCTGTAGAATGCCGCCCACAGACGCGGGATGGAGCAGTCTGGTAGCTCGTCGGGCTCATAACCCGAAGGTCGTCGGTTCAAATCCGGCTCCCGCAACCAAACATCAAAAAAGGCTACTCGAAAGAGTGGCCTTTTTTGTATCCGGCGAAAAAGTTCTTCTGAAACAATGGCATGGCATCTTTCATGAAACCGTTTTCGGTTTGTAGAGTCCATCTCATCGCAAGCTATGCTTACTCCTCTACGACCAATGGCCGCAGTCGCCCCACCCGGTGATACGCGTTAATATTTGTAATTATTTTGTCCATAGGGATTGGTAACTTGGCTGGATACATCCATCCTGTCGCGCACAATCCACGAGGTGATTGATGCGCGCCAACTCGTCTGAACCACAAGACACCGTCACAGCAGAACAACCGATCACCCCCACCCGTTTGCGCTGGCTGGATCTGTTGAGTAAATACCGGCAACCCATCGGGCTGGCCGTCACGCTGCTGTTATTTGCAATCGCCCTGATCGCCTGCCGACACCTGCTGCTGGAACTGGACCTCTACGCGCTCCACGACTCGATCCTGGAAGTGCCCAAGCCAGCGTTGCTGGGTGCATTTGCCGCAGCTGTCGCGGGATTCATCATTCTATTGGGCTATGAATTCTCTGGCGCGCGTTACGCGGGGGTGAACTTGCCCGCCAAGACCCTGGCCCTCGGCGGTTTTACCGCCTTTGCCATCGGCAATGCCATTGGCCTGTCGATGCTGTCGGGCGGCTCGGTGCGCTACCGTTTATATGCACGCCATGGCATCGGCGCTTCAGAAGTCGCCCACATGACCGTATTCGCCAGCCTGGCCCTGGGCACGGCACTGCCGCCGCTGGCTGCCCTGGCAACACTGAGCAACCTGCCCGCAGCTTCCCTGTACCTGCACTTGCCACAAGCCGTGCTGGGCGGTATTGCCGGTGCGGTGCTGCTGTTGTCAGCCGTGCTGTGCATCGGCATTTATCGCCGTCGCCTGCCGGAACAACCCTACCCGGACAATCTGTTGGTCAAGGCGGGTCGTCGCACGCTGCGCCTGCCTGGCCGCCGCCTGACCTTCCTGCAACTGATCATCACCGCATTGGATGTTGCCGCTGCGGCCACTGTCCTTTATTTGCTGCTGCCCGAAGCACCGCCCTTTGGCCCGTTCCTGCTGGTGTACCTGCTGGCCTTGGCAGCTGGTGTGCTCAGCCATGTACCGGGCGGCGTCGGTGTGTTCGAAGCGATCCTGCTGGCCGCCTTCGCTGACAAGCTAGGCGCCGCGCCATTGGCCGCCGCCCTGCTGCTGTACCGCATGATCTATGTGGTGCTGCCGTTGCTGATCGCCTGCGTGTTCCTGCTGGTCAACGAGGCCCAGCGCCTGTTCCAGACTCAACAGAGCCTGCGGGTAGCCTCGGGCCTGGCGGCACCGGTGTTGGCCGTACTGGTTTTTTTGTCCGGCGTGGTCTTGCTGTTTTCCGGCGCAACGCCAGAAATAGACTCACGCCTGGAAAACATCGGCTTTCTGATACCCCACCGCCTGATTGACGCCTCGCACTTTGGCGCCAGCCTGATCGGTGTGTTGTGCCTGTTGCTGGCCCAGGGCCTGCGTCGACGTTTGTCGGCCGCCTGGATGCTGACCATGGTGCTGCTGCTCACCGGCGCCCTGCTCTCGTTGCTCAAAGGTTTCGACTGGGAAGAAGCCAGTCTGATGACCATGACTGCAATTTTGCTGGCGATCTTCCGGCGCTCGTTCTACCGCGCCAGCCGCCTGACCGAATTGCCGTTCTCGCCGCTGTACCTGGTGGCCAGTATCTGTGTGTTGGGCGCTTCGATCTGGCTGCTGCTGTTTGCCTACCAAGACGTGCCCTACAGCCATCAACTGTGGTGGCAGTTCACCCTCGACGCCAACGCCCCCCGCGGCCTGCGCTCGTTGCTGGGTGCCGCCGTGCTGCTGGTGATCGTGTCGCTGACCTGGCTGCTGCGCACTGCGCGCCCGGTGATCCACTTGCCCACGCCAGATGAACTGGAGCGCGCCACCAAGATCCTGATGGCCTCGTCCCAGCCCGACGGCGGCCTGGCGCTCACGGGTGACAAGGCGTTGCTGTTCCACCCCAATGATGAAGCTTTCCTCATGTACGCCCGGCGCGGGCGCAGCCTGGTAGCCTTGTACGACCCGATTGGCCCGACCCAGCCACGGGCCGAGATGATCTGGCAGTTCCGCGACCTGTGCGACATTCACCACGCGCGCCCTGTGTTCTATCAAGTACGGGCGGAGAACCTGCCCTACTACATGGACATCGGCCTGACCGCGATCAAGCTGGGCGAAGAAGCCCGTGTGGATCTGAAACGCTTTGACCTGGAAGCCAAGGGCAAAGAGATGAAGGACCTGCGCTACACCTGGAACCGTGGCACCCGGGACGGCCTGTCCCTGGAGATCCATGAACCAGGCATGGCGCCGATGGATGAACTCAAAGTCATCTCCGACGCCTGGCTGACGGGCAAGAACGTGCGGGAAAAAGGTTTTTCCCTGGGCCGCTTCAGCGACGACTACCTCAAGCACTTTCGCATGGCGATCATTCGCTTCGAAGGGCGCCCGGTGGCCTTCGCCAACCTGCTCGAGACCTACAACCATGACCTGGCCAGTCTCGACCTGATGCGCGCCCACCCGGACGCGCCCAAGCTGACCATGGAGTTCATGATGGTCGGCCTGATTCAACACTATAAGAGTCATGGCTACGCCCGCTTCAGCCTCGGCATGGTGCCGTTGTCGGGCCTGCAACCGCGCCGTGGTGCACCGCTGACCCAACGCCTGGGCTCGATGGTGTTCCGCCGTGGCGAGCAACTGTATAACTTCCAAGGTTTGCGCCGCTTCAAAGACAAGTTCCAGCCTGACTGGGAACCCCGTTACATGGCCGTGCCCGCAGGACTTGATCCGCTGGTGGCACTGGCCGATACCGCCGCCCTGATCGCGGGCGGCTTGACTGGATTGGTGAAACGCTGATGATTCGACGCTCCTGGCGGTATGTATTGGCCTTTGTAGTGCTGCTCGCCCTGGTCCTGGGTGGCGGCTATTGGTACTGGAACCGCCCTGCCCCGCAGCCGACCCTGGAGCAATTGCCCCAGGCCGACGGCTCGGTGATGACCCGCGTGACCCCCAACGGCACGCCCAAAGCCCGCGTTGCCGTGGCCGTGATGGCCGATGAAACCCTGACCGACAGCCAACTGATCGCCTTGAGCCAGGGTGGCAAGGCGCAGATCGTGCAAGTGATCCTGCCCAAGGATGACTGCAAGTTGCAGGAACAAGCGCTGCAAAGCGCGTTGGGCCAACTCAAGGGGCCAGCGACGCTGGTCAGCGGCATCGGTCCTGGCGCCGCCCTCGCGTGGCGCTGGCTGGCCACCCAGAACGACGATAAGGCCAACGCCATCTCCGTAGGCTTCGCCCTGGTGCAGGAAGGCTGCAAGGACCCGCTGCCTAAGACCTCGGCCCACGGCAACTGGCTGGTGGCGTGGAACGATAACCCTGACGATGAAAGCGCCAGTTTCGTACGCGATACACCGCGCGCCACCACCAGCATCAGCGACTACGACATTCATTACCCGCAAGTGCTGAACAACGAACTGCGCAAGCAACTGGTGGGTTCGGACAACGGCGGCCTGGCGATCCCGGTGGTGGAAGTCCCGGCGGGCCAAGCCAAGGACACGGTGACCCTGTTCCTCTCCGGTGACGGCGGCTGGCGTGACCTGGACCGCGATGTGGCCGGCGAAATGGCCAAGATCGGCTACCCGGTGGTGGGCATCGACACCCTGCGCTACTACTGGCAGCACAAAACCCCGGAACAAAGCGCCAAAGACCTCACCGAACTGATGCAGCACTACCGGCAGAAGTGGGGCACCAAGCGCTTCGTGCTGACCGGTTATTCGTTCGGCGCCGACGTGCTGCCGGCCATCTACAACCGCCTGCCGGAAAATGAGCAGCAGCGTGTAGACGCAATCATCCTGCTGGCCTTCGCCCGCACCGGCAGTTTTGAAATCGAAGTGGAAGGCTGGCTGGGTAACGCCGGCAAAGAAGCCGCCACCGGCCCGGAAATGGCCAAGCTGCCAGCGGACAAGGTGGTGTGCATCTATGGTGCAGAGGAAGTCGATGAGAGTGGTTGCACCGACAAGACTGCGGTAGGTGAAGCGTTGAAGTTGCCGGGTGGGCATCACTTTGACGAGAACTACCCGGCGCTGGCGAAGCGGTTGGTAGATATCATCGTCAAGCATCAGGCCAAGGCTGAGTAATCCCAGCCTGTACGCAAGAAAAAATGTGGGAGGGGGCTTGCCCCCGATAGCGGTGGCTCAGTCAAAGCTTCAGTGACTGACACTCTGCTATCGGGGGCAAGCCCCCTCCCACATTGGTTTTGCGGTGTTGGTAATATTCAGCGCGGTTCGATATGGGCAATCATCAGTTGCACCGTCTCATTGCCGCGAAACTCGTTCACATCCAGCTTGTAGGCCAACTCCACCCACTTCACCGTCGGGTTCGGCCACACCTCACGGTCTACACCAAACGCAATGCCATCGAGCTTCACCGACCCGCATTCGGTCTTGAGCACCACCTTCAGGTGCCGCTCCCCTACCACGCGCTGTTCCACCAGTTGAAACACCCCGTGAAACAACGGCTCGGGAAAGTGCTGACCCCAAGGGCCGGCGTGGCGTAACGCGCGGGCCAGTTCCAGGTGAAACTCTTCCACCGCCAGCGTGCCATCGGACAGCAACCGGCCAGTCAGGTCTTCTTCACGCAGTTGCCGACGGACTTCGGCGTCAAACGCTTCGGCGAACAGTGGGAAGTTTTCTTCCGGCAATGTCAGACCCGCCGCCATGGCGTGGCCGCCGTACTTGGCGATCAGGTTGGGATGCTGGCTCGCCACCACGGCCAGGGCATCACGGATATGAAAGCCCTGCACAGAGCGCCCTGAGCCCTTGAGCAAGCCATCGCCGGCGTCGGCGAAGGCGATGGTCGGGCGGAAGTAGCGCTCTTTCATACGCGAGGCCAGGATGCCGATCACGCCTTGGTGCCACTCCGGGTCGAACAGGCACAACCCATAGGGCATCGACTCCACCGGCAAGTCCTTGAGCTGGGCCAGGGCCTCACGCTGCATGCCTTGCTCGATGGATTTGCGGTCCTGGTTCATGCCGTCCAATTGCGCGGCCATATCCCGTGCGGCGACGAAGTCGGTGGTGAGCAGGCATTCGATGCCCAGGCTCATATCATCCAGGCGCCCGGCCGCGTTCAGGCGCGGCCCGAGGATAAAGCCCAGGTCGGTGGAGGTAATCCGCGCCGCGTCGCGCTTGGCCACTTCAAGGATCGCCTTGATCCCCGGCCGCGCACGACCGGCGCGAATGCGCTCCAGGCCTTGGTGCACGAGGATGCGGTTGTTGGCGTCCAGGGGCACCACGTCAGCCACGCTGCCCAGGGCCACCAGGTCGAGCAGTTCGCCGATATTCGGCTGGGGTTTGTTCTCGTACCAGCCCAGGCTGCGCAGGCGCGCACGCAGGGCCATGAGCACGTAGAAGATCACGCCCACACCAGCCAGGGCCTTGCTGGGGAACTCGCAACCTGGCTGGTTCGGGTTGACGATGGCGTCCGCCGCCGGCAGTTCATCGCCCGGCAAGTGGTGGTCGGTAACCAATACCTGCAACCCCGCCGCCTTCGCCGCTGCCACGCCTTCGACGCTGGAGATACCGTTGTCCACGGTGATCAGCAACTGCGGCTCGCGCTGCAGGGCCACGGCGACGATTTCCGGGGTCAGGCCGTAGCCGTATTCAAAACGGTTGGGCACCAGGTAATCGACATGAGCCGCCCCCAGCAAACGCAGGCCCAGGGTGCCCACCGTGCTGGCGGTGGCGCCATCGGCGTCGAAGTCACCGACGATCAGGATACGTTGGCGCTGCTCCAGGGCCGTCACCAGCAGGTCCACGGCCGCATCGATACCCTTGAGCTGTTGATAGGGAATCAACCGCGCCAGGCCTTTATCCAGCTCGGCCTCCGACTGCACGCCGCGGGCGGCGTAAAGACGAGTCAACAGCGGTGGCAAATCACCAAGAAATGGCAGGACGGCGGGCAATGGGCGGGGATCGATACGCATGGGACGCAGGTGAATTCTCTTCAATACAACTGTAGGAGCGAGCTTGCTCGCGAATATCGTTAACGATGACACGGGTGGCCTGGCTTAACGCGGCGCCCTCAGGTTTTTCGCGAGCAAGCTCGCTCCTACAGGAGTCAACCGCGCTCGCCAACCAGCCATTGCAGCTGCACTTCGTGCTGGCCGCGATCGTCGGTGACGAAGATCGTGCCTTCGCTGATCATCACATCCCACTTGATCACGCGGGGCATGTCCTTGGCCAGGGTCTCCAAGACTTCCTGAGGCACGGCGGCGATGTGTACGTTTTTCAGGTTATTGGCCACCGGCACCACCTTGCCTTCCCACACCCGCAGGCTGCCGTAGGCCAGCAGGCTGGTGCGTTCGGTGCGGCGCGAGCACCAGGTCAGGCGGTCGGCATCGGGCTGGCCGACTTCGATCCAGTGCAGCACCCGGTCATCCAGGCTCTTTTCCCACAATGCTGGCTCATCTACATCTGACAGGCCACGGCCGAATGCCAGCTGCTCGTTGTACCAAAGGGCGTAGGCCAGCAGGCGCACGGTCATGCGTTCTTCGGTTTCCGAAGGATGGCGGGCGATGGTCTGTTTGACGCTCTCGTACACCGAGCGATCAAGGTCGGTGAGGTTGAGTTCGAATTTGTAGGTCGTGGACGGCTGGGCCATGAACGGACTTCTAGAGACAGGGAAAGGCGGCCAGTCTAACCGATGGCGAGGCCATTCAACGAATCATGATCCTTATCCATGACCGCCCGCCTATGTTAAAAGGCTTAACGCCACCGCCCCGCGCAGACAAGGATCCTCATGTCGTTTAATGCCAAACCCCTCGCCGGCCTGAAAGTCATCGAACTCGGCACCCTGATCGCCGGCCCGTTCGCCTCACGGATCTGCGCCGAATTCGGTGCCGAGGTGATCAAGGTCGAATCCCCAGACGGCGGCGACCCGCTGCGCAAATGGCGCAAGCTCTATGAGGGCACCTCGCTGTGGTGGTTCGTGCAGGCACGCAATAAACAGTCGCTGACGCTGAACCTCAAGCACCCGGATGGCCTGGCGATCCTCAAACAGTTGCTGGCAGACGCCGACATCCTGATCGAAAACTTCCGCCCCGGCGTGCTGGAAAAACTTGGCCTGAGCTGGGAAACCCTGCACGCGCTCAACCCCAAGCTGGTGATGGTGCGCCTCTCGGGCTTTGGCCAGACCGGGCCGATGAAGGATCAGCCGGGGTTTGGCGCGGTGGGCGAGTCCATGGGCGGCTTGCGCTATATCACCGGCTTCGAGGATCGCCCACCGGTACGCACGGGAATTTCCATCGGCGACTCTATTGCAGCCTTGTGGGCGGTAATCGGCGCGCTGATGGCGCTGCGTCACCGCGAGGTCAACGGCGGCCTCGGCCAGGTGGTGGACGTCGCGCTCTACGAAGCCATCTTCGCCATGATGGAAAGCATGATCCCGGAGTTCGACGTGTTCGGGTTTATACGCGAGCGCACCGGCAACATTATGCCCGGCATCACGCCCTCCTCGATTCACACCAGCCTTGACGGCAAGCATGTGCAGATTGGCGCCAACGGTGATGCAATCTTCAAGCGCTTCATGGCAGCCATCGGCCGTGAAGACCTGGCCAACGATCCGCAGCTTGCCAGCAATGACGGGCGCGATAGCCGTCGTGACGAGCTGTATGGGGTGATTGACCGCTGGGTTAACTCGCTGCCGCTGGATCAAGTAGTCGACGCGTTGAACAAGGCCGAGGTGCCCGCCAGCCGCATCTACAGTGCCGAGGACATGCTGGGTGACCCGCAATTTCTGGCCAGGGAGATGTTCCTCAAGGCCAAGCTTCCCGGTGGCAAGGACTTCAAGATGCCGGGCATCGTGCCCAAGCTGTCCGAAACACCGGGCAGTTGCGAGTGGGTGGGCCCGCAGCTGGGTGAGCACAACAGCGTGGTGCTCAATGGCCTGGGTTATGACGCCGCCGCCATTGTCCGCTTGCGTGAGGAAGGCGCGATCTGATGACCCTCCGGTGCAAACGCTGGTTCATGCAGCTGTGCCTCACCGCCGGATTACTCGCCGGCGGGCCTACGACTGCGCACGCCGAGGACACGCTGATCTGGTTGCTGCGCGACCTGCCGCCGCTGACCATCTTCGAAGGGCCGCGCAAGGGCCAGGGCGCCCTGGACCAGTTGCTGCCGATACTGATCGAGCACCTGCCGGAATATCGGCATCAGGTGCTGCACGTCAACCGCGCGCGGGGCACACAGATGCTGCGCGAGCCTTCATTTACCTGTGATCCCTCACTGCTGTGGACCCGGGACCGCGCGAAGTACGTGGTGTTTTCCAGCCAGGCGTTTGTGGTCGCCAGCAACGGGGTGACGTTGCGCCGCAACCAGCAGGATGCCATGGCGCCCTATATCTCGGAAGGTCGATTCGACCTCCAGGCCTTTGTTGATGCCCATAAGGCACGCGTGGGCGCCATCGCCGAACGCAGCTACGGCCCCATCATCGATGAACAGCTCAAACAGGCCGACGCCCATAAACTGGCGCTTCACTACGGCAACGACGCCTTGGGTAGCCTGTTGCAGATGCAACGCCTGGGGCGGCTGGAGGCGGTATTGGGCTATTGGCCGGAGATTCGCTATCACGCGATGCAACAGGGCATCGCCGCAGACGACTTGAGCTTCTACCCCATCAAGGGCTCAGCCCCTTACCAGCGCACACACATTGGCTGCTCGGACACCGCCCAGGGGCGCCAGGCCATCGAACGTATCGACCAGGTACTGCGCGAAATTCCGCTGGAACAGGTACAGCAGTCCTACGCCTCGTGGCTGGACCCGGTGATGCGAGAACATTACTTGCAGGACAACCCGAGCTTTTTCCAGGACTCGCCGCAACCGTGACGAATCGCAGGCAAAAAGAAACCCCGAAGCGTGGGGAGACACTTCGGGGTTAAACGTGGCCTATCAATAAAGACCCGTACAGCAAGGCACAAACACCGGAGCACAATGTTTGCTCTTGCTGCTATGAAATCTGACCGGCCACGTTGTAGGAAGTTTCCATCTATAAACAATTCTTCATGCAGCGGCGGCGTTGCGGGTTTGGGCAGCGCTGCGCAGGGCCGCAATGACCGAAGGCTCCAGGCGACCTTCAGCGATTTTAATGTCGCGTAGCAGGCAGTCCACCACATCCACCAACACACGCTTATCCATCAATTGCGCCCGGTCGACTTCACGCTCGACCACAATAGCGCCAGCAGGATTCTTCACGGTCACCAGGCACTCGTCCTGCGCACCAGAGGCGGTCAGCGTAACCTGATAAGGGCTCAGTGCTTCTTCGAGCAATAGGCTGATACTTTCCATCTCGATCACCACTCAATAGTTCGGAAACAATCGGTTCAACGGGAGCTGCATCTATCCTAAGTGACTGTTCGTGACGTAGGAAAGTTCGCTTTATCGTCTTTATGGGGCCGTCAGGGAGTGACGGATTCCAGCATGCGCTTGCAACATGACAGGGAAAAAACGGCCGCACATGAATGCTTACGCAATGGGTGGTTGTTTTGGGGTTTGCCGGCGGCTGTGGCCGAAGGTGAATCCTATACTCGATGAGCGCTGGTGACGCTGCTATGCAGATAAAAGCGCATGTCAAAAGGCCCTTATTGCGAAGGATGAAGACGATGCTGGAACACGACAAAGAACAAGCTGCCCTGGAGAAGATTCACGCCGACATATCACGCATCTATGCTGAGCAACGCAAACTTACTGCGGAGACTCACAAGATCACTCGTGAGAATTTCTGGTATCCCATGGGGATCGTCGTGGCCATGTTCACTGCGATCGGCACCATAATGGCTATCGCACAAAAGCTGCTCTCGTAAACGCTAGCGAATACCGGGCCTGCCAAAAAAAACGCCGCTGACCCAAGGAAGGGAAAGCGGCGTTTTTGTCTACGCGGTTCGCCTTACAACGGCTTGCCCCGGTTGCCATGCTGGCTCACAAACGCCTGCACCGCCTTCAGGTCATTGGCCAACACCGTGCAACGTTCTTCACGCTCGAACAGGTCGGTCAAGTGCACCGGCAACTCCAGCGCTTTGCCAATGCCCGCCTTCACTACCGCTTCCGGGAATTTAACCGGGTGGGCGGTACCCAGGATCACCATCGGGATATCCAGGCTGCGACGGCATTCGCGCGCGGCCTTCACACCGATGGCGGTGTGTGGGTCCAGCAACTCGCCGGTCTGGGCGTAGACTTCGGCGATGGTTTCGCAGGTCTGCGCGTCGTCCACGGCCAAGGAGTCGAACAACTTGCGGGTTTCGGTCCAGCGCTCTTCATCCACGCTGAAACCGCCGCCGCTCTTGAAGGTGTCCATCAGGCCGGCAATCGCCGCGCCGTTGCGACCGTGCATGTCGAACAGCAGGCGTTCGAAGTTCGACGACACCATGATGTCCATGGACGGCGACAGCGTGGCGTGCAGGGTTTCCTTGACGTACTGGTTGCCGCTCATGAAGCGGTGCAGGATGTCATTGCGGTTGGTGGCGACGATCAACTGGTTGATCGGCAGGCCCATGTTGCGCGCCAGGTAACCGGCGAAGATGTCGCCGAAGTTACCGGTTGGCACCGAGAACGACACCGAACGTGCCGGGCCGCCCAACTGCAGGGACGCATGGAAGTAGTAGACGATCTGGGCCATGATCCGCGCCCAGTTGATCGAGTTCACCGCCACCAGGCGCGTGCCTTTCAGGAAGCTCTGGTCGGCGAAGCTGTTCTTGACCATTTCCTGGCAGTCATCGAAGTTGCCTTCGATGGCGATGTTGTGGATGTTCTCACCAAAAATGGTGGTCATCTGGCGACGCTGAACTTCCGACACGCGCTGGTGCGGGTGCAGGATGAAGATGTCGACGTTTTCGCAGTGCTTGCAGCCTTCGATGGCGGCCGAGCCGGTATCACCGGAGGTGGCGCCGATGATCACCACGCGCTCGCCGCGCTTTTGCAGCACGTAGTCGAGCAGGCGACCCAACAGTTGCAGGGCGAAATCCTTGAACGCCAGGGTTGGGCCATGGAACAGCTCCAACACCCATTCATTGCCGTTCAGTTGACGCAATGGGGCGATAGCACTGTGGGAAAAGACGCCGTAGGTCTCCTCCAGGATCTTCTTGAAATCCGCATCCGGAATGCTGCCGGTGACGAACGGGCGCATTACCCGGAACGCCAGTTCGTGGTACGGCAGGCCAGCCCACGAAGCGATTTCTTCCTGGCTGAAGCGTGGCAGGTTTTCCGGCACGTACAGGCCGCCGTCAGTGGCAAGGCCTGCCAGCAAAACGTCTTCGAAATTCAGGGCCGGTGCCTGGCCGCGGGTGCTGATGTAACGCATGACTGGCTCCTCTAAAACATTCTCGAACAGAGGCCGCCGTACACACGGGGCCTCTGGAACAAATCGGTTAGTTCAAGTGTTCGACGCGGATACGCACCACCGGGCCGACCACGCCTTGCAGGGCTTCCAGGGCGGCGATGGCGTCGTTGATGTGCTGTTCGAGCACGCGATGGGTCAGCAGGATCATCGGCACCTGGCCGTTTTGCTCCTCGACTTCCTTCTGCATGATCGACTCTATATTGATACCGCGCTCCGACAGAATGCTGGCAACCTGGGCCAACACGCCTGGGTGATCCTGGGCCTGGATGCGCAGGTAGTAGGCGCTTTCGCAGGCTTCGATCGGCAAAATCGGATGGGCCGACAGCGAGTCCGGCTGGAAGGCCAAGTGCGGCACGCGGTTTTCCGGGTCGCTGGTCATGGCGCGGACCACGTCTACCAGGTCGGCAATCACCGACGAAGCGGTCGGCTCCATGCCGGCACCGGCGCCGTAGAACAGGGTGGAACCTGCGGCGTCACCGTTGACCATCACGGCGTTCATCACACCATTGACGTTGGCGATCAGGCGGTCCGCCGGGATCAGCGTCGGGTGCACACGCAGCTCGATACCGGCCGGTGTGCTGCGCGCCACGCCCAGGTGCTTGATGCGGTAGCCCAGGGCTTCGGCGTAGTTCACATCGGCGGTGGTCAGCTTGGTGATGCCTTCGGTGTAGGCCTTGTCGAACTGCAGCGGAATACCAAAGGCGATGGACGCCAGAATGGTGAGCTTATGTGCGGCGTCGATACCTTCCACGTCGAAGGTTGGGTCGGCTTCGGCGTAACCCAGGGCCTGGGCTTCGGCCAGCACGTCTTCGAAGGTACGGCCCTTCTCGCGCATTTCGGTGAGGATGAAGTTGCCGGTGCCGTTGATGATACCGGCCACCCAGTTGATGCGGTTGGCAGACAGGCCCTCACGGATCGCCTTGATCACCGGGATACCACCGGCCACGGCGGCTTCGAATGCCACGATCACGCCCTTCTCGCGGGCCTTGGCGAAGATCTCGTTGCCGTGCACGGCGATCAGCGCCTTGTTGGCAGTGACCACATGCTTGCCGTTCTCGATGGCTTTGAGCACCAGCTCACGGGCCACGGTGTAGCCGCCCACCAGCTCGATGACAATATCGATCTCAGGGTTGGTGGCAACGGCGAAGACATCGTTGGTAATCGCAATACCGGTCGTTTGGAACTGAGGCTTTGGCGAACGCGTGGCAATCTGCGCCACTTCAATCCCACGGCCTGCGCGGCGGGAAATTTCTTCAGCATTACGCTGAAGTACGTTGAAGGTGCCGCCACCGACGGTCCCTAACCCACAGATGCCTACTTTGACCGGTTTCACTGAAGAACTCCCCATGAAACGGCCGACGCGAGGTCGGCCGTGAAAAACAGCCGCACAACTGCGGCTTGCAATTAACGACCCGTCGACGCGTCAACGGGCCTTGATCGTCGAAGGCTCGACGATGCTGGTTTATTTGGCACTGAGCGCCAGTTTGGCAACTTGTGGTGCCGGCTGGTAGCCCGGAATCACCTGGCCGTCAGCCAAAACGATGGCCGGTGTACCGTTGACACCAATTGACTGGCCGAGGGCGAATTGCTTGGACACCGGGTTGGCGCATTTGGCCGCGGTGATTTCCTTGCCATCGACCATCTTGTCCATGGCGGCTTTCTTGTCGGCCGAACACCACACGGCTTGCAGTTGCTCGTCACCCGGCGAACCCAGGCCCTGGCGCGGGAACGCGACGTAACGTACTTCCACACCCAGCTTGTTCAGCGCAGGCACTTCGGCGTGCAGCTTGTGGCAGTACGGGCAGGTGGTGTCGGTGAACACGGTGATATGGGTCTTGGTCTCGCCGATTGCCGGGTAAACCACGGTTTCTGCAACCGGAATACCGTTGATCAACTTGGACACGCCCAGGCGCTCGGCTTTCTCGGTGAGGTTGACCGGCTTGCCGTCTTTCAACTGAAACAGGTAACCCTGCACGATGTACTGGCCGTCGGCGCTGGCGTACAACACACGGCTGCCCTTGAGCTTGACTTCATACAGGCCGGCCATGGGGCTGGCGCTGATGCTTTCGATGGGCGTGTCGAGTTGCAGGTTGGCCAGGCTCTTGCGGATGGTCTGCTCGGCGGCGTCATCGGCGAAGACAAAGGTGGAAACCAACGCAATGGCTGCGGCGGCGAGAATCTGGGTCAAGCGCATGGGAACTCCTGAAGGCAGATGCAGGGACGGGAGCAGGAACACCGGCTTGGAAACACGGGTTTGGGCCATCCCCCTTACGAACCGGCAAAGCCTACCACAGTTGGGCCGCAGGGCAGCCCGCAGTGGCTTAAATTGGCGTTTTTCAACCGCGCGGGTGGTGCTTGGCATGCATATCCTGCAAGCGCGCGCGGGCAACGTGGGTGTAGATCTGGGTTGTGGATAAGTCGCTATGGCCGAGCAGCATTTGCACCACGCGCAAATCCGCGCCATGGTTGAGCAAATGGGTGGCAAACGCATGGCGCAAGGTGTGAGGAGACAGGCTCTTGCCGATGCCCGCGACCTTGGCCTGATGCTTGATACGGTGCCAAAAGGTCTGGCGCGTCATCTGCTCGCCGCGCTGGCTGGGAAACAGCACGTCGCTGGGGCGTCCGCCGAGCAGCTCACTGCGCCCGTCGCGCATGTAGCGCTCAACCCACACAATTGCCTCCTCCCCCATCGGCACCAGTCGCTCCTTACTGCCCTTGCCCATTACCCGCAAGACGCCTTGGCGCAGATTGACTTGCTCCAGGGTCAGGCTGATCAACTCGGTGACCCGCAGGCCGCACGCATACAGCACTTCAAGCATGGCGCGGTCGCGCTGGCCGATGGCTTCGCTCAGGTCGGGCGCAGCGAGCAAGGCCTCGACGTCGGCTTCTGACAGGGACTTGGGCAATGGCCTACCCAGTTGCGGCATATCGACTTGCAGGGTGGGGTCTAGGGCGATCAGCTTTTCCCGCAAGAGGTAGCGATAAAAGCCTCGAACACCGGAGAGGAACCGCGCGGTGGAACGGGGCTTGTAGTTTTGCTCCAGGCGCCAGGCCAGGTGGTCGAGGATCAACTCGCGACCGGCATTGACCAGTTCGAGGTTTTTTTCCTGCAGCCAGCCGTTGAACAAGACCAGATCGCTGCGATAGGCCTGGCGGGTATTGTCCGAGAGGCCTTTTTCCAGCCAGAGGGCGTCGAGGAAGCGGTCGATCAGGGGGTGGTCAATGGCGGGCATGGGGGCTCGGGCCTGGAAAAAGTGTGGTCAGTGACATCCTATCGCGGGCAAGCCCGCTCCCACAGGGGATTGCATTTCAAATCAGTCTACGAACCCAGGCAGCACTGGCACTGGTCGCTTATCCCCATCAATCGCCACAAAGCTGAACACACCCTGGATCGCCCTTTCACGGCCATCAGCACCCATGCTCTCGACGAACACTTCCACTTCAACCTTGAGGCTGGTGTTACCCACTTTGATCACACGGCCTATCAGCTCAACGATGGAACCAGCGGGAATAGCATGATTGAAGTCGATACGGTCGGTAGACACCGTCACCAACGGCAACCTGCAAAACCGCGTAGCCGTAATGAACGAGACTTCATCCATCCAGGCCAGCGCAGTGCCGCCAAACAGGGTGTTGTGGTGGTTGGTGGTCGGCGGGAACACCGCTTTGGTCACATGGGTAACGGACAGATCAGTGCGACGCTGGATTTCTTCGAGGCGAGTGGTCATTAACAAATACCGGCAAATAGACAAATTTCAGGCACAAAAAAGCAGCCCGTAGGCTGCTTTTTTCTGCATCGGGAAGCTGGACTTAAGCCAGTTTTTCCTTGATGCGAGCTGCTTTACCGGACAGGTCACGCAGGTAGTACAGCTTGGCTTTACGTACGTCACCGCGACGCTTGACGGCCATGCTGTCGATTTGCGGGCTGTAGGTCTGGAAAGTACGCTCTACGCCAACACCGTTGGAGATTTTACGAACAGTGAAAGCACTGTTCACACCACGGTTACGCTTGGCGATTACCACGCCTTCGAACGCTTGCAGACGCGAACGGTCGCCTTCCTTCACTTTCACCTGAACGACAATGGTGTCGCCCGGGGCAAAGGTAGGGATCTCTTTGGTCATCTGCTCTGCTTCGAGTGCAAGGATGATTTTGTTAGTCATGCTGTGCTCCTAAGGTAAGTCAATGGACCTACCATCGATACGTTGTTAACTATCGTCCCGCGCGAGGATGTATTCCTCGAGCAGCTTCTTCTCTTCTCCAGAAAGCGAGCGGCTTTCCAGAAGATCGGCGCGTCGTTCATAGGTCCGACCAAGGGACTGCTGTAAACGCCAACGCCGGATGTGTGCGTGATTGCCACTTAGCAATACGTCGGGAACACGCTGATCCGCATACACCTCCGGTCGGGTGTAGTGCGGGCAATCCAGCAAACCATCCGTGAAGGAATCTTCCTCCGCGGAGTCCGCATGCCCTAAAGCTCCAGGCAGCAGTCGTGTAACCGCATCTATCAGGACCATCGCCGGCAGCTCGCCGCCAGACAGGACATAGTCCCCAATCGACCACTCTTCATCGACATGAGCATCAATAAAACGCTCGTCAATGCCTTCATAGCGACCGGCAATCAGGATCAGTGCTTCCTCATTCGCCAGTTCGCGTACCGCAGCCTGTTTCAGCTGACGGCCTTGAGGGGACAGGTAAATCACCTTCGCCTTCTCCCCGGCGGCGGCCTTGGCCTGAGCCAACGCGTCTTCCAGGGGCTTGATCTTCATCACCATGCCCGGGCCACCGCCAAATGGGCGATCGTCCACAGTGTGATGTCGATCCGTCGTGTAGTCTCGCGGGTTCCAACAGGTAAGCTGCAACAGCCCCTGTTTCACCGCCCGACTGGTGATGCCGTACTCGCTGATGGCGGAGAACATCTCGGGAAACAAACTGATCACTTCAATGCGCAAATTAGCCACGCTTAGAAGTCCGCGTCCCATTCCACCTTCATCTCGCCTGCGACCAAGTCGACGGCCAACACACATTGCCCGGTATAGGGCAGCAAGCGTTCGCGATCATCCAGGCTGCCAGCGCAAGGCTTGACCACCATTACATCATTGGCGCCGGTTTCCAGAAGATGATCGATCTTCCCGAGCAATTGCCCCAGTTGATCAATGACCTTCAGACCTTCCAGCTGGTACCAGTAGTACTCGCCGTCGGTCAATTCAGGGAACAGGTTGCGCGGCACGCAGATCTCATAACCGGCCAGAAGACGAGCTTCTTCACGATCATCAAGACCCTTGAGCTTTGCGACCAGGAACTTATCGCTCCCGCGTCCACTGACCAGCTCGACCTGTTTCACACTACCCTCGCGCTTGAGCGTCCAGGTTTTGTACTGCAACAGGTTTTCTGTCGGATCAGTAAAGGAATACACCTTCACTTCGCCGCGAACGCCATGAACAGAGTAAATCTTGCCGATAACGATCAAATCATCAGCAACAGCTGGCGTCGCGTTCATATTGCTCAGGCTGCGGCCTTAGCCGAGTCCTTCAACAGCTGAGCAACACGCTCAGATGGTTGTGCACCAACGCTCAGCCAGTAGGCTACGCGCTCTTGGTTCACGGACAGACGAACTTCTTGACCACGAGCGATCGGGTTGAAGAAGCCAACTTGTTCCTTGTGAGAGCCGTCACGCGGGTTGCGGCTGTCAGTTACGGTCAAGTGGTAAAACGGGCGCTTTTTGGAGCCGCCAAGGGCAAGACGGATTGTTAGCATGTGAACATCGTTCCTGTAGTCGGTGCTGCAAATCTAAATGCACAGCGGGCATAGGTGCCCGAAAGGCCGCATATTCTAAGGAATATCCGGACTTTTGCAAATGTCTTTTTCTGGCGCCTATCAGCGTGCCATTCAGATCTGCTATAGAGCCGTCGATTAAAACGGCAGGTCAGCCCCCGCCAACGGCGGGTTTGCTGGAGATCCCACATCCCTGTGGGTCGGAGCGCAAGCATGCCTGCGCTCGAATTCTTTACATCTTGGGCATGCCGCCGCCGGGCAACATACCGCCCATGCCGCGCATCATCTTGGCCATACCGCCCTTGGCGGAGAATTTCTTCATCATCTTCTGCATCTGCTTGTGCTGCTTGATCAAGCGACCGATGTCCTGCACCTGGGTACCGGAGCCCATGGCGATCCGACGCTTGCGCGAACCGCTGATCAGCTCAGGGTCGCGGCGCTCGGCCGGGGTCATGGAGTTGATGATGGCTTCCATCTGCTTGAACTGCTTCTCTGCCGCGCCCTGGGCATTGCCCATCTGCGCCAGGTTCACACCGCCGATGTTCGGCAGCTTGTCCATCAGGCCGCCAAGGCCGCCCATGTTCTTCATTTGTTGCAGCTGGTCGCGGAAGTCTTCGAGGTCGAAGCCCTTGCCCTTCTTCAGCTTCTTGGCCAGTTTGTCGGCCTTGTCCTTGTCGAGGGTGGCTTCGGCCTGCTCGATCAGGCTGAGTACGTCGCCCATGCCGAGGATGCGGGAGGCGATACGCTCAGGGTGGAACGGTTCGAGCGCTTCGCTCTTCTCGCCCATACCGATGAACTTGATCGGCTTGCCGGTGATGGCACGTACCGACAGCGCAGCACCGCCTCGGGCGTCGCCGTCGACCTTGGTGAGGATCACGCCGGTCAGCGGCAGTGCATCGCCAAAGGCCTTGGCGGTGTTGGCCGCATCCTGGCCGGTCATGGCGTCAACCACGAACAGCGTCTCGACCGGGTTGATCGCGGCATGCAGCGCCTTGATCTCGCCCATCATCTCTTCGTCGATGTGCAGGCGACCGGCGGTATCGACGATGACCACGTCGATGAATTTCAGCTTCGCTTCTTTAATAGCAGCGTTCGCGATATCGACCGGCTTCTGGCTCAGGTCGGACGGGAAGAAGGTCACGCCCACTTCGCCCGCGAGCATCTCCAACTGCTTGATGGCCGCCGGACGGTACACGTCGGCCGACACCACCATCACCGACTTCTTCTTGCGCTCTTTGAGGAAGCGCGCCAGCTTGCCGGCGGTGGTGGTTTTACCCGCACCCTGCAGACCGGCCATCAATACGACGGCCGGTGGCACGGCACTCAGGTTCAGGTCTTCGTTGGCGGCGCCCATCAGGCTTTCGAGTTCGGCCTGGACGACCTTCACGAACGCCTGGCCCGGCGTCAGGCTGCGGGACACTTCGGTGCCCACTGCGCGCTCTTTGACCGAGTTGACGAAGTCCTTCACCACCGGCAACGCCACGTCGGCTTCCAGCAACGCCATGCGCACTTCGCGCAGGGTGTCTTTGATATTGTCCTCGGTCAGCTTGGCCTTGCCGGTTACGTGGCGCAGCGTCTGCGAGAGACGGTCAGTCAAGTTTTCAAACATGCGCGTTCCTTTCAGGCCCTACTCATCGAAATGCAGTGGTAGACCGAGGTAATGACGGCCCAGGCTGTGGTAAATCGCTATTAAAAACAGCGCTCGGCGAGCCTGCGGCGTGGGCAGGTCGCGGATTATAGCGAAGACTGTCGACATGCACACCCGCTGTCTGGCTTGAGAGTCTTTCGTGTTACGCGGGGGTATGCCAAACTCAGCGGCTTTCGGGCTTGCCTAACAGGATTTATGCTCCCTTTGTCACCCAGTTTGCTACCCAGCCTCGCCGCCGCCATTTTGTATGCCGCTGCGACTCTCTATCAGGGCACTCGTCTGGCCCAAGGCACCAAGGCGGACAAACGTCTGCTGGTCGGCCTTGGCGTCCTTGCCCTGCTGGCTCACGCTGCCAGCCTGTTTACCCACCTGATGACCCCCGTGGGCCTGGGCCTGGACTTTTTCAGCGCCGCCAGCCTGATCGCGGCCGCCGTTATCGCGCTGACCCTGATGGCCTGTTATCGGATCCCGGTCGAGAACCTGCTGGTGCTGCTATTCCCGCTGGGCATGCTGACGGTGCTGCTGGCGCAATTCGCCCCCACCGGTACGGTGCAGGTGATCGACGAGGAGCCAGGCATTCTCGCCCATATCCTGTTGTCGATCCTGGCCTATGGCATGTTCACCATCGCGGTCTTCCAGTCGCTGCTCCTGCTGCTGCAGGACCACCAGCTCAAGCACAAGCACCCCTCTGGCCTGATCAAGAACTTCCCGCCCCTGCAAACCATGGAGAGCCTGCTGTTCGGCTTCCTGTGGGCCGGCTGGACGCTGTTGTCGCTGTCGCTGATCTCCGGCTGGCTGTTCGTCGAAAACCTGTTCGCCCAGCACCTGGTGCACAAAACCCTGCTGGCCTGCCTGGCCTGGGTGGTATTCAGCGTATTGCTGTGGGGCCGCAACCGCCTTGGCTGGCGTGGCCACAAGGCGATCCGCTGGACCCTGGCCGGTTTCTGCCTGCTGATGCTGGCCTATTTCGGCAGCAAGCTGGTCCGCGAATACATCCTGCATATCTGACGGGCAGCAATCATGGATAACTTGCCCCTGGAACCGATGCTCGCCGTAATCGCCTTGCTGGTGTTGTGGGCCGGCCTGTTCACCGCCATCGAGGCCGCCCAGCAACACCTGCTGGCCCTGCGCCCCGGCACACGCCAGGGTGACAAGGCCGCCGCCCGCTTGAACTTCCCGCGCCACAGCCTGATCCTGTGCAACAGCCTGTGCCGCGCCGCCGTGGTGATCCTGTGCACGCTGCTGGCGATCTATGCCTGGGGCCAAAACGGGCCATGGCTGGGCTGGCTGATCGCCTGCGCACTCTTGCTGATTCTCGCCGACTACCTGCCCCGTGCCCTCGCCGTCCGCCACCCGCAGGCCGTGCTGGGCTTTGGCAACACGCTGCTGGGCGTACCGCTTAAAATCCTTTACCCCCTAGCCTGGCTGCTCAACGGTATCAGCCTGTTGCTGCTGCGCCCGTTCGCGCGCAAGGCCGGCGTGGTGAAGAAAAGCGACGAACCACTGCCCGATCACGATGAAGAGCCCGAGCCCGACAACGACGAAGGCCGCACACCGGGCATGCCCGGCATCCATGCCCTGGACAACATCACGGTCAACGACATCCTGGTGCCCCGCAGCGAAGTGGATGGCATCAACCTGGATGACCCGATCGAAGACATCATCGAGCAACTGCGCACGTCCCAGCGCACTCGCCTGCCGGTGTTCCACAGTGATATCAACCAGGTCGAAGCGGTGCTCAATACCCGGCAGATCCAGCACCTGCTGCCAGACGCCAGCCTGACCAAGCAAGCCCTGCTCGCCGCCTGCCACGAACCCTACTTCGTCCCGGAAAGCACACCCCTGCAACTGCAACTGCTGAACTTCCACAAGCAGCAGCGCCGCCTGGGCATGGTGGTGGACGAATACGGCGAAGTGCTGGGCATTGTTACCCTGGAAGACATCCTCGAAGAAATCGTCGGCGAATTCGAAAGCGAACAGAGTGGGAACAACCCCCACATCGAAGCCCAACCGGATGGCCGCTACATCGTCGACGGTGCCGCCTCGATCCGCGAGCTGAACAAAAGCCTGAACTGGCACCTGCCCAGCGATGGCCCCAAGACCCTCAATGGCTTGGTGACCGAAGCGCTGGAGACCATTCCAGATTGCGCGGTGTGCTTGAAGATTGGGCGCTACCGCCTGGAAATCCTTGAGACGGAGGATAACCGGGTAAGCAAGGTGTTGATCTGGCACACCAGCCGTATGCCGGTCGCTGCCTGACTATATGATGCAACGCGGTAAAAA
>NZ_QUZU01000054.1 GCF_004682055.1 Pseudomonas kairouanensis | reverse complement strand
CGAAGGCGGTGTGCCAGTCGCCGAAAATATTGACTGATTCACCGCCTTCGCGAGCAAGCCCGCTCCCACACAAGCCCGCTCCCACCGTTGAAGTCCGCGTTAGACCAACCCACACCGATCAAAAAACCGCTCGCGCCCTAAGATCATCAACGCCGCTCGCTTGTGAGGGAAATCGAATTCCTTCTCGCAGTGAAAGCACTGGTTCTGCATGTGGCCGATCATCTTCGCGTTGTCGGCACGCGGCTCGGCCACTACGCGCTGGGTGCGCGGGTCATCCAAGAACAGGTAGTGCACCAGCGCCGATAACCAGCTCGCCACCTTGTGCGGGCCACGGTGATGTTCTTCCCCTACCAGCATGTGAATGCCACGGTCGTAGTCAGCCGCGTCGTAGAACGGTGCGATGCGGTCTTCCTTGGCCCAGTAGGCTTCGAAATACGCAAAGGGCTCGTCGTCGAAGCAACCGATGAGTGTGAGGGTGTGGGGATCGGCTTCCAGCTTGTCCAGGTATTCGCGGTGCTGTTCGAGGCTGCCGCTCTCCTGCCAGAAACTGGCCACGCGGGCGCTGTTCTGCCAGCGGTTGAAGCGCGCCAGGTCCACATCGATCTCGACCGTACGCAAGGAAATCCACGCCCCCAGGCGCGCATCAAAACGCCGGTAAACCTCGCCACGGGGCTTGGGTGCGCGGGCCGGGTGGCGCTTGCCATTGCTGATGAGCATCTGCTGCGGGTAGCTGCCATTCACCGATTGCCCAAGCCAGGGCTGGGGCAGTTGCCAGAACAACGTGCGCTCGCAGTGAAATTGCCCGGCCACTTCGGTAGCCACCAACAGACCACTGCGCAAGGCCTCGTCGGCGGCATGTTCAAGGTGCCAGACCAGGCGTTGGCGCGCGGGCTCCTTGACGAACAACCAGTAACTGGCCGCCCACAACGCCCGTACCGGGGCGACGTGGTTGGCATCCTGCAAATGCACATGCAACTCGTCGCCACGTTCAAGGCGCAAACGCACCAATGGCTGGCCTTCCAGGGTCAAGCTCAGGTGGCGGTCGGTTTCATCAGCATTCAAGGCAGGCCCGGCCGGTAATGGCAGGACCGAGAGGTCATTGAGATTGGACATGGGAGGGGCTCACGATAATCGTCGACAGATGAAGAAGTGACGTGAATCGCGAGCAGAAATTTAGCCCGTCAGGGCGTGGGCATCACATCGATGCGATAGGGTTCGAAGATCTTCAGCAGCGCGCCGCTGTCCCGCAGGCCCTTGAGCAACCCGGCAAACGCCTCACCGGTGATCGGTGCCTTTGGCCGTATCAGCGCGTAGTGGTGATAGACCTGGTCAATACGCTCCGAAACCAGGAACTGGCTGGACATCTCGGCATTGCGCACCATGAAATCACTGAGGTAAGAGCGCGTCACCAGCGCAATATCCGCACGCCCGCGAGCGACCATCAGCAAGTTGCTGTCATGGGAGTAGGTCAAGGTGGCATTGAAATGCTCAGCCATGTTCTTGGGGTCGGGGTTGAAGTTGGCAAAGGCGTAGTGGTAACCGCTGAACACCGCCAGGCGCTTTCCCGTGAGCGAGGCGAAGTAGTCCTGGCCCCGAGCGGACTCACGCTGGGCGACGAAAATCTCGGCGTCTTCCAGGCCCATGTCCACGCTGGTGTGGGGGATCTTCTGCCAGCCCCAGGCGGGGTTCTCGAAGATCGCCATATCCACCCGGCCCTGCTCGAAATCCCTAAAGCGCCGGGGGATCGACGTAGGCACCAGCACAAATTGGTAGTCGGTTTGCGAGGCGTTCAGGGCTTCGACCAGCTGCGGCAGCAGGCCAGTGTCGGCACCCTGCTCGGGGCGCACGGTGTAGGGTGGAAAATGCGCCGCGCCGATGCGTACCAATTGCGCCGCCGTTGCCGGCAGCCACCACGCGGTGCCCAATGCCCATATAGTCAGTCCTGCAGCCAGCCGCCAAGGCGAAAACATTAAGGCATACACCGTTCAATACTCTGATGGCGATAAGCTAGGCGTTTTCGTCCGGCGAGACAACTTTCCACCGCCAAATTAATAGCTTGCGCCTCAATCGGCTTTCAGAACCATCAACAAGGCCTGCTCGGCCAATTGCTCAAGGGTCAGGCTGCCCTCGGCACGAAACCAGGTGGTGGTCCACGACAAGGCCCCGGTCAGGAAGCGCCGCGTGATAAACACGTCGCCCCGGATATAACCGGCCGCCTTGGCCTCCCCCAGCACCTGCAGCCAGATCTGCTCGTACACGTCGCGCAGTGCCAGCACCTGAGCCTGGCCCTCGGCCGACAGCGAGCGCCACTCGTACACCAGCACCGCCATGGCTTCGCCGCTGCCGCCCATGATCGACTGCAATTCGCAGCGGATCAGTGCCAGCACGCGTTCGCGCACATTGGTCGCTTCTTCGAGGCAAGCGCGCATCATCGCGGTGTTGTAGTGGATGGTTTCTTCCATCACTGCCCGCAGGATCTCGTCCTTGCTCTTGAAGTGATGAAAGATGCTGCCCGACTGGATCCCGACCGCGCTGGCCAGGTCGCGCACGGTGGTGCGTTCAAAACCCTTGTTGCGAAACAGGTGGGCCGCGGTTTGCAGCAGCTTGCCCCGGGCGCTTTCGGGGTCGGTCAGTTGGCCACCATCGACCATGGTGCGCATCACCCGCAGGGCTTTTTGCTCATCCATGCTGCTCTCCTCACCTTCACTTCTACAGACGTCTTGGCCGGCAATTTAGGCCGTGACCGCCAGCCAAGCAAGCGCTTGGCTGAAAACCTATGTCAATAGTTTACAAACCAAGCGCTTGCTTGGTAGTCTCGCCAACAGCCACCTGGAGAAGGATTTCTCATGAGCAAGACGGTTCGTATCGGCTGTGCCAGCGCTTTCTGGGGCGACACCTGCACCGCCGCCGCCCAGTTGGTGCACGGCGGCGCCCTGGATTACCTGGTGTTCGACTACCTGGCGGAGGTCACGATGTCGATCCTCGCCGGCGCACGGATGAAAGACCCCCAGGCCGGCTACGCCACGGATTTTGTCGAGGTGCTCACGCCGCTGCTGGCGGATATCCAGCGCCAGGGCATCCGCGTAATCAGCAACGCCGGCGGCATTAACCCCCAAGCCTGTGCGGCCGCCCTGCAAGCGGCCTGTGACAAGGCCACCATCCCCCTGAAAATCGCCGTACTGCTGGGGGACGACCTGCAACCCCAGCTCAAAAAACTCCACGCCATCCCCGACATGTTCAACGGCACACCACTGCCGCCGATGTGCGTATCCGCCAATGCCTACCTTGGCGCACCGGGCATTGTCCAGGCGCTCGCACTGGGCGCCGATATCGTCATCACCGGCCGCGTGGTGGACAGCGCGGTGGTCAGCGCCGCACTGGTGCACGAATTCAATTGGTCGTGGCACGACTACGACCGCCTCGCCCAGGCCGCCCTGGCCGGGCACATCATCGAATGCGGCGCACAGTGCACCGGCGGCAATTTCACCGACTGGCGCGATGTGCCGGACTACGAGCACATCGGTTTTCCCATTGTCGAAGTCAGCGCCGACGGCCACTTCAGCGTGAACAAGGTCGAGGGCACCGGCGGGCTGATCAGCGAACTCAGCGTAGCCGAGCAGTTGCTGTATGAAATCGGCAACCCAAGGGCTTACTTGCTGCCGGACGTGATCTGCGATTTCAGCCAGGTCACCTTGCAGCAACAAGGCCAACACAGCGTACGCCTGCACGGCGCCAAGGGCCTGCCGCCCACCAACCAGTACAAGGTCAGCGCCACCTATCCGGATGGCTTTCGCTGCACCGCCAGTTGCCTGATCGCCGGTATCGACGCCGTGGCCAAGGCCGAACGGGTGAGCCAGGCGATCATTAACAAAACCTCTGAGTTGTTCAGCCAGCGTGGTTGGGCGCCCTACACCGAGGTGAATATCGAACTGCTGGGCAGCGAGGCCACTTACGGCCCACACGCCCGGCGCCACGATTGTCGCGAAGTGGTGGTGAAACTCGCGGTGCGCCACCCCAGCAAGCAAGCGCTGGTGTTGTTCGCCCGCGAGATCGCCCAGGCCGCCACCGGCATGGCGCCGGGGCTCACAGGCATCGTCGGTGGGCGGCCCACGGTGTATCCGCTGATCCGGTTGTTTTCCTTTTTGATCGATAAGTCTTTTTGCACGCCGCAGGTCGAGTTCCAAGGCCAGCGCCATCACTGCGAACTGCCTGTCACACCTGCGCTCATCACACTCGGCACAGCGCTGCAGCCGCCTAAACCCCAAGGCCTTGCCGAGGCCAGCGTGCCCCTGGTCAAACTCGCCGTGGCCCGCTCCGGCGACAAGGGCAACCACAGCAATATCGGCGTGATCGCCCGCGCCCCCGAGTACCTGCCGTGGATCGCCGAAGCGCTGACGCCCGAGGTGATCGTCGAGTGGATGGGCCATGTGCTCGACCCGCTGCACGGTCGCGTCGAACGCTGGTACCTGCCCGGCAGCCATAGCCTCAACTTCCTGCTGGAAAACGCCCTGGGCGGCGGCGGTATTGCCAGCCTGCGTATCGACCCCCAAGGCAAGGCCTTCGCCCAGCAACTGCTGGAAATCCCCATTGCCGTGCCGCAACACATCGCCGACCACTTCAACTGAAAGGAGCGCTGCCGTGGCCTACGCCTCGATCTTCAAAGCCGACCTGTTCCAGGGGCACACCGTGATGGTCACCGGGGGCGGCAGCGGTATTGGCCGCTGCACCGCCCATGAACTGGCGGCCCTGGGTGCGCAGGTGATCCTGGTGGGACGCAAGCCGGACAAACTGCAAAAGGTCGCGGCAGAGATTGCCGAAGACGGCGGCCACGCCCATTGGCAGGCCTGTGATATTCGCGATGAAGAGGCGGTAAAGGCGCTGGTCACCCAGGCCCTCGACGATCACGGCCCCATCCATGGCCTGGTCAACAACGCGGGCGGCCAATACCCGTCAC
The DNA here is from genome assembly GCF_004682055.1 of Pseudomonas kairouanensis. Lineage (GTDB taxonomy): Bacteria > Pseudomonadota > Gammaproteobacteria > Pseudomonadales > Pseudomonadaceae > Aquipseudomonas > Aquipseudomonas kairouanensis. The sequence goes on along the minus strand of NZ_QUZU01000054.1, from coordinate 35,044 downwards.
CGCTGGCGTCGATCAACCAAAAAGGCTTTGAAACCGTGCTGCGCACCAACCTGGTGGGCGGCTTCCTGATGGCCCGGGAAGTGTTCAACCAATCCATGAGCAAGCACGGCGGCGCCATCGTCAACATGCTCGCCGACATGTGGGGCGGCATGCCTGGCATGGGCCACTCGGGGGCAGCGCGTTCGGGCATGGACAACTTCACCAAGACCGCCGCCTTCGAATGGGGCTACGCCGGGGTGCGGGTCAACGCCGTGGCGCCGGGCTGGATCGCCTCCAGCGGCATGGACACCTACGAAGGCGCCTTCAAGGCAGTGATTCCCACGCTGCGCGAGCATGTGCCGCTCAAGCGCATCGGCACCGAGTCGGAAGTCAGCGCCGCCATTGTGTTCCTGCTCAGCCCCGCCGCCGCCTTTATCAGCGGCAGCACCTTGCGCATCGACGGCGCCGCCAGCCTGGGCAGCCGCGCCTGGCCGTTGCACAAAGCGCAGCCGCCCAGCGAGCCGTTCAATGGCTTTCACCGCGCGTACCTGCCGGATGTGCTCAAGGGAGACCAATAAACCATGCCCGTGATTGAATCCCTGCTCGACCCCCACAGCGCCCAGTTCGCCCACAACCGCGCAGCCATGCTGCTGGGCATCCAACAGGTGCGCCAGTTGGAGCACACCCTGCTCGGCAAAGCGCAAGACGCCAAGGCCAAGTTCGACAAGCGCGGCCAACTGCTGCCCCGCGAGCGCCTCAACCTGCTGCTGGACCCTGGCGCGCCGTTCCTGGAACTGGCCAGCCTGGCCGGCTACAAGCTGCACGACGACAAGGACGGCAGCGCCGCCGGGGGCGGCTTGATCGCCGGCATCGGCTATGTCAGCGGCGTGCGCATGTTGGTGGTGGCCAACAACAGTGCGATCAAGGGCGGCACCATTTCCCCTACCGGCCTGAAAAAATCCCTGCGCCTGCAACAGATCGCCCTGGAAAACAAACTGCCGGTGGTGACCCTGGCCGAAAGCGGCGGTGCCAACCTCAACTACGCCGCCGAGATTTTCGTCGAGGGCGCGCGCAGCTTCGCCAACCAGGCGCGTATGTCGGCCATGGGCCTGCCGCAGATCACCGTGGTGCACGGTTCGGCCACGGCGGGCGGGGCATACCAGCCGGGCTTGTCGGACTACGTGGTGGTGGTGCGCGGCAAGGCCAAGCTGTTTCTGGCCGGGCCGCCGCTGCTCAAGGCCGCGACCGGCGAAGTGGCCACCGACGAGGAACTGGGTGGCGCCGAGATGCATGCGCAAGTGGCCGGCACCGCAGAATACCTGGCCGAAAATGACGCCGATGGCATTCGCATCGTGCGCGAGATTGTCAGCGCTTTGGCGTGGAATGATCACCTGCCGGCTTCGCCCAAAAGAACCTACACCGAACCGCTGTACCCCAGCGACGACCTGCTGGGCCTGATCCCAGACGATCCGAAAAAACCCTATGACGTGCGTGAAATCCTCGCGCGCCTGGCAGACGCCTCCCACTTCCTCGAATTCAAGGTCGAGTTCGACCCCCACACCGTCTGCGGCCACCTGCATATCCAGGGCCGTGCCGTCGGTGTGATCGGCAACAACGGCCCCATCACGCCCAAGGGTGCGAGCAAGGCCGCGCAGTTTATCCAACTGTGCGACCAGAGCCGCACCCCGCTGCTGTTCCTGCATAACACCACTGGCTTCATGGTGGGTACCGAGTCGGAGCAGCAAGGGGTGATCAAGCACGGCGCGAAGATGATCCAGGCGGTGGCCAATGCACGGGTGCCTAAACTGACCATTGTGGTGGGCGGCTCCTACGGCGCTGGCAACTATGCAATGTGCGGCCGCGGCCTGGACCCGCGCTTTATCTTCGCCTGGCCCAACAGCCGTACAGCGGTGATGGGCGGGGCGCAGGCGGGCAAGGTGCTGCGCATCGTCACCGAGGCCAAGCAACTCAAAGACGGTTTGGTACCCGACCCCAAGGTGCTGGACATGCTGGAGCAGGTCACCGCGCAGAAGCTCGACAGCCAATCCACCGCGCTGTATGGCAGTGCCAACCTGTGGGATGACGGGCTGATTGACCCACGGGATACCCGCACCTTGCTCGGTTTTTTGCTGGATATCTGCCATGAGGCGCAGGTGCGTGAACTGCAGCTAAATACCTTCGGCGTAGCGCGTTTCTAAGGAGAACAATAAGAATGATCTTTACTCAGGAACATCAGGAGCTGCGCCGCACCGTGCGCGCCTTTGTCGACCGCGAGATCAACCCCCATGTGGATGAATGGGAAAAAGCCGGGCGCTTTCCTATCCACGCCATTTTCCGCAAGGCGGGCGACCTCGGCCTGCTGGGCATCTCCAAGCCGGAGAAGTTCGGCGGCATGGGCCTGGACTACAGCTACTCCATCGTCGCCGCCGAAGAGTTCGGCACCATCCACTGTGGCGGCATCCCCATGTCCATCGGCGTGCAGACCGACATGTGCACCCCCGCCCTCGCCCGCTTCGGCAGCGATGAACTGCGCGAGCAATTCCTGCGCCCAGCCATCAGCGGCGAGCAGGTCGGCTGCATTGGTGTTTCGGAAACCGGCGCAGGTTCGGATGTGGCCGGGCTCAAGACCCATGCGCGCAAGGACGGCGACGACTACGTGATCAACGGCAGCAAGATGTGGATCACCAACTCCCCGAGCGCTGACTTTATCTGCCTGCTGGCCAACACCTCCGACGACAAGCCCCACATCAACAAATCGCTGATCATGGTGCCGATGAACACACCCGGCATCAGCGTCAGCCCGCCCCTGGAAAAGCTCGGCATGCACAGCTCCGAGACCGCCCAAGTGTTCTTCGACAACGTGCGCATCCCCCAACGCAACCGCATCGGCCACGAAGGCGCGGGGTTCATGATGCAGATGCTGCAGTTCCAGGAAGAACGCCTGTTTGGCGCAGCCAATATGATCAAGGGCCTGGAGCACTGCGTGGACAGCACTATCGCATACTGCAAGGAGCGCCAGACCTTCGGCAAGGCGCTGATCGACAACCAGGTGATCCACTTTCGCCTGGCTGAACTGGCCACCGAAATCGAATGCCTGCGCGCGCTGGTCTACCAGGCCACCGAGCAATACATCAAGGGCCAGGACGTGACACGCCTGGCGTCCATGGCCAAGCTCAAGGCCGGGCGGCTGGGCCGCGAGGTCAGCGACAGCTGCCTGCAATATTGGGGCGGCATGGGCTTTATGTGGGACAACCCGGTGGCGCGGGCCTATCGCGATGTGCGCCTGGTATCGATCGGCGGCGGTGCCGACGAAATCATGCTGGGCATCATCTGCAAACTGATGGGCACCCTGCCGGGGAAAAAGCCATGAACACCTTGCTGCTCGAACCCCACAACGGCGTGCTGCACATCACCCTCAACCGCCCGCAAAGCCGCAATGCGATGAGCCTGGAAATGGTCAACGAATTGCGCGCCGTGCTGGCGCAGTTGGACGAGCAGACCCGGGCCGTGGTGATCAGCGGCGCTGGCGGGCATTTTTGTGCCGGCGCCGATGTAAAAGACCTGGTCACAGCAGGCAACCAGTTGCAGGCGCTGAACCGAGCCTTTGGCACCTTGCTGCAAGAGGTTCAAGCGGTGCCGCAGGTGGTGATCGCGGTACTGCAAGGCGCCGTGCTGGGCGGTGGGTTTGGCTTGGCGTGCGTGAGTGATATCGCGATTGCCGACCACCAGGCCCAGTTCGGCTTGCCAGAGACCAGCCTGGGCCTGTTGCCAGCGCAGATTGCGCCGTTTGTGGTCAAGCGCATCGGGCTGACCCAGGCACGCCGGCTCGCCCTGACGGCAGCACGTTTTGATGGCGTCGAGGCTGAGCGGTTGGGCGTGGTGCACTTTACCGAGCGCGACCCACAGGCATTGGCCGAGCGATTGGATGAGGTGCTGGGGCAAGTGTTGCGCTGCGCGCCGGGGGCGAATGGGCGGACTAAAGCCTTGTTGCTGGCGAGTGTGGATGAGCCGCTGGAGGTTGTGCTGGATCGCGGGGCGCAGTGGTTTGCCGAGGCCGTGAGGGGGGAGGAAGGGATTGAGGGGACGCAGGCGTTTGTACAGAAGCGAAAGCCAAGGTGGTGCAAATGACGTCTTCGCGAGCAAGCCCGCTCCCACATTGGATTGGGTTCACACATTTGTATTTGTGAATACAGTCAAATGTGGGAGGGGGCTTGCTCCCGATGAGGCCCTAACAGCCCCCCCATTACCCCAGGGATAACCCCATGCCCACATTCAGCAAAATCCTCATCGCCAACCGCGGCGAAATCGCCTGCCGCATCCAGCGCACTGCCCAGGCCCTGGGCTATCGCACCGTGGCCGTCTACAGCGACGCCGACGCCAACGCCCAGCATGTGCAGATGGCCGACGAGGCGGTGCCCATCGGCCCGGCCCCGGTACAGCAGTCGTACCTGAATATTCCCGCCATCCTCGAAGCCGCCAGACTCACCGGCGCCGACGCCATCCACCCCGGCTATGGCTTTCTCTCCGAAAACCCCGAATTCGCCCGCGCCTGCCTGGCAGCCGGCCTGACCTTTATCGGCCCAAGCGTGGAGGCCATCGAATTGATGGGCAGTAAACGCCTGTCCAAACTCGCCATGCTCGAAGCCGGTGTGCCCTGCATCGCCGGCTACCAAGGCAGTGCCCAGGATGATGCCACCCTGCAACAGCAAGCCGAGCGCATCGGCTACCCACTGATGATCAAGGCCAGCGCGGGTGGTGGTGGCCGGGGCATGCGCCTGGTGCACAGTGCCGACGCCCTACTGGACAACCTGCACACCGCCCGCTCCGAAGCCCAAAACGCCTTTGGCAGCGACGAACTGATCCTCGAACATGCCCTGATCGAGCCACGCCACGTCGAGATCCAGCTGTTCGGCGACAGCCATGGCCACCTGATCTACCTCGGCGAGCGCGACTGCTCGATCCAGCGCCGCCATCAAAAAGTCATCGAAGAGGCGCCCTGCCCGGTCATGACCGCTGCGCTGCGCCACGCCATGGGCGAGGCCGCCCTCAAGGCCGGGCGTGCGGTGAACTACGTGGGCGCCGGTACCGTCGAGTTCCTGCTCGACCGCAACGGCCAATTCTACTTCCTGGAGATGAACACCCGCCTGCAAGTGGAACACCCGGTCACCGAGCTGATCACCGGCCTCGACCTGGTGGATTGGCAACTGCAGATCGCCGCCGGCCAACCGCTGCCGCTGACCCAAGAGCAGGTCAGCCTCACCGGCCATGCGATGGAGGTGCGCCTGTACGCCGAAGACCCGGCCCAGGGCTTTCTGCCGCAAACCGGCAACGTGCTGCGCTGGGAGCCTGCCGCGGGTGTGCGCACCGACCATGGGGTGGTCGAAGGCCAACGCATCAGCCCGTTCTATGACCCGATGCTGGGCAAGATCATCGCCCACGGCGCCACCCGCGAAGAGGCACGGCGCAAGCTGCTGCGGGCGGTGCAAGACACGCTGCTGCTGGGCGTCGCCACCAACCAGCAGTTGCTGGCTGAGCTGCTCAGCCACCCGCACTTTATCGAGGGCAATTTCAGCACCGGGTTCATCGCCGAACACTTCGCTGAAAAGCCTCGCCCGGCGGCGTCAAACGAACAGCTCAACCTGGCTGCGGCGCTGTTCTACTGGCACAGCGCCGCCGGGCATCCTCACTCACTGGCGGGCTGGCGCAACACCGCAAGTGTGCCTTGCACCTATCGCCTGGAGGTCAACGACGCGGTTCACAGCATCACCGTCGACCCGCTGCCCCTCAGCACCGATGGCCGCCACGCCAGCGTGGTGCTCAACGGCGTGCGTCGGCGCATCGCCTATCACCTCGACGGGAACCAGCTGTGGCTGCCGGGCCTGACCGTGACCAACCGTACCCAGCAGGTTGCCAGCCGCCAGCTGGGCGCCAGTAGCGGCACGGTCAAGGCGCCGATGGATGGCGCCATCGTCGAGGTACGCGTCAATGCTGGTGAGCGCGTGAACAAAGGCCAACTGCTGCTGGTGCTCGAAGCCATGAAAATGGAGCATCCGCTGACCGCTGGCATTGACGGCGTGATCAAGGGTGTACAGGTGATTGCGGGCGATCAGGTGCGAAATCGCCAGGTGCTGCTGGAGATCGAATAACCCGCTAGGCGGAACTACAAGGCCGGGCTACGCTCTATCCCCATCAGGAAAGGACGAGTACGGGAACCTGCACCATGCCTCATTGGCTGATTATTGACCTTGAAGCCACGACGGATGACGGCGGCTGGCCCGTGACGGAGATGGAAGTCATCGAAATCGGTGCGAGCCTGGTGAACCGCCAGGGCCGTGAGCTGGACCACTTCCAGCGTTTTGTGCGGCCACTGCGCCGGCCGTTGCTGACGCCTTTCTGCCGCCAGTTGACCCATATCACCCAGGCCAACATCGACAGCGCCGCCCCCATTACCGACGTGTGGCCGCTGTTCGAGCGCTGGCTGGGCCAGCACCAGGCACGCCTGGAGGGCTGGGCCAGTTGGGGCGACTACGACCGCCGCCAACTGGAGCTGGAGTGGCAGCGCCATGGCCTGGCCAGCGCACTGGCCGACACGCTCCATGTGAACCTCAAGCAGCGCTTCGCCAAGGCCCGGCGCCTGGACAAGCCCCTGGGCCTCAACGGTGCGCTGCAATTGGCGGGCATGCAGTTCAACGGCCAGCAACATCGGGCGCTGGAAGATGCACGCAACACCGCGCGTCTGCTGCCGCTGATTTTGCCGGTCTAGGCAGCTTCCTTGCCCTTGGGCATACTGGCCGACCTTTCCAGACCCTTTTCCGAGGATTCACCCATGTTCAAAGTCAACGAATACTTCGACGGCACCGTCAAGTCGATCGCTTTCGGCACCGCAGAAGGTCCGGCGACCATCGGCGTGATGGCACCGGGTGAATACGAATTCGGCACCGCCCAGCGCGAAATCATGCACGTCGTGTCCGGCGCCCTGACCGTCAAGTTGCCGGACGCCGCCGAATGGGAAACCTTCGCTGCCGGCAGCCAGTTCAACGTACCGGCCAACAGCAAGTTCCAGCTGAAGGTCGCCGTGGACACCGCTTACCTGTGTGAATACCGCGGCTAAGGTTTACCCGGTCCAAAAAAAAGCCCGTCTCGCAGGAGACGGGCTTTTTTCATTCCAGAACCGTGACCGGCATCCCCACGGCCAACTGGCCGATGCCGTCATTGACCAGATTCTGGCCGAACATCACGTCACCGTCCTGTTCGCGATAGGTCTTGAGGGTAGCCAAGGGTTCGCGGTCGGCACTGCGCTCGCCGGTGGCCGGGTCGATGGTGGTGAGGATGCAACGCGAGCAGGACTTGACCACACGAAACTCGACGTCGCCAATGCGCACGCGTTTCCAGCTGTCTTCGGCAAAGGCAGCACTGCCTTCAATCACCAGGTTGGGGCGAAAGCGCAGCATTTCCATGGGCCGCCCGATACGGTGGGACAGGTCATCCAGGGACGCCTGGCCGATCAGCAGCAAGGGGAAGCCATCGGCAAAGCCGACCTTGTCATCATCCTTGCCAAAGCCCGCCTCGGTGCTACGCGCCCGGTCCACCGGCACTTGCACCAGGCGCGTCGGCTTGCCGATAAAGGCGCTGACCCAGGCGGCGGCCGCATCGCCGGCGTCCGGTACACGCAGGGTGTCGCGCCAGATGGTCACGCCGCGCAGTTCGGCGTCGCTGCCGGGCAAAGCCACATCCAGCGGTGCAACGCCGGCAGCGCTGAGGGTCAGACCGCCAGTGCCGTTCCACAACGCCGACAGTTGGCTCATTTTCGCCACCGCGCGTTGGGTGAGGAAGCGCCCGCTGGCCTCATCCACCAGCATCCAGCGTCGGTCACCGTCCAGCCCCAGTTGGTCAAGGCCGATGTTTTGCAAGACTTGCGCCTTGCCGGACTTCAAGGGGTAACGGTACAACGCGCTGAGACGAAGCATGGGCCTGCATTCCTGAGGGTTAAAGATGCCACCCTAAGGTCAAGCGGGCACTTCGTCCAGCAGCAGGCGTTGACGCACCACATCCACCAGTTTGTCGGGCTGGAATTTGGACAGGAAATTGTCGCACCCCACCTTCTTGACCATCGACTCGTTGAAGCTGCCCGACAGCGAGGTATGCAGCACCACATACAGGCCACGCAGGCGCGGGTCGTTGCGGATTTCGGTGGTGAGGCGGTAGCCGTCCATCTCGGGCATTTCGGCGTCGGTGAAGATCATCAACAGCTTGTCGGTCATCACCTGGCCGCTGTCGGCCCAGGCCTTGAGCATGTTCAGCGCCTTGAGGCCATCGCTGGCGATGTGCATCTTCACGCCTAACTGGCCAAGGGTGTCGCGCAACTGCGACAGGGCCACATTGGAGTCATCCACCAGCAGCACTTCGCGGCCACGGGCACGCTCCAGCACCGGGTCTTCGAGTTTTTCGCGGGAGACCTTGGCGTTGTACGGCACGATTTCAGCCAGGACTTTCTCCACGTCGATGATTTCCACCAACTGGTCATCGACCTTGCTGATGGCGGTGAGGTAATGCTGGCGACCGGCGCTGGTGGGCGGCGGCAGGATGGCTTCCCAGTTCATGTTGACGATACGGTCGACGCCGCCCACCAGGAAGGCCTGCACCGAGCGGTTGTACTCGGTGACGATGATGGTGCTGTTCGGCCCCGGTACCAGGGGGCGCATGCCGATGGCCTGGGACAGGTCGATCACCGGCAAGGTCTGGCCACGCAGGTTGACCACGCCACACACGAAAGGGTGGCGCTGGGGCATCAGGGTCAGCTTGGGCAGTTGCAGCACTTCCTGCACCTTGAACACATTGATCGCGAACAACTGCCGCCCAGCCAGGCGAAACATGAGGATCTCCAGGCGATTCTCACCCACCAGCTGCGTGCGTTGATCTACCGTGTCGAGAATGCCGGCCATTAAAAGCTCCTGATGCTAAGGGGTTGTGCAGCTTACGAAAACGCGGCCGTTCTGGTTTAGCGCGGCGTCTGTGAGTGAGGTGTTTATCGGCGGCGAACGCCAGATCTTGACCCCGGTAAAATGCCACGTAAATCCATTGATGTCACACTGACATCATGGTTTACTGCGCGTGCCTCCTCATATGGCAATGAAGCAACCTCGCGCGACATTCAAACCGATGCAAGGTTCCGCTATGTAAGGGATTCCCCTATACACAATCAGGCCCAACCTGATATTCGCAATATCTAATAGCCATTAATGTGACGCCATTCTCATTGCATGAATGGAGTCAGGCTTTTGTTTGCCATCCCAAGCCCCCGGCCCACGGGTCTTCCAGACTTTGATGTGGCAACAACTGAAGTTGTGCAATGGCACCCAGTCACCCGGGCCTTGCAACGTCGTGGCCTGCACTCTAATAAACGTCCTACTGAAATCTCAGAAGCGACCTACAGATTCCAGTCATATTTCAGCGCTAGTTTTAAGTCATTCAACCGGTGCAACATCTCATCACCCGACCTTATGTTGTGGAGACTTGCATGATGAACAGCGCAAATGAATGGCAAACCTCACTACCCGAATTTTTGCTCGAAGCGCAAATGTTGCTGGCCAAGTCAGAAGAATGTTTGAGCCATTTGCATCTGATCCGCGACGACGTCGATGCCATCGACTGTATGAAGAGCAGCCTGGCCATATTGGCCGAAAAGGCCGACAGCCTGGCGTTGCAGGCCATCAGCGAGTTTTCCCGACATATCCAATACCTGATCGCCAATGCCGCCAGCCCCCTGAAACTGCATGACCAGGCACTGGATGCATTGCACGCCTGCCTGTCTTTGCTGGCCTGGCAATTGGAACTGGTGGATATCCGAACCGGCGAACTGGGCATGGACGACAGTGAACAGGCAACATTGATTGCCACCGTCACGCTGCAAATCCCACAGAAAAATTTCAGTTCAACACCGCAGCCACGAATACATCACGCGCCGTCTTGAGCCGTTATCCCGTCACACTCACTTCATGACTTATCTGAAAACGTAATAACCAACTTTACTGCTGGGACTCCATTGCACCGGCAAAGATATCAATTAGCCAGCACTGGTAATAACGATACAAATACACTCGAACAATACAACTTCCCCTTCAAGAACTCTGGGATTACCGCTCGGAGCATTTATGCGGATAATAAACCCGTCAACGCGCGCCACCAGGCGACCGACGGTAACAGTGGTGGTACTATGCCCCGCTCGAAGTGACTCAACTTCATCATGCATAACGACGATTCGATCACGCATTCCAAACAGAGCCCTGTCAGTCGCCATGACCGCTCTTTCCGCAGCGAACCTTCATTGGCTCCCTCCGCTATGTACGCCCATCTCAAGACACTCCTCGCAAGGTCCGCGTCCCGCAGCAATGCCCGCCGCCTGATCCTCGCCCTGTGCCTTGGCTCACTGCTGCTGAGCCTGTGGGCCTACAGCTATGACGCGGCATTGCCGTTGCTGGTACTGCTCAACCTGGCCACGCTGGTGGTGGTGGGCCTGCAACAGTGGCGCTCGCGCAAGGCCATCAGGTTCCAGCCCCAGGAGTTGGCCGACCGCCTGCTGCAGGTGCAGGAAAACGAACGCCACCGCCTCAGCCGTGAACTGCATGACGATATCGGCCAACTGTTGACCGCCGCCAAACTGCAAAGCGAATGGCTCAAGCGTCGCCTGCCCGAGGCGTTGCAAGCGCAGTGCAGCGTGCTGGGCAGCACCCTCGACGAAACCCTGGCCAAGGTGCGCGACGTGTCCGCCATCCTCAACCCCCGGCAACTGGCCAGCCTGGGCCTGGAAGCCAGCCTGCGCGCGCACCTGCTCAAGACCCTGGAAAACACCCCCGTTCACTGGAGCCTGGAATGCCAGCAACGGCTTACCGGCATTCCCGAAGAAATGGCCGTCGCGGCCTTTCGCATCACCCAGGAAGCGGTCACCAACATGCTCCGCCATGCCCAGGCCCACAACCTGCTGGTGCGCCTGCAACGCTTGCCCGAGGGCCTGTCACTGAGCATCTGCGACGACGGCCAGGGCTTTTCACCCGTCCTCAACCCTGGGCGGGAGGGCCAACGGGGCATGGCGGGCATGTCGGAGCGGATCGATCAACTGGGGGGCACGCTGGCGGTCAGCAGCCGACCCGGCGAAGGCACGCGTATCGACGCGCTTTTTCCCTGGGCGCCCCGCGCCCTCGAACGGGCCAGTGCCCCTAAGGTTGTCGAGTGACCTGCACATTACTCCTGGTGGATGACCACGTACTGATCAGGGCCGGCGTGCGCGCGCTGGTGCAGGATATTGCAGGCTACACAGTGATCGGCGAAGCCAGCGATGGCGCTCAGTTGCTGGAACAGTTCGACAGCTTGCAACCTGACATCGTGCTGCTGGACCTGTCGATGAAGCACACCGGCGGACTGGACGCCCTGCAGCAGCTCAAGCGCGCCTATCCCAAGAGCCGCGTGCTGATCCTGTCGATGCACACCGACCCCGAACTGATCATGCGCGCGCTGGAGGCCGGTGCCCATGGCTACCTGCTCAAGGACACCACCGCCAACGAGCTGGAACACGCGCTGCTGGCGCTGCGCAACAACGAGCGCTACCTGAGCCCGGCCATCGCCCACACCGTGATCAACCAGGCGCTGGTGCGCAGCCAGGGGCCGACCACGCCCGCAGGTCACAGCCATAACCTCACGGCGCGCCAGTTGGAGATCCTACGGCTGATCGTACGTGGCAAGTCCACCCGCGAAATCGCCCACGGCCTGGGTTTGAGCATCAAGACCGTCGAGGCTCACCGCTCGCAAATCATGAAGCGCCTGCAGATTTTCGATGTGGCGGGCCTGGTGCTATTTGCCGTGCGCGAGCACATCATCAGCCTGGACGACTAACGGCGAATCCGCCGGCAGGTGCACGCGCAGGGCCTTGGGCAGCGCTGCGAAACGCAAGTCATCGCCCTTGAGGGGCTCACCGTCAAGGTTGATGTACAACCCTTCGGCCACCTTGATCTCCACCCACGGCAGGCGCGCACGCACGAACAGGTTATCCATGCCGCCGTCGGTCATCAGGGTGCGCAACGTACCCACGACCTCCTGAGGCGCCGGAAGAATGCTGATATCCAACAAACCATCGTCTGCCATGGCACCTGGGCACAGCACATGCCCTCCGCCCGCCTGGCGACCATTGCCGATGCCCAGCGCGAGCAGTTCGCCCTTCCAGTGGAAATCCGGGCCTTCCAGCTCGCCATAGGCAGCCTTCAACTCGCTGAAACGCGTGAGGCCAGTGAACAGGTAGGCGGCGCCCCCCAGCACTTTTTTCAAGTCTTCGGACGTATTGGCGGTGACCTGGCTGCCAAAGCCGCCGGTGGCCATGTTGAGGAAGATCTGCCCTCCGGCCTGGCCCAGGTCGATGGCCCGGGCCGGCACGTCCAGCAGTGCCAGGGCCGGGCCCGGCTCCAGTGGCACGCCGGCGGCGCGGGCGAAGTCATTCGCGGTGCCCAGGGGCATCAGCACCAGGCTGGCGTCGGTCTTGGCCTGGGCCATGGCCTCGGCCACATCGCGCAGGGTACCGTCGCCACCGCCGGCAATGATGTGGGTGTAGCCGCCATCCAGGGCCTCATTGACCAGCCGCTGGGCATCGCCGCCCTCCCAGGTCACCCGCACCGCCAGTTCCCAGCCCTGCTCCCGCCTGGCCTGCACGGCAGCGCGCACGTCCTCGTTGAGGGCTTGCTTGCCGTGAAGGATCAACAGTGCCTTGGGGGTGGTCATGAGCAGGTTACTCCTGGATTCAAAGATGCTTGAAGGATGTGGACCGCCAGTGAGAGGTAAAAGGTCGCGGGGCTGGAAAATAATTCCCAAGGACAACGCATAAACAAATGTGGGAGGGGGCTTGCTCCCGATGGCGGTGGATCAGTCAGCACATCTGGTACTGAGACACCGCCATCGGGAGCAAGCCCCCTCCCACACTTGTTGATCCGGGGTATGCCGTCAGCTCTTGTGCAACTTGCTCATCAACTGCGCCTCAGCCTGGGTCAGGCCGCACGACTGGGTCAGCTCGTCCACGGTGGCGCCCATGCCCACCAGCTTCGCCGCCTGGGCAAATGACAGGCTGGCTGGGTCACGCTGCTCGATCTGCGCCAGCTTGTCCGGCAGCGGCCCGAGGATCGCGCGCAGTTCATGCACCTCGTCCCCGACCTTCACCGCACTCTGCTGGTAGTGGTCAACCCGCTTGAGCAGTTCCAGCACGCGCCGGTCACGCACGGCGTCGCGCTCGGCTTGTTGCAGGGCCAGTTCCCGTTGCTGGCGCACATGGCGCAGCAGGAAGGCCAACGTCCCGGCCCACAACAGGGCCAGGACAATCACCGCCGCTTCAAGAAACAATCAGATGTTCTCCAGATCCGACCATTCTTCTTCGCTCATCATCTTGTCCAGCTCAACCAGAATCAGCAGTTCGCCGTTCTTGTTGCACACGCCCTGGATAAACTTGGCGGACTCTTCGTTACCCACGTTCGGCGCGGTTTCCACTTCCGATTGGCGCAGGTAAACCACTTCAGCCACGCTGTCGACCATGATCCCGACCACTTGCTTGTCGGCTTCAATGATGACGATACGGGTGTTGTCGTTGACTTCAGTCGGCACCAGACCGAAACGCTGGCGGGTATCGATCACGGTTACCACGTTGCCACGCAGGTTGATGATGCCCAGCACGTAGCTTGGCGCACCCGGAACCGGCGCGATCTCGGTGTAGCGCAGCACTTCCTGCACGCGCATCACGTTGATGCCATAGGACTCGTTGTCCAGTTTGAAGGTCACCCATTGCAGGATCGGATCATCCAAACCTTGTGCGGACGCTGACTTGTTGTTCATACCCCTGACCCCTTCAAATGCCGTTGTGTACGGCGTGCATGCTTCATTGGCCGCGCAACTGCACGGCCCTTATTGTTCAATCAACTGCGTTTGGTAACAGGCATCGTCTTGACGGCCCCGCTGGCGATCAACTCGGCCAGCTCGGCGACATCCAGCAACGCGCACATGTGTTCGATCACGGTGCCCGCCAGCCAAGGCCGTTGGCCCCGCTGACTGCGCCATTTGATTTCGTTCGGGTCCAGGCGCAACGAGCGGCTGACTTGATGCACCGCCAGCCCCCATTCGTAGCCCTGCACCGAGATGACGTACTGCAAGCCCTGGCGGAAGTCATCGCGGTAGCGGTCAGGCATCACCCAGCGCGCGGTATCGAGGACCTTAAGGTTGCCGGCCTGGCTGGGCAGGATGCCGAGGAACCATTCCGGCTGCCCGAACAGCGGCGTCAGTTCCTGGCCTTCCAGGGAATAGATCGAGCCCAGGCACACCAGCGGCACCGCCAGGGTCAGCCCCGCGACATCGAACAACAGGCACTCGAACGGCTCGGCAGCCCAGGCCGGACGGTCATCGCCGGTCACCGGCGGCGGCGTGATGCTCGGCGGCAAGTGCACTTCAACCACCGGCTCGACCACCACCGGGGCCTCGACCACAGGCACAATCGGCACCACCACCGGGGCAACAATCGGCACCACGTTCGCGTCGCGGGCCTGCTCTTCCAACACCGCCAGCTGGAACTCATCCAGGGTGCTGCTTGGCTCCAGCACCAGGATAGGTTCGGGCAGTTCTTCGGCCGTCGCATCCTGCAGCAAGGCATCCAGGTAGGATTCCAGTGCCAGTTGCGGCCGGGTCTTGAATTCAATAGGCCGGTTCATCACGCCACCTGCGCCACAAGCTGTTGGGCCAGCAGGTGCTTGAGCAACGCGCGGTAGGCCAGCACGCCACGGCTTTTCGGGTCGAACTGCGACGGCGCAAGGCCGGCGCGGCTGGCGTCACGCAGGCGCGTGTCCACCGGGATATAGCCATTCCAGATCGTCTGCGGGTAAGCGTCGCGCAGTACGCGCAAGGTGCCGAGGGACGCCTGGGTGCGGCGGTCGAACAACGTCGGCACGATGCTGAACGGCAGCGCTTGCTTGCGCGAGCGGTTGATCATCGCCAGGGTGCTGACCATGCGCTCCAGGCCCTTGACCGCCAAGTGCTCGGTTTGCACCGGGATCACCAACTGCTGGCTGGCCGCCAACGCATTGACCATCAGCACTCCCAGCAACGGTGGGCTGTCGATGATGGCGTAGTCGAAGTCCTGCCACAGTTGCGCCAGGGTCTTGGCGATCACCAGGCCCAGCCCACTCTGCCCCGGCGACTGGCGCTCAAGGGTGGCCAGGGCAGTGCTGGACGGCAGCAGGGAAATGCTTTCGTTACTGGTGGGCAGCAGCAGTTGCCCCGGCAAGTCCGCGGGTACGCTGCCCTTGTGCAGGAACAGGTCGTAGTTGCTGTGTTCCAGCGCATCCGGGTCGTAGCCGAAATAGCTGGTCATGGAACCGTGGGGGTCCAGGTCCACCACGACCACACGCTTGCCCGCCTCGGCCAGCAAGCCGGCCAGGGCGATGGAGGTGGTGGTCTTGCCGACTCCACCTTTTTGATTGGCAACTGCCCAGACTCTCATTCGGTTGGTTCCTCCCGGTGGGCACTGGCGCGACCGAGACTTTGCATAGGTTATTGAGCCGGTGACGGAGTATTGACGGTGCCCTGACGAACCGGCGGCTTTGCAGGAGCCGGTGCAGTTTGTGTGCCAGCACGCTTCAAGGCCGCGTCCGGTGTTGCATTGGCAGTACCGGTGCCGGTCAGGCTGCGGCGCACATCCAGATTGCGCGACACCACCAACACCACCCGACGATTCTGCGCGCGGCCCTCTGCCGTGGCGTTATTGGCCACTGGCTGGAACTCGCCATACCCCACCGACGCCAGGCGCCCAGGGTTCACGCCCTGCATCGCCAGCATGCGCACGATGCTGGAGGCGCGTGCCGAGGACAGTTCCCAGTTGGTCGGGTACTGCGCGGTACTGATGGGGAAATTGTCGGTAAAGCCTTCAACGTGGATCGGGTTCTCGAACGGTTTGAGGATCGCCGCCACCTTATCGATGATGGTAAACGCCTGGTCGCTGGGCAGCGCATCGGCACTGGCGAACAACAGGCTGGAATTAAGCTCGATCTCCACCCACAACTCATTGCCGCGCACGGTCATCTGGTTGGAGCTGATCAGGTCGCCAAACGCGGCGCTGATGTCATCGGCAATGCTTTTGAGCGGGTCGCTGGTGCCACCGACACCCGCTGCGGTCTCATCGCTATCGTTGACCAGCGGCTTGGCCGGGGTGACGGTCTTGGGCCGTTCTTCGCCGATGGGAATGGGCTTGAGGGCGCGGTCGGCGTCGTTGAACACCCCGATCAGCGCCTGGGAAATGACTTTGTACTTGCCTTCGTTGATCGACGAGATGGAGTACATCACCACGAAAAACGCGAACAGCAAGGTGATGAAGTCCGCATAGGACACCAGCCACCGCTCATGGTTGACGTGTTCTTCAGGCTCGCGACGGCGACGGCTCACAGGCAATCCCCCCCACAATACACAACCCCTGTAGGAGCGAGCTTGCTCGCGAAAAACCCACAGACACCGCGATCATCCAGGATACCCGCGTTATCGTTGACGATTTTCGCGAGCAAGCTCGCTCCTACAAGAATGGTCATACGCATCAGTCCATGAAGCCTTGGAGCTTCAATTCGATGGAGCGCGGGTTCTCGCCCTCGGCAATCGAGAGGATGCCTTCGAGCAACATCTCGCGATAACGCGACTGGCGCATGGCAATTGCCTTGAGCTTGCTGGCCACCGGCAACAACACCAGGTTGGCGCTGGCCACACCGTAGATGGTGGCGACAAACGCCACGGCAATGCCGCTGCCCAGTTGCGACGGGTCAGCCAGGTTGCCCATCACATGGATCAGCCCCATGACCGCACCGATGATGCCGATGGTCGGCGCGTAGCCACCCATGCTTTCAAACACTTTGGCGGCGTTGATATCGCGGCTTTCCTGGGTGTAGAAATCCACCTCCAGGATGCTGCGGATCGCTTCCGGCTCGGCGCCGTCCACCAGCAATTGCAGGCCTTTGCGCGCGTAGCTGTCGGGCTCGGCATCGGCCACGCCTTCCAGGCCCAGCAGGCCTTCCTTGCGGGCGGTGAGGCTCCAGTTGACCACGCGGTCCACGCCGCCGGCCAAATCGACACGCGGCGGGAAGATGATCCACACCAGGATCTGCATGGCCCGTTTGAACGAGCTCAGGGGCGACTGCAACAACGCCGCGCCCACAGTGCCACCGATCACGATCAACGCCGCTGGGCCATTGGCCAGGGCGCCGAGGTGGCCGCCTTCGAGGTAGTTGCCGCCGATGATCGCGACAAACGCCATGATGATGCCGATCAGGCTCAGTACATCCATCAGAGGCAAGCCTCCACCAGATGTTTGCCGATGTCGTCCAGGCTATAGACGGCGTCGGCCAGGTCAGCCTTGACGATGGCCATGGGCATGCCATAGATCACGCAGCTGGCTTCGTCCTGGGCCCAGATGGCACTGCCGCCCTGCTTGAGCAGACGTGCGCCTTCACGGCCGTCGGCGCCCATGCCGGTGAGCACCACCGCCAGAACTTTGTCACCGTAGGACTTGGCCGCCGAACCGAAGGTGATATCCACGCACGGCTTGTAGTTCAGGCGCTCATCGCCCGGCAGGATTTTGATCGCGCCACGGCCATCCACCATCATCTGCTTGCCACCGGGGGCCAGCAGCGCCAGGCCAGGGCGCAGGATGTCGCCATCCTCGGCTTCCTTGACGCTGATGCGGCACAGCTTGTCCAGGCGTTCGGCGAACGCCTTGGTGAACGCCGCCGGCATGTGCTGGATCAACACGATCGGCGCCGGGAAGTTCGCCGGCAATTGGGTGAGCACGCGTTGCAGGGCAACCGGGCCGCCCGTGGACGTACCGATGGCCACCAGCTTGTAGGCTTTGCGTTTCGGCGCAGGCGAGTGAGCCGCCACCGGAGCAGCAGCACGCACAGGCGCCACCGCAGGCCGGGCAACCGGTGCAGGGGCTGGGGCCGGACGGGCAAAGGTCGACGTCGAGACAGCGGGCGTCGCAACCGCTGCAGGTGTGGGCGCAGGCGCGCTGAACAGGCTGCGGCGATTACTGCGGGATATGCTGTGGACCTTCTCGCACAGCAGTTGCTTGACCTTTTCGGGGTTGCGCGAGATGTCTTCGAAATTCTTCGGCAGGAAGTCCACCGCGCCGGCGTCCAGCGCATCCAGGGTCACCCGGGCGCCTTCGTGGGTCAGCGAGGAAAACATCAATACCGGAGTCGGGCAGCGTTGCATGATGTGCCGAACTGCCGTGATGCCATCCATCATCGGCATTTCGTAGTCCATGGTGATCACGTCCGGCTTCAACGCAATGGCTTGATCAATCGCCTCTTTACCGTTGGTGGCCGTACCGACCACCTGGATGCTTGGATCGGCGGAAAGAATTTCCGAGACGCGGCGGCGGAAGAAACCCGAATCGTCCACCACCAGGACCTTGACTGCCATAAACACTCCGTTAGGCGGGGCGGGCAAACCGCCCTACCCCACCAGAATCAAATACGCCGCGCGGCGTAACGCTTGAGCATGCTCGGAACATCGAGAATCAGCGCGATCCGACCGTCACCGGTAATGGTCGCACCCGACATGCCCGGGGTTCCCTGCAGCATTTTGCCCAAAGGCTTGATGACCACTTCTTCCTGGCCCACCAGTTGATCGACCACAAAGCCGATACGCTGGGTGCCCACGGAGAGAATCACCACATGGCCTTCACGCTGCTCTTCATGTTTGGCCGAAGCCACCAGCCAGCGCTTGAGGTAGAACAGTGGCAACGCCTTGTCGCGCACGATCACCACTTCCTGGCCGTCCACCACGTTGGTGCGCGACAGGTCGAGGTGGAAGATCTCGTTGACGTTCACCAGCGGGAAGGCGAACGCCTGGTTGCCCAGCATCACCATCAGGGTTGGCATGATCGCCAAGGTCAACGGCACCTTGATCACGATCTTCGAGCCCTGGCCCTTGGTCGAGTAAATGTTGATCGAGCCGTTGAGCTGGCTGATCTTGGTCTTCACCACGTCCATGCCCACGCCACGGCCGGACACGTCGGAAATCTCGGTCTTGGTCGAGAAGCCTGGAGCGAAGATCAGGTTGTAGCACTCGGTGTCGGTCAGGCGGTCGGCGGCGTCCTTGTCCATCACGCCACGCTTGACCGCGATATTGCGCAGGATAGTCGGGTCCATGCCCTTGCCGTCATCGGTGATCGACAGCAGGATGTGGTCGCCTTCTTGTTCGGCCGCCAGAATCACCTTGCCGTTGCGGGACTTGCCCGAGGCTTCGCGTTCTTCTGGGGTTTCCACGCCGTGGTCGACGGCGTTGCGCACCAAGTGGACCAGCGGGTCGGCCAGGGCCTCGACAAGGTTTTTGTCGAGGTCGGTTTCTTCACCCACCAGTTCCAGGTTGATCTCTTTCTTGAGCTGGCGCGCCAGGTCACGAACCAGTCGCGGGAAGCGGCCGAAGACTTTCTTGATCGGCTGCATCCGCGTTTTCATCACGGCGGTCTGCAGGTCGGCGGTGACCACGTCGAGGTTGGACACGGCCTTTTGCATGGCTTCATCGCCGCTGCTCAAGCCCAGCCGCACCAGGCGGTTACGCACCAGCACCAGTTCGCCGACCATGTTCATGATGTCGTCCAGGCGTGCGGTATCCACCCGCACGGTGGTTTCGGCTTCACTGGCCGGTTTCTCCGCCACCGGTGCCGCAGCCGCGCGGGCCGGAGCCGGTGCAGCAGCCGGTGCCGGAGCGGGCTTGGCCGCCACGGGCGCAGCCGCTTTGGCAGCGACCGGCGCTGGCGTCGCGACGGCGGCGGCGGCGGCGGCGGCGGCGGCCGGGGCCACTTCGGTGAACTTGCCCTTGCCGTGCAACTCGTCCAACAGGGACTCGAATTCGTGATCAGAGATCAACCCATCGCCTGCAGGCTCCGCTGCCACTGGCGCCGCCGCAGAAGCCGCGACGGCCGGCAAGGCGTCGGCCACAAAGGTGCCCTTGCCGTGCAACTGGTCCAGCAGCGCTTCGAATTCGTCGTCGGTGATATCGGTGCTGGCAGTGGCCGCCGCAGCGGGCGTTTCCACCACGTCAGCCGGTGGCACGGCGTCGGCAGCGAACTGGCCTTTGCCGTGCAACTGGTCGAGCAGGGATTCGAATTCTGCGTCGGTAATGTCTTCGCTGGTCGGTGCTGCCACGGCAGCCGCCGGGGCTTCTGCCTCGGCCTTCACGGCACTGAGGGAGTTGAGCAGTTGTTCGAACTCGTGGTCAGTCACATCCGGCTCGGCCTCAACCACAGGCTCCGCCACCGCTTCGGCCACAGGTGCGGCCGAGGTGTCGGCAGGTTCCGCCAGGCGCGCCAGGGCGGCCAGCAGTTCCGGGGTGGCTGCGGTGATCGGGGCACGTTCGCGTACTTCGCTGAACATGCCGTTGACCGCATCCAGTGCTTCGAGAATCACGTCCATCAATTCCGAATCAACGTGACGCTCACCCTTGCGCAGGATGTCGAACACGTTCTCGGCGATGTGGCAGCACTCCACCAGCTCATGGAGCTGGAGGAAGCCGGCGCCCCCTTTTACAGTGTGAAAACCGCGAAAAATTGCATTGAGCAGGTTCGCATCATCCGGTCGGCTTTCCAGCTCGACCAGTTGCTCGGACAACTGCTCTAAAATTTCGCCGGCCTCTACAAGGAAATCCTGAAGGATTTCTTCATCGGCGCCGAAGCTCATGTGGGTGCTCCTTAGAAGCCTAAACTGGATAACAGGTCATCGACATCATCTTGACCCGATACAACGTCTTCACGTTTATCGGCATGAATCTGCGGACCTTCACCCTTGGCGAGATGTTTTTGTGGATCTTTTTCAGAGAGGATCGCTGCGCGGTCATGTTCGATGCCGGCAAAACGGTCAACCTGGCCTGCCATGAGCACCAATTTGAGCAAGTTGCTTTCCACTTCGGTGACCAACTGGGTCACGCGCTTGATCACCTGGCCGGTAAGGTCCTGGTAATCCTGGGCCAGCAG
The DNA here is from genome assembly GCF_004682055.1 of Pseudomonas kairouanensis. Classification (GTDB taxonomy): domain Bacteria; phylum Pseudomonadota; class Gammaproteobacteria; order Pseudomonadales; family Pseudomonadaceae; genus Aquipseudomonas; species Aquipseudomonas kairouanensis. Next base: position 14,037 of record NZ_QUZU01000054.1, on the reverse strand, counting down.
AATGTCGTTGAGGTTGCTGGAAACCGTACGGTTTTCCTGCTCGCTGCGTGACAGGAACCCTTCGACCCGACGTGCCAGCTCGCGAAACTCTTCAGCCCCCACTTCACGACGCATGAAGCGGCCCCAGTCATTGCTCAGGGCCTGGGCTTCAGTGGCCATGCCATTGACCAGGGGCGTGGCGTTTTCCACCAGGTCCATGGTGCGATTGGCCGCCGCCTCAGTCAGCCTGACCACATAGGACAGGCGTTCGGTGGCATCCGTGATTTGCGAGATTTCTTCGGCCTGGGGCATATGCGGGTCAATCTGGAAATTGACGATCGCACTGTGCAGCTCGCGTGTGAGCTTGCCCACTTCCTGGTACAGGCCGCGGTCACGGGTCTGGTTGAGCTCATGGATCAACTGCACCGCATCGCCGAACTGGCCTTTTTCAAGGCTGTCGACCAACTGGTGAGCATGCTTTTTCAGGGTCGACTCGAAGTCTCCCTGTGACGTTTCGTTATGCTCCATAGCTCCCCCGCGATGGCATTAGCCGTGGATGCGTTCGAAGATTTTTTCGATCTTCTCTTTCAACGCCAGTGCAGTGAAGGGCTTGACCACGTAACCGTTGACCCCGGCCTGGGCGGCTTCGATGATCTGCTCACGCTTGGCTTCGGCGGTTACCATCAGCACAGGAAGGCTGCGCAGTTTTTCGTCGGCGCGCACATGGCGCAGCAAGTCGATACCGGTCATGCCCGGCATGTTCCAGTCTGTTACCAGAAAGTCGATGCTCCCGCTGTTGAGGATCGGAATGGCTGTAATGCCGTCATCCGCCTCGACCGTGTTAGTGAACCCAAGGTCACGCAACAGGTTTTTAATGATCCGCCGCATCGTTGAGAAGTCATCAACGATGAGGATTTTCATGTTCTTGTCCAATTCGACCTCCAAGCAGTCTTAAACGCGCCCAGCACCTGGACGCGCCATTTCAATCAACAGGCATTACACAAAAAGGACTGCCCAGGGCACCACGGAGCAAGCCCGCAAAAGCCCAAGGCTGTCACGGTCTCGTCTGCAGTGTCCCCACACTGCCTGTCAGCGCGCTCGCCACTCTCCCAAACGCCCCCGCAAGCGGGCTGCGCACTGGCTGTGCAACTGGCTGACCCGCGATTCGCTGACCCCCAGGACCTCACCGATTTCCTTGAGGTTCAGCTCTTCGTCGTAGTACAGCGCCAACACCAGTCGCTCACGCTCCGGCAAATTGGCTATCGCGTCCGCCAACGCCCCCTGGAAGCGTTCATCCTCCAGGTCGCGCGACGGCTCAAGATGAGCACTCGCGCCGTCCTCGTGCAGCCCTTCGTGTTCGCCGTCCTGCAACAGGTCGTCGAAACTGAACAGGCGGCTGCCCAAGGTATCGTTCAAAATCCCGTAGTAATCGTCGAGACTCAATTGGAGTTCGGCCGCAACTTCGTGATCTTTAGCGTCGCGACCGGTTTTTGCTTCAATTGCGCGAATTGCGTCACTGACCATGCGCGTATTGCGATGCACCGAACGCGGCGCCCAGTCACCCTTACGGACTTCATCGAGCATCGCGCCACGGATACGGATACCCGCATACGTCTCGAAACTCGCACCCTTGCTCGCGTCGTATTTGGTCGACACTTCAAGCAGGCCGATCATGCCGGCCTGGATCAGGTCCTCGACCTGCACGCTCGCGGGCAGGCGTGCCAGCAAGTGATAAGCGATGCGCTTGACCAGCGGCGCGTAGCGCTCGATCAACTCGCCCTGACTGTCACGGGCAGACTTCTTGTACGCGTTGTAGCCGGTCGCTGTCATAGCACGGGTCCTGCGCTCGTCTGATGCACCAATCGCTCGACGAAAAACTCCAGATGCCCCCGCGGGTTGGCGGGCAACGGCCAGGTATCGACCTTCTGGGCAATAGCCTTGAACGCCAATGCGCATTTCGAACGAGGGAACGCTTCGTAGACCGCACGCTGCTTTTGCACGGCCTTGCGCACGCACTCGTCATAGGGAACTGCGCCCACGTATTGTAAGGCGACATCGAGGAAGCGATCCGTGACCTTGGTCAACTTGGCGAACAGGTTGCGACCTTCCTGCGGGCTTTGCGCCATGTTGGCCAACACCCGGAAGCGGTTCATGCCGTAGTCACGGTTGAGCAGTTTGATCAGGGCGTAGGCGTCGGTGATCGAGGTGGGTTCATCGCACACCACCAGCAGCACTTCCTGGGCGGCGCGCACAAAGCTGACCACGGACTCGCCGATCCCGGCGGCGGTGTCGATCACCAGCACATCGAGGTTGTCGCCAATATCGCTGAACGCCTGGATCAGGCCAGCGTGCTGGGCCGGACTCAGGTGCACCATGCTCTGGGTGCCCGACGCAGCCGGCACGATGCGGATGCCACCGGGGCCCTGGAGCAGCACATCGCGCAGCTCGCAGCGGCCCTCGATCACATCGGCGAGGGTGTGTTTGGGCGTCAGTCCCAGCAGAACGTCAACGTTCGCCAGCCCCAGGTCCGCATCCAGCAGCATGACGCGACGGCCAAGCTCTGCCAGGGCCAGGGACAAATTCACTGACACGTTAGTTTTTCCGACGCCACCTTTGCCGCCGGTCACCGCGATCACCTGTACGGGATGCATGCTGCCCATTTTATTCCATTACCTTGTCTTGCTTAGTCGCAGGCTACATGGCTTGGCCGCGTGAATCGCTTGCAGACCATCGATGTAGGTACATTGCACTGTGTTCATGTTGCTCAACCCACGCGCTTGGCCGGGTTGTGGTACAGATCCGCGAACATATCGGCCATCGCTTCCTCGCTAGGCTCGTCTTGCATTTGCACGCTGACCGCCCGGCTGACCAACTGGTGACGGCGCGGCAGATGCAAATCATCTGGGATCCGCGGCCCGTCGGTCAGGTAGGCGACCGGCAATTCATGGCTGATGGCAAGGCTGAGCACTTCGCCCAGGCTTGCGGTTTCATCGAGTTTAGTCAGGATGCAGCCGGCCAGGCCACAGCGCTTGTAGCTATGGTACGCAGCGGTCAGCACTTGCTTCTGGCTGGTGGTGGCGAGCACCAGGTAATTCTTGGACTTGATGCCACGCCCGGCCAGGCTTTCGAGCTGCATGCGCAATGCCGGATCGCTGGCTTGCAGGCCGGCGGTGTCGATCAGCACCACGCGCTTGCGCAGCAGGGGGTCCAGGGCGTTGGCCAGGGACTGGCCCGGATCGACGTGGGTCACTGAAACATTGAGGATGCGGCCTAGGGTCTTGAGCTGTTCCTGGGCGCCGATGCGGTAGCTGTCCATGCTCACCAGCGCAATGTTTTGCGCGCCGTACTTGAGCACATAACGGGCTGCCAGCTTGGCCAGGGTGGTGGTCTTGCCCATGCCGGCAGGGCCGACCATGGCGATCACTCCGCCCTCTTCCAGGGGTTCGATTTCCGGGGTCACGATCATGCGCGCCAAGTGGGCCAGCAACATGCGCCAGGCCTGGCGAGGTTCTTCGATTTCGGTGGTCAGCGCCAGCAGGTCGCGGGACAGCGGGCCGGACAAACCAATGCGTTGCAGCCGACGCCACAGGTTGGCCTGTTGCGGCTTGCTGCCTTGCAGTTGGGTCCAGGCCAACGAGCCGAGTTGCACTTCCAGCAACTCGCGCAGACCGTTGAGCTCAAAGCGCATTGAATCGAACACGCGCTGGTCGACGGCAGCCGCCTGGGCTGGCGCTGCAGGACGCGGCGGTTCCTTGAAGGTTGGCTCGACCAGCGGCTCGGCAGCCGTCAACGGCAGGCCGGCAAACAACTGGCGATTGGTGGTGGCATCGCTGTCGCCCCGCATGCTCAGTTCGGCCTGGGCCGAGACAATGCGCGAAGCGGTCTTGCGCAGCTCGTCTTCGAGCTCCATGTTCGGCACACGCGGTGCCAGCGCCTGGGGGGTGTAATCCAGGGCAGCCGTCAGCTCGACACCGCCGGCAATACGACGGTTACCGATAATCGCGGCGTCGGCGCCCAACTCATCACGAACCAGTTTCATGGCCTGACGCATATCGGCGGCGAAAAAACGCTTCACTTGCATAACCCACTACCTCAGCCGTTGGGCCCTACTGTCGCGACGATAGTCACTTGCTTGTTGTCAGGAATTTCCTGATAAGCCAAAACGTGCAAATTCGGAACTGCCAGGCGTCCAAACCGCGACAACATCGCTCGGACCGGGCCTGCCACCAGCAGAATCACCGGTTGGCCCTGCATTTCCTGGCGTTGTGCGGCGTCAATCAATGAGCGCTGCAGTTTTTCAGCCATGCTTGGCTCCAGCAGAACGCCCTCTTCCTGGCCTTGTCCTGCCTTCTGAATACTATTGAGCAATATTTGTTCCAACCTTGGCTCCAAGGTGATCACAGGCAGCTCAGACTCAGTGCCTACAATGCTTTGCACGATTGCACGCGACAATCCGACGCGCACCGCGGCCACCAGGGCGGCAGTATCTTGACTCTTGGCGGCGTTGTTGGCGATAGCTTCGGCAATGCTGCGAATATCGCGTACCGGCACCTGTTCGGCCAGCAGCGCCTGCAACACCTTGAGCAACTGCGACAACGACAGCACGCCCGGCACCAGTTCTTCGGCCAGTTTTGGCGAGGCTTTGGCCAGCAAACCCATCAATTGCTGGACTTCCTCGTGGCCGATCAGCTCGTGGGAGTGTTTGTACAGGATCTGGTTGAGGTGGGTGGCGACCACGGTGCTGGCGTCCACCACGGTGTAGCCCAGGGACTGCGCCTGGCTGCGCTGGCTGATTTCGATCCACACCGCGTCCAGGCCAAAAGCCGGATCTTTGGCGGTAATGCCGTTGAGACTGCCGAACACCTGGCCGGGGTTGATGGCCAGTTCGCGGTCGGGGTAAATCTCCGCTTCCGCCAGGATCACCCCCATCAAGGTCAGGCGGTAGGCGCTGGGGGCCAGGTCAAGGTTGTCCCGGATGTGCACAGTGGGCATCAAAAAGCCCAGGTCCTGGGACAACTTCTTGCGCACCCCCTTGATCCGGGCGAGCAATTGGCCGCCCTGGTTGCGGTCCACCAGGGGAATCAAGCGGTAGCCCACTTCCAGGCCGATCATGTCGATCGGGGTCACGTCATCCCAGCCAAGCTCCTTGGTTTCCGAGGCGCGGGCTGGGGATGGCAGCAATTCTTGCTGGCGCGCAACTTCTTGCAGGGCTTGCACCTTGACCGCGTTTTGCTTTTTCCAGAACAGGTAGGCGGCACCACCGGCGAGGGCGGCCATGGTCAGGAACGAGACATGGGGCATGCCTGGCACGATACCCATGATGGCCATGATGCCTGCCGCGACGGCCAATGCCTTGGGCGAGGCAAACATCTGCCGGCTGATCTGCTTGCCCATGTCTTCGGAGCCCGACGCACGGGTCACCATGATGGCTGCAGCTGTGGATAACAACAGTGATGGCAATTGCGCCACTAAACCGTCACCGATGGTCAGCAAGGCGTAGACCTTGCCCGCATCGCCGAAGGTCATGCCGTGCTGGAAGATCCCGACCGCCATGCCGCCGATGAGGTTGATAAACAGGATGAGCAGGCCGGCAATGGCATCGCCGCGCACAAACTTGCTGGCACCGTCCATGGAGCCGTAGAACTCGGCTTCCTGGGCGACTTCGGCGCGGCGGGATTTGGCTTGGTTCTGGTCGATCAGGCCGGCGTTGAGGTCGGCGTCAATGGCCATCTGCTTGCCGGGCATGGCGTCGAGGGTAAACCGCGCGCTCACCTCGGAGATGCGCCCGGCACCTTTGGTCACCACCACGAAGTTGATGATCATCAGGATCGCAAACACCACGATACCGACCACGTAGTTACCGCCGATCACCACTTCACCGAAGGCCTGGATCACCTTACCGGCGGCGGCGTGCCCGTCCTGGCCGTGGAGCATGACCACACGGGTGGAAGCAACGTTGAGCGCCAGCCGCAACAGCGTCGCCACCAGCAGAATGGTGGGGAACACCGCAAAGTCCAACGGCCGCAGGGCGTACACGCACACCAGCAACACCACCACGGACAGGGCAATGTTGAAGGTAAAGAACACGTCCAACAGGAACGGCGGCATCGGCAACATCATCATTGCCAGCATCACCAGCAACAACAACGGCACGCCCAGATTGCCCCGCGACAGGTCAGTCAGGGTGCCACGGGCCGTGCTGAACATTTGAGAGCGATCTACCACCGGTATTCCTCGTGTTCCTTGAAGCAAAGTTTTGACGCCAGAAGGCGACCTGGAGGCGCTATTGCAAGAAGCCTTCCAACTTTAGGTTGGCCGTTGGGAACATTGATTGTGCGCAAAGCAAATGTGGGAGGGGGCTTGCCCCCGATAGCGGTAGATCAGCATCAGATGTGCTGGCTGAACCACCGCTATCGGGGGCAAGCCCCCTCCCACATTTAGCCTTGTGTCGGGCTTGACTGAGTACACCGCCAAGCTCGCTTGGAAGCGATCAGATTACGCGTACATCGTCGGCCTGCGGCCCCTTCTGGCCCTCCTTGACCTCGTATTCCACTTTTTGACCTTCCTCGAGGGTTTTGAATCCTTCGCTTTTTATAGAGGAATAATGGACAAAGAGATCAGCGCCTCCTGCAGCCTGGACAATGAATCCAAAACCTTTTTCTGCGTTAAACCATTTAACCGTGCCAGTTGCCTTTGCCATTGCGTTACTCCCACTGCCTTCATTGAACCTACGGTCCAATCAAACCGTGAAGGCGCACAGGCTGGCTACTGTCAAAGTTGACAGGTCAAAGGAAGCTTACGACGAACGGTAGAAAGGCAAACCCCAGAACAGATCACGAATCGCGGCGCAATTCCGGCGGAATCGGCAGGTCTTTCAGAGGATCCGGGCGCTTGCCCTTGCCTGCACGGTACTGGCGAATCTGATAGACATACGCCAGCACCTGGGCCACGGCCAGGTACAGCCCGGCGGGGATTTCCTGGTCGAGGTCCGTGGAATAGAAGATCGACCGCGCCAGCTCCGGCGACTCCAGCAGCAGGATGTCGTTGGCCACCGCAATCTCGCGGATCTTCAACGCAGTAAAGTCACTGCCCTTGGCCAGCAGCATTGGCGCCCCACCCTTCTCCGGGTCGTACTTGAGGGCCACGGCGTAGTGGGTCGGGTTGGTGATGACCACGTCGGCGTCGGGCACCGAGGCCATCATCTTGCGCTGGGACATCTCCCGCTGCAGTTGGCGAATGCGTTGCTTGACCTCGGGGCGGCCTTCCTGGTCCTTGTGTTCGTCGCGCACTTCCTGCTTGGTCATCAGCAGTTTCTTGTGGCTTTCCCACAACTGGATCGGCGCATCCACCGCCGCGATAAGGATCAGCCCCAGCGCCATCCACAGCGCGCTCCAGCCCACCACCTGCACGCTGTGGATGATCGCCGACTCCAAAGGCTCATGGGCGATGCGCAACAGGTCGTCGATGTCCGAGGTCAACACCACCAGCGCCACCACCAGGATCAGGATGAACTTGGCCAAGGCCTTGAGCAGCTCCACCAGCGCCTTGGCCGAAAACATGCGCTTGAGCCCGGCGGCCGGGTTCATGCGGCTGAACTTGGGTGCCATGCTGCCGGCGGCAAACAGCCAGCCACCGAGCGCCACCGGGCCGATCAGCGCAGCCAACAGCAAGGTGATCAGCACCGGCTGCACCGCCAGCAGTGCGATCTTGCCCGAATGCATCAGGTACTGGCCCATGGCGCCGGGGCTCAGGAGTACTTCGCGGGGCAAGGAAAAGTTGAGTTTCATCAACTCCATCAGGTCCAGCGCCAGGCCACCGCCGTAGATCAGCAAGGCGCCGGCGCCGGCCATCATGGTGGCGAAGGTATTGAGCTCTTTGGAGCGCGCAATCTCGCCCTTTTCCCTGGAGTCCTTTTTGCGTTTCTCCGTGGGGTCTTCTGTTTTGTCCTGACCACTCTCGCTTTCGGCCATGCTCAGCGCGCCCGTGCCAGATCACGTAAAAACTGCAAGGCGTCGCTCGCCAGCGGTTGATACTGATTGAGAATGTCGGCCAGGCCGATCCAGAAAATCCCCATGCCCAACACCAGGGTCAAGGGGAAACCGATGGAGAAGATGTTCAACTGCGGCGCGGCGCGGGTCATCACGCCAAAGGCGATGTTGACCACCAGCAACGCCGTGATCGCCGGCAACACCAGCAACAGGGAGGCGCCCAGCACCCACCCCAGGCGCCCGACCATTTCCCAGAAATGATTGACCACCAGGCCCGAGCCCACCGGCAAGGTGGTGAAGCTCTCGGTCAACACCTCAAACGCCACCAGGTGACCGTTCATGGCCAGGAACAGCAAGGTCACCAACATGGTCAGAAATTGCCCGATGACTGCCGCCGACACGCCGTTGGTGGGGTCGATCATGGACGCAAAGCCCATGCCCATCTGGATCGAAATGATTTGCCCGGCAATCACGAATGCCTGGAAAAACAACGTCAGGGAAAACCCCAGCATGGCGCCGATCAGGATCTGCTCGGCAATCAACAACAGCGCACTCAGGTCAATGGCATTGACCGGCGGCATCGCGGGCAAGCCGGGCACGATCACCACGGTAATCGCCACCGCGAAGTACAGGCGCACGCGACGTGGTACCAGGGTCGTGCCGAATACCGGCATGGCCATCAGCATCGCGGTCACGCGAAACAGCGGCAGGATAAAGGACGCCACCCAAGTACTGATCTGGACGTCAGTCAATGCCAGCAAAGACTGCATCGGGTCAGCCGATCAACTGGGGAATACTGCCGTACAGCTGCAGGATGTATTCCATGAAGGTTTGCACCAGCCAGGGACCTGCGACGATCAGCGTGATCAGCATCACCAACAGGCGCGGCAGGAAGCTCAAGGTTTGTTCGTTGATCTGCGTCGCGGCCTGGAACATCGCCACCAGCAGGCCCACCAACAGGCTGGGCACCACCAGCACCGCCACCATCATGGTGGTCAGCCACAGCGCTTCTCGGAACAGGTCGACGGCAACTTCTGGAGTCATAGCGCTATACCCCGCCGAAACTGCCGGCCAGGGTGCCGATAATCAGCGCCCAGCCGTCCACTAGCACAAACAGCATGATCTTGAACGGCAACGAGATGATCAGCGGCGACAGCATCATCATACCCATGGCCATCAGCACGCTCGCCACCACCAGGTCGATGATCAGGAACGGGATAAAGATCATGAAGCCGATCTGAAACGCCGTCTTCAATTCCGAGGTCACGAACGCCGGTACCAGGATGGTCAGCGGCGCCTGATCCGGGGTGGCGATGTCGGTGCGCTTGGACAGGCGCATGAACAGCTCAAGGTCGCTGGAGCGGGTTTGCGACAGCATGAAGTCCTTGATCGGGCCCTGGGCCTTGTCGATGGCGACCTGGGCCGTGATGGTTTCTGCCAGGTAGGGCTGCAAGGCTTGCTGGTTCACCTTGTCGAACACCGGCGCCATGATGAACAGCGTCAGGAACAAGGCCATGCCGGTGAGGATCTGGTTCGACGGAGTCTGCTGCAGGCCCAGGGCCTGACGCAGGATCGAGAACACGATGATGATGCGGGTAAAGCTGGTCATCAGCATGACGAACGCCGGGATAAAACTCAGCGCGGTCATGATCAGCAGGATCTGCAGGCTGACCGAATACTCCTGTGCGCCCGCCGCGTTGGTGCCCAGGGTGATCGCCGGGATCGACAATGGGTCGGCGGCCAGCGCCAACGGCGCGGCCAGCAACAGCATGAGCGTCAATAAAACGCGCATTACTTCTTATCCTTCTGATCCTTGCCCAGCAATTCCATCAGGCGCTGGGCGAATTCTGGCGTGGCAGGCTGGGCCTGATCCACGTTGACCGGGGTCTTGAGCACATGCAACGGAGTGATGCGGCCTGGAGTAATACCCAAAAGAATCTGCTCCTCCCCCACCTGCACCAGTACCAGCCGGTCCCGTGGGCCGAGGGCGCGGGAGCCCACCAGCTCGATGACCTGGCCGTTGCCCGGCCCTACGCGCTGCACGCGGCGCATCAGCCAGGCCAGCACAAAGATCAGGCCCACCACCAGCAGCAGGCCCAGCACCAGCTGAGTCAACTGGCCACCGAGACTGGCCGGCGCCGCAGCGGCGGCCTGGGCCATCGGCTCCGCCGCCATGACGCCCAATGGCAGCGCTGCGCAGAGTCCTACCATCAGGCGTTTCATATCAGCGCAGCTTCTTGATGCGTTCACTTGGGCTGATCACGTCGGTCAGGCGAATGCCAAACTTTTCGTTGACCACCACCACTTCGCCGTGGGCAATCAGGGTGCCGTTGACCAGCACGTCCAGCGGCTCACCGGCCAGACGGTCCAACTCGATCACCGACCCCTGGTTGAGTTGCAGCAGGTTACGGATGTTGATTTCGGTGCTGCCCACTTCCATGGAGATCGACACCGGGATGTCGAGGATCACATCCAGGTTCGGGCCATCGAGGGTCACCGGGTCGTTGTTCTTCGGCACGCTGCCGAACTCTTCCATCGGCAAGCGGTTGCCTGCGGGGGCGGTGGCGGCGTCAGCGGCCAGCAGCGCGTCGATATCGTCTTGGCCAACATCGCCGGTTTCTTCCAGGGCAGCCGCCCATTCGTCAGCCAGGGCCTGGTCTTCGGCGGAAGTGTTTTCGTGTTCGGTAGCCATTACATGTCCTCGGCGAAGCAAACATTCATAAATTGGGTGTGAATCAGCGGCGGTTGATTGGCTCAACCACCTGCAACGCCAGGTTCCCTTTGTGGGATCCCAACTTGACCTTGAACGACGGCACGCCGTTGGCGCGCATGATCATTTCTTCCGGCAATTCGACAGGGATGATGTCCCCCGGCTGCATGTGCAAAATGTCCCGCAGACGCAACTGGCGACGGGCCACGGTGGCGCTCAGTGGCACGTCCACGTCCAGCAGGTCTTCGCGCAGGGCCTTGACCCAGCGTTCGTCCTGGTCGTCGAGGTCGGACTGGAAGCCGGCATCGAGCATCTCGCGCACCGGTTCGATCATCGAATACGGCATGGTCACGTGCAGGTCGCCGCCACCGCCATCGAGTTCGATGTGGAAGGTGGACACCACAATGGCTTCGCTGGGGCCGACGATGTTGGCCATGGCCGGGTTCACTTCCGAGTTGATGTACTCGAAGTTGACTTCCATGATCGCCTGCCAGGCTTCCTTCAAGTCGATGAAGGCTTGCTCCAGCACCATGCGCACCACCCGCAGCTCCGTGGGGGTGAACTCACGGCCTTCGATCTTGGCGTGACGGCCATCGCCGCCGAAGAAGTTGTCCACCAGCTTGAACACCAACTTGGCGTCAAGGATGAACAGCGCAGTGCCGCGCAGTGGCTTGATCTTGACCAGGTTGAGGCTGGTGGGCACGTACAGCGAGTGCACGTATTCACCGAACTTCATCACCTGCACACCGCCCACCGCCACGTCCGCCGAACGGCGCAGCATGTTGAACATGCTGATGCGGGTATAGCGGGCGAAACGTTCGTTGATCATTTCCAGGGTCGGCATGCGTCCACGGACGATGCGATCCTGGCTGGTCAGGTCATAACTTTTGACGCTGCCGGGTTCGGCAGCCATTTCGGTCTGTACCAGACCATCGTCGACGCCATGGAGCAGCGCGTCGATTTCATCCTGGGACAGCAGGTCTTGCACGGCCATGTCGTGATCCTACTGCAATACGAAGTTAGTGAAGAGCGCCTGCTCGACCACGACTTTGCCGAGTTCCTTCTGGGCCACTTCCTGCACGCTGGCAGTGACCTTCTGGCGCAGCATTTCCTGGCCCACCGGCGTGGCCAGGGTGTCGAAGCTCTGCCCGGAGAACAGCATGACCAGGTTGTTGCGGATCACGGGCATGTGCACCTTGAGGGCGTCCAGGTCCGACGCGTTACGCGCCAGCAACGTGATGCTCACCTGCAGGTAGCGTTGACGACCGTTCTGGTTGAAGTTGGCGACAAAGGCCGGAAGCATCGGCTCGAAGATTGCCGGTTGCTTGACGTTAGTGGCGGTTTCGGCGGCGGGTGCCGGTTTGCTCGCACTGCTGTGCATGATGTACCAGGTGCCCCCTACCGAGGCGCCGATGGCCAGGAGCAGGCCTACGACTATCAACAGGATAAGCTTGAGCTTGCCTTTGCCTGCGGGTGCTTTTGCTGCGTCGTCGCTCTTCGCCATGCCAATAATCCGTCACTATTCGGGGATTCATAGATCTACGGAAAGGCAAGAGCAAGTGTTATGCCAGAGTTGTCTGGCAAGCTTGGAACAAGGCGACAATATCGGCCACACCGCAGACCCCGTGTGGGAGCGGGCTTGCTCGCGAATGCGGTGTGTCAGCCAGTACATGTGTGACTGATACACCGCATTCGCGAGTAAGCCCGCTCCCACATTTGGGCCTGTGCAACGTTCAAATCAGGCGTAGTAATCGACGGCGCTGGAGCCGATCACGGTAGAGGTCACTGGTGCCACCGCTTCAGCCACCTCGGCATGGGCGCCACTGTCGCTATCGCTACCGCGCCCGCCACTGCGGCTCACGCCAGCGGTCTGCGCCTGCTGCTGTTGCTGCTCCTGCCCACGGGACTGGTCCGACACGTTCACGTCCACCTGCCCCATGCCCTGCTGGGCAAACATCTCACGCAGGCGGCCCGACTGGCTTTCCAGTGCTTCACGCACCACCGGGTGGGCGCTCATGAAGTTGACCTGGGCCTGCTGGTCGGCGGTCATGTTGACCTTGATGTCCAGGCGACCGAGTTCGGCCGGTTGCAACTGGATCTCCGCCGACTTGAGGTTGGCGCTGGAGAGGTACATCACGCGGTTGACGATTTCGTCGGTCCAGCCGCTCTGGTGCATGGCTAATGGGGTATTGGTCAGCGGCGGCAAGGCATTGGCGGTCTTCGGCGTGGCGGCCTGGGTCAGCGCAGCCAGGCGGTCGGCGAAGTTATCGACACGGGTGTCGCTGCTGGCGTTCTTGAGGTCTTTGAGGCCGTCATCGATCAGCGCACCAAAGGCCTTGTCGCCGCCTTGGTCAGTGCTGTCCTTGCTGGCTTGCTGATCAACCATCGTGGCCATGCCGGCCGCAAAGTTCTGCGCGGCGGTCGGCTGATCCAGGGTCGGCGTCGGTGCGGTCTTGGCCGGTGCCTGGCTGCTGGCGGACACATGCCCACCCTGCTCCATGGCCAGGCGTACGGCGGGCATGGCGTCCAGGGGGTCGGCCTCGGGGTCGAAGGCGGGCTGGGCGTCATCGGTGGCGGCAATCGGCGCTGCGACCACTGGCAGAGCCTTGTCGTCCTTCGCCGCCACCGGCGCCGGGGTTTCCACGGGCACCGGCACGGCCACCGGGGTAACGGCGGCGATCATGGCCGGGTCTACCACAGGGTCAGTGGGTGGCTGTTGCACCAGGGTCGGGTCGGCGGGGGCGTCGTCGTCCTTGCTCGCGCTGTCATCAGGCTTGGCAGGCAAGGTATTGCCGCTATCGGCAACCGCCGGCTTGCTGGCGGCAGGCTTGTCGTCGGCGGCTGCCGGCTTGGCGCTGGCGTCGGCAGGCTTGTCCCGCGTGGGCTTGGGCGAATTGTCATCGGCCTTCACCGGGGGTTTGGCGCCCTGGTTGGCGAACACCTGAGCGAAGCCAGGGCCCTTGTCCCGTGGGTCCGCAGCCGCTACCGGCTGGTTGGCAGCGGGCGCTTGAGGCTTGGCCGCAGGGGCAGCCTGAAGAAGGGAATTGGGGGCGACTGGCATAGGTAAAGGTCTCCACTGCATGGGGGTCGGGGATGCAGTATCAGGAGGTAGAGCAAGAGTCGGGCCAGGTTTGGCTGGATTGTGTTTTATGGTGTGCCGTTACCGGCTGATTATGATTCCGCCCTTACGGCGGGTCACTTTGGAAAAGCCTGTACGGACCGCAGACATGGTGGACACTTTTCGGCGAGCCAGAGCAAACCACTATCTACCTGATGTATGGAGACCCAAATGTGGGAGCGGGCTTGCTCGCGAATGCGGTGTGTCAGGCAACTCATTCATTGGCTGATACACCGCATTCG
>NZ_QUZU01000053.1 GCF_004682055.1 Pseudomonas kairouanensis | reverse complement strand
CTGGACCAACTCGCCTCGGGCATCAACCGCATGGCTGAGACCCTGCAGAATGCCCAGGAAGAACTGCAGCACAGCATCGACCAGGCCACCGAGGACGTGCGCCAGAACCTGGAAACCATCGAGATCCAGAACATCGAGCTGGACCTGGCCCGCAAGGAAGCACTCGAAGCCAGCCGCATCAAGTCGGAGTTCCTGGCCAACATGAGCCATGAAATCCGCACGCCACTCAACGGCATTCTTGGCTTTACCCACTTGCTGCAAAAAAGCGAACTCACGCCGCGTCAGCTCGACTATTTGGGCACCATCGAAAAATCCGCCGACAACCTGCTGGGCATCATCAACGAGATCCTCGACTTCTCGAAGATCGAGGCCGGCAAGCTGGTGCTCGACAGCATCCCCTTCAACCTGCGTGACCTGCTGCAAGACACCCTGACCATCCTCGCCCCCGCCGCCCACGCCAAGCAGCTTGAGCTGGTCAGCCTGGTCTATCGGGACACCCCCCTGGCCCTGGTGGGCGACCCATTGCGCCTCAAGCAGATCCTCACCAACCTGATCAGCAACGCCATCAAGTTCACCCGCGAAGGCACCATCGTGGCCCGGGCGATGATCGAGGACGAGCAGGAAGACAGCGTGCAACTGCGCATCAGCGTGCAGGACACCGGCATCGGCCTGTCCAGCCAGGATGTGCGGGCGCTGTTCCAGGCGTTCAGCCAGGCAGACAACTCGCTGTCCCGCCAACCCGGCGGTACGGGCCTGGGGCTGGTGATTTCCAAGCGTTTGATCGAGCAGATGGGCGGCGAAATCGGCGTCGACAGCACGCCGGGGGAAGGCTCGGAATTCTGGATCAGCCTGAATTTGCCCAAGACCCGCGATGACGTCGAGGATCTGCCAAGCGCCCCACTGCTGGGTCATCGCGTGGCGGTCCTGGAAAACCACGAGCTTGCACGCCAGGCCCTGCAGCATCAACTGGAAGACTGCGGCCTGGAAGTCACGCCATTCAACACCCTGGAAAGCCTGACCAATGGCATCACCAGCGCCCACCAGACCGAGCAAGCCATCGACCTGGCGGTGCTCGGCGTGACGGCCAACGACATTCCGCCAGAACGCCTGAACCAGCACTTGTGGGACCTGGAACACCTGGGCTGCAAGGTGCTGGTGCTGTGCCCCACCACCGAGCAAATGCTGTTCAACCAATCGGTCCCCAACCCCAACAGCCAGTTGCAGGCCAAGCCGGCGTGCACCCGCAAGCTGCGTCGCGCCTTGTCCGACCTGATCAGCCCGCGCCCCTCACGCAGCGAGCCCGGCGAGCCATTGTCCAGCCGTGCCCCGCGAGTGCTGTGCGTGGACGACAACCCGGCGAACCTGCTGCTGGTACAAACCCTGCTGGAAGACATGGGCGCTCGGGTGCGCGCGGTAGAAAGCGGTTATGCCGCCGTCGATGCGGTGAAACAGGACACCTTCGACCTGGTGCTGATGGACGTGCAAATGCCCGGCATGGATGGTCGCCAGAGCACCGAGGCGATCCGTCAGTGGGAAAGCGAGCGCAATGGCACGCCACTGCCCGTCGTCGCCCTGACCGCCCACGCCATGGCCAATGAAAAACGCGCCCTGCTGCAAAGCGGCATGGACGATTACCTGACCAAGCCCATCAGCGAGCGGCAACTGGCCCAGGTGGTGCTGAAGTGGACCGGCCTGGCCCTGCGCAACCAGAGCCCCGACCGGGTCGCCGAGGGCGTTGGTACAGGCGCGCAACTGCCCGTACTGGACCATGAAGAAGGCCTGCGCCTGGCCGCCGGCAAGACCGACTTGGCGGCCGATATGCTTGCCATGCTGCTGGCGTCCCTGGAAGCCGATCGCCTGGCCATTGCCATCGCCCGCGACGCCAATGACAACAACGCACTGATCGAACGCGTCCACCGCCTCCACGGTGCCACGCGTTACTGTGGCGTGCCGCAACTGCGCGCCGCTTGCCAACGGGCCGAAACGCTGCTCAAGCAGGACGATGCCAAGGCCCTGGCGGCGCTGGATGAACTGGATGTTGCCATTACCCGGCTGGCCGGTGAGGCGCGGGTGAGTGCCTGAAACCTTAGGAGTGATGCTGACCTGTGGGAGGGGCAAGCCGACTTCCCACAAGGACGGTTATTCTCACGTTGTAAATTGCAGGGAGCTTTTCAATGCGCGTGATTCTTTTCAGCAGCCAAACCTACGACCGCGACAGCTTTCTCGGCGAGCCATTGCCACCCGGCGTTGAGCTGCAATTCCAACCGGCACGGCTGAACCTCGACACCGTGGCCCTGGCCGAACACCACCAAGTGGTCTGCCCCTTTATCAATGACGACCTCAGCGCCCCCGTGCTGGAGCTCCTGGCCAAAGGCGGCACGCGGCTGATCGCGCTGCGCTCGGCCGGGTATAACCATGTAGACCTGGCCGCCGCCAGGCGCCTGGGCCTGGCCGTGGTGCGCGTACCGGCCTATTCGCCTCACGCCGTGGCAGAACACGCCGTGGCGCTGATCCTGGCCCTCAACCGCCGCCTGCACCGCGCCTACAACCGCACCCGCGATGGCGATTTCAGCCTGCATGGCCTTACCGGTTTCGACCTGGTGGGCAAGACCGTCGGCGTGGTCGGCACCGGTCAGATCGGCGCCACGTTCGCCAAGATCATGGCGGGGTTCGGCTGCCAGTTGCTGGCCTACGACCCCTTCCCCAACCCGCAGGTGCTGGCCCTTGGCGCCCGTTACGTAAGCCTGCCGGAGTTGCTGGCCCAGGCGCAGATCATCAGCCTGCATTGCCCACTCACCGCCGACAGCAAGCACCTGATCAACGCCGCCTCCCTGGCCCATATGCAGCCCGGCGCCATGCTGATCAATACCGGTCGCGGCGGCCTGGTGGACACACCGGCACTGATCGAAGCCCTCAAGGACGGCCAACTCGGTTACCTGGGCCTGGATGTGTACGAAGAGGAGGCGCAGTTGTTCTTCGAGGACCGCTCCGACCTGCCCCTGCAAGACGACGTGCTCGCGCGGCTGCTGACCTTCCCCAATGTGATCATCACCGCCCACCAGGCATTCCTCACCCGCGAGGCCCTGGCGGCGATTGCAGGCACTACCCTGGCCAACATCGCCGCATGGGCCGATGGCCAGGCGCAGAACCTGGTCGAAGGTTGATCAGCGGTCACATACCAGGCGCATGATGGGCCGGCACCCGTGATAGGATGCCGCGCCTATTTGGAGGATCCATGGCCGAACACGATTTCCGCTTCAGCTTGCTGAGCCCGCAACACACCCTGATTGAATGCCGCGCCCTGGTGCCAGGCCGTTACCAGATCACTGGCAACGGTGGTTCGATCAAGCATGGCGACGTATTGATCGTCACCCTGCGCGGCAGTAAAACCCTGTCGATGCGCCTGACGGTCGAAGGTGACGCACGTTACTCCATTCGCCCGGCGGGCCAGTGGGTCGCCATGGCCCAGGGGCCCAAATTCGGCGAGCTTGAGATTCACACCTGGAAGGTCAACTGCGACAGCTGCGATGCCGTGCTGGAGTTTGAATTCGCGGTAGAAACCAAGCTCACCAAAGAGCCGCTGCAACCGGCCGCCAACGCACGTATCAAAGAGCTTGGCTGGTCCAGCGAAGGCGACAAGCACCGCTGCCCGAAATGCCAGAAGGCCGCGCAATGAAAGGCCTGCTTCTGCTCGCCGCCCTTGGCGTCGGCCTGACTGGTTGCGCCGGGGATGCGGTCAAGCTCAAGCAGGATCACAGCTACGTAGTGGAATGGATCGGTGAACGGCCGCTGATGGACTACGCGCACCTGACGGTCACCCTTGGCGCCGATGGCCGTGCCTATGGCAATGGCGGCTGCAACCATTGGTTCGCGCCGTACACCCTAGAGGGCGACAAGCTCAGCTTCGGCAAGATCGGCAGCACCCGCAAACTCTGCGCCGAGGCGTTGATGGAGCAGGAACATCGCTTCTTCCAGGCCTTGCAAGGCGTGCAGCGCTGGGACATCTCGCCGATCGAGCAGACGCGCTTCTGGCCTGCTGAAGGCAAGCCGATTCGCTTGTGGCTTGAAGAAGGCTGACAACACCAACCTCAGGTCTGATCGAGGTCAAAAATGTGGGAGCGGGCTTGCTCGCGAAAGCGGTGGATCAGTCACAACATCTTTGACTGACACGGCGCATTCGCGAGCAAGCCCGCTCCCACATTGGTTTTGTTTTGTTGCGTTAACCGCGCAGTGCCTTCAGTTTTGCAATCACCCCTTCCGCCGTCTGCTCCCCCATCAACTGTTCGCGCACCTTGCCCTTGTCATCAATGATGTAGGTCACCGGTAACGCTTCGCTGCGGGGAATCTCGAAAATGTCCTCCGGGTTCTGCGCCAGCACGGTGAACTTGATCCCCAGTTTCTCACTGGCGGCCTTCAGCTCATCGCCCTGCACATTGTCGAAGTTCACCCCGAACACGCCGACGTTCTGCCCTTTCAACTGCTCCGCCAAGGCATTGAGTTCGGGAATTTCCGTGCGGCACGGCCCGCACCATTCAGCCCAGTAGTTGACCACCACCCATTGTTTGTCCAGGCGCTCGGCCGCGACTTTCTGGCCATATTGGTCAACGCCGTAATCGTTACCGCAGCCGCTGAGCAGCAGGGTGGTGATGATCGTCAATGCACCGATCAATTGCCTGGTCATGGGGTATTCCTTCGTAAAAATGAACGTTGGCTGCGACCTATCGCCTCTTACGGTTTAAGGTCGGCGCGCTGCGCGGGTAGAATACCCGCCACCTTACGCAAGATGCGACCCGCACATGACCGATCTGACGCTTTATCACAACCCGCGCTGCTCGAAATCCCGCGGTGCGCTGGAACTGCTCGAAGCCCGCGGCCTTACCCCGACCGTGGTGCGCTACCTGGAAACCCCGCTGGACGCCGCGCAATTAAAAGCGCTGCTCGCCAAACTGGGCCTCAGCGCACGCCAGTTGCTGCGCACCGGCGAAGACGAATACAAAACCCTCAACCTGGCCGACGCCAGCCTGAGTGAAGCGCAACTGGTCGCCGCTATCGCCGCGCACCCAAAGTTGATGGAGCGCCCGGTCCTGGAAACCGCCGATAAAGCCATCATTGGCCGCCCACCCGAGAACGTGCTGGAGATCCTGCCGTGACGACGCCGTATGTGCTGGTGCTGTATTACAGCCGCAATGGTTCGGTCAGCGAAATGGCCCGGCAGATTGCCCGGGGCATCGAGCAAGGCGGCATGGAGGCGCGACTGCGCACCGTACCGGCCATCTCCAGCGAGTGCGAAGCCGTGGCGCCAAGCATCCCGGATGAAGGCGCGCTGTATGCCAGCATCGACGACCTGAAACACTGCTCGGCCCTGGCCCTGGGCAGCCCGACCCGCTTCGGCAACATGGCGGCGCCGCTCAAGTACTTTATCGACGGCACCAGCAACCTGTGGCTTACCGGCGCCTTAGTCGGCAAACCGGCCGGGGTGTTCACCTCCACCGCCAGCCTGCACGGCGGTCAGGAAACCACCCTGATGTCGATGCTGTTGCCGTTGCTGCACCACGGCATGCTGATCACCGGCCTGCCCTACAGCGAACAGGCCCTGCTCGACACCAAAGGCGGTGGGACACCCTACGGCGCCAGCCACCACGCGGGGCCGGATGGCAAGCGCATGCTCGACCCACACGAAATCGCTCTGTGCCGTGCCCTGGGCCTGCGCCTGGCCAACACCGCCACCTTGCTGGAGGGCGGTCGTGGCCAGGAAGCCTAAGGTGTTGCCGCCCCAGGCGTGGCTCGAACCACGGGTGAAGCTGGCACGCGCACTGAGCCTGCTGGCGTTTTTCGCCCTGGTGGGTTTGCTCTGCGGCTATTACCTGTTCGTCGCCGACCTGCACGGTGCGCGCCCGTGGGTGATCCTGTTGGTCGAACTGGTGCCGCTGCTGGTGCTGGCGCCCGGCATGCTGCTGGGCAGTGCGCGCGGGCATTCGTGGATGTGTTTTGCGGTGAACCTGTATTTCATCAAGGGCGCGTTGGCGGCCTATGACCCGAACCGGCAGTGGTTCGGGGTGTTGGAGATGGTGGCGAGTCTGGCGGTGTTTTGTACGGCGTTGCTGTATGTGCGCTGGCGGCATCAGTTGAGTCGGCGACTCGCTGAGGCCTGATAGAGCTGTAGTGCCCGTCAGGCAGCCTTCGCGAGCAAGCCCGCTCCCACATTTGACCGCATTTCAACTGAAGCAAATCGGTCAAATGTGGGAGCGGGCTTGCTCGCGAAGGCATCACCTCGGTCTCAATGATTCACCGTATAAGCCAGCATCATCGACAGCTGACACATCGGCCGCCCACTCTCGGCATGCCACTGGTTAAAGGCCCCCTGAACCGTCGCCAGGTCGCGCAAACTGGTGGGCGCCTTGTCGACGATCTTCTGTGCATTCAACGCCGCCACCACGTCATAACTGGGCACAAAGGTGTCCTTGCCTACCATGCGCAAAAAGCGCGGCGCCGACAGCCCACCCAACTGATGGCCATGCTTGCTCAGGTACTTCCACAACCCCACGATATCGGTCACCGGCCAATCGGCGATAAACGCGCCGAAGCTGCCCTTCTCCTGGGCAATATCCAGGATCATCTGCGCATTGCGCGGCACGCTCTTGAGCTTGCCCAGGTGGCGGATGATGCTGGTGTCCTGCATCAGCCGCTCCAGGTGCTCGGCGCCCATCAGCACGACTTTTTCCGGATCGAAGCCGAAGAACACTTTCTCGAACGCCGGCCACTTGGCGTCCACCACGCTGTGCTTGAGGCCCGCGCGAAACACCCGCAGCGCCAGGGTCGACAAATAGCGGTCATCACTGATCTTGCGCAACTGCGCCGGGGTATTGGGCACCGGCAGGTGGGCTTCCAACTCGGCCGCCGAACCGAAGCGGTTCAGACAATATTCGTGCAGCCACTTGTAATCGCGCATGCCCTCTCCTGGGGATTCAAATAGAAACGGCGCCCATGAGCGCCGTCTTTCAGAGCGTTGAAGAACCTTAGAGGTTCACTACATTGACGAAGCGCGACGCGGCACTCTCATCGATCTTGAGGCTGGTGAAGTCAAACAGGTTGCGGTCAGCCAACTGCGAAGGCTGCACGTTCTGCAGGCTGCGGAAGATGCTTTCGGTACGACCCGGGGTCTTGCGCTCCCAGTCCACCAGCATCTCCTTGACCACCTGGCGCTGCAGGTTCTCCTGGGAGCCGCACAGGTTGCACGGGATGATCGGGAACTGCTTGAGGTCGGAGTAGGCCTGGATGTCCTTTTCGTTGCAATACGCCAGCGGGCGGATCACCACGTTACGCCCGTCATCGGCCCGCAGCTTGGGCGGCATGGCCTTGAGGGAACCGTTGAAGAACATGTTGAGGAAGAAGGTTTCGACGATATCGTCGCGGTGATGCCCCAGGGCCATCTTGGTTGCGCCGATCTCGTCGGCAAAGGTGTAGAGCGTGCCACGGCGCAGGCGCGAGCACAGCGAGCAGGTGGTCTTGCCCTCCGGGATCAGTTCCTTGACCACCGAATAGGTGTCTTTTTCGACGATGTGGTATTCGACGCCCAGCTCTTTCAAGTAGGCCGGCAGCACGTGCTCGGGAAAACCGGGTTGTTTCTGGTCCATGTTGACGGCAACGATCTCAAACTTGATCGGTGCAACCTTTTGCAGGTGCAGCAGCACGTCGAGCATGGTGTAGCTGTCTTTGCCGCCGGAGAGGCAGACCATGACCTTGTCGCCGTCCTCGATCATATTGAAATCGGCGACCGCTTCACCGGCCAGGCGACGCAGGCGTTTTTGCAGTTTGTTCTGGTTGACCGTAAGAGTGCCCATGGCGCTTGGATCCGCTAGAGGTGTGTGACGAAAAGCCGGGTATTTTACCGATGTCGGCTGTCCACATTCAATGTGGGAGGGGGCTTGCCCCCGATGGCGGTGTATCAGTTGTAGATTATGTGGCTGAATCACCGCTATCGGGGGCAAGCCCCCTCCCACATTGGTCAGCATTCCAAACAACAGACCGCGCCGCGATTAGCGCCCGTGTTTACAGCGCAATTCGCTCTAAAGACCCTACAGTTATTCCGGCCATCCCTTCCTATACTGCGACTTGAGGTCGCACATCTATCCAGACCTTTCAGGCCAATTGGCCCGTGGGCGCTCCGATGGGGGGCGATGGTAATTACGACAGGAGTGACTGGCATGATCCATCACGTCGTGGGGCTGTTTACCCATCCCGACCAGGAATGGCGGGAAATCCGTGGCGATAAAGAAGAAAGCATCGGCCACATGTACCTCACTCACACACTGATCCTCGCGGCGATCCCCGCCGTATCCGCCTTTATCGGCACCACCCAGGTCGGCTGGGTCATTGGCAACCGCTCGCCGGTGATGCTGACCCAGGAAAGCGCATTGTGGATGACCATCATGTCCTATGTCGCCATGCTGGGCGGCGTGGCGGTGATGGGCGCGTTCATTCACTGGATGGCCCGCACCTACGATGCCAACCCCAGCATGGCGCGCTGCGTGGCCTTTGCCACCTATACCGCGACACCGCTGTTTATCGGCGGGCTGGCAGCGCTGTACCCGCATATGTGGCTGGGCATGGTCGTGGGCACGGCGGCGATCTGCTACACGGTGTACCTGTTGTACGTGGGGTTGCCGACCTTCATGAGCATCGACCCGGATGAGGGTTTCCTGTTTTCCAGCTCGGTCCTGGCGGTAGGCCTGGTGGTGCTGGTGGCAATCATGGCGTTTACCGTGATCGTCTGGGGCCTGGGCGTCGGCCCGATCTACACCAACTAAGCGGTTTCCAACCCGTGAGCAAGGCCACCGCAAGGTGGCTTTGTGCGTGATGCATGACCATTCGGCGCCTGACAGATTCGGAAACACCCGGCTTTGCGGCATACTGGGCGCCTCTGGAGATATGTACAGCATGCCCGAGCAACTCAATACCCGCGTCGAAGATTGTTTCCTACAAGCCGAATCCTTTTTCAAACGAAGCTTCAAACGCCCCCAGGTCAGCCTCAAGCTGCGGGGCCAGAAGGCTGGTGTCGCGCATTTGCACGAGAACCTGCTGCGCTTCAACCCACAGTTGTACCGTGAAAACAGCCAACACTTTCTGAAACAGACCGTGGCCCATGAAGTGGCGCATTTGATTGCCCACCAATTGTTTGGCGAGCGCATCCAGCCCCATGGTGAGGAATGGCAATTGATCATGCGCGGGGTTTATGAACTGCCGCCGGACCGTTGCCACACTTATGAAGTGAAGCGCCGCCAGGTGACCCGCTATATCTACCGGTGCCCGTGTGCGGACAGCGACTTTCCGTTTTCGTCACAGCGCCATGGGCTGGTAGCTCAGGGGCGGCGGTATTTGTGTCGGCGGTGTCGGCAGACCTTGGTGTTTACCGGGGAAACTCGGGTGGAGTGAGGGCCCCTTCGCGAGCAAGCCCGCTCCCACATTTGATCGGTGATCAACCTGACAACGCGGTCGAATGTGGGAGCGGACTTGCTCGCGAAAGCGCCGGCCCAGGCGCTACCCAACGACTTTGGCTCGCCGCAGCTCGGCTATCCGCTGAGCACTCATCCCCAGCGCCGCCAACACCTCATCACTGTGCGCCCCCACCGCCACCCCAATGTGCCGTGGCTCCGGCAGGCCATCAGAAAATTTCAGCGGGCAGGCCAACTGCGCCTGAGTCGAACCATCGCCGCGAGGCACTTGGCTGACCAACTCGCGCGCCTTCAACTGTGGGTGCTCCACAGCCTCACTCAGGCTCAACACCGGCTCGACACACGCATCCACGCCCGCGAACAACTCGCATAGTTCATCGAAACTGCGTTTTTCAAACTCGACTTGCAGCGCAACCTTGAGTTCGGGCGACAACCCCAGCGCCGCCAACTCCGGCCGCCCCAATGCCGCGCAGAGCTGCTGCATAAACCCGGGTTCCAGGCTGCCCACCGACATCCAGCGCCCGTCCCGGGTGCGGTAGTAATCATAGAAACTGCCGCCATTGAGCACCTGTGCCTCCCGTTGCGGCTCCACCCCACAGGCCAGGTAACCCGCGCCGGCCATGGCGTTCAGGCTGAACGAGCAATCCGTCATGCTCACGTCAAGGTGCTGCCCCACCCCACTCTGCTGCCGGGCAATCACGGCCGCCAATAACCCCACCACCGCATGCAATGAACCACCCCCCACATCCGCCAACTGCACGCCAAGGGGCAACGGCCCGCTGTCCTGGCGCCCGGTATAGCTGGCCACGCCGGCCAGTGCCAGGTAGTTGATATCGTGCCCGGCACGGTCCTTATAAGGGCCGGTCTGGCCGTAGCCGGTAATCGAGACATAAATCAACCGGGGATTGATCGCCTTCAACGCCTCGTAACCCAAGCCCAGGCGTTCCATGACGCCGGGCCGGAACTGCTCCAGGACAATGTCGTAGTCCTTGACCAGCGCGCGGACGATCTCCAGCGCCTCGGTCTGCTTGAGGTCCAGCCCCAGGCTGCGTTTATTGCGATTGAGATAGGCATGACTGGCCGAAACGCCCTGATCATGCGGCGGCAACACCCGCAGCAAGTCCATGCGCGTGGGAGACTCGATGCGCAGCACCTCGGCGCCCATGTCCGCCAGCATCAAGGATGCAAACGGGCCGGGCAGCAAGGTGGAAAAGTCCAGCACTTTGAGGGACGCCAAGGGACCTGACATGAGCACTCCGATTCCGTTTCGATTGCCCACAGACTAGGCAGCCTTGGTCCTACCGGCAATCGTCAGATCGATCAACAACAGTGACCGTTTTGATCGCGGCGGGCTTTTTCATGACGACGGCTTTATCATTGCCCCACGTTTACCTGCAGAGTGTTCCATGAAGTTTGCCATAGCCCTGTTTTCCGCAGCCCACGCGCCCTCCTCGCGCCGCGCCCTGCTGTTTGCCCAGGCCGCATTGGCTGGCGGGCACGAGATTGTGCGGCTGTTTTTCTACCAGGATGGCGTGTACAGCGTGTCCAACAACATCGTTGCGCCCCAGGACGAGCAGGACATCGCCCGTCAATGGCGCGAGTTCGTCAGCCAGCACCGGCTCGATGGCGTGGTGTGCATTGCGGCCGCCTTGCGCCGTGGCGTGCTCAACACCGAAGAAGCCACGCGCTACCAGCGCAGCGCCGTGAACCTGGATGCGCCGTGGGCGTTGTCGGGCCTGGGGCAATTGCATGACGCCGTCCAAACGGCCGACCGCCTGATCTGCTTTGGAGGGCCGTGACATGTCCAAATCCTTATTGGTGATCAGCCGCCAGGCCCCCTGGGCCGGGCCCAGTGCGCGTGAAGCCCTGGATATCGTGCTGGCCGGCGGCGCCTTCGACCTGCCGATTGGCCTGCTGTTCATGGATGACGGCGTGTTCCAGCTCGCCCCGCACCAGAACGCCAAGGCCGTGCAACAAAAAGACCTCAGCGCCAACCTGCAGGCATTGGGGCTGTTCGGCATCGACGATGTCTTTGTCTGCCGCCACAGCATGGCCATGCGCGGATTGACGCCGCCGACGGAGGCGCAACCGTTGAGCAACGACGCCATTTCCCAATTGATCGACCGCTACGACCAGGTGATTACCCTCTGATGTCGACTTTACATGTGGTGTCTCACTCCCCGTTTTCCGATAACCGCCTCGACAGCTGCCTGCGCATCTGCGGCGCCGAGGACGCGATCCTGCTATGTGGCGACGGCGCCTACGGGCTGCACGCCCCCGCCCTGCACACCAAAGGCGTGAAGGTGTTTGTACTGGCCGAAGACATGCAGGCGCGCAACCTGCCCTTACCGGACTGGGCCGACAGCGTGGACTACCCCGGTTTCGTGCAACTGTCGCTCGACTACGACAAGGTCAACAGCTGGCTATGAACACCCTGACCGTTGGCGAACGCACCCTTGAACTGGACAAGGACGGCTACCTTGTCGACTTGAACGACTGGACCGTCGAGGTCGCCCAGGCACTGGCCGCCGCCGAACCGCTGGCGTTGACGCCCGATCACTGGGAAATCCTCGAACTGCTGCGCGGTTTCTACGCCGAGTTCCAGCTTTCCCCGGCCACGCGCCCGCTGATCAAGTACACCGCCTTGAAGCTGGGCCCGGAAAAGGGCAACAGCCTGCACCTCAACAAACTGTTCAACGGCACTCCCGCCAAACTCGCCGCCAAGCTGGCGGGCCTGCCCAGGCCGACGAATTGCTTATGACCGACTTCGCCCCACTGACCCTTCAAACCCCCGACGAGCACCCGTTCGCGCAGTTCGTGCGCATCCTGGGCAAAGGCAAGCGCGGCGCGCGCAACCTCACCCGCGAGGAAGCCCGCGAAGCCATGGGCATGCTGCTCGATGAAAAAGTCGAAGATACCCAGCTCGGCGCCTTCCTGATGCTGCTGCGTCACAAGGAAGAAAGCCCGGAAGAACTCGCCGGCTTCACCCAAGCCGTGCGCGAGCGCCTAAGGGCACCGGCGCTGAACGTGGATGTAGACTGGCCCACCTACGCCGGCAAGAAACGCCACCTGCCCTGGTACCTGCTGGCGGCCAAGTGCCTGGCGCAAAATGGCGTGCGTATCCTGATGCACGGCGGCGGCGCCCACACGGCGGGTCGGTTGTACACCGAGCAATTGCTGGAGGGCCTGCAGATCCCGTTGTGCCGCAACTGGCAGCAGGTCGAATCCGCTTTCGAGCAAGGTAACCTGGCATTCATCCCGCTGGGGGACTGGGCGCCGCAGCTGCAACGCATGATCGACCTGCGCAACACCCTGGGCCTGCGCTCGCCCATCCACTCCCTGGCTCGCCTGCTTAACCCGCTGAACGCGCGCCTGGGCCTGCAAAGCATTTTCCACCCCGGCTACCAGGGCGTGCACCGCGATGCCAGCGGCCTGCTGGGGGACAACGTGATTGTGGTCAAGGGCGACGGCGGCGAAATCGAGATCAACCCCGACAGCGCCAGTCACCTGTATGGCACCACCGGTGGCGAAAGCTGGGATGAAGAGTGGCCCGCCCTGTCCGCCCAACGCCATGTCAAACCGGCCACCTTGGAGCCCGAGCATTTGAAAGCGCTGTGGCGCGGTGACGTTGAGGACAGCTACCCACAACTGGCACTGATTGCCACGATGGCGCTGGCCTTGCGCGGCCTTGGCCATTCCCGCGAGCAAGCGTTCGTACTGGCCCAGCAATACTGGGACGCTCGGGACAAATCGATTTAATCGATAATTAACCCGCAGTCTTTGCGCTTTTAAATCGAACCTATCCCTTTAGACTGGTCTCCAACGTTTATTAGTTGAGGAGCCAGTCATGGGTTTGCTGATCGAAGGACACTGGAAAGACCAGTGGTACGAAAGTAGCGCAGACGGCGCTTTCCAGCGCGAACAGGCGCAACGCCGCAACTGGGTCACCGCCGACGGCGCGCCTGGCCCCAGCGGCGAAGGCGGCTTCAAGGCCGAGGCCGGCCGTTACCACCTGTATGTGTCCCTCGCTTGCCCGTGGGCCCACCGCACCCTGATCATGCGCAAGCTCAAGGGCCTGGAAAGCCTGATCGACGTGTCCGTGGTCAGTTGGTTGATGCTGGAAAACGGCTGGACCTTCGACAAGGCCTGCGGCTCCAGCGGTGACGCCCTCGATGACTTTGCCTTCATGCATCAACGCTACACCGCCGATACCGCCGACTACACCGGCCGCGTCACCGTGCCCGTGCTGTGGGACAAGCAGCTCAACCGTATCGTCAGCAATGAATCGGCAGAGATCATCCGCATGTTCAACAGCGCGTTTAACGGGTTGACCGGTAATACCCTGGACTTCTACCCCGAGGCGCTGCGCCCGACTATCGATACCCTGAACGAGCGTATCTACCCCGCCGTGAACAACGGCGTGTACCGCGCAGGCTTTGCCACTTCGCAGCAGGCGTATGAAAGCGCTTTTGATGATGTGTTTGCCGAGTTGGATTACCTGGAGCATCACCTGGGCGATCACCGCTACCTGGCAGGTGAGTACCTCACCGAAGCCGATGTGCGCCTGTTCACCACGCTGATTCGTTTTGATGCGGTGTATTACGGGCACTTCAAATGCAATTTGCGCAGAATTGCCGATTATCCGAATTTATCGAACTGGCTGAGGGAGCTGTATCAGTGGCCAGGCGTGGCCGAGACGGTGGATTTTGAACACATCAAGGGGCATTACTATGCCAGCCACCGCACAATCAATCCGACGGGGATTGTGCCGAAGGGGCCGTTGCAGGGGTTTGATGCAGCGCATGATCGACAAAAGCTAAGCGGCAAAAGTGTACAAAACTAACCTGTAGGAGCGAGCTTGCTCGCGAAGAACCCAAAAATAACGCGGGCCTTCAGAAGGCCCGCGTTTTCGTTGGCGATTTTCGCGAGCAAGCTCGCTTCTGCAAAGGTTCAGATTTGGGACTGAGCGCCTTCAAACCACTTGAGCTTCTCGCGCAACACCACCACTTCACCAACGATCACCAGTGTCGGCGCATGCACTTCATGCTCCGCCACCATGCGCGGCAAGTCTGCCAACGTGCCGGTAAACACCCGCTGGTTGGAAGTGGTGCCCTGCTGGATCAACGCCGCCGGGGTATCCGCCGCGCGTCCGTGCTGGATCAACTGTTCGCAGATGATCGGCAAGCCAATCAAGCCCATGTAGAACACCAGGGTCTGCGACGGCCCCACCAGGTCATGCCAAGGCAGGTCCGATGTGCCGTCCTTCAAATGCCCGGTGATGAAGCGTACCGATTGCGCATAGTCGCGGTGAGTCAGCGGAATCCCGGCGTACGCCGCGCAGCCGCTGGCCGCGGTGATACCCGGCACCACCTGGAACGGGATGCCATGGGCCGCCAGTTCCTCGATCTCTTCGCCACCACGCCCAAAGATAAACGGGTCGCCACCCTTGAGGCGCAGCACGCGCTTGCCTTGCTTGGCCAGGTCCACCAGTTGCTGGTTGATCTGGTCCTGGGGCACAGCATGGTCGGCGCGACGCTTGCCGACGTACACGCGCTCGGCGTCTCGGCGGCAAAGCTCCAGAATGGCCGGTGCGACCAGGCGGTCGTATAGCACCACATCGGCTTGCTGCATCAGACGTAGCGCGCGAAAGGTCAGCAGGTCCGGATCACCGGGGCCTGCACCCACCAGGTAAACCTCGCCCGGTGCGTATGGCGGTGCGCCGTTGACCTTCTCGACCAGCAAACGCTCGGCCTCTGCACCCTGCCCGGCCAATTGACGATCGGCAATCGGGCCTTGGAACACGTCTTCCCAGAATGCACGTCGTTGCTGCACATCCGGGTACAAACCTTTGACCTGGGCACGAAACCGCGCCGCCAACCCGGCCAACTGGCCATAGGTGGACGGAATCCAGGTTTCCAGCTTGGCGCGGATCAAGCGCGCCAGCACCGGCGCATCGCCGCCGCTGGACACGGCAATCACCAACGGCGAACGGTCGACAATTGCCGGGAAGATCACGCTGCACAGGGCTGGCGCGTCCACCACATTGACCGGCACGCAACGACGCTTGGCATCGCTGGACACCTGGGCATTGAGCGATTCATCGTCGGTGGCGGCGATGATCAGGGTGCAACCGTCAAGGTCGGCTTCCTGATAACCGCGCAGAATCAATTCCCCGCCACTGCCCAGTACCAACTCATTGAGTTGGTCTTCGATCTGGGGAGCAACCACCCGCAGCAACGCGCCGGCGTCGGCCAGCAGCCGGGATTTGCGCAAGGCAATCTCCCCGCCACCGACGACCAACACACGACTGCCGCGCAGGTTATGAAACAGCGGCAGAAATTCCATTTAGCCGATGACCTCAACGCCCGCCATGTACGGCTTGAGCACTTCAGGTACGCGGATGGAACCGTCAGCCTGCTGATAGTTTTCCAGCACGGCCACCAGGGTGCGACCTACAGCCAGGCCCGAACCGTTGAGGGTGTGCACCAGCTCCGGCTTGCCGGTTTCCGGGTTGCGGAAACGCGCCTGCATGCGACGGGCCTGGAAATCACCGCAGTTGGAGCACGACGAGATCTCGCGGTACTTGTCCTGGCTCGGCACCCACACTTCGAGGTCGTAGGTCTTCACGGCGCTGAAACCCATGTCGCCGGTGCACAGCGCCAACACGCGGTACGGCAGCTCCAGCAGTTGCAGCACGCGCTCAGCGTTGGCGGTCAGGCCTTCAAGGGCGTCCATGGACGTCGATGGCTCGACGATCTGCACCATCTCCACCTTGTCGAACTGGTGCTGGCGGATCATGCCGCGCGTATCGCGGCCCGATGCACCGGCTTCGCTACGGAAGCACGGGCTGTGGGCGACGAATTTCAACGGCAGCTCTTTAGCGTCGAGGATCTCGCCGGACACAATGTTGGTCAGCGACACTTCGGCGGTCGGGATCAGGTACAGGTCAGCTTCGCCTTCGCGGCTGATCTTGAACAGGTCTTCCTCGAACTTCGGCAACTGGCTGGTGCCCATCAGCGCCGGGGCCTGCACCAGGTACGGCGTGTAGGCTTCTTCGTAGCCATGCTCGGCGGTATGCAGGTTGATCATGAACTGCGCCAGGGCGCGATGCAGGCGCGCCACCGGGCCGCGCAGCAAGGAGAAACGCGCGCCGGACATCTTGGCGGCGGTTTCAAAATCCAGGCCACCGGTCAATTCGCCCAGGGCAACGTGGTCCTTGATCGGAAAATCAAAGGCTTTTGGCGTGCCCCAGCGGCGCACTTCGACGTTGCCGTCTTCGTCTTCACCCACCGGCACGGACTCGTGCGGGATATTGGGGATGCCCAGCAGGATCGAATCCAGCTCGGACTGAATACCTTCCAGCTCGACTTTACCGTCGGACAACTCGGTGCCCATGCGCTCGACGTCCGCCATCAACGGCGCGATGTCTTCGCCGCGCTGCTTGGCCTGACCGATGGATTTGGAACGGGCATTACGCTCAGCCTGCAGTGCTTCGGTGCGGGTCTGGACGGTCTTGCGCTGTTCTTCCAGCGCTTCGATGCGCGCAACATCCAGGGCAAAGCCACGGGAAGCCAGGCGGTCCGCTACGTCCTGAAGGTTGCTACGTAACAGTTTGGAATCGAGCATGTCGGTCTCTCGTTTATCAAAGTTTGGTCAAGGACAGGCCAGCCCAGGTGGCGAGCAGCCCGCCGAACACGCTGATGCCCAGGTACCCGAAGGCAACCAGGGCCTGCCCGCTTTCCAGCAAGCGCAGCGTGTCCAGTGAAAAGGATGAAAAGGTCGTCAGACCGCCTACAAAGCCGACAATCAAGCCGGCGCGAATCTCAATCGGCACTTCCGGGCGCAACAGGAACCAGCCGTACAACAGCCCGATAATCAAGCAGCCCACCAAGTTGACGGCCAGGGTCGCGGCATAAAAATGCTTCGGCCAGTTGGCGCTGACCCAGGTGCCGGTGGCGAAACGCAATAATGTACCAGCGATGCCGGCTGTGGACACGGCAAGAATCGTCTTGAGCACTACTTTCTCCGCTGTTTGGGGCTGAGTCGATCGAGTTGGGCGAGGTGATTGAGCTTTTCACCGATCTTCAGCTCCAGCCCACGGGGCACCGGCTGGTAGAGCGCCAGCGGCTCAAGCTCATCGGGAAAGTAGTCTTCACCGGCCGCATAGGCGTCCGGTTCATCGTGGGCATAGCGGTATTCATCGCCGTAACCCAGCTGCTTCATCAGCTTGGTCGGTGCATTGCGCAGGTGCAGCGGCACTTCCAGCGAACCGTATTCGGCAGCGGCGCGCAGCGCAGACTTGAAGCCCATGTACACCGCGTTGCTCTTGGGCGCACACGCCAGGTAGGTGATGGCCTGGGCCACCGCCAACTCACCTTCCGGGCTGCCTAGGCGCTCCTGCACGTCCCATGCGGCCAGGCACAGGCTCAGGGCGCGCGGGTCGGCGTTACCGATGTCTTCGCTGGCCATGCGCACCACACGGCGCGCCAGGTACAGCGGGTCGCAGCCGCCGTCGATCATACGGGCGAACCAGTACAAAGCGCCGTCCGGGTTGGAGCCGCGCACGGATTTATGCAGCGCCGATATCTGGTCGTAGAAAGCTTCGCCACCCTTGTCGAAACGCCGGCGCGTATCGCCCAGCAGGCTTTGCAGCAGGTCTACGCCAATTTCAGTGCCGTCTTCAGCCAGGTCAGAGGCGTTTTCCAGCAAGTTGAGGAAACGCCGACCATCGCCATCGGCGGCGGTGAGCAGGATCTTGAAGCCCTCGTCGCTGACGCTCAGCTGGCGCTTGCCCAGGCCTTTGTCTTCGCTCAGGGCGCGGTGCAGCAGCTTTTGCATCGCCGCTTCATCCAGGCTCTTGAGCACATAGACCCGCGCCCGCGACAGCAAGGCGTTGTTGAGCTCAAACGAAGGGTTTTCGGTGGTGGCGCCGATAAAGATCAGCGTGCCGTCTTCCACGTAGGGCAAGAAGGCATCCTGCTGGGACTTGTTGAAACGATGCACTTCGTCCACGAACAAGATGGTGCGCTTGCCGTACTGGCCGGCCTGCTGCTTGGCCACATCCACGGCCTGGCGGATCTCCTTGACCCCGGCGAGCACCGCCGAGACCGTCTCGAAGTGCGCATCCGAGACTTTCGCCAGCAGCCGCGCCAGGGTGGTCTTGCCCACTCCTGGCGGGCCCCAGAAAATCATCGAGTGCAGCGCCCCCTGCTCCAGGGCTTCGCGCAAGGGCTTGCCGCGAGCGAGCAGGTGTTCTTGCCCGACGTACTCATCCAGGTTGGTCGAGCGCAGGCGCGCGGCCAGGGGCTGGGCTATCGGGTCACTTCGAAACAGGTCCATGGGCAGCGTTTGAAACCTCTTTGCAGATTATTCCTGGATCACGTCGGCACCCTTGGGGATGTCGAACTTGAACTTGGAAGCAGGCACCGGCTGGTTGGCCTTGACCCCCGTGAACAGGATATCGGTGCGCTGGCCGACGCTGTCGATCAGGCGCATGTTGTTGATCACGCCGTTACCGAAGGACAGGTTCAAGGTGTCGAACAGGGTGTCCTTGGATTTTGGCTTGAGGGTGAACTCGATCACGTTGCTGGTTTGCTTGGAGGTGATGTCGAAACTGTCGTTGATTTTCGACACATCACCCGACAGCAGCAACGCTGGGGTCTGGTTCAGGCGCGGGTCGAGCTTCTTGATGGTGGCCTGTTCCAGGTCAGGGTCCCACAAGGTGACCTTCTGGCCGTCCGACACGATGGTCTGCTCAGCCTTGCCTTCGGTGTGCCAGTAAAACAAACCAGGACGCTGCACGGCCATCTCGCCTGCGGTTTCCTGCAACTGGGTGCCACCGGCATCCAGGGTCAACTGGGAAAAGCGCGCCGTCAGGGTTTGGGATTTGTCCAACAGGTTCTTCAGGCTGGCGACGGAAGCCGGATCGGCGTGGGCCGAAACAGCGGTCAGGGCCAGTGCCGGCAACAACAACATGCGGATAAGACGCATGGGAGTCCTCATTGAGTAGTCAGGGCGCACCGCGTGCTGCCACGCGGTACGGGATCAGTCGCGCATCTGCCCGGGGGCGATGATTTCACGCGAGCCGTTGGTGTTCATCGCGGTCACGACACCGGCCATTTCCATGGCTTCGATCATGCGGGCGGCGCGGTTGTAGCCGATCTTGAGTTTGCGTTGCACCGCCGAAATAGAGGCGCGGCGGCTTTCGAGCACAAAGGCCACGGCCTCGTCGTACAGGGCATCGGTCTCTGCATCGTCGTCACCGCCACCGCCGCCGCTCTCGAAGCCGCTGCCGGCCTCTTCCACGCCGTTGAGGATGTCATCGTTGTATTCGGGCGCGCCACGCAGCTTCCAGGCTTCCACCACGCGGTGCACTTCATCGTCGGACACGAACGCACCGTGCACGCGGATCGGCAGGCTGGTGCCCGGCGGCATGTAGAGCATGTCACCGTGGCCCAGCAGTTGCTCGGCGCCGC
This sequence comes from Pseudomonas kairouanensis, assembly GCF_004682055.1. Taxonomy (GTDB): domain Bacteria; phylum Pseudomonadota; class Gammaproteobacteria; order Pseudomonadales; family Pseudomonadaceae; genus Aquipseudomonas; species Aquipseudomonas kairouanensis. The sequence continues at coordinate 20,309 of NZ_QUZU01000053.1, read as the reverse complement.
CTTGGTCGATGATGGTCCGTGAGTCGATCTTGCTCGACACCTGGAACGCCATGCGGGTCGGAATGTTGGCCTTGATCAGGCCAGTGATCACGTCCACCGACGGACGCTGGGTGGCGAGGATCAAGTGGATACCGGCAGCCCGCGCTTTCTGGGCGATACGGGCGATCAGCTCTTCAACCTTCTTGCCGACGATCATCATCATGTCGGCGAATTCATCCACCACCACCACGATGGTCGGCAGCTTGGTCAGCTTCGGCGCTTCGTCGTGAATGCTTTCGCGCTTGTACAACGGGTCGTCGACGGTCTCACCACGCTCATGGGCTTCCTTGATCTTGGCGTTGAAACCCGCCAGGTTGCGCACGCCCATCTTCGCCATCAGCTTGTAGCGGCGCTCCATCTCGGCCACGCTCCAGCGCAGAGCGTTGGCGGCGTCCTTCATGTCGGTCACCACCGGGCACAGCAGATGGGGAATGCCTTCGTAGATCGACAACTCCAACATTTTCGGGTCGATCATGATCAGCTTGGCGTCGTCCGGACCGGACTTGAACAGAATCGACAGGATCATCGCGTTCACACCCACCGACTTACCGGAACCGGTAGTACCGGCCACCAGCAGGTGGGGCATTTTTGCCAGGTCGGTGATCACCGGCTTGCCGCCGATGTCATGTCCCAAGGCCAGGGTAACCGGGGATTTGAAGTTGTCGTATTCCGGTGTCGAGAGCACTTCGGAGAAGCGCACGATCTGGCGGTCCTCGTTGGGTATCTCGATACCCACGGTGGTCTTGCCGGGAATCACCTCGACCACACGTACGCTGGTCACGGCCAGGGAGCGGGCAAGGTCTTTCGCCAGGTTGGAGATGCGGCTGACTTTAACGCCAGCGGCTGGCTGGATTTCGTAACGGGTAATCACGGGGCCGGGGTGGATCGAGTCCACGGTCACTTCGACGCCGAATTCCTTCAGCTTGATTTCCAGCAGGTGGCCGACGGCGGCCAGCGACTCGGGGGAATAGTTGAGCTGTTTCTTTTCGGCCGGGTCGAGAATCGAGATCGGCGGCAAGGTGCCTTCGACAGCGCTGTCGACGAACAGCGGCGCCTGTTTCTCTTTTTGCACGCGATGGCTGGGCTCGGGCGGCTTGGGCGGCGCCGGGGCAATCACCGGCGGTACCTGCTTCTCGCGGTCCGACATGTGCTTGCTCAGGGCCTGCTCGCGCTCGATCAGGCGTTCCTTGACCTTGGCCTGCTCACGGCGGTCCGGGGTACTTGGGGCCACCACTTCGTTGACCCGGGTGTCCACCTCGCGCAGCTGCGCCACCATGCGCTTGCGATCGACACGGGCCGCCCACCAGCGGTTGGCGGCGCCCTGGAACAGCTCCAGCAAGTCGAGCGTGATCTTGCCGGTCACGTCCATCACCTTGAACCATGACAGGTCGGTGAACACGGTGAGACCAAACAGGAACAACGCGATGAACATCAGGGTGCTGCCCTGGATATTCAGGGTCTTGCGCGCCAGGTCGCCAAGGCTTTCACCCAGCGCCCCGCCCGCGCCCGCAGGCAGGCCGGTAGGTGCATGAAAATGGATATGGGCCAGGGCCGCACCGGACAATACCAGGAACACCAGGCCGATCAGGCGCCAGGAGAACAACCAGCCGCTCCACTGCCACGGCTCGTGGCGCTGGCGGAAGATCTGCCAGGTCTTGATCGCCAGCAACAACGGGAAGATGTAGGCGAAGTAACCCAACACCATGAACAGGATATCGGCGCTGTAGGAGCCGGCAGGCCCACCGAAGTTCTGCACGTCTTCGATCTTGCTGTTGTGGCTCCAGCCCGGATCGTCCTTGCCATAGGTCAGCAAGGCCATCATCAGGAACAGGCACAGGGCGCCAATAGCGATCAGCGCACCTTCCTTGAGTCGGTAGTGCAGGTGCTGGCGCCAGGCCGGCACGACTGCTGCTTTGGGTGTTGCGGCGGATTTCTTCAAAACGGGTCTATTCCTGCGCCTTTAGCGCGTCCATCGACTGAATGACTGCACACACTGCCCAATCCGAGCAGCTGAAAAATGAACGAGTGTCGTTGACTCTACTTTTAACACCGGGTGATTGCTTGATGGAATGGCGATAGCGCCACAATGCCCGCATTGTACGGGTTTGTGTCCGCGATGCCACGCCCTTGCCCACTACCCAGCAGCATAGCTAACCAACCTGTCACAGCATGATCAATTTGAGCATGCATTGTCTTTGCTGACAAAGGCTTATGAGCTGTTTTTAGCAATCCAGGGCAGCTTGGCAAATGGCCTGCATCCTACAGACCCGATTACGACCACATCCCCGACATAGAGTTGCAGCCGCCCATTGGCACCCATGGCGGATTCGGGCTGGCCCGATCGCGCTGCGTCGACAATAATCAGCACTGCCAAGGCGGGCGTCATACCTGCCACTCCCCTCCCTCCCCTTCCGTAAGCCTGGACACCATGCTGACTTGGTTACAACGCGACTCGCTGACATTCCCCCCGCTGGCCAAGGCCATGCGCGAACCCAACGGCCTGCTCGCCGCCGGTGGCGATCTGTCGGCAGAACGACTGGTACAAGCCTACCGTCATGGCTGCTTCCCGTGGTTTTCGCAGGGCCAGCCCATCCTGTGGTGGTCGCCAGACCCGCGCACGGTGATATTTCCTGACGAGTTGCATGTATCCCGCAGCCTGGGCAAGTTATTGCGCCAGCAGCGCTACCAGGTCACCTTCGACCAGGATTTCGCCGCCGTCATCCAGGCCTGCGCCGCACCTCGCGCCTATGCGGACGGCACCTGGATCACCGAGGGCATTCAAAGCGCTTACCTGGAGCTGCACCGGCGTGGCCATGCACACTCGGTAGAGGTATGGGACGACGGGAAATTAGTGGGGGGCCTGTATGGCTTGGCAATGGGCCAGCTGTTCTTTGGCGAATCCATGTTCAGCCGCGCCGATAACGCCTCGAAATTCGGCTTCGCCACCCTCACCCGCCAACTGCAGGCCTGGGGCTTTGTCTTGATCGACTGTCAGATGCCCAACGACCATCTGCACAGCCTGGGTGCCCGCGCCATATCCCGCAGCGACTTCGCAGGTTTCCTGCGCGACCATCTAGACCAACCCAACGCTGGACCATGGGTTTCCTAGGCGACTTGCGCGCACCTGGCTTACACTTATTTCAAAGCTTATCCGAGGGTTGATCATGACCGAGTTGGCGCGCTTGAAGTTTTATGCCACTCAACCCCACTCTTGCAGCTATCTGCCCGACGAGCAGGCCACCACGCTGTTCCTCGACCCCAGCCAGCCTATGGATGTGCATGTGTACGCCGATCTGTCAGAAATGGGCTTTCGGCGTAGCGGCGATCATTTGTACCGGCCGCATTGCCAGAACTGTAATGCCTGCGTCCCGGCACGTATCCCCGTGGCGCAGTTTCTGCCGAATCGTAATCAGAAGCGCATTCTCAAGCGCAACGCCGACCTGACAGTGACATCGAGCAAGCCAAGGTTCACCGAAGAATACTTCGACCTTTACCAGCGCTATATCGAGCAGCGCCACGCCGATGGTGATATGTACCCGCCCAGCCGCGACCAGTTTTCGACATTCCTGGTACGGGAACTGCCCTTCTCGCGTTTTTACGAATTCCGGGCGGAGGGTCGCCTGGTGGCAGTAGCCGTGACGGACTTGCTGCCTAACGGCCTGTCGGCGGTGTACACCTTCTACGAACCGGCCGAAGAACGCCGCAGCCTGGGACGCTTCGCGATCCTGTGGCAAATCGGCGAAGCACTGCGCCTGGAACTGGAGGCGGTGTACCTCGGCTACTGGATCAAAAACTGCAAAAAGATGAGCTACAAGACCCAATATCGGCCCATTGAACTGCTGATTAATCAAAGATGGGTCGTGCTTAACTAGAACCCCTTGGCTTAAACACCCTTTTTCGGGCACAATGCACGCCGCTTTTGCCTGGCGCAGTTGCACCGGGCCATTCACTGGATACCGAGGGCTTTACTGCATGTCGAAAGAAGACAGCTTCGAAATGGAAGGCACTGTCGTCGACACCCTGCCCAACACCATGTTTCGTGTGGAGTTGGAAAATGGGCACGTCGTAACCGCGCATATCTCCGGCAAGATGCGCAAGAACTACATTCGTATTCTTACCGGTGACAAAGTGCGCGTCGAGCTGACGCCCTATGACTTGAGCAAAGGGCGCATCACTTACCGCGCTCGCTAAGCAAGTCAATACAAAACGCCCGGTTATGCCGGGCGTTTTTGTGTGTGTGCACTTTTTTATCCAACACCACAAATCCAATGTGGGAGCGGGCTTGCTCGCGAATGCAGTGTGTCAGGCGACTCATTCGGACCTGATGCACCGCATTCGCGAGCAAGCCCGCTCCCACATTGGATCTTCTGCGCCTTTGAAATAGCGCACACAGCAAAAAGGCGCCTTTCGGCGCCTTTTGCTGTGTTGCGATCCGCTATCAGGCCATTTCCGCCGTGGTCTCGAACTCGAAGGTCAGCTCGCCATCCTTCAGATCGATATGCACCACGCCGCCATGGTCGGAAAGCTCGCCAAACAGGATCTCCTCGGCCAGCGGCCGCTTGATCTTGTCCTGGATCAGACGCGCCATTGGGCGAGCCCCCATTGCCGCATCGTAACCACCTTCGGCCAGCCAACTGCGTGCCGCATCCGTGACCTCCAGCTGTACGCGCTTGTCTTCCAACTGCGCCTGAAGCTCGGTAAGGAACTTGTCCACCACGCTTTTGATGACCTCATGGCTGAGGCGACCAAACTGGATAATGGTGTCCAGACGGTTGCGGAACTCCGGCGTGAAGCTCTTCTTGATCACTTCCATCGCATCGGAAGAGTGATCCTGATGGCTGAAGCCAATCGAAGCCCGCGCGGCCGTCTCGGCACCGGCGTTGGTGGTCATGATCACAATCACGTTGCGAAAGTCCGCCTTGCGCCCGTTGTTGTCGGTCAGGGTGCCGTGGTCCATCACCTGCAGCAGCAGGTTGAAGACTTCGGGGTGAGCCTTCTCGATTTCATCGAGCAGCAGTACGCAATGGGGCTGCTTGGTGATCGCCTCGGTCAACAGCCCACCCTGGTCGAACCCGACATAGCCCGGCGGCGCACCGATCAGGCGCGACACGGTGTGCCGCTCCATGTACTCGGACATGTCGAACCGCACCAGCTCGATACCCATGGCCTTGGCCAACTGACGCGCCGCTTCGGTCTTGCCGACACCGGTAGGACCTGCGAACAGGAACGAACCAACTGGCTTGTCCGGCGACTTGAGGCCCGCACGGGAAAGCTTGATGGCGGTGGACAGCGCATCGATTGCCGCGTCTTGGCCAAACACGGTGAGCTTGAGGTCACGCTCCAGGTTACGCAGCAGCTCCTTATCGGAACTGTTGACGTGTTTTGGAGGAATCCGCGCGATTTTCGCCACGATATCCTCGACCTGAGGCACATCGATGCGTTTCACGCGTTTTTCCACGGGCTGCAGGCGCTGGTAGGCACCCGCCTCGTCGATCACGTCGATGGCCTTGTCCGGCATATGCCGGTCGTTGATGTAGCGCGACGCCAGCTCAGCCGCCGAACGCAGGGCTTCATCGGTGTACTCGATGCCGTGGTGCGCCTCGAAACGCCCCTTGAGGCCACGCAGGATGCCAATGGTGTCTTCAACCGAAGGCTCGGACACATCGACCTTCTGGAAGCGACGCGCCAGGGCACGGTCTTTTTCGAAGATGCCGCGAAATTCCTGGAACGTGGTCGAGCCGATGCAGCGGATATCACCCGACGACAGCAACGGCTTGAGCAGGTTGGAGGCGTCCATCACCCCACCGGATGCCGCACCGGCACCAATGATGGTGTGAATCTCATCGATGAACAGGATCGCCTGCGGGCGTTTTTTCAGCTCGCCAAGGAGCGCCTTGAAGCGCTTCTCGAAATCGCCACGGTACTTGGTCCCGGCGAGCAACGCGCCCAGGTCAAGGGAGTAGACGACGCTGTTGGCCAGCAGGTCAGGCACCTGGTTGTCGACGATACGCTTGGCCAGGCCTTCGGCGATTGCGGTTTTACCCACGCCCGCCTCACCCACCAGCAACGGGTTGTTCTTGCGACGACGCGCAAGGATCTGCGCTACACGCTCAACCTCAAGCTCGCGCCCCACCAGCGGATCGATCCGCCCCTGGCGCGCCAGTTCATTGAGATTGCTGGCATAGGCATCCAATGGATTGCCCGAAGAAGAAGACTCACCGCCCTCGTCGTCCTGCATATCCTGCTCACCCTCGGAATGATCGCCGTGCCCAGGCACCTTGGAGATACCGTGGGCGATGTAGTTGACGACATCGATACGGGCAACGCTCTGCTGCTTGAGCAGGAACACTGCCTGGCTTTCCTGTTCGCTGAAGATCGCCACGAGCACATTGGCGCCGGTGACTTCACGCTTGCCGGAACTCTGCACATGGAACACGGCACGCTGAAGCACGCGCTGGAAGCCCAGGGTTGGCTGGGTTTCGCGGTCTTCATCGTGGACTGGAATAAGGGGCGTAGTGGAGTCGATAAACTCCTGCAGGTCATGCTTGAGTTTGTCGAGGTTGGCGCCGCACGCACGCAGAACCGTGGCGGCAGCTTCGTTATCCAATAGAGCCAGCAGCAGGTGCTCGACGGTCATGAATTCATGACGCTTCGAACGAGCCTCCTTGAAGGCAAGATTGAGGGTGACTTCGAGCTCGCGGTTTAACATAGCTTCACCTCATACCCAAGTGGTCGGCGTTAACCGTCCTTCTCGATTTCACAGAGTAGCGGATGCTGGCTTTCCCTGGCGTACTGGTTGACCTGCATGGCCTTTGTCTCGGCGATGTCGCGGGTAAACACTCCACATACTGCCCGTCCTTCTGTGTGAACGGCCAGCATTACCTTGGTCGCCAACTCGCGGTTCAGGTTAAAAAACACCTCGAGCACTTCGACCACGAAATCCATCGGTGTGTAGTCATCATTGAACAAAACCACCTTATACATCGGCGGTGCCTGTAAGGCAGGCTTGGCCTCCTGAACAGCAATGCCTGCAGAACCGTCGTCATCATGTTCCTGATCCGGTCGATCCTGATTGAATGTTAGTCGAATCTGGCTGTTTGCATGCATGGAAAGAAAGGTTCGTCAGTGGTTCAAATACAGTGGTGGGGGCGACCTGTCAGAATTTCAACTCTGACCGACTGGTCGCCTTGACTATCGGCAAATCAGTGTTACAACCAATAGAACCCACAGTGGGTAAAAAAGGTCCGCGCAGTCAACCTTAATTTATTCGGGTTAGGACGGATAAACTGGATGATACTCCAGTGATGGAGTCTGGTGCAGAGGGATATGGGTATGTCTGCTGTCAAGATCAAAGGCAAGGTCAAATGGTTCAACAATGCCAAGGGCTATGGATTCATTAACGAAGATGGCAAGACCGAGGACCTTTTTGCGCACTACTCGGCGATCATCATGGACGGATATAAAACGCTGAAAGCAGGCCAGCTGGTTTCGTTTGAAATCATTCAGGGACCTAAAGGACTGCACGCCGTGAATATCGACGCAGTGAAAGTCGAAGCGCACGAAAAAAACACAGCACCGCACGCTCACAACGAGAAAAAACTAACGGCCTAACCCGCCACCGAGCAGGCCAATACAAAAAAGCGGCCACGCCAATCAAATTGGAGTGGCCGCTTTTAGGTCGCCGCTGCTACATGTGCGCAATCAGCGCATCACCAAAACCCGAAGATGACACCAGCTTCGCGCCATCCATCAAGCGCTCAAAGTCATAGGTAACCGTCTTGGCCGAGATGGCGCCATTGGTACCCTTGATAATCAGATCGGCCGCCTCTACCCAGCCCATGTGACGCAGCATCATTTCCGCCGACAGGATCAACGAACCCGGATTGACCTGATCCTTGCCCGCATACTTGGGCGCGGTCCCATGCGTGGCCTCGAACATCGCCACGGTGTCAGAAAGGTTAGCCCCTGGCGCAATACCGATGCCACCGACTTCCGCCGCCAGCGCATCGGACAAATAGTCACCGTTCAAGTTAAGGGTCGCGATCACATCATATTCCGCTGGGCGCAGCAGGATCTGCTGGAGCATGGCGTCGGCGATGGCATCCTTGACCACGACATTCTTGCCAGTCTTGGGACTCGTAAATTGCATCCACGGACCACCGTCGAGCAGCGTGGCGCCAAACTCCTCGGCCGCCACCTCGTAGGCCCACTCCTTAAAGGCACCCTCGGTGAACTTCATGATGTTGCCTTTGTGCACGATGGTCAGCGAGTCGCGATCGTTATCCACCACATATTGCAGGGCTTTGCGCGCCAGGCGCTTGGTGCCCTCTTTAGAGACGGGCTTCACGCCAATCCCGCAGTCCTGGTCGAAACGGATCTTGGTAACCCCCATTTCCTCCTTGAGGAACTTGATCACCTTGATCGCTTCCGCAGAACCGGCCTTCCATTCAATGCCGGCGTAAATATCTTCGGAGTTTTCACGGAAGATGGTCATATCCACGTCGCCAGGCTTCTTGACCGGGCTAGGCACACCTTCGAACCAGCGCACTGGACGCAGACACACATACAAATCGAGTTGCTGACGCAGCGCCACGTTCAGCGAACGAATGCCACCGCCTACCGGGGTGGTCAGCGGGCCTTTAATAGAAACCACGTAATCCTTGACCGCATCCAGGGTCTCCTGGGGCAGCCAGGTGTCCTGGTCGTAGACTTGAGTCGCCTTTTCGCCGGCATACACCTCCATCCAGGAGATTTTGCGCTTGCCGCCGTAGGCCTTTTCAACAGCTGCATCGACTACTTTGATCATCACCGGGCTGATGTCGACGCCGATGCCGTCACCTTCGATATAAGGGATGATCGGTTGGTCAGGAACATTGAGAGAATGGTCTGCATTGACGGTGATTTTGTCGCCGACGGCTGGAACCTGAATCTTCTTGTATCCCATGCTGAACTCCATCTTTGGATTGAACATCTGGCTGCGTTCGAGCCTACTCCAGATAAATGACGACTGAAACCTCGCGCCATGCTCATTTGCATCGAAAACAGCATATTTAGTCGCCTACAAGCCTGAAACCAAAGGCAAAATCGCCAATCTTGAGCACATCTTGCGACTTTGGTCGCAGCTTGGCAGCTGCGACCTTTAGACCAATGGACGACACACCTTTTGTATGAAGGCTCGGCGTAAGCATAGCGACCTATGTATAATGCCGCCGCTGACCCAAGAGTCACGACGGCTGACCGCTCTAGACAGTAGCCTTCAGCCAGAAAGCAGGACTATTACAATAGTCCAAACGCTTGACGCTCGACTGATGCAACCCAACATCACCGCGAAGAAACCTCGACATTTCGCTCATGGATGACTTTGAACGAACGCGCTCCACCCGGCGCATCTCGAGTTTCTGCGCACGCTTTCAGCAAAGAAGAGAGTTAATCCGAATATGCCCACCCGCTCGAAGATCATCTACACCTTCACCGACGAAGCCCCGGCCCTCGCCACCTATTCACTGCTGCCTATCGTAGAGGCCTTCACCGCTTCCGCTGATATTGCCGTGGAAACCCGCGACATCTCCCTCGCCGCGCGCATCCTCGCAAGCTTCCCCGAGCAACTGGGCGCCAAGGCCATCCCGGACCACCTCGCCGAACTGGGCGACCTGGCCGTTACGCCTGAAGCCAACATCATCAAACTGCCTAACATCAGCGCCTCGACCCCGCAGCTGCAAGCCGCGATCAAGGAACTGCAGGCCCAGGGCTACGCCCTGCCGGACTACCCGGAAACCGTAACCACCGACGCGGAAAAAGAAACCCGTGCACGTTACGACAAGGTCAAGGGCAGCGCCGTGAACCCGGTACTGCGCGAAGGCAACTCCGACCGCCGCGCACCGCTGTCGGTCAAGAACTACGCCCGCAAGCACCCGCACAAAATGGGCGCCTGGGCTGCTGACTCCAAGTCCCACATCGCTCACATGAGCAATGGCGACTTCTACGGCAGCGAAAAAGCCGTACAGATCGAAGCCGCTGACGCCGTGAAGATCGAACTGATCGCCCAAGACGGCACCGCAACCGTCCTGAAGGAAAAAACCTCCGTACAGGCTGGCGAGATCATCGACACCGCCGTACTGAGCAAAAAAGCCCTGCGCAGCTTCATCGCCGCTGAAATCGAAGACGCCAAGAAACAAGGCGTACTGCTGTCGGTTCACCTCAAGGCCACCATGATGAAGGTCTCCGACCCGATCATGTTCGGCCAGATCGTTGCCGAGTTCTATAAAGACGCCCTGACCAAGCACGCCACCGTGCTGGAGCAGATCGGCTTCAATCTGAACAACGGCATCGGTGACCTGTACGCGCGCATCAAGGCGCTGCCAGCCGACCAGCAAGCGCAGATCGAAGCTGACATCCAGGCGGTCTACGCTGCTCGCCCTTCCCTGGCGATGGTCAACTCCGACAAAGGCATCACCAACCTGCACGTACCGAGCGACGTGATCGTCGACGCCTCGATGCCGGCCATGATCCGTGACTCCGGCAAAATGTGGGGCACCGACGGCCAGCTGCACGACACCAAGGCCGTGATCCCGGATCGCTGCTACGCCACCATCTACCAGGCGGTCATCGAAGACTGCAAGGCCAATGGCGCCTTTGACCCAACCACCATGGGCAGCGTGCCAAACGTTGGCCTGATGGCGAAGAAAGCCGAAGAGTACGGCTCCCACGACAAGACCTTCCAGATCAAGGCTGACGGCGTAGTGCGCGTCACCGACAGCAAGGGCAACCTGCTGATGGAACAGAAAGTCGAAGCCGGCGACATCTTCCGCATGTGCCAGACCAAAGACGCGCCGATCCAGGACTGGGTCAAGCTGGCCGTCAACCGTGCCCGCGCCAGCAACACCCCGGCTATTTTCTGGCTGGACCCACAGCGCGCGCACGACGGCGTCGTGGTCGAGAAGGTTCAGGCTTACCTGAAAGACCACAACACCGAAGGCCTGGACATCCGCATCATGGCTCCGGTCGATGCAATGAAGTTCACCCTGGAACGCACCCGCAAGGGCCTGGACACCATCTCGGTGACCGGTAACGTGCTGCGTGACTACCTGACCGACCTGTTCCCGATCATGGAGCTGGGTACCAGCGCCAAGATGCTGTCCATCGTACCGCTGATGAACGGCGGTGGCCTGTTCGAAACCGGCGCTGGTGGTTCGGCTCCGAAGCACGTACAGCAACTGGTTGAAGAGAACTTCCTGCGCTGGGACTCCCTGGGCGAGTTCCTGGCCCTGGCGGCCTCCCTTGAGCATTTGGGTGTGACGTACAACAACCCGAAAGCCCTGGTACTGTCCAAGACCCTGGACCAGGCCACTGGCCAGTTCCTCGACAACAACAAGTCGCCATCGCGCAAAGTCGGCAACATCGACAACCGCGGCAGCCACTTCTACCTGGCGCTGTACTGGGCACAAGCCCTGGCCGCCCAGACTGAAGACACTGCACTGCAAGCGCAGTTTGGCGAACTGGCCAAAACCCTGACCGCGAACGAAGCAACCATCGTTGCCGAACTCAACGCCGTACAGGGCAAGCCAGTGGACATCGGCGGCTACTACGCGCCGAACCCAGAGCTGACCAGCAAGGCCATGCGCCCAAGCAACACCCTCAATGCGGCAATTGCCAAGTTGAAGTAAGGTTGTAGGGATGCAAAGAAGCCCCGGCCTAGTGCCGGGGTTTCTTTTTGTGGACACCGAGTTATTGCTGAATAAACCGGATCAAAATGTGGGAGGGGGCTTGCTCCCGATTGCGGTGTATCAGCCACAGGTATATTGGCTGACATACTGCAATCGGGGGCAAGCCCCCTCCCACATTGACTGCACTCAAGCCAACAAACCGCATCGAGGCAACCATGACCTGGCAACCCCACATCACCGTCGCCACCATCGTCGAGGACAACGGCCGCTTCCTGATGGTCGAAGAGCTCAAAGGCGGTCGCGCCGTACTCAACCAGCCCGCCGGCCACCTCGACCCGCACGAAACCCTCACAGACGCCGCCGTACGCGAAACCCTCGAAGAAACCGGCTGGGACGTCGAAGCCACCGGCATCGTGGGCATCTACCTGTACACCGCCCCCAGCAATGACGTGACCTACCAAAGGGTCTGCTTTATGGCCAAAGCCCTCAAACACCACCCGGACTATCAACTCGACGAAGGCATCATCCGCGCCCGCTGGCTGACCCGAGAGGAGCTGATGGCCGCGCGCGACGACTGGCGCAGCGAGCTGATCATCCGCTGTATCGATGATTATCTAGCCGGCCAGCGCCACAGTCTCGAATTGATCCGCCCTTCTCTTTAGCCTTAGAGGCCGCAGCCTGATAGAATCGCGTCCTTTTTCAAGACACCCGTTGAAACCCTATGCGTGATCCAGCCCCTTCTGACACACAAAAGAAGCGCGTCATCGTCGGCATGTCCGGCGGCGTGGATTCTTCCGTTTCCGCCGTTCTGCTCATGGAGCAGGGTTATGAGGTGGAAGGCCTGTTCATGAAGAACTGGGAAGAAGACGATGGAACGGAGTACTGCACCGCCATGGACGACCTGGCGGACGCCCAGGCCGTGTGCGACAAAATCGGTATCAAGCTGCACACCGCCAACTTTGCCGCCGAGTACTGGGACAACGTGTTCGAGCACTTCCTGGCCGAATACAAGGCTGGCCGCACGCCGAACCCGGACATCCTGTGCAACCGTGAAATCAAGTTCAAGGCGTTCCTCGACTACGCCATGATGCTCGGCGCCGACCTGATAGCCACGGGCCACTACGTGCGCCGTCGCGATATCGATGGCCGCACCGAACTGCTCAAAGGCCTGGACCCGAACAAAGACCAGAGCTACTTCCTGCATGCCGTCGGCGGTGAACAGATCGCCAAGACCCTGTTCCCGGTAGGCGAGCTGGAAAAACCCGAAGTGCGCAAGATCGCCGAGAAACACGGCCTGGCCACCGCCAAGAAGAAGGATTCCACGGGGATCTGCTTTATTGGCGAGCGCCGCTTCAGCGACTTCCTCAAGCAATACCTGCCGGCGCAACCGGGCGAAATCAAAACCACCGACGGTGAAGTCATCGGCCGCCACCACGGCCTGATGTACCACACCATCGGCCAGCGCCAGGGCCTGGGCATCGGCGGCTTGAAAGACGCCGGCGAAGAGCCGTGGTACGTGCTGGTCAAAGACCTTGAGAACAACGAGCTGATCGTCGGCCAGGGCAACGAGCATCCACTATTGTTCTCCGGCGCCCTGCTCGCCTCGGAAATCTATTGGGTCAACCCGATCGACCTGAGCACCCCGCGCCGCCTGACCGCCAAGGTGCGCTATCGCCAGAGCGACCAGCCGTGCACGCTGGAAAAGACCGCTACCGGCTATCGCGCCACCTTTGATGACCCGCAGCGCGCGGTCACCCCTGGCCAGTCCGTGGTGTTCTACGACGGCGAAATCTGCCTGGGCGGCGGCGTGATTGAAGTTGCGCAAGCCTGGAGCCACAAGGCATGAGCCCGACCCAGGAGCAACTGACGGCACTGGGCGGGGTTTTTCTCGCCGCCGTTCTGGTGGACAAGATCGCCAAGACCGGCCAGGTGACCGAGGCAGGCCTGACCTGCATGCTCGGCAGCCTGCTGATCCGTGACCCAAAGGACACCCTGGAAGTCTACGGCGGCGACGACATCGCGCTACGCGAAGGTTACCGCGCCCTGATCGGCGCCCTGGAACGCGACCCCAGCACCCTGCAGCGCGAACCGTTGCGCTACGCCCTGTCGATGCTCGGCCTTGAGCGCCAACTGGCCAAGCGCGAGGACATGCTGGAAGTCATCGGCAAGCGCCTGCCACAGATTCAATCCCAGGTAGAACACTTCGGTCCGGCCCACGAAAACGTGATCGCCGCCTGCGGTGCGCTGTACCAGGACACCTTGAGCACCCTGCGCCAACGCATCCAGGTGCACGGCGATATGCGCAACCTGCAACAACCAAATAACGCCTCGAAAATCCGCGCCCTGCTGTTGGCCGGTATTCGTTCGGCGCGGTTGTGGCGTCAGTTGGGCGGTCATCGTTGGCAGCTGGTCATCAGCCGACGCAAATTGCTTAAAGAGCTTTACCCGTTGATGCGCAACGAATAAGTCGCAGCAACAGCGTTATTTTCAAGCGTTACGCGTAATACGCCGGTCAGTTGGCGACGGACCGGCGGATTTTTTCATGTATGATACGCGCCCCATTTCGTTGCCCGACTGTCCGAGAACACCCCATGCAGCTCTCTTCGCTCACTGCGGTTTCCCCTGTTGACGGCCGCTACGCCGGCAAAACCCAGGCCCTGCGCCCTATTTTCAGCGAATACGGCCTGATCCGTGCTCGTGTTCTGGTTGAAGTGCGCTGGCTCCAGCGCCTGGCCGCTCACCCCGCCATCAGCGAAGTGCCGGCGTTTTCCGCCGAAGCGAACGCTGTGCTCAACACCCTGGCGGAAAACTTCTCCCTGGAACACGCCGAGCGTGTGAAAGAAATCGAGCGCACCACCAACCACGACGTCAAAGCCATCGAATACCTGCTCAAAGAGCAAGCGGCCAAGCTGCCGGAACTGGCCGCTGTCAGCGAGTTCATCCACTTTGCCTGCACCAGCGAGGACATCAACAACCTGTCCCACGCCCTGATGCTGCGCGAAGGCCGTGATGACGTGATGCTGCCACTGATGCGCCAGACCGCCAACGCCATCCGCGAACTGGCCATCCGCTTTGCCGACGTACCGATGCTGTCGCGCACCCACGGTCAGCCGGCCTCGCCGACCACCCTGGGTAAAGAGCTGGCCAACGTGGTGTACCGCCTGGAGCGCCAAATCGCTCAAGTCGCCGCCGTGCCACTGCTGGGCAAGATCAACGGCGCCGTGGGCAACTACAACGCCCACCTCTCGGCCTACCCTGAGATCGACTGGGAAGAAAACGCCCGCGCCTTCATCGAAGACGAGCTTGGCCTGGGTTTCAACCCCTACACCACCCAGATCGAACCGCACGACTACATTGCCGAGCTGTTCGACGCCATTGCGCGCTTCAACACCATCCTGATCGACTTCGATCGCGATATCTGGGGCTACATCTCCCTGGGCTACTTCAAGCAGCGCACCATTGCCGGTGAAATCGGTTCGTCGACCATGCCGCACAAGGTCAACCCGATCGACTTTGAAAACTCCGAAGGCAACCTCGGCATCGCCAACGCTCTGTTCCAGCACCTGGCCAGCAAGTTGCCGATCTCCCGCTGGCAGCGCGACCTGACCGACTCCACTGTACTGCGCAACCTCGGCGTGGGCTTCGCTCATAGCGTGATCGCGTACGAAGCCAGCCTCAAAGGCATCAGCAAGCTTGAGCTCAACGAGCAGAAGATCGCCGCTGACCTGGACGCCTGCTGGGAAGTTTTGGCCGAGCCGATCCAGACCGTGATGCGCCGCTACAACATCGAAAACCCCTACGAGAAGCTGAAAGAATTGACGCGCGGCAAGGGCATCAGCCCCGAAGCGCTGCAAACTTTCATCGACGGCCTGGACATGCCAGCCGCTGCCAAGGCCGAGCTGAAACTGCTCACCCCGGCCAACTACATCGGCAACGCCGTGGCACAAGCCAAGCGCATCTGATCCAAGCAAGCTCCTTGAGACGCCCGGCCGCGCCGGGCGTTTTTATTCCAGTCTGAAAAGTGCTCTCTTTCAATAGGTTACACATGAATCCTGACATCCCTCTTCAACTTCTGGGCGGCATCACGGCACGGGAATTCCTGCGCGACTACTGGCAGAAAAAACCGCTGCTGATCCGCCAGGCCATCCCGGATTTCGAAAGCCCGATCGACGCCGACGAACTGGCCGGCCTGGCCCTGGAAGAAGAAGTTGAGTCGCGCCTGGTGATCGAACACGGCGAACGTCCATGGGAACTGCGTCGCGGCCCGTTCGCCGAAGATGCCTTCAGCACCCTGCCGGAACGCGAGTGGACCCTGCTGGTGCAGGCCGTTGACCAGTTCGTGCCGGAAGTCGCCGAGCTGCTGGAGCAGTTCCGCTTTTTGCCAAGCTGGCGCATTGACGATGTGATGATCAGCTTTGCCGCACCTGGCGGCAGCGTTGGCCCGCACTTCGACAACTACGATGTGTTCCTGCTGCAAGCCCAGGGTAAGCGCAACTGGAAGATCGGCCAGATGTGCAACTCCGAAAGCCCGCTGCTGCAACACGCCGACCTGCGCATCCTCGCCGAATTCGAAGAAAGCGCCGAATGGGTGCTGGAACCGGGCGACATGCTTTACCTGCCGCCGCGGCTGGCCCACTTCGGCATCGCCGAAGATGACTGCATGACTTACTCCGTGGGCTTTCGCGCACCAAGCGCGGCCGAAGTGCTGACCCACTTCACCGACTTCCTCAGCCAGTACCTGACGGACGAGGAGCGTTACACCGACGCCGACGCCCAACCGGTCAGCGACCCACACCAGATCCAGAGCGACGCCCTGGATCGCTTGAAAAGCCTGCTGGCCGAACACATGAGCGACGAGCGCATGCTGCTGACCTGGTTCGGCCAATTCATGACCGAGCCGCGCTATCCGGAACTGGTGGCAGGTGAAGAGTTGGGCGAGGAAGACTTCATCAGCGCGCTCGAAGACGGCGCAATCCTGGTGCGCAACCCAAGCGCACGCATGGCCTGGTCGGAAGTGGACGACGACGTGCTGCTGTTCGCCAGCGGCCAGAGCCGTTACTTGCCGGGTAAACTGCGCGAACTGTTGAAGCTGATTTGCGCTGCCGATGCCCTGCACGCCGAAAATCTCGGCCCGTGGCTGGCGGACGAAGACGGCCGTGACCTGTTGTGTGAACTGGTCAAGCAAGGAAGCCTGGGGTTTGCCGATGAATAAGATTCACGTAAGTGTCGCAGACTGGCAAAAGGATATCGCTGAGATACGGCGCATTCGTGAAGCGGTATTTATCGCTGAGCAATCGGTTCCACCTGAGCTGGAATGGGATGCAGATGACGCCGATGCGGTGCATTTCCTCGCATTCGAAGGCGACTTTCCGATTGGCACCGCACGCCTGCTGCCCAGTGGCGAGATTGGTCGCGTGTCGGTGCTCAAGGATTGGCGCGGGCTTAAGGTTGGCGACAAGCTGATGGAAGCGGTGATTGGCGTGGCCGAGCAACGCGGCCAGACCAAGCAGTTTCTGAGCGCGCAGGTTTATGCGGCGCCGTTCTATGAGCGACTGGGTTTCAAGATCGTCAGCGATGAGTTTCTTGAGGTCGGGATTCCGCATGTGGATATGGTGCGCGGGGGCTGATCCAAGACCGAGTCGCGCCTTTCGCGAGCAAGCCCGCTCCCACATTTTGACCGCATTCCAAGGGATGCACTCAGTCAAATGTGAGAGCGGGCTTGCTCGCGAAAGCTATTTCAGCAGCACTACAAATGCCCTGCCTTGCCAGGGCATTTTGCCGTCTACGATTCAACAAGCACCCCGCCCGGCCGACAAACTGGCACTATCAAGCCCAAATGACTCGCAGAGATAACGGACATGTCCCTACGCACCCTGCTCACCGCCCTGCTCCTGACCGTCAGCGCCTCGGCGATGGCCGACACCGAAGTGGTCAACCTGAGCAATCGCACCAGCGCTGACCTGCTGCCTGTAGCACAGAATTTCATCGGCAAGGACGGCACCGTCAGCGCCTACGGCAACCAACTTATCGTCAACGCAGACCCCGGCAAGATCCAGGACCTACGCGCCCTGCTCGCCCAACTGGACACACCGGCCAAGCGCCTGCTGATCACCGTCGACACCAACGAAACCAACCAACAGAACAGCGGCAACAGCCAGACCCGCATCATCAGCTACGGCACCACCAGCCGAGACGGCGGCATCCAACAGATCCAGGCCAGCGAAGGCGTGCCGGCGCTGATCCAGGTTGGCCAGAGCGTGCAACTCACCACCACCCAACAAGACAGCTACGGCCGCCTGCAAAACCAGACCCAGTACCGCAACGTGACCCAGGGCTTCTACGTGACCGCAAGCGTCACCGGCGAGACCGTGCACTTGGCCATCAGTACTAACCGTGACCGCATGAGCCAGGAACGTCCCGATGTAGTGAACGTACAAAGTACCGACACAACTATCAGCGGTCGCCTGGGTGAATGGATCACCCTGGCCGGCATCAACCGCCAGACTCAGGCCGATAAATCCTCTACAACCCGCACCTACTCTACCCAGGGCCGGGATGACCTGACTTTGCGGGTCAAGGTCGACACCCTGAACTGAAGCACCAAAAACTGACTGATGAGTCGCCTTAGACTAAAGATGTAGTGCCATAAAAAAAGCACTACAAAACATTTGACGATCCAAAAAAGCATGGGCATGATGGCCTCGCTCCCGCTAATCAGGGGCCCTGGCAAGGGCCTTCGGATCGCCGCTCTAAGCTACCCACCTGAGCCGATTCGTGTCTGTACCGCCCACAAGGCGTGTTTGACGAGGTTGCGACTGGAACGAAGTTGTCCCGAGGGACGGAAGCTAACCAGGTAACCCGGCAACACACTGATGGATCGTACAAAGGCCCACGACGCCCGAAGACTGCCCGCAGTTCGCCCCTACCTGCTCAACTCCCCCCCTTGAGCCAATCGTTCATCCCGTCGCCTTCCCCGCCAGACCCGACATGACCGCCTAAGCTTCTGGTCAGCGAGCAGCCCTGCCCACGCAACGAATGCATGGCTGGCAAACGGATACTTCCAAACAAGACGCGACGAGGTTTTTCCCCATGGCACTGACACGCGAACAGCAAATTGCAGCCCTCGAAAAAGATTGGGCTGAAAACCCACGCTGGAAAGGCGTAACCCGCGCTTATTCCGCTGCTGACGTCGTCCGCCTGCGTGGCTCGGTTCAACCCGAGCACACCTTCGCAAAACTCGGCGCCGAGAAGCTGTGGAACCTGGTCACCCAAGGTGCCAAGCCGTCCTTCCGTCCCGACAAAGATTTCGTAAACTGCATGGGCGCCCTTACTGGTGGCCAGGCAGTCCAACAGGTAAAAGCCGGTATCCAGGCGATCTACCTGTCCGGCTGGCAAGTGGCTGCGGACAACAACTCCGCTGAATCCATGTACCCCGACCAATCGCTGTACCCGGTGGACTCGGTGCCAACCGTGGTCAAGCGCATCAACAACTCGTTCCGTCGTGCCGACCAGATCCAGTGGAAAGCCGGCAAGAACCCAGGCGACGAAGGCTACATCGACTACTTCGCGCCAATCGTGGCTGACGCCGAAGCCGGTTTCGGTGGCGTACTGAACGCCTACGAGCTGATGAAGAGCATGATCGAGGCAGGCGCTGCCGGCGTGCACTTCGAAGACCAACTGGCTTCCGTGAAAAAATGCGGCCACATGGGCGGCAAAGTATTGGTTCCAACCCAGGAAGCCGTACAGAAGCTGACCGCTGCCCGCCTGGCCGCTGACGTTGCCGGCACGCCGACCATCATCCTGGCCCGTACCGACGCCAACGCAGCAGACCTGCTGACTTCGGACTGCGACCCGTACGACCAGCCGTTCGTCACCGGCGAGCGCACCCAGGAAGGCTTCTATAAAGTGCGTGCCGGTCTCGACCAGGCCATCGCCCGCGGCCTGGCCTACGCGCCGTACGCCGACCTGATCTGGTGCGAAACCGCCAAACCGGACCTGGACGAAGCCCGTCGTTTCGCCGAAGCGATCAAAAAGGAATACCCGGACCAACTGCTGTCCTACAACTGCTCGCCTTCTTTCAACTGGAAGAAGAACCTGGACGACGCGACCATCGCCAAGTTCCAGCGCGAACTGTCTGCCATGGGCTACAAGCACCAGTTCATCACCCTGGCCGGCATTCACAACATGTGGCACAGCATGTTCAACCTGGCGCACGACTACGCCCGCAACGACATGACCGCCTACGTGAAGCTGCAAGAGCAAGAGTTCGCTGACGCCGCCAAGGGCTACACCTTCGTGGCGCACCAGCAGGAAGTGGGCACCGGCTACTTCGACGACATGACCACCGTGATCCAGGGCGGCACCTCGTCCGTGACCGCGCTGACCGGTTCGACTGAAGAAGAGCAGTTCCACTAAGCACCGCGTACACGGCCACGGCGGAACCACTACAGAGCTAACCGCAGTGCCGCACAACAATCACGCCCCGACTGGTTCGGGGCGTTTTTTTGCGCTGATGAAAACCCGCCTGACACAACACAGATCAAAATGTGGGAGCGGGCTTGCTCGCGAATGCGCAGAGTCAGTCAACAGATTCATTGGCTGACCCAC
>NZ_QUZU01000052.1 GCF_004682055.1 Pseudomonas kairouanensis | reverse complement strand
CTGGATGCGCGCCGCCGGCCAGCTCGGCAAGCAGCGACGAATGTCATCGCGCACAGCGTCGGACACGCCCAACAGGCTCAGGCGCTTGCGAAAGATAGAGGCAAACAGGCGACGGCCACGGCGCTGGTAATCACCAAAGGCGTGGTGCACGCCAATCACCTGCAATTTTGTCGCGAGCAAGGCGACATAGATCGGCTTGGCCCGGTGCGCGATGCAAAAGCTGAAATTGCGCGATGCGGCAATCTTGCGCATCTCGGCAATGGCGCTCAGCTTCAGGCCACGAATGGCCTTGGAGCTGTATTCCATGAACAACACTTCATCCGAGGCACACCCAGCCGCCACCTCAGGGTCGGCGACCCCGGTGAGAAACACCGTGGTCACCTTGTAGCCCGAGCCTGCGAACAGGCTGGCGTACTGACGGGCGCAATCGAGGAACGGCCCGTCATAGCCGTGGCAGAACTGCAGGACGTGGCGATCAGCCGAGCGTGTCATAAGGGTCCACGCCGTCCTTGACCACCAGAATGTCTTCCATGATCAGGTACTGCAGGTCGGAGCCGAAGAACATGTCCAGCGCGTCTTTGGGCGAGCAGATCATCGCTTCGCCACGACGGTTGAGCGAGGTGTTCAGGGACACGCCGTTGCCGGTGAGTACTTCCAGCTCTTTCATCATGTCGTAGTAGCGCGGGTTGTATTCGCGCTTGAGCACCTGGGCGCGGGAGGTGCCATCTTCATGCACCACTTCCGGTACGCGGGTTTTCCATTCTTCCGACACTTCAAAGGTGAAGGTCATGAACGGCGCCGGGTGATCGACCTTGATCATCTGTGGGGCCACGGTGTCGAGCATCGACGGGCAGAAAGGCCTCCAGCGCTCGCGGAACTTGATCTGGTGGTTGATACGGTCTGCCACGCCGGTAGCACTTGGGCAACCGATGATCGAACGACCGCCCAACGCACGCGGGCCAAACTCCATGCGGCCCTGGAACCAGGCCACCGGGTTGCCGTCGACCATGATCTTGGCGATGCGCTGGGGCATGTTCTCGATCTTGCGCCACACAGGCTTGCTCTCGTGCTTGGCGCACGCAGCGATCACGTCTTCGTTGCTGTAGGACGGGCCGAGGTAGACGTGTTCCATCTTCTCCACCGGTACACCACGGGCGTGGGACACGTAGGCCGCCGCGCCCACCGCGGTACCGGCATCGCCAGACGCCGGCTGCACGAACAACTCCTTGACGTCGTCGCGGGCAATGATCTTCTGGTTCAGCTTCACGTTCAGCGCGCAACCGCCAGCGAAGGCGAGTTTGCCGGTGTCTTTGAGGATGTCGCCCAGGTAGTGGTCGATCATCTGCAGCGCCAGCTTCTCGAACAGCGCTTGCATGCTGGCCGCGTAGTGGATGTACGGCTCGTCGGCGATGTCACCTTCGCGTTTCGGGCCCAGCCACTCGATCAGTTTTGGCGAGAAGTAGAACCCCTTGCCCTTCTCTTTATAACGACGCAGGCCGATGACGTTGGCGTAGTCGGTGTTGATCACCAACTCGCCGTTCTCAAAGGAGGCCAGGCGCGAGAAGTCGTATTTGCTGGCGTCGCCGTACGGCGCCATGCCCATCACCTTGAACTCGCCGTCGAGCATCTCGAAACCGAGGAACTCGGTGATCGCACCGTACAGGCCGCCCAGGGAGTCCGGGTCGTAGAATTCCTTGATCTTGTGGATCTTGCCGTTCTCGCCGTAGCCGAAGAACGTGGTGGCGTACTCACCTTTACCGTCGATGCCGAGGATCGCGGTTTTTTCCTGGAAGCCCGAGCAATGGTAGGCGCTGGAGGCGTGGGCCAGGTGGTGTTCAACCGGTTCGATCTTGATTTTCTTTGGATCGAAGCCCAGTTGCTCCAGGCACCAGACGATCTTGTTGCGGTAGCGCTTGTAGCGACGGTTGCCCATCAGGATCGCGTCGAGGGCGCGGTCCGGGGCGTACCAGTAACGCTTGGCATAGTGCCAGCGGGCCTCGCCGAACAAGCTGATCGGCGCGAAAGGGATCGCGACCACGTCAACGTCGGAAGGCTTGATACCGGCTTGTTCCAGGCAGAACTTCGCCGACTCGTAGGGCATGCGGTTCTTTGCATGCTTGTCGCGTACGAAGCGCTCTTCTTCGGCGGCCGCGATCAGCTTGCCGTCGATATACAAGGCTGCGGAAGGATCATGGCTAAGGGCGCCGGACAGGCCAAGAATCGTCAATGCCACAGGGGTCTAGCCTCTTTTAGTCTGCATGCAGGCGGGTTGCGCCTGAAAAAAGTGTGCTTCCCGCCTGGGCAGGAAACAGCTAAAGGGCGGGATTATAGCGTAAAAGCGGTGGGAAGCTGTTAGCGGCAAGCACCAAGCCGAACAGGGATGGGCCCAAAGCCAGGTGGGATGGTTCTAAAGTAGCGGCCTCAGGATTCGTTAAACCGTGAAACAATCGCTAGACTCCCGCGTTTGCCCCACCCAACCTGGTTTCCTGATGAAAAAAGCTGGTCCTGCTCACTTCACTCTTATCGCCGGCATGCTCGGTTTTTGCAGCGCCGCGATGGGCGATGACACGCCGCTGGTGCTCGACCCCAGCGTGGTCACCGGCTCGCGCAGCGCCAGCCCGACGTTCGACCTGCCCTACTCGGTCGACAGCATCAGCCGCGAGCAGATCAGCGACGGCCAGCTTGGCATCAACGCTTCCGAAGCCCTGTCCCGCGTGCCCGGCCTGGTGGTGCAGAACCGCCAGAACTATGCCCAGGACCTGCAGATTTCCTCCCGCGGCTTTGGCGCCCGCTCGGCGTTTGGCGTACGCGGCCTCAAGCTGATTGCCGACGGCATTCCCGCCAGTACACCGGATGGCCAGGGCCAGGCAGCCACCTTCAACCTCGACACCGCCGAGCGCATCGAAGTGCTGCGCGGCCCGGCCGCCACCCTGTATGGCAGCAACGCGGGCGGTGTGATCCAGATGTTCTCCCGCGACGGCGAAGGCCCGCCGCGTATCGGTGCCGAAACCCTGGTGGGCAGTGACGGCATGAGCAAGAACCACCTCACCGCCGAAGGCGCCGCCAACGGCGCAGGCTTTGTGCTCGATGCATCACGCATGGACACCGACGGCTACCGCGACCACAGCAGCGCCCGCCGCGACCAGACCTTCGCCAAGCTCAACTTCCAGCCCGATGACGACAGCAAGCTGGCGCTGATCTACAGCAGCCTGGAGCAGAACGGCACGCAAGACCCGCTGGGGCAGAAGTGGGAAGACTACAAGGCTGACCCGCGTTCGGTGGCGGCCGGCGCGCTGAGCTACAACACGCGTAAAAGCATCGATCATCAGCAATTGGGTACCAATTACGAGCGGTATTTTGGCGATGCGACGTTGCAGGTGAATGCGTATACGGGGCGGCGGAGTGTGATTCAGTACTTGTCGATTCCCAAGGGCACACCGGCCAACGAGCGCGGTGGCGGCGTGGTGCAATTCGACCGTAAGTTCTACGGCGGCAGCGTGCGTTGGATGCAGCCCATCGACAGTGCGCCGGGCGAACTGATGATCATCACCGGCCTGGACTTCGACCAAAGCGAAGACAGCCGCCACGGCTATCAAAACTACAGCGGCACCACCTTGGGCGTGAAAGGCGCGCTGCGTCGTGATGAGATCGACACCGCACGTAGCCTCGACCCTTACGTTCAGGCCAACTGGGCCTTGGGCAACTGGACCCTGCAAGCCGGTGTACGCCATAGCACCATGGAACTGGACGTTGACGACCAATACCTGAGCAACGGTGACTCCAGCGGTAGCAAGACCTACCAGAAAAACACCCCGTCAATGAGCGTGATGTATGCCTTCACGCCCGAGCTGCACGGTTACGTCAGTGCGGGCAAAGGTTTCGAAACCCCGACCCAGGCTGAATTGGCCTACGCGCCGGGCAATGTCGAAGGTTTCAACTTCGGCCTTAAACCGTCTGAAAGCACTCAATACGAAATGGGCCTCAAAGCTCAGGTGAACAACACGCGAATCAACGCGGCGGTGTTCCAGATCACCACGGAAGATGAACTGGTGGTCAGCCAATCCCTTCAAGGCCGTACCAGCTACCAAAACGCCGGCCGTACCCTGCGCCGCGGCTTCGAACTGGGCATCGAAAGCCAACTCAGCGAACAGTGGAGCACCAACCTCGCCTACACCCGCCTGCAAGCCACCTACGACAGCGACTTCGTCAGCGGCGCCAATACCGTCGACAAAGGCAACTACCTCCCCGGCGTGCCACAAACCACCCTGTTCGCTGAACTCAACTGGAAGCCCCGCGACTGGGTCAGCACCGCCATCGAAGGCATGTACCGCAGCAAGGTCTACGTCGAAGACACCAACAGCCAACGCGCCGCCCCGGCCTACAGCGTGTTCAACTGGCGTGCGCGCTTCGAACAGAAAGTCGAACACTGGACCTTCCACCAGACCCTGCGCCTGGATAACCTGCTGGACCGCCAGTACGTAGGCTCGGTGATCGTTGGCGACAGCAACAGCCGCTACTACGAAGCCGCCCCAGGCCGCTCGTGGTATGCAGGAGCTGGCGCCGAATACACCTTCTAAAGCCACCACATTTTGACCGAGTTGGACAGCCATCCATTTTTCAGCAAGGAACGCACATGAAACCCCTCGCCGTTATCGTCGCCCTCGGCCTGCTCACTGGCTGTAGCCTTAAACCCGCCAAGAACGGCCCCGAATTCGGCGAGTTGCTCAAGCTGCCACCCCTGGCAAATTCGGTGCTGCGCGACGGTGACGTACTGAGCTACCAGGTCCATGTGACGCCCAGCAAAGGCTCCAACGTACCGGATATCGCCCAGGTCCGGGCCTCCTGCGCCACCCCAGAGGCGAGCCTGCTGTTTCTGGAATCCCCAGGCAGCCTGGCGCCGAACGGTCAGCCCGTGCGCTTTACGGTCATGCGCACCTTCGCGCCAGAAGCGGTGGGTTATCTCAAGCAGAACACTGCATTCATCGAAGCCTGCGCCACCACACCACGCCCCGACTGGCGGGTTGTCAGCGGCGCAGCCACCGAGCGCCAGTTGCTGATCGACCGCGCCAGCCTCAAGACCGTGGGTGACAGCGTGCAGGTGTGGGCTGCGATTGATGAGCCGTTCATCCTCACCAACAAGCTCAAGAAGATGCCCTACACCCAGACCCGCCTGCACTGGCAGGTCAGCTGCGGGCGCCAGGTCTATCGCACCCTGGCCACGTTCGGCCTGAACGAAAACAACGTAGTGACCTTCGGCAACATCGAAACCTCGCCGAAGGACCAGCCATTCAGCAGCGCAGAGACCGACGCCCAAACGCTGCTCAAGGCCGCGTGCTCACCAACACTCGCGCAACTGCCCAACGCCACGGCGCGCACCAAGTCCGAATACGTACTGACCCCCGCCCCAATCTCGCCAGACATTGAACAGGCGATCAACGCACTGGGCATGCCCGCCCCCAGCAAGACACTCCGTCATCTGACGCAGAAGCGCGACATGGGCTACGGCCCCATGAAAATGGACCTCTACCTCGAACCCAAGGCACAAAGCGGTCAACTCAACATCCGCAACGTCACCGAGTATTCAACCTACGCCACCACCACCTGGCGCGGCCTGTTCAACCTCACGTTCCAGAGCCAATACAAGATGGATGGGATCAATGTCTCGTCCGCCAGCCACCTGCAGCAACTGAGTTTTATCGGCGACTGGCAGCAGATGCCGGTGGGCGCCACCCTGGGCTACAGCACCGTCGAAATGAACCGCACCACCACCCAGGATGATCGCGAGCTGATCCGTAATACCCGCTGCGTGGTGAAACGCGAGTTGCCCGCCAGCAAAATCAACAGCGACCTTAGCGGTACGGCCAAGGAGCTCAATTGCACCATCACCGGTGAGAAATACAGCGGTACCAGCACCGAGTTCTACTTGCAGGATTATGGGTATTTCTTCACCAGCCAGAACGACAGCGCGAGCCTCAAAATGCGTTCCACCCTGGTGAAGGCTGAATAACCCGCTTCAGTGACGCTCCAGCACGCGACGACTGGCAAAGCTGAAGGTCAACACCGCAAAAATCAGCACGCCGGTCGCCACCTGTTGCCAGTAGAAATTCCAGCCGATCAACAGCAAGCCGTTGGCAATCACGTTGATAAACAACACCCCCAGCAGGGTCCCGGGAATATTCGCCCGGCCCTGTCGGCTCAAGGTGGTGCCGATAAATACCGCGCCGATGGCGTTGAGCAAAAACGCGTTGCCAGACAGTGGCACGTAGGCGCTGACCGTCGTGCTGAGCAGCACCCCCGCCACCCCGCACGCCAGTGCGGTCGCCAAGGCCACCACGGTGACGATACGCCGCACCGACAGCCCCGAGTAATACGCCAGCAACGGCTGGGTGCCCTGGGCCAGCAGCTCACGGCCCAGGCGACCACGGGCCAACGCCAAGCCGTAAAACAATGCCAGGCCCAAGACGATCAACAGCGGCGTGAGCCCTGTCAGTTCAGGCTTTAAACCTTGGGTGATGTAGATCGGCTGGCCGCCATCCGAAAGCAGTTGCTGAGCGCTGGTGCCGATAAACAAAGTGCCCAAGGTGGCGAGGAACGGACTGATCCGCAGCCCAGCAATCAGGCCTGCATTCACCCCGCCCACCAGCAATGCGGCAAGCAAAGCGCCGGTCGCGGCAAATGCCCAGCCATGCCCACCATTGAGCAACACCACAAAACTGAAACTGGCGAAATCCAGCGCCGTGCCCACCGACAGGTCGATGCCCCCGGCTGCCACGGCGTACGTCATGCCGATGGCCACAATCGCCAGCAGCACGAAATTATTCAGCACCAGGCTTTTCAAGTTACCGCCGCTCAAGAAGCCTGGCGCCTGTAGGGCAAACACCACGACGATCAGCGCAAACACCAGCGGCAAGGTCAGCGGTAACAACGCACGCAGATTCATCAGCGGGCTCCTCGATTCAACGCACTGGACGCAGCCACCACCAACAAGATCAACACGCCCTGCACGCCATTGACCCAGAAGCTCGACACATTGAGCAGTTGAAAACCATTGATCAAAAAGCCGATCAGCAACGCCGCGAGCAAGGTGCCCGGAATGCTCGCCACCAGCCTTCGGGAAAACACCACGCCAAGGAAGGCAATCGCCACCACCGACAGCAGCATGTCGCCGGAGCCTGTGGTGCTGCCGCTGAAAAACGCCGCCGAGCACAACGCCGCCAGCGCCGCACACAGCCCCGACAGCGCGTAGCTGGACAGCACGTAGCCCGGCACCCGAATGCCTGCAGCTTGCGCGGCCTGGGGGTATTCACCCACCGCATGCAAGCGCAGTCCGTAGGCCGAATGCTGGATC
Source organism: Pseudomonas kairouanensis (assembly GCF_004682055.1). Classification (GTDB taxonomy): domain Bacteria; phylum Pseudomonadota; class Gammaproteobacteria; order Pseudomonadales; family Pseudomonadaceae; genus Aquipseudomonas; species Aquipseudomonas kairouanensis. The sequence continues at coordinate 33,438 of NZ_QUZU01000052.1, read as the reverse complement.
AACAGCGTCAACACACCCGCCGTGAGCAGCAACACCCAGGCCAGGGCCGGCACGCCCAGCCAGGTGCCGCCGCTGAGCAGATCCAGCAGCGGCGAATCGGTGGACACCACGGTGTTTTCCGTCAGCACCAGTTCCAACCCGGCCAACACGTTCATGCTCGCCAGGGTCGCCAACAGCGGCGGCAAGCGCAGCACCACCACCGCCAAGCCATTGAGCAGGCCGACCGCCAGGCCACAGGCCAAGGTCAGCGGCAGGGACTGCCACAGGTCCAACCCGGCATTGTTGAGGCGACTGAACACCGCCGCACACAACCCCAGGTTGGCCGCGAGCGACAAGTCCAGCCCACCGGCCACCACATTCGAACCCCCGCCGATGATCACGCAGGTGAGCCCGAATGCCAGCACGCCAAGAATTGCCGACTGGCTGAACACATTGGCCACATTGCCCACCGACAAGAAGTTCGGCGCAGCCACGGCGAACCCCACCAGGATCGCCAGGAACACCCCCACCGAACCGCGCCGCAGAATCGCCTCAAGCATGTTCGACCTCTCGCACAGGTGCAGCAGCAGGCACGGCTCCAGTGGCGCAGGCCAGCAACTGATCGCTGTCTGCCTCCCCCGCCCGGAACTCGCCAGCGATCTCGCCGCGATGCAACACCAGGATCCGATCGCTGATTCCCAGCAGTTCAGGCAAGTCCGACGACAACACCAGCACTGCCGCCCCCTCTTCCACCAGCCGCCCGATCAAACGATAAATCTCCACCTTGGCGCCCACATCCACGCCCACACAAGGCTCGTCCAGCAAGTACACCGCCGAGCGGCGGCTCAGCCATTTGCCTAAGGCGACTTTCTGCTGGTTGCCCCCGCTCAATTGGCTGACAGCGGCCTGCGGGCCAGGCGCCTTGATTGCCAGTTCATCGATCAAGCGCAGGCTCTCGGCCTGCTCCCGGCGACGACTCAGCAAGCCCCAACGGGTAAACCGCCCAAGCCCGGCCAGCGTCAGGTTCTCCAGTACCGACAACTCCGGCGCGATGCCCTGGCTGCGGCGTTCTTCCGGCACCAGCGCGATGCCCTCGGCAATCGCCTCGCCCGGTGACCGCAGGCGCAGCAGGCGCCCGCCCAGGTGGATGCTGCCGCTGTCCGCGCGCTCCACACCAAACAGGGTCTTGAACAGTTCCTTGGCGCCCGAGCCCACCAACCCGGTGAGCCCCACAATTTCACCGCGACGCACCTCCAGGTCGATCTGCCGATAACGCCGCGCCAGGCTCAGCCCCCGCACCTGCAATAAAGGCTCGCCCAATTCGACCGTCGCCTTGGGGTACATCTCTTGCACTTCGCGGTTGACCATCAGCCGCGCGATCTCGGCACTGGACGTATGCCGGGGCGCTACCACCGCCACATCGCGACCATTGCGCAGCACCGTCACCTCGTCGCACAGGCTGTCGATCTCTTGCAGGTAATGGGAGATATACAAGATGGACAAGCCCTGATCACGCAGGCGCTTGACGATACGCAGCAACTGGTCGACCTCACGCTTGACCAGTGCCACGCTGGGCTCATCGAACACCAGGATCTTTGGCTGGCGAATCAACGCCCGAGTGATTTGCAGCACTTGGCGCTCGGCGCTGCTCAACTCGCCCACCCGCGCACCGGCCGGCAATTGCAGATCAAAATACTGCGCCAGCAATCGGTCCGCTTCGCGCTGCTGGCGACGCCGATCCACGAACGGCCCCCAGCGCAATTCATGCCCGAAAAACAGCGCCTCGCCCACGGTAAAACTGGCAGGCAGCAGCCGCTCCTGGTGGATGAACTGCACGCCCAATTGATCGACCTGGCGCGGCGACAGCGCCGCGTACGCCCGGCCGTCGATGCTCACCTGCCCCGCGTCGGCCTTGTGGATGCCAGCCAGCACCTTGATCAACGTGGACTTGCCGGCACCGTTCTCGCCCACCAGGCCATGGATGGTGCCGCGCTCCACCTTGAGGCTCGCGCCATCCAGCGCCAGGGTAGCGCCGAAGCGCTTGTGCAGGTTGTGCAGGTGCAACGCCGTCATCAGTCACCCCGCAGTTGCTGGACCTGCGCCAGGTTGCCCGCAGTGGTCAGCAGCGTCGGCACGTGGGTTTCCTTGGGCAGGTCACGTTGCCCAGCCAGGTAACGCGCCACATTCTGTACGGCGGTCTTGCCGATCAGCGCCGGTTGCTGCGCCACCACCGCGCCCACTGGCGAATTGGCCTGGCCAAGCAGCGCCAGCACTTCGGGGGTGCCATCGACGCCGTAGGTTTTGATCTCGGTGCGCTTGGCATCGATCAACGCCTTGCTCGCGCCGAGTTGCGGGATATCCCACGCCGACCAGATCGCCGAGACACTGCCCGCCGGGTATTTGTTGAGCAGCGCCGACACCTGGGAATAGGCGTCCTGCACGGTGTTGGGGATCACATCACGCAGTTCAGGCTGAATAATTTCAAGTTGCGGGTAATCCTTGAGCGCCAGCTTCAACTGGTCATAACGGATCGCACACACCGGCACGCCGTAGAAGCCGTTGAACACCAGGATCTTGCCCTTGCCGCCGCTGTCCTTGATCAATTGATCGGCCAGGGCCTTGCCGGTGGCGACGTTATCGGAGGTGGTGTTGTTCAGGCTGTACTGCGACGGCGCGTCGATGGTGAACAGCGCAATTCCGGCCTTGCTGATGCGCTTGAGCCAGGGGTCGATGACACTGAGGGTGCCGAGGGTCTGGATCACCGCATCGGGCTTCTGGGTGACCACGGTTTGCAGCTGGGTCACCAGATTCTTGTCGTTGCGCCCCGCGTCCAGGGTGATGGGCGTGCCCCCCAGGCGCTTGATCTCATCGACCTGGGCCTGGAACGCCTTGATATCAAAATAGTGACTGGTGCCGGTCATGCTCACCGCGATGCGCTTGCCCGCCAGGGACGGCACGTCGGCGTCGTCGGCGGCGTGGGCTGCGCAGCTCAGCAGCATCGCGGCGCCAAGGCAGATCAAACGGGAAAGCGAGGAAAGGCTGGAAGGCATACAGGGCTCCGCTGCAAGACCGGTGAAAGGGTTCACCGGAAGGCATTGCAGAGCCCGTGCCAGGATTTTTATGCCTATATATCAGTTAGATAGCTAGATTTAGCAAAAGCAGCCTGTCGCGATTGCCCACCAACTGTCCGATTGCTGTTGCTCAGCCAACACCTTTGTTATCTGGCCCAACTCGGTCAAATGTGGGAGCTGTCGAGCTTTAGCGAGGCTGCGAAGGCGGTGGTACTGCTGGCAGATATCCTGCGCCTGAACCACCGCCTTCGCGAGCAAGCCCGCTCCCACAGGAGATTGGCGGTGTGCCTGTATTTCGAGCTTGGCGCAGATTCAGATGCTGAGGGCAGGCTTGCCCTGCAACATAGAATCTCCCACACAAGCCTGGCCCTGCCTGGATGTTCAGTGCACCTGCTTGGGCAAACGCTGATCAATCAGCTTGTACAGCGCACTCTCCGGCGACCAGTTGCGCATGAACCGCGAACGGTCCTTGGCATAGGCCGCAGCGAAGCTGGCGACGGAGGTGTGTTGGCGCATGGCATCCAGGTCGATCAGCGACCAGCGGTCCTTGTCCCAAAACAGGTTATGCCCCTTGAAGTCGCCATGGCTGATGCGCTCGCGGATCAGTTCGGCGAACAGATGATCCAGGGCCAGCAATTCATCTTCCGGGGCATCGCCGTTCTCAACATAGGGCGCAAAGCGCTCGATGATGTCCGGCCCCGCCAGGTGCTCGGTTATCAGGTACGCCCGGCTGCGCAGCCAGAAAAAGCGCTTTTCCAGCACGGCCAGCGGCTTGGGCGTGGCGATGCCCAGGAAGGTCAGGCGGTTGCCCTCGCGCCAGGAATGCCAGGCACGGCTGGGGCGCCAGAAGCGCTTGAGCCAGTGGGCAACCCCTTTGATGTTGTAGCGCTTGATCACCAACGGGCGACCTGCCGCTTCAACGCGGGCGACCGTAGCGGCGCCACCGGTCTTGTACAGGTGGCCTTGGCCCAGCAGGGTGTCGGCCTGTTCCAGCACCGGCAGCAACGCGGCCTCTTCTTCGCGACGGATTGCGCGTAGGGCGAATGGCCCGCGCAATACGCTGAACAAGGTGCACTCGCGGCCGACTTTGTTGAGCAAATCCTTCAACCGCCAGGCGCTGACCTTGCGCACCTGCTTTTCCAGGGCTTCCAACGGCAAGGCGTGCTCACCGTTGCTCAACAGGTAATACACCAGCAGCTCTTCGGTAAAGGGTTCGAGGCTTTTTGGCAACTGGGCGAAGAACACACCGAGGTTTTCCAGCACGCGGTTGCGTGACAGTGGCTTGCCGGCTTCTTCGGCGCGAATGCCGGCGCCATCGATCAAATACAGTTTGCCGTCGTGGCGCAGCAGGTTGTCCAGGTGCAGGTCTTCCTGCCACAGGCCCTGGGTGTGCATGTGCGCAATCGCGCCCAACGCTTCGGCCAGCACGGTGGTTTGCTCGTCGGCCAACGGCGCCAGGTTTTCCACCGCCTGCCAGGCATCGGCCAGGCTTTCGGCGCCGTCGAGAAACTCGAAGAGCAGCCAGCCGCCCTCGCCGTCCTGCAAACCGTCGGCCAGCAGTGGTGGCGTGGTCAGGCCTTGCTCGGCCAGCAGGCGCACGCCCGCCAGCTCACGCTGAAAATGCCGCGCCGCCTTGCTGCCCACCAACAATTTGGCCAGTACCGGTCGGCCGCGCCACACCGCCGCGCCCACGTAACGCTCACCGGGCAGAACCCGCAGCAGGCTCAACAGTTGCAGTTGGCCAGGGCCCGCTGCATCGGCCAGCTCGATCGTCAGCGGCAGAGATGGGGTACGGCCGGCGGTTTTCAGCTCGGACAAACGCATCAACGGTTTTCCTTGTGGCTACGGCGGGCACTCAGGCGCTGGTACCAGGTAGCAACCAGCGCGCTTTTGTCCGGCTGATCGAGGTAAGCCGCCAACAGTTGGCGCACCTGTGCATCCGACCATTGTGGTGCGCGACGCAACAACGGTTCCAGGTCCTTGACCCGGTCCCGCCAGCCGAACAGCAGTGGGCGGGTTTTTTCAAGGTCGATCAACTGCGCGGCATACCCGTCGCCCGTGGCCCGCAGAAAAATATGCTTGGGGTAAAAACAGCCGTGCACTTGGCCAACACTGTGCAACTGGCGAGCCAGCTGACCGCAGGCCAGCAGGATCGCACGGTGTTGGGCGTCGCTCAGTTGCGACCACTCGCCCAGCAACGAATCCAGGTCATTCCAGCCGTCCAGGGCGCGGGTCAGCAGCATGGCGCGGTGCTCGCCCGCCACCTTGCGCTCGCCATAGAACGCGGCCTGCAACGCCGGAATACCGAGTTTGCGGTAACGGCTGATATTGCGAAACTCGCGGGAGAAACTCGGCTCGCCAAACGGTCGGTGCAGGCTGCGCGTCAGGTAGTTGCTCTGACGCTTAAGGTAATAACCATGGCCGTCCAGCTCCAGGCGAAACACGCTGCTCCAGCCGCCTCGGCTGGTGTTGGGTTCGTCCACTGCATCCAATTGCTTGGCCCACAGCGCATCGAACGTGGCGAGGCCATGGCGCTCCAACAGAGCACGGTCTTCAGCCGCCAGGAAATCACTCATTCGCGTCCCTCAAAAAACTTCACCACATGGCGAATACGCTGTTTGTCCGAAGCACTCAGGTGTCGGCGCTGGCGGTACTGCATGTAGAAACGCAGGCGCTGGGTGGCCGACAGGTGATACTTGGCCACCTTGTCCAGGCAGGCCAAGTCCTTGGTGATGCGGTACTTGAGCCAGAACCCGCGCCAGAAATCGCCGTTGGGGCAATCGATCAGGTACAGGGTCGACTGATCGTCGATCAGCAGGTTGCGCCACTTCAAATCGTTATGGGTAAAGCGGTGATCGTGCATGGTGCGCGTGTATTCGGCGAGCTGGCGGCTCACCGCATCGACCCATTTGGGGTCGCGCAGACGCGCATCATTGCGGTCGGCCAGCACCGACAGGTCTTCGGTACGAGGCAACTCACGGGTGATCATCGCCCCCCGATCGTAAGCCAGGCCCTTGCGCTCCAAACCCCAGGCCACCACGTCGGCGGTGGGAATCCCCCACTTGGCGAAGCGCTTGAGGTTCTGCCATTCGGACTTCACCCGCGGCTTGCCCAGGTAGCGCCGCAAGCCCTTGCCGGCGCCGGTGTAGCGCTTGACGTAGTAGTTGACCCCACCACGCTCCACGCGGATCACTTCCGACAACGGGTCACGGGTCAGCCGCTCGCCTTGCAGGGCGAAGACCGCTTCGAGGCTGCCAAAGTCATCCGCCAGGTTGGCGTAAGCAGGTTCCAGGTTCCAACCCGCCATCAGATCGCATCCCCGTAACGCAGCTTACGTGCATAGAGCTTGTCGGCCTTGCGCTGCATCAGGCTCAACGACGCCGACTGTTCGGCCAGGACCTGGCGCAACGGCTGGCGGAAGTAGCTTTTGAGAAAGCGCAGTTTGTCGCGCCGGGTCAGGCCGATATCGAGCGCCGAGTAGTACAGCGCCGAGAGGTCCTTGTCGCGCCAGCGCAGCGGCAGATGGGCACGCAGTTGGGCGCGGTGCAGGTCGATCACCGAGAGCTTGATGTCGCGGGCGTCGATGGGTTTGGAGGTGTCGAGCAGGAAATGGCACAGGTAACAGTCGCGGTGGTTGACGCCGCCCCGGTGCATGTCGCCGACCATACGCGCCAGCTCGAAGGTAAGGGCATGACGCAACGCAGGGGCCGGCGGTTCGGCCACCCAGTTGAGGGTCACGTCTTCCAGGCTCAGGGTCGGCGCCAGTTCTTCGGTGATGATGAACGAGTGCTGGTCGGCCGGGTTGCTGCCTTTTTCGCCAAAGGCCACGCCGGTCATGGTGGGTACGCCGAGGTCCTGCAGGCGATGGATCGCCGCCCACTCAAGGCCCGCACCCAATACAGGCAGCTTGGCGGTGATCAGGTTCTTGAAGATCTCACCCCAGCCGATGCCACGGTGGATCTTCACGAAATACGGGCGGCCTTCCACCACGGTGCGCAACGTGCGGCGCGCCGCCAGTTCGCGGAATACTTCGCCTTGCAGTTTCTCGACCTCGGCAAAGGCATCAAGCCCGGCCCATAAGGTCTTGAACGGTTCGGCAAGAATCAACTTCATCGTTTAGGCTCCGCCAGAATCACATCCGCAGCGTGCTGCGGCATGCTGTAGAGGTCGGCCGTCTCGGCGAAGGCCAACCCATTGCGGCCCCAGGCCGCGCGCTGTGCAGTGTCGGTGAGCATATGCGCCAGGTATTGGTTGAGCTGGCTCTGGTCGAACGGCTCGTCCAGCACCAACCCGCTATCGGCCTCGCTGATGTAATGGGCATACCCACACACCGCCGAGACCAGCACCGGCAGCCCGGCCACCAGGGCTTCGAGCAACACGGTACCGGTGTTTTCGTTGTATGCAGGGTGAATCAACAGGTCGGCGCCCAGCAGAAAACGCGGGATATCGCTGCGGCCCTTGAGGAACTGCACGTTATCCCCCAGGCCCAGCGTCGCGCTTTGCAGTTGGAATACCTTGGGGTCGTCCTGGCCGATTACAAACAGGCGCGTGCGTTTTTTCAACGCCGAGGGCAACGCCGCCACGGCCTTGAGGCTACGGTCGACGCCCTTGGTCTTGAAGCCCGAGCCGATCTGCACCAGCAGCAGATCGTCATCGCCCAGGTTGAACTCCTTGCGGAAACCCTCGCGAATTTCAGCGGCATTGGGCGGTGCGCGGCGGTCCTGGGCAATGCCCGGCGGCAGCAGGTGGAAGCGCTCCAGCGGCGTGTCGTAGTGCTTGATGAACAGTGGCTGCTGCACTTCGGAGATCATCAGCACTTCGGTCTTGGCGTCCTTGGCGAACACCGCGCGCTCGTACTCGGCAAAGTGCTTATAGCGGCCAAAATAACGGTATAGCCCGTGACGCAGGTTTTGCGCCTTGTCTTCAAAGCAGCCGTCGGCGGCGTAGTACACGTCCAGGCCGGGCATTTTGTTGAAGCCGATCAAGCGATCCACCGGGCGCTTGGCCAGGTCGGCTTCCATCCACGCACTGAGCTTCTCGTTGCGCCGATGGTTGAAGAACGCCTTGACCGGTGCCACCAGCACTTCGAAACCGGGCGGGATGTCGCCCTCCCAGATCAGCGTGTACACGCGAATGCTGTGGCCGCGCTGCTGGCACTCCAGGGCGATGCGCATGAAATCGCGCTGCAAGCCACCGAAGGGGAAGTATTTGTACAGAACAAAAGCCAGTTGCATCAGTGCAGCTCCTCAGCCAATAACAACGTGCTCAGTCGGCTGGCCACACGTTCAGGGTTCAGGCGCGTGAAGCACAGGGGCGACTCGCGCTTGACGTCGAACCGACGCAGATCGTCGGCCGTCGGTTGATAGGTACAGGTTTTTTGCAGGCACGGCGCACAGGGGAAGTCGCTACCCAGATGGATCTGACCCTTGCCGTAGGCACCGGTCAACCCTGGGTTGGTGGGGCCGAACAGCGAGATGGTCGGCACGTCCAGCGCGGCGGCCAGGTGGCCGAGGCCGGTGTCTACCGCCACGCAGGCGCGGGCGCCGGCCAGTACACGGGCCACGCCGGCCAGGTTCAGCTTGGGCAGCACTTCGGCGTTGCTCAGGCCTTGGGCCAGGCGTTCGGCGCGGGCTTTTTCGGCGGCGTTGCCCCAGGGCAGTTTTACGTCCACACCCAGGCGGCCCATGCGTTCGGCCAGCTCGCGCCAGTAGGCTTCAGGCCAGTGTTTGGTGTCCCAGGTGGTGCCGTGCAGCAGCAGCACGAAGGGCTTTTTCGGCGGCAGGCCGAGCAGCTTCTCAGTGCTCAAGCCGTAGTCACCCAGGGCCTTGGGCAAGTCATAACCCAGGGCCACCGCGAACAGCTGGCGCAGCCGTTCCACCGCGTGCTGCCCACGGGCCACGGCCAGGCGCCGCGAGTAGAAACGCGCAGCGATGGGTTCGCGGGCGGAATCTTTATCGAAGCCCGCCACCGGGGCGCGCACGTAGCGGGTCAGCCAGGCGCTCTTGAACAGGCCCTGGGCGTCGATCACCAAATCATATTTGGTCGACTGGACCTGCTGCTTGAAGCGCCGCCATTCGCCGCTCTTGATGGTCTGCCAGAGGTTCTTGCGCCAGCGACGAATCGCCACCGGGATCACCTTGTCCACCGCCGGGTGCCAGGTGGGGATCTCGGCGAAGCCTTCTTCCACCACCCAGTCAAAGCGAATGCCGGGGATCGCCCGCGCGGCGTCGGTCAGTGCCGGCAAGGCGTGGATCACGTCGCCCAGGGATGAGGTCTTGACTACCAATACGCGCAAACTAGCGGACCTCGTCCGTAGGGCTCTGCAGGCGCTGCAAGGCTTCGTTCACCGGCTGCGGCAGCAGTTGGCGCATGCAGTTGTAGTGGCCAAAACGGCAGGTGCGCTCAAAGCATGGGCTGCAGTCCAGGCCCAGGCGCACCACTTCGACCTTGTCGGCCAACGGCGGGGTGAAGCCCGGCGAGGTGGAGCCGTACACCGCCACCAAGGGGCGGTTCAGGGCAGCGGCCACATGCATCAGCCCGGAGTCGTTGGACACCACCGAGTCGGCGCAAGAAAGCAGGTCGATGGCTTCGGCCAGGGACGTTTCGCCACTGAGGTTGACCGACTCCTCACGCAGGCCGGGGATCAGGCGCTGGCGAATGTCTTCGCCCACCGGATGGTCCTTCTTCGAACCAAACAGCCACACCTGCCAGCCTTCACGGATCTTGGCCTCGGCGACCTTGGCGTAATGCTCCGACGGCCAGCGCTTGGACTCGCCAAACTCAGCGCCGGGGCACAGGGCCAACACCGGGCGGTCCAGGCTCAGGCCGAACTTGGCCAGGGCCGCGTCGCGGCTCACCGGATCAATCTGCAGGCTCGGGCGTGGATAAGGCTTGGGCAATTCGGCCCCCGGCGCATAGGCCAGGGCCATGAAGCGCTCGATCATCAGCGGGTAGCGGGCTTTGTCCAGGGTGCGTACGTCGTTGAGCAGCACGTAGCGGAATTCGCCGCGCCAGCCGGTGCGCTTGGGGATGCCGGCAAAATACGGCACCAGCGCCGACTTGAGCGAGTTGGGCAGCAGGATCGCCTGGTCATACTGGCCAGCCAGGGATTTACCGATGCGCCGACGGGTCGCCAGCTCCAGGGCGCCATGGCCGAGCGGGAAGCTCAAGGCCGCGCGCACCTCGGGCATGCGTTCAAGGATCGGGCGGCTCCACTCGGGGGCGAGCACGTCGATCTGGCAGTCGGGATGACGTTGTTTCAGGCACTGGAACAGTGTCTGCGCCATCACCATGTCACCGACCCAGCTGGGCCCAACGATCAGAATATTCATGTAGTTTCCACAAACGATGCGGGGAGGCTTATGCCTCCCCGCCTCGATAATTACTGTAGGTCATGGTTAGCCCGGTACTAGCTGTGTGTGGGAGCGGGCTTGCTCGCGAAAACGCAGTGTCAGTCACTGAAAAGATTGACTGATATACCGCTTTCGCGAGCAAGCCCGCTCCCACAATTAATCGAGTTTCAGCTTAACCCCAGTTCTTTCCAGATTCGCATCACTTGGCGCCGTTCGTCGGCGAACTGATCCCCGGCGACCGTACCGGCCTCGTTTTGCAAGGCCTGGCGGTGCGCGGCGGAACGGTAGGCCTTATACACCTCGCGCAGCAGATGGGCATCGGCGGCGGGCATCAACCCCACCTGCTCCAAGCCTTCCAGAATGCGGATATTGTCGGTATAGCGCAGCAACGACGGATGTTGCGCAGACCACGCCAAAGCCGCGTATTGCACCATAAATTCAATATCGACGATACCTCCGGCGTCCTGCTTGAGGTCGAACAGCGCCGTGGCCTCGAAGGCATTCGTGCCGGTACCGGCCAGGGTCGCCTTGGTGCCCAGGTTGTCGCGCATCTTGGCGCGCATCTCGCTGACCTCCTGGCGCAGGGTGTCCAGGTCGCGCTCGCGCCCCAACACCTTGGCCCGTACCTGCTCGAACGCCAGGCCCACATCCGGGCTGCCCACCAGCACCCGCGCGCGGATCAGGGCCTGATGCTCCCAGGTCCAGGCTTCATTTTGCTGATAGCGGTCAAATGCGCCGAGGGAACTGACCAAAAGCCCCGATGCGCCGGAGGGTCGCAGGCGCATATCCACTTCGTACAACTGGCCGGAGTTGGTCTGGGTGGTCAGCAGGTGAATGATGCGCTGGCCCAGGCGCGTGAAGAACTGCGCGCCGTCGATCGGCTTGGCGCCATCGGTTTCGGCTTGCGGGTCGCCATCGTGGATAAACACCAGGTCCAGGTCCGAACCATGCCCCAGTTCGATGCCGCCGACCTTGCCGTACCCGACAATGATGAACCCTGGGTCGCACAGGGTGCCGTCCAACCGCTGCGGCGAGCCGTGGCGCGCCACGGTCTGGCGCCAGGCCAGGGCCAGCACTTGTTCGAGGATGGCTTCGGCGAGCCAGGTGAGGTAATCGCTGACTTTCATCAACGCCAGGCTGCCGGCGATTTCCGAAGCGGCTACGCGCAGGCGGTGAGCCAGCTTGAAGTGGCGCAGGGCTTCCATTTGCTGCTCAAGGTCATCCTCGGGGATGCGCGTGAGCCGCTCGCGCAACTCGGCAGCCAGTTCCGGCGCCAACGGTGGCTTGAACAGGCGGCCTTCGTTGAGCAATTCGTCCAGCAGCAGCGGGAAGCGGGTGATCTGCTCGGCAATCCACGGGCTGGCGGCGCACAGGGTCAGCAGGCGGCGCAGGGCGTCGGGGTTTTCCGTGAGCAGCACCAGGTAGGCAGAACGCCGCGCCACGGCTTCCACCAGCGGCAATACACGCTCCAGCACCAGGTCCGGGTTGGCGTGCTCGACCGCCTGGGCCAACAAGCGCGGGATAAACGCATCCAGGCGCTCACGACCGAGACGCTGCATGGCGCGCAATTGCGGGCTGTTGCGCAGGCCGGCCAGGGCCTTGAGGGCCTTGGTCGCGTCGCTGAAACCACCTTCGGCCAATTGACGGCAGGCCGCCTCTTCATCTTGGGATTCTTCCCACAGCGGCAGCCACTCACCACCTACGACCAATTCGCTTTCTTCGCCCTCTTCTTCATCCGGGTCGGCGATGACCTGGCGGAAGTGCCAGTCCACCCGACCACGCCAGTACATCAGGCGCTCATGGAACGCGGCCCAGTCGTCAAAGCCCAGCATAAAGGCAATGCGCGCCTGGTCTTCGGGGCTGTCCGGGAGCATCTGGGTCTGGCGGTCGGCAATCGCCTGGATCGCATGTTCGGTGTAACGCAGGAATTCATAGCCATCGCGCAGTTCGCTGATCACCGCCGGTGGCAGGTAGCCCTGGCCCTCCAGGGTGCCCAGCACTTTAAGCAGGGGGCGCTGCTGCAGGCTGAGGTCGCGACCGCCGTGGATCAGTTGGAACGCCTGGGCGATAAACTCCACCTCGCGGATGCCGCCCGCGCCCAGTTTGATGTTGTCGGCCATGCCCTTGCGCCGCACTTCCTGCTGGATCAACTGCTTCATGGTGCGCAGCGCTTCGATGGCGGAAAAGTCCAGGTAGCGCCGGTAAACGAAAGGGCGGAGCATTTCCAGCAGTTGCGCACCGGCCACCTGATCACCGGCCACCACCCGCGCCTTGATCATGGCGTAGCGTTCCCAGTCGCGGCCCTGGTCCTGGTAGTACTGCTCCAGCGCGTTGAAGCTGAGCACCAGCGCACCGGCAGAGCCGTAAGGCCGCAGGCGCATATCCACGCGGAATACGAAGCCATCGACGGTCATTGGGTCGAGGGCCTTGATCAGTTTTTGACCAAGACGGATGAAAAACTCCTGGTTGTCCAAGGCGCGCTTCACACCCACGGTTTCGCCACCTTCGGGGTAGGCGAAGATCAGGTCGATGTCCGACGACAGGTTCAATTCCACCGCGCCGAGCTTGCCCATGCCGAGGATGACCATCTGCTGCGGCTCGCCGCTGCGTCGCCCGGTGGGCGTGCCGAACTGCACGCAATGGCGCTGGTACAGCCATTGGTAGGCCTGGTCGATGCTGGCGTCGGCCATGTCGGAGAGGTCGCGACAGGTTTGCACCAGGTCGGCCTGGCGGGTCAGGTCGCGCCAGATGATGCGCACTTGCTGACGCGTGCGCTGGCGACGCAGGACGCGGCCCAGTTCATCTTCGGTTTGCGCCTGTTGCACGGCGCCTGCGATTTGCCCGCACAGCTCGCCGGGGGCAAAGCCTCGGTCCAGTTCACCCCAGGCCACCAGTTCCAGCAACATCAAAGGGTCACGAACACTCTGTTCAATCACAAAATCACTGGCGGCGCACACGCGGACGAAATCGGCCCACCGTTGCGGCGTCCACGCAGAAAGTCCATGATCGTCGTCCAGCGTGGCCACCGCGTCACGGAATGACTGCTCGGCGCGCTGGGCTTTTGGCAGGAGAATGGCCGGCAATTGGGCCAGCGTTGGAATGCTCATGGTCTATCCTTGATCGGCGCGTAATTGGCTACTTGTTGTGAACGCCAGAACCACGCTCGGTGAAGGACTGTCGAACAAAGGTTAGAAATAGCTGAAATTAATTTCATTTTGGCAGCAAACATCAAGCTTTCACCTTTTCTTGTTCGCAAAAGATCAACAATAACGATTATGCTCACCAGCCAGACCGAGCCATACGCTCAGTCTTGTGTAGTTTTACTACTCGTATATACATTCGAAAGGCTGAAATGGCCGACGATTTGTAGTAAAACTACAGGACGCCGAAGCAACCTTCGGCCATCCAAGAATTTATGTCGTCTGCCCACAAGGCCAGTCGCAAACTTCAGGCAACCGATTCTGGTAGCCTTTCCGCCCTGGAGCAAGCCATGCAAGACCTCGATCCCGTCGAAACCCAGGAATGGCTGGACGCCCTGGAATCGGTTCTCGACAAAGAAGGCGAAGACCGTGCTCACTACCTGATGACCCGTATGGGCGAACTCGCAACCCGCAGCGGTTCGCAATTGCCTTACGCCATCACTACGCCATACCGCAACACCATCCCCGTTACCCACGAAGCACGCATGCCTGGCGACCTGTTCATGGAACGCCGCATTCGCTCGCTGGTACGTTGGAACGCCATGGCGATGGTAATGCGCACGAACTTGAAAGATTCGGACCTGGGCGGTCACATCTCCAGCTTCGCTTCCAGCGCAACCCTGTATGACATCGGCTTCAACTACTTCTTCCAGGCCCCGACCGACGAGCACGGCGGCGACCTGATCTACTTCCAGGGCCACACCTCGCCAGGCGTCTACGCCCGTGCGTTCATGGAAGGTCGCATCAGCGAAGAACAAATGAACAACTTCCGCCAGGAAGTGGACGGTCAGGGCCTGTCGTCCTACCCGCACCCTTGGCTGATGCCTGATTTCTGGCAGTTCCCGACTGTATCGATGGGCTTGGGCCCGATCCAGGCGATCTACCAGGCACGCTTTATGAAGTACCTGGAAGCCCGTGGCTTCATCCCTGAAGGCAAGCAGAAAGTCTGGTGCTTCCTGGGCGACGGCGAGTGTGACGAGCCGGAATCCCTGGGTGCCATCTCCCTGGCTGGCCGTGAGAAGCTGGACAACCTGATCTTCGTCATCAACTGCAACCTGCAGCGCCTTGACGGCCCGGTTCGCGGCAACGGCAAGATCATCCAGGAACTCGAAGGCGTGTTCCGTGGTGCCCAGTGGAACGTGACCAAAGTCATCTGGGGCCGTTTCTGGGACCCACTGCTGGCCAAGGACGTCGACGGTATCCTGCAACGTCGCATGGACGAAGTCATCGACGGCGAGTACCAGAACTACAAGGCCAAAGACGGCGCGTTCGTACGTGAACACTTCTTCAACACGCCTGAACTCAAGGCGATGGTTGCGGACCTGTCCGACGACGAGATCTGGAAACTCAACCGTGGCGGCCACGACCCGTACAAGGTCTACGCGGCGTACCACGAAGCGGTCAACCACAAAGAACAACCGACCGTCATCCTGGCCAAGACCATCAAGGGTTATGGCACCGGTGCCGGCGAAGCGAAGAACACTGCGCACAACACCAAGAAGGTTGATGTTGAAAGCCTGAAGTTGTTCCGTGACCGCTTCGACATCCCGGTAAAAGACGAAGAGCTGGAAGACCTGCCGTTCTTCAAGCCAGAGCCAAACAGCGCCGAAGCCCGCTACCTGAGCGAGCGTCGCACTGCACTGGGCGGTTTCGTGCCACAGCGCCGCGCCAACAGCTTCAGCGTGCCGACCCCAGACTTGAGCACCCTCAAGGCCATCCTGGATGGTTCGGGCGACCGCGAAATCTCCACCACCATGGCCTTCGTGCGTATTTTGGCGCAGCTGGTCAAGGACAAGGACATCGGCCCGCGCATCGTCCCGATCATCCCGGACGAAGCCCGTACCTTCGGTATGGAAGGCATGTTCCGTCAGTTGGGCATCTACTCCTCCGTCGGCCAGCTCTACGAGCCAGTCGATAAAGACCAGGTGATGTTCTACAAGGAAGACAAGAAAGGCCAGATCCTCGAAGAAGGCATCAACGAAGCGGGCGCCATGAGCTCCTTCATCGCTGCCGGTACTTCGTACTCCAGCCACAACCAGCCGATGCTGCCGTTCTACATCTTCTACTCGATGTTCGGCTTCCAGCGCATTGGCGACCTGGCGTGGGCAGCAGGCGACAGCCGTACCCGTGGCTTCCTGATCGGCGGTACCGCCGGCCGGACTACGCTGAACGGCGAAGGCCTGCAACACGAAGACGGTCACAGCCACATCCTGGCTGCCACCATCCCGAACTGCCGCACCTTTGATCCAACCTACGGCTATGAGCTGGCGGTGATCATCCAGGACGGCATGAAGAAGATGACCGAAGAGCAGCAGGACGTTTTCTACTACATCACCGTGATGAACGAGTCCTACCAGCAGCCTGCAATGCCGGCTGGCGTGGAAGAAGGCATCATCAAGGGCATGTACCTGCTCGAAGAAGACACCAAGGAAGCAGCGCACCACGTACAGCTGATGGGCTCCGGCACCATCCTGCGCGAAGTGCGTGAAGCGGCGAAGATCCTGCGTGAAGAGTTCAACGTCGGCGCCGACGTGTGGAGCGTCACCAGCTTCAACGAACTGCGTCGCGACGGCCTGGCCGTAGAGCGCAGCAACCGCCTCAAGCCTGGTCAAAAGCCAGCGAAGAGCTACGTCGAAGAGTGCCTGGCCGGCCGTAAGGGTCCAGTCATTGCCTCCACCGACTACATGAAGCTGTTCGCCGAACAAATTCGCCAGTGGGTCCCGTCCAAGGAATTCAAAGTCCTGGGCACCGACGGTTTCGGCCGCAGTGACAGCCGCAAGAAGCTGCGTCACTTCTTCGAAGTCGACCGTCACTTCGTGGTGTTGGCAGCCCTGGAAGCCTTGGCTGACCGTGGTGAGATCGAACCTAAGGTGGTGGCTGACGCTATCGTCAAGTTCGGGATCAACCCGGAAAAACGCAACCCACTGGACTGCTGAGGAGATTTTTTGTGAGCGAACTCATTCGCGTACCTGACATCGGCAGCGGTGAAGGTGAAGTAATCGAGCTATTTGTGAAGGTCGGCGACACCGTCGAAGCCGACCAGAGCATCCTGACCCTGGAATCGGACAAGGCGAGCATGGAAATCCCTGCTCCCAAGGCCGGTGTGGTCAAGAGCCTGAAAGTGAAGCTGGGCGACCGCCTGAAAGAAGGCGACGAACTGCTGGAACTGGAAATCGAAGGTGCCGCTGATGCGGCCCCTGCGCCAGCGGCCGCTCCGGCTGCCGCTGCTGCACCGGCGCCTGCCGAGAAGCCAGCCGAGGCCCCAGCGGCCCCGGCTGCGGCTCCTGCTGCGGCCTCTGTTCAGGACATTCACGTCCCGGATATCGGTTCGTCGGGCAAGGCCAAGATCATTGAGCTGCTGGTTAAAGTCGGCGATACCGTCGAAGCCGACCAGTCGCTGATCACCCTGGAGTCCGACAAGGCCTCCATGGAAATCCCTTCGCCGGCTGCCGGCGTGGTGGAAAGCATTGCGGTCAAGCTCGAAGACGAAGTCGGCACCGGTGACTTCATCCTCAAGCTCAAAGTACAAGGCGCTGCGCCGGCTGCTGCTCCTGCACCTGCTGCGGCTCCTGCTGCCAAGGCTGAAGCTGCACCCGCTGCCGCCGCCCCTGCACCTGCTGCAAAAGCTGAGGCCGCTCCGGCGCCAGTGGCTGCTGCACCTGCGCCAAGCGGCGCCAAGGTTCATGCAGGCCCGGCAGTGCGTCAGCTGGCCCGCGAGTTCGGCGTCGAGCTGAGCGCCGTTGCGGCCAGCGGCCCTCACGGTCGCGTGCTGAAAGAAGACGTGCAGGTCTACGTCAAGAACATGATGCAAAAGGCCAAGGAAGCGCCGGCTGCCGGCGGCGCTACCGGTGGTTCGGGCATTCCGCCGATCCGCACCGTGGACTTCAGCCGCTTCGGCGAAACCGAAGAAGTGCCGATGACCCGCCTGATGCAAATCGGCGCGGCAGGTCTGCACGCCAGCTGGCTGAACATCCCGCACGTCACTCAGTTCGACCAGGCCGACATCACCGACCTGGAAGCTTTCCGCGTTGCGCAGAAAGCCGTGGCCGAGAAGGCCGGCGTGAAACTGACCGTGCTGCCGCTGCTGCTCAAGGCCTGCGCACACTTGCTCAAGGAGCTGCCGGACTTCAACAGTTCGCTGGCACCAAGCGGCAAGGCGATCATTCGCAAGAAGTACGTGAACGTCGGCTTCGCGGTAGACACCCCAGATGGCCTGCTGGTACCGGTCATCAAGAACGTCGACCAGAAGAGCCTGCTGCAACTGGCCGCTGAGGCCGCTGCACTGGCTGCCAAGGCCCGCGACAAGAAGCTCACCCCGGACGACATGCAGGGCGCGTGCTTCACCATCTCCAGCCTCGGTCACATTGGCGGTACGGGCTTCACGCCAATCGTCAACGCGCCGGAAGTGGCGATCCTGGGTGTGTCCAAGGCCACTATCCAGCCGGTCTGGGACGGTAAAGCGTTCCAGCCGAAGCTGATGCTGCCACTGTCGCTGTCCTACGATCACCGTGTGATCAACGGCGCCGCCGCTGCACGCTTCACGCAGCGCCTGAGCCAACTGCTCAACGACATCCGTACCATCTTGCTGTAAACCTCAACGGGCCGCCCTTTCACCGGGGTGGCCTGGTTGTACCGATTTCCGAGCGCCACGCTCGTACCTCAACCCCGCCACTTGGCGGGGCTTTTTTTGCCTGTTTATTGGACAAGAAAAACAGGCTTGTACACCTTCCATCACCCCGATTGAAGAAACCCCTCGCGCGGCCGATAACCCCCTTATAGCACTTAGCCTTCATCCTCTCTTGTCAGCCCGCGCCGCATGATGCAACCTTGCGCCAGGCAGCAGAAAAGAGGGCGTGAGCCCGGCGCCGTGCGCGTTCTTTCAAGTGAGTCTCCCCCATGAAAAGCCAACCCGATGTCGCCCGTATGGCGGCCGAGGTAGTGACGCAGTTACCGGTGCCTTCGCGCCTCGGTATGCTGCGTTTCGAGCGGCTTAATGAGGCAAGCTGGGCCTTGCTGTACCTCGACCCCAATTGCGAACGCCAATTCGGCCTGCCGGCGGTCGAGCTGTGCGCCCTGCTCGGCACGCCCTACGCCAGCCTGATGGAGCCCCAGGCGCGCTATCAACTGCACGACACCATCCAACAGCAGCTGACCCAGAGCCCGCACTACCAAGTGCGCTACACCCTGCATACCGGCGACGCCCCCCTGAGCGTGCTGGAAACCGGCGAGGCGTATAAGCAACACAATCGCCACCTCCTGCGCGGCTACCTGATGGTGGTAGACGGCCTGTTCAGCGAAGTCTCCCCCCCTGCCCCCACGGCAGACCTCGAGAGCCAGAACAGCCGCCTGCAGATCGCCCTGGAGCTCAACCAGCGCGCGCAGCAGGAACAACTGCAGCACCTGGAACGCGTACGCGCCCAGCAGGAGTTGATCCTGTTGCTGGCCCGCCAGCGCTACACCACCCCCAACTCGCTTCAGGAAGCCGCCGAGCTGATCACCCGCAGCGCCTGCGATATCTACCAGGTCGACAGCGCCCGCATCTGGCACCTCGAAGAGCAACGCCTGGTGCCGATTGCCGCGTACACCCGCGCCGACCAGCAGCACTACCTGCCCGAGCCCATCGACGCCAGTGAGTTTCCGGATTACCTGGAAGCCCTGCACAGCAGCCGCGCCATCGATGCCACCAATGCGCTGCGCGACCCGCGCACCCGCGAGCTGGCTGACGAACTGCGCAGCAAGGATATTCACGCCCTGCTCGACGCCAGCATCCGCGTCGACGGCCAGGTAGTCGGCGTACTCTGCCTGGAGCAAATCGGCACCACGCGGCTGTGGCAGGCCGACGAGATTGCCTTTGCCGGTGAGCTGGCGGACCAGTTCGCGCAAGTGATCAACAACCACAACCGCCGCACCGCCACCAGCGCCCTGCACCTGTTCCAACGCGCCGTGGAACAAAGCGCCAACGCCTTTCTGCTGGTCAATTGCGACGGCGTGGTGGAGTACGTCAACCCAAGCTTTACCGCGATCACCCAGTACACCGCTGAGGAAGTCCACGGCCACCGCCTGGCCCAACTGCCGGCGCTGGAAAACCTCAGCGAGTTGCTGTTCGACGCGCCGTCCAGCCTGGCCAAGAGCAACAGCTGGCAGGGCGAATTCAAGAGCCGGCGCAAAAACCTGGAACCCTACTGGGGCCAGTTGTCGATTTCCAAGGTGTATGGCGACAACCGTGAGTTGACCCACTACATCGGTATCTACGAAGACATCACCCAAACCAAGCTGGCCCAGCAGCGCATCGAACGCCTGGCGTACACCGACAACCTGACCAACCTGGGCAACCGCCCGGCGTTCATCCGCAACCTTGACGAGCGCTTTGCCCGCGACAGCGACAGCCCCATCAGCCTTTTGCTGGTGGACATCGACAACTTCAAGCGCATCAACGACAGCCTCGGCCACCAGACCGGCGACAAGCTGCTGATCAGCCTGGCTCGGCGCCTGCGCAACAGCCTGAGTACCGGCGGCAGCCTGGCGCGGTTTGCCAGTAACGAATTTGCCGTGCTGCTGGACGACACCGACCTGGAGACCGGCCAGCAAGTCGCCTGCCAGCTGTTGGCGACCCTCGACAAGCCGATGTTCGTCGACAACCAATTGATCAGCGTTACCGGTTCCGTGGGCCTGGCCTGCGCGCCGCTGCATGGCCGCGACCCGCAGACCCTGATGCGTAACGCCGGGCTGGCCCTGCACAAGGCCAAGGCCAACGGCAAACATCAGGTGCAGGTATTCACCGAGGCCCTGAACGCCGAGGCCAGCTACAAGCTGTTCGTGGAAAACAACCTGCGCCGCGCCCTCACCCAAAACGAGCTGGACGTGTTCTACCAGCCCAAGCTGTGCCTGCGCAGCGGTCGTTTGCTGGGCATGGAAGCACTGCTGCGCTGGAACCACCCGGAAAAGGGCATGATCCGCCCCGACCAGTTCATCAGCGTGGCCGAAGAAACCGGCTTGATCATCCCCATCGGCAAATGGATCGCGCGCCAGGCTTGCCGCATGAGCAAGCAACTGAGCGCCGCCGGCATGGGCAATTTGCAGGTGGCGATCAACCTGTCGCCCAAGCAGTTCTCGGACCCAGACCTGGTGGCCTCGATTGCCACCATCCTCAAGGAAGAAGACCTGCCGGCCAACCTGCTGGAGTTGGAGCTGACCGAAGGCTTGCTGCTGGAAGCCACTGAAGACACGCGCCTGCAGCTGGATCAGCTGAAGAGCTTTGGCCTGACCCTGGCCATGGACGACTTCGGCACCGGTTATTCGTCGCTGAGCTACTTGAAAAAATTCCCCATCGACATCATTAAGATCGATCGCAGCTTCATCCACGAAATCCCGGATAACCAGGACGACATGGAAATCACCTCGGCGGTGATCGCCATGGCCCACAACCTTAAGCTCAAGGTGGTGGCCGAAGGCATCGAGACCGCCGAACAACTGGCGTTCCTGCGCCGGCACCGTTGCGACGTGGGCCAGGGCTACCTGTTCGACCGCCCTATCCCCGGCGCAGAGCTGCTGGAGATGCTCAAGCGCTACCCGCGCGGGCCAATTGCCTGACAGTGCGGTAACACTCGGGCACACTGGCGGTCTGACTTCTTACATTACTCAATCTGACTGAGAGGACTGATCATGGTCTTACGCTCGGAAATTCTGGTGAACAAAAACGTGCTTCCTACTGCAGAACAAGCTTTGCCTGGCCGTGAAACCCCGATGGCGCTGCCGGAGACTCACTTCGTCAACGGCAACCCGCTGCTGGGCCCGTTCCTGGATGACGTCGGCTTTGCGATCTTTGGCCTGGGCTGCTTCTGGGGCGCCGAGCGCAAGTTCTGGCAGCGCGACGGCGTGGTCAGCACCGTGGTCGGCTATGCCGGCGGCTTTACGCCGAACCCGACCTATGAAGAAGTCTGCTCGGGCCTGACCGGCCACAGCGAAGTGGTGCTGGTGGTATACGACCAGGCCAAGGTGAAATACGAAGACCTGCTGAAGATGTTCTGGGAACTGCACAACCCCACCCAGGGCATGCGCCAGGGCAATGACATTGGCAGCCAGTATCGCTCGGTGATCTATGCCACCACGCCGGAACAATTGGCGGCGGCGCAGGCCAGTGGCGAAGCCTATCAAGGCGAATTGACCAAGGCCGGCTTGGGTGCAATTACCACCGAAATCGAAGAAGCGCCGACTGTGTACTTTGCCGAGGCGTATCACCAGCAGTACCTGGCGAAGAACCCGCAGGGCTATTGCGGCATTGGTGGTACAGGCGTGACTTGCCCGATCTGACGCCAGGCACAGTTACAAATGTGGGAGGGGGCTTGCCCCCGATGGCGATGTATCAGTTACAGATGTACTGACTGACACACCGCTATCGGGGGCAAGCCCCCTCCCACATTTGGTTCTATGTTCGGCTTTAGAGTTGGTTATTCCGCGATAAGCCAATCCATCTGCCACCCACCCTGGGTTTGCCCAAGTTTCTTGGACAACCACGGCAGCAGCTCACGCAACTCCTCCTCCAAACCCCACGGCGGGTTGGCAATCGCCAGGCCCGAGCCGGTCAGGGTGTTCGGCGTGTCCAGCGGATGCACCAGCAACTCCACGCGCAGCAGCTTCGGCGCACCGGTGCCGGCCAGGTCCTGGTAGAAACGGCGCAACATGCGCTGGTCTTTCACCGGGTACCAGATAGCGGCGACGGTCTGGCGCATGCGGCTCACGGCTTCCTTGAGGGAGGCGGCGCAGCGTTGCATCTCGTCGAGCTTCTCGAACGGCGGGTCGATCAGCATCAGTGCGCGCTTCTCCGGCACCGGCAGCAAGGCGCGAGGCACATGCCAGCCTTCGCCCAGGTGCACTTTGACGCGGCGATCACCCTTCATGTTGTCCTTGAGCAGCACGCCGTCTTCCGGGTGCTTTTCGTTGAGCAGTACACGGTCCTGGGGCCGGGTAAGGCGGCGCGCCAGCTCCGGGGAGCCTGGGTAGTAGCGCAACTGGCCGTCCGGGTTCATCTCGTGCAGCACGCGCATGTAATCGGCGGTCAGCGGCGGCAGGTCGCTCTCGCCCCACAGGCGCGCGATGCCTTCCAGGTATTCACCGGTGCGGTTGGCCTGGTCGCCTTGCAGGTCATACAGACCGATGCCGGCGTGGGTGTCGAGGTAGGCGAACGGCTGTTCCTTGCGCGACATCAAGGCAATGAGGCGGGTCAAGGTCAGGTGTTTGAAGACATCGGCGTGGTTGCCGGCGTGAAAGGCGTGACGATAATTCATGGTTGCTCCTGCGCAGGGGGCGAAGTTTACCTTTTACGCAGGCTTTGGTGCAGTGCGGCGTGCCGGGCGGTGCTTATGCCCAAAATGCCGGCCACACCCTGAAAAAAATCTAAATGCCTGGGTTGGAGCAGATTTATTGTGGCGATCCACTCTCCAGGGAAGGCCAATAACAATCATGAAAGACGCCACCATCGCACTGCACCACGGCTTCAAGTCGGACCCGACCACCAAGGCCGTGGCCGTGCCGATCTACCAGAACGTCGCCTTCGAATTCGATAACGCCCAGCACGGTGCCGACCTGTTCAACCTGGACGTGCCGGGCAATATCTACACGCGCATCATGAACCCCACCAACGATGTGCTGGAGCAGCGCATCGCAGCGCTGGAAGGCGGTATTGCAGCCCTGGCCGTGTCGGCCGGCAGCGCGGCGATCCACTACGCGATCCAGACCCTCACCCGGGCGGGCGACAATATCGTCACCACGCCGCAGCTTTACGGCGGCACCTACACCCTGTTCGCGCACTTGCTGCCCAGCTTCGGCGTGGATGTACGCTTCGCCCGCGATGACTCGGCCCAGGCTATTGCCGAGCTTATCGATGACAACACCAAGCTGGTGTACTGCGAAAGCATCGGCAACCCGGCAGGCAATATCGTCGACCTGGAGGCCTTGGCCAAGGTGGCCCATGCCCGCGGCGTGCCGCTGATGGTGGACAACACCGTGGCCACGCCGATCCTGTGCAAGCCGATCCAGTTCGGCGCCGATATCGTGGTGCATTCGGTGACCAAATACATCGGCGGCCACGGCAACTCCCTGGGTGGCGTGATTGTCGACAGCGGCACCTTCCCCTGGACCGACTACCCGGAGAAATTCCCCGGCCTCAACAACCCCGAGCCGGCCTATCACGGCGTGGTCTACACCGAAAAATTCGGCCCGGCAGCCTTTATCGCCCGCGCCCGTACGGTGCCACTGCGCAATACCGGCGCGGCGCTGGCGCCGATGAACGCCTTTTTGCTGCTGCAAGGCCTGGAAACCCTGGCCTTGCGCATGGAGCGTCATACCGAAAATGCCCTGAAGGTCGCGCAGTTCCTGCAAGGCCATGCGCAAGTGCAGTGGGTGAGCTACGCCGGCCTGCCGGATCATCCCCACCACGAATTGGCCCTCAAGTACCTGCAAGGCAAACCCTCGGCAATCCTGTCCTTCGGCTTGAAAGGCGGCTACCAGGCGGGCGTGCGTTTTTATGACGCGCTGCAAATTTTCAAGCGTCTGGTGAACATCGGCGACGCCAAGTCCCTGGCTTGCCACCCGGCATCCACCACCCACCGGCAGATGAACGAGCTAGAGCAAGCCAAGGCGGGGGTGAAGCCGGAGATGATCCGCCTGTCGGTGGGCATCGAGGCGATTGAAGACCTGATCGAGGACTTGCAGCAGGCCCTGGGTTCAACTCAGCTCTGAGGCCAGGTAGTCGGCCAACGCCTCAACGCTGATGGCCGGGCCGCGCGCGAAGTAGGCGACCTTGTGCTGCAAGGTCGTCGGCGTGAAGGCGCTATAGAGGTCGGGGCGCTGCTCTTCGAGCCATTGCAGCAGGTTGTCGATCAGGGTCTGAGGGGAGTGCCCAGCCAGTTGCTGGAGCAACGGCGCAGGTACCCGCCACCAAGGGCTGGTTTTCGCGGCGGTGATGGGGCCTGTTGTGACGCTCAGCGACTGGCCATTGATCAGGTAGCGCAGGAACACCGGCAGCACCTCTCCCCCTGTTTGCTCAATGATCGGCAAAAACTGCATCCCGTCCCAGAAGCGCAAAAACACATCCTGACCGTCGGGCAGGTAGACCTTGGTCAAGCCTTGCAGGTGCCCGATCACGGTTTCCAGTGGGCAGGACGATACGGCCAGCCACCCCCAATCCGTCGCTTGGGTGGAAGCGGCCCAATCGAGGAAAGCACTGCCCGGCTCGACGATGCCAACGTAGGGCATCACCTCATCCCATTCCCCATAGGCCGTGCCGGCCCAGACAGGTTGCAGCGGCGCCCCAGCGGCATGGGCTCTCCAAGCGTCCAATGGCTTGGCGTCGCTGGCAGCCCCCAGGACAACAAAGATCTTCTCACCAGCCAACAAGGGTTCAAGCATCGACGTAAGTCCTTTTAAAGTGACAATCAGGCGATCTTGCAAAGGCCGTTCTTGCAGCGTTCACACTCTTCGCAAAACGGCGCGCTGCGCTTGAAGGTGGCCACTTGCAAGCGGCTCAGGGGGGCCAGCAACGTCTCGGTCAAACCGGGTATCAAGGGCGCAGGCGCACCGCCGAGCTCGATCGGCACGCTGCTGAAAATCCCGGCGGCCGAAATGGAAATAGAGTGCCCACCGGCCTGGATCATCACGCTGGCGCCCGCATCGATCACCACGCTTTGCCCGGCGCCAATCTGAATGGCTCGGCCTACCGTCACCTTCTGGTCGTTCAACACATGCTGGGTCCAGTCGCGCTGGGCATGCAGGTAGATTTCCTCGGCGCCCTTGCGGTCTTCGATACGCAGTTCGTTGTAGCCACCGCCACCGGGGCTGCTTTGGCTGCGAAAAACACTGCGGGTCTTGTCTGCCGGAAGGTCGAGGGGTACGGGCGTAGAGGCGTTGGGCAGGCAGCCCACCACCACGGGCATGTCCCTATCACCATTGACGAAGCCCACCAGCACCTCCATACCGACTCGCGGGATCAGCACCACGCCATAACGGTCATGGGCCCAGCCGCTGGCGACCCGCAGCCAGCAACTGGAATGCTCGTTGTGCTCGCCACTGCGGTCCCAGGCCAGTTGCACCTTGACCCGCCCGAATTCGTCGCAGTGGATTTCACTGTCGGCAGGGCCGGTGACCACGGCGTTCTGATAGCCCGCCATGTTCGAGCGTGGCTCAGGCAGGGGCGGACGAAAAACCACATCCCAGGGCGTTGCAGTAAATTCATTGCGGTAGCCCTGGCGAAAATCCCCAGCGGCCACTTCGGTCACTGCCTCCTCCAACACCTGGGGTTGCTTGCCCTCGTGGGTGACCTGGGTCACCAACCACAAATCGTTCCACTCTTCACGCGAGTGGCCGGCCAGCTTGAGGAAACGTCCACTGGCCAATGCCGGCTCATCGCCGCTGCCCCGCGCGACGCGGTAGCCGCTGCGGTGGCGCTCCAAACTGCGCTGAGCGAGGTATTTGCCATGGGCCCTGTCGCTGAAGTGGCCGGGGTAATGCTGCACTTCGAGGTGGGGCGCCTGCTCGCCGGACACCGCGCTTTCCAACGCTAGGCCCGGCTTGCGCAAATCGTAATCACGCAGGTTCACGGCCGTCGTGCGGGTTTCCACCTGCACTGCAAAGCGCTTGATCGCCGGCGTATCCGCCACCATCCCGGAGCCAGGGGTATAGGGGGTAGGCTGGTCAGCCTGAGGGAATACGGTTTGATCATCACCAAATACCAACAGGTGCTGCTCGGTCGAATGCTGGAAGTGATAGTGAATGCCCAGCTCGGCACACAGCCGCTGGATGAACGCCAGATCACTCTCGCCAAACTGCACGCAATACTCGCGCTCGGGATAGGTGCCGCTGAGCCGGAACACGAAACAATCACGCTGGATACCCTGCCCCACCAGCACCTGCGCAATGATTTGCGGCACCGTCTGGTGCTGGAAAATACGCTGGTGGCTGCTGTGTTCCAGGTAGGCAAGCTGCGGTACAAGGCTGAGCCGATAGCGCGTCAACCGCCGGCCGCAATCCCCCTGCGCGACTCGGTACACCAACCCGTGAACACCGTGCCCCTGATCATCGAAGGCCAGGTAGGCTTGCTGGTGCAGGAGGCTGTCCAGGTCGAGTCCGGATTGCTCGCTGACCAATTCAAGATCAAAACAGTAGGGTTGGCTGAGCGCTTCGGTGCCGTTGAAACCGAGGACCCTCAGGTCGTTGTCAACGCCATGCAGGGTCAGGTTGAAGGCGCTTTGATTGGCAGGAGCGAACATCCGGTGTTTCTCTGCGAAGGGTGAGCGAGGGATTCTGCATCACTGCTCGCCCAGGCAGTGCACGCCCCCTGTAAATCAGTAAAAACCTACGCCAAGGCGCCTGGCGGGTCTTCCAAGCGGCTCAAATTACACGTAAAAAAAGCCCGCCATCCATAAGGTGCGGGCCTTTCTTTCAATTCATCGGGCGCCAGGCACCTGACAAATCACTTGTTGAGGTTGTAGTCCTTCTCCGCCGCATCAAAACGCTCGACCATACCTGCAGTCGGTGCGCCCATCTTGCTCACGAAGTAGATCGCGAGGCTGGCGAAGATAAAGCCTGGGATGATTTCGTACAGGCCCAGCAGTTCGAAGTGTTTCCACACGATCACGGTGATGGCTCCCACCAGGATGCCGGCAAGGGCGCCGTTGCGGGTCATGCCTTTCCAGATCACCGAGATCAGCACCACAGGGCCGAACGCGGCGCCAAAACCTGCCCAGGCGTAGCTCACCAGGCCCAGTACGCGGTTTTCCGGGTTGGCGGCCATGGCGATGGCGATCAGCGCGACCAGCAACACCATCAGGCGGCCTACCCACACCAGTTCAACCTGGGAGGCGTTCTTGCGCAGGAAGGTTTTGTAGAAGTCTTCGGTCAGGGCACTGGAGCACACCAGCAATTGGCAGCTCAAGGTGCTCATGACCGCTGCCAGGATGGCCGACAGCAGTACGCCAGCGATCCATGGGTTGAACAGCAGCTTGGCCAGTTCGATGAACACACGCTCGTGGTTCTCGTTGACCGGGCCCGCGACTTCCGGGTGCGCCGAGAAGTAAGCGATACCGAAGAAGCCCACCGCCACGGTGCCGCCCAGGCACAGGATCATCCAGGTCATGGAGATGCGACGTGCCTTGGCAATCGACTTTACCGAATCCGCCGCCATGAAGCGCGCCAGGATATGCGGTTGGCCGAAGTAACCCAGGCCCCAGCCCATCAGCGAAATGATGCCGATGAAGGTGGTGTTTTTCAGCATGTTGAAGTTGTCGGGGTTCTTCGCTTCGATGGCCAGGAAGGTGGTATCAACGCCACCGGTAGCCAGCAGCACGATGATCGGCGTAAGGATCAACGCAAAGATCATCAGGGTGGCTTGTACGGTATCGGTCCAGCTCACTGCCAGGAAACCACCGACGAAGGTGTAGGCAATAGTCGCGGCAGCACCGGCCCACAGCGCAGTCTCGTAGGACATGCCGAAGGTGCTTTCGAACAGACGGGCACCGGCCACGATGCCGGAGGCGCAGTAGATGGTGAAGAACACCAGGATCACCACCGCAGAGATGATCCGCAGCAAGCCGCTTTTATCTTCGAAGCGGCTGGAGAAGTAGTCCGGCAGGGTCAGGGCGTCGCCGTTGTGTTCGGTCTGCACCCGCAGGCGACCGGCCACGAACAGCCAGTTGAGGTAGGCACCGACGATCAGGCCGATGGCGATCCAGCTTTCCGACAGGCCAGACATGTAGATGGCGCCCGGCAGGCCCATCAGCAACCAGCCGCTCATATCCGAGGCACCGGCCGACAAGGCGGTAACCACGCTACCCAGGCTGCGACCGCCGAGGATGTAATCGGAAAGGTTGTTGGTGGAGCGATAGGCCATGAAGCCAATCAGCACCATTGCTGCGATGTAGATCACGAACGTGATCAGGGTTGGATTACTAACGCTCATATGAGTGACGCCCTGGCTTTGTTTTTATGTAGCGGCGGTCTGTCAGACGGCCACCCACTGAAAGTAGGTAGACGTTACTGCGTGCCGCGCATTTATGACTGACGTTTCCCCAGGAAAGCCGTCAGCCGATGAACCAAACCTTCGAAGTGGTTGCACCTTGGCCGCGAATGCTATTCAACAAAGCAAATAAGGTGCAACCAGTTTCTTGAGAATAAGTTGCACCCTGGTGCCAAATACGGAAAACACCGCGTTTTTGCTCCTTTTCGGAGCAAGAACAGCCGATCTCAGAAGCAAATGCACCACCCTGAAGCGCATTCGGTCGAGGGTGCTTTTTTTTCATGCAACCCTTCGAAAATTTCATGCATAAAAAGGGTTGCACCCGGTTGCACCTCTGTCAGCGCAAAGCTAATCTTGCCGCCAGCTGATGCCACTCGGTAGTGGCACCCATGAGGATAAGAAAATGGCGACGACCACCCTTGGGGTCAAACTCGACGACCCGACCCGCGAACGCCTTAAGGCTGCCGCGACCTCCATTGATCGCACGCCGCACTGGCTGATCAAGCAGGCGATTTTCAATTACCTGGAGAAACTTGAGGGTGGTGCAACCCTTACCGAGCTGAACGGTTCGAGCACCAAAGACGCTGATGACGCAGGCGAGGTCCAGACCGATCACGCTCACCAGTGCTTCCTGGAGTTCGCCGAGAGCATCCTGCCGCAATCGGTACTGCGAGCTTCGATCACCGCTGCTTACCGCCGCCCAGAGCCGGAAGTGGTGCCAATGCTGATCGAACAGGCCCGCCTACCAGCCCCGATGGCCGAAGCCACCAACAAGCTGGCCGCCACCATCGCCGAAAAACTGCGCAACCAGAAGAGTGCCGGCGGCCGTGCCGGTATTGTTCAGGGCCTGTTGCAAGAGTTTTCCCTGTCGTCCCAGGAAGGCGTAGCGCTGATGTGCCTGGCCGAAGCGCTGCTGCGCATCCCGGACAAGGGCACACGCGACGCGCTGATCCGCGACAAGATCAGCACCGGCAACTGGCATCCGCACCTGGGCAACAGCCCGTCGCTGTTCGTCAACGCCGCCACCTGGGGCCTGCTGCTGACCGGCAAGCTGGTCGCCACCCATAACGAAGCAGGCCTTACCTCCTCCCTGAGCCGCATCATCGGCAAGAGCGGCGAGCCGATGATCCGCAAGGGCGTCGACATGGCCATGCGCCTGATGGGCGAGCAGTTCGTCACCGGCGAAACCATCGCCGAAGCCCTGGCCAACGCCAGCAAGTTCGAAGCCAAGGGTTTCCGCTATTCCTACGACATGCTCGGTGAAGCCGCACTCACCGAACACGACGCCCAGAAATACCTGGCCTCGTACGAACAAGCTATCCATTCCATCGGCAAAGCCTCCCACGGCCGTGGGATCTATGAAGGCCCGGGCATCTCCATCAAGCTCTCGGCACTGCACCCGCGTTACAGCCGTGCGCAGTACGAGCGTGTGATGGACGAGCTGTACCCGCGCCTGCTGTCCCTGACCCTGCTGGCCAAGCAATACGACATCGGCCTGAACATCGATGCCGAAGAAGCCGACCGCCTGGAGCTGTCCCTGGACCTGCTGGAGCGCCTGTGCTTCGAGCCGCAACTGACCGGCTGGAACGGCATCGGTTTTGTGATCCAGGCTTACCAGAAGCGTTGCCCGTATGTGATCGACTACGTCATCGACCTGGCGCGCCGCAGCCGCCATCGCCTGATGATCCGCCTGGTAAAAGGCGCGTACTGGGACAGCGAGATCAAGCGCGCCCAGGTCGAAGGCCTGGAAGGCTACCCGGTGTATACCCGCAAGGTGTACACCGACGTTTCCTACATCGCCTGTGCACGCAAACTGCTGTCGGTGCCGGAAGTCATCTACCCGCAGTTCGCTACCCACAACGCCCATACCCTGTCGGCCATCTACCATATTGCCGGTCAGAACTATTACCCCGGCCAGTACGAGTTCCAGTGCCTGCACGGCATGGGTGAACCGCTGTACGAGCAGGTTGTAGGCAAGGTTTCCGAAGGCAAACTGAACCGTCCGTGCCGTGTGTACGCGCCGGTCGGCACCCACGAAACACTGCTGGCTTACCTGGTGCGTCGCTTGCTGGAAAACGGCGCGAACACTTCGTTCGTCAACCGTATTGCCGACCAGTCCATTTCCATTCAGGAACTGGTGGCTGATCCAGTGGCCAGCATCGAGCAAATGGCCACCCAGGAAGGCGGTTTCGGCCTGCCGCACCCGCGCATCCCCTTGCCGCGTGACCTGTACGGCAGCGAGCGCGCCAACTCGGCCGGTATCGACCTGGCCAACGAACACCGCCTGGCGTCGCTGTCCTGCGCCTTGCTGGCCACGGCCCATAACAACTGGAAAGCCGCGCCGATGCTCGGTTGCGCCTCCAGCGAGCAAGCTGCAGCGCCAGTGCTGAACCCGTCCGACCTGCGTGACGTGGTTGGCCACGTACAAGAAGCCACCATCGAAGACGTCGACAACGCCATCCAGTGCGCCATCAGCGCCGGCCCGATCTGGCAGGCCACCCCGCCCGCCGAGCGCGCCGCGATCCTGGAGCGCGCCGCCGACCTGATGGAAAGCGAGATCCAACCTTTGATGGGCCTGCTGGCCCGCGAAGCCGGCAAGACCTTCGCCAACGCCATCGCCGAAGTGCGTGAAGCCGTGGATTTCCTGCGCTACTACGCGGTGCAGGCACGCAACGACTTCACCAACGACGCCCACCGCCCACTGGGCCCGGTGGTGTGCATCAGCCCGTGGAACTTCCCGCTGGCGATTTTCAGCGGCCAAGTCGCTGCCGCATTGGCCGCCGGCAACCCGGTACTGGCCAAGCCTGCCGAGCAAACCCCGCTGGTGGCCGCACAAGCCGTGCGCATCCTGCTGGAAGCCGGTATTCCCGAAGGCGTGCTGCAACTGCTGCCGGGTCAGGGCGAAAGCGTCGGCGCGCGTCTTGTTGGCGATGAACGCGTCAAAGGTGTGATGTTCACCGGTTCCACCGAAGTGGCGCGCCTGCTGCAACGCAATGTCGCTGGCCGCCTGGATACCCAGGGCCGTCCGATCCCGCTGATCGCCGAAACCGGTGGCCAGAACGCGATGATCGTCGATTCCTCGGCACTCACCGAACAAGTGGTCATCGATGTGGTGTCCTCGGCCTTCGACAGTGCCGGCCAACGTTGCTCGGCCCTGCGCGTACTGTGCTTGCAGGAAGACTCGGCAGACCGTGTGATCGAAATGCTCAAGGGTGCCATGGCGGAATGCCGCCTGGGCAACCCGGAGCGCCTGTCGGTAGACATCGGCCCGGTGATCGACGCCGAAGCCAAGGCTGGTATCGAGAAGCACATCCAG
This sequence comes from Pseudomonas kairouanensis, assembly GCF_004682055.1. Taxonomy (GTDB): domain Bacteria; phylum Pseudomonadota; class Gammaproteobacteria; order Pseudomonadales; family Pseudomonadaceae; genus Aquipseudomonas; species Aquipseudomonas kairouanensis. The sequence continues at coordinate 1,513 of NZ_QUZU01000052.1, read as the reverse complement.
GCCATGCGCGACAAAGGCCGCACTGTGTACCAGGTGGCGATTGCCGACGGCGAAGAGATCAAACGCGGCACCTTTGTGATGCCCACCCTGATCGAACTGGAAAGCTTCGACGAACTGCAACGCGAGATCTTCGGCCCGGTGCTGCATGTGGTGCGCTACAAGCGCAAAGAAATCGACCAACTGATCGGCCAGATCAACGCATCGGGCTATGGCCTGACCCTGGGCGTGCACACCCGCATCGACGAGACCATCGCCAAGGTGATCGACAACGTCAATGCCGGTAACGTGTATGTGAACCGTAATATCGTCGGCGCAGTCGTTGGCGTGCAACCGTTCGGCGGCGAAGGCCTGTCGGGTACTGGGCCGAAAGCCGGTGGCCCGCTGTACCTGTACCGTTTGCTGTCGACTCGTCCTACGGATGCTATCGAGCAGTCCTTCGTACGTGGCGATGCCCTGGCGGCACCAGATGTACGCCTGCGTGACGCCATGAGCCAACCGCTGACTGCCCTGAAAACCTGGGCCGACAGCAATAAGTTCAGCGACCTGAGCGCCCTGTGCAGCCAGTTCGCCGCGCAATCGCAAAGCGGTATCACTCGCCAGTTGGCGGGCCCGACCGGCGAGCGCAACAGCTACGCCATCCTGCCTCGCGAGCATGTGTTGTGCCTGGCGGAAGTAGAAGGCGATCTGTTGACTCAACTGGCAGCGGTACTGGCCGTAGGTGGTTCAGCGGTATGGCCGGAAACTGACCTGACCAAAGCCTTGTTCCCACGCCTGCCTAAAGAGATTCAGGCGAAGATCAAGCGCGTGGCTGACTGGACCAAGGACGAAGTGGTGTTCGACGCAGTGCTACACCACGGTGATTCCGACCAATTGCGTGCGGTGTGCCAACAAGTGGCACAGCGTGGTGGTGCGATTGTTGGCGTACACGGCTTGTCCCAAGGCGAAACAGCAATTGCCCTGGAGCGTCTGGTGATTGAGCGGGCGTTGAGCGTTAACACTGCTGCGGCGGGTGGTAACGCCAGCCTGATGACCATCGGCTAATTGATACAACGCGGTCAAAAATGTGGGAGCGGGCTTGCTCGCGAATGCACAGGGTCAGTCACCGAATGAGTTGACTGACCCACCGCTTTCGCGAGCAAGCCCGCTCCCACATTTGGACCGCGTTTCTCTCCCCTATCCGCGTTTTGCCCCTTTATCACCCAGATCAATCTTGCTATCCACCCTCCATTCGCACACTTAGACTCAGGCCAACTCCTCAATAGGTAAGCCGCCATGTCCGAGACGCTGCTCAGTTCCCGCAATCTGGCTTTCGAGCTGTACGAAGTCCTCGATGCCGAAGGCCTGACCCAGCGCGAGCGGTTTGCCGAGCACAATCGCGAGACCTTCGATGCGGCCATCAGCACGGCACGCAACATCGCCGAAAAGTACTTTGCTCCCCATAACCGCAAGAACGACGAAAACGAACCGCGCTACGAGGACGGCAAGGCCATCCTGATTCCGGAAGTTAAACCGG
>NZ_QUZU01000051.1 GCF_004682055.1 Pseudomonas kairouanensis | reverse complement strand
GTAAGGGTGACCGGCGCCTGGCCCTTGACCTTGATCTGTTGCTCGGTGCTGCTCATGTCGGCCCACTGGTCGTGGTACCAGACCTGGTTGGGGTTGGCCGGGTTGACCTTTTCGGCGATGAGGTCGAGGTCATCGTTCTGGAACATGGTCAGGCTCCAGCCGAAATCCAGGTTGTGTCCCAGGAACGCCATTGGCACCAGCGCGTTGTGATAGCCATACAGCTCAAAGCCCGGCGCCGACAGCTGCGCCTCGTACCACACCGACGGCACCGAGAAGCGGATATGCGGGTCGCCCGCCAGCAACGGCTTGCCGCTCTGGGTGCGGCTGCCGCTGATGGCCCAGGCGTTACTGCCCTCGAACTGCGGCAGACCGTTGTCGGCCAGGGCCTGCTCGCTCAGGGCAGCGAGGGCGCCGAGGCTTTGCCAGTCGCTGGCGGCGAGGTTGAGGGCGCCCTTGGGCTGCCAGTCCAGGTCAAAGACTTTGAGGTAATCGCTGCCCAACTGGTCGCGCACGTAAGTCAGCAAAGGCTCCGTGCGAAACGCCGCAGCAAAGCTGTAGGCCATGTACCCGGCAACGCTGATGCTGTCTTCGGCGGTAAACGGCCGCTTGGGGATGCCCAGCACGTCGAACTCCATGGGGCTGGCGTGGCTGTCCTGATACTGGTTGATGCCGTCGAGGTAGGCTTGCAGGGCCTTCCAGTGGGGCGACTCATGGTCCAGCTGGGCGACGTAAGTGGCAGCACGCTCGCGGATGCGCAGGCTGCGGAACAGTTTGTCGGTGGCCAACACCTTGGGGCCCAGCACCTCGGCCAGTTCGCCTCGGGCCAGGCGGCGCATGATCTCCATCTGGAACAGCCGGTCCTGGGCCTGTACGTAGCCCAGGGCGCGATACAGGTCGCTCTCGTTTTCGGCGCGGATATGGGGCACGCCACGGTCGTCGTAGTGCACCGTGACCGAGCCTTGCAGGTTGGCCAGCGTCACCGTGCCCTGGCGGGTCGGTTGCTTGCTGTAGACGTACACGCCTGCGCCCAGGGCAAGCACTACCACCAGCACCGCGAGAACCTGCAAGACGCGCTTCATGAACTTTCCTTAGTAACAATGGGTAGCGGCCTACTGACCTTTAGGCCACGAACAATAGCAGCCCACCGCCAGGGTGTGGGTGGCGTTCACTTCGCGTCCGGCTTCAAGGGCCTTGAGGATGGGTTCGATAAAGCTGTTGCTGGCATTGCACGTCAGCCCTTCGCTGTACGGCCCAAAATACGCGAGCTTGCCGGTGCGATCCCAGATCCCCACGGCAGGGCTCGCCGGCACCTGGTCGGCGCCGGGCAGGGTGGTGAGGGTTTTCAGGTTGCGCAGGTTGTCGGGCAACTGCCCGTGACTGCCGGGCTTTTGCAGGGCGTAGAACTCGACACCCTGGGGCGCGTAATGCTCGATCAGCTCGCCCAGGTGCTGCTGGTTGCCGACATTGCACGGACAGGCCGGGTCCCAGAAGTGCACCAGGCGGATTGGCCCGGGGCCCGCCAGTTCAGGTGGCAGTTTTAGCGGGTCGCCGGAAAACACCGCCGTGTGTTCGCTGAAGGCCCGCAGGTAGCGGCCCTGGAACCAGTCATAGGCCGCCCACAGCACGCCGGCGCAGATGACCAGGATCAGGCTGGCGAACAAAGCGGAACGGTAGGGCGGTCGCATTCAGATCAATCCTCGAAGGTCGCGTAGCTTGCCATGCTTGTCCTGACAGATGAATATCGCAGCTCGATATTCATCTTCGCCGTAGTCTGGAAGCCTTTATGCCTGTCACCTTTGACCCCGATCATCTGCGCGAAAGCTTGCGGCCCCTGGTGGATGCGCAACCGCTCAGCGCCGAGGCGCGGGTCTACCAGCGTTTCTACGGGCTGGACCAGGCTGCGAGCCGCCTGGGGCGTTTCGAGGTGGATGGGTTTGAGGTGGTGGCGCAGGTCTGGTGGCCATCAACGCCGGTTGCAACGCTGTTTATGTTTCATGGCTTCTACGACCATATGGGGCTGTACCGCCATGTGGTGCGCTGGGCGTTGGACCAGGGTTTTGTGGTGATCGCCTGCGATTTGCCGGGGCATGGATTATCCAGCGGTGCACGGGCCAGCATCGATGATTTTGCGGTGTACCAGCGGGTGGTGCAGGCGCTGTTCGCCCAGGCCAGTGCGCTGCAATTGCCCCAGCCGTGGCATCTGTTCGGGCAAAGCACCGGCGGGGCGGTGGTGGTGGATCACTTGCTCAACCATGGCGCCGACAGCCCGGCCCAGGGCAAGACCTTTCTGCTGTCGCCCCTGGTGCGGCCGCGGTCGTGGGGTTGGTCGCAAGTGAGCTATTACCTGCTGCGCCCGTTCGTCAAAGGCATTGCGCGGCGGTTCAGCGATAACACCAACGATCCGGCGTTCAGGCCGTTCCTGGAAGCCGACCCGCTGCAACCGCGCATGCTGCCGACTGCCTGGGTGGGCGCGCTGGCTCGCTGGATCAAGCGCATCGAAGCCGCCCCGCGCAGCTCGCGACGGCCGGTGATTGTGCAAGGTGAGGAGGATATGACGGTGGACTGGCAGCACAACTTGCAGGTGCTGCGGGGCAAGTTCGATCAGCCTGAGGTGTTGATGCTCAAGCGGGGCAGGCATCATTTGGCCAATGAAATTGCGCAGATTCGCCAGGAATACTTCAAGTATTTGACGGACCACCTGTAGGAGCGAGCTTGCTCGCGAAAAACGCAAGTGCACCGCGTTGACTCAGGTGCCCCGCGTAATCGTTGACGGTCTTCGCGAGCAAGCTCGCTCCTACAGGGTTTGGCCGACTGCAAGGCCTGCGCGAATCGCCGCCAGCGCGGCCTGGTAATACGCCTTACCCTCTGGCGATTCGGCAAAGGTGGCGAATTCTTCCAATTCCGGGTCCGACAAATCCCGATAGACATACAGCAACGTGTTGTTTAGATCCTTATCGATCTGCTGCATCAACCGCTCGCGCTGCCCATTCAACATCCCCTGCGCCTGACCGCCGCCCAGCAGGCCGGGAATCATTTGGCTCAGGCTGTCAGCGGCAACACCGGCAATCGCCAGGCTCACTTCGGCCCCGGCTTCACGCGCTGGCAGCGCTTGGGCCAGGTGACCGATGATCAGGCTGCGGGTAGCGTCGGCTTCGATCTTCGGCAAGCCCTGGGCGTTCTTTGCCAACTGGTCGCGACGGGTGGCCAGCAACTCAGCGGCAACGATCTTGCGGCCCAGCGGTGACTGAAAAAATGCCAGGGCCGGCTTGGGGTCCGCCAGGTTCTTGCGCAACTGCGCCTCGGCACGCTGGTCCACGGCCTGGGCGGCAAAGCGTTTATTGCTGTTGTCCACCAGTGCCTGGTACACCGCCGGCGGCAGGCTGTTGCGGTAGCGTTGCTGGGCGGCGCTGAGGGCGTCATTGAAATGCGCACGCTGTTCGGCCCAGCCGGCGACCTTGTACAACTGGTCATGGCCGTCTGCCCAGGCGGGCAAAACGCAGAACATCAGCAAGGATAAAAACAAACGACGCATTAGGGACTCCTGTCAGTCGGCCACTATTGTCCGTGTCGGGCGTAGGATTTGTCGAGAAATCCTATCGGTCACCTGATTAAAGTGTATTCACACGCTCGGCGGCGCTGTCGGATTCACAGGCGTATAGATACTATGCGCGCCATGCAAATACCCCTAGATCACCCGCTGCTGCAATGTATTGTCGACGACCTCGCCGAAAAAGGCTGGTCCCGCCAAGACGGATTCCTGCCCCAGGCTCTGACCCTGGAACTGGCGGCTGAGTGCCGTAAACGTGCGGCCGAGGGTGAACTGGCCCCGGCGGCGGTGGGACGCGGCCCGGCTCAGGAGATTCGCGAGGGCATTCGCGGGGACCATATCCAGTGGCTGGAAGACGGCGACGCAGCGGTCTGCGACACCTACATGGCGTTGATGGACAGCCTGCGCCTGGCAATGAACCGTGGCCTGTTCCTGGGCCTGGAAGACTTCGAAAGCCACTTTGCGATGTACCCGCCAGGTGCGTTTTACCTCAAGCACCTGGACCGCTTCCGCGATGACGACCGGCGCATGGTGTCGGCGGTGATCTACTTGAACGACGCCTGGCTGCCCGAGCACGGCGGCCAGTTGCGCATGTACCTCAAGGATGGCGTCGAATACGATGTAAACCCCACCGGCGGTTGCCTGGTGGTGTTTTTGTCCGGGGAAGTGCCCCACGAAGTCATGCCCGCCACGCGCGAACGCCTGTCCCTCACCGGCTGGTTTCGCCGGCGGGGTAACGAGCCGTTTTGAGCATGCAAAAGATTCTGATCAGCCGCTGTCTGCTGGGGCACAAGGTGCGCTACGACGGCGGCGCCAGTGGGCCGTTCGACCAGTTGGCCGCGTGGCAGGCGCAAGGGCGGGTAGTTGCGATCTGCCCGGAGGTCTCCGGTGGTTTACCAACGCCGCGCCCGCCTGCGGAGATTCCCGGCGGGCAGGGCGTGGAGGTGTGGGAAGGGCGGGCCCAGGTGCTGACCGCCGAGGGGGAGGATTTCAGTGCCGCGTTCATGGATGGCGCGCAACAGGCGTTGGCGTTGGTGCAGCGCCATAACATCCGCATTGCTGTGCTCAAAGCCAATAGCCCGTCTTGTGGGAATTTGTTGACCTACGATGGCACCTTCTCAGGTGTGAAAGTGAGCGGCGAAGGGGTGACGGCGGCGTTGCTCATGCGCCATGGGGTGCAGGTGTTCAGTGAGCTGGAGCTGCCCGAAGCGGCGCAAGCCCTGGCCCTACTCCCAAGCCTAACCTAGTTCAAAATGTGGGAGGGGGCTTGCTCCCGAATGCAGTGTGTCAGTATCAGATGTGCTGGCTGACACACCGCTATCGGGAGCAAGCCCCCTCCCACATTTGGATCTACTGCGTCTTGGCGATGGGTGTTTCACCCTCAAGCCACTTCTGCGCCAACGCCTTCAACCGCCCATCGGCCTTCACCCGCTGCAACGCCTTGTCCAGGCTTGCCTTGAACGCCGGGTTACCCTTCTGGAACGGAATCGCTAATTGCGGCTTCTCGTTATACGTCTCACTGAAATCGAACCGATCCTGCAGCTCGGCAGTCAGAGCGATATGGTTGATGGCCACGTCGTACTTGCCGGTTTCCACCCCCGGCAGCAGGTCGGCGTCATCGGTGGTGATAAACGAGGGGCGTACGTCCATCTCTTTAGCCAGTTGTTCACCCAGTTCCACTTCAAAACCGGTTAGCTTGTCGCCTTCCTTGAAGTTGAACGGCGGGGTATTGGCTTCAAGAGCGATGCGCAGTTCACCGCGATCGTTCACATCGTCGATCAATTCGGCGTGAGCCAGAGGGCTCATGAGGGGAAGCAAAAGTAACAGGCCAGGCGAAAAGCGCATGGTCACTCCTAGAAATTTCGAATGTGCGAGGCGCCGTTCAGCATCGCTTTGCTATGGTGTTGAGTGCCTTGGACAGCAATTTGTCGCGAAGTTGTCATAACCCTACAGATTTCACAGAAAAACTGGAGAAGCGAATGAAAGCCCTTTTGTCCCGTGCAACGATTGCCAGCCTGCTGCTGGGTACCTCGATGTTGGCCAGTGCCGCAGACCTTCCTCGTACGCCTGCGCCCAAAGGTGCCGAAGTGTTTATCGTCTCGCCAAAAGATGGCGCTACCGTCGACAAGACCTTCACCGTCAAGTTTGGCGTAAAAAACCTGGACCTTGAGCCGATCGACAAGCAAGTACCGAATGCCGGTCACCACCACTTGCTGGTAGACCGGGACGTACAGTCGCTCAAGGCCGGCGATCCGATTCCAGCCGATGCCACCTCGATCCACTTTGGCAAGGCACAGACCGAAACCGAACTGACGCTGACCCCAGGCAAGCACACCTTGCAACTCGTAGCAGGCGACAATGTGCACCGCCAGTTCGAACCCACTGTAGCCTCGAAAGTCATCACCGTTAACGTCAAATAAAAAAAGGGAGCCCCGTGAGGGGCTCCCTTTTTTCTGTAGGAGCGAGCTTGCTCGCGAAGAACCTCAACGATGACGCGTTCATTCTGGATAAACGCGGCGTCTGTGAGTTTTTCGCGAGCAAGCTCGCTCCTACGACCCGTGGTGCGCTGTTAGAACAACACGCGGCTACGAATGGTGCCGTTGATGTGCTGCAGCTTCTCTTGGGCCAGGTCCGAGTACTCGGCATCGACGTCGATGACCACGTAGCCGACCTTCTCGTTGGTCTGCAGGAACTGACCGGAGATGTTGATGCCGTTTTCCGCGAACACCTTGTTGATCTCCATCATCACGCCAGGAATGTTCTGGTGGATGTGCAGCAGGCGGTGCTTGCCAGGGTGAGCCGGCAGGGCCACTTCCGGGAAGTTCACCGACGATACCGAGGTACCGTTGTCGCTGTACTTGACCAGCTTTTCCGACACTTCCAGGCCGATGTTGGCTTGGGCTTCAGCGGTGGAACCGCCGATGTGCGGGGTGAGGATCACGTTGTCCAGGCCACGCAGCGGGCTTTCGAAGATGTCGTCGTTGGAGCGTGGCTCCACCGGGAACACGTCGATGGCAGCGCCGATCAGGTGCTTGTCCTTGATCGCGTCGGCCAGGGCATCAAGCTCGACCACGGTGCCACGGGCAGCGTTGATCAGGATGCCGCCTTTCTTGATGGCGCGGATTTCCTTCTCGCCGATCATCCACTGGGTCTCAGCGGTTTCCGGAACGTGCAGGGTCACGATGTCGGACATGCCCAGCAACTCGGTCAGGCTGGCCACTTGGGTGGCGTTGCCCAATGGCAGCTTGGTCAGGGTGTCGTAGAAGAACACCTGCATGCCAAGGCCTTCAGCCAATACCGACAGCTGAGTACCAATGGAGCCGTAACCGACGATACCCAGCTTCTTGCCGCGGATTTCGAAGGAGTTGGCTGCGCTCTTGATCCAGCCGCCACGGTGGCAGGAAGCGTTCTTCTCAGGAATGCCGCGCAACAGCAGGATGGCCTCGGCCAGCACCAGCTCCGCAACGGAACGGGTGTTGGAGTACGGTGCGTTGAACACCGCGATGCCGCGCTCGCGGGCTGCGTTGAGGTCGACCTGGTTGGTGCCGATGCAGAAACAGCCGACAGCCACGAGCTTCTTGGCGTGGTCGAAGATCTCTTCGGTCAGCTGAGTGCGGGAGCGAATGCCGATGAAGTGCGCATCGGCGATCTTTTCCTTGAGTTGGGCTTCCGGCAGAGAACTGGTGATGTACTCAATGCTGGTGTACCCGGCGGCTTTCAGAACGTCGACAGCCGATGGGTGGACGCCTTCCAGAAGAAGGAACTTGATCTTGCTCTTATCGAGAGAAGTCTTGCTCATCTGCGTAAACCTGTATCCCGGAGAAAAATGGCAGGGAATCGAGCAGCACAGAGCTGACCCGGACGGCAGGAAAGCCGTCACCGCAGAAACGCCTTTGGGCTCTGTCCTGCGGGGGCGGTATGCTAGCATACGCGCCCCGCAAACACTCATTCCTGCGACGTGAAGCGTTCTCAGGATGACCATGAATTGTTCGAGAGTTCTGTCGATGACCCATCCTGCCCTGATTGATGAGCTAAAGACCCTGGTTGAGCCTGGCAAAGTGCTGACCGATGCAGACTCCCTGGAGGCTTACGGCAAGGATTGGACCAAGCACTTCGCACCCGCGCCGACCGCCATCGTCTTCCCCAAGACCATCGAGCAGGTCCAGGCCATTGTGCGTTGGGCCAATGCACACAAGGTGGCGCTGGTGCCATCGGGCGGGCGTACCGGCCTGTCGGCGGCAGCCGTAGCCGCCAATGGCGAAGTAGTGGTGTCGTTCGACTATATGAACCAGATCCTCGACGTGAACCTCACCGACCGCACCGCCGTGTGCCAGCCGGGCGTGGTTACCAAGCAATTGCAGAACGTCGCTGAAGAGAAGGGCCTTTACTACCCGGTGGACTTCGCTTCGTCCGGTTCCAGCCAGATTGGCGGCAATATCGGCACCAATGCCGGCGGGATCAAGGTGATTCGCTACGGCATGACCCGCAACTGGGTGGCCGGCATGAAGGTCGTCACTGGCAAGGGTGACGTACTGGAACTGAACCGCGACCTGATCAAGAACGCCACCGGCTACGACATGCGCCAGCTGTTTATCGGCGCCGAAGGCACCTTGGGCTTTGTGGTCGAAGCCACCATGCGCCTGGACCGTGCGCCGAAAAACCTCACCGCGATGGTGCTCGGTACCACCGATTTCGATTCGATCATGCCGGTCTTGCACGCGTTCCAGAGCAAGCTGGACCTGACCGCCTTCGAATTCTTCTCCGACAAGGCCCTGGCCAAGGTCATGGGCCGTGGCGACGTGCCGGCCCCGTTCGAAACCGAGTGCCCGTTCTACGCGCTGCTGGAATTTGAAGCCACTACCGAAGAAGTCGCCAACCACGCGCTGGAAACCTTCGAGCACTGCGTGGAGCAAGGATGGGTGCTGGACGGCGTGATGAGCCAGAGCGAAACCCAGCTGCAGAACCTGTGGAAACTGCGCGAGTACATCTCCGAGACCATTTCCCACTGGACCCCGTACAAAAACGATATTTCGGTCACCGTCTCCAAAGTGCCAGCGTTCTTGAAGGAAATCGACGCGATCGTCGGCGAACATTACCCAGACTTCGAAATCGTCTGGTTCGGCCACATCGGCGACGGCAACCTGCACTTGAACATCCTCAAGCCGGAAAACCTGAGCAAGGACGAGTTTTTCGCCAAGTGCGCCACCGTGAACAAGTGGGTATTTGAAACCGTCGAGAAGTACAACGGTTCGATCTCTGCCGAACACGGCGTGGGCATGACCAAGCGCGATTACCTGACCTATAGCCGTTCGCCGGTCGAAATTGAATACATGAAGGCAGTCAAAGCGGTGTTTGACCCGAACGGGATCATGAACCCAGGCAAGATCTTCGCTGTTTAAGCCCCTGAAGGAGTCGTTCCATGAGCTATCAGCACAAGTATGTCGACGGCACCAACATCCACTTCCCCGTGGGGAAAGTGGTGTGTATTGGGCGTAACTACGCCGAACATGCCAAGGAACTGGACAACCCGGTGCCGACCGAGCCGCTGCTGTTCATCAAGCCGGGCAGCTGTGTGGTGGCGTTGGAGGGTGGTTTTGCCATTCCTACCGAGCGCGGTTCGGTGCACTACGAAGCGGAAATCGCGGTATTGATCGGCAAGCCGTTGTCGACCAAGCCCAGCCGTGAAGAAGTGCTGGACGCCATCTCCGGCTTCGCCCCGGCCCTGGACCTCACCCTGCGCGACAAACAGGCCGAGCTAAAAGCCAAGGGCCTGCCGTGGGAAATCGCCAAGTCGTTCGACGGCGCGGCGGTGATTGCCCCGTTTGTGGTGGGCAGCACCTTCCCGGACCTGACCGACATCGGCATCCGCCTGACCATCAATGGCGAAGTGCGCCAGGATGGCAACAGCGCGATCATGCTCAACCCGATCATCCCGATGATCCAGTACATGGCGGGTTGCTTCTCGTTGCAGGCGGGGGACGTGATCCTCACCGGCACCCCGGCTGGCGTGGGCCCGCTGAATGTGGGGGATGAGCTGGTGTTGGAGTTGTCGGGTGTGAATCGCTTCGAAAGCCAGGTTCGCTGACCAAGACCTGTGAGGTCAAAAATGTGGGAGGGGGCTTGCCCCCGATGAGGGTGTATCAGTGCCATATGTGCTGACTGATCCACCACTATCGGGGGCAAGCCCCCTCCCACATTGGTTTGTGTTGACTCATAAGATCCGGCACTTTGCATTTTTTTCACACATCATCCGGATAATCCTTCGCTCTTAACGCAGACTTCCCGGAAAAAGCGCCCCATGGCCATGCCACTCCCTACCGTCACCCCCAAGCCGCGTTCCCGCTTCGCCCTGCGCTGGTATTCCTGGCTGCTGTTGACGGGAGTGGTGGTGTATGGCGTTGCCTGGGCCATGCATTGGGATGATCGCGGCTTGCTGTGGGTGGCCGAGCGCTTCGAAACCCCCGCCGAGCGCCAGGAAAGTGTGTGGCTGCCCGACTATCACGTAGTGATCGACGCCAAGGTGTTGCCGGGCATGGAGAAGGACGAGGCTTCGGACGTCTCCTACAACCCTCAGACCAAAACCCTGTTTTCGGTGATGGGCAAAAACCCGTTCTTGGTCGAACTGAGCCTGCAAGGCGATGTGTTGCGCAAGATGCCACTCAACGGTTGGGATAACCCGGAAGGCGTAACGGTCATGGAAAACGGCCTGATGGCCGTGGTCGATGAGCGTCAGCACCTTCTGACCGTCATCAAGGTGGATGCCACCACCGCCCAACTGAACAAGGCCGACTTCCCTAGCTACGACCTGGGTCCGTCCAACAACCAGAACAAAGCTTTCGAAGGCGTTACCTGGGACAAGCGCAACCAGCAGATCGTGCTTGGCGAGGAGCGCCCACCCGCGTTGTTCACCTGGAAAAGCGATGGCAGCCAGACCCTCGTGGGTGACAAACAAAAGCTGACCAGCACCGAGTTGGACATGCGCAACCTATCGGCCCTGGCGGTGGACCCGCGCACCGGGCACCTGCTGGTGCTCTCGGCGGATTCCCACCTGCTGCTGGAGTTGGATGAAAAGGGCGAGCAAGTCAGCTTCATGACCCTGCTTGGCGGCTTCAATGGCCTCAAGGACACCATTCCCCGGGCGGAAGGGGTGACCATGGATGAGGCTGGCACGCTGTACATGGTCAGTGAGCCAAACCTGTTCTATCGTTTCGAGAAGCAGAAATAGCAGACGGGTTACGTCAGATATTTCTCTAGTAGCGGCATTCGCCAGACATCCGGGCGCGTTTAAGTTTAAATTCAGACAGGCGTGATATTCATTCGCCACTTTTGACTTTGAGCCTCGCCCCATGCGTCGATTCGCCCGTCCCAAACCCGTTCTACTGACGCTTGCGCTGATCGCCCTGATCAGTGCCGGGGCCGTTGCACAGCATTTTCGTCTGTTTGAGCGTGCCTGGTTCAACTTCCAGGCCTGGCGCCAGCCTTCCGATGAGCGTTCCATTGGCCTGGCTGATTACCAAGTGGCCCTGGAAGCCAAGGTGATCGAAGGTCTGCAAGACGACGTCTCAGCCCTCACCTACGACCCCGTGCGCAAAAGCCTGTTTACCGTCACCAATAAAAACCCCGAACTGATCGAGTTGTCCCTTCAGGGCGATATCCTGCGGCGCATTCCGTTGGTGGGGTTTGGCGATGCCGAGGCCGTGGAATTTATCAGCGAGAACATCTATGTGATCAGTGATGAGCGCCAGCAGCGGCTGATCAAGGTGCATGTGGACGATGACACCCAGTTCCTCGACGCCGCCGATGCGGAGCAGATGACCCTGGGCCTGCATGTGGGGGGCAACAAGGGCTTTGAAGGCCTGGCCTATGACTCAGTGGGCAAGCGTCTGTTCGTGGCCAAGGAGCGCGACCCGATGCTGATCTACGAGGTCCATGGCTTTCCCCATTTCAAGCCCGAAAAAACCTACTCGGTGCATGTGATCAACAACCCCAAGCGCGATGCCGGGTTGTTTGTGCGTGACCTGTCGAGCCTGCAATACGATGAGCGCAGCGGCCATTTGCTGGCATTGTCGGATGAGTCGTTTCTGGTGCTAGAACTGGATATCGATGGTCGGCCGTTGAGCAGTTTGTCGTTGCTCAAAGGGCGCCATGGCTTGAAGCAGCGCGTGCCGCAGGCCGAAGGGATTGCGATGGATGATGACGGTAACTTGTACCTGACCAGTGAGCCGAATTTGTTCTATGTCTTCAAGAAACCGAGTTCCTGAATTCAATTCTTGAGCTCACTGCGGGCCCCATGTGGGAGGGAGCAAGCCCCCTCCCACCTTAACCTGCTACAACTTTGGGTTTTGCATCAGGCCTTGAGGGTTTTAACGCCTTCAGAGGTGCCCAGCAGCAACACATCCGCCGGACGCGCTGCAAACAAACCATTGGTCACCACACCCACGATGGCGTTGATCTGGGTTTCCAGTTCCACGGGGTTGGTGATCTGCATATTGAACACATCCAGGATGATGTTGCCGTTATCGGTCAACACACCCTCACGGTAAACCGGGTCGCCGCCCAGCTTCACCAGCTCGCGGGCCACATGGCTGCGGGCCATCGGGATCACTTCCACCGGCAATGGGAACGCGCCGAGTACCGGCACCAGCTTGCTGGCGTCGGCGATGCAGATGAATGTTTTGGCCACGGCCGCGACGATCTTCTCGCGGGTCAGGGCTGCGCCGCCGCCTTTGATCAGGTTCAGGTGCGCGTCGCTTTCATCGGCGCCGTCCACGTAGAACTCAAGGTCACTCACAGTGTTGAGCTCGTACACCGGAATGCCGTGGCCTTTGAGGCGTGCAGCGGTGGCTTCGGAGCTGGCCACGGCGCCGTCGAACGCGCCTTTGTGCTGGGCCAGCGCATCGATAAAGCAGTTGGCAGTGGAGCCGGTGCCGACACCGACGATGCTCTTGTCGTCGAGTTTAGGAAGGATTAAATCGACAGCGGCCTGGGCCACTGCCTGTTTGAGTTGATCCTGGGTCATGCGGGCTCCGGAACGGGCGGGGAGTTAACGAGGGGCGCGAGTATAACCCAACAAAACCTCTGGATTCGTGTGGTCGCCCGGCCAAAAGCCGGGTTAGACTCCTTGGCCCTGCCAAACCGTGAAAGTAGATGCCCGCCGATGCTTGAACAGTACGTCAAAAAGATCCTCACCTCGCGCGTTTACGACGTTGCGGTAGAAACCCCGCTGCAGACCGCCCGCCAGCTCTCCGAGCGGTTGGGCAACAAGGTCTGGCTCAAGCGTGAAGACTTGCAGCCGGTGTTCTCGTTCAAGATTCGTGGCGCCTACAACAAGCTCACCCAACTGACCAGCGAGGAGCGCGCCCGTGGCGTGGTCACGGCCTCGGCGGGCAACCACGCCCAGGGCCTGGCCCTGGCGGCCAAGGTGCTGGGGGTGAAAGCCACCATCGTGATGCCCAAGACCACCCCCGAGATCAAGGTCGAGGGCGTGCGCTCCCGTGGCGGCAAAGTGGTGCTGCATGGTGATTCCTTCCCGGAAGCCCTGGCCTACTCGCTCAAGCTGGTCGATGAAAAAGGCTACGTCTACATTCACCCCTACGATGATCCCCACACCATTGCCGGGCAGGGCACCGTGGCGATGGAGATTTTGCGCCAGCACCCAGGGCCCCTGGACGCGATTTTCGTCCCCGTAGGCGGTGGCGGGCTGATCGCCGGTATCGCGGCGTATGTGAAATACCTGCGTCCGGAAATCAAGATCATTGGCGTAGAACCGGACGATTCCAACTGCCTGCAAGCGGCGCTGGCCGCTGGCGAGCGCGTGGTGTTGCCGACTGTCGGCCTTTTCGCCGATGGCGTGGCGGTGGCGCAGATCGGCCAACACACCTTCGATATCTGCAAAGACTATGTGGATGAAGTGATCACCGTGAGCACCGATGAAATCTGTGCAGCGATCAAGGACATCTACGATGACACCCGCTCCATCACCGAGCCTGCGGGCGCGCTGGGCGTGGCCGGTATCAAGAAATACGTGGAGACCCGTGGCGTTACCGGGCAAACCCTGGTGGCCATCGACTCCGGCGCCAACGTCAACTTCGACCGCTTGCGCCATGTGGCCGAGCGCGCCGAGCTGGGTGAGGGCCGCGAAGCCATCATCGCCGTGACCATCCCCGAGAAGCCGGGCAGCTTCAAGGCCTTTTGCGAGGCTGTGGGCAAGCGCCAGATCACCGAGTTCAACTACCGCTTCCACTCCGGCAGCGAGGCGCACATCTTTGTCGGCGTGCAGACCCATCCGGAAAACGACCCGCGCAGCGCGCTGATCGCCAGCCTGACCGAGCAGGGTTTTCCGGTGCTGGACCTGACCGAGAACGAGCTGGCCAAGTTGCATATCCGCCATATGGTCGGTGGCCATGCGGCCCACGTCAGCAATGAAGTGGTGTTCCGCTTCGAGTTTCCGGAGCGTCCAGGGGCTTTGTTCAACTTCCTGCACAAGCTGGGCGGGCGCTGGAATATCTCGATGTTCCACTACCGCAACCACGGTGCGGCAGATGGCCGTGTAGTGGCTGGCCTGCAAGTGCCGGCGAACGAGCGCCACCTGGTGCCTGCAGCGCTGGAGGCCATTGGCTACCCATACTGGGATGAAAGCGATAACCCGGCCTACAAGCTGTTCCTCGGTTGAACAGCTACGCTGATGGGGCGGCCTTTAAGGAAGACGACACATGGAAACCCTGACCACCCTGAAAGTTATCCACATCGCGGCCACTGTGTTGCTGCTGCTCAGTGGCCTGGGCCTGGCGCTGCTGGCCTGGCGCAAGCGCAGCGCCGGTCCGGCGGTTACCGTGCAGCGCCCCTGGGCGTTCGTGTGGTTGCTGATGGGGGTGTGCGTGGTGAGCATGCCGTTTACCGGTTGGTGGCTGGTGCACCTGGTTGGCTGGCCGCTGGGGCAGACCTGGATTTTGGGTTCCAGCATCCTTTATACGGTGGCGGCGTTGGCCTGGTTCTGGCTGGTGGCGCGGCTAAACCGGCTGCGTAAAGGCGAGGGCGGCAGCCTGAATTTCACTCTGGTGCTGGCCGTGGTCAGTCTGGTGGGGTTTTTGGCGATTGCGGGGTTGATGGGCGCCAAGCCCGTGTAGGAGCGAGCTTGCTCGCGAAAGGCGTCAACGATAACGCGGGTATCCTGGATACACGCGGTGCTCTCGGGCTTTTCGCGAGCAAGCTCGCTCCTACAAGGGAAGGTGTCAGCTGCGCAATGTAATCACCGGCCATCCACGCTTTTCAGCCTCGGCCCGCAAATTCGGGTCCGGGTCTACCGCCACCGCATGCGTCACCTGCTCCAACAGCGGCAAATCATTCATCGAATCGCTGTAGAAATAGCTGTCTTCCAGACTGAATCCGGTCTCTTCCAACCACCGGTTCAAACGCGTCACCTTGCCTTCACGGAAGCACGGCACATCTGTGCTGCGCCCGGTGTAGCGGCCGTTTTCCATCTCGCATTCGGTGGCGATCAAGGTGTCCACGCCCAGGCGTGCGGCAATCGGCGCGGTGACGAAACGGTTGGTGGCGGTGATGATCACCAGCGTGTCGCCGGCGGCGCGGTGCTTTTGCAGCAACTCCACGGCCCGCGGCAGCATCAGCGGCTCGATGCAGTCGCGCATGAAGTCACGGTGCCACTCATCCAGCTGGGCCATCTCGGTGCGGCCAAGGATTTCCAGGCTGAAGTTCAGGTAGGCCGCCTGGTCCAGCTTGCCGGCCAGGTAGTCCTGGTAGAACTCGTCATTGCGAGCCTTGTAGGCGATAGGGTCGAGAATCCCGCGTTCACACAGGTAATCGCCCCAAGCGTGATCGCTGTCACCGCCGAGGAGGGTGTTGTCCAAGTCGAATAAAGCCAGGCGCATTGCAGTTACTCGCTGAAAAGTCTGTAAAAAGGCGTCCAGAATACGGTCTTTTCACAAGAGTGCACATAAGGTAAGAAGCCTCGTTGCCGCTTCATCAACCTTTGTGGAACAATGCGGCGACATGCGTTTGCGAGGTTGTTGCCGTGATCGACCCCGATGGTTTCCGTCCTAATGTCGGGATTATTCTTACGAATGATGCCGGACAGGTGCTATGGGCTCGCCGAATCAACCAAGATGCCTGGCAGTTTCCTCAAGGTGGAATCAACCCCGACGAAACCCCTGAAGACGCCTTGTACCGTGAGTTGAACGAAGAAGTCGGCCTTGAGCGCGAAGATGTGCAAATTCTGGCCTGTACCCGTGGCTGGTTGCGTTATCGTTTGCCGCAACGCCTGGTGCGTACCCACAGCCAACCGCTGTGTATCGGCCAGAAGCAGAAATGGTTTCTCCTGCGCCTGATCTCCAATGAGCAGCGGGTGCGGATGGATTTAACCGGTAAACCGGAGTTCGATGGCTGGCGCTGGGTCAGCTATTGGTACCCGTTGGGCCAGGTGGTGACATTCAAGCGCGAAGTTTATCGTCGCGCGCTCAAAGAGCTTGCCCCGCGCCTTTTAGCGCGCGACTGACGACGGAGTTCGACCCCGAGCCATGCTCAATACGCTGCGCAAGATCGTCCAGGAAGTTAACTCCGCCAAGGATCTCAAGGCGGCGTTGGGGATTATTGTGTTGCGCGTCAAGGAAGCCATGGGCAGCCAGGTCTGCTCGGTTTACCTGCTGGACCCCGAGACCAACCGTTTTGTGCTGATGGCCACCGAGGGCTTGAACAAGCGCTCGATCGGCAAGGTCAGCATGGCGCCCAATGAAGGTCTGGTGGGCCTGGTGGGGACGCGTGAAGAACCCCTGAACCTCGAACACGCCGCCGATCACCCGCGTTATCGCTACTTCGCCGAAACCGGTGAAGAGCGCTACGCCTCGTTCCTCGGTGCGCCGATCATTCACCACCGCCGCGTTGTCGGCGTGTTGGTCATCCAGCAAAAAGAACGCCGCCAGTTCGACGAAGGTGAAGAAGCCTTCCTCGTGACCATGAGCGCGCAGCTTGCAGGTGTAATTGCCCACGCCGAAGCCACCGGCTCGATTCGCGGCCTGGGTCGCGAAGGCAAGGGCATCCAGGAAGCCAAGTTTGTCGGCGTGCCAGGTTCGCCGGGCGCTGCGGTGGGTACGGCGGTGGTCATGTTGCCGCCGGCGGACCTGGATGTGGTGCCGGACAAAACCGTCAAAGACATCGACGCTGAAATCAAGCTGTTCAAGACCGCCCTGGAAGGCGTGCGCGCCGACATGCGCAACCTGTCGAACAAGCTGGCCACCCAGTTGCGCCCCGAAGAGCGCGCGCTGTTCGACGTGTACCAGATGATGCTCGACGACGCGTCCCTGGGTAACGAAGTCAAGACCGTGATCAAGACCGGCCAGTGGGCCCAGGGCGCACTGCGCCAAGTGGTCACCGATCACGTCAACCGTTTCGAAATGATGGATGACGACTACCTGCGCGAGCGGGCCTCGGATGTGCGTGACCTCGGTCGCCGTCTGCTGGCCTACTTGCAGGAAGACCGCACCACCAACATGGTCTTCCCCGACAACACCATCCTCGTCAGTGAAGAACTGACCGCTACCCAACTTGGCGAAGTACCGGAAGGCAAACTGGTGGGCCTGGTCTCGGTACTCGGCTCGGGCAACTCCCACGTCGCGATCCTGGCCCGTGCCATGGGCATCCCGACGGTGATGGGCCTGGTGGACCTGCCGTATGCCAAGGTCGATGGCATCGACATGATCGTCGATGGCCATCGTGGTGAAGTGTTTACCAACCCCAGCGATGTGTTGCGCAAGCAATACGCCGAGGTGGTGGAAGAAGAGAAACAACTGGCCCTGGGCCTGGACTCGCTGCGCGAACTGCCGTGCGTGACCACCGATGGCCACCGCGTGCCGCTGCTGGTCAACACCGGCCTGCTGGCCGACGTGGCCCGTGCGCAACAGCGTGGCGCCGAAGGCGTGGGGCTGTATCGCACCGAAGTGCCGTTCATGATCAATCAGCGCTTCCCGAGTGAGAAGGAGCAACTGGCGATCTATCGCGAGCAACTGCAAGCCTTTCACCCGTTGCCGGTGACCATGCGCAGCCTGGATATCGGCGGCGACAAATCGCTGTCGTACTTCCCCATCAAGGAAGACAACCCCTTCCTGGGCTGGCGCGGTATTCGCGTGACTCTCGATCACCCCGAGATTTTCCTCGTCCAGACCCGCGCCATGCTCAAGGCCAGCGAAGGCCTGAACAACCTGCGTATCCTGTTGCCGATGATCTCCGGCACCCATGAGCTGGAAGAGGCGCTGCACCTTATCCACCGTGCCTGGGGCGAAGTGCGCGACGAAGGCGCCGACGTTCCGATGCCGCCAATTGGCGTGATGATCGAAATCCCGGCAGCGGTGTACCAGGCCAAGGAGCTGGCGCGGCAGGTGGACTTCCTGTCGGTGGGTTCCAACGACTTGACCCAATACCTACTGGCCGTTGACCGTAACAACCCACGGGTAGCCGACCTCTACGACTACCTGCACCCGGCGGTGCTGCAAGCCCTGCAACATGTGGTGCGCGACGCCCATGCCGAAGGCAAGCCGGTGAGCATCTGCGGCGAAATGGCTGGCGACCCGGCAGCGGCGGTGCTGTTGATGGCGATGGGCTTTGACAGCCTGTCGATGAACGCCACCAACTTGCCGAAGGTGAAGTGGATGCTGCGCCAGGTGGATTTGGGCATGGCCAAGGATTTGCTGGCGCAGTTGATGACCATCGACAACCCGCAAGTTATCCACAGCTCGTTGCAGTTGGCGTTGAAGAACCTGGGGCTGACGCGGATGATCAACCCGGCGTCGGCGAAAACCCTGTAGGAGCGAGCTTGCTCGCGAAAAACATTAACGATAACGCGGGGTATCTGGTTCCCCGCAACGCTCTCAGGTTTTTCGCGAGCAAGCTCGCTCCTACAGGTTGAGTTCTACCTCACCCAATCGCCCACCATGGGGCCCAAAACTGCGCTCCACCATCCTGCGCGACCCATCCGCATTCACAATCAGCGCCGTACTCGCCCGCGTCCCATAACTGGGGCTGGCAATAAACACGCTGGATAACAGGCTCTCCGTCGCCAACCCCACGCCGGTATCCGGCAGGTCTGCAAACGGCGCTGTCTGGGGATCACTCAAAATCTCCAGCAAGGCCTCCGGTTGCGGATCTTCCAGCGCCGCGCTCAATGCCGCCTTGGCCTTGAGCAACTTGGGCCATGGCGTATCCAGCCCGGCGTTGGACAATCCATACACCCCGGCCTTCAAGGGCGTCGGCTCCGTTTGATTGGCGTTGTAATGCCACAACTCATCCCGCGTGCCGACTAGCAGGTTAAACCCGGCATATTCAATCGAACGGCCGTTAACGTCGGCTAAATAGTCTTCGATCGGCAAGGTTCCATTGAGGAAGCGCGCCACCAATTCCCCGCGCGATTTACGTGCCGGCGGCTGGTGCGGGTCGCGGATATTGGTCAGGGCGGCAAAGCGTCCATCGGCATTGACCCCAAGCCAAGTCCCCCCCGCTTCCTGATCGCGGCCGGCGTAGACGTCGGGGGCATCCAGCCACTGGGCCAGCGGCAGGCTGGGGCGAGCGTAGAACTCGTCACGGTTGGCCGCGACGATCAGCGGTTGGGCATGGCCCGGCCGCCAGGCGAAAACAATCAGGCACATCAGGCGATCCCTTTTGTGTTTTTTGCCACTCTACGCACTCAAACAGAGGCGTTCCATCGTATCCAGTTGGGTCGCATGCCTTCCATCCGTTAACATGCCGCACTTGTCTGGGGGGCTCCCATGGAATTTCTGCTGTATTTGGCGCTGGGCGCCTGTGCAGGCGTACTCGCCGGGCTGTTCGGCGTGGGCGGCGGGATCATCATCGTGCCGGTGCTGGTGTTCAGCTTCACCTTGCAGGGCTTTGACCCGCAGGTGCTGACGCACCTGGCCGTGGGCACTTCGCTTGCGACCATCATCTTTACCTCGGTCAATGCCGTGCGCGAGCACCATCGGCGTGGCGCCGTGCGTTGGCCGATCTTCATGTGGATGACCGTGGGTATCCTGATCGGCGCGGGCTTTGGCGCGCTGACGGCCGAGGCGATTTCCGGCCCCAATTTGCAGAAGGTCATTGGTGTATTTGCCTTGGTCATCGCCGTGCAGCTTGCCCTGGAGGTCAAGCCCAAGGCCAGTCGCACGGTGCCAGGCAAGGTCGGCCTGACCCTGGCCGGCACGGTGATTGGCTGGGCCTCGGCGATCTTCGGGATCGGCGGCGGCTCGCTGACCGTCCCCTTCCTGACCTGGCGCAGCGTGCCGATGCAGCAGGCCGTGGCCACCTCGTCGGCCTGTGGCCTGCCGATTGCCGTGGCCAGTG
Organism: Pseudomonas kairouanensis; assembly: GCF_004682055.1. GTDB lineage: Bacteria > Pseudomonadota > Gammaproteobacteria > Pseudomonadales > Pseudomonadaceae > Aquipseudomonas > Aquipseudomonas kairouanensis. Next base: position 21,996 of record NZ_QUZU01000051.1, on the reverse strand, counting down.
CATTAAGTTTCATGATTCTGGGCTGGCATGACCCGCTGTTGCCCGCTCATAGTCTAGGGTTCGTGTATTTGCCGGCGCTGTTGGGCATTGCCCTGACCAGCATGGTGTTTGCCCGCTTCGGTGCACGCCTGGCGCACAAGCTGTCGCCGCGTTTGTTGAAGCGGCTGTTTGCCGGGCTGCTGTTTTGCGTCGGTTTGAACTTTTTGTTGTAACGCAGCCTTAATCGCGCACGGGCATGGTCCCGAACGCCATAACGAATGATTTAACGAGGAGTCGCAATGCTGCCTTACCCGCAGATCGACCCGGTGGCCCTGGCCATCGGTCCGCTGAAAATCCACTGGTACGGGTTGATGTACCTGATCGGCATCGGCGGTGCCTGGTTCCTGGCTTCTCGACGCCTGAACCGCTTCGACCCCACCTGGACCAAGGAAAAACTCTCCGACCTGATTTTCTGGTTGTCGATGGGGGTGATCGTCGGCGGGCGCCTGGGGTATGTGTTGTTCTACGATTTGTCCGCCTACATCGCCAACCCGACGCTGATCTTCGAAGTGTGGAAGGGCGGCATGGCGTTCCACGGTGGGTTTATTGGCGTGATGATCGCCGCCTGGTGGTTTGGTCGCCGTAACGGCAAGTCGTTCTTCCAGTTGATGGACTTCGTCGCGCCCATGGTGCCAATCGGCCTGGGTGCCGGGCGTATCGGCAACTTCATCAATGCCGAGTTGTGGGGCAAGCCGACTGATGTGCCGTGGGCCATGGTGTTCCCACCTTTCAGCGACCCGGCGCAACTGCCGCGCCATCCGTCGCAGCTCTACCAATTCGCGTTGGAAGGCGTGGCGCTGTTCCTTATCCTCTATATCTTCTCGCGCAAGCCACGCCCCACCATGGCGGTGTCGGGCATGTTCGCGCTGTTCTACGGGATCTTCCGCTTTATCGTCGAGTTCGTGCGCGTGCCGGATGCGCAGCTGGGCTACCTGGCGTTCGGTTGGGTGACCATGGGGCAGATCCTCAGCCTGCCGATGATCCTCGGTGGCCTGGGCTTGCTGTGGTGGGCATACAACCGCCCGCAACCTTTGAAGAACACCGCGCTTTAAATTCGAATACGGGTACACACATGAAGCAATATCTCGAACTACTGAACGACGTCGTCACCAATGGATTGACCAAGGGCGATCGCACCGGCACCGGCACCAAGGCTGTGTTTGCCCGTCAGTATCGGCATAACTTGGCCGACGGCTTCCCGCTGCTGACCACCAAGAAGCTTCACTTCAAGAGCATCGCCAACGAGCTGATCTGGATGTTGAGCGGCAACACCAACATCAAGTGGCTCAACGAAAACGGCGTGCGTATCTGGGACGAGTGGGCCACCGAAGAAGGTGATCTCGGTCCGGTCTACGGCGAGCAGTGGACCGCCTGGCCGACCAAGGACGGCGGCAAGATCAACCAGATCGACTACATGGTTGAAACGCTGAAGACCAACCCCAACAGCCGCCGCATCCTGTTCCACGGTTGGAACGTCGAGTACCTGCCCGACGAAACCAAGAGCCCCCAGGAAAACGCCCGCAACGGCAAGCAAGCCCTGCCGCCGTGCCACCTGCTGTACCAGGCGTTCGTGCATGACGGGCACCTGTCGATGCAGTTGTATATCCGCAGCTCCGATGTGTTCCTGGGCCTGCCGTACAACACCGCGGCGCTGGCGTTGCTCACCCATATGCTGGCCCAGCAGTGCGACCTGATCCCCCACGAGATCATCGTCACCACTGGCGATACCCATGCGTACAGCAACCATATGGAACAGATCCAGACCCAGCTGGCGCGTACACCGAAGAAGCTGCCGGAGCTGGTGATCAAGCGTAAGCCTGCGTCGATCTATGACTACAAGTTCGAAGACTTTGAAATTGTGGGTTATGACGCTGATCCAAGCATCAAGGCTGACGTGGCCATCTAAAGGCTACTCGGTCAATGTGGGAGGGGGCTTGCTCCCGATAGCGGTGGATCAGCCAAATAGTCAGTGGCTGACACACTGCAATCGGGAGCAAGCCCCCTCCCACATTTTGATTGGGTTACCAAGCTGGGGTCAGTGACCATGGCTCCTGCCCACATGGGACGGCTCCGCCTCACTCGCCACCACACTCCCGCTCACCTCCAGCCGCTGCAAAATCCCGCATTCTGGCCCGCCGCCACAGCGCTGTCGCAAGTCCAGCAACTGTTCCTGCAACACCAACAACCCGTCGATCCGCGCCTTGACGTGCTGGATATGCTCGTCGATCAACGCATTCACGCTTTCGCACTGGTCCTGGGGGCTATCACGTAACCCCAAGAGGCTGCGGATTTCTTCCAGGGTCATGTCCAGGCTGCGGCAATTGCGGATGAAGATCAGCCGCTCGGTGTGCGCCTGGGTGTACACACGGTAGTTGGCCTCGGTGCGTGCCGGGGGTGGCAGCAGGCCTTCCTTTTCGTAATACCGGATGGTTTCCACCTGGCAGTCGGTCAGTTTCGCCAGTTCGCCGATCTTCATTGCAGCAATCTCCAAATGGGTGCTTGACCCTATAGTGGCTACAGGGTCTTTACTTGGCAACAGGCACCTTACGGACGCGACCTGATGAGCGACTCCCTGCAAAAACTTACCCCTGTGCATAACCACGGTCATGGCGGCTCTTGCTGTTCGGGCACGCCAGCGCCTGCGCGGGTGCAACTGAGCCAAGCGCCCACTGCCGGCTCGCGCCTGAGCACGTTCCGCATCGAAGCCATGGACTGCCCCACCGAACAAACCCTGATCCAGAACAAACTGGGCAAGCTTGCTGGCGTGCAGCAGCTGGAATTCAACCTGATCAACCGCATCCTCGGCGTCACCCACGACCTACCAAACACCGCGCCGATCATCGCGGCCATCAAGTCCATCGGCATGCAGGCCGACCCCATTGAAGACGGCACTACGCCTGCCGCGCCACCTGCCAAGAAGCATTGGTGGCCGCTGGCGGTGTCCGGCGTGGGTGCACTGGGTGCCGAGGTGTTGCACTTCACCAGCGCCGCGCCGACCTGGGTGATTGCGTTGGTGGCACTGGTGTCGATCCTCAGCGGCGGCCTCACCACCTATAAAAAGGGCTGGATCGCCCTGAAAAACCTCAACCTGAACATCAACGCCTTGATGAGCATTGCGGTAACCGGTGCCGTGTTGATTGGCCAGTGGCCAGAAGCGGCGATGGTGATGTTCCTGTTCACCGTGGCCGAACTGATCGAAGCCAAGTCCCTGGACCGCGCACGCAACGCCATCAGCGGTTTGATGCAGATGACGCCGGAGCAGGCCACTGTTCAGCAGGCTGATGGTTCTTGGGCGGAGCAAGAGGTTAAAAGTATCGATCTGGGCGCTATTGTGCGGGTAAAACCTGGCGAGCGTATCGGCCTGGATGGTGAAGTCACCGTCGGTCAATCAACCATCGACCAGGCGCCGATCACCGGAGAAAGCCTGCCGATTGAAAAAACCGTGGGCGATAAAGTCTTCGCCGGCACCATCAACCAGGCAGGTTCCCTGGAATACAAAGTCACCGCAGCCGCCGATAACTCCACCCTGGCGCGCATCATCCACGCGGTGGAACAGGCCCAGGGCGCGCGGGCACCCACTCAGCGTTTTGTCGACAGCTTCTCGAAAATCTACACCCCGGCTGTGTTCCTGTTTGCCCTTGGCGTGGCGGTGATCCCGCCGCTGTTCATGGCCGGTGCCTGGTTCGACTGGATCTACCGCGCGCTGGTGCTGCTGGTAGTGGCCTGCCCGTGCGCATTGGTGATCTCCACCCCGGTGACCATCGTCAGCGGCCTGGCGGCGGCGGCACGCAAAGGCATCCTGATCAAGGGCGGCGTGTACCTGGAGGGCGGTTACAAGCTCGACTACCTGGCCTTGGACAAGACCGGCACCCTCACCCATGGCAAACCGGTGCAAACCGATTACCTGGCGTTGTTCCCCACCGTCGAAGACCGCGCCCCGGCCCTGGCCGCCAGTTTGGCCGGGCGCTCCGATCACCCGGTGTCCCTGGCCATCGCCAAGGCAGCTGTGGATAAAAACCTGTCCGCCCACGTTGTGGATAACTTTGAAGCACTCGCCGGTCGTGGCGTGCGCGGCGATATCAACGGGGAAACCTATTACTTGGGCAACCATCGGCTGGTGGAAGACCTGGGCCTGTGTTCGCCTGCGCTTGAAGAAAAACTCTTCGCCCTGGAAAAACAAGGCAAGTCTGTGGTGCTGCTACTCGACAAATCCGGCCCCCTGGCCCTGTTCGCCGTGGCCGACACCGTCAAGGACAGCAGCCGCGAAGCCATACAGCAACTGCACGCACTGGGCATCAAGACCTTGATGCTCACCGGCGACAACACCCACACCGCCCAGGCAATTGCGAGTCAAGTTGGCATCGATCAGGCCCAGGGCGACCTGTTGCCCACCGACAAGCTGCAAGCCATCGAAACCCTCTACGGCCAAGGCCATCGCGTGGGCATGGTGGGTGATGGCATCAACGACGCCCCGGCCCTGGCCCGCGCCGAGATTGGTTTTGCCATGGCCGCCGCCGGCACCGATACCGCCATCGAAACCGCCGACGTGGCGCTGATGGACGACGATTTGCGCAAGATCCCGGCATTCATTCGGCTGTCGCGGCAAACGTCGAGTATCCTCAGGCAGAACATCGCCCTGGCGCTGGTGATCAAGGCGATCTTCCTGGTGGTCACCTTCCTGGGCCTGGCCACCATGTGGATGGCGGTGTTCGCCGACATGGGCGTGGCCCTGCTGGTGGTGTTCAATGGTCTGCGCCTGTTGCGCAAATAGACGATGAGAGGGTGGTGTGCTGAGTGCCGAGCTAAAGGCTTTTTTCATGGTCGCCCGCCTGGGCAGCATTACCCAGGCGGCGAAAAAACTCGGCCTCAGCCAGCCCACCGTCACCACGCAGATTCGCAACCTCGAAAGCCAATATGGCGTTGAGCTGTTCTACCGTGGCGGCCGCCGCCTCACCGTCAGCGACGAGGGTGCGCGGTTGCTGCCGATGGTCAAGGCGTTGTTGCAGCAGGAAGCGGATATCGAGTTTTTCCTGCGTAACAACGGCCAGGTCCAGGGCGCATTGAGGATTGCCGCAACGGCGCCGTATTACATCCTCGATCTGGTCAAAGCCTTTCGCGAGCGCCTGCCCCACGTCGAGGTGTCGGTGGAAATCGGCAACTCCCAGCAAGTGCTCGAAGCGTTGGATGATTACCGCGTGGATGTCGCCGCCTCATCGCAACTGCTGGAGGACCCGCGCTTGATCCGCCGCGTGCTCGGCACCGACCCGCTGGTGCTGGCGGTGCACCGCAACCATCCCCTGGCCAAGCTTGACCATGTGCCCCTCAGCGCGCTGGCCGGGCACACCCTGTTAATGCGCGAAGCGGGCTCGACCACGCGGCGGCTGACAGAAGATATGCTGCAAGGCGCCCATGTGAGCTACGGGCCGTTGCTGGAAATCGGCAGCCGCGAGTCGATCCGCGAGGCGGTGCTGCGCAATATCGGCATCAGCATCATTGCGCGCCAGGAGGTGCCTCATGACCCGCAATTGCGGGTGCTGACCCTCGAGAATGCGCCGCAGATTCCGGAGTATCTGTACTGCCTGAAGGAGAGGAAGGGCGCGCGGCTGCCGGCGGCTTTTCTGGGGCTGGCACAAGAGATGTCCCCCCTGTAGGAGCGAGCTTGCTCGCGAAAATCGTCAACGATAACGCGGTCATCCTGAATCTGCGCCGCGTCCTCAGGTATTTCGCGAGCAAGCTCGCTCCTACAAAAAAACACCAATACCACTATCACTGCCTTTTGCCTTCCTGCCACATGAGCGACGCATTCGCTCCCTAGCATGGCCCTCATTCGTTTGATGAGGTGCCCTCCATGAACACAGCCCTGACCCAACCCGGCGCGCCCATGAAGGTGCGCAATGTGCAAAAGCGCTTCGGCGCCTTTACGGCGCTGGACAACGTCTCCCTGGACGTCGCCGCCGGTGAACTGGTGTGCCTGCTGGGCCCGTCCGGCTGCGGCAAAACCACCTTGCTGCGCTGCATCGCCGGGCTTGAGCGCCAGGACAGCGGTGAGCTTTACCTGGGAGGTCGTGACGTTTCCCTGCTGCCACCCCAGGCGCGGGACTACGGCATTCTGTTCCAGTCCTACGCGTTGTTTCCCAACCTCACCGTGGAAGCCAATATCGGCTACGGGCTCACCGGCAGTGGTCGCGATGAAGCGCGCAAGCGCGTCGGCCAGATGCTGGAACTGGTGGGCCTGCTGGGCAGCGAAAAGAAATACCCCGGCCAACTCTCCGGCGGCCAGCAGCAACGCGTGGCCCTGGCCCGTGCGCTGGCGCCGGCGCCTTCGTTACTGCTGCTGGATGAACCGATGTCGGCCCTGGACGCCCGCGTGCGCGAGCATTTGTGCACTGAGCTGCGCCAACTGCAACGTCAACTGGGCATCACCACCTTGATGGTCACCCACAACCAGGACGAAGCCATGTTGATGGCCGACCGCATTGCCGTGATGAACAACGGCAAGGTCGAGCAATACGCCACCCCCCAAGAAATTTACGACCGCCCGGCCACGCCGTTCGTGGCGGAGTTTGTCGGCCAGGGCAACTGGCTGCCGTTCAGCCGCAACAGCGCCAGCTACGCCCAGGTCGGCGGGATGAACCTGCGCCTGGCCGATGATGCCGGTGTGGCCAGGTCCGGGCGCCTGTTCTGCCGCCCGGAAGCCATCAACGTCAACCCTGGGGTGCATGAAGAAAACCTGTTCCCGGCCAAAGTGCGTGAGATCACCTTTCTCGGCAACCGCTGCCGCATGAGCTTTGAGCTGGAACAACTGCCCGGCCATGCGCTGCTGGCCGAGCTGGCCCCGGAAGCCATGCCACGCCTGGGCGCCCAGGATATCTGGGTTGCCTTGCCGCCGCGCAGCCTGCAGGTGTTTGCCTGAGATGGCCGCTGTCATAACGTTGCCGCGTCAGGTCTCCCGCGCTGAAACCGGTGATCGAATCTTTGTCGTCGGCGGAAAGCTGGTGTGGCTGGCGCTGCTGTGCGTCGCAGTACTGATGCCGTTGCTGGCGATCTTCTGGCGCGGTTTCAGCAGCGAAGCCGGGCAGGGCGGTGGTCTCGTTGCCGCGCGTGAGTTGGTGACCAGCGCCAACTTCCACTGGCTGTTGGGCAATAGCCTGAAGGTTTCACTCAGCGTGGCAGCCATCGTCGTACCCCTGGCCTACCTGTTTGCCTACGCCCTGCAACGCACGTTGATTCCGGGCAAGGCGATCTGGCGAGGCATGTCGCTGCTGCCCTTGATGGCACCGTCAATGTTGCCGGGCATTGCGCTGGTGTACTGGTTCGGCAACCAGGGCCTGTTGCGCGGGTTGCTCTCGGACAATATCTACGGCTTCTGGGGCATTGTGCTGGGTGAGGTGATCTACACCTTCCCACATGCCTTGATGATCCTGCTGTCGGCGCTGTCCCTGGCGGATGCGCGGCTGTTCGATGCCGCTTCCAGCATGGGCGCCAGCCCGGCCCGGGCGTTTCGCAGCGTCACCTGGCCGGCCACGCGCCAGGCGGTGTTCGCGGCGTTCTGTCTGGTGTTCACCCTGACCATCACCGACTTTGGCGTGCCGGTTGTCGTGGGGGGCGATTATCAGGTGCTGGCGCTGGAGGCCTACAAAGCGGTGGTCGGCCAACAACAGTTCGGTCGCGGCGCCTTGATCGGCATGGTGTTGCTGCTGCCCGCACTGTTCAGTTTTGCTGTGGATGCCTGGCTGCGTCGTCGCCATGGTGATTCCATGAGCGGTCGCGCCCAGGTGTTCCAACCCGTGCCTTCGCGGTTGAGGGACGGCTGCTACCTGGCCATCGTGCTGACGATTTGCGCCGTATTGCTGCTGGTATTCGGCATGGCGGTGTACTCCTCGCTGGTCAAATTCTGGCCGTACAACCTCTCGCTCTCGCTGAGCCACTACCAGTTTGAAGACACCGCTGGCGGCGGCTGGCTGGCCTATCGCAACAGCCTGACCCTGGCCTTGTGCACGGCGTTGATCGGCAGCGTGCTGATCTTCACCGGCGCCTACCTGATGGAAAAGACCAAGGGCCAGAAAACGCTCAACCTCGCGTTGCGCTTGCTCAGCTTCGTGCCGATGGCGGTGCCCGGCCTGGTGCTGGGCCTGGGCTACGTGTTCTTTTTCAACCTCAGTGGCAACCCGCTGCACGTGCTCTACGGGACCATGACCCTGCTGGTGGTGTGCACCATTGCGCACTATCTGACCACCGCACAGATGACCGCCACCACGGCGCTGCGTCAGCTCGACGCCGAGTTCGAAGCCGCCGCGCTGTCCCTCAAGGCGCCGCTGTACCGCCACTTTCTGAAAGTGACCGTGCCGATCTGCCTACCGGCCTTGCTGGACATCGTGCGCTACCTGTTCGTGTCGGCGATGACCACCGTGTCTGCCGCGATCTTCCTCTACAGCCCCGACACCATCCTCGCCGCCGTCGCCGTGTTGAACATGGACGATGCCGGCAACGTGGGCGGTGCGGCGGCCATGTCCACCCTGATCCTGTTCACCTCGGCCGGCGTTTCGCTGCTGCTGGCGTGGGCCTCACGCGGCGCACTGCGTCGCTCCCAAGCCTGGCGCCAGAGCGCGCCGGGCCAATAACCCCCAGAGGAGGTATTCCATGTTCAAGCCCCTGGCGCTGGTCGCTGCCGTACTGTCTGCATTCAGCCTGAATGCCTTCGCCAAGACCGACCTCACCGTGTACACGGCCCTGGAAGCCGAGCAGTTGAAGAGCTACAAGCAGGCCTTCGAAAAGGCCAACCCAGACATCGAGATCAAGTGGGTGCGTGATTCCACCGGCATCATCACCGCCAAGCTGTTGGCCGAGAAAGACCGCCCGCAAGCCGACGCGGTCTGGGGCCTGGCCGCGTCCAGCCTGGCGATTCTCGACCAGCAGGGCATGCTGGATAACTACGCACCCAACGACCTGGACAAGATCGGCAAAAACTACCGTGACCCTGCCAACCCACCGGCCTGGGTCGGCATGGACATCTGGGCCGCCACTATTTGCTTCAACACCGTCGAAGCCGAAAAGCAGGGCCTGACCAAGCCGGTGAGTTGGCAAGACCTCACCAAGCCTGAGTACAAGGGCAAGATCGTGATGCCCAACCCGGCCTCGTCCGGCACCGGTTTCCTGGATGTGAGCGCCTGGTTGCAAACCTACGGCGAGAAACAGGGCTGGCAGTACATGGACGACCTGCACCAGAACATCGGCCAGTACGTTCACTCCGGCTCCAAGCCTTGCAAGTTGGCGGCCTCGGGTGAGTTCCCGATCGGGATTTCCTTTGAGTACCCGGCCGTGCAGTTGAAACGCCAGGGCGCGCCGCTGGACATCATCCTGCCCAAGGAAGGCCTGGGCTGGGACATTGAAGCCACGGCGGTGATGAAGGGCACGGCCCATGCCGAGGCGGCGAAGAAACTCGCCGATTTCTCGGCAAGCGCCGCTGCGATGGATTTGTACAAAGACAACTTTGCCGTGCTCGCCCAGCCGGGTATCGCCAAGCCGCAGACCGAATTGCCAGCAGATTATGAGCAGCGGTTGATCAAGAACGACTTTGCGTGGGCGTCGAAGAATCGCGACAGCATTCTGACTGAGTGGCGTAAGCGCTATGACGGTAAGTCGGAGAAGGTGGCGGGTCAGTAAGGTTTTCGTTAGGGCAGATGGCCTCTTCGCGAGCAAGCCCGCTCCCACATTTTGATTTGTGAACACATTCAAATGTGGGAGCGGGCTTGCTCGCGAAGGCGGCCTTGAATTCAGGACATCACTCCATGACACACCAAACCGACCTGCTAATTGTCGGCGCCGGCATCCTCGGCCTATCGCACGCCTACGCCGCCGCCAAGCGCGGCCTCAAGGTCAAGGTGTTCGAACGCAGCGCCACGCCCCTGGGCGCCTCGGTGCGCAACTTCGGCCAAGCCCTGGTCACCGGCCAACCGCCGGGCCCCATGCTCGACCTTGCGCGAGAAAGCCGCGACATCTGGGGCCATTGGGCCCAGGTCGCTGGCCTGCAACTCAAGCGCAACGGCGCCTACTTGTTCGCCCGCACCGAGGCCGAAGAGCACCTGCTGGAAGCCTTCTGCGCCGGTCGCGCCAAGGAGCACGGTTATAACGTCGAACTGCTGCAAGGGGCGGCGTTGAGGGATTTGTACGGCGGCCAGTTCCGCCATCACCGCGCCGCGCTGCATGGTCGCGACGATCAGCAACTGTATTCGCGTGAAGCGATCCCGGCGCTGATCAACTACCTTCGCAATGAACTGAAGGTGCAGTTCCACTTCTCCACCCTGGTGCGCGATGTAGAGCCAGGCCTGCTGCACAGCACGGCGGGCAGTTTTCGTGGCGAGCAGATCATTGTGTGTTCCGGCCACGACTACCAAACCTTGCTGGCAGGCGCCATGGCCGAACTCAACCCGAGCATCTGCCGCCTGCAAATGCTGCGCGCTCGCCCGGCGATCAATCTGAACCTGCAACACGCCTTGCTCACTGGTTTGAGTTGCGTGCACTACGGCGCCTTTGCCGACCTGCCCGAGGCCGCCGCCGTGAAGGCGCAAATCCTGCGTGAGGCACCGCACCTGCAGGAGCACGGCATCCATCTGTTGATCAGCCCGACGCCCCATGGCGAGCTGATCATCGGTGACTCACACGATTACGGCAGCGACGCTTCACCGTTCAATGCCGAGCAAGTGGATGACTGGATGATCGAACTGGCCGAGCAGACCCTGGGCTGCAAGGTCCAGGTGGTGGAGCGCTGGCAGGGCGTGTATGGCTCCCGTGGGCCGGGGCCGTTTTCATACCTGCGGGCAGCGCCCGGCGTGAGTGCGGCGTTGATGCACACCGGCGTGGGCATGAGCGTCGGGCCGGCGCTGGCCGAGGGCAATATCCGCGCATTGTGGGGCGCCGCGAGATGAGCCCGGAACAGGCGATTGCCGAGGTGTTCGGCTTGTACGAGCAACACGGCACGGCAGACTACATCGGCGAGCCGGTGTCGCAGATCGAGCATATGTCCCAGGCCGCGCAACGGGCGATGGCTGAAGGCTTTGATGATGAAGTGGTGTTAGCGGCGTTCTTCCACGATATCGGCCACCTCTGCGGCCTGGGTGGCGAGAACATGGGCGGTTTTGGCGTGGTCAGCCATGAGCGGTTGGGGGCCGACTTTCTGCGCCGCGCAGGGTTTGGCGAGCGCTTGGCCAAGCTGGTGGAGTATCACGTCCAGGCCAAGCGCTACCTGACCTTCAGCCAGCCGGGCTACTACGCCAGGTTGAGCGAAGCCAGCCGCCGCACCCTGGCGTATCAGGGCGGGGTGATGAGTGCTGAGCAAGCGCACGCGTTTGAACAAGACCCGCTGTGCGCCGTGAGTTTGCGCCTGCGCCATTGGGATGAGCAGGCCAAGGAACTGAACGTGCCGCTGCTCGACCTTGAAGTGCTCAAGGCCAAGGCCCGGCAGGTGCTGGTGGGTTAGGTTTCGTCCAGGCGTTGGGCCAAGGCTTCGACCTGCTCCTGACGCTCGGCCTGGCTGAGCTTGGCGTGGGGGTTGAGGGACGACCACTGCGGGTGGGCCCGAGCCTTGTGCAGCGCTTGCGGGAGTTTGCCTTCGCGCCAGGTTTTGTCCTGGGGCGTGTCGACCTTGATACTGTGCATCGCCGCATGGCCGCGCAGGTTCAGGGCCTTGAGCAACTGGCGCTGGCGCAGGGCGAGCAGGCGCAGCACGCTGTCGTCCACGGTCAGTTCGCGTTGGCCCTTGATCTTGCCCAGCAGGCGGCTGCCATAGCTGCGGGCGGTTTGCAGGGCGCCTCCAGCAATTGCACCGGCCAGGGCGGCAGCGCCTAACGTCAAGCCGCCGACCAAGAGGTCTACACCGGCACCGGCTGCCGCGCCTGCAGCGATGCCGCCGCCGACGCGCACACCCAGTTGCTTGAGGGTCTCGGGGTTGAACAGGTCATCGCCCCAGCGCCCGTCCAGCAACGGCAAGTCGCTGGCGGCGGCATCTTGGGGGCGAAAGCCGAACAGTTTGAGCAGCGCTTCCACGCACTTTTGTTCGCGCTGGCGGATGGCCTTGCGCAGCTCGTCAATGGCGTGGGGTTCATCTTCTGTCACCACACTGCGACGGCATGCAGCGCAGTCGATCAACAACTCGGCAATCAAGCGCGCGGCACTTTGCTGGCGGGCCTGGCGCTGGGCTTCTTGATCCAGAATCAAGCGCTGCAACTGCGGTCGAGCGTTTTCCAGCAGCAGGGCGAGGCTTTCGTACAGGCGTCGCTCGCCATCTTCGAGGGGCGCCACGCTGTCGAAGCGTACCAGCGCATGCAGGCCCAGGCGCGCGAGGGCTTCACGCCAGTCCGGCTCACGGTGGTCACTGCTGCTGACAAAGTTGAGCACCGGCAACAGCGGTTTGCCGCAACTGGCCAGCACTTGCAGTTCGTCGCGGTACTTGGCCAGCACTGGCTCGCGGGCGTCGATCACATACAGGCCCGCATCCGAAGCCAGCAGTTGGCGCAGCACCTTGGCTTCCTGCTCGAAGCGTTGACGGGCTTCGCTGCCTTCGAGAAAGCGCGCCAGGCGGGCCGGGCCGTCGAGGCGTTCGCCGGGGCGGTCCAGGCGCTCCAGGTAATCGAGTAGGGCGATGGCGTCTTCCAGGCCAGGGGTATCGTACAACTCCAGCAAGGCTTCGCCATCAACTGACAGCCGCGCACCTTCCACATGCCGTGTGGTGCTGGGGCGATGGGAAACCTCGCCGAAGCCGACGTCACGGGTCAGGGTGCGCAGCAATGAGGTCTTGCCGACATTGGTATGGCCGACCACGGCGAGTTTCAGCGGTTTAGTCATGGCCCGTCTCCAACCAGTTCAGCGGCGCGCAGTCGGCGAAGGGCAACTCCAGCTGTTGCAGGGAGGCGTGCCAGTCCCCCAGGCGTTCGGCGTCCAGCGCCTGGCCCGGCGGGGCTTGCAGCAACCATACGCGGGTTTCGCTGGCGTTGCGGGCCAGTTCGGCGATGAGCGCCAGGCTGCCGCGATCCGGCGAGCGACGCGGGTCGCAGGCGATAAGCAGGCGTGCGGGCGGGAAGCGCGTGAGTTGCTCCAGCAGTTTGTTGCGCGACTCGCGACTGTCGAGGATGCCTGCGTTCTTGACGCTGGCGGGAAGCTTGGGTGGCCAGGGGTGCTGGTCGTCCAGTTCGATGGCCACCAGCAAGGCGCCGTTAGTTTGCAGTTCGCTGGCGCCGCCGCTGACGTGGTGCAATTGTTCAGGTGCGGCATCGTTGACGCCAAGGCGTTCGCTGCTGGGCATCAGACGCTCGCGCAGCAGGTTGTAGCCGGGCAGGTTGAGGTCCAGGCTCAGGGCCGCGCGCCCGCGTTTCCAGCGCCACAGACACAGCAGCGCGAGGGTCGCGCGTGGCAGCAGGCCGTACACCAGCAAGACGCCCACCAGCCACGCCGCCCAGGCCTGGCGGGCGCTTTCGATATTCAGGGCTGAATCGCCGCTGGCGCGGATCATCTCGACGGTGGGCACGTTGAAGCCCAGCAGGGCGGGCAGGGTGCCCAACGCTTGGGTCACGGCCACAAAGGTGTCGGCGCCGAGAATAGTGGTTTCCCACACAAAGCCGTAGCGGCGGGTGGCGAGCAGCATCAGCAGGATCACCAGGGCGCTGAGCAGCGCCAACAACCACAGGCCGTTGACCAGCACACCGACAGCCCAGCGATTGAGCTTTTGGCGCTGCAACAACAGCAATAAGGCCGGAGCCAATTGCGCGGCCTTGGCGTCACGGGCCAATTTTTCGCTGAGCCACAACCACAGGCGTCCGAGGCTGGCGCTGTGTTCTCCCGCAAACAGCAGGCCGAGTGCCCAACTGATCAACAGGATCAGGTTCAACCCGAGCAGGCTGCCCAATGCCCAGAACACATTCACCGGCGCCAGCCCATTACCCAGCGCGGCAAAGGCCAGGCCCGCACCGCTGACCACGGCGACGATCGCCAGCAGTACCAGCGCCAGCCGCGCACCTTGCAGCCAGCGGGTGAGGGCGGTGGTCAGGCCATCACGCTCGGCCAGGTGCAAGGCGCGTTGTTGAATGCGTGTTGGCAAGTCACCACCGGCCGCGCGGGCCAGGCGGTTGGCTTCCTGGTCTTCCAGGGCGCCTGCGTGTTCTTCACGCAGGCGCACGGTTTCTGTCAGCCAGAGTCTGTGCAGAGGAGTCACGCGCTGTCCTGTTGTGTGAGTGAGCCTGGAGCATAACCCCAGGCTCGTTGCTCTGGTATTCTCGTCGCCATGAAAAAAACTCTCCCTTTAAGCCTGATCGCAGCCCTCGGTGAAAACCGCGTGATCGGCGTCGACAACAGCATGCCCTGGCATTTGCCGGGGGATTTCAAATATTTCAAGGCCACCACCCTGGGCAAGCCGATCATCATGGGGCGCAAGACCTGGGACTCCCTGGGCCGACCGTTGCCGGGGCGCTTGAACCTGGTGGTCAGCCGTCAGACCGATCTGGTGCTTGAAGGTGCGGAAGTTTTTCCGTCGCTTGATGCCGCAGTGGCGCGCGCCGAAGAATGGGCGCTGGCCCAGGGCGTGGATGAGCTGATGCTGATCGGCGGGGCGCAGCTGTATGCCCAGGGGCTGGAGCAGGCGGATCGCCTGTATTTGACGCGGGTGGCGTTGAGCCCGGAGGGCGATGCGTGGTTTCCGGAGTTTGATTTGAAGCAGTGGAAGCTGGTGTCGAATGTTGAGAACCCGGCGCAGGGTGATAAGCCGGCGTACAACTTCGAAGTCTGGGAACGCAACTGATTGTAGGAGCGAGCTTGCTCGCGAAAAACCTGAGGGCGCCGCGTTCATTCAGCATGCCCGCGTCATCGTTGAGGTTCTTCGCGAGCAAGCTCGCTCCTACAGTTGATTCGGCTTCAGGCCTGCGCTAACTCAGCATGCTCATCGGCCTCAAGCAACGCCTTATCCGTTTGCCCCATGATCTGGCTGGTAATCGCGCCCGCCGTCATCGAGCCGTTCACGTTCAACGCCGTACGGCCCATGTCGATCAGCGGCTCCACCGAAATCAGCAGCGCCACCAGTGACACCGGCAAGCCCATCGCTGGCAACACGATCAGCGCAGCAAAGGTCGCTCCGCCGCCCACGCCGGCAACGCCTGCCGAACTCAAGGTCACAATCGCCACCAGCGTGGCGATCCACAGCGGGTCCAGCGGGTTGATGCCCACGGTCGGCGCTACCATCACGGCCAGCATCGCGGGGTAAAGCCCGGCGCAACCGTTCTGGCCGATGGTCGCGCCAAACGAGGCGGCAAATCCGGCGATGGATTGCGGGATGCCCAGGCGGCGGGTCTGCGCCTCGATGCTCAGCGGGATTGCCGCCGCGCTGGAGCGGCTGGTGAAGGCAAACGTCAGCACCGGCCACACTTTACGGAAGAAGCGCAGCGGGTTGATGCCAGCCAGGGACAGCAGCAGGCCGTGCACCCCAAACATCAGGCCCAAGGCCAGGTACGACACCAGCACAAAACTGCCCAGCTTGATGATGTCTTGCAGGTTGGAACCGGCGACCACCTTGGTCATCAGCGCCAGCACGCCATACGGGGTCAACTTCATCACCAAACGCACCAGGCGCATCACCCAGGCTTGCAGGGTGTCGATGGCGTTGAGCACTTTCTGGCCTTTTTCCACGTCATCCTTGAGCAGTTGCAGCGCGGCAACCCCAAGGAACGCGGCGAAAATCACCACGCTGATGATCGACGTCGGCTTGGCCCGCGCCATGTCGGCAAATGGGTTGGACGGCACGAACGACAGCAGCAACTGCGGGATATTCAGGTCGGCGACCTTACCTGCGTAATCACTCTGGATCACTTGCAGGCGCGCCATTTCCTGAGTGCCAGCCACCAGGCCTTCGGCGGTGAGGCCGAATAGGTTCGTCAGGCCAATGCCGATCAGCGCCGCAATCGCGGTGGTGAACAGCAGGGTGCCGATGGTCAGGAAGCTGATCTTGCCCAGGGACGCAGCGTTGTGCAGGCGAGCCACGGCGCTGAGGATCGAAGCAAATACCAGCGGGATCACGATCATTTGCAGCAGTTGCACATAACCGTTGCCCACCAGGTCGAACCAACCGATGGAGGCCTTGAGCACCGGGTTGCCGGCGCCGTAGATCGAATGCAGTGCCACACCAAACGCCACGCCCAGTACCAAGGCAAACAACACCTTCTTGGCCAGGCTCCAGTCAGTGCGGCGGGTTTGTGCCAGGCCCAGTAACAGGGCCGCGAACACCAGTAAGTTGAGAATCAGGGGCAGATTCATTGAAGCTCCGTAAGAGGCTGCCAATCGCGTGAGCCTGCGATTGCGAACCGGAAAGCCTAACAGCTTGATATCTAATGAATTAATAACAAGATGGAATGGTGACTGTCGTTTTTGGAATAAGCCGATGGCGCCCAGGCACACGGCATTGGCGCGATCA
Source organism: Pseudomonas kairouanensis (assembly GCF_004682055.1). Taxonomy (GTDB): domain Bacteria; phylum Pseudomonadota; class Gammaproteobacteria; order Pseudomonadales; family Pseudomonadaceae; genus Aquipseudomonas; species Aquipseudomonas kairouanensis. The sequence continues at coordinate 5,510 of NZ_QUZU01000051.1, read as the reverse complement.
CGACGCAAGCGGTCGTGCTCGGGTGTTTAGCGTCACACAGATTTGTTAGCGTCGATGTCTTTCACTCAGGGAGAAACGCTTATGAAGCTTGCTTCGAGAATGTTTGCCGCAGCGCTGTGCCTGGGCCTTGCTGGCCACGTCATGGCTGCGACCGAGTTGAAACACTGGCCGGCCCCTGCCGCCAAACAGCTGAACGACATGATCGTCGCCAACGCCAACAAGGGTAACTTTGCGGTGTTCGACATGGACAACACCAGCTACCGCTACGACCTCGAAGAATCCCTGCTGCCCTATATGGAAAACAAGGGCCTGATCACCCGCGAAAGCCTCGACCCCTCGCTCAAGCTCATGCCGTTCAAAGACAGCGCCGACCATAAAGAGAGCCTGTTCAGTTACTACTATCGCCTGTGCGAAGTGGACGACATGGTCTGCTACCCGTGGGTCGCCCAGGTGTTTGCAGGCTTCACCCTCAAGGAGCTCAAGGTCCAGGTAGACGAGCTGATGGCCTCCGGCAAACCGGTGCCGGTCAGCTACTTTGAAGGCGATGCGGTGAAAACCTCCGAAGTCCAACCGCCCAAGGTCTTCACCGGCCAGCAGGAGCTGTACAACAAGCTGATGGAAAACGGCATCGAGGTGTACGTGATGACCGCCGCCTCTGAAGAGTTGGTGCGCATGGTCGCGGCTGATCCGAAGTACGGCTACAACGTCAAACCCGAGAACGTCATCGGCGTGACCACCCTGCTCAAAGACCGCACCACCGGCGAGTTGACCACCGCCCGCAAACAGATCGCCGCTGGCAAATATGACGAAAAGGCCAACCTCGGCCTGGAGCTCACCCCCTACCTGTGGACCCCGGCAACCTGGATGGCCGGCAAGCACGCGGCGATCCTCACCTACATCGACGAATGGAAAAAACCGGTGATCGTCGGCGGCGATACGCCCACAAGCGACGGTTACATGCTGTTCCACGATGTGGACGTGGCCAAGGGCGGCGTGCACTTGTGGATCAACCGCAAGGACAAATACATGACCCAACTCAACGGCATGATGGCCAAGCATGCGGCGGCGCAGGCCAAGGAAGGGTTGGCGGTGACGGCGGATAAGAACTGGGTGATTGTGAAGCCGGAGGAGATTCAGTAACACCGAGTCGCCTGCTTTCGCGAGCAAGCCCGCTCCCACATTCGACCGCATTCTCATGTTGAAACGCGGTCAACTGTGGGAGCGGGCTTGCTCGCGAAGACGGCCTCAAAAACACCGCATAACCCACAGCAAAAAATAGATATCAATTGCGAACCAATCTCATCCTCTGCTAGCGTGCACACCTCCTGAACCCCCCGTTCTTCTCAAGGTAGTGCCGTGCTCTCCTGGAATTCGCAGATCGCGCGCCTGTTCGCGGAGCAGAAGAAAGCCCTCGAAGCCTTCGTCACCCGCCGCACCGGCAGCGCCCAAGTGGCGGCCGACCTGACCCAGGAATCGTTCCTGCGCCTGGCGCGTCTCGATTCCGGCGAGAAGATCGACAACCTCCCAGCCTTCCTCTTCACCATCGCCAGCAACCTGGTGCGCGATCATCAGCGCCAGGCCATCCGCCGTGAGCGCCTGGATGCCGGTGAGCCCAGCGAAGAACTGCCGTGCACCAACCCAGGTGCCGACGAACAATTGGCCGCCTACCAGCAGGAACAACTGATGCAGGACGCGATCCTGGCGTTGCCCGAAGCGACTCGGCAGATCTTCCTGCTCTATCATGTCGACGAACTTTCCTACCGCGAGATTGGCGAACGCCTGTCGATCACCCCGCGCAGTGTGGAATACCAATTGCGTCGCGCCTTGATTGAATGCCGCGCCTACATCAAGACGCGGCTCGCCTGCGACACACAAGGACGTCGGTCATGACCGCCACACTCACCGCCGACGCGTTGTTCGAAGAAGCGTCCGCCTGGTATTTCCGCCTGCAGGCCGAGGACGTAACCCCGGCCGAACTGGATGCCTTCGCCGTCTGGCTCGGCCAAGGCCAGGCCCAGGATGACGCTTGGCAGGAAGTGCAGGCGCTGCTCGGCGGCTTGCGTGAACCGGCGCGGGTGGTGCGCCGTGCCGAACAGGCTGCCTGGCGCAAACCGGCACGGCGCTGGGCCTGTGCCGCGGCGGTTTTGCTCGCGGTAGGGCTGACCGTGCAAAACACCCCTTGGCTGGACCGCCTGCGGGCGGACTACGCCACCAGCACCGGCGAGTCGCGTACCGTCGAGTTGGCCGACGGCTCCCAGTTACAACTCAATACCGACAGCGCCATTCAAGTGCGCATGAGCGGTGGTGAGCGTCAGATTCGTCTGCTGCGCGGCGAAGGATTTTTCAGCGTAGCCAAAGACCCGTCACGACCATTCGTGGTGCAGTCCGGTGATGGCTGGGTCAAGGTGGTCGGCACGCAGTTCAGCGTGGCACGGCGTGAGGCGCAGACGCGGGTGCAGGTGGCCCAGGGCAAGGTGCAGGTCAGCGCGGGCAGCGGCGCGCCGGTGTACTTGGAGCCGGGGCTGGCGGTGGAATATCAGGGCCAGCAATTGGCCAATGTGCACGGTTTCGACCCGGCCAGCGGTTTTGCCTGGCGCCAGCGGCAGTTGGTATTCCGCCAGCAGCCGCTGTCGGAAGTGGTCAGCGAGTTGAACCGCTACTGGCCCGGTAAGACACTGGTGCTGGGGGATGCGCTGCGCAATCGCGTGGTGTCCGGCGTGTTTGAAATCGACAAACCCGATGCCGTGATCAAGGCGCTGGAGTACACCCTCAACCTGCATGCCGAGCACTACACCCCGTATTTACTGGTGCTGCGCGAAGGCAAAGCGTCTTGACGGCAACTTTTTCAAAATATTTTCAGGGTTTCTCCGCAAGCCATCGTCCTTGATCACTGAGGCGCAAATAGTAAGCACTCTCAAGTAGTGCGGCGCCGATCACAGACTTTTTGCACTGGGGAGCACCATCCATGGCACACCGATACGCCGCACGGCCTTTGCTGGCACTGGCCATTTCCATGGCCAGCGGCACTGCGCCGCTGTACTTGCAGGCCGCTGAGACCGTTCAGGCCCAGACTTACCGCTTTGATATTCCAGGGCAGAGCCTGGACGGTGCGTTGGCGGCGTTTTCGGCGGTGACGCGGATTCAGGTGCTGGTGTCCGGTGAGCTGACCCAGGGTGTGACATCCCCAGGTGTGCGCGGCAACTTGGGCCAGCGCGAAGCCCTGGGTTTGCTGCTGGGCAGCACAGGCTTGAACGCGGCGTTTATCAATGCCGACACCGTCACCCTGGAAAAGCCTGTGGCCAGCGGCTCGGCGATTGAAGTCGGCGCCACCACCATCAGCGCCGAACGCCTGGGTACTACCACCGAAGGTACAGGCTCCTACACCACCGGCGCGGTGACCCTGGGCAAGGGCGAGCAAAAACTCAAGGACATCCCACAGTCGGTCAGCGTCATGACCCGCAAGCAGATGGATGACCAGAACACCACCAAGCTCTCCGAAGTGGTCAAGCGCACACCAGGCCTCACGGCGACCAAATCCCCCGGCCCCGGCATGTTCATTTTCTCCCGGGGTTTCGAGGTCGGCACCCTGCAATACGACGGCGTGGGCATCCCGCGCAACACCTACACGTTGGGCAGCTACCTCACCGAAAACATGGCGATCTACGACCGCGTCGAAACCCTGCGCGGCCCTGCAGCCTTATTGCAAGGCGCCAACAGCCCCGGCGGCACCATGAACCTGGTGCGCAAACGCGGCCAACAAGCGCCGACGGTGACCATCACCGCCAAGGCTGGCTCGTGGGACCACTACGGCACCCAGGTCGACGCCGGCGGCCCGCTCAACGCCGAAGGCACTTTGCGCGGCCGGTTTGTGGCGGATTACGACACCACCAATTCCTTTGTCGACTACGTGGGCGCCTGGAATCAGACCGTGTATGCGGCGGTGGACTACGACTTCACCCCCGACACCACCGTGGGCATCGGCATCAGTAACCAGAAAGGTCACTCGCGCCCCAACTTTATGTCGTTGCCCCGTTATGCAGACGGCAGTGATATCGGCCTGTCGCGCTCGACCTTTGTGGGTGCCAGTTGGAACCGTAGCGTCAACAACCAGACTCAGGTGTTTGCCGACCTGGAGCATCGCTTCAACGATGACTGGAAGGTGAAGGCCGCATTGGTGGCGATGGACGAACGCAACGACGCGACCTACCAGGCCACGTGGGATACGATCCCCAATGGCGGCGGCACTGTGCGCTACATCGATTGGGTCACCGACTTCAACACCAAGAGCCGTGGCGCGGATGTGTATGTCAACGGCAAGTTCGATGGCCTGGGCTTCCAGCAGGAAATGGTGTTGGGCGCCAACTACTCCAAGCTCACCACCGATGATTTGTGGGCGCGGGCGGCGACGCCGGGCGCGGATATCTTCAACATCGACCACAACCGCCCGCAGCGCGACAAATACCAATTGTTCCAGGACGGTTGGGGGTCCAAGAGCTGGTATGACATTCGTCAGAAAGGCATCTATGGCACCTGGCGCGTGAAAGTGCTGGACCCGCTGACCTTGATCGTCGGCGCACGCACCAGTTGGTATGACTATTCCTATATCGGCCAGGGCGGCACAAGCGGTGTGTACCGCGCCCCTGAAGGCAGCACCACCCAATCCCACGGCAAGGTCACGCCGTACGCGGGCCTGGTGTATGCGCTGAATGAACAATGGTCGGCCTACGCCAGCTACACCGATGCGTTCGAACCACAGACCAACCTGACCACCTCCCTTTCGATCCTCAAACCCATCGAAGGCAAGAACTACGAGCTGGGCCTCAAGGGCGAACTGGCCGACGGCCGCCTCAACGCTTCGTTCGCAGTCTTCCGCTACGACCAGGAAAACCGCGCCGTCCAAGACCTGCAGGGCGACAAGCTGTGTGACGGCTGGTACTGCTCGGTGGCCTCGGGCAAGGTCCGCAGCCAAGGGTTCGAAGCCACATTGGCCGGTGAAGTGCTGACGGGTTTGCAACTGAACGCCAGCTACACCTACAACACCACCAAATTCCTCAAGGACGACACCTACGAAGGCAAAGTCTTCAGCACTTGGACGCCCAAGCATTTGCTCAAAGTCTGGGGTGACTACCAACTGCCGGGGGATTGGCACAAATTCAGCGTCGGTGCTGGTGTGACCGCACAAAGCAGCACCGTGGCCTACGACCGCACGTTCAGCGTGCCGGGCAATGCGCTGTGGGATTCGCGGGTGGCCTACAAGATCAACCAGGAATTCACCGTGGCGGCGAACCTGAACAATATGTTCGACAAGAAGTACTACATCCCGGCGTATAACGCGAACTGGGGCAGTAACTACTACGGTGACCCGCGTAATGTGATGTTCACCATGACCTACACCCCGCAGTTCTAAAGCCTCACACCCAACCCCTGTGGGAGCGGGCTTGTGTGGGAGCGGGCTTGCTCGCGAATGCGGTGTGTCAGGCAGCACTTCTGTAACTGACAGACCGCATTCG
>NZ_QUZU01000050.1 GCF_004682055.1 Pseudomonas kairouanensis | reverse complement strand
ACGGTTCTGGAATTGCGCCCGGATATTCTTCAGGTGTGGCTGCGTAACTTTGTCTACGATTTACAGGTACACAGCCCTTATATCCGCCTGGGGCCGCGTGAACTCATTGGCGCGGTGCCCTGTTACCCACTGATTTCCGATAAGCCGGAGTGGCAGGCATTTTCCCTGAACCCCGGTTTACGGCGGCTCAGGGAGTACGCCTTATGTGCCCCTTATGCGGGGTTCGAGGGGGAGAAGGGGTTGTCCCGGCGTTATGCCGAGTTGAACTTGACGGCCGTGACCCTTGAGGGGGATGCGGTGCTGCATACCGGTTTTGGTTTGCACGTGTCGACGTCGGCCGAGCGCTTGAACAAGGCACGGCGCAAGCGGCGTGAGCGGATCAAGCTGGTGGTGATGCTGTTGGTGGGCATCGGCATTGGCTGGTTTATCGATTGAACGTTTCACCCCCCACGCCTCCAGAACGTCGCAGAAGGTCGTTATCCGTCAATGAGCATCCTTAACATCATGTGGGCCGGTGGCGCTGCATTTGCTTCAGTGCAGAAGGTTCATCGGCAAGTGCTTGCCAGTTTCGATTGCGGTGCACCGGTTTATCACTGGTTGCTGCAGGGTGGTGCGCAAGAGGGTGAAGAGGCGGTCGAGTGGAAGCTCTCGTCCGCCCAACTCAAGGGCCGTCACCTGTGGAAATTGCTGATTCCACGCATGCACGCGCGGTTTAGCCGGGCCCTGCCGCTGGACGTCAAGGTGGTGCTGCTCGATGGCATCGGCGTTGCGCGGGCGCTGCTGCCGGTGCTCAAGGCCTTGCCCGAAGTGCGGGCCGTGGTGTTGTTTCATGGTGAGACGCGCCTGCGTAGCACTGATCGGCAGTTGTTCGCACAGTTTTCAGAGGCCCGGCTGACCGTGGCGGCGGTGTCCCAAACCCTGGCCGCGTCGCTGCAACAAGGTTTGCAGCGGCCGGTAGCCGTGCTGCGCAGCGCCTTCGACCCAGATGCTTTTCGCGCCGCGATGCTGCCCCGTGACCAGGCGCGTGCGCGACTGGGCGTATCCCCCGGCGATGGGCCGGTAGTGGGGGCCGTGGGCCGGTTGGTGGACAGCAAGGGGTTCGCCTGTTTGCTGGACGCCTTTGCCCGTGTTTTGGTGCAACGGCCTGGTTCACGGCTGGTGATCGTGGGCGAGGGAGAGGGGCGCGCAGCCCTTGAGGCGCAGATCGAAGGCTTGGGGTTACAGGGCAAGGTGTTCCTGCCTGGGCATTTGGACGAAGCGGCGAGCTTGTATCGTGCGTTCGACTGGATGGCGATTCCGTCGTCGTCGGAGGGCCTGGGGTTGGTGCTGCAAGAGGCGGTCATGGCCGGGGTGCCGGTGTTGACCAGCGAGCTGGCGGTGTTTCGCGAGCAATTGGCCGACACCGGCTGGTACGCGCCGGTCGATGACGTCCAGGCGTGGGCGCAATTGCTGGAGCGCGCCTTTTGCGCGGATGCCGGCGCCGTGGTGGCTGCTCAGTCAGAGGCCTTGGCGCCGGAACAGGCCTGGCAGGATTTCACCACCACAGCCCGTCAGCTGCTATCAACCCGGTAGCAGCGCTTGCTCCAGTGCCTGCATTGGAAAGCGTTCGTTCAGCTTCTCGCGCGCAATATAGCGGGCGAAGTGCTGCAGGTTACGCCTGACCAGTGCCGGGCTCAGCGGGGCGCGCAAAAAGCGCATGTCTGCCACGTCAATCAAGCCCATCTGGTTGTCGGGTGTCACCACCACATTGCCCAGGTGCAGTGAGCGGAAGTAGATGCCCGCTTCATGCAACCGGCGAATCAGTGCCACCAGCGGTTCAAGGTTGTGCTGCCAGTCGAAGCCTTCCTGGTTGGACAGCTGGCGCAGGGTCTCGCCCGGCAACGGACGGTACAGCACGGCTGTCATGCCGGGTGCGTCCAACTGATAGCTTGCAAGGACGGTCAGGGTGGGAATGCCGCGTTTTTGCAGTTCAAGCGCGTTGTCGATGAAGCGCTTGGAGTACGGGCGAAACAGGGCAGATGAAAAAAACCGTTTGCGGCGAAACAGTTTAAGAATGTTCCCGTCCGTCAGCAGGTAGACTTTGGGGCCGTAGCTGTCCTTCTCCAGGATTCTGGCGTCGGCAATCATCGTATTTAAAGCGGCTTGGGGAAGCCTTGAGCATTGCATCGTCGAAAAGCCTTGTGGAAGTCGCGGGCGCAGTGATCGGCAATGATGCCGAAAAGTTAGAACTTTAACCATGCCGGGTTGGCAGGTTAGCCGTATTAGGAGCGGGTGATGCAAGCAAGTCGTTGGGCGCAAGGGTGGATGTGTTTTGGGTTGCTTTGGTTTTTATTGGCTATCGCCTTCGCGCCAACCAACAAGATTTATCAACAAGGCTTGACGCTGTTTCTCTGGCTGCCGGCCATGGTGTTCGCCTGGTCGGCCCGTGAGCGGCTCAAGGAGGTTTGGCGCCAGCAGCGTTGGACTTTTCTGATGATCGGCCTACTGGCGGTCTGGGGGTTGGTCAGCTTGTCGTGGACCAATACCGAAGACCCTTCGCGTGAGACCAAGCGCCTGCTCTATATCGGTGTGTTCCTGCTGTTTTTCCCCGTGCTGGCTAACGGTCAAAGCGAACGGGTGATCCGCGTGATGCAATGGGGCGGCTTTGGGCTGGCCTTGTCGTCGCTGGTGGCGATCATCAAGTTCTACGGTGTGGAGCACAACCCCTGGTCTGCCCGCCTTGAAGGCCTGGGTCAATTGGCGCACCCGATCTTGGGCGCCTATGTGATTGGCCTGGCAGCGGTCTGGTTACTGCACTGGGTGCCGCGTGGTCGTTGGATGCAGGTGGGGTGGGTGCTGTCCGTCGGGTTCCTGGGCCTGTTCGTGGTGCTGAGCCAAAGCCGTGGCGCTGCAGTTGCATTGCTGCTGACGGTGGTGGCCATGCCTGCCTGGTGCCGTGATCGGCGTACCGCTGTACTTGCCATCGGTGCGGTGGTGGCGGCGCTGGCGGTGTTCTTCGCCATGCAATCGCTGATGCTGGCCCGTGGCGTTTCCTACCGACCACAGATATTCATGGCCGCCCTGCAGATGATTTCTGAGCGCCCTTGGACCGGCCTGGGGTTGGGCGGTGACTACAAAGTGTTTGCCGAAGGCCTCTATTTTGATCATTCCCATAACCTGTTCACCCACGTCGCTATCGAACTGGGCCTGCCGGGTCTACTGCTGTGGTGCGGTTTGTGGTTCGGCGTGCTGTGGCAAGCCTGGAAAGCCCGCGACACGCTCTACGGCAAGGGCATCATCGGCATGTGGGTGTTCTCGTTCCTGGCCATGCAGTTCGATGCGGCGAGCCTGACCGGCACCCCGCGGGCCGAGTGGTTCATCTCGTGGCTACCGGTCGCGCTGGCCAGTGTGTTGGTCTGGGCTCGGGCCAAACCTGGCGCTTGTGATAAAGTTGCCGTCCTACCTAATCAGTGAGCTCAACAATGAGTGATGCACCGCCTAAAGCGGAACAGGAATCCAGCCTGAAAATTTATTTCAGGCTGCTGGGCTATGTGAAGCCGTATATCGGCATGTTCCTGGTGAGCATCGTCGGTTTCGTGATTTTCGCGTCCACCCAGCCCATGCTGGCCGGGATTCTCAAATACTTCGTTGATGGCCTGAGCAACCCGGACGTGGTGTTTTTCCCCAGCGTCCCCTACCTCAAGGACCTGAAACTGCTGATGGCCGTGCCGCTGTTGATCGTGTTGATCGCCGCGTGGCAGGGGCTGGGGTCGTTTCTGGGCAACTACTACCTGGCCAAAGTCTCCCTGGGGCTGGTCCACGACCTGCGGGTGCAGCTGTTCAACAAGCTGTTGGTACTGCCCAACCGCTATTTCGACACCCACAGCTCCGGGCACCTGATCTCGCGCATCACCTTCAACGTGACCATGGTCACCGGCGCCGCCACCGATGCGATCAAGGTGGTGATTCGTGAAGGCCTGACGGTGGTGTTCCTGTTCGGCTACCTGCTGTGGATGAACTGGAAGCTGACCCTGGTGATGCTGGCGATCCTGCCGGTCATCGCCATGATGGTGGGCAGCACCAGCAAGAAATTCCGCAAGCAAAGCAAGAAAATCCAGGTGGCAATGGGCGATGTGACCCACGTGGCCTCGGAGACGATCCAGGGCTACCGCGTGGTGCGCAGCTTCGGTGGGGAAACCTACGAAGAGCAGCGCTTTGCCAAGGCCAGCATGAGCAACACCGAAAAACAGATGCGCATGACCAAGACCGGTGCGGTCTACACCCCCATGCTGCAACTGGTGATCTACACCGCCATGGCGGCGTTGATGTTCCTGGTGCTGTTCCTGCGCGGCGATGCGACTGCCGGTGACCTGGTGGCCTACATCACGGCGGCGGGCCTGCTGCCCAAGCCGATCCGTCAGCTGTCGGAAGTCAGTTCGACCATCCAGAAGGGCGTCGCCGGTGCCGAAAGCATCTTCGAGCAACTGGACGTCGAGCCAGAAGTGGACACGGGCACCGTCGAAAAAGACCGGGTCAGCGGCCGCCTGGACGTGCGCAACCTGAGCTTCACCTACCCCGGCACCGAGCGCGAAGTGCTCAAGAACATCAGCTTCACCGCCGCGCCGGGCCAGATGGTGGCGCTGGTCGGGCGCTCGGGCAGTGGCAAGTCCACCCTGGCTGCGCTGATTCCCCGGTTCTATCACCATGAAACCGGCCAAATATTGCTCGATGACGTGGAGATCGAGGACTACCGCCTGCGCAACCTGCGCCGGCACGTGGCCCAGGTGACCCAGCATGTGACGCTGTTCAACGACACCGTGGCCAACAACATCGCCTACGGCGACCTGGCCGGTGCGCCGCGTGCAGACGTCGAAAAAGCCGCCGCAGACGCCTATGCCATGGACTTCATCGCCGAGCTGCCCAAAGGCCTGGACACCGAAGTCGGTGAAAACGGCGTGCTGTTGTCCGGCGGCCAGCGCCAGCGCTTGGCTATCGCCCGTGCACTGCTGAAAAATGCCCCGCTGTTGATCCTGGACGAAGCGACCTCGGCGCTCGATACCGAGTCTGAACGTCATATCCAGGCAGCGCTGGACAAGGTCATGAAGGGCCGCACCACCCTGGTGATTGCCCACCGCCTGTCCACCATCGAGAAAGCCGACCTGATCCTGGTGATGGATCACGGCGAAATTGTCGAGCGTGGTACACATGTTGAACTGCTGGCGATGGGGGGCTATTACTCGCGCCTGCACGCCATGGGGTTGGATGAGCCGGCAACGGCCAACATCACCTGACAGGACGGGGCGCGCAATGCGCCCCGTTTTTTGTATCGAGCCCCTTACAGGCTTGACCAAAGCTAAATAGTTCGCTGCCTATCGTTTGCTATGTTGGCCTTCTCGATTCGAATGACGAACGAGAGGGCTAACCTTCTTGCGTGGGTAATGGAATGTTGCAACGTCTGTTCTGGAAGCTTCTTCCCAAACCTCAGCGGGTGTTCTTGCTGGGGCGTTTGTCGGTGGTGGATCGCCAGGCGGTGAACAAATCCCTGTCGGCACTCACCATGCTGCCGTCGGCGTTCGAGCGGCATAACTGCGTGTTTATCCATGTCCCCAAGTGCGCCGGCAGCAGTGTCTGTTCGGCGCTGCTCGACGGCCGCTGGCCGGGTCACTTGCCGTATTACTGGTACGAACAGCAGTTTCCCCGGCACTGCGCGCGCAGTTTCAAGTTTGCCTTCGTGCGTGACCCGCTGGAGCGCGCCTACTCGGCGTACGCGTACCTGCGCAACAACACAATGGGCGAGCGTGACCTGCAAGCCCAGGCGCTGGTGGCCCATTACCGCGACTTCGACCACTTCGTTTCCGGCTGGCTGCACCCGGACAACCTGCGTCGCCAGTTGCACTTTGCGCCCCAGACCGACTTTCTGGTCGACCACATGGGCCAGATGGCCATGGACTTTCTTGGGCGCCAGGAGTCGTTGCAGCAAGACTTCCAGCATCTGTGCGAGCGCCTGGGCGTGGACACCTCCCTGCCACATTTGAATGTTTCCCTGGAGCGGCGCAGCGAACCGGTCAGGGACTTTTGCACCCTGCGCACGCGCCGCCTGGTCAGGCGTGCCTATCAACGTGACTACGAGGTCCTGGGTTATGAATAGCCAGTCGCTGTCTGCCGCTTCGGCTTCGATCCGCCCCTTCGCCTTGTCCCTGTCGGTGGCTGCACGGGCCGCGCTCAAACAGCAGCAACCCTGCTGCCTGTGGCTTACCGGGTTGTCCGGTTCGGGCAAGTCGACGTTGGCCAATGCCCTGGAGGTGCAACTCAACGAACAGGGCCGGCACACCTTCGTACTCGACGGCGATAACCTGCGCACGGGTTTGTGCAATGACCTGGGCATGACAGATGCGGCGCGCAAGGAGAACATCCGGCGTATCGGCGAAGTGGCGCGGTTGATGGTGGATGCGGGTTTGATCGTGATCGTCTCAGCCATTTCGCCGTTTCGCCTCGATCGGGCAACCGCCAGGGCATTGTTCGGGCCGGAGCAATTCTTTGAGGTCTACATCAGCACGCCGTTCGACGTGTGCGCGCGGCGCGACCCTAAGGGGCTTTACCGCCTGGCGCTGGAAGGGCGCATCAAAGCGTTCACCGGCCTAGACAGCCCCTATGAGGCGCCGGTCAACGCAGACTGCGTGATCAATACCGACGAGGTCCAACTTAAGGACGCCGTGGAGCATATTCTGGCCGCTTTGTTTAAAAAGTGATCAGTTGCGTGGCCCGATGTCTTACAGATAAAGCTCTGGAACTAGGCAGCGCTCACCCTGTGCTAATATCGCGCCCCTGTTCATTTTGTATGTGGGTTGCTCCATGAAGTTGTCCATGCCGCGATTCGATCAAGCCCCTGTCTTGGTGGTCGGCGATGTCATGCTCGACCGTTACTGGCATGGTGGTACCTCACGGATTTCCCCTGAGGCGCCGGTACCGGTAGTCAAGGTCGAGCAAATCGAAGACCGTCCAGGCGGCGCTGCCAACGTTGCCCTCAATATTGCCGCCCTCGGCGCCCCGGCCTCCCTGGTGGGGGTGACCGGCGACGACGAAGCCGCCGACAGCCTGGCCAACAGCCTGCGCGGCGCCGGCGTGCGCGCGCTGTTCCAGCGCATTGCCCACCAGCCGACCATCGTCAAGCTGCGGGTCATGAGCCGCCACCAGCAATTGCTGCGTATCGATTTCGAAGAACCCTTCGCCACCGACGCCCTGGCCCTCAGTGGCCAGGTCGACGAACTGCTCGAAGGCATCAAGGTGCTGGTGTTGTCCGACTACGGCAAAGGCGCCTTGAAGAATCACCAGGCGCTGATCCAGGCTGCCAAGGCCAAGGGCATCCCTGTGCTGGCCGATCCCAAGGGCCGCGACTTCTCGATTTATCGCGGAGCCAGCCTGATCACCCCGAACCTCAGCGAGTTCGAAGCCATCGTCGGCGGTTGCGCCGATGAGCACGAACTGGTGAGCAAGGGCGCTGCGCTGATGGCCGACCTCGACCTGGGCGCCCTGCTGGTGACCCGTGGCGAGCATGGCATGACCCTGCTGCGTCCGGACCACCCGGCGATGCACCTGCCGGCGCGGGCCCGTGAAGTGTTCGACGTTACCGGTGCCGGTGACACCGTGATCTCCACCCTGGCCGCGTCCATCGCCGCCGGTGAAGAACTGCCCCATGCCGTGGCCCTGGCCAACCTGGCGGCGGGCATCGTGGTGGGCAAGTTGGGCACTGCGGCCATCAGCGCGCCTGAACTGCGCCGTGCGATCCAGCGCTCCGAAGGCTCCGAGCGCGGTGTGCTGACCATCGAACAATTGCTGCTGGCGATTGACGATGCGCGCGCCCATGGCGAAAGCATCGTGTTCACCAATGGCTGTTTCGACATCCTGCATGCCGGCCATGTGACCTACCTGGAGCAAGCCAGCGCCCAAGGCGATCGCCTGATCGTCGCGGTCAACGACGACGCCTCGGTCAGCCGCCTCAAAGGCCCGGGCCGTCCGATCAACAGTGTTGACCGTCGCATGGCGGTGCTGGCCGGCCTGGGCGCGGTGGACTGGGTGATCAGCTTCCCGGAAGCGACCCCGGAAAACCTGCTGGCCCAAGTCAAGCCGGACGTGCTGGTCAAGGGCGGTGACTACTCGGTTGACCAAGTGGTCGGTGCCGATATCGTCAGCGCCTACGGCGGCAAGGTTAAAGTGTTGGGCCTGGTGGAGAACAGCTCGACCACGGCCATTGTCGAGAAGATCCGTGGCAATGACTAAGTGGGTTCTGATCACAGGCGGTGCGGGCTTTATCGGCTCGCACCTGGTGGACGCGTTGCTCGCCAAGGGCTATGGCGTGCGGGTGCTGGATGACTTGTCTACCGGCAAGCGCAGCAACCTGCCGTTGGATAACCCGCTGGTCGAATTGCTCGAAGGCAACGTAGCCGATGCCGAACTGGTGGCGCATGCCGCCGTCGGCGCAACCGCCGTGGTGCACCTGGCCGCAGTGGCCTCGGTGCAAGCCTCGGTGGATGACCCGGTCAGCACGCACCAGAGCAACTTCGTCGGTACCCTGAATGTCTGCGAAGCCATGCGCAAAGCCGGCGTGAAACGCGTGGTGTATGCCTCCAGCGCCGCGGTGTATGGCAACAACGGCGAAGGGGCCTCGATTGACGAAGAGACCACCAAGGCACCGTTGACGCCCTATGCGGCCGACAAACTGGCGGGCGAGCACTACTTTGACTTCTACCGTCGCCAGCATGGCCTGGAACCGGTGATCTTCCGCTTCTTCAATATCTTCGGGCCGCGTCAGGACCCGTCATCGCCGTATTCCGGCGTGATCAGCATTTTCAGCGAACGTGCCCAGCAGGGCCGGCCGATTGCCGTGTTTGGCGATGGCGAGCAAACCCGTGACTTCATGTACGTGGAAGACCTGGTGGACGTGCTGGTGCAGGCTATTGAAGCACCGGACGCACCGTTGGGCGCGATCAACGTCGGCTGGAACCGCACCACCACCCTCAAGCAGGTGTTGCAGGCCTTGGAAGAAGTGGTCGGCAGCTTGCCCGCCGTGACTTACGGGCCAGCGCGTTCGGGGGATATCAAGCATTCGCGGGCGAATAACCAGCGGTTGCTGGCGAGTTTCACACTGCCCGAGCCCACGCCGCTAAAGGTCGGCCTGGAGCGCCTGCTCAACGGCTGACGCGATCTAAATGTGGGAGGGGGCTTGCTCCCGATAGCGGCGTGTCAGTACCAGATAGGCTAACTGACCCGACGCCATCGGGAGCAAGTCGAATCGTCGCACCGCCCCTCCCACATTTGGACATATGTTGGGCTCAAGATTTGCCCTTATTGGCTGGCCTTCTTCTTCGGCGTTATCTTGCGCAGCACGCGCTGTGCCAGGCGCTTGAGCTTGGACTCTTTTTCCGGCTCCGCCAAACCTTGCTGGCGCAGCCAGTCCTTCCAGCGAATCCGTTCATCGCGCACCAACCAACCCTCTTGCTGGGCGAAGCTTTCGGCCAGGTACAAGCCGCGCGTGCTGGCCGGGTACAGCTGATCCTTCTTGACGGTATACAGCTCGGCCAGCGGCTGGCCGTCTTTGAGTGGCATCAGGTACAGGTCTGGACGCTGGCGGTCCAGGCGCGCTACCAACTGATCACCTTCCAGCCGTTCATCCACATGAAACAGGCTCAGGGACTTGGCTTCCTTGGGCACTTCCAGGCGCAGGTCGTAAATCAGCTGCAGGGAGGCGGTGGGCAGGTGCACGTAGGCCCGTGGGCGTTCGATCAACTGGGTGGTGGCACAGCGCACCGGGCGCGCCGCACCAGACAACGGACTGAGGCGAAACGGCAGCGCTTCGCGGTAATGCAGTGCGGCGGAGTAGGGCGCCGGTAGCCAGGTGTCGTTGAAACGCCCGCCCAGCCAGCCCTCCGGCGTTTCCAGCAGGCACTCTTCGGCAATCTCCTGGATGGCGGTGTGCAGCGGCAGGTTCAGTTCGTGGGCCGGGACGTACCCGGAGATCAGTTTGAGCACCACATCGCCACGGTCCTGGCGGCGTTGGCGCACCAGTACCCAGTAATCGCGGTTCTGCCAATGCAGGGTCAGGCGCACCGAAACCCCGAGGTTTGCAAGCTCCAGGGCGAAGCGCTCAGCGTCCGGCACCTCGACCGGTTTACGGCGTTGCAGGGTCTGGGCGAAATTGAGCGGCATGCCGACGCTCTGGTAGCTCAGGCCTTCGGGGGTGGCTTCGACGTGCAGCGGCAGTGTCTTGAAGTTGCTGGGGTTTTTTCTTATGAGCGTTCGCGGCATGTCGGCTCCTTCCTTGCGACGGGGGCGGCCGCGTCGGCGGCATCAGAGTTGACGAATGACCTTGGCAGCAGTCGCCACGTTATGGGCCAGGTGCAGCGGATTAATGGTCCCGACAATAGCACTGGCAACACCCGTTTGCGCAAACAACAACATGAAACTGGCATGTATTGGATCCACGCCGGGTTCCAAGCAAACATGGCCACTGGCCAGGGCTTTTTTTACCAGGATGCCCTTGCCGTGGGCTGCCGCATAGTCAATGACGGCTTTCTCGGCCCGTTCGTTCAAATTGTAGGTGACCATCGCGCAATCACCCTGTTCCAGAGCCTTTACACCGCCCTCGACGGTTTTGCCGGAGAACCCGAAACCACGGATCTTGCCTTCCTGTTTCAGCGCCGCCAGGGTGTGGTACACCTCGCAGTCGTTGAGGATGTGCAGGTCGTTGCCGTCGGAGTGCACCAGTACCAGGTCGATAAAATCAGTTTCAAGCCGTTTCAGGCTGCGCTCAATCGACAGACGAGTGTGGGCCTCGCTGAAGTCATGGCGGGACACGCCGTTTTCGAACTCTTCACCCACCTTGCTGACAATCACCCAGTCCTTGCGCTGGTCACGCAACAGCGGGCCCAGGCGCTCTTCGCTCATGCCATAGGCGGGCGCTGTATCGATCAGGTTGATACCCAGCTCGCGAGCCTGGCGCAGCAGCATGCGAGCCGCGTCGTCATCGGGGATCTGGAAGCCATTGGGGTATTTCACCCCCTGGTCCCGACCCAGCTTGACGGTGCCAAGGCCCAGCGGTGACACCCAAAGGCCCGTGCTGCCCAGGGGGCGATGCAGGTCGTGCAAGGTTGGCAGGCTCATGGCAACAGTTGCTCCCAGGCAGGTACGCCGATGGCGGGTTTTGGCAACTCGGGCAGCGGCTCGGTGGCGCTTGGACGGATGCCGTCACGTTCGAGGCTGTTGATCACTCGGTCGGCGAAATCGGGCGCAAGGGCCAGTTTGGTCGGCCAGCCCACCAGCAGGCGGCCCTCTTCAAAGACAAAGGCGTTGTCGGGACGGGTCAGCCCTGTTTGCAGGGGTTCGGCGCGGTCGACGCGCAGGGTGGCCCACCGGGTTTGGCTCATATCGATCCACGGCAGCAACTGCGCCAGCTCTTTTTGTGCGGTGGCGATCTGTTCTTCGGGTGTGCGCGCTACACCGTCAGCCTCGGCAATATCGCCGCCCAGGTACCACACCCAATTGCCATCTGCGGCGGGGTGGGTGGTGACGGTGATGCGCGGCTTGGTGCCGCCGCCCAGGCAGTGGGCGTACAGCGGCTTGAGGCCTGGGCCCTTGGCAATGATCATGTGTAGCGGGCGCTTTTGCATGGCTGGCTTGCTCAGGCCCAGTTCGGTCAGCAGGTCTGCGGTGCCACCCCCTGCGCTCAAGACGATGCGCTGTGCGCGAATGTCGCGGCCGTCCACCTTCAGTCCCACCAGCTTGTTGCCTTCGAGCAGTGGTTCGATGTGTTGCCCGGCGAGCAAGCCATCGCCGGCCAGTTGCGCCAGGCGTTCGATCAGGCTTGGCACATCGACCACCAACTCTGCCAAACGGTAGACCTTGCCCTTGAAGCGCCCGTCTTGCAGGGCCGGCGGCAAATCGTCGCCCTTGACCTGGTCCACACGGCCGCGCACGGCCTTGCTGGCGAAGAAACTGGTGAGGTTGCCGGCGATAGTGCCCGGGGACCACAGGTAATGGGCTTCGGACAGCAGGCGCACGCCGGTCAGGTCCAGCTCGCCGTTGCCCGCCAGGGCCTCGCGCCAGCGGCGCGGCATGTCGGCAATGGCTTCGGAGGCGCCGGTGAGGGCGCCGTGCAGGGCGTATTTTGCACCGCCGTGGATGATCCCCTGGGACTTCACGCTTTGCCCGCCGCCCAAGGTGGCGCTTTCCACCACCACCGTGGAAAACCCTTGGCGACGCAGGCGTGCGTTCAGCCAGAGGCCGGCAACCCCGGCGCCGACAATCAGGACGTCGGTGGAAATAACGGATGGCATGGGCGACCTCAGTGTTCAAGACAAGAGGCGCAGTATACAGGCTGTTGAGGGGTGGTCAGTGCCCGGCGGTTTTCGAGAACAGCTGAATCACCACCACGCCCAGCACAATCAGGCCCATGCCCAGCATTGCCGGCAGGTCGAGCTTCTGACCATAGATAAACAGCGCTGCGATACTCACCATCACGATGCCCATCCCGGCCCACACCGCGTAGGCCACGCCCACCGGCACAGTGCGCACCACCAGGGTCAGCATCCAGAACGCCACACCGTAGCCGACGATCACCAGCAGCAAGGGGATAGGCGTGCTCCAGCCCTTGATGGCTTTCATGGATACGGTGGCGATCACTTCCGAGCAGATGGCGATGGCCAAGTAGTAGTAGGCAGGGTTCATGGGGTAATCCTCGGTGTGATGCGCGTTTGATAAGGTCGGCATTTTAGGGCTTTGTCAGATGGGGTAAAGTCATTACCTATCCGAATAAAAGATGGGTTGAGCCATGAGCGTGCAATGGAACCTGGAGCAGATGCGCCTGTTTGTCAGCGTCGCCGAACAGCGTTCGTTTTCGGCCGTGGCGCGGGCGCAGCGCAAGGCGCAGTCGGCAGTGAGCAATGGCATCGCCTTGCTGGAGGCTGACCTTGGGGTAAGCCTGTTCGAGCGTAGCAGTGGTCGTCAGCCGCGCCTGACCGAAGCGGGCTCAGTGCTGCTGGAAGAGGCCCGGGAAGTGCTGCGCCAGTGTGAGCGCCTGAACGGCCGGGCGCTGTCGTTGATGCGTGGCGAAGAAGCCTGCCTGCGCCTGGCCCAGGACGAGGCGATGCTGTACCAGCCGGTACTCGATAGCCTGGACGCCCTGGCGGGCCAGTTTCCCAACCTGGAGGTGCAGATTTCCAGTGCCGCCCAGGGCGATGTCGCACGCAAGCTGGTTGAGCGCAAGGCCGACCTGGGCATGTTGTTCTACCACGACCAGATCCCCGAAGCGCTGGAGCGTCGGGTGGTGGGCAGTGTGGAGATGGTCACTGTGTGTGGCCGCAACCATCCGCTGGCCCGGCAAAAAACCGTGGACTGCCAGGGCTTGGCGCAATATCGGCAGTTGCTGATGTCGACCCAGACCAGCGTGTATCCCGGCAGCGAAGCCGCCAGTCCGCAGGTCTGGCGGGCCGACAGCTTCTACGTGCTGGCCGAATGGCTGACGCGAGGCCTCGGTTGGGCTTGGTTGCCCCGGCATGTGGTGCAATACCCAACCTATCAGAACCAGATGGTCGAACTCGACAGCGAATGGACCCCGCCTGCCTTGGTGGTGGAGCTGGTTTGGCGCCGTGATGAACCCCTTGGGCCGGCCGCGCGCTTTTTGGCTGAACGTTTTGCCGAGTGCCTGCGGGCGATTGACTGAAAAAGCCGATAAACTCCGCCGCCATGAATAGAACTCTCTACAGCTGTCTGTTTTACCTGGCGCTGCCGTTGGTGGCTTTACGTCTGTGGCTGCGCGCGCGCAAGGCGCCGGCCTATGCCAAGCGCGTCAGCGAGCGGTTTTCCTACGGCCTG
This sequence comes from Pseudomonas kairouanensis, assembly GCF_004682055.1. Classification (GTDB taxonomy): domain Bacteria; phylum Pseudomonadota; class Gammaproteobacteria; order Pseudomonadales; family Pseudomonadaceae; genus Aquipseudomonas; species Aquipseudomonas kairouanensis. The sequence continues at coordinate 29,113 of NZ_QUZU01000050.1, read as the reverse complement.
CCGGTGTTGCAGCCGGGCGGGATCTGGGTGCATGCGGTGTCGGTGGGCGAGAGCATTGCCGCCGCGCCCATGGTGCGTGGTTTGCTGGAACGCTATCCGACGCTGCCGATCACGGTCACCTGCATGACGCCCACCGGGTCCGAGCGTATCCAGGCACTGTTCGCCAATGAGCCACGCATCCAGCACTGCTACTTACCTTACGACTTGCCGTGCGCTGCCAAGCGTTTTCTGGATCGAGTGCAGCCCAAGCTGGCGGTGATCATGGAAACCGAGTTGTGGCCCAACCATATCCACGCCTGTGCCCAACGCGGCATTCCGGTAGCACTGGCCAATGCGCGGTTGTCGGCGCGCTCGGCCAAGGGCTATGGGCGTTTCGCCAAACTTACCGCGCCAATGCTGGCCGAAATGAGCCTGTTCGCCGTACAGACCCAGGCCGAAGCCCAGCGCTTCCTCAGCCTGGGCGCCCGCCCTGAGGCCGTGGAAGTCACTGGCTCGATCAAGTTCGACCTGACCATCGACCCCGAACTGCCCGTGCGCGCCGCCGCGTTGCGTGACCAGTGGGGCGCCAGCGAGCGCCCGGTGTGGATCGCCGCCAGTACCCATGAAGGCGAAGACGAAGTAGTACTCGCGGCCCATCGCCAGTTGCTCGATAGCTACCCCAACGCCTTACTGATCCTAGTGCCGCGTCATCAGGAGCGATTCGGCCCGATGTTCGAGCTGAGCCAGCGCGAAGGGTTTGCCACCGTGCGTCGCTCCACAGGCGAGCCGGTTACCGCGCAAACCTCGGTGTTGCTCGGCGATACCATGGGCGAGTTGCTGTTTCTCTATGCGCTGGCCGACAGTGCTTTTGTCGGCGGCAGCCTGGTGGCGACCGGTGGGCATAATCCGCTGGAGCCGGCAGCGTTGGCAAAACCTGTGATCATGGGGCCCCATGTATTCAACTTCCTCGAAATCACCGCGATGATGCTTGAGGCCGGGGCGTTGAGGCAGGTGGATGATGCTGAGGGGCTGGCCGAAGCGGTGCGGCAGTTGTTTGAGCTGCCTCAGGATGCGGGCAAGATGGCGCAGGCAGGGTTGAAGGTGATGCAGGCTAATCAGGGGGCTTTGAAGCGTCTGTTGGATGGCCTCGGCAGACTGCTGACCCACTGACAACAGAGGTCAAATGTGGGAGGGGGCTTGCTCCCGATTGCGGTGTATCAGCCACCAGATGCAGTGACTGACACTCTGCTATCGGGAGCAAGCCCCCTCCCACATTGGTTTTGCGGTGTGCTTAATAGCTTGGGCGGGCCTTGAGTTGCTCGGCAGCTGCCTTGGCCAAATCCGGCGGCAAGAAGTCCCGGTCCGGGTTGTAGTCCGCCTTTAGATACCGCGCCAAATCCTGCAAATCCCCCGGGTTCAACGTCCCCGCCGCCTGCTTCAAGCGCAGGTTGTCGAGGATGTAGTCGTAGCGGCTGTTGTTGTAGTTGCGCACCGACGAGTACAGCTGGCGCTGGGAATCGAGCACATCGACGATGTTGCGCGTCCCCACCTGGTAACCGATTTCCGTGGCTTCCACGGCGCTCTGGTTGGAGATGATCGACTGGCGGCGCGCCTGCACCTGTTCCACGTCGGTGTTAACCGCACGGTGCAGGTTGCGGGTGTTTTCCACCACCTGGCGGCGCAGGCCTTCGCGTTGCTGCTCGGTCTGGTCCAGGCGTGAGTAGGACTCGCGCACCTGCGAACTGGTGAGGCCGCCGCTGTAGATCGGGATGTTCAGGCGCAAGCCGACGGTGCGTTGTTCCACGTCGCCCCGATACGGCGTGCCAAAGGCATTCGGGTTGCTAAAGCCCAGCGCGTCGTTGTCACCGCGTTCGTACTGCGCCACCGCGTCGAGGGTTGGCGCGTGCCCGGCCTTGCGTTGCTTGAGGGTTTCTTCGGCGGCGGTGACGGCGTAGTTGCTGGCGAGCAAATTCAGGTTCTGGCGGCCGGCGGTTTCGACCCAGGATTTGGCGTCGTTCGGCAGCGGCGGCAGCACTGGCAGGGAGTGGACGATGCCCTGGATCGAGTTGTACTGGCGGTTGGTCAGGGTGATCAGCGCTTCAAAGGCGTCTTCCACCTGGCGCTGGGCCAGGATCCGGTTGGCGCGGGCAGTGTCGTAGCTGGCCTGGGATTGCAGCACGTCGGTCTTGTCCGAAAGGCCGACGTCAAAGCGCTCGTTGGACTGGTCCAGTTGGCGCTTGAACGCATTTTCTTCGGCCTTGGTCGAGGCCAGGTTGTCCTGGGCGCGCAGCACGGCGAAGTAGCTTTCGGCGCTTTGCAGGATCAGGTTCTGCTCGGTGGCCGACAATTGCAGGGCGGCCTGCTCGTTGGTGGCTTCGGCGGCCTGCAATTGGAACCAGCGGTCAGCGCGGAACAGCGGCTGGCTCAAGGTCGCCCGCCACGAATGCGCATCGCGGTTGGCCGTGGCCGACGGCTGGGAGATCTGGGTGCGTACATTGTTGCTGTCGGCGCCGGCCGACAGGTTTGGCAGCAGCCCGGCGCGGGCCTGGGGCACCACTTCTTTTTGCGCGCCATATTGGGCGCGCGCGGCCGCCAGGTCGGCGTTGTTGTTCACCGCTTCCTGATAGACGCTGACCAAGTCAGTGTTGGCGGACAAGGGCGCTTCTGCTGCCCAGACCATTCCGTTGGTCGCACAAGACACGGCAAGCGCCAGTGAGAGTTTGCGCAGCATGAGGCGTTCCCTGAATAAATATTACGGCGATAATTTGTCGGCCAAGGCTACGGCGACAGTTCCAGAGCGTCAAGCCTTGAAGCCGTAGCCGAGTGTAGTGGCGCGATCACGGCACAACAATCCTGCAATTACGCCATTCATCACGCTGAATGAACCGCCATTGGCAATTTGCCTGCGCCATGGTCTAGACTGGCCGCGTTCTTGTCGGGGTGCCTTGTTGGAAGGCTGAGATCGGTAAATACCGGATCCCGTTGAACCTGATCAGGTTAGCGCCTGCGTAGGGAACAAGATTTCTCGTCACCCGGCGAGTCCTCTTGTGCTTCGTCCGGGTTGTTGTTCATTTATTGAACAGCTCTCGTGCGCCAAGCACAGCACTGGTTTCAGTGCGTCCATCCGTCACAGGTTCGCTCCGACAAAAATCCACCGCCTGGATAAAAAGTTGGAGAGCCCGTGATGACGACAAAACTAAAAAATACCGTGCACCTGAGTGAATCGGCCAAGGTCGATTCCGGCTCCGTGCAGCCCTTTACCCGCTCGCAAAAAATCTACGTGCAGGGCACCCGCCCGGACATTCGCGTGCCGATGCGCGAGATCAGCCTGGACGTGACCCCCACCGATTTCGGCGGTGAAATCAATGCGCCGGTGGTGGTGTACGACACCTCCGGCCCCTACACCGACCCCAATGTGATCATCGATGTGCGCAAAGGCCTGGCCGATGTGCGCTCGCCGTGGATCGAAGTGCGCAACGACACCGAACGCCTGTCGGGCCTCAGCTCGCACTTTGGCCAGCAGCGCCTGAGCGATGCCGAACTGACCGCGCTGCGCTTCGCCCATGTGAAGAACCCGCGCCGCGCCAAGGCCGGTGCCAACGTCACGCAGATGCACTACGCGCGCAAAGGCATCATCACCGCCGAGATGGAATACGTCGCCATCCGCGAAAACATGAAGCTTGAAGAGGCCCGCGCCAGCGGCCTGCTGGACCAGCAACACGCTGGCCATAGCTTTGGCGCCAGCGTGCCAAAAATCATCACCCCGGAATTTGTGCGCGAAGAAATCGCCCGTGGCCGCGCCATCATCCCGGCCAACATCAACCACACCGAACTGGAGCCGATGATCATCGGCCGTAACTTCCTGGTGAAGATCAACGGCAACATCGGTAACAGCGCCCTGGGTTCGTCCATCGAAGAAGAGGTGGCGAAACTGACCTGGGGCATTCGCTGGGGCTCGGACACTGTAATGGACCTGTCCACCGGCAAGCACATCCACGAAACCCGCGAGTGGATCATCCGCAACTCGCCGGTGCCGATTGGCACCGTACCGATCTACCAGGCCCTGGAAAAAGTCGGCGGTGCTGCCGAAGACCTGACCTGGGAGCTGTTCCGCGACACGTTGGTTGAGCAGGCCGAGCAGGGCGTGGATTACTTCACCATCCACGCCGGTGTGTTGCTGCGCTACGTGCCGCTGACCGCCAAGCGTGTGACCGGCATTGTGTCCCGTGGCGGTTCGATCATGGCCAAGTGGTGCCTGGCGCACCACAAAGAGAACTTCACCTACACGCATTTCGACGAAATCTGCGAAATCATGAAGGCCTATGACGTCAGCTTCTCCCTCGGCGACGGCCTGCGCCCAGGCTCGATTGCCGACGCCAACGACGCCGCCCAGTTCGGCGAACTGGAAACCCTCGGCGAGCTGACCAAGACCGCCTGGAAGCACGACGTGCAAACCATGATCGAAGGCCCTGGCCACGTGCCGATGCAGTTGATCAAGGAGAACATGGACAAGCAGCTTGAATGCTGCGACGAGGCGCCGTTCTACACCCTCGGCCCGCTGACCACCGACATCGCGCCGGGCTACGACCACATCACTTCCGGCATCGGTGCCGCGATGATCGGCTGGTTCGGCTGCGCCATGCTCTGCTACGTCACGCCCAAGGAGCACCTGGGCTTGCCGAACAAGGATGACGTGAAGACCGGGATCATCACCTACAAGATCGCGGCCCACGCGGCAGACTTGGCCAAAGGGCATCCGGGCGCGCAGATCCGTGATAACGCCTTGAGCAAGGCGCGATTCGAGTTCCGTTGGGAAGACCAGTTCAACCTGGGCCTGGACCCCGATACTGCGCGTTCGTACCACGACGAAACCCTGCCGAAGGACTCGGCCAAGGTGGCGCATTTCTGCTCGATGTGCGGGCCGAAATTCTGCTCGATGAAAATCACCCAGGAAGTACGCGAGTACGCGGCCAACCAGCGCATTGAAGCGGTGGATGTGGATGTGGCCAAGGGCTTGGCGGAGCAGGCGCAGCGGTTCAAGCAGGAAGGGAGCCAGCTGTACAAGAAGGTCTGATCCGGGATTGGAGGTGCCTGTACCGGCCTCTTCGCGAGCAAGCCCGCTCCCACATTTTGAACTGTGAACACATTCAAAATGTGGGAGGGGGGCTTGCCCCCGATAGCAATCTCCCAAACAAAAAATGCCCCTCAGAGATAACACCCTTGAGCATTCAACCGAGTACCTACTCCCCTGATATAGCAGTGCCGAGCGACAAAAGAGTCTTCGGCGCCCGCGACCTCTTCTCCCTCTGGTTCTCCCTCGGCATCGGCCTGATGGTCCTGCAAACCGGCGCCTTGCTCGCGCCGGGCTTGGGCTTGTCTGGCTCGTTGTTGGCGATCTTCCTCGGCACCCTGGTGGGCGTGCTGCTGCTGGCCGCCGTCGGCGTGATCGGTAGCGACACCGGCCTGTCCGCCATGGCGGCCCTCAAGCTTAGCCTCGGCGCCAAAGGCGCCAGCCTGCCAGCACTGCTGAACCTGCTGCAGCTGATCGGCTGGGGCTCATTCGAAATTATCGTGATGCGCGACGCCGCCAGCCTGTTGGGCGCGCGGGCGTTCAGCGAGGGCAGCCTGCTGGCCAGCCCGTTGTTGTGGACGCTGTTTTTCGGTGGCCTGGCCACTTTGCTGGCGGTGAGTGGCCCGCTGACGTTTGTGCGCCAGATCCTGCGCAAATGGGGCATCTGGCTGCTGCTCGCGGCGTGCCTGTGGTTGACCTGGAACCTGTTCGCCAAGGTCGACCTGGCCGCACTCTGGGCCCAGGCCGGTGACGGCTCGATGCCGTTTGCAGTGGGGTTTGATATCGCCATTGCCATGCCGCTGTCGTGGCTGCCACTGATCGCCGATTACTCGCGCTTCGGCAAGCGCGCCAAAAGCGTGTTCGGTGGCACCGCGTTGGGCTTCTTTATTGGTAATTTCTGGCTGATGAGCCTGGGCGTGGCCTACACCCTGGCGTTTGCGCCGAGCGGTGAGGTGAATGCGTTGTTGCTGGCTTTGGCCGGCGCTGGCTTGGGGATCCCGCTGTTGCTGATCCTGCTGGACGAGTCAGAGAACGCCTTCGCCGATATTCATTCGGCGGCGGTGTCCAGCGGCATTCTGTTGCGGCTGAAGGTCGAACACCTGGCCCTGGCCATTGGTGTGATCTGCACCTTGATCGCGTGTTTTGCGCCGTTGGCCCAGTACCAGAACTTCCTGTTGCTGATCGGCTCGGTGTTCGCGCCGCTGTTTGGCGTGGTGCTGGTGGACCATTTCATCCTGCGCCGCCGTGGCCAGGGTGTGGTTGCTGCGCTGCGTTGGCCGGCGCTGTTGGCCTGGCTGGGTGGCATCGCCACCTACCATCTGCTGGCCAATCTGTATCCGGATGTCGGCGCGACCCTGCCGGCGCTGGTGCTGGCAGGGCTGTTGCAGTTCATCCTGGGGCGGGCTTTCAGTGGCGCACGGGGACCAACTGAGGGTTGAGGATGCCTTCCAGCCGCGAATAAGGGATCTGCAGCTCGACATGGCCCAAGGCATACGGCGCAATGGTGGCGGTGGGGTACTTGAGGATCACGCCACCGTAGGTCAGCGCCACGTTCGGGGTTTTCTGGAAGTGGTAGGTTTTGACGAACTCCGGTTCCAGGCTCAGGCGGGTGCTGATCAGCCAGCTGTTGTGGGACACCTGGGCGGCTTTCCAGAACGCGTCCTCTTTGCCGGGCAGCAGCATGTCGGTCAACGTCAGGGCTTTTTGCTGCTGGCGTGAATAGTTGATGAACCCGCGCCCCGGCTCGCCGTGGGTGACGCCCTGGTCCAGGTAACTGGACAACTCGATGATCACCAAGCCGTCATGCTGCTCCCGTACCTTGGCCTGCAAGTACATGCTGTTGCGCGGCGCGGCGGTGCGTAAAAATTGCTCGCTGTAAGACGCAAGGCTGGTGGGCAGCGGGTCGGCCTGGGTCATTTCCAGCAGGCGCTGTTCGATCAAAGCGTCCAGCTTGGGTTCTTTGGCGAAGTGTACGGTGTCGATATTTACCAGTGGGCAGTCAGCGCTGGCGCAGCCGGGCTTGCTTTGCTCGGTGGCGTCGCGGGTGGCTTCCAGCGGGGTGCGCCAGCTCGGTTGGAACAGGCTTTGACAGGCACCGAGGGTCAGGGCGATGCAGGCCACGGAGGCGATTTTCAAAAGCGACATGGGTGTCCTTCGTCTAACGATAAGAGCGAAATTGTGCAGCTTCGACTGCCAACAAAGCAGTCAGTTCGCCACTAAACTCATTTGAGCGAGTTTGACGCCCGCCGTCTATCCCGGCAACTGGAAAGGGGCTGCACCAAGGGGCACGAGCGCGTTAGGATGGCGCCAATTGCGCAGGCACAACGAGGAAGGGATATGACGGACTTTGCAAAATCGACGCCGAGCAAAATCGAGATTGTTCAGCGCGATAATGCTTTCAAGGGCTTCTATCAGCTCGATCGCCTGCAACTGCGCCACGAGAAATTCGACGGCGGCATGAGCCGGGTGATCAACCGCGAAGTCTTCGTTCGTCATGATGCGGTGTGTGTGTTGCCCTACGACCCGCAGCGCGACGAAGTGGTGTTGAACGAGCAATTCCGCATCGGCGCCATGGGCCGTACCGACAACCCCTGGCTGATCGAGATGGTCGCCGGCCTGATCGACAAGGACGAGCAACCCGAGGAGGTTGCGCACCGCGAAGCCGAGGAGGAAGCTGGGCTGACGTTCTCCGCGCTGTGGCCGATCACCAAGTATTTCCCATCGCCCGGCGGCAGTACCGAATTTGTCCACCTGTACCTGGGCCGCTGCGACAGCACCGGGGTAGGGGGCGTCCATGGATTGGAAGAAGAGGCTGAAGATATCCGCGTCACCGTTTGGGCCTTCGAAGATGCCCTGCAAGCGGTGCGTGACGGCAAAATTTCCAACGCAGCCAGCATTATCGCCCTGCAATGGCTTGCGCTTAATCGCGCGGAAGTGAGGGGGTTATGGCAGTAAAGGCACGGGAACGTTATCGAGTCGACCTGATCGGGCTGCAAGCCGCCTGCGAGGCCAACTATGCGCGGCTGATGCGCTTGCTGCCCGACATGCGCCACGCCCCGGCGGCGCGGCGCATCGGCGTGACCCACGGCGACCAGATGCTCGGCGTGCTGACCCTGGAAGTCATCGTCAACTGCCCCTATACCACCACCCTGCGCGTGCGCCAGGAGCACAGCCTGCCATGGTTGCCGGTGCCGCAGTTGGAAGTACAGGTGTACCACGATGCCCGCATGGCCGAAGTGGTCAGTGCCGAACATGCACGGCGCTTTCGCAGCATCTATCCTTACCCGAACGTGTTCATGCACCAGCCCGATGAGAAAGCACAGCTCAATGTGTTCCTCGGTGAATGGTTGAGCCACTGTCTGGCCCTGGGCCACGAGTTCGAAGTCGTGCGGTAGATGTGAACTGTGTCTGTTTCCCCAGGTTTCCTCTTTGTGTCCTGCCCAGCATAATCACGCCAACCGTCCATTCCTGTGATTGCCTTGGGAGAGCGCCTTGCCAAGCGTATCCACCGTGAACCCCGATGCGCCGGCGTTGCTGGTGCAACTGTCCGACAGCCACCTGTTTGCCGAGGCCGACGGCACGTTACTGGGCATGAATACCCGCGAGAGCCTGCAACGGGTGATCGAGCGCGTGCGCGTGCAGCACCCGCGCGTCGATTTGATGCTGGCCACGGGGGATCTGTCCCAGGACGGAACGCTCGCGTCCTATCAGCGTTTTCGCGACATGACCCGGCAGATCGACGCACCGGCTCGCTGGATCCCCGGCAATCATGATGAGCCACACATCATGCTCCAGGCCGCCGAGCACAGCGATTTTCTGGAGCCGGTGGTCGATATCGGCAACTGGCGCATCATCCTGCTGGACTCTGCCGTGCCGGGCTCGGTGCCCGGTTATTTGCAGGGCGCGCAACTGCAGCTGCTGGCCCAGGCCCTGAGCGAGGCGCCGGGCCGTCACCACCTGGTGTGTTTTCACCACCATCCGGTGTCCATCGGCTGTGCGTGGATGGAGCCCATCGGTTTGCGCAACCCCGAGGCCCTGTTTGCCGTGCTGGATCGCTTTCCTCAGGTCAGGGCGGTGCTCTGGGGCCATGTACACCAAGAGATCGATAGCGAGCGCAATGGCGTGCGGTTGTTGGCCTCGCCGTCCACCTGTATCCAGTTCGCGCCGGGCAGTGAAGACTTCAACGTCAGCGACCAGGCGCCGGGGTATCGGTGGTTGCGGTTGCACGCCGACGGGTGGTTGGAGACTGGCGTGGAGCGGGTGCAGGGCTTCGAATTTACCGTGGACTACGGCAGCAACGGCTACTGAGGACTGTGAACACGGTCAAAATGTGGGAGGGGGCTTGCTCCCGATAGCGCAGGGTCAGGCACTGTATCTGTGTCTGATCCATCGCTATCGGGAGCAAGCCCCCTCCCACATGGGTTCTAAGGTGTCCTGTGGATTGAGGTCATCACACAAAGCCTCTATCCCTGTAAACTGCGCCTCTTTGGCTTAAGTCACGGAGAGCCCGGCATGTCCGCTTCGATCCTGTATATCCACGGTTTCAACAGTGCGCCGGCGTCCACCAAGGCCAGTCAACTGATCACGGTGATGGGTGCCCTAGGCCTTGGCGACCAATTGCGCGTGCCGGCCCTGCATCACCATCCCCGTCAGGCGATTCCTCAGTTGGAAGCGGCCATTGCTGAACTGGGGCGGCCACTGCTGGTCGGCAGCTCACTCGGCGGCTACTATGCAACCCATCTTGCCGAACGCCATGGCCTCAAGGCGCTGCTGGTCAACCCGGCGGTGAGCCCCCATCGGATGTTCGACGGCTACCTGGGCCCCCAGAAGAACCTTTACACCGATGAAACCTGGGAACTGACCCACGACCACGTCACGGCCCTGGCCGAGTTGGAAGTGGCGGCGCCCCAGGAGGCAGCGCGTTACCAGGTGTGGCTGCAGACTGGCGATGAAACGCTGGACTACCGCCTCGCCCAACAGTATTACCGGGCCTGTGCCTTGCGCATCCAGGCCGGTGGCGACCATGGTTACCAGGGGTTCGCCCAGCAATTGCCGGCGCTGCTCAGCTTTGCCGGCATTGGCGCAGATCAGTATCAATCCTTCGATTTTTCGTCACTGTAAGAATCGCAGGTCATTTTTTAATCGAACGACTCACGACGAGACCCCATGGCCACTCCCAGCGCTAGCTCTTATAACGCCGACGCCATCGAAGTCCTCTCGGGCCTCGACCCGGTGCGCAAACGCCCCGGCATGTACACCGACACCAGCCGGCCGAACCACCTTGCCCAGGAAGTCATCGACAACAGCGTCGACGAAGCCCTGGCCGGCCACGCCAAGTCGGTGCATGTCATTCTCCACGCTGACCATTCCCTGGAAGTGTCCGACGATGGTCGCGGCATGCCGGTGGACATCCACCCCGAAGAGGGGGTGCCAGGCGTCGAGCTGATCCTCACCAAGCTCCATGCGGGTGGCAAGTTCTCCAACAAGAACTACCAGTTCTCCGGTGGCTTGCACGGTGTGGGTATTTCGGTGGTCAACGCCTTGTCCACCCTGGTTCGGGTGAAGGTAAAGCGCGACGGCAACGAGTACCAGATGACCTTCGCCGATGGCTACAAGGCCACCGACCTGGAAGTGATCGGCACCGTCGGCAAGCGCAATACCGGCACCAGCGTGTATTTCGCGCCGGACCCTAAATACTTCGACTCGCCAAAATTCTCCATCAGCCGCCTCAAGCACGTGCTCAAGGCCAAGGCCGTGCTGTGCCCCGGCCTGTTGGTGACCTTTGAAGACAAAGGCACCGGCGAGAAGGTCGAGTGGCATTACGAAGATGGCCTGCGCTCTTACCTCGAAGACTCCGTCAGCGATTTCGAGCGCCTGCCCAACGAGCCGTTCTGCGGCAGCCTGGCCGGTAATAAAGAAGCCGTCGATTGGGCCCTGCTGTGGTTGCCCGAAGGCGGCGACAGCGTGCAGGAAAGCTACGTCAACCTGATCCCCACGGCCCAGGGCGGTACCCACGTCAACGGTTTGCGCCAAGGCTTGCTGGATGCCATGCGCGAGTTCTGCGAATACCGCAGCCTGCTGCCGCGTGGCGTGAAGCTGGCGCCGGAAGACGTGTGGGAGCGCATTGCGTTCGTGCTGTCGATGAAAATGCAGGAACCGCAGTTCTCCGGCCAGACCAAGGAGCGCCTGTCGTCCCGCGAGGCGGCGGCGTTTGTTTCGGGTGTGGTCAAGGACGCCTTCAGCCTGTGGCTCAACGAGCACCCTGAATTGGGCCTGGCCCTGGCGGAGCTGGCGATCAACAACGCTGGCCGGCGCTTGAAGGCCAGCAAGAAGGTCGAGCGCAAGCGCATCACCCAGGGCCCGGCATTGCCCGGCAAACTGGCCGATTGCGCCGGGCAGGACCCGATGCGCTCCGAGCTGTTCCTGGTCGAAGGTGACTCCGCCGGCGGTTCCGCCAAGCAAGCGCGGGATAAAGAATTCCAGGCGATCCTGCCGTTGCGCGGCAAGATCCTCAACACCTGGGAAGTCGACGGCAGCGAAGTGCTGGCCAGCCAGGAAGTGCACAACATCGCCGTGGCCATCGGCGTAGACCCGGGCGCGGCCGATATGAGCCAACTGCGCTACGGCAAGATCTGCATCCTCGCCGACGCCGACTCCGACGGCCTGCACATCGCCACCTTGCTGTGTGCGCTGTTCGTGCAGCACTTCCGCCCGTTGGTGGATGCCGGTCACGTCTACGTCGCCATGCCGCCGCTGTACCGCATCGACCTGGGCAAGGAGATTTTCTATGCCCTGGACGAGGCCGAGCGCGATGGCATCCTCGACCGCCTGGTGGCCGAGAAGAAACGCGGCAAGCCACAGGTCACGCGATTCAAAGGCCTGGGTGAAATGAACCCGCCGCAATTGCGCGAAACCACTATGGACCCGAACACCCGGCGCCTGGTGCAGTTGACCCTGGAAGACTACGCCGCCACGTCGGAAATGATGGACATGCTGCTGGCCAAGAAGCGCGCGCCAGACCGCAAGTCCTGGTTGGAGTCCAAAGGTAACCTGGCCGAGGTGTTGGGCTGATGCGCACAGGTTTCGCCCTGGCGATCCTGATGTTGAGCGGGCTGGCGGCCACCCAGGTGGTTGCCGCGCCCGTGGCTGAGCTCAAACTCGTGTCCGAACACGCCGTTGATGGCATGCGTGGCGGCAACCTGTCTGGCCTGGCCCTGTGTGGCAAGGAACTGTGGACAGTGTCCGACCGCGACGATGACCAGATCTACCGCCTGGATATCAGTGCGCCGACCTGGCAGGCCGAAGCCGTCAGCATCGATGTGCCGCCGGTGCCGGAGTCGGGTTTGCCCTGGGGGTTGCGTTCGCGCACCAAGGCCGCCTCGTTCATTCGCGGTGGCGACCTGGATTTCGAAGGTATCACCTGTGATGCCGCGGGTAACCGCTACGTTGTCAGCGAAGCCCACGCGGCGGTGCTGCAAGTGCCGGTCAACGGCGCACCCGAGTGGTTGAAGATTGCCCCCGGCATGGTGCGCGAAGCCCGCGCCAGTGGCATGTTGCTGCACTTCAACGCACTGTTTGAAGGCGTGGCGATCAACCCCGAGGGCAACCAGATCTGGCTGGCGGCCGAACGTGAGCGGCGCGGGCTGATTTCCATCAAGCGTCCACAGAGCTTGTGGGCGTGCGAGGGCCCCTGCGTGTTGCTGAGCGAGGCCGGCCAGGAAATGCAGCCGGCCGCGTTCACGGGGGCCAAGGCCGTGTCCAAGGACTTCGCCGACCTGGCGCTGTTCAACGGCAAGCTGTTTACCCTGGAGCGCAATGCGTTTCAGATTTGCCGACGTGATGCAGTCACGGCCAAGGTCGAGCTGTGCTGGTCGTTTGCCGACGAAACCCTGACGCCCGAGCGCAGTTATCCCCAGGCCTACGGCCTGGCCGAAGCCCTGGTGGTTGACGCAGACGGCGCATGGCTGGGCATCGACAATAACTTCGGCGCCCGCGCCGATGGTGAAAAACGCCCGGTGGTCTACCGTTTTGCCGCCCCGGCCGGTGGCTGGAGTGCCCAGCCATGACGAATGAATTTCCTGAATTGACCCGACGCCGCGACATTTTCGCTGCGTCTTACCAAATGATGAGGCCCGCATGAGTGACATCCTCGCAGACAGCTTAGACGGCGTAGAACGCCGGTCGCTGGCTGACTTCACCGAAAATGCCTACCTCAACTACTCCATGTACGTGATCATGGACCGTGCCTTGCCGCATATCGGCGACGGCCTCAAGCCCGTACAACGGCGCATTATCTACGCCATGAGTGAGTTGGGCCTGGACGCCGATTCCAAGCACAAGAAGTCGGCGCGTACCGTCGGTGACGTACTGGGTAAGTTCCACCCCCACGGCGACTCCGCCTGCTATGAAGCCATGGTGCTGATGGCCCAGCCGTTCAGCTACCGCTACACGCTGGTGGACGGCCAGGGCAACTGGGGTGCGCCGGATGATCCCAAGTCTTTTGCCGCCATGCGTTACACCGAAGCGCGCCTGTCGCGTTACTCGGAAGTACTCCTGAGCGAACTGGGGCAGGGCACCGCCGATTGGGGCCCTAACTTCGACGGTACCCTTGACGAGCCTTTGGTGTTGCCGGCACGTTTGCCCAATATCCTGCTCAATGGCACCACCGGCATCGCCGTGGGCATGGCCACCGATGTGCCGCCCCACAACCTGCGGGAGGTCGCCACGGCCTGCGTGCGCTTGCTGGATGAGCCAAAGGCCACGGTCGAGCAACTCTGCGAGCATATCCAGGGCCCGGACTACCCGACCGAAGCGGAAATCATCACGCCGCGCGCCGACCTGCTGAAAATGTACGAAACCGGCAAGGGTTCGGTGCGCATGCGCGCCGTGTACCACATCGAGGATGGCGACATTATCGTCACCGCGTTGCCGCACCAGGTCTCTGGTGCCAAGGTGTTGGAGCAGATTGCCGCGTTGATGCAGGCCAAGCCGTCGAAGTTGCCACAGGTTGCCGACCTGCGCGACGAGTCGGACCATGAGAACCCCTGCCGTATCGTGATCATCCCGACCAACAGCCGGGTCGATCACGAAGTGCTGATGCAGCACCTGTTTGCCAGTACCGACCTTGAGTCGAGCTACCGGGTCAACGTCAACATCATCGGCCTGGATGGCAAGCCGCAGCTGAAAAACCTGCGCAACCTGCTGGTGGAATGGCTGGAGTTCCGCGTGCAGACCGTGCGTCGCCGCCTGCAATTCCGCCTGGACAAGGTCGAGCGCCGCCTGCACCTGTTGGACGGCTTGTTGATCGCCTACCTCAACCTGGACGAAGTGATCCACATCATCCGTACCGCCGAACATCCGAAAGCCGAGCTGATCGCGCGTTTCGAACTGAGCGAGATCCAGGCTGACTACATCCTCGACACCCGCTTGCGTCAGTTGGCGCGACTGGAAGAAATGAAACTGCGCGACGAACAGGACGCGCTGCTCAAGGAACAAGCCAAGCTGCAAGCCCTGTTGGGCAGCGAAGCCAAGCTGAAAAAGCTGGTGCGCAGCGAGCTGATCAAAGATGCCGAAACCTATGGTGATGATCGTCGCTCGCCAATCGTCCAGCGTGCCGAAGCAAAAGCTCTGACAGAAACCGAGCTGCTGCCAAACGAGAAAATTACCGTCGTTCTGTCGGAAAAGGGTTGGGTTCGTTCCGCCAAGGGGCATGATATTGACGCCACCGGTTTGTCGTACAAGGCCGGTGACGGGTTCAAGACCGCTGCGGCTGGGCGTTCCAACCAGTTTGCGGTGTTTATTGACTCGACGGGGCGCAGCTATTCGGTGCCGGCCCACACCTTGCCATCGGCACGGGGGCAGGGCGAGCCGCTCACCGGGCGCCTTACGCCGCCTCCAGGGGCGAATTTCGAGTGCGTGCTGCTGCCGGACGATGACGCGTTGTACGTGATCGCGTCTGACGCGGGCTACGGCTTTGTGGTCAAGGGTGAAGACCTGCAGGCCAAGAACAAGGCGGGCAAGGCGTTGTTGAGCTTGCCGAACAACGCCAAGGTGATCCTGCCGCGCCCGGTGGACGATCGCGAGAGCAATTGGCTGGCATCGGTGACCACCGAAGGGCGCTTGCTGGTGTTCAAGATCAGCGACCTGCCACAGCTGGGCAAAGGCAAGGGCAACAAGATTATCGGGATTCCTGGCGAGCGCGTGGCCAGTCGCGAAGAGTACGTGACCGACATCGCGGTAATCCCGGAAGGTGCGACCCTGGTGCTGCAAGCCGGCAAGCGTACGCTGTCGCTACGGCCGGACGACCTGGAGCACTACAAGGGTGAGCGTGGACGACGTGGTAACAAACTGCCGCGTGGCTTCCAGCGTGTAGATGCTTTGTTGGTCGAAACGCCCGTTTAAGGCGTATTAGAGCCCCCGATCTACGATTTAACGCGTAGATCGGCGCTTTGGCGCTGGAGTCATGGCGCATATTCACGGATGATATGGCCTTTCCAGCGCCGGCGTGGCCGAGCGTGTTTAGGTTATTTTTAGTATTACATTGTGGTTCGCCTTGTGGCAGCCACCTGGATGGGATGATGACTGCTCCACGCCTTCCTTTTATTTTTGTACTCGCTGGCCTCTTGGGGCTGGCGGGTTGCAGCACACACCAACCGGTGTCGCTGTATCAGCTGGACAGCGGAAGTCCAGCGCAGCCAGAACAAGCGGCTGGCATGGCCGTTTTGCTCGGCCCGGTCGTCGTCGCCGACTACCTGCAACGCGAAACCCTGTTGCAACGTCAGAACGACGGCAGCCTGCAAGGTTCCACAGATGGTCGTTGGGCGGGCAGCTTGTCGTCCGATATCAACCAGTTGGTCTTGCGCCAAGTGGCGGGCCATCTGGACAGCCAGCGCGTGGTACTGGCGCCGGGTCCCGGTGGTTTCAGCCCTGACGTTCAAGTGCTGTTGACCATCACACGCCTGGATTCCGGTGTTTCCCAGCCGGCCATCCTGGATGCGCAATGGCGCCTGATCGACCGCCGTGGCCAGGTGCGCGACAACCGCATCGTGCACCTGCAGGAAGAGCACACCGGCACCACGGCGTCCCAGGTCCAGGCCCAGGGCGTGCTGTTGCAGCACCTGGCGCAGCAACTGTCGGTGGCCCTCAAGCCATTGGCCAACCAGCCACCGATTGCCGAGGCGCCGCGTAAGCAGGCGCCTGCGCAGACGGCCAAGCCGTCCGAGCCGCAAAAGCCGAAGATGCCGATGGCCACGCCGATCCGTACGGATATGGAAGTGTTCAGGTTCTAAGCTCAACCGCAGATACAAAAAAGGCCCGCTGACTCAGCGGGCCTTTTTGTTGTACGCGATTCGTATGGCGCTGAAGACCAAATGTGGGAGCGGGCTTGCTCGCGAATGGGGCGTATCAGTCGACACATCAGTGACTGAACCACCGCTTTCGCGAGCAAGCCCGCTCCCACACAAGCCCCTTCCTACACAAACCCACTGTGCAGTGGGGTTTCAGTGCTGCTCAGGGCTTGCGAGTCTCGTGCATCCGCGCCAACTGCCGCTCCAGCATCGACGGATACGGCTCCATCAACCGCTCCACGCAACTTGCCCCCTCAGGGCTGGCAATCGGACGGATACGCGCGCGCTGGCGGATCAGCGTGTCTTCGCTGATCTTGCGCTCCACCAGCAGCAGGTTGCGGCTGTGTTGGGACAGGGCCAGGGCATCCTGGGCGATTTCGGTCAGCAGCAGGTCGATCTGGCTCATGCCGAACAGATCGTCGCCTACCGTCAGGCCCAGTTGCAGTTGCAGGGTGATGCCGCTGTCGGCCACTTCGATCTGCAGGGCATGGCCCAGGGCGCGCAGTAGCTCGCCGCAGCAGATGGCGTTGGTCAGGTAGTCTTCGCCGCTGTCTTCGCTGTGGAACAGCATCAGTGTGCTGCCGTCGTTCAAGGTGTGCAGCTCGCTCTGGTACAGCGACGCAGCCTGGTCCAGGCAGTCACGGTAGCGCTCCAGCAACTCGGTGAGGCGGGCGCGGGGCAGGCGGCGCAGTTGGTCCTGGGAGCCCAGTTGCACGGCCAGCACGGCGCTGTACTGGGGCTCGGCACTTTTTACCGGGGCCGGTTTAGGCGCCGCTGCTGGTGTGCCGGCCGAGGTGTCGCGCAGGTCGGCAAAGGGGTCGTCGTCGTCCAGTTCGTCTTCTTCGGCCTGGATCGCCTTGCGGGTGGCCGGTTTGAGCCCTGCAATCGGGGCGTTTTCGGCGAAGCTCGGCTCATCGACATCGAACTCGGGTTCATCGTCGTATTCTGGCTCGGGTTCAACTTCACGCACCACCGGTTCGGGGGCGAAGCTGGCGTGGAGCTGGCGGGCGAGGTCGCCGATTTCGTCCTGGCGGTCGGTGGCCGGGGTGTGTTCGTCGATATCCCGCAACCAGATGCGCAGTTGCATCAAGGGCGTGGAGATATGCCGACCCAGGCGCAGGCTCAAGGCCAGTGCCAAGGCCAGCAGGATCGCACTGAGGATGCCCATGCTTTGCAGGCTGATGGTCATCGGCTGTTGGAACTGTTGCATATCGAGGCTGATACGCAGTTGGCCGGCCTTCACATCCTGGAACGTGATGTTGCTCTGGTACAACCCTTCGGCTTCACCCAGCAGGCCGTTCTTCGGGCGCTGCCCGGCTTCGGCCATGATGCGGTTGTCCACGCTGTAGATGGCGGCGTGGGCCACCAGCGGGTTCTTGGTCAGGTTGTTGAGCAGCACGTTGAGGCTGAGGATGTCGTTGGACACCAGCAGCTCAGTTGCCGAAGTGGCGGTCTGCGTGGTCAGGCTCTCGCCCAGGGCGTCGGCCTGTTCGTGCATGGCCTGCTTGAACTGCAAGCCCATCACGCAGGCATAGATCACCAGGGCCAGGGCGACCAGGATCACGTTATGGCTGGCAATGCGTAATGCGATCGGTACACGGCGGTGGCGCAGTGCCCGGAAGATCAGCAGGAAGAAGTTATCGGTTTTTACTGGCGTGGGCCGGTTCACTTGCGCTCGGCTCTTGGTCCGTGAAGTTGACGCGCAGTATAGCGACAGCCCTAGAACCGGCAAAGCGCTGGCTGTGCCCGATGGTCACTGAAAGTGGGTAGAATGCGGTTTTTTTCCAGCCTGGGGGTGCGCCTTGCGCGAAATTGTCCTGATTAACATCACCGGTGAAGATCGTCCGGGTCTCACTGCAGCCATTACCGGTGTTCTGGCCCAGGGTGGTGTGAACATTCTCGACATTGGCCAGGCGGTGATCCACGACACCCTGTCGTTCGGCATCCTGGTTGAGATCCCAAGTACCGAACAGGCGTCCTCGGTGCTCAAGGACATCCTGTTTACGGCCTACAAGCTGGATCAGCAGGTGCGTTTCACCCCGGTCTCCGAAGCCGATTACCAGCATTGGGTGGCCGGCCAGGGCAAAAAGCGCCATATCGTGACGCTGCTGACCCGCAAGGTGACGGCCGAGCAGTTGCAGCGCGTGAGTTCGATCACCGCGCAATACGGCTTGAATATCGACCATATCGACCGTCTGTCGGGTCGCATGCCCCTGGACACCCCGGCCGACCAAGGCAAGGGCTGCATCGAGTTCTCCGTGCGCGGTGAGCCGGCTGACCCTCAGGCGCTGCGCGCCGAGTTCCTGAGCGTGGCCCAGGAGCTGAATGTCGATATCGCCTTCCAGGAAGACTCCCTGTTCCGTCGCAATCGCCGTCTGGCGGTGTTCGACATGGACTCCACCCTGATCGAGGCTGAGGTCATCGACGAGTTGGCCAAGGCTGCCGGCGTGGGCGAGCAGGTCTCGGAAATCACCGAGCGCGCCATGGCCGGCGAGCTGGACTTCCGCGCCAGCTTCAAAGAGCGCCTGGCTTTGCTCAAGGGCCTGGACGTGAGCGTGCTGGACTCCATCGGCGCTTCCCTGCGCCTGACCGAAGGCGCCGAAACCCTGTTCGCCGAACTCAAGCGCCTGGGCTACAAAACCGCGATCCTGTCCGGCGGCTTCACCTACTTTGCCAAGCAGTTGCAGGCCAAGCTGGGCATCGACTACGTGTTCGCCAACGAGCTGGAAGTGGTAGATGGCAAGGTGACCGGCGTGGCCGTGGAGCCGATTGTCGACGCACAGCGCAAAGCGGACTTGCTGAAGGAATTGGCCCACAAGGAAGGTTTGCGTCTGGAGCAGACCATTGCGGTGGGCGATGGGGCGAATGACTTGCCGATGCTGGCGATTGCCGGATTGGGCGTGGCGTTCCGCGCCAAGCCGTTGGTGAAGCAGTCGGCCAAGCAGGCGATTTCGACGCTGGGGTTGGATGGGGTGTTGTATCTGCTGGGCTTCCGTGACCGTGATGGTCAGCTGTAACCCGATCTTACTGTAGGAATACAGTCAAAATGTGGGAGGGGGCTTGCTCCCGATAGCAGAGTGTCAGTCAGTACATGTGTTGACTGATCCACTGTCATCGGGAGCAAGCCCCCTCCCACATTTGGTCCCACTAGTTTCAGATCAGGCTTTTGGCAGCCCCATACCCTGGCCCATCTGCACCGCAGTGCCTGCTGCCAACTCTTCAGCCCACTTCACCTGATCCGGCCCGAACAGCACGATCGCGGTCGAACCCAATTTGAAGCGACCCAGCTCAGCGCCTTTCTCCAAATGAATCGGCGCACGCGCAGCTTCGTCATAACGGAAAGTTTTCAGCTCGCGTTTCGGCGGCGTCACCAAACCCGCCCATACGGTTTCAATCGACGCCACAATCATCGCGCCCACCAACACCACCGCCATCGGGCCGCGTTCGGTGTCGAAAATGCAGGCAACGCGTTCGTTACGCGCAAACAACTCTGGCACGTTTTCGGCGGTGGTCTGGTTGACCGAAAAGATGCGCCCAGGGATGTAGATCATTTCGCGCAAGGTGCCGGCCAGTGGCATGTGCACGCGGTGGTAGTCCTTCGGCGACAGGTAGACCGTCGCAAAATCACCGCCCATGAACGGCGCCGCCACGGCGGAGTCGCCACCCAGCAACTCCAGCACGCTGAAACTGTGGCCCTTGGCCTGGAACACGCGGCCGTGCTCAATCGGGCCGAGTTGGCTGATGGCGCCATCTGCAGGGCTCAGCACCGCGCCAGGGGTTTGGTCCAGCGGGCGGGCGCCCTCTTTCAATGCGCGGGTGAAGAACGCGTTGAAGTGCTCGTAGGCGGTCACGTCTTCAACCAGGGCCTGGGACATGTCCACTTGATAGCGCTTGGCGAACCAGGTGGTGAAGGCGTTCTTGAACCAGCGCACGCGGCACTCGGCAACGCAACCGGCCAGGCGCGACAGCAAGTGGTGCGGCAGCAAGTACTGGCTGAGGATAAACAACTGCTTTTTCATTGACTGTCCTTTAAACCTTAAATCTCGACGGGGGTGTCGGGGTGGTTGCCCCATTCGCCCCAGGAACCGGCATAACCTTTGACTCGCGGATAACCGAGCGCCTTGGCCACCAGGTAGGTGAAGCCAGAGCGGTGGTGAGTCTGGCAGTGGGTGATGATTTCTTTATCTTTGGTCAGCCCGAGGTCTTCGAGGATCTGCGGCATGTCGCGGCGGATACGCAGGTTGCGCGCCTTGTCCATGCCGGCGGTCCATTCGAAGTTCACCGCGCCGGGAATGTGGCCGCCCTTGGCTGCGAGAACCTTTTCGCCGGCATACTCCAGCGGGCCGCGAGCGTCCCAGATCCCCAGGTCGGCGGCGCCGAGGCGGCTTTGCAGGTATTCACGGGTGGCGGTGGGGCCGTCATGCAAGGTGAGGCTGACTGGGCCGCCGACGGGGGTGGGCACCTCGGTGGAGACTGGGCGTTTTTCTTCCAGCCAGGCCAACAGGCCGCCGTCGAGGTAGTGGTATTTCTGATGGCCGATCACGTCGAGCATCCAGATGAAACGCCCGGCCCAGCCGCCGCCCTCGTCGTCATACACCACATACGTGGCATCTGGCGTGTGGCCCAGTTCGCCGAAGAGTTTTTCCAGGTCGGCCTTGTGGGGCAGCAGGCCGGGTGCCGGCGGCTGGCCCAGTTGGGTGCGCTTGGGGTCAACGAAATGCGCGCCGGGGATATGCCCTTCGGCGTAGCGGGCGGCACTGGTGAGGTCCACCACAATCAGGTGTTCGGCATCGAGGCGACCAAGCAGGTCGCTGGATTCGATCACCAGCGGCAAGCCAGAGAAGTCAGGCATGTGAGGTCTCCTGGGCACAAATGTTGGCGATAAAGGACCGCGATTGTAGCGCAAGCATCAGGCGCTGCGGTTGGTAAAGCAGTGCAGGGCCTTCTCGATGCATTGGGCGGTTTTGCCGAAGGCCTGCACGGTGGTTTCCGAAAACGGTCCGCCGCCTTGGTCGGCCACCATCAGCATCACCACCTTGCCATTGCAGCTCAGGGAACGCAGCAGCAGGTGTTCACCGCTGAACAGACGACGCAGGATCGGCGGCAGCAGCGCCGAGAATTGGGCGTGGTTGTCCGGGTTGAGGCGCACCTGGGCCGACTTCTCAAGCAAGCGCTGCAGCAAGGTGCTGTTGACCACGTCCAGGCTCAGGTTGGCGGCATCCTTCGGCAGGCCGTCGACCTGATGCACGCGCAAGGTGCTTTGGGCGCGATCGGTCATCAGCAACATGACCCGTTGCATGCCGCTGGCGACGAGGGCTTCCTTGGCACAGGTGGTCAGGTGCATGGCGTTGGCGAAGCGGCTTGGCTCCACCAGCAATTCGGTGCAACGCTTGCGCCAGATGGCCAGGGCCTCGGCGGTGGGTGGCGGCGCTGGCAACAGGCCGCGATGGATCTTTTGTACGTGCCACGGCCAGATCAGCGACAACGCCGGGTGCCAGAGGTCTGGCATCAGTGTGCTGCGGGCGCTGGTTACCGCCTGTTGGTGAACCTGTTGCTGCACTTCGCCCAAAGGCTGTTGCAGGTACAGCGCGGTGAGGTATTGCCAGCGTTGGGTGTGCGGGCAGGTCCAGGATTCCTGGGCCGACATCGCCAGGCCGTTGGCCAGCAACACGGTATTGGCCGGCTGGTTCAGCCAGCGGCGCAGGTTGGGTTCGGCATCGAGCAATTGCTGATGGCGCAGCGGGTCGTCCTCGCGGGCGATATGCAGGGCCTTGACCAGCAGACGCTGTTCGCCCAGCAGCAGGGTGTAGCCCTGGGAAACCCAGATCGGCAGGTGCCAGGCCTCGGTCAGGCCCAGGCACAGGTCCAGCAGACGTACGCCGAACAGTTCCTGCTCGACCTGCCGCGCCGATTGGCCCTTGTGGATAACCCGCAGTTCCCATTCTTCGAGCAGCTTGGGATAGGCCACTGCCATCGGCCACAACGGTGACAGAAACAGCAGGCTGCCCCAGTGAATGTCCTGCCACAGCCGGGCCAGACGGCTGCCGAACAAGCCATTGGCTTGCTGGGAAGCGTGCTGGCTCACCAGCAACAGTTGGCGCAACGCCACGGGAATCTCTTGGGCGGGCACCGAGGGCAGGCGCGCCAGCAGCTCTTCGGCGCGCTTGAGGCCCAGGCGGTTGAGCGCCACTTCGAGGTTTTCCGCCGGTTCCGCCAGGCTGCCCTGGGTATGGCTGTTGGCCTCGCGCATCACGCTGAGCACCAGGGCCGGGCTGTTTTGCATCAGTTCTGCAATATCTCGCAACGAACTGCGGCTGTCGCGGATGGCTTTGCACACCCGGTCATGGCTGGCCTGGGGGACGGGCAGCAGCACGTCGTCCAGGCGCTTGATCCAAGCGGCGAGAGAGTTGGGTTTTGCAGTTGGGACTGTCGTTTCATTAGCCATGATTGGGGCGCGATCATCAATTGCGGTCAACACGCCCAGAGCGGGCCGAACTGGCTTTTCGCCTTAACGGGCTATAGTCTGGCGCAGTTTTGCCGATAAGTAGAACAAGAGTTTTCCAGTTTCCCTAAATATGTCCATGAACCCGACGGCGCAAGTACTCATCTCCTATGGCTAAAATTATCGGCATCATTGTCGTCTTCGCAAGCGTGCTCGGCGGGTACGTCCTGTCCCACGGTAAAATCGCTGCGCTGATCCAGCCTTTCGAGGTGATGATCATTGGCGGTGCCGCACTGGGTGCGTTCCTGCAGGCGAACCCCGGTTACATGACCATGCATGTGATCAAGAAGTCGCTGGGCATGTTCGGTTCGCGCTTCACCCACACCTTCTACCTGGAAGTGCTGGGCCTGGTGTACGAGATCCTCAACAAGAGCCGCCGCGAAGGCATGATGGCCATCGAGGCCGACATCGAAGACGCCGCTGCCAGCCCGATCTTCGCCAAGTACCCGGCCGTGCTCAAAGATGAGCGCATGACCGCCTATATCTGTGACTACCTGCGCATCATGTCCTCCGGCAACATGGCTCCCCATGAGCTGGAAGGCCTGTTCGACATGGAACTGTTCAGCCTTAAAGAAGAATTGGAACACCCCTCCCACGCCGTGACCGGCATCGCCGACGGCATGCCAGGCTTCGGTATCGTGGCCGCGGTACTCGGTATCGTCGTGACCATGGCCTCCCTGGGCGAAGGCGACCAGGCGGCCATCGGCATGCACGTAGGTGCGGCACTGGTAGGTACCTTCTTTGGTATTCTCGCGGCCTACGGCTTTTTCGGCCCGCTGGCGACCTCCCTGGCCCATGATGCCAAGGAAGAAATCAACCTGTACGAGTCGATCAAGGCCAGCCTGGTAGCGTCCGCTTCCGGCATGCCGCCATCCCTGGCCGTGGAGTTCGGTCGCAAGGTGCTTTACCCGAAACATCGCCCGAGTTTTGCCGAGTTGGAACAAGCGGTTCGCGGTCGCTAAGCCATGGAAAACAACCAGCCGATAATCATCAAGCGCGTCAAGCGCTTCGCTGCGGGGCACCATGGCGGCGCCTGGAAAATCGCTTTCGCCGACTTTGCAACGGCGATGATGGCGTTCTTCCTGGTGCTGTGGCTGATGTCCACCGCTACGCCGGAACAGAAGATCGCCATTGCCGGTTACTTCAAAGACCCCATTGGCTTCTCGGAAAGCGGCACGCCCTTTGTGATCGACCTGGGCGGCTCGCCGCAGTTGGCGCCTGAGCGCACCATCAACCCGGAAATCAAGACCGAAGCGCCCCAGGAAAAAATTCCCATCGAGCGCGACACCGTCGAGTCCATGGCTGAGCAGGTCGAGCAAGAGCGCCTTGAGCTGCTGCTGCAAGAGCTGCAGACCAAGGTCGAGGAAAACCCGCAGTTGCTGAAGTTCAAGGACCAGATCTCCTTCGAAATCACCCCTGAAGGGTTGCGCATCCAGATCACCGACGCCGCCAACCGGCCGATGTTCGACTCTGGCAGCGCACGCTTGAAGCCGTACTTCGAAGACATCCTGCTGGCCATGGCTGACACCATCAAGGCGGTGCCGAACAAGATCAGCATCAGCGGCCACACCGATGCCAAGCCGTATGCAGGCCAGGGCGATTTCGGCAACTGGGAACTCTCGGCCAACCGCGCCAACGCCGCGCGCCGTGCGCTGGTAGCGGGCAGCTATCCGGACCCGCAAGTGGCAAGGGTGGTGGGTTTTGCTTCGTCGCAGCTGTTTGATCATGAAGACCCGTACAACCCGGTCAACCGCCGGATCGATATCGTGGTGCTGACCAAAAAGGCCCAGCGTGCGATTGAGGGTGATCAGCCGCAACCGACGCCAGCCCCAGGTGCCGCCGCTCCCGGCTCGGCCCCGGTCGACCCGAACGCACTGCCGCCGAACCAGGAGCCGCTGCCAGCCCATGAACTGCGCCAGAAGCTGAACCTGTTTGATGACGGTGGGGTGAAGGACCCTACGGTGCCTAAATCAGGTTCCTAAGCTACACATGCAACAAGGCCGCGATCATCGCGGCCTTGTTGTTTCTGCCGTTGTGTAGGAGCGAGCTTGCTCGCGAAAATCTCCAACGCTAACGCGTGTATCCAGGATGCCCGCGTTGTTCTTGGGTTTTTCGCGAGCAAGCTCGCTCCTACCGAGGAGTCAGAGTGGCAGATAGGCTTTGACGCCACTGATGACGCCTTGCATGTCATCGCTGGCAAGGCGAGGTACGAAATATTCTCGGCCTTTCGTGCGGGTTTTGCGATGAAGTTTGTCGAGGCGTTCGAAGCTGACGGTGTAAATCATGTCGCATTTCACCCACAGCTCTTTATAACCGTCCGACTGAAGTGGGTTGTTGCCATTCGGCACGCGGTGGAGCTTGCTTCGCCCCTTCTGCGCCGCTGGATCAACCCCGACAAGGACCCAGACTCCTGCCAGCGTTCGCTGGTGACGGAGCGATTATGAGCATCAGAAATTCTGAATTCAAACGGGCTTGTGTCGACGGGCCACCCAGTTGCGCTGAATTCTTGATGCCAAGCCCCCATTAAATCAATGGAGTAGCGAGTGCCTTGCCTTGATTTATGTGTATCAAGAATTGGCCGCTCAGTAACTACTCTCCGGCAAGCTCGCAATGATCGACCGATAGCTGTTCATCCGCTGTTGCTGCACACGGCCATCTTCCAGCGCCTTGAGCAACGCACAACCCGGCTCGCGGTCGTGTTTGCAGTCGCGGAAGCGGCAGGTGCCGATCAGGTCGTTGAACTCGATAAAGCCCGCTTCCACATCACTGCGGCTGACGTGGCCGAGGCCAAATTCACGAATGCCTGGGGAGTCGATCAACTCGCCGCCGCCAGGGAAGTGGAACAATCGCGCGGTGGTGGTGGTGTGGGTACCCTGGCCGGACAGTTCCGACAACGGGCCCACGCGGGTTTCGACTTCCGGCAGCAGGCTGTTGACCAGCGAGGACTTGCCCACGCCAGACTGGCCGACAAACACACTGATGCGGCCATCCAACTGCTGTTGCAGCTGTTCCATGCCGTTACCGTGATGGGCCGAAACCTCCAGCACCGGGTAACCCAGGGTGCGGTACACCGCCAACAGCGCGTTGAGCGCCGGGGCGTTCTGTTCGTCGATCAGGTCGAATTTGTTCAGCAGCAACAGCGGGCGAATGCCGGCATGCTCGGCGGCGACCAGGTAGCGGTCGATCAGGTTGGCATGGGGCTCGGGCAGGGGCGCGAACACGATCACGATCATGTCGACGTTGGCCGCCACCGGCTTGAGTTGGCCGCGGCTGTCTGGGCGGCGCAGTTCGGTGGTGCGTGGCAACTGGGCGACGATCACGCCAATACCCTGGTTGCCGGCACGCCACACCACTTTGTCGCCGGTGACCAGCGCAGGCAGGTTGGCACGCAAGTGGCAACGGAACACCTGGCCTGCGAGTTCGCCTTCCAGCGCCTCGACTTCGACCTGCACCCCAAAGTGCGCGATCACCAGGCCCGTTTGCTCGGGGCCCAGGTCGCCGCCCTCAAGCGCTTCCACGGCGGATGATTCACGTTTGGCGGCGCGTGCGGCGCGTTCACCTTGAATCTTTTCGATGCGCCAGTTTTGGCGGCGATTGAGCTGGCGTTTGGCCATTGGTGTTCCGTGTCGATAATGCAAGGGTTAGGTAAAACGGTCGCGAGTCTAGCACGCCCCCGCCTGCTAAACTGCGCGGCTAAGTCCAGGTGCCAAGAGAATCAAGCCATGCAAAACCCACAGAACCTGATTTGGATCGATCTGGAAATGACCGGTCTGAACCCTGATACCGACGTCATCATCGAGATGGCCACCATTGTCACCGACAGCAACCTCAATACCTTGGCCGAAGGTCCGGTGATCGCCATCCACCACAGCGACGCCGTGCTGGCCACCATGGACGAGTGGAATACCCGCACCCACGGCAACTCCGGCCTGACCCAGCGCGTGCGCGACAGCCGTATCAGCATGGCTGAAGCGGAAGCCGAAACCATCGCGTTTTTGGAAAAATGGGTGCCCAAGGGCAAGTCGCCCATCTGCGGTAACAGCATCTGCCAGGATCGCCGCTTTCTCTACACCCACATGAAAGGCCTGGAAAGCTACTTCCATTACCGCAACCTGGATGTGTCCACGCTCAAAGAGCTGGCTGCGCGTTGGGCGCCGGAAGTCAAAGACAGCTTCCATAAAGGCAGCACGCATTTGGCGCTGGATGATATTCGCGAGTCGATTGCCGAGTTGCAGCATTACCGCAAGCATTTCATCAAGGCTTGATCATGTTGCGCCTGGTCCGGCGCCATCGCAGGCAAGCCAGCTCCCACAGTTGACCGCGTTCCAATGTGGGAGCGGGCTTGCTCGCGAAGGGCGCGACGCGGTCTTTCGCCAAGTGCCCCCTTTTGGTGCCATCAGCAAATGATTAGACTGCCGGCCTCAATGCAAGGATCGCCATCATGCTGCTGATGCTCTACCTCATCGCCATCACCGCCGAAGCCATGACCGGCGCGCTGTCGGCCGGGCGGCGCGGTATGGATTGGTTTGGCGTAGTACTGATCGCCTGTGTGACGGCGTTGGGCGGTGGCTCGGTGCGCGATGTGCTGCTGGGGCATTACCCGCTGACGTGGGTCAAACACCCGGAATACCTGGTACTGACTTCCGTCGCGGCGCTGCTGACGATCTTCATCGCGCCGCTGATGCGCCGCCTGCGCTCGCTGTTCCTAGCGTTGGACGCCGTGGGTCTGGTGGCCTTCACCCTGATCGGCTGCATGACCGCACTGGAGATGGGCCATGGCATGCTGGTGGCTTCGGTCAGCGGGGTGATTACCGGCGTATTCGGCGGCATCCTGCGGGACATCTTCTGTAACGACATCCCGCTGATCTTCCGCCGCGAGCTGTACGCCAGCGTGTCGTTCCTTGCCGCCTGGTTCTACCTGCTGTGCCTGTACCTGGAACTGCCCAGCGAACAATCCATCTTGCTGACGCTGTTCAGCGGCTTTCTATTGCGGCTGCTGGCGATCCGTTTTCACTGGGAAATGCCCAAGTTCGTCTACAACGACGACGTGCATTAACGCGTGGCGTGCTGGTTGAGTGCCCATTCCACATGTTCGCGCACCAGTTCGGAGGGATAGTCGCGCCGCGCTTTCAGGGCTTCCAGCACCGGGATGCTTGATGGCGCATTGCCCAGGCCGACCGCCAGGTTGCGCAGCCAGCGCTCATAACCGGCGCGGCGCAGGGGCGAACCTTCGGTGCTACTGAGGAATTTGTCCTCATCCCACATAAAAAGCTCGGCCAGTTCGGCGTTATCCAGGTTGTGGCGCGGCTTGAAGTCGCTTTCGCCGGTGGGGCGGGCGAAACGATTCCACGGGCAAACGATCTGACAGTCATCGCAGCCGAATACCCGGTTGCCGATCAGCGGGCGCAAGTCCTCTGGAATGGCGTTTTTGAGCTCGATGGTCAGGTAGGAAATGCAACGCCGCGCGTCCAGCACATAGGGGCCGACGAAGGCATTGGTGGGGCAGATGTCCAGGCAGGCGGTGCAGCGTCCGCAGTGTTCAGTGCTGTGGGGTTCGTCCACCGGCAAGGGCAGGTCCACAAACAGCTCGCTCAGGAAAAAATAGCTGCCGGCCTTGCGATTGAGCACCAGGGTGTTTTTGCCGATCCAGCCCAGGCCCGCCTGTTCGGCGATGGCTTTTTCCAGCACGGGCGCGCTGTCGACAAAGGCCCGGAAGCCGAACGGGCCGATCTGCGCCTGGATGCGGTCAGCCAATTGCTGCACGCGCTTGCGGATCAGCTTGTGGTAGTCGCGGCCCAGGGCGTAGCGGGAGATATAGGCCTTTTTCGGCTGGGCCAGCAGTTGGGCCATTTGCGTGTCGCCGGGCAGGTAGTCCATGCGCAGCGAGACCACGCGCAGGGTGCCGGGCACCAGTTCGTCGGGGTGCGAGCGCTTGCTGCCGTGGGCGCCCATGTAGTCCATCTCGCCGTGGTAGCCCGCGTCGAGCCAGCGTTGCAGGTGTTGTTCATGCTCAGCCAGGTTCAGGCCGCTGATGCCGACTTGTTGAAAGCCCAGTTCGCGGCCCCAGTCTTTGATCGATTGGGCGAGGGCGGGCAGATCGGAGGTAATAGCAGGCATGAGACACGGGAAACCACAGGTTAGATGCGTATAATTCTGCCAGACATCGGAGCTTGAAGACGCATGCCGCAGACAAAACACGAAATTCCCGACGTTCAG
>NZ_QUZU01000049.1 GCF_004682055.1 Pseudomonas kairouanensis | reverse complement strand
ATAAAAAAGCCCGGCTCAAGAGCCGGGCTTTTCATTCAAGCAACTGCAATCAAGCGCCGTACACCGGCAGTTTTTTGCAGATGGCCTTGACCTTCTCACGGACCGCGTCGATCACGGCTTCGTTGTTCAGGTCTGCCAGGATGTCGCAGATCCAGCCAGCCAGTTCCTTGCACTCTGCTTCCTTGAAGCCACGAGTGGTCACAGCCGGGGTGCCGAAGCGCAGGCCGGAGGTGACGAACGGCGAACGTGGGTCGTTCGGCACGGAGTTTTTGTTCACGGTGATGAAGGCGCGGCCCAAAGCAGCGTCAGCATCTTTACCGGAAATGTCCTGCTTGATCAGGGACAGCAGGAACAGGTGGTTTTCAGTACCGCCGGAGACCACGTCAAAGCCGCGCTCGATGAACACGCTGGCCATGGCCTGGGCGTTCTTGACCACTTGTTGCTGGTAGGTCTTGAACTCAGGCTGCAACGCTTCCTTGAAGCAGATCGCTTTAGCGGCGATTACGTGCTCCAGCGGGCCGCCCTGGGCGCCTGGGAATACAGCGGAGTTCAGCTTCTTCTCGATGTCGGCGTTGGCGCGCGCCAGGATCAGGCCGCCACGAGGACCGCGCAGGGTCTTGTGGGTGGTGGTGGTCACCACGTCAGCGAACGGCACCGGGTTCGGGTAGACGCCAGCGGCGACCAGACCGGCTACGTGAGCCATGTCGACGAACAGGTAAGCGCCAACCTTGTCAGCGATAGCGCGGAAGCGTGGGAAGTCCAGGATCTGCGAGTAGGCAGAGAAACCGGCCACGATCATTTTTGGCTTGTGTTCAACCGCCAGGCGCTCGACTTCGTCGTAGTCGATCAGGCCGTTGGCATCGATACCGTATTGGACGGCGTTGTACAGCTTGCCGGAGGAAGAAACGCTGGCGCCGTGGGTCAGGTGACCGCCGTGGGCCAGGCTCATGCCCAGGATGGTGTCGCCGCCTTGCAGCAGGGCCAGGTACACGGCGCTGTTGGCTTGGGAACCGGCGTGTGGCTGAACGTTGGCGTAATCGGCGCCGAACAGTTCTTTGGCACGGTCGATGGCCAGTTGCTCAACCACGTCGACGTACTCGCAACCGCCGTAGTAGCGCTTGCCTGGGTAGCCTTCGGCGTACTTGTTGGTCAGAACCGAACCCTGAGCCTCCATGACCGCTGGGCTGGTGTAGTTTTCCGAAGCGATCAGCTCAATGTGCTCTTCCTGGCGCACGGCTTCTTGCTCCATGGCGGCAAAGAGATCGGCGTCGTACTTGGCAATAGTCAAATCACGGCTGAACATGGCGGTCCTCAAGGATCGGGGGCAGAAAAGGAGGGCATTCTAACCCAATGGGTTTTAGATGGCATATGAAAGGACATCATGTCGCGGACAAGTGGGGCTCATCTAGGGATGGGCGGTGGCTGTGAGGGCCTCTTCGCGAGCAAGCCCGCTCCCACACTTGACCGAGTTCCATCTTTGAAATGCGGTCGAATGTGGGAGCGGGCTTGCTCGCGAAGAGGCCAGCAGCCTCACCACAACACTTCAGTCGAACATGAAGAGCGCATCATTGCTGAACTGCGCCTCAAACCGACTCGCTGGCATCGGCCGCCCAAACAGATACCCCTGCACCTCGTCACAACCATGCTCACGCAGGAAGTCCAGCTGCTCATGGGTTTCCACGCCCTCGGCGATCACCGCCAGGTTCAGGCTGTGGGCCATGGCGATAATGGCGCGGGCGATCTGCGCATCCTGTTCGCCCGAGGGCAGGCCATCGACGAAGGTACGGTCGATCTTCAGCACGTCGATGGGGAATTGCTTGAGGTAGTTGAGGGACGAATAGCCGGTGCCGAAGTCGTCTACCGCAATGCTCAGGCCCAGGTTTTTCAGGCTGTCGAGGATGTGCAGCGCTTCGTTGACTTCGCGCATCAGGATACTTTCGGTCAGCTCCAGCTCCAGGCACGCCGGCGGCAGGCCGGTGTCCTTGAGGATGGTGGCGATGCGCGTGCCCAGTTGGCCGTCGGAGAACTGGCGCGCCGAGATGTTCACCGAGACTTTCGGCACGCGCACTTTGTTCTGGTGCCAGGTCTTGAGCTGGCGACACGCCTCGCTGATAACCCAGTCGCCCACGTCCACCACCAGACCCAATTCTTCCAGCACCGGGATGAAGTCACCCGGCGGTACCAGGCCGCGTCGCGGGTGACGCCAGCGCAGCAAGGCTTCGGCGCCAGTCAGGCGTTTGCCGTCGCCGCTGAACTGCGGTTGGTAATACAGCACGAACTCGTTCTGGTCCAACGCGTGGCGCAGGTCGCTTTCCAGCTCCAGGCGTTCCAGGGCGCTGGCGTTCATGTCGGCCTGGTAGAACTGGAAGTTGTTCTTGCCGCGCTCCTTGGCGTGATACATCGCCGTGTCGGCGTTTTTCATCAGTTGGCTGAGTTCGTTGCCATCCTGGGGGCTCAAGGCGATGCCGATACTGGCGGTCACAAAGAACTCGCGGCCTTCCAGTACAAACGGCTTCACCAGGCTGGCGAGGATCTGCTCGGCCACATGAATCGCCCGGTTCAGCGCCATTTCGCGGCTGACCCGAGGCTGCAGCAACAAGGTGAACTCATCACCCCCCATGCGCGCAACGGTGTCGTCTTCGGCGACGCAACCGAGCAGGCGCGTGGCCATTTCCTTGAGCATGCGGTCGCCGGCGGCGTGGCCCAAGGAGTCGTTGATCGGTTTGAAACGGTCCAAGTCCAGGAACATCAGCACCACCCACGACTTTTGCCGCTCTGCCGATTGCAACGCAGTGTGCAGGCGGTCCTGGAACAGCGTGCGGTTGGGCAGGTGGGTCAGGGCGTCGTAGTAGGCCAGGCGGTGAATGCGCTGTTCGCTGGCCTTGCGCTCGCTGATATCACTGAAGAAACACACGTAGCTGGCCAGGTCGCCTTCGTCGTCGAACACGGCGGTAATGCCCACCCACGCCGGGTAATGCTCGCCGTTACGGCGCTTGAGCCACACTTCGCCTTCCCAGGTACTGTGCTGGTGCAACTGCTTGAGCACGTAGCGCAGGTGGGCTTCCTGCTGTTCATCAACGGTGAGCATGTTCGGCAACTGGTCCAACACATCGCTGACCGCATAGCCGCTGACCCGGCTGAACGCCTCGTTGGCCTGCACGATGTAACCCGCCGGGTCGGTGATCAGGATCGCCGAGGTGGAGTGCTCGAATACCGTGGCCGCCATGCGCAGGTCTTTCTCGGCGCGGCGTTGCTGGCTGATATCGCGGCCCACGCCGAGGATGCCTTCGAACGCGCCATGTTCGTCCCACACCAGCACCAGGCGCAATTCGATCGGCACCTTGCGGCCATCGGCGCGCAGGCAGTCGAACAGGAACAACTGGGTCTGCACTTCATCGCGCAGCCTGTTCAGCGCATCGGCATCGCCCAAGGCGCGGCTCACTTGCTCCACTAGGCTATAGATGCCGCTCAGTTGCTGCGGGTTGGCGATGATCGACTGCCAGCCGTTCTTCAACACCCAATCCACGTCATAACCCAAGACGGTATTGACCGAAGGGCTGATGTAATTGAGGGCCAACTGGCTGTCGGTGGAGCAAATGACGTCGCTGATGCTCTCGGCCAGCATGCGATAGCGCTGCTCGCTGTCACGCAGGGATTCACTGGCTTCGATCTGGTCGGTGATGTCCTTGGCCACGCCGATGATGCGGGTGACCACCGCCGTCTTGTCGCGGGCCAGGGCTTGCTCGCGGATATCAAAGCGCCGCCACTGGTTATTGCGGTGACGGAAGCGCAGTTGGCATTGCAGTTGGGTGGTGTAACCGACCTGGCGCTGATGCTGGCGCAGGTCGTGGTAATGCTCGGCGTCTTCGGGGTGCAGCAGGATCTCCCAGAAATACTCGCCCATTTGCTGCAGTTCGGCCTTGTTGTAGCCGAGGGTGTGGCCCAGGTGGTGGTTGCTGAAAATCATGCGCTGGCTGATCACATCCTGCACATACAGGTGGTCGGGCACGGTGCGCACCACGTCCGACCAGAAACTCTCACGCTCCACCAGCGACAGCTCGATCAGCTTGCGGCTGGTGATATCGCTGATGCTGAGGATCACCGCCTTGAAGTCGTCCTGCTGCTCCGGCGGGCGCATCACCAGCCACAGGTATTGATCGTTGCCAGCCACGTCCTTGAGCTGGATCTCCAGTTCAAGCTGGCTTTGTTGGGTCAGCACGGCTTCGAGGATCTGGTAACCGATGGACGTTGCGTTGCGCGGGCAATCGTCGATCAGACGCTCCCAGGCTTCTTCGCAAGAGCCTACGTTCAACAGGCGCACCGCCACCTGGTTGACCTCGGTGATGCGCAACTCCTTGAGCAGTTGCTGGCGCTCGATGGGGTTGTCCTGCAGCCAGGCGTGCAGTTGTGCCCGGTTTTCCAACTGGGCTTTGGCGAAGAACGCGTTGAGGCCCGACAGGTCCAGTACGCACAGGGCCACGCCGGTGCCTTCGAAAATATCCTGGTAGCGTCGCCGGCCCTCATGCACCTGGCGCTGGCGGCGGCGCATGTTCAGCAGCACGATCACCGGGATCAGCGAAAACGCCAGGCCCAGCAGGCATTTGCCGATAAATGCCGGCAGCAGTTGCTCCAGCACGGCGGTGCGGTCGAACAGCCCGCGCAGTTGCCAGTCGCTTTTGCTCAGAGGCGTGACCAGCACGCTTTTGTTCAGCTCGTCCGGTGTGAGGGCGCTGGCCCATTGGGCCGGCATGCCGCTGTCGCGGCTGATGACGCGGTGGTTGAGACGGTTCTCGATCACCCACATCGGACGTTGGCCCTGGCCATCCTGGCGGGTGAGGTTGGTCAGGTAGTTGGGCGCCAGGCGCAAGACCCAATACACCCTGGAGCCGCCGCTGGGCTGGTGCAGCAATAGATAGATGAGGCTGCCATCGCTGTTGTTGCTCAGGTAATAGGACTGGGCGTGGCTGCGTTGCACCAACTCTTCGAGCCAGGCAGCGTCCTGGCTGTCGGTGGCGCTGTCGCTGATCATCGCGCCGCTGGGGGCGAGCAGGGCGATGCTGCGCAGCTCCGGCAGGGAGCGCTGCAAGGTGTGCATCAGGGCTTGCTGTTGTTCGCTGTCGCGCGGCGGTTCGACGATGGGCAGCAGGTTCAGGGCAATTTTTGCACTGAGGGCCATGTTCAGGCTGATTTGCTCAGCCAGGTCGGCACTGTAGTCGATGGTGTATTGCTGCTGGTTTTTCTGGTTTTGTTGCAACTGGTCCAGCAACTGCCAGAACAATAACGCGAGCAACATGAGGACGAGCGTCGCCAATGCGCCTTTGAGGGTGCCGTGCAGGGGCGCTCCCGGCGCTATATGAGCGGCGCGCAGGGGAGTTGGCGGCGTGACTTTGGACAAGCTGTGATCCTGCGGTTTGGCTGGACTGGCGCGCGACGTGCACTATAAGCCGGACGCCCGGAGGGCGGCTAGCATGCCTTGACTTGTGGCAAAGTGCCAGCCCCGCCTGGCTGGACTGACAAAGCGCATTCAGGTAGCTTTGCCGGTTACGCGGGGGCGTTCCAGCCCCAGACATTCAGGCTTTTTCCGCACGCAGGCATTGATCATCGTCAACGGCCCGCGCCGCGCATGGCTTGGCAAGGGCTTGCCCCACTTAATTCATCCGTCACTGACGCTAGGTTTACCATGGCTCAATACGTCTTCACCATGCATCGGCTGGGAAAAGTTGTTCCGCCGAAGCGGGAAATCCTGAAAAACATTTCGCTGTCCTTCTTTCCAGGCGCCAAGATCGGCGTGCTCGGCCTCAACGGTTCGGGTAAATCCACGCTGCTCAAAATCATGGCCGGCGTCGACACCGAGTTCGAAGGTGAAGCCCGCCCAATGCCGGAGCTGAACATCGGTTACCTGCCACAAGAGCCGATCCTGGACCCGACCAAGACCGTGCGCGAAGTGGTTGAAGAAGCCGTCAGCGTGATCAAGAACGCCCAGGCCCGCCTGGACGAGGTCTACGCCGCTTACGCTGAAGAAGATGCCGACTTCGACAAACTGGCCGCCGAACAGGCCAAGCTCGAAGCCATCCTGCAGGCCGGCGACGGTCACAACCTGGAGCGCCAGCTGGAAGTGGCCGCCGATGCACTGCGCCTGCCGGCGTGGGACGCCAAGGTCGAACACCTGTCCGGTGGTGAGAAGCGTCGCGTGGCCCTGTGCCGCCTGCTGCTGTCGGCCCCCGACATGCTGCTGCTCGACGAACCGACCAACCACTTGGACGCCGATTCCGTCGCCTGGCTGGAGCATTTCCTACACGACTTCCCAGGCACCGTGGTTGCGATCACGCACGACCGGTACTTCCTGGACAACGTTGCCGGTTGGATTCTGGAACTCGACCGTGGCGCCGGTATCCCTTACGAGGGTAACTACTCCGGTTGGCTGGAAGCCAAGTCCGACCGTCTGGCGGCCGAATCCAAGCAGCAATCGGCCCACGAAAAAGCCATGAAGGAAGAACTGGAGTGGGTGCGCAAAGGCGCCAAGGCCCGTCAGTCCAAATCCAAGGCGCGTCTGCAGCGTTTCGAAGAAATGCAATCGCAGGAATTCCAGAAGCGCAGCGAGACCAACGAAATCTACATCCCGGCCGGTCCGCGCCTGGGTGACAAGGTCATTGAGTTCAAGAACGTTTCCAAAGGCTATGGCGACCGCGTGCTGATCGACAACCTGTCGTTCGCCATGCCAAAAGGCGCAATCGTCGGCGTTATTGGTGGTAACGGTGCGGGTAAATCCACGTTGTTCCGCATGCTGATGGGCAAGGAAACCCCGGACTCCGGCAGCATCGAGATCGGCGAAACCGTGCAGCTTGCTTGCGTTGACCAGAGCCGCGACGACCTCGATGGCAGCAAGACGGTGTTCCAGCAGATCTCCGACGGTTCCGACCAGATCCGCATCGGCAACTATGAAATCCCGTCGCGCACCTATGTAGGCCGTTTCAACTTCAAGGGCGGCGACCAGCAGAAGTTCGTCAAGGACCTGTCCGGTGGTGAGCGCGGTCGCTTGCACCTGGCCCTGACCTTGAAAGAGGGCGGCAACGTCTTGCTGCTCGACGAACCGTCCAACGACCTTGACGTTGAAACCCTGCGTTCCCTGGAAGAAGCCCTGCTGGACTTCCCGGGCGCCGCCATTGTGATCTCTCACGATCGGTGGTTCCTTGACCGCGTCGCGACCCACATCCTGGCGTACGAAGACGACTCCCAAGCGGTGTTCTTCGAAGGCAACTACACCGAGTACGAAGCGGACCGTAAAAAGCGCTTGGGCGAAGCAGCTGCCCAGCCGCACCGCGTGCGTCACAAAAAACTGGCCTGATTCGGGCTGGTTTGAAAGAGCGGAGCCTTCGGGCTCCGTTTTTTTTTGTGTTTTTCAGGTGGACCGAGTTGGATTCATCGCAGGCAAGCCAGCTCCCACATTCGACCGCATTAAGAGTTGGAATCCCGATCAACTGTGGGAGCGGGCTTGCTCGCGAAGACGGTGTAACTGTTGGTGCATGACTTGGGGTGAAATCCCTGTTTGAGGGCAAAAAATGGCGGCTATTTATATCAAATGCACCATTTAAATTCACAAAGGCGACATTTTGCCCTGTCGCAGTGCGAAATGAATTGATAAAGTCCGGCCCAATCTCCGTTAAAAACTAAAAATCTGCCGAGACTTTCTATGATCGAATCCGTCGAATCCTTCCTTGCCCGCCTCAAAAAGCGCGACCCGGACCAGCCTGAATTCCACCAAGCCGTGGAAGAGGTGTTACGCAGTCTGTGGCCGTTTCTGGAAGCCAACCCCCACTACCTGACCTCGGGCATTCTGGAGCGCATTTGCGAGCCGGAACGCGCCATTACCTTCCGGGTTTCGTGGGTGGATGATCACGGCAAGGTCCAGGTCAATCGCGGTTTCCGTATCCAGATGAACAGCGCCATCGGCCCGTACAAAGGTGGTTTGCGCTTCCACCCGTCGGTGAACCTGGGGGTTCTCAAGTTCCTCGCCTTCGAGCAGACCTTCAAGAACTCCCTGACGTCCCTGCCCATGGGCGGCGGCAAAGGCGGCTCGGACTTCGACCCCAAGGGCAAGAGCGACGCTGAAGTGATGCGTTTCTGTCAGTCGTTTATGAGTGAGCTGTACCGCCATATCGGCGCAGACGTGGACGTACCCGCTGGTGATATCGGCGTGGGCGCCCGTGAAATCGGCTTTATGTTTGGCCAGTACAAGCGCCTGAGCAACCAGTTCACCTCCGTACTGACCGGCAAGGGCATGACCTACGGCGGCAGCCTGATCCGCCCGGAAGCTACCGGTTTCGGCTGCGTGTACTTCGCCGAAGAAATGCTCAAGCGCAACGGCCAGCGGGTTGAAGGCAAGCGCGTGGCGGTTTCTGGCTCCGGCAACGTGGCGCAGTACGCGGCGCGCAAGGTCATGGACCTGGGTGGCAAAGTGATCTCCCTGTCCGACTCCGAGGGCACCCTGTACGCCGAAAGCGGTTTGACCGAAGAACAATGGTCGGCCCTGCTGGAGCTGAAAAACGTCCAGCGTGGTCGCATCAGCGAATTGGCCGAGCGTTTTGGCCTGGAATTCCGCAAGGGTAAAACACCATGGGAACTGGCCTGCGACATCGCGCTGCCCTGCGCGACCCAGAATGAACTCGACGCCGAAGCCGCCCGCACCTTGCTGCGCAACGGCTGCACCTGCGTGGCCGAAGGGGCCAACATGCCCACCACCCTTGAGGCTGTGGATATCTTTATCGAGGCGGGCATCTTGTTCGCGCCGGGCAAAGCCTCCAACGCCGGTGGCGTGGCCGTCAGTGGCCTGGAAATGTCGCAGAACGCCATGCGCCTGTTGTGGACCGCCGGTGAAGTGGACAGCAAGCTGCACAACATCATGCAGTCGATCCACCACGCGTGTGTGCACTACGGCGAAGAAAACGGCCGGATCAACTACGTAAAAGGCGCGAACATCGCAGGCTTCGTGAAAGTGGCCGATGCAATGCTGGCCCAAGGCATCGTCTAAACCTCGGGCTCGATGCGCAGCACTTCGATCATTTGATCGCCGACGGGGCGCTTCCACAGCACCTCGTCACCCACCTGGGCCCCCAGCAATGCGCGGCCCAGAGGCGAACCCCAGTTGATCAGGCCTGCCGTGGCGTCGGCCTGATCTTCGCCCACCAACTGGATGCGCTGCTGCTCATCCTGCTCGTTGGCGAAGGTCACCCAACTGCCGATCTGCACCTTGTCGGTGGACGTGGCCGGCGCCACCACCTGAGCGCTTTGCACCCGCTGGTTGAAGTAGCGCAAATCCCTTTCAAGATCCGCCTGGCGCTGCTTGTCGTCCTTGGCAGAGGCCATGCTGTACGCGTGCTGCAACTGCGCCACCTTGGCCTGCAGCTGCACCAACCCCTGCGCGGTAACGCGATTGGGCTGCTCACTGACCTGGCGCTCCACCGGCTGGTCAGCCTGGGCGGCAGCGTTGTCCTCGTTTACAAAAGCTCGGCTCATGCTGATCTCCCTCAATGGAGTTTGGGCCATGTTCGCCGCGCTTTAGTTTCGATGGATGTCTGAAAGCGACCTATTGCGAGCGATAAGCCCTGGCGGCGTCGCGGTCTTTTTCCTGTTGCCAGGCGCGTTCACGGTCGTCCCAGTGATTGTCCTTGTAGTCGCGCAACTCTTCGTTCTCACGCATGGCCTTGCACTGGCGAAAGCCGTCTTCCCAGCCTTCGGCGTATTGCCTGTCTTTCAGATAACGCGGCACATTCTTGCGAAACTCACCCGTGATCACCCCCGCAGCCTGTCGGCCGCTGCTGCAGCCATCATCAAAGCCATCGGCAAAGGCAGGGGGATAGCCCTTGGCCAATAAATCCTGATGGGTAGACTGGCAACCCGCCAGCCCCACCACCGCACACAGCATTAGCGCATACCGCCACATGGCGTACTCCCTGGCCGTTTCACGGCTGATGGGGAGAGTCTAGATAGAGAATTGTCGGGACGGTGTGAAAGGGAGGTGAGAAAGATGCAAGCTAGATGATCGGCCGCTCACAAACAGAAAGCCCGGTCACCGAAATTGAATCGGTGACCAGTTCAACTGACTTAAGTTAGGCGATTTTGAAGCCTGGCTTACCGTTAGCGGCTCGCCACTCTTTTACCTCCTTAACCACACCTTCGGGGCTGTCTTCTCTATGTCCGTCTGGATAATAAAGAAGATCGGAGCCGCTTGGGTGCTCGGTCAGACGTTTGAATTCAAGAACAGCCTTAATATGATCGTCTTCGGTTGGGAATATAGCTTTGTTGTTAAAGTATAAATTCCGTGTAAATTCGAGGAATTGATCTTCTGTATAGTCGCTAATTTGGTTAGTCATTGTTCTTGTCTGTACTATGAATTTCAAAGTTATATTTGGTCGTTACTATTGTCAGGTTATCAATATCGCCACCATCAAAGTTTCGATGTTCATGATGGATTTCAAATTTTACTATACCAACACTTGCTCTGACTCTCTGGCATACGCAGCGCTACCGTCTAGATGCGGATTAGGTGTAGGAGGGGCCTGCCCCCTCCCACATTTGATCTCTGCCAGGCTTGAGTCAGTAGTGATACCACTTCACTTCAAGCATCACTTCATTGACTGGCGTTGATAAGTGGCTGTACTCGCGCTGTGCGCTCAAGCGCAGGCCCAGGTTGCGCGACAATTCCCACTGCTGGTTCAGGCTGATACTGCGGCGCACTTCACCATTGGTGAAAAAGTCGCCCTTTGCCTCCAGGCTCAGGTTGCCCAGTGGGTTTCTCCACAGTACGCCAGTGTTGA
This sequence comes from Pseudomonas kairouanensis, assembly GCF_004682055.1. Classification (GTDB taxonomy): domain Bacteria; phylum Pseudomonadota; class Gammaproteobacteria; order Pseudomonadales; family Pseudomonadaceae; genus Aquipseudomonas; species Aquipseudomonas kairouanensis. The sequence continues at coordinate 32,866 of NZ_QUZU01000049.1, read as the reverse complement.
AGCCCGCAGCGGGGGAGATGGCTTCGCTGAAGTCGTTGTTGTGCTCCACGCGCACGGTGCCCAGGGCGAAGCCGAGCATGTCGTCGCGCAGTTGCCAGGTGCCGCCGGCACCGCCATTGACGTGGGCCACTAGGGTTTCGTCGTCGTGTTTGCCGGGCACGCGCTCCAGGCCGCCGGTGACTTGCCATGACCACGGTTGCAGCAGGGCATTACGCGGGGTCAGGGAGCGGATGGTGGCCAGGTCCAGTTGCTGCAGTTGCCAGTGGTTGCCTTCGTACTGGCGCAGTTTCATCTGCAGGATTTCGATCTGCGCGCCCAAGGGGAAGCCTTCGGCGTTGTCGTTGAGGTCGTGGTAGGCCATGCGCAGGCCGTATTCGCCGTAGGCCTTGTCACCCCGAGTGCCGATGCCGGCTTGCCAGGTGCGCGACTCGTGGCCGTTTTCCGGCAGGCCCGGTGGCTCTATCTTCAAGTCGGGCGCCGGGTTCTGGTTGATGGCGCGCAACAGTTCGAAGCTGCGTTGGGAGCGTGCGGTGTCGCGCTCCAGGCCATTGGCGCGGTAGCGGCCCAGGCGGTAGGCGGCATCGATGATCAGGGCCTGACGCTCACGGGGCAGGGCCTTGAACGCGGGTTCCTGCAATTGCTTCTGGTCATCGCTGACTTTGAGTACCCACGCTTGCTCGTCGCCATCGAGCGGCTTGGCTCGCTCCAGCAACTCGCGCTCGCGGGAGGGGCGGTAGTCGATTTTCTCTACCAGCCCGGCCTCTTTCACGGCCTTGACCGTATCGGTGGGAATCGCCGTCAGCGGGAATTGCTCGGTCAGGCGCAGGCCGGGGCGAGCCACTTGCAGCAGTTCGAGCAAGCGATAGGAGCAGTTCTCATCGAAAAAGAAGTAGTCGAACTGGATCTGCTTGAGTTCCCACACATGCTCGACCATGCGCTCGGTTTCGACCTGGGTGAGATTCAGGCGGTATTCCCACAGGTCGCGGTTCTCAAGGCTGCGGTATTCGGAGAGTTTTTCCTGGTAGGGCACCAGGGCGAACAGGCCGGGGTAACCGCCCATCAGGCCTTTCCAGGCATACAGGATGCTGTTGTCGGAGCCCTCGATATAGGCGCCGAAGTTGATCGCATAGCTGAGCAGGGCGGTGTTGTTGCTCTGTACGTCAGCCTGGTCGATGCGCAGCAGGGTGTGGCCGAACATTGACGACGGGCTGTTGAGGTAGGCCGCCGGGAAGATCATCACCGCGCTATGGGGGGCGACATCCTTGAACCATTGCTTGAATTCTGTGCAGTCCACGGCGGGCAGGTCAGTGAGGTGCAACTGATCCTTGAGCCAGCGGGTACGTGCGGGGTACACGCATTGGGCGTGTTTTTCACCGAGGCTGGCGGGCGCATACAGCGCTTCAACCGTGGCCTTGAGTTCGGCGTCCGGGTGGTGGGCACCGTCGGCGGCGAGGAAGAACTTCTGGTCGCTGACATAACTGCGCCAGCCACTGATTTTACCGGCCTCGTAATGGCCCAAAGACAGCCAGAACGGATCATTGGCCAATTGCTGCAAACGTTGATCATCAAGATGCGGGGCCGCGTACAGCGGGGCGCAGGCGAAGAGTGCCATCCAGGCAAAGCGTTTGAGCATAGGGGCAACTTAAGTCGGAAAAAGTGAGACCCAAAGGGGAGGCGGGCCCAAAAATAAAACCCGCGCCTGGGGAGGCGCGGGCCGGTCGAGCTTAAGCCTGGGTAGCGTATTTCGCCAGGCGCGCATCACTTTTCAGTACTGCAATGGTGTTGTTGTGCACGTCGTCAGCGGTCACGTCAGCTTTGCTGAAGATTTGCTGGAAGTGTTCGTGGGTCACGGCCGCGAAGTGCTCGCGATCTTCCGGAGCCACACCCAATACCACGGCGTAGGTGGTCAGCGCTTCGCCGTTACCCTTGGCCATGTCTTCGGACAGCTCGTTCATCATGCCATTCATGGCAATCCAGGACTTGCCGCCGTAGGTCAGGGCGCTGTTGGTGCTGCAACCGTTGGTGCCCGAGGTCATGCCGAAGGTGGCGTTACCCGAAGTGCCGTTGGTGGTGGACGCCAGGAAGTGAGCTGGAGTGCCGCGCTGGCCTTCGAACAACATGTTGCCCCAACCGCAGTTCGGGCCACCTGGTGCTTCTGCCATTGCATTGAGGGAGACGACGGTGAAAAGAGTACCGAGAAGGATCCGTTTCATAGCTTTGTTCTCTTTGTGTGCAAACCAATGGACAAGGGTTCAGGCGCGTCGCAGCGCCCTGAGGGATCGGTTATTAGTCCAACCCGCGCAGTTTGGAGTTTAGGCACGTTCCAGGGGTTCCGTGTTTTTTTATAAAACAATCAGCGTTATCGCGATTTTTTTGTAGGACCTGTTCCGAGCTCACGCTTTCCCAACGACGCGCCTTGCCAGAGCGCGCAAGCGAGAGCCAGAATGCCGTCATCTGCCCCGCCTGATGTAAGGAAGCCCGATGCCTGATCCTGTTGCTGCCAGCTTGCGTCTAGCGCCCGAAGCGCTGACCCGTCCTTTTTCCGCTGAACAGTTCAGCTTCTCGACCACCAATGATTTGGAGCCCTTTCGCGGTGTGCTTGGCCAGGAACGTGCGGTTGAAGCCTTGCAGTTCGGTGTGGCCATGCCACGCCCCGGTTACAACGTGTTTGTCATGGGCGAGCCCGGTACTGGCCGCTTTTCGTTCGTCAAACGCTACCTGAAGGCCGAAGGCAAGCGCCTGCAGACCCCGGCGGACTGGGTCTACGTGAATAATTTCGATGAGCCTCGCGAGCCCCGTGCACTGGAGTTGCCCGCAGGGGGCGCGGCGGCCTTCATCAGCGACATCAACGGCTTGATCGACAACCTGGTGGCCACTTTCCCGGCGGTCTTCGAACACCCGACTTACCAGCAACGCAAAAGCGCCATCGACCGCGCCTTCAACCAGCGCTACGACAAGGCCCTGGACGTGATCGAACGTCTGGCCCTGGAAAAGGACGTGGCGCTGTACCGCGACAGCACGAATATCGCCTTCACCCCGATGCTCGACGGCAAGGCGCTGGACGAAGCTGAGTTTTCGCAACTGCCGGAAGCCGACCGCGAGCGCTTCCACACCGATATCTCCGAGCTGGAAGAGCGCCTCAACGAAGAACTGGCCAGCCTGCCGCAGTGGAAGCGTGAGTCCAACAACCAACTGCGCCAGTTCAACGAAGAAACCATCACCCTGGCCCTACAGCCTTTACTCGCACCGCTGTCGGAAAAGTACGCAGAAAACGCGGCAGTATGCGGCTATCTGCAAGCCATGCAGGTGTACTTGCTCAAGACCGTGGTCGAGCAATTGGTGGACGACGCCAAGACCGACGCCCAGGCGCGCAAGCTGCTCGAAGAGCAATACTGCCCAAGCCTGGTGGTGGGCCACCCGGTCAACGGCGGCGCCCCGGTGGTGTTCGAGCCGCACCCGACCTACGACAACCTGTTCGGCCGTATCGAATACAGCACCGACCAGGGCGCGCTGTACACCACCTATCGCCAACTGCGCCCCGGCGCGTTGCACCGCGCCAACGGCGGCTTTCTGATCCTTGAGGCCGAAAAAATGCTCGGCGAGCCCTTTGTGTGGGACGCCCTCAAGCGTTCCCTGCAATCGCGCAAGCTGAAAATGGAATCGCCCCTGGGCGAGCTGGGCCGTCTGGCCACCGTGACCCTCAACCCGCAGATGATCCCGTTGCAGGTCAAGGTCATCATCATTGGTTCACGCCAGCTGTACTACGCGCTGCAGGACGCCGATCCGGACTTCCAGGAGATGTTCCGCGTCCTGGTGGACTTCGACGAAGACATCCCGATGGTGGACGAGAGCCTGGAGCAGTTCGCGCAGTTGCTCAAAACCCGCACCTCGGAAGAAGGCATGGCGCCGCTGACCTCCGATGCGGTGGCGCGCCTGGCCACTTACAGCGCACGTTTGGCAGAGCACCAGGGCCGTTTGTCGGCGCGTATTGGCGATTTGTTCCAGCTGGTGAGCGAGGCGGATTTCATTCGTCACCTGGCGGGCGACGAAATGACTGATGCCGGCCATATCGAGCGTGCTCTCAAGGCCAAGGCCACGCGTACCGGGCGCGTGTCGGCGCGGATTCTGGACGACATGCTTGCCGGGGTCATCCTGATCGACACCGCCGGGGCCGCCGTGGGCAAGTGCAACGGGCTGACGGTACTGGAAGTGGGCGACTCGGCCTTCGGTGTACCCGCGCGGATTTCCGCTACGGTGTATCCAGGCGGCAGCGGTATTGTCGACATCGAGCGTGAGGTCAACCTCGGCCAGCCGATCCACTCCAAGGGCGTGATGATCCTCACCGGTTACCTGGGCAGCCGTTATGCCCAGGAATTTCCGCTGGCGATCTCGGCGAGTATCGCGCTGGAGCAGTCGTACGGTTACGTGGACGGTGACAGCGCATCCCTGGGCGAGGCCTGCACCTTGATTTCGGCCCTGTCGAAGACGCCTCTCAAGCAATGCTTTGCCATCACCGGCTCGATCAACCAGTTTGGTGAAGTGCAGGCGGTGGGTGGGGTCAACGAGAAGATCGAAGGCTTCTTCCGCCTGTGTGAAGCCCGCGGGTTGACGGGCGAACAGGGGGCGATCATTCCCCAGGCCAACGTCGCCACGCTGATGCTCGATGAGAAGGTGCTGCAGGCCGTGCGTGCCGGGCAGTTCCATATCTATGCAGTGCGCCAGGCGGATGAGGCCTTGAGCCTGTTGGTGGGCGAGCCAGCCGGTGAGCCGGATGCTGAAGGGCAGTTCCCCGAAGGCTCAGTGAATGCGCGGGTGGTGGAGCGTCTGCGGGTGATTGCGGAGATGATCAGCGAAGAAGACTTGAAGGAAGCTGAGAAGGAGTTGGCGCAGCAGGCGCTGGCCGAGGCCAAGCCCACCTGATTCTCGCCTCACCGCAGACCTAATGTGGGAGGGAGCAAGCCCCCTCCCACATTAGGTCTGCGGTGAGGTTTGATAAATTGGGCGCATGTCATGAAATTGACTCAGGGTTGGGGGCCCAACGCCCGTTGGTCCCTACAACCTTGGTTTGTTGTGGTTTTCTTCTATTCTCAGCTCAAGGGATCTCTACAGGGGTCGCAGGACAGAGACAGCCTCGCCAAGGGCTGAGGTTGAACACCGATCTACCGAGGGTCGCCGCCATGCCGCGCAACCTTTGCCTTACCCGCCAGTGCCTGGGCCTGGTCACCCGTATCGAATGCTCCATTCGCCCTCTCGCGGGGGATAACGGGATGTGGACCCTATTGTTTGCCGCCGGAATGACCGGCGAACAGCCCTCCACCATCAAGTCCCAAGGCCCGTTCCATGGGCCTTTCGTCGCCGAAACCATTCTGCAATCCATTGTCGACAGCCTCACGCTGCACGGCTACGAGACGGCGGGCGACCCACAGATCTGGTGCCTGCACATGCAGGCCCATCTGCGACAACTCAATGGCGGACGCACAGCAGCCCTCAGTGACACACAGCACTGAACGTCATTGGGCCACTGGTTTGTCCAGCTTGACCTCGAAACCGTATTGCACGGTGCTCAGGTCGGTGCGCTGGTAACTTTCCAGGGTGGTCGGCTGGCCATAAAAATAATGCACATCAAAGGTAGCCGTGCCGTACTCCTCGGCGCGGTGGCTCACCCCGAGGATCTCCTTGAGGTAGTTGCCGCTGGCGTCCTTGGCATAGAAGCGCCAACTGTCGGCCGGGAATTGCTTTTGATCGACCACCAGTGCGTTGTCTTTGAGCGTCAGCCCATTGGGCAACTTGGCAGCATCGATCGTGGCTTTTTCGATATTGGCCAGGAACAGCGGGATCGAGCCGACCACAAAGGCCGGGTTTTCGGGGAACAGGTTGAGGTCGTAGGTCAGGGTGCCCCGGCTGGGGTTCAGTTCGTAGGCTTCAGCGGGCAACTCAATGGGCTCGCCGCGCTCACCCTTGTCGTCGGCGGTGAAAAAGGTCACCGGTGATTCGCCGCTGCTGCGCTCGGCGCCCACCAGGTCGTCGTTGAAGGTGAAGGGGTGGTCGAACACGATATGGGCGGCGCTGGCATCTTCGGTGGACTGGCTGATGGTGACACTGTTTTTCAATTGGTCTTCGGTCAGTGAAGCGTCTTTGAGCCAGCTGGCGGCGCCGTCGTCATACACGGTGACGGGCATCGGCAAGGCCTGCACGGTCTGTTGCAGGCTGTTTTTATCAAAGCGCATCACCGGCAGGTCGAGGTCCTTGCGGGTGAGGGTGGCCGTGGAAAAATCCAGCACGTTGACCTGCAGGTTATCGATCACACCATTGAAATACACCTTGGCGTAATGGCTGCTTTGTTTGTGCTCGAAGGCTTTCTGTTCGTCGGTGAGCTGTTTTTCGAAGGTATCGGACCAGGCTTGCTGCTTTTGCATCTCGGCCAGTTGTTTCTCATAGAACGCCACCTGGGCCGCACTTTCGTTGATCGAGCCTGAGCGGGTCAGAAATTGCCCGGTGCTGTCACGCGCCTGTACCAGCAACGGGTTGGGGGAGTCTTCACCGACCTCCGGTGCCAGTGGTGCGCTGTTGGTCAGTTCGATTTCGGCGTAGTTCTTTTCCAGCAACAGCAGGTTGAGGGTGATGTTGCCCTCGGTGCGCTTGTGGCCCACATCCTTTTTCGACAGGTCGAAGGTCAACACCTTGCCCGGTGCCACCACCTCTATTGCGCCTTTGAGGCTGACGGGCTGTGGCTGGCTTTTGTTCTCTGTCTCGACGCCCTCGATAAACGGGTAGGTTACCGTCAGGTCATCCGGGTTGGTCAGGTTGGAGCTGCTGGGGCTCAACTGGATGCCGGGGTCGGTTTCTGACCACTCCGGCTGAAAGGGAATGACTTTATCGTTGCTCAAGGTTACCGACTGCCATTCCAGGCCGTGGGGGAAGGGGAACTGGTCGGGGCTGTTGAAGCTGAACGGGAAGACTGGCTGTAAATCTGTCAGGTAGTCGGAATGCGAGGTCCGGCGTAGTACGAACAGGCCATTGATGTAGGTGTCTACCAGCGCCTGGGGCGTGGGGTAGTGCCTGAGCAGGGCCAGGGCGTCTTCACCGTATTCGGCCTCGATGGGTTTGTCGGCGAGCTTGACCCGCGCCCGTTCCAGCAACAGCAGCGAGCCGCCGAGATCGGCGATGGCGTCGCGCAGCTTGGGGTCCTGGATCTTGTCCAGCGACTGTTCGAACGTTGCAGTTTTCTCTTCGAGGGTGGCCTGCTGCTTATGTTCATCCTTGGGGGAGCAGCCGCTGGCCATCAGCAACAGCGCACACAGGCCGATGCTGGCCAAAGGAGATCGCACATCCATCATCTGAGTTTTTCCTGTCCGACGTCATCGAGCCGATTTGATGGGCTCGACACTAGCAGAAAAATTCTCTTACAGATGCCGCCTGGGTCAGTTTTGTCGTGGTTACAGGTGTCTTGTAGCGGCTGGTATACTCGCCGCCATTTTTAGCCACGCTGTATGAGGTCCCATGGAACGCTTTATCGAAAATACGATGTACGCCTCACGCTGGCTGCTGGCGCCGATCTACCTGGGGTTGTCCCTGGGCCTGCTGATCCTGGCGCTGAAGTTCTTCCAGGAAATCATCCATGTGTTGCCCAACGTGTTTTCCATGCTCGAAGCCGACGTGATCCTGCTGCTGCTGTCGTTGATCGACATGGCGCTGGTGGGCGGCCTGCTGGTGATGGTGATGATTTCCGGCTACGAAAACTTCGTCTCGCAGCTGGATATCGATGACAACAAAGAGAAACTCAACTGGCTGGGCACCATGGATTCTTCGTCGCTGAAGATGAAAGTGGCGGCCTCCATCGTGGCGATTTCGTCCATCCACCTGCTGCGCATTTTCATGGACGCCAAGAACGTCGATCCCCAGCACTTGATGTGGTACGTGATCATCCACATGACCTTCGTGGTCTCGGCATTTGCCATGGGTTACCTGGACAAGGTCACCAAGCATTGATGCCCCGCGCCGGCCTTACTGCTGGACGAAGTAGTAAGGCTGGCGGCTGATTGCCATCTGCCGGATGACGGTCACCTTCTGCGCCAGCCCGTTGGTGTGATCGAGCAATGCAACGTTGCCCGGTCTGGCGCTGAGGAAGGCCCGCAGCTCGGGCTCGGTTTGCAGGATCGGCACATAAGCCTGCATATAGAACACCCCGGCGCCGGCAATACGTTCGTTCGGCTGAAACAGCGCCACCTCCCGCCCTTGTGCCTGCAACGCCTGGACCTGGCTGATCACCGGCACGAAGGACTCGCGCTTGTCTGCCCTGGGTGCAAACCAGAAGGCGGTGCTCAGGTAGCTGGCAAACAGCACGGCAAATACCCCGACGACCCCGTGACGATGGTAGCGATACAGGCCGGGTTTGCGATCCTCAAGCCAGTGCAGCACCACCAGGGCATATTCGGCCGCAAGCACGGCAGCGGCCGGGGTAAGGCACATCAAATAGACAGTGCGCTTGCTGGAGGCCAGCGTCAGCAGGGTGAACTGCGCCACCAGCCACACACTGAAAAACAGGCGGTAGCGATTGCGCATCAGGCTTTTACGAAAATGCCACAGGCCCAGGTACACCAGGATATTCCACGGCAAAAACGCCTGGGGCAGCTTGGCAATGTAGTAGTAGAAGGGCTCGTAATGCCCGGCTTCGACGAATGAGCCGCTGAACCGCCCGACGCTGTTGGTCCACAGCACTTCCCCCACCGCCTGCAGGCCGCCGCGCTGGTACAGAAACCCCAGCCAGATCATCAGCGGCACCAACGCCAGCAAGGTCAACAGCCCTGGCTTGAGCCAATGACCGATGTGCAGGCGCCTGTCCATCGCGCAGGTCACGGCCAGGTACCCGAAAATCACCATGCCCGGCATCGCCAGGCCCAGCACACCTTTGCTCAGGGTGGCGATCACCATGCCAGCGGTAAACAGCGCCCAGGCCCAGGCGCTCGACCCTTGGCGATCAGGGCGCACGGCTTGGTAAAACGCCAGCAACGCTGTGGTCACACCGAGGGTGAGCAATGCATCTTCGCCCACACCGCGCACGTTGCCCCAGAAACTGGCCATGGTCGCCAGGATCAACGCGGCGCAGAACGCCAATGCCTTGGGCCGGCCAAACTGGCGCAGCATCCCGTAGACCAGCATCACACTGAACAACCCGGCAAACGCCGACGCCAGGCGCACGGCCCAGGGAGTACCGCCAAACAGCCGAATCGCCCCGGCGTCGAGCCACAGGCTCAGGGGCGGTTTTTCCAGGAAGGGCTCGCGAAACAGGCGCGGCACCACCCAGTCATTGTCCAGGTGCATGGCCATGGCGATCCCGGCGACGCGGGCTTCGGTGGACCCTTGCAGTTCGTGCTTGCCCAGGGCGAAAAAGAACAACAGACCTACCAGCAACAACAGCAGGGGAGCGGGGCGCGTCATGGGTGTTGGCTACCAAGGCAGAGGGACGGCTCGGGAGAGCGGTCATTGCAGTGGGCTAGTATCTGTTGGTGTTTCTGAATATTTCGTGAACGAGTGAGGAATTTCTGAGGCGCTTGAGAGTAAAAGGCAAAACCCGCGTCATGCGGGCTTTGTGGGCGTGTGAAACAGTGGCTGCACTCAATTCGCCCTCACGGCCGTTTCAACTGACCACCGGATAACACGCATCCCCCCAAAGGGTCTGCGGGTTATCCAGCATCAGCAAAATAATTACCGGCACCAGCTTGCCGAGCAGATTGGAGCAATCGCGCAGTTGGTCGCGGTTGACGCTGCTGTTCCAGGTGGCGCCGCCATGCATCAACTGGTTGCGCAAGGTGTAGATCCGGTTGAACAGCACGCCGAGCACGGCGGGCGTGTTGCGGTTGGCCAGGGCTTGTTGAGCGGCGCGACGGCCGCTGGTGAAGCGTTCGGTCCATTGGGCTTCGCTGATCTTGCCGTTCTGGTGGTCCCAAAAGCTCTGAAATACATAGGGGTTGTCGAGCAATGCCCGAATGCTGCCGGAAAACTCGGACCACACCAGGTTTTCGATCAGGTTGTCGCTGTCCAGCCCGCAGAGTTTGTCCAGGAAGGCTTTGAACGTGGTCTGTTCCGAAAGGCGGTATTGCTCATCGATATCGGTGGCATAGGCAGAGTTGAAAGCGATCCACAGGAAGATAAAGCGCCCATCGACATCCTCGGTCTGGTCGGCGCGGTTCAGCCAGCTCAAGGCTCGATGTACACGCAAAGTAAGGTTGGGGTGGTGGCCTTCACGTTCCTGACGATGACGGGCCTTGAGTACTTGATGGTCCATGGGCGGTCGATCCTTGAGTGCGTATGTCTGAAAACTTGACAGGTGTTGGCGGTAAACGTTGAACGGTCTGCAAAGCGTCTGGCTTGGGCGTTATAACCTGCTCTCTTTGTTTACCTGTATGTACACACAACGTGGACGCGGCCTGTTGTTTTGCATAGGGTATGGCCATTCGATATTACCCGCAAGGCGGTCTGAATGAAGCGTGAACAGTTCCTCGCTCAACCTGAAGTCGAGGCGTTTGTTGCCTGGTTGCACGTACGTTTGCCCTCACTCACCTTCAACCTGCGCTTCAAACCCAGCAACGCTGTGCCAGGGGGGGTGAGTGAGGACGTGCAGGGGTTTGAGCACGTCATCCAGCACTACCGCTGGAAGGCGAGCTGGCGGGACACGCATCAGAATCCGGTCGACGCTCAAACCTGGGCGCAGACCCAGCGCTCCCTCGGCCAACTTCGCGAGTGGCTGGCCAGTTCGGTACACGCCGGGGACGAAAAACAGGCGCTCCAGGCCTGCCTGCAAGTGCTGCGCTGGGGCGGGGTGAGCGGGGCGGTTCTGTTTCTGAAGCGGTTGGCGGCCAAGGGTGAGTTGACTGCTTACCTGCGTCAGATGGCCGGGCTCATGGCACTGGATGGTGACACTGACCTGGAAAACCTCAACGAGCACAGCGTGCAGCGCTTTGATGCGGGCCTCACCAAGATTCACGCGCTGCTCGATACCTCTGGCTCGCCGATCTATGACAGCCGTGTGGGGGCCGCGATGGGCATGCTGTACTCGCTGTTTCGCCAGCAATGGACGGGTAGCCGCAAGCCCTTGCTGGTGTTTCCGTCCGGGCGTGCCCGTGGCAGCCAACTGCGCAACCCCGGCGATTTTGTCAACGGCTTGGCTGCGCCACAGTTTTCATCGATCTCCTATCCGGCATGGGCCCGCGCGCAGGTGAGGCTGGGCTGGATTATCCGCGCACTGCTTGAACGCACCGATTGGTTCGCCGAGCACGGCACATTGCCCGTGCGCTGCCATGCGTTCGAAGCCAGCCTGTTCATCCTCGGTTATGACCTGAACTGTTTTGGCGTAGCGCCGAAAACCTTGGTGGATGACGAGCAGGGTGACGCACCTGGCAGCACCGGCTGGGTGCCCCCAGGGCACACCTTCAACCACACCCTCAACGACTACCTGGAGTACCGCCGCCAGGGCGGCGAGCCGAATGAAGCCCCCTTTATCGACTGGCTGTCGACTCACCGCCCGATTTCGCGCTCGACTGCCAAGAGCTACTGCTTTGCGTTTTCCATGGATGAATTTGCCCTGTTCGATTGCACCCTCCAAACCCTTGAGCGCATCGTCGCCGGTGGCCGGGACGGCTTGTATGCGGTGCGCGGCAGCGAGGTGCTGGAGCCGTTCACCCTGGGAGACGAGCGACATAACGTCTGCCTAGTGGACGTGTTGATCACGGGGCGAGCCTACCAGCGGGAAACAAGCCTCAATGCACGGGTCGAGTCGATTCTGAACGCGGGCTACGCCGGCACACCCGGCAGCGCAAAAACCTTGATGGCTGTGGGACGCAACGTCGGCAAACACTTCGGCCTGCTCGACGCCGATCATCTGCCCACGCCGCTGTTCGAGGAGTTTTTCCACGACTGCAACCTCGACGCCTGAGCCCTTGCTCCAGTCCACCCCTCGTGCAGCGGTACCGGGCACGCCACAGGAATACGCATAACCATGCAAACCCGAAATGGCACCCGGCTGTACTCCGCCTCCGATCTGTGCGGTTTTCTCGAATGTCAGCACCTAACGGCGCTGGACCTTGAGCATCTCGTTACCCCCATGCCAAAGGCGCAGGACAGCGAGCAAAACCGCCTGATCCAGGACAAGGGGCTGGCCCATGAGGCGGCCTTTTTCCAGCGGCTCAAAAGCGAGTACGCCAACGTTCTCGACATTGCCGAGGGCGATCCGAGTTTCGAGCGTCGCGTCGAACTGACGATTGAGGCCATGCGCGCTGGCGTCGATATCATCTTCCAGGCGTCGCTGCAGGACGGCGCCCTAATGGGCCACGCCGACTTCCTGCGTAAAGTGGCGCAGCCGTCGACACTGGGCGCGTTCAGTTATGAGGTCATCGACACCAAGCTGGCCAAAACCGCCAAGGCCAAGTTCCTGGTGCAAACCGCGCTCTATTCGCGCCTGTTAGTGCCGATCCAGGGCGTGCAGCCGCAGTTCATGTACGTGGTACTGGGGGATGCGGCGCGAACCGAGCAGGCATTCCGGGTCGCGGACTACGCCGATTATCTGGAGCAGGTGCTGCAACGCTTCGATGCCTTCACCCGGCTGGCCGAGCCGCCCACCACTTACCCCGAACCTTGTGGGCATTGTGGGTTCTGCGCATGGCGCGAGCGCTGTGACGGGCAGCGTCAGCGAGACGATCACCTCTCGGCCGTTGCGGGCATCAGCCGTTCGCAAATCAACAAGCTGCAAGGCGCCGGGGTGACCACCTTGCGCCAACTGGCGCAGAGCCCCGATGCCTTGCGCGTACCGAAACTGCCATGGGAGTCGTTGAGCAAGTTGCGTCATCAGGCGCGTTTGCAGTTTCAGGGGCGCACAAGTCACGAGCCTTTGTTTGAGCGGCTGCCGGTGGTAGGTGACCGTCGCGGTTTCAATCGGATGCCGCCTGCAGCCGAAGGGGATCTGTTCTTTGACATGGAGGGCAACCCCCTGGAGGAGGGGGGGCTGGAATACCTCTTCGGCCTGTATATCGATGAGGGTAGTCTGCCAACTTTCCTGCCGTTCTGGGCCCACACCCGGAATGAAGAAAAAGTCGCATTCGAGTGCTTCATCGACTGGGTAGTTGCCCACCTCAAGCGTTACCCCAACGCCCATATCTACCATTACGCCAGCTATGAAGAGACGGCGATCAAGCGCCTGATGAGCCAGCACGGCACGCGCGAAGCCCAAGTGGACGGTTTGTTGCGCAACGGCAAACTAGTGGACCTGTATAAGGTGGTGCGCGAGGCCATCCGCGTGTCGCAGCCCAGCTATTCGATCAAGTACATCGAGCGTTTCTACATGGAGCAGCGCGAAGGTGATGTCACCAACGCGGGCGCCAGCATTGTGTTTTATGAACGCTGGAAAGAGACCGGCGACTTGGCACTGCTGGAACAAATTGAGCAGTACAACCAAGAAGATGTACGTTCCACTTTCCTTTTGCGCAATTGGTTGCTGAGTATCAAACCGGAGGGGACGGGCAATTTCGCCACGCCTGAGCCCGCGAGTGAACGGGTCGTCGTTGAGCAGACTGACCTGGAAATTCGCCTGGAGCACTACCGCCAGCATCTGCTCGACGGGCCCCATGGCGAAGACCCGGTACGCCTGCTGACCTTCCAGTTGCTCGACTTTCACCGTCGCGCCGACAAGCCCAGTTGGTGGCAAATGTTCAGCCGCCAGGACATGAGCACCGAGGAACTGCTGGACGACATCGAAAGCCTGGCTGGGCTGGTGCGTACGCAAACCCCACCAGAGCCGATCAAGCGGTCGTTTTTATACGAATACCGCTTCGAGCCTCAGGAAACCAAATTGCGCGACGGTGCCACGGTGGCCATCGCCGAGTCCCTTGCTCCAATTGAGTTGCACCACCTCGATGCCGAGCAGGGCCTGGCCACTTTCAAGGCCACTGAGAAAAACGCCCCGTCAGACCGTTTCGACGCAATCCCCGGCCCACCGATCTCCACGGCCGCCCTGCGCGATGCGTTGTTTCGCTATGCCGACAGCGTGCTGGCCGGCCAGCGGCGCTTCGCGGCGGTGAGCGATTTCCTGCACCGCCGCGCCCCTCGAATCAAGGGCATCGAGCCGGGCGCCGCGTTGCTCGATCCAGCCCTGGAGCCGCTGGAAGCGATCAAGCACGCCGTGCGCAACCTCGACAACAGTGTGCTGTTTATCCAGGGGCCGCCGGGTACCGGCAAGACCTTCACCGGCTCCCACGTCATCGTCGACCTACTCAAGGCGGGCAAGCGCATTGGCGTGACCTCCAACTCGCACCAGGCTATCCATAACCTATTGGCGGCGGTTGAAGCGCGCGCCGAGGAGGATGGGTTCATCTTCAGCGGCTGCAAAAAGTCTTCGGACGGGGAGGGCAATGAATTCAACGGCCGCTGCATTCGCTCCCTCAGTGACAAAAAGGCGTTCCTCGCGGCCTGTGGGCCGTCGACCGCTTTGGTCGCCGGCACCGCGTGGATCCTCTCGGACGAGGCGTTCAGCGAACAATTGGACTACCTCTTTATCGATGAGGCGGGCCAAGTCAGCGTGGCGAACCTGGTTACCATGGGCATGGCGGCGCGCAATATCGTGTTGATGGGCGACCAAATGCAGCTATCGCAGCCGGTGCAGGGCGTGCATCCCGGACGCTCTGGTGACTCTATCCTCGATTACCTGCTCGATGGCACGCCGACCATTGCGGCGGACCGCGGTGTGTTCCTCGCGCGTACCTGGCGGATGCATCCTCGGGTGTGTTCGTTCATTTCCCAGGCAGTCTACGAAGGGCAGTTGTCCTCTGCTCCTGGCACTGAACGGCGGGTATTGCTACTCGATGGTCAGCAGCCGCACATCCCCAGCAGCGGTTTGATGTTTTGCCCCGTGCAGCACGATGGCAATAGCCAGAGTTCGGAAGAAGAAGCGGCGCAGGTCCAGGCACTTTACGGGTACTTTTTGCGGCAGCGGTTTGTCGACAGCAAGGGCCAGGCGCACGGCGTCGGCTTGGAGAATATCCTGGTGGTTGCGCCTTACAACCTGCAGGTGCAACGGCTCAAGCAGGTGCTGCCAGCAGGCGCGCGCGTGGGCACTGTGGACAAGTTCCAGGGTCAGGAGGCGGAAATTGTCATTGTGTCGATGGCCACGTCCAACGAGGATTACCTGCCACGGGACATCGGTTTTCTATACTCGAAAAACCGCCTAAACGTGGCGGTCAGCCGCGCCAAGTCCCTGGCATGCATCATCGCCAGCCCGGACCTGAGCGCCGTGCGTTGCGTGACGCCCCATGAGATGAGCCTGGTCAATGGCCTGTGCATGGCTATCCGCTATGGCGCGGTGGATCACTGTGTTTGATCGCAAGGAGGATCTGGCCGAACTGGGCCTTGGCGACTGGCACCTGTGGGTGTTGCTCGATGAGGCGCAGCCCCTTGATACGCCGGGGTTGAACCAGCGCGACCTGGCCGGCGACACACCGCTGGACCTGGCCTACCGCCTTGGGCGCAGCGAGCGTGCGCGCACCCTGGAGGCCCTCGGTGCCAAGAGCGACCCGCAGCTGCGGCAGTGGGCGGGTCGAGGCAGCTTTATGCCCCACGACAAGTTCATCCACCTGCCGGCGCGCCATGGCAATGTCAAAACCCTGCAAGCCCGCCATCGGCTGGGGGCGAGCCTCAATGATCGTGACGCGCTGGGGAATACACCGCTGCATTGGCTGCTGATCAACGGCCATGTGAAGGCCGCTCGCTACTTCATCACCCACTGCCACGCGTACGGGCTTGATCTGAACGCGAAGAACCACCAGGGCGATACCGTGCGCGCCATTGCCCTGCAGCAGGGGCATCAGTTGCTGGCGCGGCAGCTACTCGCGGCCGAAGTCGACAACTGCCTGCGTGCCCTGCGCCTGTGGCGGGAGATGGGTCTCAATCATGCATGAGCCATGGCCGCAGTTCCTTGATATTGCTCACCACAATCTGCTGGGCCTCGGGGTTGGTGGCCTGGTTGCGCGGGTCGACCTGGTAGCGACGCAACACGTACTTCACCAGCGCCCTGCGGCTGGGGACCACCAATTGCCCGTCGGTCATGCCGAAGTCGGTCTCAATGATCGCCTGTTGCGGGGTACTCAAGCGGCCATCGGGAGTGAAGATGATCGGCACCTCGGTGTTCCAGTCCTCGTCCAGCGCCTGGGTGTTCTGCGACGCGTCGAGCAGGTCCGGCTCACCGCGCAGACGGCTGAGCACGAAGTCCCGGTACTGGCGGTTCTTCTCGCAGTAGGCGCGCACATGCCAGCGCATCCCGGTGTACACCAGGGTGTGGGGCGCGATCAGGCGGATCTCCACGTTCGGGGTGTTGAGGGACACGTACTCGGTTTCCAGGCGCAAACCATCGCGGCAGGCCGCCAGCAGAGGCCGCAGCACTTGCGGGCGAATCGGCCGGTCGGGCACTTCCAGCACCTTGGTATGGGCGTAGGCCAGGGCCAGCCCGTCGATGTGCAGGGCCCGTTCATTGTTCTGATAAAGCAGGTGCAGGTAGGCGCTGGCGCTGTCGTCGATGAACAGCGGTTTGAAGTGTTTGCTGGGGACGTAGCCTTTACGTTGCTTGTCATATGTCAAGTTTCGGGGCGCATGCTCCTTCATGTAGGTGTTGATGTCCTTGGACGCCTGTTGGCGGCTGATGCCGAAGCTCTGGATCAAGTGCCCCGTGTTCAGGCGGCCTTCCCACCAGGCGACGGTCTCGATCAGGCGATAGCGAAGTGCCAGGTCCCAGCGCACTTGTTCGACGGACTGCTTGCGTTTCATACCCGCTCCATGTGTGTGAATACTTTACCTGTATAAGTCTACATTCTAGACCTGTCGTGAATCACTACATATCGTGTGTCTGTCTTCGGAATACATCGAAGGCAGGAAAGGACATCAACATGAGTATGTCGGAAGTGGTTTCGACGGGGGCGCTGGCTGTGATGGGCATCATCCTGCTGGTGCTGATACAGCACTGTTTGAAGTTGAGCGAGCTTTGGAAAATGGTCGCTCATTACCAGAAAGATCTGCGCTGGGCGCAGATCTGGGAAGTGGAAAACCGCGAGCTGCGCTCGGCGTTGCGCGCAGAGCGTGAGCATGTCGCCCAGCTGCAACGCAAGGTGCAATTGCTGCAAGCACTGCTGCCGGTCACCGAATAATGTGCGGCATCGCCATCCAGGAGAACGTATTCATGCCGATAAAACCCAAGCCTTTCACGTTTGTGTGTGAAGACTGCCACTGGAAGAAAACCGTTGCACCGCGCAGCGATGCCTTGATGCCGGGCGACTGGTTCGCCGCCTGCCCGAAGTGCGGCAGCACGGCCCTCAAGATGCGTGCGGCGGGATGGCTTGAAACCGCGGCTGCCGAACTCATGGCACGCCGCTAGGCATTCATGCGTGGGCTGCGGGAAGTAATGGCAATGTGTCACTATTGGCGGATGGCTTGATAGGCCGCAGCGAGATCAAGCGCTGTCGTTGGACGACGGCGTTCCAAGGAGTTTCAGGTTTATGGATCAGGCAGAGCTGTATATCGATGCACTTGAGGCCGAGTGCAAACGCCTCAAGCAGCAACACACGGAGGCAGGCCCCACCAAGCCACGCATCGCCGCCTGGGGGTTGGTCAAGGCCGGCAAGAGCTCCCTGCTCAATATGCTGGGCGGCCATGTGGAGCAGGAATATTTCGCCACCGGTGCCGTACGCACCACCCGCGTCAATCAGCAACTGGAGCTTGAGCATTTTGTGCTGGTGGACACACCGGGCCTGGGCATCGAGCACAGTGACACCCAGCAGGCCATGCAAGGGCTGGATATCGCCGATATCGTGCTATTCGTGCACGCCCCGCCGGGGGAGTTGGATGAGGAGCAGATCACCTTGCTGCTCAAGTTGCACGAGGTGCTGGGTGACGCGCTGCAAGAGCGCCTGGTGATGGTGTTCAGCCTCAAGGACAAAGACCAGAACGGTGCGATGGCCCAGGTGCGTGAATGCGTCGAAGGCCAGGTGCTGCGATGCCTGGGGTTCCAGCCCACCTGCTTTGAAGTCTCCAGCCGCCGCTATCAGCGCGGTGTCACGCTGGGTCGCGAAGGGATGCAGGCCAAAAGCGGCATACCGCAGTTGGCCTTGCACCTTGAGCAACTGTCGACCGAGTTGGTCTCGTCACTGGCGACAGCCCGCCAGCAGCGCCTGTTGCAGCGCGGTGTCGAATTGTGTGCCGTGCTGGATGAGGCCATCGAGCGTGAGCAATTCCAGAGCCAGGCCCTCAGCGCCCCTTATGGCCACAAGGCCAGTGCCTTTATCGAACTGATGAGCAGCGTGCAAAGCAGCTTTGCCGCCAAGACCGCCGAACTCAAGGCCGCGCGTGAAGCGCTCAATAGCCTTTAAGTCAAGGAGACTTGCAATGCCTCTACCCTGGTTGATCGGTGCCGCCGCGTTGCTGGTGGTCAAAGCGGTCATTGATGTGGCAACCGATGACAGCAAGTCGTCGGGTTCTTCAAACACCAGTTCCGACGACGCTGAGCGACGCAAGCAAGCCCAAGCCGCCGAACGCGAGCACAAGGAAAAGGGCTTGAAGGAGCGGATCGCGAACCTGGAAAAGGACCGTCGCGATCAGTTGAACCAACAGCTCAAAACTGCTGCACACACCTTGGGCCAGCCGGAAAAGGCCATGGCGGCGGGCCAAACAGCCAGCCAGATCGAGCAGGCTGTGGCCGCCAGGAAACCCTCGGGCTCGGCCTATGGCGAGACGATGAAGGCCCTGCTGCGCGCCGACACCACGTTTGCCGCAGTGAACAGCAAGCGCTTCCTGGTGCAACTCCATGCGTTTGAAGCCCTTACCGCACCGCTGGCGGCATCCAAGCCAGACCAGCAAGTCCTGGCGCAACTCCAGCAATCGGCGGCGCGCATCAAGCGTTTGCAGCAACTGAAGAAAACCGTGGAGCAGCTTGTATGAGTGGTGTGACCCGCGACGAACTGATGGGCGCCTTCGAGCACCTCCAGGCCCGCTTCGAGCAGCAGAAAAGCGACATCCACGCCAAGGACCGCGCATTCAATGCCCAGCGCGAGGCGTTTGTGCAGCGCAACATTGACCACACCCTGACGATGCTCAATGCGATCAGCACCGACAACCCCTTGCACGCCCTGGCGCACAGCCTGTCGCAGCGCCTGGCCGATCAGTTCGAGGTGTGGCGAAAGCAAGTCGAGTCCCGTGTCAAAGGCGCGCAATTTCGCGAGGGTTTCAACGACTCGCTGTTGGTCTTCGTCTACGGCAAGGTCAAGTCGGGCAAGAGTTCGCTGGGCAACTATGTGGCCTGGGGGCACACCGAACCTACGGCGCCGATGAAGGCCCAGGCGACGGTGCAGCCGGTGTATTTCTCCGCCGAGCAAACCGCAGTGGAGGGCGGCGACAAGCACAAGGAAGCCGAGCACAGTTTGCAGTTTCGCGTCGGCGCCACCGAAGCCACCAGCTCGATACAGGGTTTTCGCCTGCCTGGCCTGACCTGGGTCGATTCCCCCGGCCTGCATTCGGTCAACCGTGCCAATGGTGACTTGGCGCGTGAGTACGTCGAGCACGCCGACCTTATCCTCTACACCATGAGCTCCCAGGCGCCGGGCCGGGATTCGGACATGGGCGAAGTCGCGCAATTGCTGGCCGATGAGAAGCCCCTGATGGTGTTGCTGACCGGCAGCGATACCACCGAGGAAGACGAGGACGACGACGGCAACGAGACCTGCGAGATCGTCATGAAACCCCTGAAGGATCAGCAGGCGCAGGTCCAGTATGTGAGTGATGAACTGGTCAAGCTCAAGGCCACTGCCTTGCACAGCACGCGGGTGTTGCCGCTGTCGACGCGCTTTGCCCAAACCCATCCGCAGGCATTGGCCGAAAGCGGTGTAGGGGCCTTGTTCGAAACGCTCAACGGCATCTGCGTCAGCGACGGGCTGCGGCTCAAGCTGACCACGCCGATGCAGAACCTGCGCAACGCCATCAAGGATACGGCGGCGGACCTGGCCCTGGTGGCCGAGCTTGCCAAGGGTTTCGAGCAGCAGATCCGTGAGCAAGGCAATGGCATCCAGCAAGAGGTGCGCAACCTGGGTTTGGCGGGCGCGGCGCGGATGAGCCGCTACGTCAACCAACAGTTCGATGCCGGCCAAGACGACCAGCTTGAAAGCAAGCTGCGTAAAGAATTAGCGACGGTGATGGGCAACCTGGCGGACGAGGCCATGGCGCTCATCGGCAGTAAACAGCGCGACGGATTGAAAAAGGCCTTCGACGCGAGCCGCTTGGGCGCGTTGCCGGCGTACCGCGAAATCACTGAGGCCAAGCAATACCGCGCCGGTACCGAATCGGGCACGAAGACGGCCTGGGGCGCGGGCGGGACGCTGATCGGAGGAGCGCTGGGGTTTCTCGTGGGAGGCCTGCCAGGGGCTTTGCTCGGGGCATCCCTGGGCAGCACTTCCAGCCTGGCCGGCCGCAGCGCCAAGGCGCGGTATGCCACGCACCAGGTGGTGGTCGGCGACAACCTGGAGGAACAACGCCAGGCCGCCCTGGATGCCTTCGCCAATGCGGTGCCGGCCTTGTTGGGTGAGCACGTCATGAGCCTGTACGAGCCCGTGCGCGCCAGCATGCAGAACTATTGCGAGGTGCTCGTGAACGAGATTGCCCGCTTGAATGATGAACTCGATTCCCTGGTGGAGACTACCCGGTCATGACCCAACAACCTCCCATGTCCCATGTGCTGTCGTTGTACGACGATGTGGATGAACTGTGCGGCGTCTACAACCCCACGGCCATCCCTGCGATTCGTAAAAGCGTGGCGGCCCGCAAGGCCAATGCCGCCGCGACCATCATGGTATACGGCGTGTACAACGCCGGTAAAAGCACGCTGATCAACGCGTTGCTCGGCGCCGAG
Source organism: Pseudomonas kairouanensis (assembly GCF_004682055.1). Classification (GTDB taxonomy): domain Bacteria; phylum Pseudomonadota; class Gammaproteobacteria; order Pseudomonadales; family Pseudomonadaceae; genus Aquipseudomonas; species Aquipseudomonas kairouanensis. Next base: position 11,940 of record NZ_QUZU01000049.1, on the reverse strand, counting down.
CTGGCACAAGTGGCCGACACCCCGCAAACCTACAAGATCCAGGGCTATCGTTGGGGCGACTTCGAGATCCTCGACACCCCCGGCATCGACGCACCGCAAGCCCACGAGCAGGTTACGCGTGAGCAGTTGTACGGCGCCGACGTGGTGATCTTTGTGGTCAACCCCTTGGGCGTAGTGGAAGAGGAGGCCACGCTGTCGGCACTGCTGGAACTGGTGGCGCGCAACAAGCAGATCTTTCTGGTGCTCAACCGCAAGAACCCGCTGGAACCGTTGGAAGCCGAGCGCATCAAGGACCAGCTGCGCGAACGCATTCAGCAACTGGCTCAGGTGCGGGGTTTGCCGCCGGTGCTGCAGGCCATACCGATCATGGAAGTCAACGCCCGTACTGCGCTCAAGGCCAAGCTTGAACACAAGCAAAACCTGCTGCAGAACTCGGGGTTTCCCAAGTTCGAGAGTGAACTCAATCGGTTTTTTGCCTCCCTCGAACAACGTCAGATTGTGGCGGGCGTGGCCACTGAACTGAGTGGGTTCGTGGGTGAGACCGTGGCATTGCTGGACCAGCAACGCGAGCAGGCCTCCAGTGCGCGCATCGATGCGTTCTACGCGCAAATCGCCCGACGTGAAATTGATCTGCGTTCGTTGCTCAAGGCCACGGTGCAGGCCAAGGCAAAGGGCGTCGCCAAGGGCGCGGTGATGGCAATGCATCAGGATGCTGATGGTGCCCAGGCCAAGATCGACGGGCTTATCCGTCACGCCAACCAACAGGTGTGCGGGGAGTTGGATGATGAGCTCAAGCGCCTGGCCCTGGATGCGGCGCAACTGCTTGAAGAGATGTTCGACCAGGTGCGTGTGCAGAACCCCGGCATGCAGGCAACCGTCGACTTGAACATTCCCGGCGTTTCAGAAGCGCCGACCCTTGAGGCCAAGGGTTCGGTGGTCGACATGAGCCTGCTGGAAGCCGGTGTGCGTCAGGCAGGCGGCGCGTTGAAGGCTGAGCATGTGGTGACGGCGATGAAGCTTGGCAAGGAATGGTTGCCCGCCCTGTTCAAGGGGATCGGCCCGGCCACCATGGGCAAGGTGGCCGAGCAGGTGGTGGGCAAGGTGTTACCCGCCATTGGCGTTGTGTATCAGGTCGGTCAGTTGATTTACTCCGCGTTTGCCGGTGACCCCGAGCAGCAACGTCTGGAAGACCAGGCGCGCCAGGAGCAGCAGGCGCAGGAGCGTCGTGACCAAGCGATCAAAAGCCTGGGGGACGACATTGCCTGGGAGTTTTCACGGGCGCTGACCGAGGTGGTGGAGGCCAATATCAAGGGCAACTTCGCGTTGGTGAACGACAAGCTCAAGGCCTTGCGCGGCAGCCTCAACCAGACCGAACGCAAGCTCAGTGAAGACCGCGAGCTGCTGGTGCAGTGCCAGGTTGCCCTGGACACCTATGTCTGAACACCGCCAGGCATTCCCCTGCAACCGCTGCATGCAGTGTTGCAAGCGAGTCCACCTGCTGGCGCAAACCGCCGGGATGGACCGTGGGGACGGCGTGTGTCGGCACCTGGATGAGCACCGCGGTGATTGCCGCATTTACGCAACCCGGCCGGATATCTGCCGTGTGGAGCGGCAATACGAATTGATTTACTCGCGAACGATGACATGGGATGCGTTCGTGGAACTAAACGCAGCGGCATGCAAGCAGCTGCAGACGATCTGATGTATCGACTTTTCTTGATTATTTAGGAGGCGGTAATGGTGGAAGTAGCTGATCGGCAGCAGGACGCAATCGACGACGTCATTCGTGACGCCGTACGCGGTTCCGGCAAGGTCAATATCGTGGTCGCGGGCAAGACAGGCGTAGGCAAAAGCACCCTGATCAACACGGTGTTCCGTGGCCAGTTGGCCAAGACCGGCTCCGGCACCCCGGTGACGCAGCAGATCGAGGAAATCTCCAAGGACGGTCACCCGATCACGATCATTGACAGCAAAGGCCTGGAGCTCAAGGACTACACAGCGATCCTCAAGGACCTGGAAAACTTCCTTGAAGAACGCGATGGGCATCACGATGAAAACAAGCACATCCACGCGGCGTGGATTTGCATCCAGGAAGGCGGTGATCGCATCGAGCAGGCTGAAATTGACCTGTGCCGCCTGCTGATCGACAAGTCCATTCCGGTGGTGGCGGTGGTCACCAAAAGCATGTTCGCCAAGGACATCGACTTTCACCTCAAGGTCAAGGAACTGCTGCCCGGCGCCTCGGCCGTGGTGCGGGTGCGTGCCGAAGCGCAAGAGGTCGAAGATGACGAAGGCAACGTGTTCAAGTTCGGCATCAAAGGCATCGATGAACTGATCGTGGCGTCTGCGGGGCTGATTCCCGAAGCAAAAAAGCGCGCATTCGCTAATGCGCTGAACTCGCGGCATCAATCCTCCATGCGCATCAAGGTCGAGCAGGCCGAGAAAGAGGTATTGATTGCCAGTGGCTTGGCAGCGGCGGCGGGGGCGACGCCGATTCCTTTTTCCGACTCGTTTGTGCTGGTGCCGATCCAGGTGGGGATGCTGGCCAAGATCGGCGTGACCTTTGGCATGGAAGTCAGCACCAGCGCATTGACCACCCTGGTGGCTTCGGCGCTGGGGTCGAGTGCGGCAAGCTTGCTGGGGCGCGCGGTAGTGACCGGCCTGCTCAAGATGATCCCGGGCGTGGGCAGCGCAGTGGGTGGCACCATTGCCGCGACCACCGCCGCCACCCTGACCAAGGGCTTGGGTGCGGCTTACATCTCGGTGTTGACGGATTTTTGCAACAACAACCCGGGCAAGGAGCTCAACATCGCTTTGATCGGTGATGAGCTGAAGAAGAAGCTGTCGTTCAAGTAACCCACCGCTGTGAAGGCGGGCGCCTCTGGGCCTATTCCAACCCCGAGGCGCCTGCTCATTACAAAAGAAACATCACCCGCCACTACGCAACCCCTTGCGATAGTCCCCCGGCGACTGGCCGGTCCATTTTTTGAATGCCTTGCGAAAGTTGGCGGCGTCGGAGAATCCGATCTGGGCAGCCAAGTCCTCCATGGGCATATTGCTTTGCTGAAGAAACTCGATGGCCAGTGCACAGCGCACTTCGTCCAGCACGCTTTGGTAGGTGCGGCCCTGTTCGGACAGGCGCCGGTGCAGCGTGCGTGTCGAGAGGTTCAGGGTGGCCGCCACGGTTTCGATACTCGGGAAATGACCGGTGCGGCTCAGGCAGGCCAGGCGTACCGACTCGATCAGGTCGGTGTCCTCGGGCAGGCGTGCGATCAATTGCTGGCAGAAACCCGTCAACAGGGCGGAGGTGATGGGGTTGGCGTTGGGGCACAGTTGTTCCAGCACCGAGGCGTCGAAGTGCCATTCCATGACCGGGCTGTCGAATTCTACCGGGCAGCGAAACACCTCTTCATAACGCTGCCAGTGCGCAGGTGCAGGGTAGGGCAATAGCAGCCGCACGGCGGGGAAGGGCTTTTCCAGCACGCATTCGACCAGTGACTGGACCGAGGCGAACCAGAACTCAGTCGCCAGGGGCAGTTGTTCCCCCAGTGCGTAGAAGCCCTGGGCCGCAAATACCCCTTCGTTGCCATCGATCCGGAATGACTTTTCGAACACCGGCCCCAGAAGGCGAATGTGCTTGATGCCGAAGTCGACCGCTTCGCCAAAGACTTCACTGCTCAACAGGGCATGGCCCAGTACCCCGAAATCACTGATGCGTTGCCGCGTGCCTGCGCGCAGGCCGCTGTCGGGGTGGCGTGCGAGGCGCTGCATGTTGGCGAAGATCGCGACTTTCTGGCGCTGGGAAATTCGCGTGTTGGGATCGCGCATTTGCACCAGTGACAAGTCGGTGCCGGTCAGCAAGCCCGCCGGGTCCAAGCCCTGGGCCTGCAATTCGGCAGCCAGCGCCGACAGGCCGAGCATGTTGTGCTGCGGTACATCCTGGGACGTTCCATACGAAGCGACGATCAGCTGAGGCACCAGAGAATCCCCCTTTGGCGATGGCAGAAATTAACCCCCGCATTGGCACATTTCAACCTCCCGTCGCAGGGCGTCGCGCTGCAGCATCGGCAGTTGTAGTACCGCTGAACAATAACAACAACGTTTGAGGCCACTATGAAACCTATGTTTGCCCCGATGCTGGCGGCTTGCGTCGTCTTGCTGCCTGCGTATTCCCAAGCCGACGAGTCAGAGCCGCGCAATAGCGTGCGTATCGGCTATGCCGATATCCAGTTCAACACCGATTCTGCCGACATGACCGGCCCGCCCGGCACCACGCCCGACCACGTCAAGGCGGTGATTCGCGACAGCGAAACCCTGGCGCTGGTGTACGAGCGCAAGCTGCAAGGCCCCTGGTCGCTGGTGTTTCAGGTCGGTGCACCACCGGTCATTCATTTTGATGGCGCAGGTTCCGCGGCGTCATTGGGCAAGGTCGGCAGCGCCCACGCCTGGTTCCCAGCCGTGCTGCTGGCCTACAACTTCAAGGTGTTCGGCCTTGAGCCCTACGTGGCGGTAGGGGCCAATTACACCTGGTTCAGCGAAGGGAAGATGACCAGCGCCTACACCAGGGCGTTCGGCGGCACCTCCAGCCGCTCAAGCCTGGACGACTCGTTTGGTGCGGTGGCCAAGGTCGGCGTGGATATCCCAGTGGCCGATCACTGGAGCATTGGCCTGGCCTACACGCGTTACTGGATCGACAGCACGGCCACCATCAAGACCCAGACACCGGGTGTTGGCGAGATCAAACGCAAGATCGATATCGAAGCCAACCCCGACGTGTATTCCTTCACCGTTGGCTATCGCTTCTGACCCTGTTTCCCATTCAACGCACCCTCGTAGGTGACGACTGAACAGACCCGAAAGGATGAATCATGAACGATCTGTCACACGCCTTCGACGCCCAGGAAATCGAGCGCATGCAGTGGCTGCTGCAGCGCCAGCGTCAGGCCTTCAACGCCCAGCCTTTTCCCCCGCGCAGTGTGCGCCTGAACAACCTCAAGCGCCTGGTGGCCGCGTTGCGTCGTTACCAACAGCGCATTGTCGGTGCCCTTGAGGCTGACTACGGCGGCCGTGCGGCCTTCGAAACCCTGCAGATCGAGGTGCTGGGCTCGGTGCTTCAGGCACGCCACGCCATGGCCCACCTGCGGCGCTGGATGAAAACCGAGCGGCGCAAGACCGAGCTGCTGCTGTTGGGCAACCAGGCCTGGGTTCAGTACCAGCCCAAGGGCGTGGTGGGCATCGTCGGTACGTGGAACTTCCCCCTTTACCTCACATTGGGCCCGCTGATCGCGGCACTGGCGGCGGGGAACCGGGCGATGATCAAGGTCTCGGAGTATTCGCCGAACAGCCGCCAGGTGCTGCAGGAAATGCTCGCCGAAGTATTTGACGAAGATGAAGTCGCGGTATTTGGCGGCCAGTTGGCCAGTGCCCAGGCATTCACGCGCTTGCCGTTCGATCACCTGGTCTACACCGGCGCGCCCCAGGTGGGGCGTCAGGTGATGCAGGCCGCCGCCGAGCACCTGGTGCCGGTGACTCTGGAACTGGGCGGCAAGTCGCCGGTACTGGTTGGCCCCGATGCCGACCTGGATGAAGTGGCAATGCGCGTGGCCCATGGCAAGGGCTTCAATGCGGGGCAGATCTGCGTGTCCCCCGACTATGCGCTGGTGCCTGAAGGCAAGGCACTGGTGTTTGCCGAAGCGGTCAAGCGCGCGTTCGAGCGGCTTTACCCCAACCCTGACGCTAACGCTGACTACACCTGTGTCATCACTGAGCGCCATGCCCAGCGATTGCAGGCGTTAGTGGCCGATGCCCGCGACAAGGGCGCCGTGGTGCTGCAATGCGGGGGCGGGCAGGTCTCGCCACGGCGTTTGCCGCTGCAGGTGATTACCGGCGTTACCGATGACATGAGCGTGGCCCAGGAGGAGATCTTCGGCCCGCTGCTGCCCATCGTTGAATACGGCGATTTAGGCCAGGCCATCGCCTACATCCAGGCCCGACCCCGGCCGTTGGCGCTGTACCCGTTCGGCCTGAATACCCGGCAAACCGAGCGCGTGTTGAGCCAAACCCACAGCGGCGGCGTGACCTTGGGGGACTGCACCTGGCATGTGCTGCAGCACGACCTGCCCTTTGGTGGCGTGGGGAATTCCGGCATGGGCTCGTACCATGGCGAGGAAGGTTTCCGCACCTTGTCCCACGGCAAGGCGGTGTTGAATCGCCGGCGGTGGTTCCCCATCCAGCTGTTCTACCCGCCATACGGAAGCTGGGTGCAGCGCCTGGTGCTGCGCGTCTACCTGGGCAAGCCTCGGTAACGCCTCTGGGTCAAGTTGCGCAACCCCGTCAGCTGCCTTCTTTGAGTGGGTGACGGGGCCTCAACGTGGGAGTTTTTATAACCTTATTTCCTAACAGTATTGGTGCTCAGCTTTTTGGCGATGTACTAATCGCTGCGCAAACACGCCGGGTTCCAGAGAGTTCAGCCGTCCTCAGCCAGGCAGTCACAACACTTGGACAGTGACCAGGACGGTGCTTCATGGATGACCAACAGATTTTGGATGAGGTCAAAGAGTGGTTTATCAGTTGCTTGGGGTGCGCAGCCGGTAGACGGGAATTCAGCAAGAACCGCTACATGCTGGCGGTTGCCCGCACCACGCAAGAGGTACGGGAATGCTTCGAGGCCTATGTGCGAGCGCTTGAAGCGCGAACCGCCGTGGCCTGCCTGATCATCTGCCCCACCGTTCACCCAGAGCAGAACAGCTACAACGTTTCCCAAGAGGTACGGCGCCTGTCGGCGTTGTTCAGCCCCCTGGGTGAACACTCGGCCGAGGCGCTGGCGACCGGGGGCGCGCTGAACAAAAAACTCTACCTGACGTGCCCGGTCACTGGCGTGAAAGTGCTGTTCGAGGACTTTGATGCCGTGGCGTTTTGCCCGCAGTCGGAGGATCTGGACGACCCGCTGTATGACCCGTTGATGGCCGCACCCATTCCCGCCGTGAACTTCAACTCCGACGTCTACGCGTTCTCGATATTTTGCCGGGACATGAGCCTGCAAAAGTTCAGCCGTGAGGTCTATGAGCTGACCGCAATAGAGCGCAGCCAGTTGTACGGTGCGGTGTTGCAGGGGTGGCAGCGTATCGCGCAAAGGACGCTGGGCAATTACATCCAGATGACCAACGTCGAAAAGTGCCCCGTGTACCTGCATGACAACAACCGCTACTGGTACGCCAATCACCAGGACCCGGCCTTTGCCGAGTCGGAAAAAGCCCTGTATCGCCACGACATGCCGCTGATCTACGTGCCCAAGATCTTCTGCGAGTGGGAGCAGTATTTCGCCACCGGGCGCATACCGGATTTCAGCGAAACCGCCACCCCCGGCAGCCAGCACCTGGATGCCTGCGAACCCACCCTTGAGGCCCTATGAAATGAGCAAGGACGCGATTTTTTCTGGCAGGAAATGGGTATTTATCGGCTTCGGCTCGATCACCAAGGCCACCCTCGGCTTGCTGGTGCGGGCCCGTACCATCGACCTTGCGTCGGTGGTGGTGATCGCGCCGCAGCTCGAACAGCAGCAGGCGTTTGTCGAACTGGGGGTGAGTTTTATCGAGGTGGCGCTGGCCCCGGATAACCTGGCAACGGTGTTGCGCGATGTGGTCCAGCGGGGTGATTTCATCGTCAATCTGTCGGTCAATGTCAGCAGCGCCGATTTGATCCGCTTTGCCCATGCCCAAGGCGCGCTGTACCTGGATACCTGCATCGAACCGTGGGAGGGCACCTACAACGAACCCAGCCTGAGCACGTCGCAGCGCTCCAACTACGCGCTGCGCGACCAGTTGCTTACCCTTGGCCAAGCGCTTGGCCCTGGGCCGACGGCGGTGGTGACCCATGGGGCCAACCCTGGGCTGGTGTCGCATTTTGTCAAATCAGCCTTGCTGCAATTGGCGGCGCAACTGGACGTTGCCGTGCCGGAGTTGCGCACTGACGTGGCGTGGGGCGAATTGGCGATGGCGCTGAACGTCAAGGTGATCCACATCGCCGAGCGCGACACCCAGCGCTCGGCGCGGATCAAGGCCGATGACGAGTTCGTCAATACCTGGTCCGTCGATGGCTTTGTCAGCGAGGCTGGCCAGCCTGCCGAACTGGGCTGGGGCTCCCACGAAAAAACCTGGCCGCCCTTTGCCCGTCATCATCAGTTCGGTTCCAACAACGCCATCTACCTTGAGCGCCCTGGCGCCTCGGTGCCGGTAAAAACCTGGACGCCCAACGGCGGGCCCTGCACAGGCCTGCTGATCACCCACAACGAAGCCATCTCGCTCCCGGACTTTTTGACGGTCAAGAACGGCGACCGTCTGCTGTACCGGCCAACGGTGCATTACGCCTACCACCCGTGTAACGACGCGCTGCTCTCGGTGCATGAATACGTGGGGCGGGGCTGGAAACTCCAGGACCGCAAGCGGATCCTGAACGACGAGATTGCCCCCGGCGGCGTCGACGCGCTCGGCGTGTTGCTGATGGGGCACGCCCTGAACGCCTACTGGTACGGCTCGATCCTGAGCATCGACGAGGCGCGCCAACTGGCCCCGTTCAACACCGCCACCAGCCTGCAAGTGGCCGCCGGTGTGTACTCGGGCATCCTCTGGGCGCTTGAAAACCCCGAGCGTGGGATCGTCGAACCGGAACAGATGGACCACCAGCGCGTGCTGGAAATCGCGCTACCCTTTCTCGGGACGCTCACAGGCATCCAGACCGATTGGACGCCCCTGGATACCATCAACACCCTGTTCCATAAGCCCGAAGGTGAACTGTGCCCGTGGCAGTTCGAGCACTTCACGGCGGTCTGACCCAGGTGGCCCTGCCATGGAAAATCCGAGTATCGAATACACCGACAAGCAGCGCTGGTTTGCCCTGACCAAGATCAACAGCCTCTCGGTGCTGTCGCAGATCGTACAGATCGGCACCGTCACGCCACTGCTGTCGCTATCGCTGGAGCAGCGGGGCGTGGAGCCGGCCAGGATCGGCCTGGTGGTCAGTGCTTCGTGGCTGGCGATCCTGCTGCTGTACAAATGGGTGCCGCGCTTGCTGGCACACCTGGGGCTGGTCAGAACCAACCTGCTCAGCGCCGCGCTCACCGTGACGGCGCTGATCGGCATGACCCTCACCACCCAACTGGCGGTGATCTTTGCGCTCAACTTTGTGCTGGGCATCGGCTTGATCCTGCGCTGGATTGCCTGCGACACCTGGATCGTCACCGTCGCCTCGAAAGACCAGCGCGGTCGAGCCATTGGCATCCATGAAACCTTGATGGGCCTCGGCATCGCCGTCGGCCCCCTGCTATTGGTGGTATTCGGTGTCGCCAGCGCTGCACCGTATTACGCGTGCGCCCTGATCGTGCTCATCTCTGGTGCGCTGGCCCTGACCCTCAAGGGCCACGACACCCAACCGCAAACTCCGACCGAAAAACGCCACGGCAAGGTCTTCAGCCTGATCCCCACGGCGCTCTGCGGCGCCTTCATCGCCGGCTATGCAGAAACCTCGTCTGTCTCGTTCCTGGCCGGCTACAGCCTGGCGGCCGGCTACTTGCTCACCGCCGCCACCTTGCTGATCTCGGTATTCGGCATTGGCGGCACCGTGCTGCAATTGCCCATCGGCTGGCTGGCCGACCGCAGTTCCTACAGGGTTGGCCAGTTGATCTGCGGCCTGGTGTTGCTGGCGGGTACGCTGGCCATTCCCCTGAGCCAGCCGTTTCCCTGGTTGGCGACCGTGGTGGTGTTTTTGTGGGGCGGGGCCATTGGCGGGATGAACACGCTGGCGGTCATCGAGGCTGGGGACCGGGTGGGGGAGCAGCAGGTGTCAACGGCCATGACGGCGATTGCGATGTTTTATACCTTGGGCAGTGTGATTGGGCCGGTGGTGACAGGCGCGATGGTGTCGTATGTGAGTACGCAGGGCTTGATGCTGTCGGTGGGCGCCGTGGGGGTGTTGTTTGTGGTGGTGCTGGGGCTGCGAAGGGCGGCTATACCGGACTGAGTTTCGGCGACAAAAAAGACGTCCGTGGACGTCTTTTTTGTCGCCGAGAGATCAGCTGGTGTGCAGCAACAATGGATACAGCGAAATCACCAGCAACGCCGCCATGGCGAAGTTGAACACGCGCAACCAGCGCGGCGTACGCAGCACATTGCGCAACACGCTGCCGAACCCGGCCCATACGCCCACGCTCGGTGCGTTGATCAGTGCGAATACCGTGGCGATGATCACCACGTTCAGGGTGTAGCCCTGCAAGGGGGTGTAGGTGCTGATCGCCCCAATCGCCATGACCCACGCCTTGGGGTTGACCCACTGGAACGCCGCCGCCCCCCAGAACCCCAGGGGCTTGCCTTTGCTTTCGGTGTCTTCGGAGGCAGGGCCTGAACGGGCGATGTTCCACGCCAGGTACAGCAAGTAGCACGCACCTGCGTAACGCAGGATGGTGTAGAGCACAGGGTAGGCGCTAAAGGCCGCCCCCAGCCCAAGCCCCACCGCCAACACCAGCACCAGGAACCCGGAGCTGATCCCCAGGATATGCGGGATGGTGCGCTGGAACCCGAAGTTCACGCCCGAGGCCAACAGCATGGCGTTATTGGGGCCTGGGGTGACGGAGGTGACAAACGCAAACAAAGCAAACGCCAGCATCAAATCATACGACAAGGACATGGGGGGTTCCTGGAAACGGGCCTTCGTGCGTCACCTGTTACCCGGTCAGCACGGGGACAGGTGCACGCTGGCCACTTGTAGGTGGAGTCAGAACAACGAACTGATAAAGCCAATGGCAACCATCGAGTAGAACGCTGCGCAGATCAGCCCGAAGGACTTGCGGGTCCGGGTGAAAAACGGTTCTGCCGAATGGGCGGAAAACGCCAGGGCGTAAGTGCAGAAAATCAGGAAGCCCAGCAACGCGCAGGCCGCCACCAGCACAAAACTGGCCCAGGCTGGCGCGTTGACGCTCAGGCCCACGGTGGTCACCGTGAACCAGGTCAACGCTGCCTTGGGGTTGGTCAGGTGAATGCCCAAGCCCTGCAAATAAAAGCCCAGGTTGCGGGTTTGTTTTGCCCGCACCTTGGTCACCGTCGTGGCGTTGTGTGCCAGCGCGCTGCGCACCGATTTCCAGGCCAGGAAGAACAGGTAGCAGGCGCCGAGCACCTTGAGCCACAGGATGATCTGGGTGTTGGACATCAACAGCGCCGACACGCCGGCCGCGGTCATCGCGCCCCAGCACAACGACCCGGAAATGACCCCCGCCGCCAATGCCAGGCCCGGTGTGCGCCCGTAGTTCAGGGAGGTGTTGGCGATGGCCAGGTTGCCAGGGCCGGGGCTGGCGGTGCCGATCACATAAACCCCCAGCGCAGCTGCAAAACTCGAAAACTCAAACATAGGTGCACTCATACCCGTCGCGTCAGCGCGCAGTGAGCACTTCAAGCCACCAGCGGCTTGAAGTGACGGCCAAGAAAAAACTACTTGAAGCAACGATGCTCCGGCTCCTGGGCGCGAATCTTCTCCATCCAGGGCTTGAGTTCCGATTGCTTGTACAGCCGCTCGCCCCAATTTTCCGGCGAGACCGGCAGTGGCCGCCCCAGCAGGATGTAGTCGGTGAGCAGGTGAATGAACTGCTGCAGGCAATAGGCGCCCACATGCAGGCGCAGCGATGAGGCCGTTTCGGCGGGCGCGACGTTGAAGCGCGCCACATTGATGATCTGCCCGCTGTCCACCGAAGGGGCCAGGTGATGGCAGGTCGAGCCGTAGGTTTCGTCGTTGTAGTAGATCGCGTAATGCTGGCTGCCCAGCCCCCGGTACTTGGGCGGCGCTGGGTGCAGGTTGATCGCGCCTTTGCGGGCGTTCTGGTAGATGCTCTGGGGGAAGATGAAGTCGCCACGGTACGAGATGATCCAGTCGCCTTCCCAGTTATCCAGGTGGTAAGGG
>NZ_QUZU01000048.1 GCF_004682055.1 Pseudomonas kairouanensis | reverse complement strand
CCCGGCCATCGAGCGCTCAGGCACGGCGCTTGATCGCGGTCAAGGTAAAGCACAGCGGCAGTTGGGCTGGCTGGTGCTCGTATTGGTCGTAGAGCTCTTCACGATTGGAGTGGGGGTATTCTTGCAGATGAGTGATCTGCAAATCGGCATCAATGGCCGCGCTGACCACATCGCCCAAGGTGTGCACGAACCAGTAGGAGGTCGGCCCAGGCTCTTCCTCTAAGCCTTCGTAGACGATGGATTCGTTCAACACAAACGGCTCACGCTGAAAGTACGAACTGGCGGGCAGCAATGGGTTGACGGCCCTGGGGTCGAACACTTCGAGGAACGGATGGGTTTCATACATCACCAGGCTGCCACCCGGCTTCAAGGTGCTGGCCACATGACCCATGAATTGCGCCACATCCGGCATCCAACCGAGCACACCGATGGTCACCAGGGCGATATCGAAGCGCTCGTGCAAGTGGGGTGGCAGGTGATGGATGTCGCTTTCGATAAATTCGGGACTGTGGGGCGATACAGCAGCCAACTCGCGGGCCTGTTGCAGAAACGCCGGGGATTGATCCACCCCCACCACGGCGCTTGCGCCCAAGGCGTACAGCGACAAGCTCTCGCGACCGTTGTTACAGCACAGTTGCACCACCGCCTTGCCAGCCACGCCGAGGTCTTGCAGCACGCCGGTGAGGGTGGGGTCGAGGCAGGAAAACCCAGGGTTGCTCACTGACTGCAGCAGCGCAGCCCAGGTGGCCGTGGTTTTGTGCAGGCTGGCAGATTGGTCCCAGGCGTCCTTGTTGCAGGCAATCGCCTGCTGAGCTGAGGGCATGTCCATTGCGTCTCCTAAACGTCGTCAAACCAAACGTCAGAAAATAAGCCAAGTGCCCGGTGATTAAAACCCCGAGAAACGGGCGAAACTTAACGCAAACCCCGACGGTCATTACCGCTGAGTGTTCAGCCGTTGAACGCCCCTTGTGTAGTCCCCGTCATGGCCAAGCACTCCGATCTGCGTAATACCCTGTCCCTGGACAGCTTGAATTTCTTCCTGGCGGATGTGCGTGACGGCCTTGGCCCTTACCTTGCGATCTATTTGCTGGCCGTGCACAAATGGGACCCGGCCAGTATCGGCGTGGTCATGACCCTGGCGGGTATCGCCGCCCTGCTCACCCAGGGCCCGGCCGGCGCGCTGATCGACCGCACACGGGCTAAACGCGCAGTCATCGCGCTTGCCGCACTACTGGTTACTGGCAGTTGCGTGATCCTGCCCTTTGTCAGTTCCTTTACCTGGGTGGCGCTGACGCAAGCGGCCAGTGCCGCAGCCGCATCAGTCTTTGCCCCGGCGATCTCCGCGATTTCCCTGGGCATCACTGGCCCTCGTGCGTTCACCCGCCGAACCGGCCGCAACGAAACCTTCAATCACGCGGGCAACGCCGTGGCAGCATTGTTGGCCGGTGGCTCGGCTTACCTGTTCGGGCCCGTGGTAGTGTTTTACCTGATGGCCTTCATGGCACTGGCCAGCGTGGTGGCCGTCAGTTGTGTATCCGCGAAGGCCATCGACCATGACGTGGCCCGAGGCTTCGACCCCGCCCAGGCCAGCGATCACTCGCAGCCCTCTGGCCTCAGGGTACTCCTGGGCAATCGTCCACTGCTGTTGTTCGCCATCTGCTGCGCCTTGTTCCACTTGGCCAATGCGGCGATGCTGCCACTGGTCAGCCAGAAGCTGTCACAGATCAACCTGCAAATGGCCACGCCCCTGACCTCGGCGTGCATCGTCGCCGCGCAACTGGTGATGGTACCCATGGCCTGGCTGGTGGGGATCAAGGCCGATACCTGGGGGCGCAAGCCCTTGCTGCTGGCCGGGTTCCTCATCCTGCCGCTGCGAGGCGTGCTCTATACCGTCTACGACGATCCTTACTGGCTCGTGGCAGTGCAAATGCTCGACGGCATCGGTGCGGGTATTTTCGGCGCCTTGTTCCCCGTGATCGTCAAAGACCTGACCCACGGCACCGGCCGCTTCAATGTGAGCCTGGGTGCGCTGTCCACCGTATTCGGCCTGGGCGCAGCGCTGAGCAGCAGCCTGGCCGGTTTCGTGGTGCAACAGGCCGGCTACAACGCGGCGTTCCTGACCCTGGCCGGTGTGGCGGCGGTGGCGTTGGCGCTGTTATGGCTGGCTATGCCGGAGACATTGGCCAAGCCGGCGTTTGTCGGCCACGTAACGGCGGCCTGATATCTTCGCCATACAACTGTCGCCCCACATATGCGACAATGCGCGCCAAATTCCAACACACACCCCCAATTTCTGTTCAGCGACCGGGTTTCGCGCCTTGATGTCGCTGTTGATGCATGCCTGAAGGCACCTGCCGCCATGCTCGCAACCCATTGATAGGTAAAGTAATTGATCTCCACAGCTAACATCACCATGCAGTTCGGCGCCAAGCCGCTTTTCGAGAACGTCTCGGTCAAGTTCGGCGGCGGCAACCGTTATGGTTTGATCGGTGCCAACGGTTGCGGCAAGTCGACCTTCATGAAAATCCTCGGTGGCGACCTCGACCCGTCCGGCGGCCAGGTCATGCTGGAGCCGAATGTGCGCCTGGGTAAACTGCGCCAGGACCAGTTCGCCTACGAAGAATTCACCGTGCTCGACACCGTGATCATGGGTCACGAGGAGCTGTGGAAGGTCAAGGCCGAGCGCGATCGTATCTACTCGCTGCCGGAAATGAGCGAAGAAGACGGCATGGCCGTGGCCGAGCTGGAAACCGAATTCGCCGAGATGGACGGCTACACCGCCGAGTCCCGCGCCGGTGAGCTGCTGCTGGGCCTGGGTATTCCGCTGGAGCAACACTTTGGCCCGATGAGCGAAGTGTCCCCAGGCTGGAAGCTGCGTGTATTGCTGGCCCAGGCGCTGTTCTCCGATCCTGAAGTGCTGTTGCTCGACGAACCGACCAACCACTTGGACATCAACACCATCCGCTGGCTGGAAAACATCCTGACCCAGCGTTCCAGCCTGATGATCATCATCTCTCACGACCGTCACTTCCTGAACAGCGTGTGCACCCACATGGCTGACCTGGACTACGGCGAGCTGCGTCTGTTCCCAGGCAACTACGACGAGTACATGACCGTGGCGACCCAGTCCCGCGAGCAGTTGCTGTCGGACAACGCCAAGAAGAAGGCGCAGATCTCCGAACTGCAATCCTTCGTCAGCCGCTTCTCGGCCAACGCCTCCAAAGCCAAGCAGGCCACTTCCCGTGCCAAGGCGATTGACAAGATCCAGCTGGCCGAGGTCAAGCCTTCGAGCCGTGTAAGCCCGTTCATCCGTTTCGAGCAGAACAAAAAGCTGCACCGCCAGGCGGTCATCGTCGAGCGTATGGCCAAAGGCTTTGACGGCAAGCCACTGTTCAAGGACTTCAGCTTCCAGGTTGAAGCCGGCGAGCGCGTGGCGATCATCGGCCCGAACGGTATCGGCAAGACCACCCTGCTGCGCACCCTCGTCAACGAACTGACCCCGGATGCCGGTAGCGTCAAGTGGACCGACGCCGCAGAACTGGGCTACTACGCCCAGGACCACGCCCATGACTTCGAAGACGACGTGACCCTGTTCGACTGGATGGGCCAGTGGACCCAAGGCGAGCAGATGATCCGTGGCACCCTGGGTCGCATGCTGTTCTCCAACGACGAGATCCAGAAGTCGGTGAAGGTGATCTCTGGTGGTGAGCAAGGCCGCATGCTGTTCGGCAAGCTGATCCTGCAAAAGCCGAACGTGCTGATCATGGACGAACCGACCAACCACTTGGACATGGAATCCATCGAAGCGCTGAACCTGGCGCTGGAGAACTACCCAGGCACGCTGATCTTCGTCAGCCATGACCGTGAGTTCGTATCGTCCCTGGCTACCCGCATCATCGAGCTGAGTGCCACCGGCGTAATCGACTTCAGCGGCACCTACGACGACTACCTGCGCAGCCAAGGCGTGGTGTTTTAAGGGCAGCGATTAGTTTTCAGCTGCAAGCGGCAAGTTAGAGCCCCGTCCATAGTGATGGGGCTTTTTGCATCTAATGGAACACCATCATTAATCGTTAGCCTGCTTTCTTTTCCCCCAGACCCTTGCCATGATGCCCTCACCGCCCGCCCGCGAACGAGTGCCCATGTCTGCCACCGTCCCCAGCACTGCGTCGATCACGCTGCAGATCGTCTCCATCGTCTTCTATACCTTCATCGCCTTTATCTGCATCGGTCTGCCGATTGCGGTAATTCCAGGCTATGTCCATGAGCAATTGGGGTTCAGCGCGGTCGTGGCGGGCATTGCCATTGGCGCTCAGTACCTGGCCACCCTGCTCAGTCGTCCGCTGGCCGGGAGGATGTCGGATAACGTCGGCTCCAAGCGTGCGATTGTGCTGGGGTTGGCGGGGATTCTGGCCAGTGGCGTGCTGACCTTTCTGGCAACGTTGCTGGAAAGCACACCTACCGTGAGCCTGGGCATTCTGATTGCCGCGCGCGTGTTGCTGGGGGTGGCCCAGGGTTTGATCGGCGTGGGCACCATCAGTTGGTGCATGGGCCAGGTGGGGGCCGAGCACACGGCGCGGTCCATCTCATGGAACGGCATCGCCTCCTACGGCGCCATCGCCATCGGTGCGCCGCTGGGGGTGGTGATGGTTGCCGAATACGGCTACGCCAGCCTTGGCCTTGCGCTGTCAGCCCTGTCGGCGCTGGGCCTGGTGTTGATCCGCAACAAGCCCTCGGCGCCGATAGTACGCGGTGAACGCCTGCCGTTTTGGGCGGTGTTTGGGCGTATCGCGCCGTTTGGTGCCAGCCTGTGCCTGTCTTCGATTGGCTACGGCACCCTCACCACCTTTATTACCCTGTACTACCTCAACCATGGCTGGACCGGTGCGGCGTACTGCCTGACGGTATTTGGCGTGTGTTTTATCCTTTCGCGGTTGGTGTTCATCTCGGCCATCAGCCGCTTTGGCGGGTTCCGCGCGGCAATCGCTTGCATGATCATCGAAACCCTGGGCCTGACCCTGCTGTGGCTGGCACCGTCCACCGGCGTGGCGTTGATTGGCGCCGGGCTCACTGGGTTTGGCTTGTCGCTGGTGTACCCAGCGCTCGGCGTGGAAGCCATCAAGCAGGTGCCCAACGGCAGTCGAGGCGCCGGGTTAAGTGCGTATGCGGTGTTCTTTGACCTGGCCTTGGCGATTGCGGGGCCATTGATGGGCGCCGTGGCGCTGAACCTCGGCTATGGCTGGATCTTCTTTTGCGCAGCCTTGCTGTCAGTCACCGCCCTGGGCGTAACCGTCGCCCTCCAGCGCCGCGCTTACTGATCCGCGGTCTGCATACCGGCGCGCGTGGCTTGGCCAAGGGTGTGGCTGAAAAACCGGCCCGCCTCAGAGATCAGGTCGCGGTGGATGCCTTCGCGGTCGACACCATCGGCATCGGTACAAATCGCGGGCATGGCGGCCAATTGATCGTCGTCACACGGCGCCATGAACACAAAGTGCCCTGCCCCGGCCAGCAGCTTGAAGTTTGGCGGCTCTGGCAACTTGCGCGCCAGGGCGGCGGCGTTCTTGTCGACGGCCACCAGTTTGTCGCCGTCGCCGCTGTAGAGCAGCACCGGCACATGCACATCGGCGAGGGTATGACGGCCAAACATCAGGCTCAGCGGCGCCATTAGCATCAGTGCGTGAATACGCGGATCGGCCTGAGGTTGCAGGTCGTCGCGGTCGACCACCAGTTCGCCCTTGGTGGTACAGGCGTCGCGGTCCTCCGGGCGCTCCTGGCAGTAGCGGCGAAGGCGATCAAAATCCGGTTTGGCCCCGGCCAGGATCAACGCGGTTTCGCCACCGGCCGAATAGCCAATAACGCCCACCTGATCGACGTTGACGAACGGCGATAGCATGGGATCGCCTAGGGTGGCGGTGATGGCTTCGGAAATCTGGATCGGCCGCCCGTACAGGTTGCTCACTGTGCCCAGGCGGCTATGGTCCTTGTAGTTGTCCCCCGGATGCAGCACTGCCACCACCACAAAACCCTTGCGCGCCAGGGAAGTGGCCAGGTCATGCAGGGCCAGGGGCGTACCGGTGTTGCCGTGGGACAGCATCAACATCGGGAAACGCCCGATGGCGATCTTCGAATCTTCAGACGCGGCGACGTGATAGGCACCCAACTGTGTGGTGTGCGGGGCATCGGTGGAGGGGTAGAACGCGATGGCTTTCATCGGCTGCAAATCGAGCGGGTCGAGAAAGCTCATGCGGTGGAAGCCCACACTCCAATGGGGGTGCGGCGCAGGCGCGGCATGCACTGAAACCAGGCCACCGAGCAGAGAAAGAACCATAACTGCACAAAGACGCATCATGAGGATGTCCACCTTTGCTGCGTAAAGACCTGCATGTCTGATTGGAAAGTCCATGGTTCAAGGCGCTCGCACCGGGTGATAAACCCCTGCGTGCATAACCTGGGCCAAAATAGTGACAGCGGGTAAACGAAAAAACTCCGTAGTCCGGTCGTTGTGAGGCGATCAGAATACAGAGTTTAGACGTCCCGTTTCAGATTGATACGGGCAAAAGCCTTGTTTTACACAAGCTTTACGCGGCAGCGAACAATTGTTCGTTGATCAATACATTGGCGTCGCTCAGGGACTTGGTGCGCACTTCATCACCGTACGCCAGGCCGTGGGCACGCACGAACTCGATGTCGGTGATGCCGAGGAAGCCCAGCAGCACTTTCAAGTAGTCTTCATGGGCCACACCGGTGGCTTGACCGGCGTGCAAGCCACCCGAAGTGGACACGATGATGACCTTCTTGTTACCACACAGGCCTTCCGGACCGGCTTCGGTGTAGCGGAAGGTCTGGCCGGCAACGGCGATGCGGTCGATCCAGGCTTTGAGCTGGGTCGGGATGGTGAAGTTGTACATCGGTGCGGCGATTACCACGGCGTCGGCGGCGAGGAATTCAGCCAGGGTCTTGGCGCTCAGTTCAGCTTCTTGCTGCTGGGCGGCGCTGCGTTGCTCGGCCGGAGTGCCCAGGGCACCCAGGGTGGCGCCGGAGAAGTGATTGATGCCTTCGGCGGCCACGTCACGGTAGGTCACTTCCACGCCCGGTTCAGCTACTTGCCAAGCCTTGACCACGCCAGCGCTGAGCTGACGGGAAGCCGAGTTGTCGCCGAGGATGCTGGAATCGATGTGCAACAGTTTCATTTGAATTCTCCGAGTAGGATCGTCAGTGGCGATCAAGTGAGGCCAATCCTACAGACGAATCCTATAAGCGATTAGACCGCTAGTACGCGACTATTTGTCCTGCCAGCAGGACAATCTAACAAAAGGATCTAACTAGTATTGGGTTGCGCAGGAACCCCACCTAGCATGAAGAAGAGATATTGCTAATTGTTGAGATCCCCCAAGCGCATTTTTCCGTCGCTGGCAGCAGCTTCAGACACAAAGGCGGATCCTCTCTTCACAAAAATAAATTTTTTGAACGTCACCGCTAAGAAGCCAGATGAATATTTAATAGGTAGAATTCGTCCCAGTGAACGATTTGAAGGATCGCACAGTTGGCCACAAAAAGACGCGACGATTTTCTGCAGTCGACTATAACGACCATGCGACAGCGAGCGGGCGAAGCTTGCTCGAATCCTGAGTGCAGAGTACCGACCTCCGGCCCATGTGGTAGTGAGAAGGTCACCAGCATCGGGGTTGCGGCTCACATACACGCCGCAGCACCTGGTGGTAAACGCTATTTAGCAAGCATGACAAGTGAGGAACGGATTCACATAAATAATGGGATATGGCTCTGCTCAAACTGCTCAGTCATTATTGACAGAGACGTTGAAATATATCCTGCGGAACTCTTGCTCAAATGGAAAACATCTGCAGAGGACAAGGCAAAAGATTCGTTGGGTAAAAGGCCTCAAGCCTCAGACGCAGCAATCGGAAAATTACTTGAGGCCCTTGAAAATCGACAACCCAAGCTCAGCCTTGCCGGAGCGATAGCCAAAGCACACCGTGAGCAAGAGCAGTTTCTTGAACGCTTAGATCATCGCTTTTCCGTTACCTCTAGCCTTGTAGACGGAATTTCCCTCATCGAAATTAAAGCGAGAGAACCAGTACGCGTCCGCTTTCATATCAACGCAAAACAAAATGACGGTTATGAAGAAGGATTAAAAAACCTCTTCGATCATGGTAAGAAACTCGAAATTAATCTACTTGACGCATCAGTCCAGGGTTCCAATCTTCTTTCGCACCTTGTATCCGAAGACCCCGAAGGCGGAAAGTTAGTCTTTTCGCCTCTAAGTCGTGATGTATCAGCAAGAGTCGAATTGATTGATCCCGAAACAGATTTAGTAGACCACTTAACCGAAGTGAACGGCCAAATCACTGGCGGTGAAAAGTCATTAGCGTTCGAGGGAAAAGCTTTTGAAGGCTTGATTACCATAGGCTTCAGAAAAAACCTCATGCTACATGACGATACCCAAACCATTAGCCTGCATATAGATCTCACACTATGGGAGGAGCAAAAACTTGGATCGCTCCCTTATCTAGCAAAAATAGCAAAGCTATATCAACGCTTAGCGAATGGTTGGGAGCTTTCACTGATAATAGAGCATAGGGGCGAAGTGGTTTTTAGCGGAGCCAGCAACTTCAACTCCTGCAGGGACGACATTCGTGCTCTAAATGCATTCCTAGCTTACACTACCAGGGCACGAAGCATATCAATGCTACTTGAAAAACAAATTATATTCACCAGACACATCACATTCAGCCCCGTAGAGCTGGCAAATCTCGAAGAAATCCGTCGTATATTAGAAAACCAAGGCCAGATTCCCGAAGAAAATCTGATAAAGCCAATGATCATCGATGTTAACTATGATGAAACCATTAACCAATTCGAAATATTAGGTGGAAAAAAACCTGGAACATTGCGCTTCGTCGAGAATGAACATAATGCACTAGTAGTTTTTGACCAAGTAATCAAGTTACCTCGCAAGGTTCTTCTCGTCGAAGGTTTTATTCCTGAAATTAAACGAAAGAAAGGGAAAATGAAGACTGGTGACAACTTCAAATTGATTCTGAAGCCTATTGATGGCTATGCAATGACTTGCTTGTACGACCACAACATTTAAACCTTGGCATATAAAGGGATAACCACAAAATAGTACATTCACATGAAGCATGCACTTATGGATGTAGTGCAGTTTTTGCATACTCCCCGGAGGCTGCTCAAGAAATCCTACTTGTACTAGTTGATCTCCAAAAAGTCGGACGTTGATTCACAAATCTCTTCACTTTTGTAGGCGCGTGCCAATATATTTTCTAGTGGATTTGTCATCTCAACACGCGGATAGTTTGTCCCACTGACAGGACAATAGGCCCACCATGCAAGACCTCAACGACCTCTACTATTTCGCCAAAGTCGTGGAAGCCGGTGGCTTCGCGGCCGCCGGGCGGCTGCTGGGGATTCCCAAGTCGCGCTTGTCGCGGCGCATTGCCGAGCTGGAAGAACGCCTCGGCGCACGCCTGCTGCAACGCACCACGCGGCAACTCACCCTTACCGCTGTTGGCGAACGCTACCTGCGCCATTGCCAGGCCATGCTTTTAGAAGCGGAGATGGCCGATGAGGCCGTGGCCAGCATGTCCAGCGAGCCCCGTGGGCGCCTGCGGGTCAGTTGCCCGGTGGGCATGGCCCAACACATCCTGCCGGAACTGGTGGCGGGTTTTCTCGCGGCGCACCCTCAGGTGCAGTTGGAAATGACCCTGGTCAACCGCCGTGTAGACCTGGTGGCCGAGGGCATAGATGTGGCCCTGCGGGTACGCGAGCATGGGGATGAAGATCCGTTACTGGTGACCAAGCGCCTGCGCGCAGCCCAAACCGTATTGGTCGCCAGCCCAACGTTCATGCAAGGCACACAAATCAATACCCTCGAAGAGCTTAAACAGCTGCCGATACTCGGTGCGCTTGAGGCAGATCGCATGGTGCATCAACGCATCCTCGACCCCCAGGGAAACCCCCACGAACTGGTGATGGAAGCCCGCCTCGGCATCGACGATTTCATCGTACGCAAAGCCAGCGCAATCATGGGCCTGGGCTTTACCGTGCTGCCGATGATGTATTGCGAAGAAGAACTGGCCAGGGGCCAACTGGTGCAACTGCTGCCAGAGTGGTCACTGCCCGGCGGCTGGCTGCAGGCGGTGTACCCGCACCGACGCGGCGTGCTGCCGGCCATTCGCGCCTGGATCGACTACCTGGAAGAAGGCTTCAAAAGCTGCGGAGACCGCCTGTTATGAACATGACCGAAGATCAAGTCGCCACCTTCTGCCTGAGCCTGCCCGGTGCGCGGGAGGACTACAAATGGGGCGGCGTACGCGTGTTCTCGATTGCCGGCAACAAGATGTTCGCCCTGCAAAACCTGCGGGGCGATTCGCTGGCGTTCAAGGTCGACAAGGAACTGTTTCTTGGCCATGTCGACCGCCCAGGTATTCACCCGGCGCCCTACCTGGCACGTGCGCAGTGGATCATCATGAACACGCCCTACCCGCTGGGCGCCGAAGAACTGCGTAGCTTGTTGCAACGTTCCCACCAGCTTGTAGTGAGTAAATTGCCCAAACGCACGCAGATCGGTTTGCTGCTAGAGGACTGACCACAGCGTGCCGCCCAGGAATAACTGATCCAGCCAGAACACCTGGTGCAACAACACGATCACCCAGAACAGCACCTGGTAGGACACCTTGCGCGTCTTGTGCCGAAACACCTGCTGCGCCACCAATGCCCCCGGCCACCCGCCTGCCAGCTCCACGGCATGCAGGATGTTCTCCGGGGTGCGCCAACTGTTGGTCTGCGCCTTGCGCTTGTCACGCCAATACAGGAAGAACGCGATCAGGCTGACCACGCCATAGGCCGCCAGCGGTATATACGTTTCACCGCGCAGCCACACCAGCACCGCGCCCACCAATGGCGCGGTGCACAGCAGTACAAAGAGCGCCGCTTTCAGGCGCGGGTGCTGGATCGTCATGCCTGGGCCGACGCCCAGTCGATCCAGCCGAACTGCCACGTTGCCAAAATCAACAGACCAAAGCCGATGCGGTACCAGGCAAATGCCGCGTAGCTGTGGCTGGCGATGAACTTGAGCAGGCCTTTGACCGCGATCATCGCAAAGATGAACGAGGTCACGAAGCCAACGGCAAACACCGGCAAGTCCGCCGGTTGGAACAGGTCACGGTATTTGTAGCCCGAGTACACCGCCGCACCGACCATGGTCGGCATGGCCAGGAAGAACGAAAACTCGGTGGCCGTCTTGCGCGACAGCCCGAACAGCAGACCGCCAATAATGGTCGAGCCCGAACGCGAAGTGCCCGGGATCATCGCCAGGCACTGGGCAAAACCGACTTTCAATGCATCTTTCCAGGTGATGTCATCGACGGTCTCGGCATGCACACTGTGCTCGCGGCGCTCGGCCCACAACATGACGATGCCGCCCACCACCAGTGCCGTGGCAACCGTGATGGGGTTGAACAGGTAATGATGGATCAGGTCGGCGAAGATCACCCCCAGCACCACCGCCGGCAGGAACGCGATCAGCAGGTTCATAGTAAAGCGCTGAGCGTTGCGCTGGGTCGGCAGCCCCGTCACCACATCGAGGATCTTGCGGCGAAACTCCCACACCACCGCGAGGATCGCGCCCAGCTGGATGATGATGTTGAAGGCCATTGCACGTTCACCACCGAAGTCGAGCAAGTCGGCCACGATGATCTGGTGGCCGGTGCTGGAGATGGGCAGGAACTCGGTAAGCCCCTCCACAACGCCAAGAATCAATGCCTGAATGGCGGTCCAAAAATCCATGCTTCCCCCAAAGGTCATGCGCAGCGGCATGCCTTATTGATATTTTTTAGTGGTTCACTGACGCGAAGGCCTGGTGCGTATTCTCATCACCGGCATGCAAAAAAATCGTGAAAAATCAGACGGCATTCAGGTTTTCCGAATACCGGCCGAAAGCCTATCAGACACGCGGGAAAAGTCGATGCAGCGCCCACAATTATAAGAAGCATGGAGTGACAGGACGATGAACAGTTTGCGCAATATGTCGATCAGCCGCCGGCTCTGGCTGATCCTGATAGTCGCCGTTCTGATGCTGCTGGCCTTGGGTTTATTGATGCTCAAGCAGATTCATGGCGACCTGTACCAGGCCAAACGCCAGCAGACCCAACATGTGGTGCAGACCGCCAGCGGGATCCTGACGTTTTATCACGGCCTGGAAAAAACCGGCGCCATGACCCGTGAAGATGCGCAAAAACAAGCCCTGAGTGTGGTGCGCGGGCTGCGCTACGACCATGACGACTATTTCTGGATCAACGACCTCACCCCCGTGATGATCATGCATCCGGCCAACCCCAAGCTCGACGGCCAGAACCTCTCGGCCATCCGCGACCCGGACGGGTTCGCGGTGTTCAACGAGTTCGTGGTGCTGGCCAAGGCCAAGGGCGCCGGCATCATCAATTACCGCTGGCCCAAGCCGGGCGCCGACGCACCAGTGGCCAAGACCTCGTATATCCAATTGTTCGAACCCTGGGGCTGGATCATCGGTTCCGGCGTGTACGTGGACGATGTGCAGGCCGAATTCACTGGCCAGGTGTGGAAAGCCTCGTTTATCGGGCTGGGCATCGCGCTGGTCATGGCGTTGCTGGTATCGCTGATCGCCCGCAGCATCGTGCGCCCGTTGCAGGCGGCGGTGAACGCCATGGGCAATATCGCCAGCGGCGAAAGCGACCTCACCCGCAGCCTCGACACCCACGGCCAGGACGAAGTCACCCAACTGTCGCAGCACTTCAATAGCTTTACCGCCAAGCTGCGCCAGGTGGTGAGCCAGTTGCAGGTGTGCGCCAACGCCCTGGGCCAGTCGTCCCAGGAACTGGGCAACAATGCCACCCAGGCCCACGACCGCAGCCAGCAACAATCGCAGCAGATGGAACTGGTGGCCACCGCCATCAATGAAGTGACCTACGGCGTGCAGGACGTGGCCAAGAACGCCGAACACGCGGCCAGCGAAATGCGCGACGCCCAGGCACAGGCACAGCAAGGCCAGGTCAATATCGACGGCAGCTTGCAACAGATCGATCAACTCTCCAGCACCATCAGCCAAGCCGTGGAGGTGATCCGCACCCTGTCCAGCGAAAGCACGCAGATTGGCGGCGTGCTGGAAGTGATCCGCTCCATCGCCGACCAGACCAACCTGCTGGCCCTCAACGCAGCGATTGAAGCCGCCCGCGCCGGTGAACAAGGCCGTGGCTTTGCGGTGGTGGCCGATGAAGTGCGACTGCTGGCCCAGCGTACGCAAAAATCCACCGCCGAGATCCAGGTGATGATCGAGCGCCTGCAAGGTCACTCGGAAGCCGCCGTCAAGGTGATCAGCGACAGCCACAGCGCCTCCCAACTGACCATCGAGCAAGCCGGTCAGGCCGGCGCCAGCCTGACCGCCATCGGCCAGGCCCTGCGCAACCTCAACGGCCTGAACGCGTCGATCGCCAGCGCCACCCTTCAGCAGGCCCACGTAGTCGAAGACATCAACCAGAACGTAACCCAGGCCGCCGGTTTGTCCCATAGCACCGCGTTGGCGGCAGAGCAGTCGAGTGTGGCCAGTGCGCACTTGCACTCATTAAGCGAACAACTCAACGGACTGCTGCGCCAATTCAAAGTCTGATAATGATCCAAATGTGGGAGGGGCGGTGCGACGATTCGACTTGCTCCCGATAGCGGTAGGTCAGCCACAAATCAGCTGACTGACACACCGCCATCGGGAGCAAGCCCCCTCCCACATTGGCCCTCCTGTGGTTTGAAGATCGCTGGCCTATGGTTACAATCCCCGCCCTCTCCCACTCTCCCCAAGGAACTGCCATGTCCGGGCTTGAACTGTTCGCCGCCGCCCTGGGGGTGATCGCCGTCTGGCTGACGGTCAAGCAGAACCCCTGGTGCTGGCCCATCGGCCTGGTGATGGTGCTGCTGTACACCTGGGTGTTTTACGACGTGAAGCTCTATTCCGACATGCTGTTGCAAGTGGTGTACGCCGCGCTACAAGTCTACGGCTGGTGGCAATGGACCCGCGCTGGCGAGGTCAAGCAAGGCCGCCAGGTCACGAGCTTGGGCGTACCCGCCATTATGACCAGCCTGGCCGTAGGCGCCGTGGGCAGCGTGTTGCTCGGCGCAGCCATGGCCCATTGGACCGACGCCGCGCAACCCTGGCTGGACGCCGCCCTCACCGGCTTCAGCCTGGTGGCGCAACTGTGGATGGCCCAGAAACGCGTGCAGTGCTGGCCGCTCTGGATTGCCGTGGACGTGATCTTCGTTGGACTGTTCCTCTACAAAGGCCTCTATCTCACCGCAGCGCTGTACGCCTTGTTTACCGTGATCGCCGTGCAAGGCTGGCGTGAGTGGCGTGCCGACCCGGCATTGCAACCATGAAAGTGGTGGTACTGGCGGGCCCCGAGTCCAGCGGCAAAAGCTGGTTGGCGGCGCAGTTGCACGCCCACTTCGGTGGTTTGGTGGTGGGCGAATACGTGCGCTATTTCATCGATCACCATCAGCGCGATACCTGCCTGGCGGACATCCCGGCCATCGCCCACGGCCAACTGGCCTGGGAAGATGATGCCCGTGCCGAAAGGCCCCACCTGTTGATCCTTGATACCCATTTGCTGACCAACAAACTTTGGAGCCAGACCCTGTTCGGCGACTACCCCGCGTGGCTCGACACTGAACTGCTGGCCCGCCACTACGACCTGCACCTGCTGTTATCGCCGGAAGATGTGGAATGGACCGCCGATGGCCAGCGCTGCCAGCCGGAATTGGCCGATCGCCAAGCTTTTTTCCAGGACAGCCTGGCGTGGATGCAGGCGCATCAACAGCCGGTAGTGGTGATTCGGGGGGATTGGGAGGAGCGCAGAAACGCGGCGTTTTCAGCCGTGCAACAACTGCTTGATGCATAACACTGTGCCCCTGTGGGAGCGGGCTTGCTCGCGAAAGCGGTGAATCAGTCAAAACATCTTCGTTTGACACTGCGCATTCGCGAGCAAGCCCGCCCCCACACTTCTGACTGCACCCGGCTTTAGTAGCCCAGCGACAGCCCCGTGTTACGACGTGGGTCATTGGCCCCGTAGAAACGGTTATTGCCCACCGGCTTACCATCCAGAGACGGCGCACCTACCAGGATCGCCGCCAAGTGGTTGGCGTCTTGCGGGCCGGCAAACTTATGGCCCCAGCTTTCCAGGATTTTCTGGGTGTCCGGGCTTACGGCAAAGGTCTCAAGGTTGGTGGTGTCCGGCATCCACTGTTGGTGGAAACGCGGCGCGTCCACGGCCTCCTGAATGTTCATCTTGTAGTCGATCACATTGAGGATGGTCAGCAACGTCGCCGTGATGATACGGCTGCCGCCCGGCGTGCCGACTACCATCACCGCCTTGCCGTCCTTGGTCACGATGGTCGGGCTCATCGATGACAGCGGCGCCTTGCCCGGTGCGATGGCGTTGGCTTCACCCTGGACCAGGCCGTACATGTTCGGCACGCCGACCTTGACGGTGAAGTCGTCCATTTCGTCGTTGAGAATCACCCCGGTCTTGCTCGCCATCACCCCCGCACCGAACCAGTCGTTGAGGGTGTAGGTGACCGAAACGGCATTGCCCCACTTGTCGACGATGGAATAGTGGGTGGTGTTGTTGCCTTCATGGGGCGATACACCTGGCTTGATTGCCTGGGAATCACCGGCCTTTTGTGGCTCGATGGCGGCGCGCAGCTTGGCGGCGTAGCCCTTGTCCAGCAGGTGGGCAATCGGGTTTTTCACAAAATCCGGGTCGCCCAGGTAGCTGTTACGGTCCACGTAGGCGTGGCGCATGGCTTCGATCTGGTAGTGCAGGCCCTGGGCCGAGTGATAGCCCAGGTCGGCCATCGGGTAGCCTTCGAGAATGTTCATGATCTGGCAGATCACCACGCCACCGGAGCTTGGCGGCGGCGCCGAGACCACATGGTAGCCACGGTAGTCGCACTCGATGGGTGCCAGTTCGCGGGTTTTGTATTTGTCCAGGTCAGCCTGGGTGATGATGCCTTTGCCGGCCTGGCTGGAATCCACCAGAGCCTTGGCCACCCACCCTTTATAGAAACCGTCGCTGCCTTTGGCCGAGATTTCCTTGAGGGTCTTGGCCAGGTCTTTCTGCACCAGTTTCTGACCCACCTGCAGCGGCTGGCCGTTGTGCAGGAAGATACCGCGCATGTCCTTGTCTTTTTCGAACTCGCCGGTAGCGGTGTGCAGCAGGTCGATATCACCCTGCTCCAGGGCAAAGCCGTTTTCCGCGAGTTTGATCGCCGGGGCAATCACCTGGGCACGCTTGAGGGTGCCGTATTTGCTCAGGGCCAGTTCCATGCCGGAAACGGTGCCGGGCACGCCAACAGCCAGGTGCCCCTTGGCGCTGAGGCCTTCGACCACATTGCCGTCTTTATCCAGGTACATGTCGGCAGTGGCCGCCAGCGGGGCTTTTTCTCGGAAGTCGAGGAAGGTCTTGCGCCCGTCGGCCAACTGCACGGTCATGAACCCACCACCGCCCAGGTTGCCCGCCGCCGGGTACACCACCGCCAGTGCGTAGCCCACGGCCACCGCGGCATCCACCGCGTTACCGCCGGCCTTGAGCACATCCACGCCCACATGAGTGGCCAAATGCTGGGCCGTTACCACCATGCCGTTTTCGCCAGCCACCGGGGCCTGGGAAGCGGCTTGCACACCGCTGACCGTCAACACCAGCGCAGTGGCAATCAAGGTACGGCTGAAGGGTTGGTATTTCATCCATGGCTACTCTAGTTATTGAGGTGCACCAAAATAGCCCGGCCGGACTCTATTCCCCAGCGCAATGGCGTTTTTTTTACAGAACCTGTCGGTCACAGAACCGTGCCGGTAAAGGAACCGCCGCCATCGCGCCGCCACTCACTTGCCGCTACGCCAGCCTGACAAGGCATTGGCGATCCCTTTTTCAGATGCAGGCAAGGGCCGCCCCCATGACCAGTTCCCCGTTATCGCAGATTACTTTTGTACCCTTCACGCCCTCAGGCAAAACTCCGGCACCCGTAGACACCACACGCACCGGCGAATCAATGGTGTACCACATGGTCCCGGCGAACCAACGCGACGCCAACGAGCCGAATACACCCGACAAAAGATCCGAAAGAGCCAAGGCCGATAGCGAACTGGCTATCGAGGTTCATCGCGCGCTTGTTGAAAATAATGACGAGCCTCTGCACATTCCACCGGACTCGACCCTTGGCGCGTGGTTCAGTCAATTCATGCTCGCGGTATACAGTCCGGCTGCGCAGCAGTTTTTAGAACAAGGTCGTTTTGACCATGATGACATCCACTTTCACCCCGCCAGCAACAGCGTCACCGGACGCCACCTCAACCAGCTCAAGGAAATCAAACTTACAGGCGACAAAGCGCAGCCCGCCATCCTTGGATTGATCATGGCGGCCGCCACCGTCATTGATAGTGGACAGAACCGCGGGATGTCCTCTAATGACGCCTATGACTCAACCTTACCCCTATCGACCGTCCTGGCCTTTTACGATGTAGACCGCAACGACCCTGACGCCCTCGCCGCGCTGGCACGGGACAAAGGGTTTGCCCACGTGTCGTCCCCTCAGCGCGTCAAATCCGAGAAGGCCCGTGGCGAGCAAACCTTGCGCACCTTCCAGCGTCTGATTGGGGATATCTACGACCGCAATGAACTGGGCCTTAGGCTGCAATTGATCCTCGATAGACTGGATTCGGAACCCTCCGACCAAGCATTCCTTCAGCGTTGGCTGGACGAAAGCGTTATGTCCATCAAACCAGGCTCATCCTATGCCCAAGCGCATCATTGTGCCGAAGACGCCGTTGTCAGCCTGGCGCAGTTCATCCATGCCTCGGGTAGGCCTGTGCCGACAACCCACGAGGCGCTACGGGACCTGAAACTGCAACTGAACAATGACGCCGATATTTTTCTGGCCGACAGCCTGCTGGCCGAAAGCTACAGCCGTGCCGTACAACAACACCCCAAACCCTCAGCGCCAGTGCGCATTGAAGTGCCTGCACACTCCGTGATGGGTGCGTGGCTGACGCTCTACCGCGACCACCTTGAGCAGCCGCAGGTGGTTCAGTGGATGCACGACCAGGGCATCGACCCGGCCACGGTGGTCATCACGGCGGCGACGGGCACGTTATCCGCCAAAGTGAAGGGCCAGACCAGAGTATTCACTCTGGACGACGACTCTGGCTGGCATACGCTCGCCAGCCCGCTGATCGCGGCCGCTAAGGTGATCGCGCCCGGCCCGCAGCAGCCACTCCCACGGCCGCTGGGCAACCCGGCGTTTGCCGCAACGGAGGCTGAGATCGGCGCGTTTTACGGCGAAACACCCAACCCCGACGCATCCAGGCTCGCCACGCTGAAGGCCCAGGGCGGGTTTGGCTTTCCGCCCGCCGACGAGGCGCTGAAGCTGACCTCACGCTCACTCAAATCCCTCGCACGGCACGAGCAGCTTGCCGCCGCCCATTTCGAAAAACTCGCCAAGGCGGCCGCTGAAAAAGCCCGCCTGACCCGCGAAAAAGAACGTTACACCCAGCTGTTGAGTAGCACCGGCCAAGCCCTTCCAGTAGTGCGTCAGGAGGCCAAGAGGTGGGCAGAAAAGCTTATCTTCGAGCAAACCGGCTGGACCGTGAACGCCGATGAGATTTTTCTAAACCGCTTCCGTGGCATGCCCTCTGAAACAATGAGCGCGACCGGCTGGGAACACCTTTCCCAAGAGCCGTCTTCGTCGCTCGCGCTGCCGGACGCACTGCTTAAAAACTTCAGCGAACAGGACTGGCTGCCGGGCGAGCTGGACGTGAATGCAGGGTTGTACAAAGTCGGCCGTGGACATGGCCAGGAAGGCTACGGCTTGCACAATCAATTCCCCATGGCCCCATCACAACTGATGAAGGCCGCCTGGAAGACCGATTTCCAGGGCCAATTCACACAACAGCTAGATACCTTCTGGAACACCCATCGCGACGACTATCGCGCATGCCTCAAGGGCGAGTTCGTCAGCCAGGCACGCCAACAACTCAAGGCTTACAACGGCGCATCGGCCCAAGAGAAGCAAAAAATCCCGGAAGAACAGCGCCTGACCAGGGACGACTACCGCCACATCATGGCAGCGGTCGCCGGCAACCTGCCGCTCGATGAAAACCAGCCGCTGACCCTTGAACACCTGAAGGCTGAGGCGCCCGTTGAACGCTCCGGCGCATCGGTCCACGCCCTCGTTATCAATGGCGCCATATCCAGCGATATTGTGCGTTTGAGCAAGCTTGCGGGTGGGAGGCAGATCCTATATATCCCGGGTAACAAGCCCGCATTTCTGTGTTTCAAGTCCATAACGGACATGGACAAGTGGATCGCCGACCAGGGCAATGCCCCCGAAAAGCGCAAAAAGCTGGCGTCTCACTTTCGTCTCAAGGATCGGCAGGATGACGACGGATTCTGGCGCGATGTCGGCACCTTCATCACCGGCAATTACCTGGCCGGCAAAGGCGTCGACACCTCGTTGAAAAACATAGGCTCGGGGTACTGGAGCAACCAGGAACACGTGGTGATCGATGATCAGAATGTCAAGATACAGGGTGACTTGTTCAGCACCATGGCCAATATCGCTCAAGAGCGCATGGCCAGTGACGCGGATATCTGCATCAAGTCCAACAGCGAAGTCACCCGCGACACTTGGTTGAACGACATGACCGTCGCAGCGGGCCTGCTGGCCAAGTTTGCACCGGTCGGGGAGCCGCTGGTGGTGGCTTTGGCCGCAGGCACAGGCTTGGCAGAACTTGCGTTGGGCGCCGAGAAAGCCGCTGACGGCGACACCTCGGCCGAGCGTTCACAAGGCGTTTCCCATGCAATTGATGGAGCACTCAATACGCTGTTTTCCGCCACCAGCCTAAGCGACGGAGCCATTGAAGACCCCTTCGATATAGCAATTGAGCCCTTGTCACCCACGACCCACATAACTCGCCCGCCGCTCAAGCGCGACATTGCACTGCGTACCGAAACCTTTGCCGACGGCACCCGCGCCTTGTCCACCGAGACGCCACTGTCCGAGCACGCCTATACCCTGCCCCGCGCCAACGGTTTTGACGTGATCGATGAAAACCACGTCTATCGCTACGACCCGAAAACGCCCGGTGTCATGAGCGACCTGCAAGCGTCTGACGACCTTAAGGAACTGGACGAATTCGAAGCCTATTGCCCCGCGCCAGTTGGCGGCCGAGCCAAGCGCGGGGTCAGTGATACCTGCTTTGTACGCAGCCTCAAACCAGTCAAGGACCCGCTGCAACAGGAGTTGCAAGCCCTCGAACACGTACGCCTCTACCCCAGCGCCAAGAAGTTGCTCAAGCGCGACCGCCTCACCGTTTTTGAAAGGCGCCTGTATAAGGTCAGCGACGACAAGTTGGTCTCTGTGCCACGTACCGAACCCGTCAACTACAAGCACGCAATACGCGGCAGCGTGGTCAACGACAAACAATTCGGGCTTTACGACGGCACCGCCAATGCCTTCCTGAACACCGAAACCCGCGTGGTCAAGCTCGGTGCAATCAGCGATTCATGCAACGACAGCCGCGAGGTGCGCGGCGTTGTCGTCGCCAGCCCGGTAAAAGGCGACGCCTCCAAATACCTGGTGGTTGAGGCGGATATCGGCGAGTTCTATTACGTCAAACTCGACGAGCTGAAAAAGCCCGACGCGTTGTTTATCAAGTGCGTGCCTACGGATTTCGACAAAGCCCTCGCCAAAGGCTATCGCAATGCCCTGTACCGCAAACAGACGCCGCCCGGTACATCCCTCGACAACCGGTTCATTGCGCTGCCGAAACTCGACACCGTCTACAAGCAACTGGAAAAGGCCGGATATGCCAAGGGGGACGTCGATGCACTCAAAGCCCGCTGCGAAGGCATGAACGCCGAACAGAAACGGGAAATCGCGTACCAGTTGCGCCAGCGTGGCACCACAGGGGTGGAAGACGCTGCATTGAGCCCCGTCGACGTGCGCCCACTGGTCAAGCCGGCAGGCTTCGACAGCCTTACCCCGGCACAACAAAACGGGATCTACGCCCAACAAGCCTTGCAGAGCGTACAAAAAGACCTGCAGGCCACGGGCCTGGGGCCTGGCAACGTGGTGCGATCGGCCGCCGACCGGGCCCGGGCAGAGGCAGCCAACACGGTGGTCAATTGGCTGCGCCAAACCCGCAACCCGCGCACGCTGCTTTCCGGCAAGAGCGTGGTCAAGGCCGGTGCCGGCAATTGCGGAGAAATGGCCGCGCTCTCACGGGAGATCATCAACACCAGTGGCGGCCGTGCCTATGAATGGTTCGCCGGCGACAGCCACGCGTTTACCGTAGTAGGCGGCCCGTCGAATATATCCTCGGGGAGCGTCAGGTTCGACCAGCCCGAGTGGGCAGACGCCTGGGTGGTCGACCCCTGGGCAGGTATCGCCTGCCCTGCGGCCCAGTACACGCAAAAGCTGGGGCAGACCATGCGCAAATGGGCGGCGGATGGCTGGGTCATTCGAACCAGCACCGACGACGCCATGAGCCCGACGAACAAACAGTGGCTGGATGCATTGATCGCCGAGCCGAAAAAACCCTACGCCCATGGCTACAGCACCGAACGTACGCCGCAAATCAAGTCCGAGCCGCGCATCGTGGTGCCGCGCCCCCTGCCTGCACCACAAACTGTCGAAGTTTCGATGGGGTATTCGCAAACCGTCGAAGACACAACGTCCACCCTCTCCACCCGCTACCTCTCGGACTGCTCGGCCCTGGCCGTGCTCACCGACCTCAAGGACGGCGTCTACCAAAAGCGTACCCTGATGCATCTGACCGGCAGCAGCCTGGAACTCGGCCTGTTGGACCAGAATGTCGTTCAGTTGCTGGAAAAACTGAACAAATCCTTGGACAAGGGCGGCAAGGTGATCTTTGTCGGCGGGCTCGATTCCCACTCTACCGTGGGCATGGGCGTAGTCCTGGGGCAAGAACACAGCGGCCGCAAACCCTTGCTGGATATCCTCCGAAAACCCGGCGTGGACACTGTGATCGCGGGGTCATCCGGCATCGATATCAAGCCGGACGGCACCTTCACGTTGATGCAAGACCGCGGCAAAGGCGTGTTCGACGCGGCGACGATCAAGGATGTTTTCGACTTCGCCACCTAAGGCGCGCGCGCAGGCGGATAGTCGGCGCCTACGGGGCAGTGAATGGCGTTAGAATCAGCGCCATTCCTGCCCCCCGACACGAGCCCCCTTCATGCACTTCGATTTCGACACGATCCACACCCGCCTCGGCACCGGCAGCACCAAATGGAACCGTTACCCGGCAGACGTGTTGCCGATGTGGATCGCCGACATGGATATCGCCGCGCCGCCGGCGATTTTGCAGGCGCTGCGCGAGCGTCTCGATCAACAGATCCTCGGCTACAGCGTGGCCGGCCCGGATGTGCGTGAAGCCATCGTCGCCGACCTGTGGGCCAAGTACGCCTGGCGCGTGCTGCCTGAAGACCTGTTGTTTTTACCCGGCGTCGAACCGGGTTTCAATATGGCCCTGAACGCCTTTGTGCAGCCGGGTCAGCCGGTGGTGTTGCAAACGCCCAACTACCGACCGATCCGCCTGGCACCGGGCAACTGGAACCTGCCGCGCATCGAAGTGCCGTTCGAGCTGGTCAACGGCCAATACCTCACCCCGCTGGCGGCCATGCGCGATGCCCTGGCCGGTGCCGGCGCGCTGTTGCTGAGCAACCCCCACAACCCCATGGGCAAGGTGTTTCCCCGTGAGGAACTGCTGGCCGTGGCCAATGCCTGCCTAGAACAGGGCGCGTTGATCATCAGCGACGAAATTCACGCCGAACTGTGCTTCGACGGTCGCCGTCACATTCCCACCGCCAGCCTCAGCCCGCAAATCGCCGCGCGCACCATCACCCTGATGTCGGCGAGCAAGGCCTATAACGTCGCCGGGTTGAAGACCTGCTTTGCGGTGATCCAGAACGCCGAGATCCGCGAGCGCTTCAACCAGGCCCGCTGCGGCATGGTCGACAGTGTCAGCCCCCTGGGCCTGGAAGCCACCCGTGCGGCCTACAGCCAGTGCGGCGACTGGCTGGATGCACTCAAGCACTACCTGCAAGCCAACCGCGACTACCTGCTCGATGCCGTGCAAACCCGTTTGCCTGGCGTGGTAATGCATGCGCCCCAAGGCACCTTTCTGGCCTGGCTCGACTGCAGCGCTTTAGGGCTGGATGACCCGCAGCAGTTCTTCCTGGAGCAGGCCAAGGTTGGGTTAAGTGCGGGGATTGAATTTGGCGATGACAGCCAACAGTTCGTGCGCTTGAACTTCGGCTGCCCGCGGGCAATGCTGGAAGAAGGGATTCAGCGCATGGAACGCGCCCTGCGTACTCGCTGAATACCTGTAGGAGCGAGCTTGCTCGCGAAAAACGTCAACGATAACGCGAGCAACCTGAAGGTTCGCAGCGTTCTCGGTTTTTTCGCGAGCAAGCTCGCTCCTACAAGGGGTGCGGCCTCAGAGCTTGGCGATAGACACTTCGGTGGACTTCACAAAGGCAATCACCTCACTGCCCACTTTCAATTCCAGGTCACGCACCGAACGGGTGGTGATCACCGAAGTGACGATGCCGGACGCGGTTTGCACATCGATTTCGGACACCACCTCCCCCAGCAGGATTTCCTTGATCACGCCTTTGAACTGGTTGCGCACGTTGATCGCTTTGATGGTCATGTCGGCTTTCCTTTTGGCTGTTGGGTCAATCCGCACGAATGCGCAGGCCCTCAAGATGCAGCAGCGGAGAAAAACTTAAAAGGAATATATAACTCTTTATTTATACGATATGGATATATACGAACTGTTGCCCCGCCAACAGCGGTTCAACAATTTGCCCACTTACACCACAGCCTCCCGCCCCTCAAGCCCCGTAAAGACGCTGCCTAAGCAGATGGCACAGAGACTGCATATTCCTATAAAGCATGATGGAACATGCCAATTCATTTTTATGAATATAAGAAAGCCTTCTCTCAACGCCTTGCCGGAGCTGTTCCATGAAACCCTTCACCCAACGCTTACTGGGCGCCTGCGCCCTCGCCCTGTGCCTGCAACCGCTGGCCCAGGCAGCCGAAACCGACCCGGCACAAGTCAACCTGGATTACGCCTATTACTCGCCAGTCAGCCTGGTGCTCAAGCACTTCGGCTGGCTGGAGCAAGCCCTGCCGCAATCCAAGGTCGGTTGGGTGTTGAGCCAGGGCAGCAACCGCTCCCTGGAATACCTCAACAGCGGCGGCGTCGACTTCGCCTCCTCCGCCAGCCTGTCGGCCGTGTTGAGCCGCGCCAACGGCAGCCCGATCAAATCGGTGTACGTGTACAGCCGTGCCGAATGGACCGCCCTGGTGGTGCGCAAGGATTCGCCGTTCAACAGCGTCAACGACCTCAAAGGTAAAAAGATCGCCGCCACCAAAGGCACCGACCCCTACCTGTTCACCCTGCGCAGCCTGCAAAAGGCCGGGCTGAAAAAAGACGATGTCGAACTGGTGCACTTGCAGCATCCGGACGGCCGTACCGCCCTGGAAAAAGGTGACGTGGACGCCTGGGCCGGTCTGGATCCACACATGGCCGCCAGCGAGATCCAGGCCGGTTCGCGCCTGCTGTACCGCAACAAGGACTTCAACAGCTATGGCGTGGTGAGCGTCACCGAGAAATTCGCCAAGGAGCATCCGCAGACCATTACCAAGGTCATCGGCGCCTACGAAAAAGCCCGCGACTGGGCCGTAAAACACCCGGATGAATTCGCCAAGCTGCTGGCCGATGAGTCCGGCCTGCCGTTGGAAGTGGCCAAGCTGCAACTGTCGCGCACCGACCTGAGCACACCGTTCCTGAACAGCAAGGACGTGGTGTCGTCCAAGGCCGCCGCACCGATCCTGGTATCCGAGGAACTGGTGCGTCGCGGGGTGAACGTAGACCAGGTGATCGACCAGTTGATCGACACCTCCTTCGGCAAGTAAGGGGCGCGTGATGACCAGCAAAACCCAAGCATTGCCCCTGGCAGCACCGTCGGTGATCAACCGCAGCGCCTGGCCACGGCGACTCAAGGGCCTGGTGTTGCCGGTATTGATCCTGCTGGTGCTCGAAGGCGTGGTGCGCGTGGGCTGGCTGCCGTCGTACCAGATGCCGGCGCCCAGCGAAATCGCCGTAACCCTGACCCAGCTGGCCGAAGGCGCACTGTGGAAACACATCAGCGCCAGCCTTGGCCGCGTGCTGCTGGGCTTTGCCATCGGCGCCAGCCTGGCCCTGGTGTTTGCCGCCTGGGTGGGCCTGAGCCGTGAAGCCGAGGCTTACCTGGAACCGACGTTCGCCGGGCTGCGCTCGATCCCGAGCCTGGCCTGGGTGCCGCTGTTGTTGCTGTGGCTGGGCATCGACGAAACCTCCAAGATCGTGTTGATCGCCATTGGGGCGTTTTTTCCGGTGTACCTCAACGGCGTAGCGGCCATCCGGGACATCGACCGCAAGCTGGTGGAAGTCGGCCAAATGTATGGCTTTAGCCGCCGCCGGCTGGTGCGGCGGATCCTCTTGCCGGCGGCCCTGCCCGGCCTGTTCACCGGGTTGCGCAGCGGCTTGAGTCTGGCCTGGATGTTCCTGGTGGCGGCCGAATTGATCGCCGCCACCAAAGGCTTGGGTTACTTGCTCAGCGATGGTCGGGAAACCTCACGGCCCGATATCGTGTTGGCGGCGATCATCGTGCTGGCGCTACTGGGCAAAGTCAGCGACGGCCTGCTCGCGGCATTGGAAAAACGCTGCCTGGCCTGGCGCGACACCTTCAACGGTCAAGGGGCACAGCAATGACGACATCAGCGTTATTGGACATTCGAGTAGAGCGCAAAAGCTTCGCCGACACCCTGGTACTCAAGGACGTACGACTGGCCCTGCAGCCTCGCGAAGCCGTGAGCCTGCTGGGTCCCAGTGGCTGCGGCAAAAGCACCTTGCTGCGCATCGTCGCCGGCTTGGAAAAGGACTATCAGGGCCAACTGCGCAGCCCCGACGGCGAAGTGGCGTTCGTGTTCCAGGAGCCACGGCTGATGCCTTGGCTCACGGTGGAACAGAACATCGGCTTCAGCGATGACAGCCACTACGACAAGGCCTGGGTCGCCCAGTTGATCGAGGAAGTCGGCTTAAAGGGCTTTGCCCAGGCGCTGCCCAAGGCACTGTCCGGCGGCATGGCCCAGCGGGTGGCGATTGCACGGGGCTTGTATTCACGCCCGCAGGTGTTGCTGCTGGATGAGCCGTTCAGCGCGGTGGATGCGTTTACCCGCATGAAGTTGCAGGACCTGCTGCTGCAACTGGCCGAGCATCACGCCATCGCGTTGCTGCTGGTGACCCATGATGTGGACGAGGCGCTTTACTTGAGTGACCGGGTGCTGGTGATGGATAACCGCCCGAGCAGTATTCGCCAGGCATTGGGGGTGGAGTTGCCACACCCGAGGGACCGGCGTGATCCGCGACTGGCGCAGCTCAAGGTGCAGGCGTTGACCGAGTTGCAGCGGGCGCATGTGATCTGAGGCTGGCAACGCAGTTCCAATGTGGGAGCGGGCTTGCTCGCGAAGGCAATGGGTCAGTGATGGATATATTGACTGACACACCGCTTTCGCGAGCAAGCCCGCTCCCACAGGAGGTTTGTGGAGATTTCAGCTTAGGGTGACCCAATAACGTGTCCGCGCCTGCACTTCGAAGCCCAATGT
Organism: Pseudomonas kairouanensis; assembly: GCF_004682055.1. Taxonomy (GTDB): domain Bacteria; phylum Pseudomonadota; class Gammaproteobacteria; order Pseudomonadales; family Pseudomonadaceae; genus Aquipseudomonas; species Aquipseudomonas kairouanensis. Next base: position 18,554 of record NZ_QUZU01000048.1, on the reverse strand, counting down.
CGAGGCCAGCAGGTTAAGAATTCGGTCTGTGTCGTCGAGGCGAAAGCTGCCGGTTACACGCAGCGGTTCCAGACGCGGGTCCCATCGCAACACGCCAGGCCGATAACGCTCCAACTCCCGCAAAAAATCCCCCAGCGGTTGGTTCTGCGCCGTCAGCACGCCATCGCGCCAGCCCAGTTGCAGTACATCAAACGGTGCCCAGGCACCGAGCCCGCTGGCTTTGAGCGGTGCTTGCTGCCCGCCTTGCAGGGTCGCCAACTGCCCGTTCAGGTCGCGCACTTGCACCGTGCCCTTGAGCACCGACACCCGGCAACCGCTCGCCAGCTGTCGCACGCAGACTTGCGCCTGGCTCACGCTGAGCTCGCCATAGCGGGTATGGACGGTGATGGCCTGCGTACCCGGCACGCTCAGCGCCATCTCGCCCTCCACCAGGGAAATGCGTCGAGGCGCCACGTCCACTGCGCTGGCGGTATTGAGTTGCAAGCTGGCGCCATCGGCCAATGACAGGCGCCTGCGTTCACCCGTGGCGGTGTGCAGGTCGGCACGCCAGGCTTCGATGGGCAGTTGGCGGCTGATCAGCCACGCCGCAGGTACCAAGGCCGCGATCCCCAGCGCACGCTTGAGCACTGCACGCCGCGCAGGTTGCGGACGGTCGAGGCTGGCCATCGCCAAGGCGTGGGGCAAGCCGCTGAATCGCTGGCGCAGGGCCTGGGCTTTCTGCCAGGTCTGTTCGTGTTGGGGGTGGCTGTCGCGCCAGTGCTGCAGGGCCGCGTGATCGCGCTCTGTGGCCGCGCCGGACTCCAGCAACGCCAACCACTGGGCGGCGGCGCGTGCGACGTCACGGCTCACAGGTCCACCAGCAGGCAATGCTCGTAGGCCTGGGCCATGTAGCGTTTAACGGTGCGCTCGGACACGTCCAGGCGCTCGGCAATCTCGCGGTAACCCAGGCCTTCGAGCTGGCTCCACAGGAACGCGCGGCGCACCAGCGCCGGCAGGCCGTCGAGCAATTCGTCGAGCGCCTGGAGGGTTTCGAGCATCAACCAACGCTGCTCCGGCGACGGCACGCAGGCTTCGGGTAAGGTAGCCAAGGCATTGAGATAGGCTTGTTCAAGGCTGCGCCGCTGATGAAAGTTGACCAGCAGGCGCTTGCCCACCGTCACCAGGTACGCCCGCGGTTCCTGCATCTGCGCAATGGGCTGGGCACTGGCCAGCACGCGCAGGAACGTATCCTGGCTCAGGTCCGCCGCATCCCAGGCATTGCCCAGGCGCCGGCGCAGCCAGCTTTCGAGCCAGCTGCGATGGTCGCGGTACAGGCTCGACAGGGTCGGTTCGGGGCCGTGGGTCGGAGCAACAGCATCATTCATGGCAAGCAACCTGCGCGGCGCGACTGAGTCTCAAATGAGATTCATTCTATTTAATATCGTGTCGGCATACCATGATCTTTTCAACATTGCGTCTACAACATCGCCGCTTTCTGCCGCAGCAGGTCGATAAACAACCCCAGTTCCCGGCTTACACCTTCGCCCTTGCGCAGCAAGAGGCCAAAGGGCGCCAGGCGCACGTCCAGGGCCACGGGCAAGGCCACCACCAGGCCCATTTTCAGGTAGTCGCGCAGGGCACTTTCCGAAAGCACCATCACCGCGTCGGTCAATTGGATCAGTTGCTGCATCGAATAAATCGAATTGCATTCGATCACGTCCGCCGGGCTGGGCAGCGCCAGGTCTTGCAAGGCCTGGTCGAAGCCGATGCGCGCCGGGCTGGTCTGCGGTTGCAGGATCCACGGCCAGTCGCTCACCAACTCCGCCAACTCCAGATGCTCACGCTGTACCAGCGGGTGCCCGGCGTGCACCACCACCAGCATGCGTTCATTGCCCAGGGGTTCGAAGGTGTAATGCTCGCTGTCGGTGGCGGCGTTGCGTCGGGTGATCCCCAGGTCGATGCGCCCCTGTTCGAGCAACTGGATCACTTGGTCACTGGTGTCCCCCATGATGCGGATACGCAATTGCGGGTTCAGCGTCTTGATCTGGGCGATGGAGTCCATCACCAGGTCCGGCGCGGCGCCCATGATGGTGCCGATCGACAAGTAGCCATAGCCGCCTTGCTGGCGGGCGCTCAAGTCTTCGGCACAGCGATCCAGGCCGCTCAAGGCTGACTCGGCGAAGCGGATCAGCTCCTGGCCGAGGGCGGTGGGCCGCATGCCCCGAGGCAAACGCTCGAACAGGTCGCAGCCAAACATGTCCTCGATCTCGCGCAGCATGCGCGTCGCGGCCGGTTGCGACATGTTCAGGGCCTGGGAGGCGCGATGCAGGTTCTGACTGGAACTGAGCGCCACCAGCATATGCAGGTGCTTGTAGCGCAGGCGGTTGAACAGGCTGGGACTACGCATGGGTTACCCTTTTTATCGATACCCTGAAGGTATCACTTGTAAGCGAGATTCGATTTGTAGCGCATTGCTCGCCCGCCGTACAGTCCGGCCCATAAGAACAAAACACCGGACTGCCCCTATGAAAACCCTGCCCGCGCCCCTGCTCGCCAAGATTTCCTGGCGGCTGCTGCCCTTTCTGCTGTTGATGTACATCATGGCGTTTCTCGACCGCGCCAATGTCGGGTTCGCCAAACAAGCCTTCCAGGCCGACACCGGCTTGAGCGATGCCGCCTTCGCGTTCGGCGCCGGGGTGTTCTTCGTCGGCTACGCGCTGCTGGAAGTACCGAGCAACCTGATCCTGCACCGTGTCGGCGCCCGCCTGTGGATGTGCCGCATCATGGTCAGTTGGGGCCTGGTCTCGGCGGCGATGGTGTTTGCCCACAACGAAACCAGTTTCTACATCCTGCGCTTCCTGCTGGGGGTGGCCGAAGCTGGCTTTTTCCCCGGCGTGATCCTGTACCTCACCTACTGGTTCCCCCAGGCCGTGCGCGGCAAGGCCATGGGCTTCTTCTACTTTGGTGCGCCGCTGGCGTTTATCTTCGGCAGCCCGCTGTCTGGCCTGCTGCTGGAAATGGACGGCTGGGCAGGCATTCATGGCTGGCAATGGCTGTTTGCGGTCGAGGGCTTGATGGCCTCGGCGGTGGGCATCTGGGCCTACTTCTACCTGGACAACCGCCCCGCCGACGCCAAATGGCTCAGCCCGGATGAGCGCCAGCAAATCCAGAGCCTGCTGGACCAGGAAGACCAACACAAAACCTCCCACGGCCACAGCCTGCTCAAGGTGCTGTGCCAGCCCTCAGTGCTGTACCTGTGCCTGATCTACCTGTTGATCCAGGCCAGCGTGTACGGCGTGGTGTTTTACCTGCCCACCCAAGTCGGTGGCCTGCTGGGCACCAAAGTCGGCCTGATGGTCGGGCTGGTCTCGGCGGTGCCCTGGCTGTGCGCATTGTTCGCCGCCTGGTGGATCCCGGCCTATTCCGACCGCACCGGCCTGCGCCGCCAGACCGCCTGCCTCACCCTGCTGATGGCCGCCGCCGGCATCGCCTGCTCGGTGACCTTCGCCAGCCCGCTGCTGGGCATGCTCGCCCTGTGCTTTGCCGCGTCGGGTTTTATCGCGGTGCAGCCGGTGTTCTGGACCTTTCCGTCGAGCTACCTGGCCGGCAGCGCAGCCGCCGCCGGTATTGCATTGATCAATTCGTTCGGTGCCCTCGGCGGTTTTATCGCCCCGGTGCTCAAGCATTGGGCCGAAGGCGCCTTCCACTCCCCGGCAGCCGGCCTGTACCTGCTGTCCGCCACCACGGTACTCGCGGCATTGCTGGTACTGGGCATCCATTCACCCGGCCGCACTGCGTCGAATACGCCGGCCACTGTTTAAAACCAGGAGTCACACCATGGGCAACCTCACCATCAAACACGTCCGCGCCTTTGTTCTGCGAGGCGGCGGCGCCGACTACCACGACCAGGGCGACGGCCACTGGATCGACGACCATATCTCCACGCCGATGAGCAAATACCCGGAGTATCGCCAGAGCCGCCGCAGCTTCGGCATCAACGTACTTGGCACCCTGGTGGTCGAGATCGAAGCCAGCGACGGCACCGTGGGTTTTGCGGTGACCACCGGCGGTGAACCGGCGGCCTATATCGTCGAGAAACACCTGGCGCGCTTTATCGAAGGCGCCCGCGTCACCGATATCGAAAAAATCTGGGACCAGATGTACCAGTCCACCCTCTACTACGGCCGCAAGGGCCTGGTGATCAATACGATCTCCGGCGTGGACCTGGCGCTGTGGGACCTGCTCGGCAAGATCCGCCAGGAGCCGGTGCATCAATTGCTCGGCGGCGCCGTGCGTGACGAGTTGCAGTTCTATGCCACCGGCGCGCGCCCGGACCTGGCACAGAAAATGGGCTTTATCGGCGGCAAGATGCCCCTGCACCACGGCCCCAGCGAAGGCGAAGAAGGCCTGCGCAAGAACCTCGAAGAACTGGCCACCATGCGCGAGCGGGTCGGCCCGGACTTCTGGCTGATGCTCGACTGCTGGATGAGCCTGGACTTGAACTACGCCACCAAGTTGGCCATCGGCGCCCATGAGCATGGGCTCAAGTGGATCGAAGAGGCACTCTCGCCGGACGATTACTGGGGCTACGCCGCCCTGCGCAACAACGTGCCCAAGGGCATGTTGGTGACCACCGGCGAACACGAAGCCACGCGCTGGGGTTTCCGCATGCTGCTGGAGATGGGCTGCTGCGACATTATCCAGCCGGACGTGGGCTGGTGCGGCGGGCTCACTGAGCTGGTGAAAATCTCCGCCCTGGCCGATGCCCACAACGCGCTGGTGGTGCCTCACGGCTCGTCGGTCTACAGCTACCACTTTGTTGCCACCCGCCATAACAGCCCGTTCGCCGAGTTCCTGATGATGGCGCCCAAGGCCGATGAAGTGGTGCCGATGTTCCACCCGCAACTGCTTGGCGAGCCGGTGCCGGTGAACGGCCGTATGCGTCTGTCGGCGCTGGACAAGCCGGGCTTCGGCGTTGACCTGAACCCGGATTGCCAACTGCACCGTCCATACAACCGCTAAGGGAACCTGCCATGAACATGCCCCGCAATGGCTTCAAGGCCGCCCTGGCTCAGGACGCCACCCAGTACGGCATCTGGGCCGGTTTCGCCACCGGCTACGCCGCCGAGATCGTCGCCAGCCTGGGCTACGACTGGATGCTGATCGACGGCGAGCACGCACCGAACACCGTGCCCAGCGTGCTCAACCAACTGCAGACGGTGGCGCCCTATACCACCGCGCCCGTGGTGCGTGCGGTAAATGGCGACGCCAGCCTGATCAAGCAACTGCTCGACGTCGGTGCGCAAACGCTGATGATCCCGATGGTGGAAACCGCCGAACAGGCCCAGGCCCTGGTACGCGCTATGCGCTATCCGCCCCACGGCATCCGGGGTGTCGGCGGCGGCCTGACCCGCGCCACACGCTGGGACGGCGTGGACAACTACCTCAACACTGCCCACCAAGAGCTGTGCCTGATCGTGCAAGTGGAGTCGCGCCTCGGTGTAGAAAACGTCGAGGCGATTGCCGCCGTCGAGGGCGTGCACGCAGTCTTTATCGGCCCGGCTGACCTGTCCATCGGCCTCGGCCACGCCGGCAACCCCGGCCACCCGGAGGTGCAGGAGCGCATCAAGCACGCCGTGGACGCTACCCTCGCCGCCGGCAAGGTGTGCGGCATCCTCGCGCCCAACGAAGAGGACGCCCGCCGCTACCAGGCCTGGGGTTGCCGTTTTATCGCGGTGGCCATCGACATCAGCCTGCTGCGCCAGAGCGCCCTGGCCACCCTCGCCCGTTACCGCCCGCTTGCCGAAAGCAAAGCCCCGTCGCGTACCTATTAAGGAGCTGCCCATGTCATCCGTTCCCGTGTACCAGAACTTCATCAATGGCCGCTTCGTGCCAAGCGAAGCCCACATCGATGTGCTCAACCCGGCCACTGGCGCGCTGCTGTCCAAGGTGCCCGCAGCCACCGCCGCCGATGTCGACCAGGCCCTCGCCGCCGCCCGCCATGCGCAAAAAGACTGGGGGCGCAAACCCGCCATTGAACGCGCCGGGCACCTGCGCCGCATCGCCGCCAAGCTGCGCGAGAACGTTGCGCACCTGGCGCGCACCATCACCCTGGAACAAGGCAAGGTCAGCGGCCTGGCCGAAGTGGAAGTGAACTTCACCGCCGACTACCTCGACTACATGGCCGAGTGGGCGCGGCGCATCGAAGGCGAGATCATCACCAGCGACCGTCCCAACGAAAACATCTTCCTGTTCCGCAAGCCCCTGGGCGTGGTGGCTGGGATCCTGCCGTGGAATTTCCCGTTCTTTTTGATCGCACGCAAAATGGCCCCGGCGTTGCTCACCGGCAACACCATCGTGATCAAGCCCAGCGAAGAAACTCCCAACAACTGCTTTGAGTTCGCCAAGCTGGTGGCCGAAACCGACCTGCCCGCCGGCGTGTTCAACGTGGTCTGCGGCGACGGCCAGGTCGGCGGCGCACTCACGTCCCACAAGGGCGTGGACATGATCAGCTTCACCGGCAGCGTGGCCACAGGGTCGCGGATCATGACCGCTGCGGCGCCGAACATCACCAAGCTCAACCTGGAACTGGGCGGCAAGGCGCCGGCCATCGTGCTGGCGGATGCCGACCTGGATCTGGCGGTCAAGGCCATCCGCGATTCGCGCATCATCAACACCGGCCAGGTGTGCAACTGCGCCGAGCGGGTGTACGTGGAGCGCAAGGTCGCCGACCAGTTTATCGAGCGCATCAGCGCAGCCATGTCGGCCACCCGCTACGGTGACCCCATCGCCCAGGCCGATGTGGAAATGGGCCCGCTGATCAACCGCCAGGGCCTGGACAACGTCAACCGCAAGGTGCGCACCGCATTGAGCCAGGGCGCCACCCTGGTGAGCGGCGGGCAGATTGCCGACCTCGGTGCGGGCTTTCACTTCCAGCCCACCGTATTGGCCGGTTGCCGCGCCGACATGGAGATCATGCGCGAAGAGATCTTCGGCCCGGTGCTGCCAATCCAGATCGTCGACGACCTGGACGAAGCCATCGCCCTGGCCAATGACTGCGACTATGGCCTGACCTCGTCGATCTACACCCGCGATTTGGGCAAGGCCATGCACGCGGTGCGCGAGATCGACTTTGGCGAAACCTACGTCAACCGCGAGAACTTCGAGGCCATGCAAGGCTTCCATGCCGGCGTGCGTAAATCCGGGGTCGGCGGTGCCGATGGTAAGCACGGCTTGTACGAATACACCCACACCCATGTGGTGTACCTGCAGAGCTGATCTGGTTAAACGGGCCCGGGCACGGTAGCGTGCGGGCCCTTCCAAATGTGCTTGTGATAAGGACTGCCCCCATGCCCCTGACACCCTACAGCGGCCCGATCATCGACAGCCATCTGCACCTGTTCGACCCGCGCCGCCCCCAGGGAATCCCTTGGCCCGAGCCGGGCAACCGGTTATATGCCGCGCATTTACCGACGGATTATTGGGCCCTGGCCAGCCAACACAACGTGGTCGGTGCGATTGCGGTTGAAGCCAGCCCGTGGCGTGACGACAACCGCTGGCTGCTGGAGACCTTGCGCAATGAGCCACGCATGCTTGGCTTTGTTGGCAACCTCGACCCACTGCACGAAGGCTTCGTCGCCGACCTCGATACGCTGGCCGATGAACCGCTGTTCCTGGGCCTGCGCTACGGCAACCTGTGGGACCGCGACTTATTGGAAGACCGGACGCGGCCAGGTTTTATCGACGGCCTGCGCCAACTCGCCGCGAGCGGCCGCAGCCTGGACAGCGCCAACCCGAACCCGCGCTTGATCAAGGCGCTGCTGCACTTAAGCGATGCCGTGCCTGAACTGCGCATCATCGTCGATCACTTGCCCAACGCCCAGGTGCCAAAAGGTGAAGAGGCGGTGTATCACGCCGACCTGCTGCGCCTGGCCGAACGGCCGAATGTGTTCGCCAAGCTGGCGGAAATTCCCCAGACAGGCCCGCAAGGCTTGATCACCGACACCGCGTTCTACAACGACCGCCTCGCCGCGTTGTGGGAAGCCTTTGGTGAAGACCGCTGCTTCTTCGGCAGCGACTGGCCCAACAGCGATCACCTGGCGGATTTCGCCACCACCCTGGGGCTCGTAAAACGCTGCATGGCCGACAAGCCCGAAGCGGTGCAAGCCAAGTTCTTCCTGCATAACGCGGTGCGTATCTACACACCGACCCACGGAGCGCAATGATGCAGACCCGCGCCTTTCGCATGAACCTCAACCCCGGCCAGGCCAATGAATACCGGCGCCGCCACGATGAGATCTGGCCCGAACTGGCCCAGGCGCTGCTGGATGCTGGCGTGGTGGATTACCGCATCTTCCTCGACGAAGACGCCAACGCCCTGTTCGCCACGCTGACCCACGAGGACGCCCACGGCCTGGATGAACTGCCCGGCACCGCCTTGATGCAACGCTGGTGGAGCTACATGCAAGACATCATGCCCAGCCATGCCGATGCCTCGCCGATCAGTGTCGACCTGCTGCCGATGTTCGAACTGACGCGCCCCTGAACCAACTGACCCACAACAACAATAAAAAGGATTCGACTACGTGGAAATCATTCTCCTTGGTGTGATTCTGCACTTTATCGGCGGCTTCGCTTCCGGCAGTTTCTACATCCCCTACAAAAAGGTCCGCGGCTGGGCCTGGGAAAGCTATTGGATCACCGGCGGACTGGTGTCCTGGCTGATCGTGCCACTGATTGCGGCGCAATTGACGGTACCGGGCTGGGTGCAGATCCTGCGCGATGCCGACACCAGCACCCTGCTATGGACCTATATGTTCGGCGTGCTGTGGGGCATCGGTGGGCTGACGTTTGGCCTGACCATGCGCTACCTCGGCCTGTCCCTGGGCATGTCGCTGATCATGGGCCTCACCTCGGCGCTCGGCGCGTTGATGCCGGCGCTGTACCGCGACCTGTTCACCACCGAGACCGAAGGCACCCTGACCTCGATGCTGGCCTCCCAGGGCGGGCATTGGGTGCTGTGGGGCGTGGCGGTGTCGCTGGTCGGCATTGCGGTGTGCGGCAAGGCCGGGTTGATCAAGGAACGGGAAGTGTCCCAGGCGGTGAAGTTCGCCAGTGTCAGTGAATTCTCCCTGGGCAAGGGCATGCTGGTGGCGGTGATCTCGGGCGTGCTGAGCGCATGTTTCAGCTACGGCATTTCCGCCGGGCGCCCGCTGGCTGCCGCAGCAGTGGAGCATGGCGCCAACAGCCTGTTCCAGAACAACGTGACCTTCATGGTGATCATGTGGGGCGGGCTGACCACCAACGGCATCTGGTGCCTGTGGCTGAACTGGCGCAACCGCACGTTCCACAATTACGTCGACCGCAGCACCCCGCTGCTGGGCAACTACCTGCTGGTGGCCGTCGCCGGTACGTTGTGGTTCTTGCAGTTCTTTTTCTACGGCATGGGCGAAAGCCGCCTGCAAAACGACGCCAGTTCCTGGGTGCTGCACATGTCGTTCATCATCATCGTCTCCAACTGCTGGGGCCTGTATTTCCGTGAATGGCACGGCACCAGCGCGGCCAACAAGGGCGTGCTGGTGGCGGGCATTGCCGTGATCCTGGGCGCAATCGCCATGGTCGGCTACGGCAATTACCTCGGCTGATGCCGCTTATTTCTTGAAGGAGTTCCTTATGTTGCTTGCAGACAAAACCGTGATCATCACCGGCGCCTCCCGTGGCATCGGCCGCGCCGCCGCCCGTGAATGTGCCCGCCAGGGTGCCCGCGTGGTGATCGGCCACAGCGGCAGCGGCCAGGGTACTGAAGCCGCTTATTCGTTGATTGAAGAGATCAAGGCGTTCGGCGGCCAGGCCGTCGAAGTCGGTGGCGATGCGGCCGACCCGGACACCGGCGACAAACTGGTGGCCGGTGCGGTGAAGGCCTTTGGCAGTGTCGACGTGTTCGTCAACAACGCCGGGATCTGCCCGTTCCACTCATTCCTCGACATGCCCCGCGAGGTCTACCTCAAAACCGTCAACACCAACCTCAACGGCGCCTACTTCGCCGTGCAGGCAGCGGCCAACCAAATGAAGAACCAAGGCCGTGGCGGCGCGATCATCGCGGTCAGCTCCATCAGCGCCCTGGTGGGCGGCGGCATGCAAACCCACTACACGCCGACCAAGGCCGGGCTGCATTCGCTGATGCAGTCCTGCGCGATTGCGCTGGGGCCGTATGGCATTCGCTGCAACTCGGTGCTGCCGGGCACTATCGCCACCGATATCAACAAGGAGGACTTGGCCGATGAGGAGAAGCTTGCCTACATGACCTCGCGCACACCGCTGGGTCGCCTGGGTGAGCCGGATGACATCGCCGGGCCCATCGTCTTCCTTGCCTCGGACATGGCGCGTTACGTGACCGGTGCGTCGCTGCTGGTGGATGGCGGCCTGTACGTAAACCTCCAGTAACACCCCGCTCTCTCCCCAACACCACAGTTCCAATGTGGGAGGGGGCTTGCTCCCGATGCCGGTGTATCAGTCACACATGTACCGACTGAGCCACTGCTATCGGGAGCAAGCCCCCTCCCACAAGGGGCCTCTGTGTGCCTGGGTTTTGTGTAGTACCCCAATAAAAACAACAATCCAAGGAGCGTTTCCATGCGTACCACCCTCCCCCTGGCCCTGCTGTGCAGCGCCATGTCCACCTGTGCCTACAGCGCGGGTTTGCTCGACCCAAACTCCCCCGCCATGCTCGGCGACTGGAACGGCCTGCGCCCGCAACTGGCCGAACAAGGCTACGACTTCACCCTCAAATACGTCGGCGAAGTCGGCTCCAACCTCGGTGGCGGCTACAACTCCCACACCACCGCACGCTGGAGCGACCAACTGATCCTCGGCGTCGATATGGACTTGCAAAAACTGCTGGGCTGGCAGGACGCGACCTTTCGCATCGGTATCGGCGAGCGCCATGGCAAGGACATCACCAACGACCGCGTGCACCAGCCCAACGCCACCGGCCTGACCTCCACCATGGAAGTGTTCGGCGGCGGCAATGCCTGGCGGCTGTCGCAGTTCTGGTACGAGCAAAAATTCTTCGACAAAAAATTCGCCCTCAAACTCGGCCGCTTCGGCCACGGTGAAGATTTCGACCAGTTCCCCTGCGAATTCCAGAACGTCACCCTGTGCGGTTCCCAGGAAGGCAACTGGAACGGTGTGTGGAACAGCTTCCCCATCAGCCAGTGGGCAGTGCGCGCCAAGTACCAGTTCACCGATGAGTTCGCAATGCAGGTCGGCGCTTATGACAAAAACCCCGGCAACGCCGAAGCCAGCAATGGCTTCAAGCCGTTTATCAGCGGCTCCCAGGGCACCAGCTTTCCCATCGAAGCGATCTGGAAAGCGCAAATCAACGGCCTTAAATCGGAGTACCACGCCGGTTACTACTACGCCAACGCCGACACCAAGGACATGCTCAAGGACGCCGATGGCAACTATGCCGCCAGCTCCCAAAAGCCGTATCGGATGTATTCCAGCAACAGCGGATGGTGGCTGTCGGGCCAGCAGCAATTGACCACCGTGGATGGCAACAACAAGCGCGGGCTCAACGTGTTCGCCAACCTCACGGTCAACGATCCTGACAAGAGCGTGATCAAGAACCTGATCCAGGTCGGCCTCATCTACCGTGGCCCGTTCGACGCACGCCCCGACGATACCTTTGGCCTGGGCGCGTCCAAACTGCAAGTCAGCGACCGCTACACCCGCAACACCCAGATGCTCAATACCGCCAACGGCGTCACGTCCATCGACGACCCGCTCTACGTGCCCGAGCAGCGCCGTGAGTACAGCTACGAGATCAACTACGGCGTGCAGGCCACGAAATGGCTGATGGTGCGGCCCAACCTGCAATACGTGAAGTACCCCGGCGGGCTTACACAAACCAGCGGTGCCGTGGTGGGCGGTGTGCAGTTTATCGCCGATTTCTAGTCGCTCCCGGCATTCAACACCCGCCGACGTCCATGATGCCGGCGGGCTTCTTTTTACAAGGTTTTGACTGTCGTCCGCCCCTTGTGTAACACCCACGAAACAGGCGCTGGTGCTTTCAATCACACCCCGGTGAAAATCCGCCGAAGCGCCTTGCGTGTTGCGTATTGCCAGCTATATCTACTGCTGCGTAATAGCAAACCGGCGTTAACCGACCCCTCGGAAAACAGCCATTGCGGAAAGTGCCGTGACAAGGAAGATCAGGTCGCTGTCGTTCGCTCCTTCACCTCAATCCTTACGCTGATCGTCTGTTAATTCGTTGCTCAGATAAGCCTTGAGGACCTGCATATGCCTGCGTTGATGCCCGTTGGACCGTTCAAGCACTGCGTCTCTGCCGAAGGCAAGACCTTCCCCTACTACATCGTGCCGTTTGACAAGGACGGTCAGTGCGAAGCGCCGCTGACCCGCCAGCACTTGCTGGACCATCTTGCTGGCCATACCGATGTCTTTTTCTTCTCCCATGGCTGGAACAACGGCTGGGAAGTCGCCAGCGCTCGTTATGCGAATTTCATCGACGGCTACACCCGCCAGCGTACCGCCCTGGGGTTGAAGGTCCCGGACAATTACAACCCATTGCTGGTAGGGATCTTCTGGCCGAGCCAGGCCCTGGCCTGGTTTGACAATGAAACCGGACCACGCTTCGCAGGCTCCATCGAGGAAGGTCGCGAGCAAGTGCTCGACATTGCCCAGTCGCTGCCGGCGACGCAGCGCGAGGCGTTTTTGACACTGGCCCAGACGCCCAGGCTAACCTCACAACAAGCCGGTGAGCTGGCGGGCATCCTGGCCGACGCGCTCAAGAGCCAGCACGACGATGAAGGCCTGCAACGCAGCCCGCCCAGTGCCCAGGACCTGCTGGTATCGGCCATCGTCGCAGCCGAACCTGAACCTGACTATGACCAATTCGGTGTGGTGCGCGACGTACCGCAAACCCCTCCGACACCCGCAGGCGTCATTGATGCTCTCAAGTCCCTTGACCCGCGCCAATTGATCAAGCCCTTCACCGTCTGGCAAATGAAAGACCGCGCCGGCAAAGTGGGCAGCGCCGGTGTGTCGCGGTTACTGGCCGATATCCTGGCCACCAACACAGAGGCCAGCGTGCATTTGCTTGGCCATTCCTACGGCTGCAAAGTGGTGATGTCCGCCACCGCCAACCTGCCCGCAGGCGTGCGCAAGATCCATTCGGCGTTGCTGCTGCAACCAGCCATTTCCCAATATGCCTTCGCCGAAAAGATCCCCGACAGCACCCTGCAAGGCGGCTACCGGGTCAACCTTGCACGTATCACCCGCCCCGTGGTGGCAACCTTCAGCAGCCGCGACAGCGCGTTGAGCCAGGCCTTCCACTTGGCCCTGCGCCGTGACCTGGACCTGGGCGAGCAACCCTCTCCCGCCGGCTCACCGAGCAAGTACGGGGCGTTGGGAGGTTTCGGCCCACAGCCCCCCCAGGAGCCTGCGACCTACATCAAGGACCCACTGGACGCTTACGACTTCGGTGCCGGTGGTCGCGTGGTGGGCATCCAGGGCAGCCGTACGATCAGCGGCCACGGCGATATCAGCAACCCATCGACCTGGTGGTTGGCGTATAGCCTGGCGTCAAGCCAGGACGCGTAACCCATAAGAGGGGCTAGTCATGGCCAACTTTCTGAAACAGCAGAACGATATCGTGACCCTGAAAGTCGAGCTCAAACCCAGGGGAGAAGTCGTCTGCACCCTGCAGCACCATCAAGGGCCGGTGTTGGTGGACACACCGTTGTGGAGCGGTGAGCAAGAGGCCTTCGGGTTGCTCTCTTCGGTTCCCCTTTACGCACCGGACGAATTAAAACTGGGCTTCCCCGTCGGGCTCAACGATGCTCTGAATGCGCAATGGCAACAACACGGTGCCGGGTATTCATGTCTATGGGTGCACCTGGTACAGCCCTGCGGCACGCTGAACTTTCTGCCTTGGGAAAGCGTGCTTGAAGAACACCAGATTCCAGTGTTGATGCTGCCGGACTTTATCTTTCCGCCGCCTCAAAAAAGCGTCGACCAGCTCGACGTGGTGGTGTGCGCCAGCGTCCCGTTGAACAGTGAAAAAGCCTTTGCCGAGGCTGATCTGCTCGACACCCTGCGCGCCATCGTCAGGGGTGTTGACCGCGAAGTGCGCCTGCATGTGTTTGCCGACAGTGACCTGGCGGCGCATCTGCACACTGGGCACCTGGACTGCGAAGTGATCGTCTACACCACCGACGCGTACCCCGCCAGCGGGCTGTCCGACAGCAGCCTGCGCTCACCTTGGCTGATCTGGATGCGCGCCGCACTCAGCGGCTACAGTGTCGATGCCGTGCATTTCATTTGCCATGGGCATTTGTCGGGGCGCCAGGGTTCGCTGCTGTTTGCCCAGGCGCCAACCGGGCGTAGCGAGGACTTCCTCTCGGGGGCAGTGGGCGCCGTCGAACTGACTAACTTTCTGATCCAGGTTGGCGCCTGGGCCAGTTCCTTCAGTCTTCCGACGGACAGCGATAACGCACTGGGCTTGCGGGTGCTGGCCGATGAAATCGCCCAGAAGCTGCCAGGACCGATGATGATGTTCGACGCAAGGCGCGCCTCTTGTGACGTGCTGGAGGAAGGTTTCCGGTTTATCCACTCCCCCCGCGGGCAAATCCCCGCGTACAACCATGCCAGCTTGTACCTGTACTGCCAGCCCTATTTGCTCACGCGCGCCGTTGCCCCACCTGACCGTTATCAGCTCAAACAGGACGTGGAGGCGCTCACGGTGCGCTATGCGCGCAATGCCGCACAGGCGAAAACCGTGCTGGACACCTACGCGCTGGAGACTGATGCACCAGCCGCCGACTCTGCCCCTTCGGCCGTCAGCACTTCACCCGCCATCGCGGCGACCGAACGCGCCGCTGAACAGATCCAGCTGCACTACCAGAAGCTGATACGCGACGAGGTGATCCCCGAGGAAATCGCCTTGCAAGACTTGTCCATTGCGATGCAAACCATCCAGCAATTTCGTCAGGCCTTGGGCGAAGCCGAGCAGCGAGGCACGCATGACGACATCGGCCACACCATTGCCGATGAGGGAGAACAGTGATGCCCTATCCACGCGCGGTTCTTTCCATAGATGCCTACGGTGACACCCTGTACGCCCAGGTGATGCGCACCCCCTTCCCCACCAACGGTCCCTATCCACCCTGCCCGTTTCCGCTGGCGCCTGAACACCTGGCAGTCTTGACCCAGCAAAACGCCGTGCTTGCGCGAGGCGCTGCGGTGCGTAATGCATTGCGCTCGCACCAAGGTATTTGCGAGGTGCTTGATGCCATGAATACGCTGCCCCTCAACGATATACGCCCGCTGTTTATCATGCTCGACGATGCATCGTCCCAGCGGATCAACTGGGAGATGCTGTGTAATACCAGTGATCAATTCGTTGCATTGGACTCGCGCTGGCCCATTGGACGCATCGTCAATCAAACCAGTGCCTATCCCATACCGCCCAGTGAGTTGGTCACACCGGTCAGAATCATGGTGGTGCTCTCGGCGCTGGGCATTGACGATCAGGAAAATGAATGGACTGCCTTGCGTGATGCCGTTATCCAAGGCCGGAAAATCGGCCTGGAAATCAGCGTAAACATACTGGTGGGGCGCAAGGACCTGTATGACAGCATTAGAGCCGAAGTGGCCGCCGGCCTGGCCGACGTGAATGTTGAGGCAATGCCGTCCAACGCCAGCGACTTGACCCAAGCCATTCGTAACTGGTCGCCGCATATCCTGCACTTTTTCTGCCATGGCCTCAGCGACAGCAACGGCCAGCAACTGGAACTGGCAACCAGCGCCGACCATACCCGGCACGACGCCGATCCACTCGCCGTACCTCATGGCTCGGTGACCGTCACCACCCAGCACCTGACTAAACTGGGCATGACACTGAAGAACCCCTGGTTGATGGTGCTCAATTGCTGCTCCAGTGGTAAAGCGACACAAACCGCACCCTCCATGGCAGCGAAGGTGTGCGCCGCCGGGATCCCTGCAGTTGTGGCGATGATGGAGCCTGTCACGTCGGCGGATGCCTACCGGTTTACGCGGGCGTTCTATCCCGAAACCCTGGTGTCGATTCTGCAAGCACGCACCGACCTCAACACCCAAGCAAGCACCACGCTGGAGCTGGCGCCGATCATGTATTACGTGCGCGACGCCATCGCTCAATCGCGGGCAGGCAACCTGCCGAACTCGCCCCATTGGTCATTGCCGGTGCTGTATGTGCGCAGTGTGGATGCTCAGTTGTTCGTGCGCCCCCTTGCGGCCGATAACGCTGTGCGACTGAGGACCACCGCCCAACTGCTGATCGCCACCGGGGCAAAAATCCCGCCTGAACTGGCCGATGAAATCGTGAACAAGATACTCGACGATATTCCGCAAGATCAGCGGCCCAACGCACAAGGAGGCTTCACCCATGGCTAATGAACCATCACACCTGCTCAGCAACGCCTGGTGCGGCGACAAGGTAGCCAGCGGCGACGTGTCTGCGACTGCCAGTGCCTGGTCGTTGTCGGTGAATGTCGACAGTGAAGACCAATTTAACTTGGACGGCGTCGTTCCTCCGGCCGCCGACCTTGAAGATTGGCAAAACAAGGAAGTCGGTTGGGGCTTGGTGTTGCCTGACAGTGACGACTGGACAGACGAACAGAAAGCCCAGGCTGCAGATGCGCCCGAATGTGTCAAGGCGCTGCTGGTGCAACGCGGTAATGCACCAGTTTTTCGCTACCGCAGCGAGCTGGCCAATACCGGCCAGCTTCGTCGCTACTTCGCCGATAAGTCACCGGCAGACCCCCATCTGGCCGGCGACCGTGGCATCGGTGACTACAAGGTCCCGCGCTACCTGTTGATCATTGGCTCTCCCAAGGAGATTCCATGGAGTTTCCAGTACCGCTTACAGACCGACGCCTTTGTCGGGCGCCTGGACTTGGACAAGGCAGGCCTGGAGAACTACATCAACGGTTTGCTCAACCACTGGCCAGGCAACACGCGCCACTTCGACACGCCCGTGGTGTGGGCGGTCAACCACGGCCATCCGGACATCAGCTATTTGATGGCCAAGACCATCGCCAAGCGGGTGTCCGATACATTGACGGGCTACGGGTTTACGCCCGCCTACCTGACCGATGAGCAAGCTCGGCTGCAAAGCTTCTACCAGGCGCTGAAACAGGCACAACCGGCGTTTGTGCTCACCACCAGTCATGGCGCCACCTTCCCGCTGGACTCACCAGCACAGCTGGCGGCGCAATTGGGGCTGCTGGTGGATGTCGACCAAAGCCTGTTGAACGTACAGATGCTGCAACAACACTGGAACCCTAGCGGTGCGATTTGGTACGCCCATGCCTGCTGCTCCGCAGGGGCCGATAAACCTTCGGAGTTCAGAGGCCTGGTGGACCCGCAGTCGTCTCTGGGAGAAATGCTCGGCAAGGTTGCCGAGATCGGCCCCTGTACCGCCTCGCTGCCACGTACTCTGCTGGGCGCCAAGCAACCGCTGGGGGCGTTCGTCGGGCATGTCGAGCCGACCTTCGACTGGACCCTACGGGATCCCGATACCGGGCAGGTCCTGGTTCAGCAGATGATCGTCAATCCGCTGACCCGCGCGCTGCATGCCAATCCACGGCAACCCATTGGCATGGCGATCGATGGCTACTATTCAGCGGTCGCGGGGTATTTGCTGGAGCACTCCAACGGCGTCAAGGCCTACAACAACCACAAACCAGACGCCGTCGCCAAAATGCTCAAGGCCAAGCTCCTCGCCATGGACCGCCTGGCCATGGTGACCCTGGGCGACCCCACCGTGTGCCTGCCCTGACAGGACCGCACCCAGGTCAACGTGTCGATGACACGATGTCGCGTTGACCAACCTTGTTACACCCCATATAGTGTGCCCACAAACAAAACACACCACTACATAGTGTGCAGCATCGGTATTTACCGACCACACTATGAGCAGTATTTCAATGCCTTGAAGCCTGCAAATTGCCTATTTATGGACGGGTTCACACACCGTCAGAACAGACCAGGAAGGAATATTTCGATGCTGAGTTGGGATGAAGTCGACAACGAAGACACCGGTGCAGCGGTGATCAAGGGCGCCAACGCCGGCCATGCAAGCGAAGCCAACATGGACCGCCTCGACGGTGCCGGCGCTGCTGCGGCACTGGAAGCGCGCAACGTCACCGCCAACGACTCGGCCGCCATCGTGCGTGCCAAGGCCGCCCTGGACAAACTCGACGTCGCCGAAGGCCTCGCCGAGCTCGAAGGCTCCGCCGCCCGCGTCGCCGTTGACGAAAAGCGCATGATCAACTGCCGCGCCGACCTCAACCAACTCGTGCCCTTCAAGTACGACTGGGCCTGGCAAAAATACCTCGACGGCTGCGCCAACCACTGGATGCCGCAAGAGGTCAACATGACCGCCGACATCGCCCTGTGGAAAAACCCCGAAGGCCTGACCGACGACGAGCGCCGCATCGTCATGCGCAACCTGGGCTTCTTCTCCACCGCCGACTCCCTGGTGGCCAACAACCTGGTACTGGCCGTATACCGCT
>NZ_QUZU01000047.1 GCF_004682055.1 Pseudomonas kairouanensis | reverse complement strand
CTGAACAGTCGGCGCCATTGCCGGTTGATCAGGTAGTAACTGCACAGCACACCCGTAGGGATCACCAACCCGATGGGCCCGCGAATCGCAAACCCGATGATCAGCAGCAGGTACAGCCAGTGCAGGCGCTTGCCCGCACCGAAGTGATCATGCGCATACCCCAGGTAGAACACGGCCAGGGCGACGGCGGCAAGCATCTGATCCAGGGATACGGCTCGGGTCTCGCTGACAAAGGTACTGCTGAGCAGCAACATCGCCACGCTCAACAGCCCCCAACGCCGGGAGTAGGGCGCGGTGAGGCGGTACACCAGCATGACGATCAACGCCGATGCCAGTGCCGTCGGCAACCAGGCGGTCAGGCTGGTGACCTGGCCCAACGGCACCGACAGCAACCACGTCAGCAGGGTCGAGGTGGCCAGGTAGTCGGCGTAGGGCTGGCCGTACGTGGTGGGAAAGAAGCTGGGCCCATGGCGCAGCATCTCCTGGGCGAACACCACGAAGCGGGAGTCGAAGCCAATGATCGCCTGGTGCCAGCTGCCGGCGATAAACAGCAACAGCGCCAACACAGCCAAACCGAGGGATTGCTGGCGAACCGTTGCATTGCACAGGGACGGTCGGGCTTTGTTCACCTATCAGGCTTCCACGACCCGCGGTAACCACTGTTGCTGCGGGATCGGTAACTGGCAGGAATCGCCACGGCCGATCGGGTAGTACTGGAAGCCTTTGCGCGTCAGGCGTTCACCGTCGTAGAGGTTGCGCCCATCGAAAATCACTGGGGTTTTGAGGCGCTGGTGGATCAGGTCGAAGTCCGGTGCCTTGAACTGCTGCCATTCGGTGCAGACGATCAGCCCGTCGGCGCCGCCGAGGGTCGATTCCGGGGTGCCCATCAGCATCAGCCTTGGGTCGTCGCCGTAGATGCGCTGGGTTTCCTGCATGGCTTCAGGGTCGAACGCCCGCACATTCGCACCGGCGGCCCACAACGCTTCCATCAGCACACGGCTGGGCGCATCGCGCATGTCATCGGTGTTGGGCTTGAACGCCAGGCCCCACAGGGCAAAGGTCTTGCCACGCAGGTTGCCTTTGAAGAACGCGTTGATGCGTTCGAACAGCTTGCTCTTCTGGCGCTGGTTGATGGCTTCCACAGCTTCCAGCAAGTCGCTGGAGCAGTTGGCCTGCTTGGCGCTGTGGATGAGGGCGCGCATGTCCTTGGGGAAGCACGAACCACCGTAGCCACAGCCGGGGTAGATAAAGTGGTAGCCGATGCGCGAGTCGGCACCGATGCCCAGGCGCACGGCTTCAATGTCCGCGCCCAGGTGCTCGGCCAGTTCGGCGATCTGGTTGATAAAGCTGATCTTGGTGGCCAGCATGCAGTTGGCGGCGTACTTGGTCAGTTCGGCGCTGCGCAGGTCCATGAAGATAATGCGGTCATGGTTGCGGTTGAATGGCGCGTACAGGTCGCGCATCACGTCGCGCACCTCTTCACGCTCGCAGCCGATCACGATGCGGTCCGGGCGACGGCAATCGGCAACCGCCGAACCTTCCTTGAGAAATTCCGGGTTGGAGACAATATCGAACTCCAGGTGACGACCGGCCAAGTGCAGGGCTTTTTCGATATGGGCGCGCAGGGTGTCGCCGGTGCCGACCGGCACGGTGGACTTTTCCACCAGGATCACCGGGTTGATGCGGTGACGGGCCACCGCGTCGCCCACCGACAGCACGTATTTGAGGTCGGCGGAACCGTCTTCGTCCGACGGCGTGCCCACGGCGATAAACAGCACTTCACCGTGTTCGACCGCGAGTTTCTCGTCATGGGTAAAGCTCAGGCGGCCGCTTTCCAGGTTGTCCTTGACCATGGCGGCCAGCCCCGGCTCAAAAATGGTCACGTGGCCTTTTTGCAGTTGCTCGACCTTGTGCTTGTCTACGTCCATGCAAATGACATCGTGGCCGACTTCGGCCAACACAGTGGCCTGCACCAGGCCGACGTAACCGCTACCAAATACACTGATTTTCATGGGGCATTCCTGGGACTTGTCGTGCTAGTACGGCGCGAGTTGATAACCACAACACCAAGGATGACCAACGCCACCCCCAGGGTTTTTGAAAGCGAGAAATGTTCGTTGAACACCGGCAGGCTTGCGGCCAGCAGGTACACCAGCGCATAGCTGATGCTCAGCAGCGAATAGGCGCGACCCAGCGGCAGGTGCTTGAGGGCGCCAAGCCAGCACAGCATCGACAGCGCATAGGCGAGGATCGCCAGGCTCACCACGCCAAGGGCGCCCACATCGATTTGGGCACTGAGCCATTCGGTCGGCAGCGGCAGGCGCGTCATGCTCCAGCGCATGCCCAACTGGGCGGCGCTGACCAGGCCGACGCTGCCCAGGGCCAGGGCAAAGCCACGCACGCGGCTCATACCTGACGCCCCAGCAGCACGACACCGGCAATCACCAACAGCACCCCCAGCCAATGGCGGCTGTCGATGGGCTCATGGAAGACAAACCGCGCCACCAGGGTCACCAGCACAAAATTCAGGCTGAGCATGGGGTAGGCGATGCCCACCTCCAGGCGCTGCAACACCAGCAGCCATACCAGCAGGCCCAGGCCCAGGCAGATCAACGCCGCCCACAGCCACGGCGAGCGCAGTTTCAGCGCCCAGCCATCGGGCAGGTCACGCCAGCTTTCCACGGCGAACTTCTGCGCAACCTGGCCCATGCAGGTCAGCAGGCAGGCCGCCAGTAACAGCAGCAGCGTGATCATTGCGTCACCTGCGGGAAGATCAGAATCACGATATTGCCTTGTTCATAGCGCTGGCCGTCATTGGGCAGCAATGCAACTTCGGCAATTTCGTCGTCACCTTTAACCCGCATCACCACACCGACCGAACCTTTTTTGCGCGCATCGCTCATCCATTGCTGGACGTGCGTGGTGTCGACCTTGTGGTGACTGGCATCCGGGTAGGCCAGGCCGTACTTCACTTCGCCCACGGTGTTGTAGAGGGTCACGTCCGGGCGCGCCAGCCGCCACGACAGGGCAGAGGCCGCGCCAAGGTCATTACTGAGCAAGGCGCTGGCCGGTCGCAGTGCCTGCAAGTGATCGACGATGAATTGATCCGGGGTCTTGTTGTAGACCACCGAATGGGGCAGCGCAGCCGGCACCAGCGCTACCAGCAGCCAGCTGCCGATCACCGGCGCAGCCCACAGTTTCAAAGGGCGAGCGGCTTGCAGCAGATTGACGATGATCCAACCGAACAAAAAGCTGAACACCAGCACCAGGCTGAGGGTTTCCTGGCCGTGCTCGTAGACCGGCTTCTTCACTTGAAACCAAGTGAGAGCCAGCAGCGCCGCGATGCCGATGATCAGGTTCAGCCAGCCGTTGAGGCGCAAGGCCAGGCTTCGGCCCTGAGCCAGCGCGTCGGCCAGGGCAGACCCCATCAGCAACGCCAGAGGCAGCAGGCACGGCATGATGTAGGAGGGCAGCTTGCCTTTGGCCAGGCTGAAAAATGCCAGGGGCATCAGCAGCCACAACAACAGGAACGCGGTTTGTGGCAGGCGTTTCTCTTGCCACGCCCGCGTGATCGTGGGCGGCAGCAGGGCCACCCAAGGCAGCGAGAACGCCACCAGCAGCGGCAGGTAGTACCAGAACGGCTCGGCATGCTGGGCGTCGTCGCCGGCAAAGCGCTGGATATGCTCGTGCCAGAAGAAGAAGTCCCAGTAATCGGGCTCTTGCAGGTGCACTGCCAGGGCCCACGGCAGGCTCACCCCAATCGCCACGACCACGGCCACCAAGCCAAACCGGACCAACTCCCCAAAGCGTTTCTGCCAGAGGGCGTAGGGCAGGGCGATCAGCACCGGCAGCAGCCAGGCCAGGAAGCCCTTGGTCATAAAGCCCATGCCACAGGCAAAGCCCAGCAACGCCCAGGCACCCAGGCGACCGTTACGGGTGGTGCTGTCAAAGCAAAACCACAGGGCCACGCCGGTCAGGTTGATCCAGAAGGTGAATTGGGGGTCGAGGTTGGCATACCCCCCCAACGCCGCGACGCTGACAAAACTCATGTACAGCACGGTGCTGACCAGCGTCTTTTGCGGGTCGTTCCACAACCGGCGCGACACCAGGTACACCAGCAGGATGCTCAAGCCGGTGCTCAACGCCGAGGCAAACCGCACGCCGAACAGGTTCTGCCCGAAGATCGCCTGGCCCAGCGCGATCAGCCAGTAGCCCGCCGCCGGTTTTTCAAAATAGCGGATGCCCATGAAGTGCGGCGCCGCCCACTTGCCGGTCAGCAGCATTTCCTGGCTGATCTGTGCGTAGCGGGTTTCATCCGGGATCCACAGGCCATGGGTGGCCAGCGGCAATAGGTAGAACACGCCAAAGGCCAACAGAAGCAGGGGCAGCGCCCAACGGCGGATCATGCCTGCTGCACTCCGAGCCAACCCTCGCGGCCGGGCAACGCACCCCGCACCAAGTGTTGCTGGGGCAGGCGGGTGGGGTCGGGGGGCAGCAAATCGCCCAGCGGCTTGAAGTGGATGCCGCGCTGCCCTGCCTGGGCGAGCAACTGGCGAAAATCGTTGGCCATCAGAATCCCTTCTACTTCTGCGTGGATCGTGTAGACGTTCAGCTTCGAGTCGGCAAAGCGGTCGAGGATGAAGCCATTGAAGTCGTTGGCAGCCACCACCGGCCCGACGACTTCGTCGAAGGTCGGCAGGTCTACCGGAATTTGTGGGGTGCCCGCGCTGCCATCGGCCAGTGTCGGCCTGAACAGGCTGGTGCCCCGGCAATCGCTGTTGTAGCGAAAGTTGAAGCCTTGTTTGGCTTGCACCACGCGCTCATCGGCACGCCAACCGGCGGCCGCTGAACAGTCGATGCGTTCACCGAGGATGTCACTGAGGGTGTCGACGCCCTGGCGGATCTGCTCCACCAACTGCGCCTCGCTCCAGCGCCCGGCGTTGGCCTGCCAGCCATGGTGGTCCCAGGCGTGCAGGCCCACTTCATGCCCGGCCGCCTTGGCCTGGCGCATCAAATGCCCCAGGTCGCGGCCAATCGGCTTGCCCGGCCAGGCGGTGCCGGCCAGCAGGATATCCAGGCCATACAGGCCCACGGCATTGGAACGCAGCATCTTCCACAGGAACTGCGGGCGGATGAGGCGCCACAAGTGGCGCCCCATGTTGTCCGGCCCCACGCTGAAGAAGAACGTCGCTTTCACGCCGGCTTCATCCAGGGTTTCGAGCAGCCGCGGCACGCCTTCACGGGTGCCTCGGTAGGTGTCGACGTCGATGCGTAGGCCTGCCTGCATTAGCGTGCTTTCTCGGTAGAACGGTCGGCGATTTCAAGCATGGCTTCGCGCAGGAAGAAGTCCAGGGTGTTGCCGATGGTCTCGCTCATCTCAACGGTAGGCTCCCAGTTCAGCAGGCGCTTGGCGTTTTCGATGCTTGGCTTGCGGTGAGCCACGTCCTGGTAACCGGTGCCGTAGAACGCCTTGCTCTCTACGTCGCGGAAACCGGCGAACGGCGGGAAGTTGCTGCGCAGCGGGTGCGCTTCGAACTGACGCAGCAGCTCTTCGCCCAACTGGCGGATGCTGGCTTCGTTGTCCGGGTTGCCGATGTTGATGATCTGGCCGTCGCACACGCCGTTGTCGTTATCGATAATGCGCGCCAGGGCTTCGATGCCGTCGGCGATATCGGTAAAGCAACGCTTCTGCTCGCCACCGTCGAACAGGCGGATCGGCGTGCCTTCCACCAGGTTGAGGATCAGCTGGGTGATGGCGCGTGAACTGCCGATACGGGCCGAGTCCAGTCGGTCCAGGCGCGGGCCCATCCAGTTGAACGGGCGGAACAGGGTGAATTTCAGGCCTTTGTCACCGTAAGCCCAGATGACGCGGTCCAGCAGTTGCTTGGAGACCGAGTAGATCCAGCGCTGCTTGTTGACCGGGCCGACCACCAGGTTGGAGGTGTCTTCGTCGAAGTACTGGTCCTGGCACATGCCATAGACTTCGGAGGTCGAGGGGAAGATCACGCGCTTGTTGTACTTGACGCAGTAGCGCACCAGCTTGAGGTTTTCTTCGAAGTCCAACTCGAACACGCGCAGCGGGTTGCGGGTGTATTCGATGGGCGTGGCGATGGCCACCAGCGGCAGCACCACGTCGCATTTCTTGATGTGGTACTCGATCCACTCGGTGTGGATGCTGATATCGCCTTCCACATAATGGAAGTTCGGGTGGCTGCGCAGGCGCTCGATGGCGTCGGAGCCGATGTCCAGGCCGTAGATTTCGTAGCGGTCATCGCGCAGCAGGTGCTCGGACAGGTGGTTGCCGATAAAGCCGTTCACACCCAGGATCAGCACGCGAGTCCGGCGAGGCTTGCGGCCAGATTCGGCGCCGCGCAGTACGGAGCCGTCCACCAAACCCAGCTCATTGGCCAGGGACGGGCCCGCCAGGTACAGGCCGTTGTCGTTGCGCTGGCCGAACTTGATCACCAGCGAGTCTTCACCGCAGGCAATGCGCAGCGGGTTCACGCTGATCACCCGGCCCGGCGCCAGGCCTTCGTTGCCTTGGGCCACTTCGGCTTGCCACACGATCAACTTGTGCTCGCCCACCGCGCAGAACGCGCCTGGGTAAGGCTGGGTCACGGCGCGCACCAGGTTGAACAGTTCTTCAGCCGGTTTGTTCCACTCCAGCTTGCCGTCGGCGGCGCTGCGGCGGCCAAAGTAGGTGGCTTGGCTTTCGTCCTGGGCGGTTTCGCTCAGTTTGCCGGCGGCCAGTTGGGGCAGGGCGTCGCGCAGCAGGCTGACGGCCGCATCGCGCAGCTTGGCGTGCAGGGTCAGGCCGGTGTCGCTGCGCTCGATGATGACTTTCTGCTGGGCCAGGATCGCACCGGCATCGGCGCGCTTGACCATGCGGTGCAGGGTCACGCCGGTTTCGGTTTCGCCGTTGACCAGCACCCAGTTGGCCGGGGCGCGGCCACGGTATTTGGGCAGCAGCGAGCCGTGCAGGTTGAATGCACCGTTGCGGGCGGTGGCCAGCAGTGGCTCGCTGAGCAGATTGCGGTAGTAAAAGGAGAAGATGTAGTCCGGGTTCAGCTTGGCGATGCGCTCGATCCACAGCGGGTGGTTGGCGTCTTCCGGCGCGTGCACCGGGATGCCGTTGCGCGCGCAGAGCTGGGCGACGGAGCCGTAGAAGTTGTTTTCCTTGGGATCATCGGCATGGGTAAATACCGCAGCAATGTCGTAGCCGGCAGTCAGCAGGGCTTCAATGCCTGCGCAGCCAATATCGTGGTAGGCGAAGACAACGGCTTTTGAACTCATGATTGGACCTGATCAGCAGAAGTAGAAGTGTGGGAAGACGCCAAGCCGTCAACGACAACCGTGGGGGCGGGTGCCGCCGGTTGGTTGCGCAGCACTTTTTCGATAAAGAACCGTGGGCGGGCGCGCACGTCGCTGTACATGCGGCCCAGGTATTCGCCCAGCAGGCCCATGCCGATGAACTGGCCACCTGTGAACACGAACAGCACGGCGAACAGCACGAACATGCCGTCGCCCGCCCATTCGGCGCCGAAGGCCAGCCGCAGCACGATCAACGCAAAGGCAAACAGCATGCCCAGGGCCGCCAGGCTGAAACCGACAATGGACAACAGGCGCAAGGGGGTGGTGGTCATGCACGTCAGCAGGTCGAACATCAGGCTGATCAGGCGCATGGCGCTGTATTTGGACTCGCCGTGCTCACGCTCGGCGTGGTGCACCAAAATCTCGGTGGTGTGGCGGGCAAAACCGTTGGCCAGAATAGGGATAAACGTGCTGCGTTCACGGCAGGCGAGCATGGCGTCGACGATGGTGCGCCGGTACGCGCGCAGCATGCAGCCGTAGTCGGTCATGGCCACGCCGGTGGAGCGTTGCACCGCCAGGTTGATCAGGCGTGATGGCCAGCGGCGAAAGGCCGAGTCCTGGCGGTTATTGCGCACGGTGGCGACCACGTCATAGCCACGCGCCGCTTGTTCCACCAGGCGCGGGATCTCTTCGGGCGGGTTCTGCAGGTCGGCATCGAGGGTAATCACTACATCGCCCCGGCATTGCTCGAAACCGGCCATGATCGCGGCGTGTTGGCCATAGTTGCGGTTGAGGATGACCGCGACCACCTGGCTGCCCGCTTGCGCGGCGGCGTCTTCGAGCATTTGGGCCGAGTTGTCGCGGCTACCGTCATCCACCAGGATGATTTCGTATTCGTAGGCAAGTTGCTTGCACGCTGCGGTGGTGCGTCGCAGCAATTCGGGCAGGCTTTCTTGTTCGTTGTAGACCGGGATAACGATCGACACGCAATGAATAGGGTAGGGTTTCAAAGATTCATGACCTCGGGGGGTTAGAGCAACTTGGCGCGTGAATACAGCAACAATCATGGGGCGAACGTCTAGACCGCAAACTTGAGAAACGGTGCCAAAGATAAAGCGTAATCAACAGGTTAGCCGGTGTAACGCGGTTTGCTCTGAAGTTCTGCAATAAAGACTAAGCGTAAAAATGTAGAACGAATATGAAAGCCGGATGAAAAACTCGTTTATTTGACAGGTAGACAGCCAGGGTTCAGCTAAGTAATCAGGGGTCAGTCAGCACTGGGTTTAATCAGTGCGCAATCGGATTTATTGAAGAATCTTCTCTGCAATGCCTCTCAAGTGCCGGTAAAGTAAGCCCTCTCTTGCCAGGGTACTCGGATGAATAGCGTGCAGCTTTTACGCGGCCATTTGCGGCCAGTGTTGATGGGGTTGTTGATGGGGGTGGCGTGTGTCACCACCGTGCGGGCTGACGACAGCGTGGCGTTGACCAGCATCGACCAGGTACCGGACGGCGTGGAAGTGCGTGGCAAGCAGATCGCCGCCTATACCTGGGACGATCGCCAAGGCAAGAACCTGCTGGTGCTGGCCGAACAGGTCAGCGAGCGTGACGATGACGGCACCCAGTCAGCGTTTGTCTATGCCGCCCAATACCTGATCGACGGCAACCGCCCCAAGCGCGTGTGGATGCTCTACGACGATGTGCAGCATTGCCAGTTCGACGCAGCACTGCGTTTTGACATGGCCGCAACCCAGGTCACCGACCTGACCGGCGACGGCATCACCCAGGCCACCGTGGGTTACTCGCGCACCTGTACCAGTGATGTCAGCCCCAACGAATTCAAACTGATCATGCACGTTGGCAAGTCGCAGAAGTTTCGCCTGCGCGGCGTTGACCGCTATGGCGCCAGCTGGTGGGACGAAGAAGCTGGCGCACTGCGCGGCATGCCACTGCCCAAGGATTGCAGCGTGGCGGCGCAACAGGCGTTGGTCAGCCAATACAAGGAGCAGGGCACGGAGCTGCCATTGCCGGGTTGTTACGGCGACGAGAAGGATTTTGCCAAGGCGCCCGAAGCCTACCTGAGCTTCATGCGTGAGCAATGGTTTGCCCTGATGCACAAGCAAGACAGTGAATGGGGCCAGGCGCAGACCCAGCCGCCTGTGCCCACCGAGGACGACGACACGGCCCCGTGACTTTGTGCCAGGGCCGTGCTTGCGTTAGACTCGGCCCTCGCCAATTCACTAAATACCTCGATTAAACAACGGCTTGTTCGAGGTATTTAATCCAAAGGCTGATCTACCTTGACTGAGTCTATCCGCAACCCGCTGACCCTTTACCTCACCCGTCTGGCGCCCTCCAGCCAGCTGACCATGCGCTACGTGCTGCAGGACGCCGCCGACCGGCTGGGCTTTGAAGACATCAACCTCGAAGACATCGACTGGCACCTGTTGCAGCCCGAACAGGTGATCGCTCTGGTGGCGGCGTTGCGCGAGGACGGGTATGCGCCCAATACCTCGTCGTTGTATGTGAATGCGGTGCGCGGCGTGATGAACGAAGCCTGACGCATGAACCTGATCAGCCAGGAGCACCTGCTGCGCATGCGTACGGTCAAGCCGTCGCCGGGTACGCGCCTGGGCCAGGGCCGCAACCTGCGGCGTACGTTGATCCGCGAGATGATGGAGGTCTGCGCCGCCGACCCGCGTCCCCAGGGCCTGCGGGATGCAGCGCTGATCGGCATTCTGTACGGCTCGGGGATGCGCAAGTCCGAATCGGTAAACCTGGACCTGGCCCAGATCAACTTTGCCGAGCGCAGCCTGCGGGTGATCGGCAAGGGCAACAAGGAACTGCTCAAATACGCGCCGGACTGGGCATTTGCGAAGTTACAGGCCTGGCTGGATTTTCGTCGCGAACAACTCAAGGACGGCGAACAGGACGACACCTTCCTGTTTAACCGCATTCGCCGGGGCAGCCACATCACCCGCGAGCGCATCACCAAACACGCGATCTACTACATCGCCCGCCAGCGTGGCGAGCAGGTAGGCGTCAAGATCATGCCCCATGACTTCCGTCGCTCATTCATCACACGGGTGATCGAGGAGCATGACCTGTCGATTGCGCAGAAGTTGGCGCACCACACCAACATCCAGACCACCGCCAGTTATGACGTGCGTGACGACAATGAGCGGCGCCGCGCGGTGGATCGCTTTGATTTGTGAAGTGGCCTAGAGGATGGGTTTGCCCCCGGTGACCGCATAGCGTGAGCCAGAGATGTAGCTGGCCTCATCCGATGCCAACAACACGTAGATCGGCGCCACTTCCACCGGTTGGCCTGGGCGGCCGAGTGGAGTTTCGCTGCCGAAGCTCTGCACATCGTCGTCGGGCATCGTGGCGACGATCAGGGGCGTCCAGATCGGGCCAGGCGCCACACTGTTGACCCGAATACCCTTGCTGCCCAGCAATTGCGCCAAACCACCGGTGAAGTTGGCAATCGCGCCCTTGGTGGCGGCGTAGGCGAGCAGGGTTGGCTTGGGCATGTCCGAGTTGACCGAACTGGTATTGATGATCGAACTGCCAGCCTTCATATGGGGCAGGGCGGCCTTGCAGATACGAAACATCGCGGTGATGTTGATATCGAAGGTCTTGACCCATTCCTCATCCTCGATCTCTTCGAGGGTGTCGTGACTCATCTGGAACGCTGCGTTATTGACCAACACGTCAATGCGGCCGAACTGTTCGATGGTCTTGTCCACCAAAGCCTGGCAATTGGCCTTTTGCGCGATGTCACCTGGCAGCAACAGGCACTGGCGCCCAGCCTCTTCGACCCAGCGTGCGGTTTCTGCGGCGTCGTCGTGCTCATCCAGATAGGCAATGGCCACATCGGCACCTTCACGGGCAAAGGCAATCGCCACTGCGCGGCCGATGCCGCTGTCCGCGCCGGTGATCAAGGCGATCTTGTTAGCCAACCGGCCAGAACCTTTGTAGCTCTGTTCACCGCAGTCCGGGTATGGGTCCATCTTCTGTTGGACGCCGGGCACGGTCTGGGCCTGGGGAGTGAAGGGTGGGCGGGGGTAGTCAGTCATCTCAATCTCCATAGGTTTTCAAAGGTGCTATGGGATTAGTAGGCTCGCCTCTGGTGATAGTTGTAGCGGATGGCGCGCAGCCCCGACGAGTGGTTGGCTTTAAGCTTATGCGTAAACGGTATTTCCACCGCCACCCTTAGACTTCCTATGATCACGTCATAACTCGTTATGACAAGTGACTTTGATGAACGATTCCACCGCCGCCTTATCCCCACTGTCCAGTATCCCCTTGCATACCCAGCTGCGTGATTTGCTGCGCAGCGGCATTCTGGATGGCCAGTACCCGCCCAACACCCAGATGCCGTCCGAAAGCGAGTTGGGTACACGCTACAAGGTCAGTCGCATCACCGTGCGCCAGGCCCTGGGGGACCTGCAGAAGGAAGGGCTGATCTTCAAGATCCATGGCAAGGGTACGTTCGTGTCCAAGCCCAAGGCATTCCAGAACGTCAGCACCTTGCGCGGCCTGGGGGAGTCGATGACCGAACGCGGCTTTGAGGTGATCAACCGCCTGCGCAGTTTTCGCTTTGTGCCGGCTGACAAGCAAGTGGCCGAGCGCCTGGGGTTGGAAGAGGGCGCCACGGTGGCGCAGATCAAGCGGGTTCGCCTGATCAATCGCGAGCCGGTATCGCTGGAAATCACCTACCTGCCCCAGGCGCTGGGGGAGCGCCTGGAAAAAGCCGACCTGGTGACCCGCGACATCTTCCTGATCCTGGAAAACGACTGCGATTTGCACCTGGGCCACGCCGACGTGGCCATCGATGCGGTGCTGGCCGACAGCGACCTGACCCAGGCGCTGAACGTGGAGCCCGGCTCGCCGATCATGCACATCGAGCGCCTGACCCACACCGCCGACGGCCAGCCCGTGGACTTTGAACACCTGTATTACCGTGGCGACGCCTTCCAGTATCGCCTGCGCATCGACCGTGAACGAGGCAACCGCCCATGAGCCGCAAGACCCTGGAGCTGGAATACGACATCGTGGTGATCGGCGGCGGTACCGCCGGGCCGATGGCAGCGATCAAAGCCAAAGAGGCCAACCCCGCGCTGCGCGTACTGTTGGTGGACAAGGCCAACGTCAAGCGCAGTGGCGCCATCAGCATGGGCATGGACGGTCTTAACAACGCGATCATTCCCGGCCACTCCACGCCGGAGCAGTACACCAAGGAAATCACCATCGCCAATGACGGCATCGTCAACCAGGCGGCGGTGTATGCCTACGCGACCCACAGTTTCGAGACCATCGAACAACTGGACCGCTGGGGCGTGAAGTTTGAAAAGGACGAAACCGGCGACTACGCGGTGAAAAAGGTCCATCACATGGGTGCCTATGTGCTGCCGATGCCTGAAGGGCACGACATCAAGAAAGTGCTGTACCGCCAACTCAAGCGGGCGCGCGTGGCCATCACCAACCGCCTGGTGTGCACCCGTTTGCTCACCGACAGTGAAGGCGCAGTCAACGGCGTGATGGGTTTTGACTGCCGCACCGCTGACTTCCAGGTGATCAAGGCCAAGGCGGTGATCCTGTGCTGTGGCGCCGCTGGCCGGCTTGGCCTGCCTTCGTCCGGCTACCTGATGGGCACCTATGAAAACCCCACCAATGCGGGCGACGGCTACGCCATGGCCTATCACGCAGGCGCCGAGCTGGCGAACCTGGAGTGCTTCCAGATCAACCCGTTGATCAAAGACTACAACGGCCCCGCCTGCGCCTACGTCACCGGCCCTTTGGGCGGCTACACCGCCAACAACAAGGGCGAGCGCTTTATCGAGTGCGACTACTGGAGCGGCCAGATGATGTGGGAGTTCCACCAGGAGTTGGAAAGCGGCAACGGCCCTGTGTTTCTCAAGCTGGACCACCTGGCCGAGGAAACCATCCAGAACATCGAAACCATCTTGCACAGCAACGAACGCCCCAGCCGCGGCCAGTTCCACGCCAACCGGGGCACCGACTACCGCAGCGATATGGTGGAGATGCATATCTCCGAAATCGGCTTTTGCAGCGGGCATTCGGCATCGGGCGTGTGGGTGAACGAACGCGCCGAAACCTCGGTAAAGGGCTTGTACTCAGCCGGGGACATGGCCGCCGTGCCGCACAACTACATGCTAGGCGCCTTCACCTATGGCTGGTTCGCCGGCACCAACGCGGCGCAGTTTGTGGCGGACAAGGGCTTCAGCGCAGTCAACCCCCAGCAGGTCGCGGCCGAACAGGCCCGCGTCTATGCCCCGCTGGAGCGTGAAACCGGCCTGCCGCCGGCCCAGGTCGAATACAAACTGCGCCGCTTTGTGAACGATTACCTGCAACCGCCCAAGGTCACTCGCAAGATGGAAATCGGTCTGCAGCGCTTCAGCGATATCGAGCGCGACCTGGACCAGATGAAAGCCCACAACCCCCACGAACTGATGCGCGCCATGGAAACCAGCGTGATCCGCGACTGCGCCGAAATGGCCGCCCGCGCCTCGCTGTACCGCGCCGAAAGCCGCTGGGGCCTGTACCACCACCGTGTCGATCACCCGCAGCGCAATGACGCCGACTGGTTCTGCCACTGCCACCTGAAAAAGGGTGACGACGGTCAGATGGTCAGCTTCAAGAAACCCGTGGAGCCGTACGTTATTGCACTCGACGCCGAAGAACTGCAAGCCTACGACCGACTGCGCGTCGGTGCAGATGCTGCCTGAACGCTGTGGTGAGCGGGCTTGCCCGCTCACCACACGCACAAAGAACAGAGAGCGCTAAAAGCGCCAAGGACACCGTGAAATGGCTTACCAGCCCCAGGAAATATTCTTTCGCTCCAACGCGCCGGTAACGATCGATGAAGACAAGTGCATTGCCGAAAAAGGCTGCACCGTGTGCGTCGACGTGTGCCCGATGGACCTGTTGGCCATCAACCCGGCAACGCAAAAGGCCTACATGGCTTTTGACGAATGCTGGTACTGCATGCCCTGCGAAAAGGATTGCCCCACCGGTGCAGTCAAGGTCGAGATCCCGTACCTGCTGCGCTGAGTGTTCTGACTCCAAGCCATCCGCCAACACCGGACGCCTACGCCGTACCCCCTCGTTTCCCACCGTGCCCGATCACGGCGGAGACGATCCTATAACCATGATTCGAGGGGAAACACCCAATGTTCTTGCGCGCAACTGTTGCCAGCCTGGTGCTGGCCTCCATCAGCCTGTCGGTACAGGCTCAGACCATCCGGGTTGCCATTGGCACCCAGGACACCACCATCAACTGCGCCGCCGGCGGCTTGCTGATCCGTGAGTTGGGGCTGCTGGACAAATACTTGCCCCATGACGGCAAGTACCAGGACGCCACTTACGATATCCAGTGGAAAAACTTCACCAGTGGCGCTCCGTTGACCAATGAAATGGTGGCCGGCAAGCTCGACTTCGGCGCCATGGCCGACTTTCCTGGTGCGTTCAATGGCGTGGCCTTTGAGGGGGCGGGCAAGCACAGCCTGTTTATCAGTGTGCTGTCGGGCAACATCAAGGGCAGTGGCAATGGGATTGTGGTGCCAACGGGTTCCAGCGCGCAGTCCTTGGCAGACCTGAAAGGCAAGACCATTTCCGTACCGTTCGCCTCCACGGCCCACGGCATGTTGTTGCGGGCGGTGGCCGCCCAAGGCTGGGACCCGCTCAAGGATGTCAACATCATTGCCCAGGCCCCGGAAGTCGCAGGCTCGGCCTTGCAAGCCAATAAAATCGATGCCCACGCCGACTTTGTGCCCTTTGCCGAACTGTTCCCCAACCGTGGGTTTGCCCGCAAGATCTACGACGGCTCCCAGTCCAACACGCCGACCTTCCATGGCGCCCTGGTGGATGAGAGTTACGCCCGCCAGTACCCGGAAGTGGTGGTCGCCTACCTGCGTGCCAGTATCGAGGCCAACCGTTTGCTGGCCGCAGAGCCTGAGAAGTACAGCGAACTGATCGAAAAAGTCACGGGGGTGGAAGCCGAGGTCAACTACCTGTTCCACGGCCCCCTGGGCGTGCAAACCCGTGACCAGAGCTGGAAGCCCGAATACCGCCAGGCCGTCGGCAC
This sequence comes from Pseudomonas kairouanensis, assembly GCF_004682055.1. Taxonomy (GTDB): domain Bacteria; phylum Pseudomonadota; class Gammaproteobacteria; order Pseudomonadales; family Pseudomonadaceae; genus Aquipseudomonas; species Aquipseudomonas kairouanensis. The sequence continues at coordinate 30,850 of NZ_QUZU01000047.1, read as the reverse complement.
TGCGATCGACACCCTCAAGCTGCTGAAGAAAGCCGATCGTGGCCTTAACCTCGACACCTTCATTGATGACCAGTACATCCGCGCCGCTTTCAAGGCATCGGGCCTGGATTATCAGGCGCAACTGGCCAACTACGCCCAGGCGCCGCTCAAGGCCGACGATGCATTGACCGGCAAGCCGATCACCGACTGGAAGCACGTTGCGCAGATCTGGGTGAAAGGCGAAGCCAAGGTGCGTGACTACGCGTCGGCCGAGTCGGCCTTCACCGCGCTGGCCAGTTTGAAGAAGGAGGGCAAGAGCGTGCGTGCGGTGTATGCCCAGGCCGAAGACAGCGGTATCAAGCTGCTGGCCAACCAGGCGTGGTTCGCCAGTGATCGCCAGGGCAAGTTGAGTGCGTTCCTGCTCAAGGGCCAGGCACAGCAATTTGCCGCTGCCCAGGGCGGCAAAGTGTTCGACTTTACCAGCGCCGGCGCCCAGGCCGTGGCCGGACGCTGACAGGAGCATGCCCATGTCGACTCCCGCTTATCGTTGGCTGCCGCGCGCCGCCTCACTGCTGGTGTGTCTGCTGTTCTGGCAACTCGCCGCCAGCCATCGTTGGAACCTGTGGCTGGTGACCTTCGCCAATGTCCCCACCCCCGGTGCCGTGGTGGAGGCGGCGCTGGGCCTGCTGGACTCCGGCAAGCTCGCCCAGCACCTGGGTGCCAGCTTGACCCGGGTGTTCGAAGGCTACGTGGCCGCTGTTGTGGTGGGGGTGGGGCTGGGCATCGCCATCGGCCGTTCTAAATGGGCCGAAGACCTGCTGCTACCGCCCCTGGAGGTGATCCGGCCGATCCCTGCAGTGGCGTGGATACCCTTGGCGATCCTGATGTTTGCGTCGTCGGAGCTGTCGATGGTGTTCATCACCTTCACCGGTGCGTTGTTCCCGATCCTGCTCAATACCGTGCATGGCGTTGAAGGCGTCGACCCACGGCTGATCGCCTCGGCGCGCAGCCTGGGGGCCGGGCGCACAGCGATATTGTGGGAAGTGATCGTGCCGGGTGCCGCGCCGAGCATCATCACCGGTTTGGCCATCGGCATGGGCACCTCGTGGTTTTGCCTGGTGACGGCGGAGATGATCTCGGGGCAGTTCGGCATCGGTTACTACACCTGGGAGTCGTACACCATTCAGAACTATGCCGACATTGTGGTCGGCATGCTGTTGATCGGCGTGCTGGGCATGGGCAGCAGTTGGCTGGTCAAGCGCCTGGGCGCCGTGTTCACCCCTTGGCACCGTCCGCGAGGTAAAGCCTGATGGAAGGCCGCGTCGAGATTCATGATTTGTCCATTGTGCTGGGCGAACAGGCCCAGGCGTTCGAGGCCGTGAAGGCACTGGATTGCACCATTCCTGCGGGGCAGTTCGTGTGCATCCTCGGGCCGTCGGGTTGTGGCAAGTCGACCTTGCTCGGCGCCCTGGCCGGGCATTTGGTACCCCGCCAGGGCAGCTTGCAGATGGATGGGCAGGCGGTGGTCGGCCCGTCGCAGCAGCGCGGCATGGTATTCCAGCAGCACACGTTGTTCCCGTGGCGCAGTGTGCGTGAGAACGTTGCGTTCGGCTTGAAGATGCGCGGTGTGGGCAAGGCCGAGCGGCTGGCGGCGGCAGATGAAATCCTTGCGCTGGTGGGGCTGGAAGGCTTTGCCGAGCGCTGGCCGAATCAACTCTCGGGCGGGATGCAGCAGCGGGTGGAAATCGCTCGGGTACTGGTCAATCGTCCGCACCTGTTGTTGATGGACGAACCCTTTGGCGCACTGGACGCGCTGACCCGCATGAAGATGCAGGCACTGTTGCTGGATATCTGGACGCGCGTGCGTACCACTGTGGTGTTTGTGACCCACGATATCGACGAGGCGCTGTTCCTGGCCGACCGCATCCTGGTGATGAGCCCGCGTCCGGGCCGCATCATCGAGGATTTGCTGTTGGATTTCCCTCGACCACGGCGCACCGAACTGATGACCACCCCCGAATTTACTCACCTCAAGCGCCATTGCCTGGAGTTGCTGCACCATGAAGATGGTCGCCAGCTGCCTCGCCTGAACCCGCTTGGGTTGCCCATCGATCATTCAACACCGCGATTTGCCATATGACCTATAACCCCGAAATAGAAGCCTTGCGCCCCCGCCTGCAAGCCACCGATGCGGGCATGCGCCGCATCGCCTTGATCGACCTGGCCGACCTGGAAGACCCCGATGGCCTGGAATGGCTGGTGGACAGCCTGTGCAATGACCCAAGCGTGGACGTGCGTACCCAGGCCGCTGTTTTGCTGGAGGCCTGGGAGGACGAGCACGTCGTGCGGGCGCTGTGCGAAGCACTTACCGATAGCGCAGGCCCTGTGCGCGATGCCGCCGCGCAGAGTCTGAGCGTATTGAAAACCCGTGAAGCGGGCTTGCTGCTGCTACCTTGGGCCGATCACGCCGACGTCAGTGTGCGCACCGCGATCTTGCGCGCCCTGCGCGAGTTGCGTCTGGACGCCGCCGCCCCGGCGGCATTGCTGGCACTGGCGGACGCTGATGCCGGAGTCCGCCGCGAAGCCGTGGGCGTGCTGGGCTGGCTCAAACACCTGCCGGCCCTTGCGGCACTGGCGACGTTGGCCAGCCATGATCCCGACACCGAAGTACGCCGCGCCGCCACGGGGGCCTTGGGCTTGGCCAGTGATGACGTGGTCTTGCCCGCGCTGTACCAGGCCTTGCTGGATCCGGCCTGGCAAGTGCGTGAGGAAGCTGCCACGACGTTAGGCAAGGTGGGCAGCGTAAATGCCGGTGATGCACTGGTTGCCGCACTGGCGGATGACTATTGGCAGGTCCGTCTGCGGGCGACCCGTAGCCTGGGGCGCTTGCGCTACACCCCCGCGTTGAGCGCCTTGATCCAAGCCCTGGGCCACAGCATCAGCAACCTGCGCAAGGAAGCCGCGCTGGCCCTCGGCGAACTGGGTGATCGCCAGGCGCTGACAGCCTTGCGTGACGCGGCTGACGACGGCGACCCGGAAGTACGCAAAGCCGTGCGCATTGCCCTGGCGCAACTGCAATGAGTACCGCGCCGAACGCAATAGGCAAAGGTACGGATGGGCGCTTGCGCCTGGATTGGCCGCAAGGTTCGCAGTGGATCGATCACCCACGCCTGCGCCGCGAATGCCCGTGCTCACAATGCCGGGCGTTCCGGCTGCGGGGTAGCCAACCGTTGGTGAGCGAGGCCGTGCGGGTGGTACACATCCACCCGCAGGGCTACGGGGTGCAATTGGTATTCAGCGATGGCCATCAGCGCGGCATCTACCCCTGGGCCTACCTGGCGCAAATGGGCAGCGATCAGGGGGAGGGCGGGGCGCTTGCCAGGTGAGCGGGCAGCCGGCGCAGGGTCCACAGCACGGTGAGCATCGCCGCCACCGCACAAAGGGCAATGCCGATCAACATCGGCGCGGGGGTGTGATCGGCGAAGACGCCCACCAGGGTCATGGACACAGCGGCGACGATCATCTGGATCGCCCCCAGCAAGGCCGATGCGGAACCCGCGACCGCGCCGTGATCCTCCAGCGACAACACACCCGCCGCCGGCAATAGCAGGCCGAGGAACCCGAAGCCGATAAACAGCAAGGTCATCATCAGCGCCAGGCTGTCGATCCACAGCGTGGTCAGCGCCAGCAACACCATCACCGCAGCCACCGCCACCACTGACCAGCGAATCACCGGCGCCAGGCCAAAGCGTGCACTCAAGCTCGCGGTGAGTTGGCTCATGGCAAAGAACGACGCGGCGTTCACCGCAAAACCCAGGCTGAACTGCGTGGGCGTAAGCCCGTAATACTCGATGTACACGAACGGCGCGCTGCCGATAAACACAAAGAAGGTGGCCAGGCCGAACCCGCTGACCACCGACAGGCCGGTAAACACCGGGTCGCGCAGCAGTGCGCCGTAGCTGCCGAATGCGCTGCCCAGGGTTTTACCCAGGCGGCGTTCGGCCGGGTGGGTTTCCGGCAGTTGCACGATGGTCATGACCAGGCAGGCCACCGCAACCACGGCCAGCGCCACGAACACTTCGCGCCAACTCCACAACGAAATCACCAGGCTGCCGGCCAACGGTGCGAGGATCGGCGAGACACTCATCACCAGCATCAGCAATGCCATGAGTTTCGCGGCTTCATGGCCGGTATAGAGGTCGCGCACAATCGCCCTGGGAATCACCATGCCTGCGCAAGCGCCGAACGCTTGCAGGGCGCGAAAGGCAATCAGTGTTTCGATGGTGGGCGCCAATGCGCAGCCCACACTGGCCACGGCAAAAATCACCAACCCGGCATAGATCGGCGGCTTGCGCCCGAATACGTCGCTGACCGGCCCGTAGAACAACTGGCACACGCCGATGATCATGAAGAACACCGTAAGGCTCATCTGCACCGCTGCGGGTGAGGCGTGCAGGCTGGCGCCCAGGGTAGGCAACGCAGGCAGGTAGCTGTCGATGGCGAACGGCCCGACGGCGGTGATCAGCCCCAGCAGCAGGGCGAGATGGGCGATGCTTCGAGACATTGGGGTTCCGGGGCAGTCTGGCAAAGGAGCGTCAGCTTATGTTTGACGACCGAGGTACACAAGCCGGATTGACGCTGCCCAGTCCCTGGCGTTTGGAGGCAAGCAAAACGCCATTGTGTCTAATTGAGAATAATTGACATCTAGCAATCTATGCCAATAACATCCGCGCCCTCTAACCCCCGCGCCAGGAGTGCGTATGCTGCGACCGTCAATTCCCCTCGCCGTCAGTGGCTTGCTGTGGGTGTCCTGCTCGACATTGTCGGCAGCAGAATCCGTTGAAACCACCTCTGCGGATACGGCCATTGAGTTGCCTGAAACGGCAGTGGAGGGCGTTGCGACGTACGCCGACGAGCATTCGTTTACCGGTTTCACACCGGTGCAGGTCACCAAGTCCAACGTCCCTTTGGCTGAGACCGCGCAAACCATCACCGTGGTGCCGCGTGCCGTGCTCGACAGCCAACAGGCGCTGACCCTCACCGATGCCTTGCAGAACGTACCGGGGGTCACGGCTGGTGCCTACGGGCGGCGCGGTTGGGACGATCTGATCATTCGAGGCCAGGTGGCTTCGGACTCGTTGTTTGTTGACGGTTTGCGTACATCTTCATCCAACCGTGTGGCCCAGCAACTGTTTGGCGTGGAGCAGGTTGAGGTGTTGAAGGGGCCAGCGTCGCTGCTGTACGGCCTGGTCATGCCGGGCGGCGTGGTGAACATGGTGACCAAGCGGCCGAAGGCAGATCCCTTTGCCAATATCGACTTCACTTACGGCAGCAACGACCTGCGCCAAGGCACCTTCGATGTGGGCACGCCGCTGTCGGAAAATGGCAAGGCGGCGATTCGACTGAACGGGCTGAGCAGTGCGTCCAACGATTCCACCGACCATGTGTGGTTCAAGAGCAGCTACATCGCGCCGTCGCTGTCGTTGGACTTTGGTGACGACACTGACTTTACCCTTCTGGCCAGTCACCAGGACCGTTCGTACATGCGCCAGCAAGGTGTTCCGCCGAGTGCTGCGGGCAAAGTCTCCCGGCATTTGTTTATCGGTGAGCCGGACCAGGACCCGTACCACGGCCAGGAAAATCGCCTGGGGTATGCCTTGACCCACCGCTTTGACAACGGTTGGACCTTTAACCAGAACCTGCGCTGGCAGGACTACACGTTGAGCGGCCAACTGGTTGCAGCCGGCGTGCTGACCGGCAGCACATTGAAGCGATCGGTGACTGACCAGCAGTTGTCCGGCGACAACATCAGCCTCGACAACAACCTGCAGCGCACTTTCAACGTCGGCGAAACAGCGCACGAAATCACGGCGGGCGTGGATTACCTGCGTTCACGAGAAGAGCAGGTGAGCCGCACCTGCACCGTGGGCTCGCTGAATATCTATAACCCGGTGTATGGCGGTGCGATTGTGTGCCCGACCACACCCCGGACCCAGCAGTTCACCACCGTGCGGATGCTCGGCACTTACCTGCGTGACAACGTCAAGATCGGGGACAAATGGAACCTGCAGGCCGGGTTGCGCTTTGATCAGACCGCGACCTACACCCAGAATCAGCTGACGGATAAGCGCACCAACGCACCGGCGGATGCCACCACCGGCTCCGTCGCCGTGATGTACGAGTTGTTCGAAAACGTACGCCCCTACGTCAGCTACTCCACATCGTTCTTTCCCAACACCGGCACCGACGCCAGCGGCAGCGTGTTCGACCCGGAAAAAGGCCAGCAGTGGGAGGGCGGTATCAAATGGGACCTGGTGCCCGGCAAGACATTGCTGACCACGGCGATCTTCGATTTGCGCCGCCAGAACGTCCTGGAGACCGACCCGAACGACGCCGCCTACAGTGTCGCCGTGGGCGAGCAGCGCACCCGCGGCTTCGAACTGGGCGTGACCTCGGACGTGAGTGACCGGCTCAGCCTGATGGGGGGGTACTCCTACACCATGGCGGTGATCACCGATAACGGCAGCTCGACAGACACGGTAGTGGGTGGCCGCCTGAATAACGTCCCACGCCACAGCGCGACGTTGCACGCACGCTATCGCCTGGACGACAACCCCCAGGGCTGGAGCCTGGAAGGCGGGTTTCGTGCAGAGGGTGAGAAATACGCATACGGCTACAGGATCGCCGGTTACGCGGTCGCCGATGTGGGTGTGGCATACGAGCAGGAACATTGGCGTGCAGGGTTCAACGTGAAGAACCTGTTCGACAGGGAGTACTACACCGGCGGCGTCAAAAACGCAGTGGCGCTGGGGGATGATCGCACGATGATGATGACGCTCGGCTACAGGTACTGATGGACAGCGGCGGGGGCCTTGACCGTTGGGCTGCGTAAGCTCTATATATAACTAAACTAAATGACTATTTAGTTTAGTTATAATTTTATTGAATATCTATTGGGTGGGTCAGGGGGCTTCCTTGTCACTGTCATCACTGCCGAAAAAGCGTTTATTGACGGAATAACCTGCCACACGCCATTCGTTGTTGTCCTCACGTAGCACGATGTTTTCTGTCGCAGGCCCGCGGGTAAAGGTTGTCACACATTCGACCACCGCATAGCGGCCAGCCGGCACATCCGGCATTTGCGTGGTAAAACCAATATTGGCGGAGTTACGCTCAACAAAAGCACCAAGCCCCAGGCGCATGGCCTTGATGCTGTTGGTCCACATGCTTTCAGAGGTCGTGGCTTTGAGCAGCGCACTGGAGGCTGGCCAGGTCTGGTCAACGTTGCCCGAATCGAGCAACTGCAGAAACTCGACCGTGGCATCAAACACCAGGCGCTGTTGTTGTTCGGTGGCAGGTTCGGACACCAAGGCTTTAGGGGGTGCTTTGTTGAAGCTGACATCGCAGCCCGAGAGCAGCATTGAGAACAGAGCAGCGCAGAAAATGTGCTTCATGCAAAACCTCAAGGGTGGCGGCGTGTGTGCTGCGAGTAAAGATGAGGAATGCCGAGGGCGCCATTGGCCAAAGGCTACTGCCTGAGTGTGAGCGTGAAATCTGCTGGGGACTGGCCATAGATGTGTAATAGGATATTACGCATAATGTATATTATGTTAAATCATGTATCAGGCAGCACTCTTCCAGTTAGCCATTGGCGGCCAGTCAGGCCTGCAACCTTCTCACCGTGTGACCGTTCCTCCTAGAAGCGAAATCTGTTCCTCATAAAAAATATAGAAAAAACATTAAGTTGGACGAGTACATTTTGGATCTGTGCCATTACTCTCCCTTCAAATGTAATATCTCGCCTGTTTTCGTAGGGAGTTAGTGGGTTCCGTAGGTGAGAATTTTTTATATGTCAGAAGTTTTTTTACTCACGAAATCATATTCTTAAGTATTTTTTCATGGTATTCATAAATGATATATCCTTTTTAGGATGCTCCCCCATAGATGCGAGGTAAATATTCTCTAGCTATCTATTCCCAGTGTGGGCTACGCTTGGAGCTAGTAGCTATTCAATAGTAGGTATCTCGATGACTAATCCCTACCCTATTTTTTCAGGTCAGGACGCAATAACACTTCCACTAGATGAATACTTTGAGCTTCATCCAGAAATTCAAGCGTATCTCGAAGGTTTCGGTGTTGAGAGAGATCCCGTTATTATTTTTGATGCCGTTAGAGAGTTTCTAGCGAGCTATGTAAACTATGAGCAGGCGGCCGAAATTAGCTCCACTTACATGTACTACCGTAGCGTAACTGAACGGTTGTTATTATGGTCATGGATCGTGAATCAGTGTCCGCTATCAAAATTGAGTACGGAAGACCTAAAAAACTTTTTCGAGTTTTGTGTTTCTCCTCCACCTAGTTGGGTATCAGCGAATCCCATTCGCCGGTTTTATATCGGCGGAGACGGAAAAATATACATTAATGGTCGATGGCGCCCTTTCTCCAATGCTTCAAAAGGGAGTACGTCAGAACCAAGGTCGCTTGCTGGGATTCGTTCAGTTTGTATTAAGCTTTACTATTATTTACAAGGTAAAAACTTGGTAGAGACCAATCCGGTTATGCCTATAGATCTATCCTTCATCGCCAGCATTAGTGGTAAGGGGATTTCTTTGGTTGGGAGATTAGATCAGGTTCACTTAAGATACCTTCTCAAGGCCGCAGAAAACCTCTGTATGAATGATGTTGCGCATGAGCGTTCGCTGTTCATTATAGCCATGATCATTTACTTGCTTGTGCCTGCAAGATTTCTATCGGGCAGTAAAACTTGGAAGCCTATGCTTTCAAATTTCACCAAGGACGTCGAGCGAGAAGAATTGAGTTACTCTGTGATTGACTCGGGAAGTGCTTATAAGTTAGTCGCACCCAGTGAATTTAAAACTTACTTAAAGCGCTACCTCAATTCGCGGGAGATTTTGTTTAAAAGTGGAAAGCTGCCTAATAGTGCTCTTTTCACCACGTTAAGTGGGAGGCCAGGCTTAACCATTAGACAGCTCAGCAACATAGTGAAAGAGATTTCTGTAGAAGCAGCACATTTAATGGCGTTTGATGGATTCGCCCAAAGTACCATTGATCAAATGGCATGCGCACGGTTAGACAGCATTCGCACGGCAAGCATTATGCATTCAATTGACACAAGTGGTTTTTGGGCGACCAGAAGTCGACTGGGGTATGAGTCGCTCAATGCCCTGCATAACCGTTATGCCGTTGATTCATCTAGAGTCTTTGAGTAAGCACCTTGTGAGAATTTAAATGTAACAAGCACGTGTTACGGAAAATTCGTTTTCAAAGATTGTTATCGATTACATCTAGTTAGTCACCGAGCCAGCGCATATGCTGTAGGGCAGTGAAACTGCCATTGCCAGGGATACTCGGTAGTGAAGATTGGCACCTGATGGCTTCCCTTGGAAAGGTTACATACCTCGCACAATCGATGCGACTCTCACAGATTAGGGTAAACGCCCCCTCCCCCAGCCTCATTTACCGCCTTTGAGGATTGGCGGAAATTTGGAGGTCTATCTGCGCCGAAAAGTCATGGGTCTCGCTATATACATGTAACCTTCCGGCCAAGTCACCTACCGAGCTCCAGCATTAAGGGGCAGTGGTGTCCGCGTATTTTTAAGCGAACGCGATCACCCTTATCGCTAGGATTTCTATGCGCCAACGTAGCTCTTATCCCAACCCGTTCAAAGCCCAGGTCCTCCAGAAAGCGCAATGCGGCAAGGTGTGATTGCGGGACGCTTACCGCCGATAAGCTGAAAGCCCAAAAATAGTGGTTGCGTGGCCATTTCCGTTAATATTTTCTGAGCGTTCGGCGCACATTTTAAGAAAATCTTGGCGCGGTTAAGAAAATCTATCCAACAACAGCGGAAAAAATGGGAAATCTAGTGCGGTACGCCCATTTGATCAGTGCGATGGAGTTGAAGGCTATCGGGTAAAGAAGCCTGATGCGACTGAGTCTGTGGCCTTCACGGTGGAAATGGCCAAGCGGGCATTGGTAATCGTACTGAGGGAAGAAACCGAGTATTTGCAACGATACGACACATTGCTTGAGGTGGTTAATGACAAGTACGACGTGCGCGGCGGCCTCTTGAGTAGGCTGACTATGCAGTGCTTAGACCAGAATGGGGTCGTATCAAAGGGCTGGCGCAAGCAATCAACGGATATATCCAAGAGGAGGTTTTCGACTTCCTCGAAGGTCACGCCCAAGCCCTTCTTGCAGAAGCCTACGCAGAGCCCGACGACCAATAGTCCAGCGACCGTGGCGATTGAATGGCCGGTAGCAGATTCCTTGCCATGCCCACCTCAATAAATTGTGTACAGATAGGCAGATTAAACGTATACGACAGTATCTGACATCAACTGATTCATACCAATATATCGGACGCACTATAAATTATAGTGATCAGGATATATTCGAATATTTCGTTGCCATGAACGAGTAGCCCATATTCGACATCGACCGGAGGCTCGACTGACTGCATTGGGTCGAATACATTTGAGCACGATCGCGGCGTTTGCCAACTCGATGCTAAGCAAATCACCGGGCCCCACGTTCATTGCTGCAAGGAACTCTGTGGGGAGATCAATGATGACTTCCCCGCTTCCGTCGCTCGGGACTCGGCACTTTCCAATTCAGTCATTGGTAACCCCTCCTAACTTGGCTGATTCACTGAATCGGTATCCAACCTCCGTGGATACCCGTGTCTGACGTTGTGATATATAGATCAAAATTAAGCGTCCGGGCATCACTCCTCGCGTGATGAAACCGGTTGCCACTTATGCGGCAGTAACTGATCAAACTCACTCGCCCGCTGAGTCGGCAGCCGCGTAAGAACATCGTTCAGATATGCCTACGGATCAAGACCATTCAGGCGCGGAGACTGGATCAAACTCATGAGTAAGCGTCTGCCGAACACACCTTCAGAATCCCCAGATTAAGGGCGATGGTGCCCACCTAAAAATACGTGGACACCATCGCCCTTAATTCAAGGAACACCATGCGTCAGCGCACCTCTTATCCCAAACCCTTCAAGGCCCAAGTTGTCCAGGAATGCCTGAGCCCCGATGTATCCATTGCCAGCGTGGCGCTGCGGCACGGCATCAACGCTAATCTGGTTCGCAAGTGGATACCTATCTATCGTGACCGGCAGGCTTCTGGCTTGCCTGCATTTGTACCGTTTAAGCTTGAGACCGCTGCGGCGACGCCTGCTCGGCAGGATCAGGATGTAGCCCGCATCGAGATTTCTTCGGGGCAGCGAACAGTCACTGTGAGCTGGCCGATCTTCGATCCGGACGGCTGCGCACGCTTCATCCGCAGCCTCTCCCAATGATCCGCATCGACGCCATCTGGCTCGCCACTGAGCCCATGGACATGCGCGCCGGTACGGACACAGCATTAGCCCGTGTGGTCGCGGTGTTCGGTGCGGCGAAGCCGCACTGCGCATATCTGTTCGCCAATCGCCGCGCTAACCGCATGAAGGTGCTCGTACATGACGGCGTTGGCATCTGGCTGGCCGCGCGCCGCCTGAACCAAGGCAAATTCCACTGGCCTGGCACTCATCGAGGCCACGAAGTTGAACTCGACGCCGAACAACTTCAAGCGCTGGTGCTGGGCCTGCCCTGGCAGCGGGTGGGTGCTAACGGTGTAATTACGTTGCTCTGAATCGGCTCTTTTAGCTGTGGCAGGTGTGCTGCTTTGGTAAAATCCAAGGCATGACTTCCTCGCCCAATCTCGACCAAATGACGCCCGATCAACTGCGTGCACTCGCTGCGCAGTTGCTGTCGAAGGTCGACACCATGGGCCGAGAGAGCCGTCGCGACAAGACCGTCATCGAGCAGCTCTCTCACGAAATTGCCGTCCTCAAACGCCACAAGTTTGCCAAGCGCAGTGAGCAAATCAGCCCGGAGCAAGGCAGCTTGCTGGATGACTTGCTCAGCACCGATCTCGAAGCCATTGATGCCGAGTTGAAAGCACTTCGTCCCGCCCCTGCACCGGACGAACCACGCCAACAGCCTAAACGTGCGCCGCTGCCGCCGCAGTTCCCTCGTACCGTCATTCATCATGAACCAGAGAACACTCAATGCTCCTGCGGCTGCCAACTTCAACGCATCGGCGAAGACGTCAGCGAGAAGCTGGACTACACCCCCGGCGTGTTCACGGTTGAGCAACATGTACGTGGCAAGTGGGCCTGCCGCCAATGCGAAACACTGACTCAAGCGCCGGTACCGGCACAGGTGATCGACAAGGGCATCCCCACTGCCGGCTTGTTGGCCCACGTGATGGTGGCCAAGTTCGCCGACCACCTTCCGTTGTACCGGCAGGAAAAGATCTTCGGCCGTGCCGGCCTGGCGATCCCGCGCTCGACGCTGGCTCAGTGGGTCGGCCAAACCGGTGTACAACTGCAACCGCTGGTAGATGCACTGCGCGAAGCCGTGTTGGCCCAGCGAGTCCTCCATGCCGATGAAACACCGGTGCAGATGCTGGCCCCGGGCGAAAAGAAAACGCACCGAGCGTATGTCTGGGCCTACTGCACGACACCGTTCTCGGCACTGAAAGCGGTGGTCTACGACTTCAGCCCCAGCCGTGCAGGCGAAAATGCGCGCAACTTCCTAGGCACCTGGAACGGTAAGCTGGTGTGCGATGACTTCGCAGGCTACAAGGCTGGCTTCGAGCAGGGCATCACCGAAATCGGCTGCATGGCCCATGTCCGGCGCAAGTTTTTCGACCTGCATGTGGCGAACAAAAGCCAGTTGGCCGAACAGGCGGTGCACTCCATCGGCGGCTTGTATGAGGTCGAACGGCAGGCCAAGGACATGAGCGATGAAGATCGCTGTCGATTACGCCGAGAAATGGCGGTGCCCGTCGCTGAAAAGTTGCATGAGTGGATGATCGCTCAACGCGCACTTGTGCCCGAGGGCTCAGCCACGGCCAAAGCTCTGGATTACAGCTTGAAACGCTGGGTAGCGCTGACGCGCTACCTTGATGATGGTGCTGTGCCCATCGATAACAACGCCTGCGAAAACACGATAAGGCCGTGGGCGCTTGGTAGGTCGAACTGGCTATTTGCTGGATCGCTGCGCAGCGGTAAGCGGGCAGCGGCGATCATGAGCCTGATCCAGTCGGCGCGCATGAATGGGCATGATCCGTATGCGTATCTCAAGGATGTACTAATGCGGCTGCCGACGCAGAAGGCTAGTGAGATCGAGCAGCTACTGCCACATCAGTGGATGCCGGGCTGACTTGCGCAAGGCGTATTCCCCGTACGCTTACACTCATGATCGCTGCCGCCCGTTTGCCGCTGCGTAACGACCCTGCAAAGAGCCAGTTCTTGCGTCCAAGAGCCCATCGCTTACTAATCTCATGACTGCCCCCGTCCCTGTCGATGCTATCGCTCGCGGTCGACGAGTTGAGGTTGTAGGTTTGATGCGCCTTATCATCCATGCAAAGTGCCACGAACTTCATCGCTCGCGGCATCCAGGACTATGCCGGCGTCAATTCGTATCACCTCTTTCGGCTGCCTTCAACCGAGGGAGGAATTTGAGGAGCCGAACCAGAAAGCCGTCCCTCAAGCATCTTTGCGCTTCGCCAATATCTCAATGACAGCCTTCAATACTGGGACTGGCTGGTAGCCGCCGTTAGCGTCAAAAGCGTATGTAGGAATGTAATCGACGCCTTCGTAGTTTATGGCAAAAATTCGACCTTCACTCATCAAGCTGTAAACTCTTGTCTTTAGCTCATCAACCGTTTGAGCCGTCAACTCACTCAATTCCGCAACTGTTCAGCCCGTCCCCGGAGGATATAATTCGTTGCTTGCATTCCACTACAAGCATGGCGATTCTCAAAGTAGTGTCCATAGCGTACTCATCCCATAGCAACAAGATATTTCCTCAAGGTCGATGACATGTGCCTTCGGGTTTGCAGACGGGGGTTCAAGCCAATATGAGCTGACCGGTTATCCTCAACTTATCCCCACAATCGATGCACAAGCTGCTCAAAATTCAGTGCGCTAACCATTGCACCCCAGATTCGACCCACGCCTGGCGTTAGTGGAGGGCAGATAGTGAACCATCGGAGTTCTTTGGTATCGGCAGAAATCGGCCAACCGCAGAAGCCTCCGGATTATTCCTTTCAGCATTGGCACGGTTCATGATGTAGGGCCCTGGGTCAGTTATGTTTCAGTATCTGGGTCAAGCCTAAGCTGGCGATAATGGCTTATGCTAACCACCAGCAAGGCGCCCAATAGGTTCATGTTCGATTCCAAATTGCAATGCCGCATCAAGAAATCTATTAGCTGCTTCATTAGGTCTCGTTGCCATAATGCGCTGAGCCTCGGCCTCAAGTTGAGCCTTCAAAAACCACTTAGAGGTTGTGACTTTATGTCTTCCTTTCATGGGCGTCTCTCGTGAATACTGTTGGGAGGTGAGCGTAGCCGTCGCGTTCTTAATGCTCTATCGTCGGCAGATGACTATCGTTAAGTTTGTGAGTTCAAAAGACAGAAGTATCCGTTCCCTCCTCCCCGTGTTGTCTTTCAAAAGGTCGCCTTTGGAATTGAGCTACGGCACCAATGAAGAGTTAGTAACTACTCAGTGGCTTCCTCCGCATCAGGTAGATTTACCGCGTTGACCATTCGAGTGATCACAATTGATAACCAGGTTTGATGGGCGACAAGCTCTGGATCAACGTCACCATTCGCATTGGGCGTTTCATAGAGTGATCTCCAGCCTAAGATATCTGCTGGGTCGACCCTTGCGTTGTCTCTGAATACAGCCTTTGAAGCAAGCCGGTAGGCGTATGTATCTAAGCAAGTGTCATCCGCTACCCTTAGCTCGGCGCGTCCAAAATCAAACACACTTTCAGCGATCCATCGCTGAGATCCGTTAAATTCTGGAGGAACTGCCAGCAGGACACCAACGATAGCCTTATCGGAATCAGGCCGATCCAGTTCGTTGAAAAGGTCGATCAGATTTTGGCCCGAAATGCGCTTGATAATCTCTACACCCAGCTCCGGCTCAGAGACATTCGCCACTGCGACAATGAGCATTGTTGAGGGACTTCGCTCATTTTTTGTGGCGGATAACTGACATGCACTCATCTGTACTCCGGCCATAAAAACCCCATCAAATGAACACTATAGATTGTAGTCCTATAGAGCTCAAGAAGGCCTCATAGTTCCTTTTGTGGATTAATCAAAATGGAGCTGCGAGAAGCGTTTGCCATCGCGTTGCGCAATACACGGATTCGCCAGGGTTTGACCCAAGAAGACTTTGGAATCGTCAGCAGTAGGACATACCTCAGCACGCTTGAACGAGGTCTCAAGAACGTTACTTTGGAGAAGGCGTCAGAGCTTGCTGGCAGAATGGATGTACATCCACTGACCCTTCTTCTAGAGAGCTTTTTGCTCCTCGATCCTGATACGGATTTAGACTCGTTGCTTGAGCGTATTCGACGTGAAACCCTTTCATCTCGGCTCCGCAAGTCCTAGAGAGAAGCCGGAACCAGAACTTCGGCATGCGACGGGCTTTTTATAACACACGAACTGGAATTGAGGGTCATAGGGGCCGGATTCCGAATATAGAGACCGTCAGTTACGGCTATCAAGACGTCCTCGACGCCTCGCGCCATAGCGCGGGCAAGACGTTCTTGTTGGCGGTAGCGGTTGAGCATTTGCGAGCTTTTGGCGTCTAGGAGAGGCCCTTTGGCCTAATGGGCGATGCTTTACCGCTAAGGCAGAACTTTGCGGGCCGTATCTGCGACCGAGTAGCACTGGTGGTGCTCTAGAGACGATCTTCGAGAACCCTGAGCAAATCAAGCAGGGGCTGGCTAGGCTGAAGGCTCAAGGATCTATCTCAAAGCTGTGCTCACGCGACTGCCGACGCACCGAAATGCTACTTAATCACGCAAGGTGTGTTGGGCAGGCGCATACGGACCGGTGGCCCCTGAGGGGTAAACTTGGCCAGCCAGCGCCGTTACACCGAAGCGGCCAGCGTGAATTCATTGGTCGCACCGCTCATGCCACGTGGTCACTTCGGTTAAGTCCTTAACTCACCTCATTCAGCGCCTTGATCAGTTCGATCTTACGCATAGTCGAACGCCCGGCTATTCGGTGTTTACGAGCTCGCTCCATAAGCTCATTTTTGCTCATATCCTCTAATCGCTGGTCAGTTCGCGGGGCACCCTGTCGTGTTGCTGCAGCTCGCCGGGCTGATGATTCTCGGGCTTTAGCCTTTTTTGCTTTGGTGGTTTTCTGCCCAGACCCACCCTTCCGTTCGCCGCCACCTGACTGTTTATTAACTGTTCCCCAAGCACGACGTGCTGCTTCATCTTCGGGAACCCCTTTAGCCTCATAGCTATCTTCGATATGTTTCGCTTTGCGTTTTTGGTTATCGGTGTACTTGTCTTTATCCCCGCGCGGCATGATCGCATCCTCTTAGTGGCTGAGCACATTGCCTACATTTGTGGAGCATCCAACCCAACATTTTATTGTCGTCAAAGGGTTTTGGCCCAGCGGTTCATAACGGTCTGGGCCATCAATTATCGCTTACTGTCGTCCGACTTTCCTTCCTGCATCTGTACAGAGGACTTGGTACCGCTGGAGTTGTCTTTGGTTGCATTGTCGGCGCTGTCAAAGCATCCATGAAGCATGAATACGCTGCAAAAGCCCAAGCACATACTCAACTTTTTCATGATCGTTTACCTACTAGTGAATTTGGCTCTTCATTTCAGGCTGCTGGTTTGAGTACGACCTTCGTCCAGCCATCGTCACGTGCGTCGAAGTGCTTATAGGCATCTGGGCCTTCGGCGAGCTTGAGGCGATGAGAAATGATCTGAGATGGTTTGGCACGACCGTGATGGATAAGCTCGGCCAAGCGACGGTTATAGACTTTGACGTTAGCCTGCCCAGTTCGAATCTGCTGCCCCTTGAACCAGAAAGCGCCGAAATCGAAGGCCATCTTGCCTTCTTTGGCGAGTTCATTTTTAGCGCCGGGATCCTGAGGTACGAACACACCAACGACTCCGATACCCCCCGTCGCTTTTGTCGAGGCAACAAGGTTATTCATAGTGAGGTGATTGGCTTCATGACCGTGGCGGTCGCAGCATTGATAACCAACACACTCACATCCTCGATCGGTGCCTTTGCCGTGAGTCAGATTTAAGATTTGGTCCACTGCCTCTTTCTCAAGCGAGTTGATGGGCGTAGCACCCATCTGAGCGGCGAGCTTTAAACGGTCGGGATGATTGTCGACCACGAACACCTGAGAGGCGCCCTTGATAACTGCTGAGTGGGCGGCCATTAAACCCACCGGGCCGGCGCCATAGATGGCAATGCTCTCCCCAGGAAGGAGGCCCGCCAGCTCGGTTGCATGCCAGCCCGTCGGGAAGATATCCGACAGCATGACGTAATCTTCTTCACGCTCTTGCGCGTCGTCGGGCAGCACCAGGCAATTGAAGTCGGCATACGGCACCCGTAGCAGCTCTGCCTGCCCGCCCTGATATGGCCCCATATCAGCAAATCCGTAGGCCGCGCCCGCACTACCTGGGTTAGCGGTCAGGCAGAATCCGGTCAGGCCTTTTTCACAGTTTTCGCAAAAACCGCAGCCGATGTTAAATGGCAGACATACGCGGTCGCCTACCTTGACTCGATCCACACCGGCGCCTACTTCAACGACCTCGCCCAGATTCTCATGGCCAAAGACTCTGCCGGTTTCGAAAGAGGTTCGGCCTTCATACATATGCAGATCAGATCCGCAGATATTGGTGGCCGTCACCCGCACCAGAACGTCCGTAGGTTTTTCGATTTTGGCATCCGGCACATTTTGCACACTGACGTCACGGGGGCCGTTGTAAACGATGGCTTTCATTGCGTTCTCCCAGAGGCAAGACGAAAGGGATTTTTCGTCAGCACATGTTTAATCTGTCCGAGAGAGCAAATCGTATGTTCAAGAAATTCGAGGCATGTCTGACGAGCGGTACATTCTCAAAATCGCTCAAAAAATCTGAATTATTCGCCCTCGTATCCCTCTCTTTTTTATCGATAGAGATTGAGAGGTTGGCTTGAGTTATCTGGATTGGGTTCAGTGGCCCGCCATGGCAGTGACAGTGATCGCCGCGTGGCTTATCGGGTCTCAACGCCCCGCGAGAAGAATGGCAGGGTTCTTCTGTTTTATTTTGAGTAATGTCCTATGGGTCATTTGGGGGGCTTATGCGGAGGCCTACGCACTGATCGTGCTGCAGATCTGTCTTTGCTCGATGAACCTACGTGGGTTTAAAAAGAACTTTCAGAATCAGTAGGCGCGATTCATTCGGAGGCCTGGGGACCGCGCTGATTTTTCCTAAACCCACGAACATTCATGCCAAGCAAAATGCACTCGAGCACAATCAATCCGAAAGCATTTGTGTGCCATCCCCAGATAACCCATAACGCGTTGCTGAGGATAAACCCCCAAAAGGCAATCATGCGTCGGCGCGGTTGTTGAGAACCGATATACCAAGCTGACATGACAGTCACTACCATGGCGGGCCATTGCACCCAATCAATCAGATCCACAAGGTCACGCCCCCCGGAGGCCAGAGTCTGAACTCATGGACGGCTCGACACCTTTGTCGGTATTAGGAGGCATAAGGGAAGCCAGATAATCTCCAAATCCGCCCCGGCACTTGTAGTCTCGGCGTGCACTGGTGAGCAAAGGATTGGTGGCTGTCCAGACAATACGTGCTCCAATCCTCTCGAGGTCTGCAACCAGTTGAACATCCTCGTATGCCATCAAATGCTTGAACCCACCAGCGTTCCGATAAGCCTCGGCACTCAGGTCGAGATTGGCCCCATGGATATGGCGATGGTTCTCGATGAACTGGTACAACGCCAGGTCTTGAGTGCGAACCGTCTCGCCGTATTCTCTCCAGCTGTCGACCTCAACTGTTCCACACACCGCGTCAGCGTCAAACTCAATCTGACGCGCTAGCCAATCGGGCGGTACAACGGTATCGGCATCCGTGAAAGCAAGCCACCGTGCACCAGCTTTCAGTAACTGCTCAGCACCTACAGCTCTCGTCTTACCCACGTTTTGAAAGGAGACACCAATCGACTGTATGCCCATCGCCGCGACCATTGCCTCCGTGCTATCTGAGCAGTCATCCAAGACGACAAGTATCTCGACCAACCGATCTTTTAGCGACGGGTGTTCAACCGCGAGGAGTACGGACTCAAGGCATTGGCTGATATAGCGTTCTTCGTTATGAGCAGGTATCACGATCCCTATCATTTTCTCTCCCTTACCTCGCGACGTGTGCCCAGCAATCGACACCGCCCTGATAAGGAAGGTTTAAAGAATCTATCGTAGCGAGAGCAGCTCCATCTAAAGGAACGTTTCGGAGGGCCATTATCCTGCCAGTATTTACGCCGCGGCATTCTGAACTAGCCTTGTCGTGTTTAGGCTTTTAATCCGGAGAACTGATGGACACGCTAACCAAAGTGGAGGTTGAAGCAGCCCTTTCCGCTCGCCTTCCTAACTGCGCAGTTCACTGTGCGTTCAATCCCGACGGCAGCCTTTCGGTGACCGTGACGGCACACGATGCTGATCAGTTCACCATCGCCAATATCAATCGCGCCCACTATCACGGGGAATCAGGAATCAATAGGCTCATACGGGAAATACTGGAAGAAATGGTCATATCGAGACAGTCTTCCAGGCGCTCATCTGTGGGGTAATAAACAGGAATTCATATGCCGGACTCTACTGAAGCGACGATGCATTCAATCAAAATTGAATACCTAGTGGACACGCTGTTCGGAGTGAATCCACTCGCAAGCGAGTGCAGAGCACGCATAATACGCAAAGCGTCTGGATTACAGCTGCAACTCGCACTGCCGTGGCCTAGCGAGCTACAACACGCCCACACACTTACCTTCGAATGGGAGGGCGGCTCCTACCGTGGGGTGGTGCACCACGTTGAAAAACTTCCCAGTGGAGAGCTGCTGTTGGACGTCGCCCCATAAGCTCAGTCGTGATGGCGGAGAAGGTGGAAATTGCGCCTGCCGCTGCTGTTACGCCGAGGGGTCACGCTTCAGATGGGCTTTGGCTTCCAGCACGGCCCGGGCATGCGCCGAATCAGCCAGCCGTTTGAGTTCCTCACATTGGTCCCAATCAATGACACCGCCGCTTAACAGCGCTTTGGCACCGTCCAGCAGAGCACGGTGGTAAGCATCCGGAGAAGTGGCGCGGTACGCGTAGTCGTTCAACGCCTTGTACCAAGCTTTGAGCTCGGGTCGTTGGGGTAAGTGGCTCATAATGCTCATCCTGTTTGGAGCAGGGTTTGTCTTTTCGCCTATTTCTATGTGAGAGCGTCGTCGACCTGAATGTTCAAACACAATCACCCCAAAGCCCCGCTATTCAGCATTGGTGGATAGCGCTGCACGCCACTCGTCGAGGGATATGCAGAGCGTTAAAACTTTATCTACCGTTGCACCCTCCCATTTGTGAAGAGAAAAGAATTTGCTCCTAGATAAGTCGATATGAGTCGATTCAATTGAATCCGAAAGTGTGAACGCTGCGTGGAGATGACAATTATGAACCTGCGTCTACCCATGTTTTTGATGTTGTGCTTTACCTTTTCAAACGCCTTGGCTGCGGCGTGTGATGTCTACACGCACTCTCGGAGCGATCAAGTACCTGTGGTTGAACAGCACACCTGCTACACGTACGAAGGCGTGCCTTCCGACGCTATCGATTGGTCGTGCAGCAACGAAAACAAGGACATGATGAACACAAAAAAAACCAAGATCGCTCAATGCGCCGGCGACTATACGGCCAGTTGCAAGGCAACACTCACACAGGAGGCACTTGCGAATCCTCATGCAACCGCCAAAGTTCCTGGCCACGCAGGCGCGATGCTTCCCAGCAACGCTGGGGTGGTGACTTATCACTATGCCGCACAGGACCTTAAGCAAGCCAAAATCGATTGTGAGAAAGACGGCGGGCAGTGGACGTGGCAGTCAGCTAAATAACCGGATTTCAAATGGCGCATCCCATATGAACGGCTTTGAGAATGGTACAACTGCGTCAATACCGCTTATGTTTAAGCGCGGTGATACGGTGCCCAATAACCCGGACCTGCCCGTACTTTTTTATTCAGAGGCCCTGTCCAAGCCCTTCGACGACCCTGCGGCACTCTTTGAAGCAATGTTCGCCAGCCAAGGTTGGCCACCTCAGTGGCGTGATCGGATCTACAACTATCATCATTACCATACACAGGGGCACGAAGTGCTGGGTGTCGCAAGCGGCCATGCTCAGCTGATGCTAGGTGGCGAGCACGGGCAGGTTCTGAACGTGAGTACAGGCGATGTGTTGCTGTTGCCGGCAGGCACCGGACATTGCAGTCTGAGCGCCAGTAGAGACTTCCTCGTAGTAGGCGCGTATCCGCCAGGCCAGCATGCGGATATCTGCCGCGAGGCGCCCACCCAGGCACAATTGAGAAATATCGAACGGCTACCATTTCCTGATGAGGGGCCAGTAACGGGCGATCAACGTGTTTTTCGCAGGCTGTGGGTCAGAGATCGCTAAGCGCCCTCTCCCGCCATGGCTAGCTGGTGAAAATGCGGCAATGATTTCAGGGCATGGAGGGATGCCGCCAATTGGACCTCCTCGCGCGATCCCATGAACCGTTCCTTTCGACTGAACACGCTCAGACCTCGCCCTACTCGATAGGCCCAGGCAAAACACACAGTTCCAGGAGGTATTCCATCGACCACATCAGGACCGAGTATGCCTGTGGTCGCGACGGCTACATTTGCCGGGCTGTCGTCCAGCGCCCCGAGAACCATCTCCCGAGCAACCTCACAACTCGTGAGATTAAAAGTATTTATGGTGTACGCGCGTACTTTTAGTAGTCGCTGCTTCGCTTCTGGCGAGTAGACAACATAACCACTCTCAATACATGCCCCCCCTCCGTCGACCTCGGAAAGCAACGTGATAATTTTTCCCGCGGTACAAGACTCGGCCGTCGCAATGACCAGTCGGTTGCGTTTGAGGTACTCCACGATAGAAGTGGCGACTAACATGATAATTGCTCCTGCGCGCGAGCGATTGCGCTATCACCCGTTCCAAAAAACGACCTTTCAGATCAATCAACGTTCAAGTGAAAGTGTTTTGAACGTGCACGGTGTCAGGATTTCCAACGTCTACAGAGTTGAACCTGACGTTCACGATTTCAGCTTGAGAGAAGGCAAGAGGGTGGAACCTACGGCAATGATTACCAAGACAACCAGAATGGCCAAGTCATGCTCCTTGGCGGCAACCTTTACCCTGTTAAGCGCCTGCGCTGGCAACGATTCTCCCTCGAACGTGGGGGCACCCGGTAAACCCACCACTTCATCTACCCGAACCCTGGAAGCCGGTGCAGCCCTGCTCCAATCTCGTCCGCCTGTTGATGCATTGAACGCCTACCTGGACGGTTTTCACTTTTATAACGGCCATCCTGAGGTGCAGATGGAAGCGCATCACTACTGTGCGATTCTCAATGAAGAGGTGATTCAATGCGTGATCTACGACGGCAATCGCAAGGATGCAAAGTTGATGGGCGTGGAATACATCATCAGCGAGCAGTTATTCACCTCACTGCCTACCCCTGAAAAGGCGCTGTGGCACAGCCACGTGCACGAAGTGAAATCAGGACAACTGGTCGCGCCGGGAATCCACGAAGTGGCGGAGCACGCGTTGATGGAAAAACTGGTGCATACCTACGGTAAGACTTGGCATACCTGGCATACCGATCTCAACAAACGCCTGCCGCTGGGTGCGCCGCAACTGATGATGGGGTTTACCACCGATGGCCAGGCCGACCCTGGGATGGTCGCCGAGCGAGATAAGCGGATGGGTATCGACAGCACCGAAAAGAAGAAGACACGCATCGATATAGTTGCGCCACCCATCGCACCGGGTGCGGACGCATGGCAACAGGGCACCGTTATTCAGATCACCGATCCGACTGTAACGGCCCATCAGCACTGAACGCACCACTCAGTCATTTGGATTGAACGATCATTTGCTGGCCCTTCTCTATCGCAAGACCAGCGATAGGAGGATGTCATGATGATTGATTCAGCAACCGGAATGAGTCCTGGCGAACGATACGCAGTGGAGAGCCTGGAGCGAACAAGGAGCTTTTGCGGTTTTTTCCTGGATGGAAAATATTACCTGGGTCCCGAACTCTTGACGGCTGTCGGGTGGCTTGAGGGCCAGACATTTATTTACGACGAGCTCGACGCCTTAGGCGACCCGGTATTCCCCGACCGTGTCGCTGGCACGATTGAAAACCTTACCCTCGTACTGGCCGACGGTGCCCGTTTGAAACTCCATCCGATACCTGTTCATGTGCCCGAGGATTTGCCTGCGCGCGCGCCTGTAATGGGAAAAAACAATGGCCAGTTACACGGCAAAACGGTGGTGATCACCGGCGCCTCAAGCGGCATAGGTCGTGCTGCTGCTCACGCATTTGCAGAACAAAGTACCCGGCTAGTCTTGGCGGCTCGTGATGAAAAGGCGCTGGCAGAAGTGGTCGAGGAATGTGCTGTACGCGGCGCGCAGGCGATCGCCGTTAAGACCGATGTGACACATGGCGACCAAATGCGCGCGCTGGCGGAAAAGGCTGCAGCCTTCGGAAATGGCCGCATCGATATCTGGATCAATAACGCCGGTGTAGGGGCCGTCGGAAGCTTCGAAAACACGCCTTTGGAAGCACACGAACAAGTACTGCAAACAGACCTGCTCGGTTACCTGCGTGGCGCCCACGTGGCGTGGCCCTATTTCAAAGCCCAGAAAAGCGGGATTCTGATCAATACACTCTCACTGGGAAGCTGGGTCGCCCAGCCTTTTGCCGCCGCGTATTCAGCCAGTAAATACGGTCTGCGTGGCTTGACCGAAGCACTGCGCGGTGAATTGGTCGGCTACCCGAATATTCATGTGTGCGACGTCTATCCCGCCGTGATGGATACACCGGGCTTTCGCGATGGCGCAAATTTTACCGGCCATGCATTGACGCCGCCGCCACCGGTCTATGATCCGCGTCAGGTGGCGCGGGCGATGGTCGCTTGCGCGCTGCAGCCGAGAAACAGCACCACTGTGGGTGCCGCCGCAACCATCGCTCGAGTCGCGCATTTTTTGATGCCCGCCTTTCCCCAGGTATCCGGCTGGCTGACCCGCACCGCCCTGCAACGGGCCCCCCACTCAGCGACTTCGTCGGGAAACCTGTTTAGACCCGCCAGCGGCGAGCGCCGCATTGAAGGCGGGTGGCGGCAAACACGCCGTACATCGTATTGGTTGGTTGCAGCAAGCGCAGCGTTGTTACTCGGCGGTGTGGTCATTGCTCGCAAGCATTCAACAAACAACAAGCCGCATAACTGAAATGGGGGGCAGCCGCCCCGTTTAAATGAGGTAAATCAGCATGTCTTACAACTTCCAAGGTAACGCGAGCGTAATGACTGCCTCTCGTCATTTGGGCACACCCTCGGATGAATGTTTGAATGAGTCAGCAGATATCCATTTGAGCAGCAGTGGAAAACCTACGATTGCGCGTTTGGACTTCGACAAGCCACTGGATTGGCCGGGTAATCCTAACTTTGTCGCAGTCCATTTACCCGATGGTTCCACCGTGAGTGGCGTCATCGTCGATATAGATCGGCCCACGGATGCGCCCGGCTGGGTCACGTTTACAGTAGATGATTGAGGTGTGATAAGCGCCGGAGCTCATCCATCGAATTGTCGGACAATTTTTTTGAATTTTTTTTGACGTCAAATATCTGTAATTCATGAGCATAAGGAGGTCTCATGAAAGATAACAATCTATTTACCATCGAGTATCAGCTTCACGGTGAACCGAAGTCCTTCGTCGTGCGCGCGTCGCAAATGAACAATGCCGAGGCTTGGCATTGGGCCAGCTGCGATGCAGGTGTTGCCGTCATACCCAAATTTGGCCAACACACACTCAAGCGTGTTTCCAAGCCGATGGCGGAAAAATACGGCATCACGCAAGTACGCTGGTGCGCCGCGACGCAGGTACAGTGGGCGGAGGGTCTCGCATGATGAACAGCCAGACGCTTGGTTATACGATGAGACAAGCACGCGATGATGAGGTCGCGCGAAATAACGAGATGTTTTTTGAAGCCGACCGACTGGATGCGCAAGCGTACAAAATCATCGAGTCCTACAGCGGCGACGCGCAGACGTGGGCGCGCTTCATCGAAGCGAAGAAAGCTGCAGATGCACAACGCACCGCCGCTTACCAAGAGTGGATGCGCATCCATCGTACAAAGCGAAGATAGCCGTCAGCCCTGTCGAAAACAGGGCTGACGCCCGGTCAAGTATCACGCCCCTGACTCAGGGTCTTGTGAAGGCCCGCCAGGGGCGACGCCGCCTTGATCGACGTCCGCCTCCCAGGGACGGTCGACCGTCGGGTCCTCCGATTTGTCGTTGCGCTTTGCCGCGGGCCGCACCTTTTGCCCGATTTGCCCCGACGTATGGGGTTTGGATGGTGGGTTCATGACGCCTCCTCAATCACTGATATGCAGCACGACCTTCCCGTGCACATGCTCATTGGCCAGGTAATCCAGCGCCTGCACCGCAGCCTCCAACTCGAATACCTTGGCGAGGTAGACCTGCACATTGCCGGCCTCGATCAATCCGGCGATCTCTGTCAGCTCCTCGCCACGTGGCGCCGCGGTAAACCGTGCTCCGGTCTTGCCGGCTGCCTGCGGATGGCTGGCGTCGGGCATCGTCAGGGTCGACACCAGTCGGCCCCCCTCCCCCAGCACTTGCCACGAACGCGCCTGGGTGTCGCCGCCGATCAAATCAATCACCAGGTCAAACTCCTTGCAAATGTCCTCAAAACGCTCGGTCTTGTAGTCGATCGCGCGGTCTGCCCCCAGCTCGCGCAATAACGGCAGGCTGTCCGTGGACGCGGTGGCGTATACCTCGGCACCCTTGACCTTGGCAAACTGCACGGCCAAGTGGCCCACTCCACCGGTCCCGCCATGGATCAGGACCTTCTGCCCCTGCTCGATCTGTCCGTGCTCCACCAGGGCCTGCCAAGCGGTATGGCCCGCCAACGGTATGCCAGCCGCGACCGGCCAATCCAACGCATGAGGAATACGCGCCAGATGCACCGCCGGTACCCGCGAATACTCGGCATAGCCACCGTCGGCGCCAATCATCGCAAACACCCGATCGCCCTTCTTGAAATCGCTGACGCCCTGCCCGACTTTTTCTACCAGGCCGGCGACTTCACGGCCAAGGGTCAGCGGGAGTTTGTCCTGCTTGACCTCCGGGTATTGGCCTTCACGAATCTTGTAGTCCACTGGGTTGATGCCCACGAAAAAATTCTTGACCAGCACCTCGCCTGCCAGAGGCTCCGGCACCTCGACGTCACAAAACCGCATGACCTCGGGGCCGCCAAACTGCTCAATCCTGATTGCTTTCATGTTACGCACCTCGTTGTCTGTTCAAAGCACACAGGGGTGTGGAGGACCGTCGATGTCCAGGGGTTCACTTGATGTCGAGCAACACTGACAAACGGCAGCTTCCACCCACGAATCCACTCGAACCTTTGCGTCTACCGGCCCGTCCCAACTGTATTCAGCCAAGACCCGGGAGTGCCTGATGCTTATCTACCCCAAAAGCCATTTCCAGCCTTATACCAATGCCTGCGGCGGTTGGGGTTCGGCCAAGTCGGTGATGCAGATCCTGTGGCGCGAACAAGCGCTGGCCAAGGCGCCCGCCGCGCTGTTCAAACAGAACAAGCCCGACGGGTTTGCCTGCGTCAGTTGCGCCTGGGCAAAGCCCGGCCATCCCCATGCGCTGGAGTTCTGTGAGAACGGCGCCAAGGCCACCGCCTGGGAACTAACGTCCCTCAAGACAGACCCGGCGTTCTTTGCCGAGCACAGCCTCAGCGACCTGCGTACCTGGCCCGACTATGCGCTGGAGCAGCATGGCCGCCTGACCCACCCGCTACGCTACGACCCCGACACTGATCATTACCGGGAAACCTCCTGGGAAGAGGCCTACCGTGAAATCGGCGCCCAACTCAAGGCCATGGACCCCGACAGCGTGGTGTTCTATGCCTCCGGGCGGGCGTCGCTGGAAACCTCGTTCATGTACCAGTTGTTCGCGCGCGCCTACGGCACCAACAACCTTCCCGACAGCTCCAACATGTGCCACGAGAGTACCTCGGTAGGGTTGCAGGAAAGCATCGGCGTGCCGGTGGGCACCGTGACCCTGGCAGACTTCGAGCACACCGATTGCCTGTTTTTCTTTGGCCAGAACGTTGGCAGCAATAGCCCGCGCATGCTGCATCAACTGCAAGACGTGCGTCGACGCGATGTGCCTATCATCACGTTCAACCCCTTGCGCGAGCGCGGCCTGGAGCGTTTCGTCAACCCGCAATCCCCCACGAAAATGCTTACGCCCGACTCGACCTTGATCAGCACCCAGTACCATCAGGTGGCAATCGGCGGTGATACGGCAGCGATCACCGGCATCGCCAAGGCGTTGCTGGAAATGGATGACCTCGCCACCGAGCAAGGCAGCCCGGCGGTACTCGATCATGACTTCATCGCCGGCCACACCGACGGCTTCGAAACCTTCACCACCTATGTCCGTGGCTGTGCCTGGCCAAAGTTGGAGCACCAGAGCGGGCTGACGCGCGGCGCACTGGAAGCCGCCGCGACCGTGTATGCCCACAGCCAACGCGTGATGTTCATCTACGGCATGGGGCTGACCCAGCATCGACAGGGCGTGGCCAACGTGCAGATGCTGGTCAACCTGCTGCTGCTGCGCGGCAATATCGGCAAGGCCGGTGCCGGGATCTGCCCGGTGCGCGGCCACTCCAATGTGCAAGGCCAGCGCACGGTGGGCATTACCGAAGACCCGAAAAAAGTACCGGCGGAGTTGATCGAGCAGCACTTCGGCTTCAACGTGCCAGAGAAAATGGGCGTGTGCACGGTGGATGCGTGCGAAGGAATTCTCAGCGGCCAGGTGCGCGGTTTTGTCGGCCTGGGCGGCAACTTTCTACGGGCAATTCCGGACACCTCGCGCATGGAGCCCGCCTGGCAAGGGTTGCACCTGAACGTACAGGTCGCCACCAAGCTCAACCGCACGCACTTGCTGCCGGCGCGTCACCAGTGGCTGCTGCCATGCCTGGGTCGCATCGAAATAGACCGGCAAAATGGCGTGGCGCAAACCTACACCACTGAAGACAGTACCGGCTGCATCCACAGCTGGCGTGGCAGCAGCGAGCCGGTCGGCCCTCATGTGCGCGCCGAAGCCAGCATTGTCGCCGGGCTGGCCATGGCCACCCTCTCCCATCCCTGCAACATCGATTGGCAGGCCTGGAGCACCGACTACGCCAAGGTCCGCACGGCCATCGGGCAGATCTACCCGCAGATATTCCACGACATGGAAAGCCGTATGACCGAGCCTGGCGGCTTCCATCGCCCGATTGCCGCCGCGCAGCGCAAGTGGCTGACCCCGAGCGGCAAGGCGCAGTTCGTCAAGCCCGTGACCCTGGCCGAAGATGACGATGTAAACCTTGCACAACCGGCACGGGATGTCCTGCAACTGATGACGCTGCGCAGCAACGATCAGTTCAACACCACCATTTACGGTTATGACGATCGCTTTCGCGGGGTCAGCGGCACGCGCGAGGTGATTTTCATGCACTGCAACGACATCGTGCGCCTGGGCTTCATGCCCGGCGCGCAGGTGATGTTGACCACTGCCATCGAACCGGAGGTCAAGCGCCAGGTCGGGCCATTCGAAATCATCGCCTACGACATTCCCGAAGGCTGCGCCGCGGCGTACTACCCCGAATGCAACCCGCTGGTGCCGCTCTGGCACCACGCTGAACGCAGCAAGGTGCCGGCCGCCAAATCGGTGCCGGTGCGGCTCAGCGCGTCGCCGACTCACCCAGGATGAACACCACCATTACCAGCAACCACAGCAGGTACACCCATCCAAACAGGCGTACCCAGCCGCGGTGCCGGTAAAGCCCTAAATAGAACAGCAACAACAGCAGGAACTGGCCGGCGGCGGCGAGCATGATCACGCTGCCGAACCGGGGCTGATAGCGAACGCACAGTATCTGCACGGCCAGCAACAGCAGCAGCGCCCCATAGACTTTCAACGCGCCCGCCTTGCTCATCTCAACGCCCCACCAGGTAGAGAGTGGGAAACAACAGGATCCAGATCCCGTCCACCAGGTGCCAATACAGGCTGATCATTTCCAGGCGCATCGCGCCCTGATGAGGTGCCAACCGGTCGCGTTTCAACGCGCTGTACAGCCACAGGGCCAGGCCAACGGCGATCAACACATGTAGCCCGTGCAACGCCGTGGCGATGAAGTACAGGTTCATGAACAACTGCGCCGACGGCGCCTGCCAGGTTGAGTGATCGCTAAAGCCGGGCAGCACGCCTTCGTGGATCTCCAGGCCGTATTCAACACCCTTGCAGCCCAGGAACAACACGCCCAATACGGCCGCACCCAGCAGACACCAGCGCACCCGGCGCGGCTCGCTGACGGCCAGGGTCATCAACAAACTGCTGGTCAACAACAGGACTGTATTGCCCGTCGCCAACAGGTAATGCAGGCCCGCTACGGCCTCCGCCACCCCGCTCGGATGACGCAGCCGAAAAAACCACGCCACCATGATCAGGCTGCCGAACATCATCGCTTCGCTGGCCAGGAACAGCCACATGCCCAGGCGGGCGGCCTCGCGTTGCTGGGCCCAGGCCACGAACGGGTCGGCGGGCCTCTCGTCAGAGCGGATCACGGCGGGCCCCTGGGGAATAATCGTAGGCCTCGAAATCCACCGTCACCGGCGCTTCGAAGTTGTGCAGCGGCGGCGGCGAAGCCACGCGCCACTCCAGCCCGGCCGCCTCCCAGGGATTGATCGGCGCCCGCTCGCCCCAGCGCAGGGAGCCGAGCAGGTAGAAAAACGGCAACACGTAGGCCAGCGCCAGGATCGATGCGCCGGCCGATGACATCACGTTGAGGAACTGAAAGTCCGGGTCGTAACTGTGGTAGCGACGCGGCATGCCCAGGTAACCCAAAAGGAATTGGGGGAAAAACGTCAGGTTGAAGCCGCAGAAAATCAGGATCGCGGTGACCTTGCCCCACAGTTGCGAGTAAAGACGGCCGGTGATCTTCGGCCACCAAAAATGCAAGGCCCCGAAGTACCCGGCCACGGCGGCGCCGACCATGATGTAGTGGAAGTGCGCGACCACAAAATAGGTGTCATGCGCATGCAGGTCGGCGGCCAGCAGCGCGAGGAACAGCCCGGTGACGCCGCCGACGATAAATAACCCGATAAACGTCAGCGCAAACAGAAACGGCGCATGCAGGGTCAAGTCGCTCTTGTACAGCGTGGCACTCCAGTTATAGGCCTTGATCGCCGACGGAATCGCCACCAGAAAACTCAACAATGAGAACACCAGGCTGGCATACATCGACTGCCCGGCGACAAACATATGATGGCCCCACACTAGAAAGCCGATCACCGCAATCGCCACGCTGGACCAGGCGATAAAGCGGTAGCCGAAAATGCGCTTGTGCCCTGCCGCCGTGATCAACTCGCTGACCACCCCCATGGCCGGCAGAATCATGATGTACACCGCCGGGTGGCTGTAGAACCAGAACAGATGCTGGAACAACAGCGGGTCGCCGCCCAGTTTCGGGTCGAACACACCGATGTTGAACAGGTGCTCGGCGGCCACCAGCACCAGGGTGATCGCCAGCACGGGCGTGGCCAGCACCAGAATGATCGAGGTGGCGTACATCGACCAGATGAACAGCGGCAAGCGCATCCACGTCATGCCCGGCGCACGCAGG